>NZ_JBHTVV010000003.1:0-780604 GCF_042792755.1 Nocardia sp. NPDC056611
ATTCCGAACCCGGAAGCTAAGGCCACCTGCGCCGATGGTACTGCACTCGACAGGGTGTGGGAGAGTAGGACACCGCCGGAACATCATTCGCGAAGGCCCCCAGCATCTGCTGGGGGCCTTCTGCGTATTCTGATGTTTCCCGGGTATCTCCCGGGTATGTACCCACAGAGAGTTCCCAGCCGAAAACCAGTCCCGGCTGGATGAGAAAGACAATGATCGACAGCATGGTCCTCGCGCCCGCGCCTCAGCGGCCCGTCACCGCCCGCCGCTTCCGGTGGTCGGCCCTCTGGCTCCCCGCCACTTACAGCTACGTGGGTGTGCTGATGGCGGTGGCTGTCGCCCTGACCATGGTGAGCGCTCCCCGTGAGACGCGAATCCTGCTGCACGCCAGCACCAACTTGCACAATCTCACCAACGGTCGCTTCGGCACGTTGTTCTCCAGCGCCTTCCTGGTCGGTGAGGGCGCGGCCACGGTCTTCTTCATCGTCCCCATGCTGGCCTGCCTGCTCGCGTTGGCGGAGCGCAGGCTCGGGGCTGTGAAGCTTGTGCACACTTTCTTCGTGGGCCATATCGGTGCGACAGTCCTGGTCGCGCTGGGCCTGTGGGTGGCTGTGCAGTCGCAGCTGATCCCCGGCAGCATCGCCATGGCCCAGGACGTGGGCGTCAGTTATGGCTCGATGACCGTCGTGGGCGCCCTGGTGGCCGTGCTGCCGCCGCATCGCCGGTGGGTGTGGGCGGCCACGTGGCTGTCGTTCGCGTTGGGCGGGGTGGTGCTGTGGCACACCTTCACCAATGTCGGTCACTTCCTGGCGCTGTGCCTGGGGCTGGGGATCGGGCGGTTGACGATTCGCCGGCAGGGCGGTGCGGTGCGGCCGTTGAACGTTCCGGAGTACCTGTTGCTGGCGGGCGGGTCGCTGTTCGCCTGCCTGATGCTGCTGGGCTGAGTACGGCGCCGCCGGGTCGAGGCCGCGTCACCGCGGCCGCCGCCCGGTCACTAGACTCGACCGGTGCGCCTTGTGATTGCTCGTTGCCAGGTCGATTACGTTGGCCGTCTGACCGCCCATCTGCCCATGGCTCGTCGTCTGCTGATGATGAAGGCCGACGGTTCGGTGCTGGTCCATTCCGACGGTGGTTCCTACAAGCCGCTCAACTGGATGAGCCCGCCGTGCTGGCTGGAGGAGCGGGAAACCGATTCGGAGACAACCCAACTGTGGGTGGTGTCCAACAAGGCCGGTGAGGAACTCCGGATCACGGTCGAGGACATCGAGCTGGATTCCAAGCACGAGCTGGGTGTGGACCCGGGTCTGGTGAAGGACGGCGTCGAGGCGCACCTGCAGGAGCTGCTGGCCGAGCATATCGAGACCCTCGGCCCCGGTTACACCTTGATCCGCCGCGAGTACATGACGGCCATCGGCCCGGTCGACATTCTGTGCCGGGACGCCGACGGCGCGACGGTGGCGGTGGAGATCAAGCGCCGCGGTGAGATCGACGGCGTCGAACAGCTCACCCGCTATCTGGAGCTGCTCAACCGCGATCCGTTGCTGGCTCCCGTGGCCGGCGTGTTCGCCGCCCAGCAGATCAAGCCGCAGGCGAAAACCCTTGCCGCCGACCGCGGTATCCGTTGCCTCACCCTGGATTACGATGCCCTGCGCGGCACCGACTCCAGCGAATTCCGGCTCTTCTAGGCCCATGCCCCGCCGCAAGCCCCGCCCCAAGGACTCGGCGCGTTCCCATGGGGATCCGCGCCCCCTGGGCGATGTCTTCGGCCGTACCGAGCATGGTCCCGGCACCGACGAATCCTTCATCGTCCGAACGGTTCCCGGCACCCGGGCCACCAAGTCCTATCGCTGCCCCGGCTGCGATCAGGTGATTCCTCCCGGCACGCCGCATATCGTCGCCTGGGCCGAGTACGGCGGTGAGGACGACCGCCGCCACTGGCACACCGGATGCTGGAAGGGCCGCAACACCCGCACCATCACCCGCCGCTGGTCCTGACTACCCCCGAGTCCTGACGCCCCAGGAATTGGGGGAGATCGTTTCCGGCTGCACCCTCTCCCGCCTCGCTAGGCTCCCGATCTGACGTTTCGCTGAGCGTTTTTGCTGCGCTGGCCGTGAATCTCGCGGGGAGCCCCCTTGCCTCGGCGGGGCTCATCACTATGAATGTCACTGCCGCAAAGGGAGTCTCGGATGAGCAGGCTGCGTGGACTGTCGATCTGTACGTCACGTGTACCCCCGGCAGCAGTCCTGTCGCTCCGCTGATCTATGTGACGGACAATGGCAAAGCGATGCCTGGGAGTCCCGTGACACCGGGGACGGGAGAGGCCGCGCGGTTCGGGGCCTGCTTCGCCCTCGGTACCGGCTATGAAGCGCCGGCCGAGATCGCCTTCAAGCCGACGACTCGCGGCCCGCATCACATCGTCGCGACGCAGTACAAGCCGGACGGATCGGTCCTGAGCACGATGTCGCGAGATGTGACCCTTCCTGCGGATTCCGCCCTGCCCTGCACGGTCGGTGCGGGCAGTGCCATGACCGATATCTTCTGCTACCTGCCCTCTGGTTCCGCGTCCTGATCACCTTCGGTCGCGCATAAGGAAGGCCGCCTCCCGGTGGGGAGGCGGCCTTGGTGCGGAACGGGTTGTCGCCCGGGGTGGTGGAATTAGCCGGAGATGTCGGCGTTCTCGCGCTCGTCGACGAGGTCCTCGTCGTCCTGCGCCTCGGAGATGGCCTTACGGCCGCCCTTGGCGAGGGAACGCTGTTCCGGTGCGCCGTCGAGGAGTTCGCTTTCGCGGTTGACGGCGGCGAGCATGGCCGGGACCGAGTCGAGCTGGCCGCGGATGCCGAGCAGCTGGGCCAGGACGCGGCCGCGGAGGACACGCATTTCCTCGGCGAGTTCCTTGGCGTGCGCGATCTTCCGATCAGCGGTGTTGGTCGCCGAGGTGATGAGGCGGTTGGCCTCGTCGGTGGCGTCCTTGATGCGCTGGGCGGCCTCGGCGCGGGAGGTGGCCTCGAGCTCCTCCATGGCGCGGGTCAGCTTGGTGCGCCGCTCCGCCATGGTGACCTCGAAGTCCTGCTGCGTCGCCTTGCGCTTGGCGTCGGACTCCTTGGTGAGGCGATCGGCCTCGGCGTTGGCCGCCTCGACGATCTTGGCGGACTCGGAGCGGGCGTTGGCGAGAGTCTGCTCGAATTCGATTTCGAGAGCTTCGCGCTTCTCCTTGGTCTCGGAGAGGAGCGATTCGTACTTCCCACGCATTTCGGTGGCCTGCTGCTCGGCGATCGAGATCATCTCGGCGGCCTCGGCCTGAGCCTGGGCGCGGACCTCGGAGGCCTCGTCGGAGGCCAGGCGCAGCATGCGGGAGATGCGATCGGACATGCCTTCGGCGGTCGTCGGCGGCACGGACAGCCGGTCGACTTCCTTACGGAGCTCGTCGATCTCGTCCCGGGCATCCTCGAGCTGGGCGGCCAGGTTGCGGGCCTGGGCGGCGGCGGCATCGCGGTCGGTGGCGGTGACCCTTAGCTCGGCATCGAAACGGTCGAAGTAGTTACGCACCTCGTCACGGTCATAACCCTTCCGCACAACGGTAAAGGGCAGCGCGACGAAGCGATTGCGATCGGGCTCAGTGGACGACATGCCCCACAAACTACAGCCTGACCGTCGCGGATGGTGACCCGACCGCGAATGTTGTTACGCCCTCTTTAGGAGGGCGGAACACGGTACTAGTGAGTAGTTTTCGCGGCCGGTTCGACGAGTTCGACCAGCACACCGCCAGCATCCTTGGGGTGGATGAAATTGATGCGGGAACCGGCGGTTCCACCACGCGGCTCTGCGTACAGCAAACGCAAGCCCCGTTCACGGAGTTGCGCGGAAACCGCCTCGACATCGGTGACGCGGTAGGCGAGCTGCTGCAGGCCAGGACCGTTTCGGTCGATGAACTTGGCGATGGTGGACTCCTCGTTGAGCGGAGCCAGCAACTGGAGAGCGACCGAGCCCTCGGGCGTGCCGGGGACCGACAGCATGGCCTCGTGGACGCCCTGCGACTCGTTGATCTCGCGGTGGGTCTCCACCATGCCCAGATTGTCGCGGTACCAGGCGACCGCGGAATCCAGGTCCGGCACGGCGATTCCCACGTGATCGACGGCCACGACGTATTCCGACGGGATGAATGCGGTGTTCTCGGTAGTGCTCACAGCAGTGACGGTAGCGCGCACCCGCATACCCCCGCCGAAGTGCCTGGAGTTACCGTGGAGTACGGCTCCGATGGTTGGCGGGGCCGTGACGACACACAGTAAGTGAGGCCCCACGTGACGACTACCTCCGTGATCGTGTCCGGTGCGCGCACCCCGGTGGGTCGCCTGCTCGGGTCGCTGAAGGATTTCAGTGGCTCCGACCTGGGCGGCATCGCCATCAAGGCGGCGCTGGAGAAGGGCGGGGTAGCGCCCGATCAGGTCGACTACGTGATCATGGGCCAGGTGCTCACCGCCGGCGCGGGCCAGATCCCGGCCCGGCAGGCCGCGGTCGCCGCGGGGATCCCGATGGACGTCCCGGCGCTGACCATCAACAAGGTGTGCCTGTCCGGCATCAACGCAATCGCCATGGCGGATCAGCTGATTCGCGCCGGTGAGTACGAGATCGTGGTGGCCGGCGGCCAGGAGTCCATGACCAACGCCCCGCACCTGCTCGAGAAGAGCCGTGAGGGCTTCAAGTACGGCGACGTGAACCTGCGCGACAGCATGGCCTACGACGGTCTGTACGACATCTTCACCGACCAGGCCATGGGCGCGCTCACCGAGCAGCGCAACGACACCGACAAGATCAGCCGCGAGGAGCAGGACGCCTTCGCCGCCGCCTCGCACCAGAAGGCGGCCGCGGCCTGGAAGAACGGCCTGTTCGCCGACGAGGTCGCGCCGGTCTCCATCCCGCAGCGCAAGGGCGACCCGATCGTGTTCGCCGAGGACGAGGGCATCCGCGCCGACACCACCGCGGAGTCGCTGGGCAAGCTGCGGCCAGCCTTCCGCAAGGACGGCAGCATCACCGCCGGTTCCGCCTCCCAGATCTCCGACGGCGCGGCCGCCGTGATCGTCATGTCGAAGGCCAAGGCCGAGGCGCTGGGCCTGAGCTGGATCGCCGAGATCGGCGCGGCCGGCGTCGTCGCCGGTCCCGACTCCACCCTGCAGGACCAGCCCGCCAACGCCATCGCGAAAGCCTGTGCCAAGGAAGGCATTTCGCCGGCCGAGCTGGACCTGGTCGAGATCAACGAGGCCTTCGCCGCGGTCGGCATCGCGTCCACCCGCACGCTGGGCATCGACCCGGAGAAGGTGAACGTCAACGGCGGCGCCATCTCCATCGGCCACCCGCTGGGCATGTCCGGCGCCCGCATCGTGCTGCACCTGGCCAACGAGCTGAAGCGCCGCGGCGGCGGCGTCGGCGCGGCCGCCCTGTGCGGCGGTGGCGGCCAGGGAGACGCCCTGATCATCCGCGTGAAGTAGCGCGCCTCCCGCACGACCGAAAGGCCCCGGCTCCACTGGAGCCGGGGCCATTTTCGAGGTTGGCCCGTGTTCCCGCCTTGGGTGCCCTCGGACGCAGGCCACGGCTCGCGGCCTTCGGGGGCCAGGGCTTGGCGCCGCTCGCACCTCTGGTGGTGTGGAGTTCGGCCCCCGCACCTGACCTTGTGGGGTTCGGGGCGCGGCCCCCGGAAATCCCTCCCGAACGCTGAAAGCGTGTGACCAGCTCCACTACGGGGCGTCGTAGCCGGTCGGGCAGAATGGGGGCATGGGTGATCTGTTCGACCTGTCCACGGTCGCGAAGCGTGTGCGTTTCTTCGGCCTGCTCGAGGTGCCGTCCTGGGTGCTGCTGTTCATCGGCTCGGCCCTGAAGCGCGCCGACGCGCTGGGCATCGCCGATCAGCCGATCAAGTGGCCGGTGATGGTGTTCGGCATGCTGCACGGCGTCGTGTTCCTGGCGTACGCGATCAACTGCCTGCTGGCCTCGCGTGAGTTCGAATGGCCGGGCAAGACCACGCTTCTCGCGCTGGCCTCCTCGGTGGTGCCGTTCACCTCCGTGCTCTTCGAGCGGTGGGCGATCAAGACGGGTCAGCTCGGTGAACTGAGCGGAGCCCCGGCGCCCGCCGCCGTCGCTTCGTGACAAACTGGATGGCGTGACTCGACCCGCACGCCGTCCTTCCGCCGCCGCAGCCGCCGCCATGTCGGGCGCTGTGGACCTGTCCGCTCTCAAGCAGCCGGCCGCCCCCGCGGGGGAGGTCCCGGGTGACCACGCCGTCACCGAGGCCAATTTCGAGGATCGAGTGCTGCGGCGCTCGACCCAGGTCCCGGTGGTGGTGGCGCTGTACTCGCAGCGCAGCCCGGGCAGCATCGAGCTGGTGAAGCTGCTCGAGCAGCTGGTCGGCCGCAGCGGCGGCGACTGGGATCTGGCCACCGTCGAGGCCGAGGCCAATATGCGCATCGCGCAGGCCTTCGGTGTGCAGGGCATTCCGACCGTGGTCGCGGTGGCCGCGGGCCAGCCGCTCGCCGACTTCACCGGCAATCAGCCGGAGGAGCAGGTGACGCAGTGGCTGGCCGCCGTGGTGGACGCCGTGCGCGGCAAGCTCCCCGGTGTCGGCGAGGGTGACGCCGCCGAGCCCGAGATTCCCGAGGATCCCCGTTTCGTCGCGGCCGAAGAGGCTTTGGAGCGCGGCGAATTCGACAACGCCATCGCCGCCTACCAGGACATCCTGACCGCCGAGCCGAACAATGTCGAGGCGAAGGCCGCGCTGCGGCAGGTCCAGTTCATCTCCCGCGTGCAGGATCTCGACCCGGCCGCGGTGGCCAAGGCCGACGCCGACCCGGCAGATCTGGACGCCGCCATCGCCGCGGCCGACCTCGAGATGTTCAACCAGCAGCCCGACGCCGCGTTCGATCGGCTGATCGCCCAGGTCAAGCGCACCGCCGGGGACGACCGCACCCGGGTCCGCACCCACCTGCTGGAGCTGTTCGAGCTCTTCGACCCGGCGGAGCCGCTGGTCGTGGCCGCCCGCCGCAAGCTGGCCGCCGCCCTGTACTGATTCCGGGATCAGGGAGCTCCCGGCGCGGGGATTCGGACAGAATCCCGCGGTGGGAGCTCCCTGATCTTGTTCAGAGCTTGGGTAGTCCGGCGAGCGCCGCGTCGATCCGGGGCTGGGGCAGTTCGAAATCGGGGATGTCGCCCGCCAGATAGCGTTCGTAGGCGGTCATGTCGAAGTGGCCGTGCCCGCACAGTGCCGTGAGCAGGACCTTCTCCTCCCCGGAGGCGGTGCAGCGGTGGGCTTCCTCGATGACCGCCGCGAGCGCGTGCGAGGGTTCGGGGGCGGGCAGGATGCCCTCGGTCTTGGCGAAAGCGACCGCGGCGGCGAAGCATTCGCGCTGCTGCTTGGACACCGCCTCGAACAACCCGAGCTCGTACATGTGCGAGAGCAGCGGCGACATGCCGTGGTAGCGCAGACCGCCCGCGTGTACGGGATCGGGGATGAAGTCGTGGCCCAGGGTGTGCATCTTCATCAGCGGCGTGAAGCCCGCGGTGTCGCCGAAGTCGTAGGCATAGATGCCGCGGGTGAACGACGGGCAGGCGGCCGGTTCGACGGCGCGGATGACGGGATTCCCTCGGCCCGCGAGCTTTTCGCGCAGGAACGGCAGGAACAGGCCCGCGAAGTTGGAGCCGCCGCCGGTGCAGCCGATGATCACGTCGGGGGCGCGCTCGCCCGCCGCGGCGAACTGCTTCAGCGCCTCCTCGCCGATGACGGTCTGATGCATGAGCACGTGGTTGAGCACGCTGCCCAGCGCGTAGCGGGTGAACGGGTCGCCCGCGGCCACTTCGACCGCCTCGCTGATGGCGATGCCCAGGCTGCCGGGCGAATCCGGGTGGTCGGCAAGGATTTTCGCGCCCGCCGCGGTGACCGGGGAGGGGCTGGCGTGCACGGTGGCGCCCCAGGTCTGCATGAGGGTGCGCCGGTGCGGCTTCTGGTCGTAGGAGGCGCGGACCATCCACACCTCGCAGTCGATGCCGTACTGCGCGCACGCGAAGGCCAGCGCGCTGCCCCACTGGCCCGCGCCGGTCTCGGTGGTCAGGCGGCGGGTGCCTTCGGCGGAGTTGTAGAAGGCCTGCGGCACAGCGGTGTTCGGCTTGTGTGAGCCCGCGGGGGAGACGCCCTCGTATTTGTAATAGATGCGCGCCGGGGTGCCGAGCGCCTTCTCGAGTCGGCGCGCCCGGAACAGCGGTGTCGGCCGCCAGAGCCGGTACACGTCGATGACCTCGTCCGGGATGTCGAGGTAGCGGTCGCCGCTCACTTCCTGCCGGATCAGTTCCATGGGGAACAGCGGGGCCAGGTCCTCGGGGCCGACGGGCTGCCCGGTGCCGGGGTGCAGCGGTGGCGGCGGGGGTTCGGGCAGGTCCGGGATGACGTTGTACCACCGCCGCGGGATCTCGGATTCGTCCAGTGTGATCTTGGTGCGCTCGTCCACGGGGCCCTCCCGGGCTTGATCCGACTGTCCGTCCAGGGTGCGCCCGAAGCGGACCTGTTGGTGTGGAATTCGCCGGATTGTTCCTGGTCATGATCGATCGGAATTAGTAAGCTTGTGCGTATGATAAGCACGTACGAAGAGTTACTGGCCTCGGACACCGAACTGCTCGCGCTGGACGCCCGCGCGGTGCGGACGAGCATCGACGTGGTGTCGGGGGTGACCTCGGGCGACCTGGACGCGGCCACCCCGTGCGCGGGCTGGACGCTGCGAGATCTGCTGGAGCACATGATCGTTCAGCACTACGGGTTCGCCGCGGCGGCTCGCGGTGAGAGTGACCTCGGGCTGTGGAAGCCGCGGCCACTGGGTGCGGACCCGGTCGGCGAATACCGCGCGGCGGCCCAGCACGTGCTGGCCGCCTTCGCCGAGCCGGGCGTGCTGGAACGGCAGTTCCCCCTGCCGGAGATCCGCGACGGCATCGTCATCCCGGGGACGCTGGCGGTGAGCTTCCACTTCATCGACTACGTCGTGCACTCGTGGGATGTCGCGCGGGCGCTCGGCCGGACCGTGGCATTCGACGATGACCTGGTGAGCGCGGCGCTGCCGGTGGCCGAGGCCGTCCCGCGGGGCGCGGATCGGGAGCGTCCGGGCGCGTCGTTCGCGCCGGAAGTGCCCGGCGCTCGGACCTCGGGGCTGGATCGGATTCTGGCGGTGCTGGGCCGTTCCCCCGGATGGCCGGAGTAGCGAACGGTCAGTCGCGCGGGGCCGGTGGGGCGGTCGAGAGCCAGATGGCGCTGTGCGGCGGCAGGGTGAGGGCGGCCGACACCGGGCGGCCGTGCCACGGCTGCTGTTCGGCCGGGATCGGCCCGTGGATGCCCGCGCCGCTGCCGCCGTAGGCGACGGCGTCGGTATTGAGCACCTCGTACCACGAAACCTGTTCGCACTCCGGCAATCCGATGCGGTAGCCGCTGAGCTGCCGCCCGGAGAAGTTGTACACGCAGGCGAGAATCGACCCGTCGGTGCCGTACCGCAGGAACGACAGCACATTGTTGTCGCGGTCGTCGGCGTCGATCCAGGCGTACCCGCCCGGCGAGGTGTCCTGACTCCACAGCGCCGGATTCGCGACGTAGAGCCGGTTGAGGTCGCCGACCAGGGCCTGGATGCCGCGGTGCAGCGGGTTCTCCAGCTCCTGCCAGTCCAGTCCGCGGTCGTGGTCCCATTCCCGGAACTGGCCGAAGTCCTGGCCCATGAACAGCAACTGCTTGCCCGGATGCGCCCACAGGTAGGCGAGCAGCGCCCGCACCCCGCCCGCCTTGGCGTAGTCGTCGCCGGGCATGCGGGTCCACAGCGTGCCCTTGCCGTAGACGACCTCGTCGTGGCTGATCGGCAGCAGGTAGTTCTCGCTCCAGGCGTAGGTGAGGGAGAAGGTGACCTCGTTGTGGTGCCAGCTGCGGTGCACGGGATCGCGGGCCAGGTAGCCGAGGGTGTCGTGCATCCAGCCCATGTTCCATTTCATGGTGAAGCCGAGCCCGCCGACCTCGGTGGGGCGGGTGACGCCGGGCCAGGTGGTGGATTCCTCGGCGATGGTCAGCACGCCCGGATGATGCTTGTGCACGGTGGCGTTCATCTCCTGGAGGAAGGCGACGGCCTCCAGGTTCTCGCGACCGCCGTGGATGTTCGGTTCCCAGTCCGGGCGCGAATAGTCCAGGTAGAGCATGGAGGCGACGGCGTCCACACGCAGGCCGTCGAGGTGGAATTCCTCGATCCAGTAGAGCGCGTTGGCGACCAGGAAGTTGCGGACCTCGTGGCGGCCGAAGTTGAAAACGTAGGTGCCCCAGTCGAGTTGCTCGCCGCGGCGCGGGTCGGCGTGCTCATAGAGGGCGGTGCCGTCGAAGCGGGCCAGCGCCCACTCGTCGCGCGGGAAGTGCGCGGGCACCCAGTCCAGGAGTACGCCGATGCCCTTGCGGTGCAGGTGATCCACGAGGAAACGGAAGTCGTCGGGGGAGCCGAAGCGGGCGGTCGGCGCGAAGTAGGACGTGACCTGATAGCCCCACGAGCCGCCGAAGGGGTGCTCGGCCACGGGGAGGAGTTCCACGTGGGTGAAGCCTTGGGCGAGAACGTATTCGGCGAGCTGCTCGGCGATCTCGCGATAGTCGAGACCCGGCCGCCAGGAGCCGAGGTGCACCTCGTAGATACTGATCGGCGCGCGCAGCGGGTCGGTGCGGGCGCGTTCCCGCAGCCATTCCCCGTCGCCCCAGGTGAATGCGCTCGCCGTGGTCACCGAGGCGGTGGCGGGCGGCACCTCGGTCGCGAAGGCCATGGGGTCGGCGTGATCGACCACACGCCCATCCGCCCCGTGCACTCGGTACTTGTAGAGCGCCCCGGGCCCGATGCCGGGCAGGAACACCTCCCACACGCCCGAATCGCCGAGTCTGCGCATGGGCGCGGTGTTTCCGCTCCAGCCGTCGAAGTCCCCGATCACGGCGACGCCGCGCGCGTTGGGCGCCCACACCGCGAACGCGGTGCCCGTCACCTCGCCGTCGAAGGAGGGGTAGGTCCGGGGATGCGCGCCGAGCACCTCCCACAGCCGCTCGTGACGGCCCTCCCCGAGCAGGTGCAGGTCGACGTCGCCGAGGGTGGGCAGGAAGCGGTAGCCGTCGGCCTCGACCACGGTGCGCCCGCCCGGATAGGAGGCGACGATGCGGTAGTCCCACAGCTCCGGGAACGGCAGGACGGCCTCGAACACCCCGTGATCCCGGTGCGTCAGTGGATGATCCACCTCGCCGACGCGGGCCGCGACCGCGTCCGCGTGCGGGCGGAGCACCCGGATGACGGTGCCGTCCGGATGCGAGTGGGCCCCCAGCACGGTGTGCGGATCGGGATGCGTGCCCGCCGCCAGCAGCAGGAGGTCACGCCGGTTCATCGGAACGATCTGCGATAGGCGAGTTCGGTGCGCGCGGCGGCCGGGACCGGCGGCAGGGTGAGGATGTGGGCGGCCGCGCGATGCGGGTCCAGGCGCACGTAATTGCTCTGGCCCCAGTGGTATTCCTCGCCGGTGATCTCGTCGGTCACCACCGGCCGGTCGTGCCATTCGCGGCCGATGGCGGGCAGATCCAGCGACACCATGCCGTGTTCGGTCCCGAACGGGTTCAGGTTCACCACGACGAGCACCGCGTCACCGGTGGTCGGATCCATTTTCGAGAACGCCAGGATCGCGTCGTTGTCCACGTGGTGGAAGTGGATGCAGCGCACCTGCCGCAGCGCCGGGTGCGCGCGCCGGATCTCGTTGAGCCGGGTCAGCCACGGTTCCAGGGATTCCCCGCGCGCGGCCGCGGCGGCGAAATGCCGTGGGCGCAGCTGGTATTTCTCGGAGTCGAGGTATTCCTCACTGCCGGGCCGCAGCGCCTGGTGCTCGTACAGTTCGAAGCCGGAGTACACGCCCCAGGTCGCGCCGAGGGTGGCGGCCAGCACGGCCCGGATCGCGAACATGCCGGGCCCGCCGTGTTGCAGGCTCTCGTGCAGGATGTCGGGGGTGTTCACGAACAGGTTGGCGCGCGCCTCGTCGGCCTTGGCGGCGAGTTCCCGCCCGAACTCCTCGAGCTCGTGCTTGTGGGTGCGCCAGGTGAAATACGTGTAGGACTGACTGAATCCGCGGCGCGCCAGCCCGTACATGCGGGCCGGGCGGGTGAACGCCTCGGACAGGAAGATGATCTCCGGGTGCTTCTTGTGCACCGCGGCGATCAGCCATTCCCAGAAGTCGGCGGGCTTGGTGTGCGGGTTGTCGACCCGGAAGATGGTGACGCCCAAGCCGATCCAGTGCCGGACCACGCGCAGCACCTCGGCGTAGAGCCCGTCGGGGTCGTCGTCGAAGTTGAGCGGGTAGATGTCCTGGTACTTCTTGGGCGGGTTCTCCGCGTAGGCGATGGTGCCGTCGGGCAGGGTGATGAACCATTCCGGATGCGAGGTCACCCACGGGTGGTCGGGCGCGCACTGCAACGCCAGGTCGAGCGCCACCTCCAATCCCAGTTCCCGGGCGGCCGTGACGAAGTCGAGGAAGTCGGCCTCGGTGCCCAGCCGCGGGTGGATGGCGTCATGGCCGCCCTCGTCGGAGCCGATGGCCCACGGCGAGCCCACATCCTCGGGGCCCGCGGTCAGGGAATTGTTGGGCCCCTTGCGGTTCACCTTGCCGATCGGGTGGATCGGCGGCAGGTACACCACGTCGAAGCCCATGGCGGCGATGCGCGGCAGATCTTTGGCGGCGGTGGCGAAGGTGCCGTGCACCGGCTTGCCCGCGGCGTCCCAGCCGCCGGTGGAGCGCGGGAAGAATTCGTACCAGGAGCCGTACAGCGCCCGCTGCCGGTCCACCTGCACGGTGTGCAGCGGCCCGTGGGTCACCAACTCCCGCAACGGGGTTGCCCGCAGGATCTCGCCGACCTCGGCGCTGAAGGCGGGCGCCACGCGCGCGGGCAGCTGGGCGTCGCTGCGCAGCGCGGCGGCCGCGGCGCGCAGGATCTGCCACTGCTGCTTCGGCACCGCGAGCGCGGCCCGGTCCAGCAGGCGCGCCCCGAGCTCCAGGTCGTTGGCCAGGTCGACGGCGCTCTGCCCGACGGCCAATTTGGCCTCGACGCCGGAACGCCAGGTGGCGATGGGATCGCTCCAGCCCTCGATGCGGAAGGTCCAGCGGCCGGGCGTGCTCGGGGTGAACGCCGCGTTGAACACGTCCGGCTCGTATTCCGGGCTCATGCGAATGCGTTGCGTGCGTGCCGAATCCGGGCCCTGCACCGCGAGGGTCGCGGCCACGACCTCGTGTCCCTCGCGCCAGACCACGGCCCGGACCGGGACCACCTCGCCCACCACGGCCTTCGACGGCCGGCCGCCGGGGATCGCGGGGGCGGTGTCATCGATGGCGATGCGGCCGGTCACGCCTTCGAACTTACCGGAGCGACTACTGCTGGCCCGGCTTGAGGAGCAGGAACAGGCCGTGCGCCTCGGCGCACAGCCGGTCGCCGTCGTGCAGGGTGGCGCGCACGAACACCTTGCGGCCCTCCTGCCGCTCCACCCAGCCGTGCACCCTCAGCTCGGTGTTCAGCGGCGTGATGGACCGGTAATCGACGTGCAGGAACGCGGTGCGGGTGACCGCGCGTGTGTTCAGCGCCACGGTCATGCCGAGCAGGTCGTCGAAGCCCAGCGCGATGTGGCCGCCGTGCGCGGCCGCATTGCCGCCCAGGTGGAAGGTGCGGAAGGTGATGCGCGCGTGCACGCCCTCGGCGCTCGCGTCGTCGATCAGGAACGGCGGCAGGGTGATATTGCCGCGCGCCGGCAGGTCGTTGCGGTGCCAGGCGGGCGCGTCCCACTCGTCGCCGACCGCGGAGTCGAGCTTGGCGTTGAGCTCCTTCAGCGTGGCGATGGCCTCGAGGGCGACCTCGTCGGTCGGGGAGGCGAGCCGGACCCGGTCCATCAGCCCGCGCACCTGCTCGATGAACTCCCCGTAGTGCGGCCCACCCCGGCTGGCGTCGCGGCCTAGGGTCTGGATCGGCCGAAACCCGCCCTCATGGTGCTCTTCGGGGGCCAGTGCCTCGACCTGCTGCTCGCTCATGTGAAACACGTTATCGGTTGCTTACCGGATGCTCCGAGTGGGGATGCCGCTGACCAGCATCAGACCCGCCCGAAGGTTCGCGGCCGTCTCGATTCCGGACCGCGCTCCGCCGCCCCGCGCTCGGAGCGGGGGAGCGGAGCGGAGGAGGGAAGAATCGAGTCCTCGGGGCCGCGAACCCGCCCGGAGCGAAGCGGAGGGCAGAATAAGCACCGTGAAGGCATTGCGTCGATTCACCGTTCGTGCCCATTTGCCGGGGCGGTTGTCAGCTCTGACCGAGTTGGCGACCAATCTGCGCTGGTCCTGGCATGGGCCCACGCAGGACGTGTTCGCGGAGCTGGATCCCCGGTTGTGGGTCGAGGTCGGCAACGATCCGGTGCGGATGCTGGGCGAGGTGCCCGCCGAACGGCTCGACGAGCTGGCCGGGGACGAGGCCTACACGCGGCGTGTGGATGCCGCCGCCGAAGACTTGCGTGACTATCTGGCTCGGCCGCGCTGGTTCCAGAAGCAGCGGAGCGGGCCGCGCGGGATCGCCTACTTCTCGATGGAGTTCGGCGTCACCGAGGTCCTGCCCAACTATTCGGGCGGGCTCGGGATTCTGGCGGGCGATCACCTCAAGGCCGCCTCCGATCTGGGCCTGCCGCTGATCGGCGTCGGATTGCTGTACCGCTCCGGCTATTTCCGGCAGTCGCTGACCGCCGACGGCTGGCAGGCCGAGCGCTATCCGGCGCTGGACCCCATGGGCCTGCCGCTGCGGCTGCTCACCGACGGGGACTCCGGCGCGCCCGTGCTCATCCACGTGTCCATGCCGGAGGGCCGGGTGCTGCGCGCCCGGGTGTGGATCGCCCAGGTCGGCCGGATCCCGCTGCTGCTGCTCGACTCCGACATCGCCGAGAACGATCCGGAACTGCGCGCCGTCACCGACCGCCTCTACGGCGGCGACCAGGACCATCGCATCAAACAGGAGATCCTGGCCGGGATCGGCGGCGTGCGCGCGGTGCGCGCCTACACCCGCGCCAACGGCCTGCCCGATCCGGACGTCTTCCACATGAACGAGGGTCACGCCGGTTTCCTCGGCATCGAACGCATCCGCGAATTCATGGTCGCCGGAATGGATTTCGACACCGCGCTGACCGCGGTCCGGGCGGGCACCGTGTTCACCACCCACACCCCGGTGCCCGCGGGCATCGACCGTTTCGCGAGCGCGCTGGTGCGCCGCTACTTCGGCGGCGCGCACGGCGAGCGCGAATCCCCGGTGCTGCCGGGCGTTTCGGTGGACCGCATCCTCGCCATGGGCCGCGAGGCCGATCCGTCGGTGTTCAACATGGCCCACCTGGGTCTGCGACTCGCCCAGCGCGCCAATGGCGTGTCGAAGCTGCACGGTGAGGTCAGCCGCTCCATGTTCGCGCCGCTGTGGCCGGGCTTCGACGCCGCTGAGGTGCCGATCGGCTCGATCACCAACGGCGTGCACGCCCCCACCTGGGCCGCGCGCGAGTGGATCGACAAGGCCCGCGAGCTGATCGGCGACGAACTGGTCGAGGAGGCCCGCGGCTGGGAACGGCTCTGCGACGTCGACCTGCGCGAACTGTGGTCCACCCGCAATGCCCTGCGCGGCGTCCTGGTCGACGAGGTGCGCCGCCGGTTGCGCGCCTCCTGGCTCGACCGCGGCGCCGCCCCGGCCGAACTCGGCTGGGTCGACGAGGTTTTCGACCCGCGCGTGCTGACCGTCGGCTTCGCTCGCCGCGTCCCCACCTACAAGCGGCTCACCCTCATGCTGCGCGACCCGGACCGGCTGCGCGCCCTGCTGCTCGACCCGGAACGCCCGGTGCAGCTGGTGGTGGCGGGCAAATCCCACCCCGCCGACGAGGGCGGTAAGGCGCTGATCCAGCAGATCGTCCGGTTCGCCGACGATCCGGCGGTGCGGCACCGCATCGTCTTCCTGCCCGACTACGACATCTCCATGGCCCGCTACCTGTACTGGGGCTGCGATGTCTGGCTCAACAATCCGCTGCGCCCGCTCGAGGCGTGCGGCACCTCCGGTATGAAGTCCGCCCTCAACGGCGGCCTCAACCTGTCCATCAAGGACGGCTGGTGGGACGAGATGTGCGACGGCGAGAACGGCTGGTCCATCCCGACCGCCGACGGCGTCCGCGACGAGCACCGCCGCGACGACCTGGAGGCGTCGGCGCTCTACGAACTGCTGGAACGCGCTGTGCTGCCGCGCTTCTACGACCGCGACCACGACGACCTGCCGGTGCGCTGGATGGAGATGGTCCGCCACACTCTGCGAACCCTGGGCCCGAAGGTGCTGGCCTCGCGCATGGTCCGCGACTACGCCGTCGACTACTACGCGCCCGCCGCCGCGGCCTTCGGCGCGGTGTCGGCCGACGACTTCAAGGGCGCGCAGGACCTGTCGGTGTACCGCCGCCGCGTCGAATCCGCCTGGCCCACCGTGAAAGTCCTGCAGGTGGACAGTGCCGGGCTACCCGACATCCCGGTGATCGGCGCGGAACTGGACCTGCGGGCCCGCATCGACCTCGGCGGCCTGACCCCCGCCGACGTCAGCGTGCAGGCGGTCCTGGGCCGGGTCTCACCCAGCGACGACCTCACCGACGTCCACAGCTTCCCCATGCAGCATGCCGGAAATGATTCCGGCGCGGACGTTTTCACTATCCGGACGCCGGTGCCGATCTCCGGTGCGGTCGGCTACACCATCCGCATCCTGCCGCATCATCCGCTGCTGGCCTCGGACGCGGAACTGGGTCTGATCGCCTCGCCCAGCCCGTAGTCGCGCTCAGGCGGGCGCGATCAGTGTCCGCTTGAGAATCTTCCCGGTCGTATTGCGCGGCAACGCCTCCAGGAAGGTGACGTCGCGCGGCACCGAGAAACGGCTCACCCGGTGCCGGATGTAATTGCGCACCATCTCCGAGTCCAGCCCGGAGCCCGGGCGCGGCACCACGAAAGCCGCCAGGCGCTGCCCGAATTCGTGATCCGGCACGCCCACCACCGCCACCTCGCTCACCTGCGGCAGATGCGACAGCGCTTCCTCCACCGCGCGCGGGAAGACGTTCTCGCCGCCGGAGATGATCATCTCGTCGTCGCGGCCGGCCACGAACAGCTTGCCGGAGGCGTCGAGATAGCCGATATCGCCGGTGTCGAGCATGCCGTCGGCCTCGTCGGGCGGGGTGGCGTCGGTGTAGCCGTCGAAGAGCATGTGATTGCCGACGAAGATGCGGCCCGTCGCGCCCACCGGCACCGGCCGCCGATCCGGGCCCAGCACCGCCAGTTTCGTGCCCAGCGGCGGACGGCCCGCGGTGGTGGGGGACACCCGCAGATCCGCGGAGTCGGCGATGGACGCCCACGACACTTCGGTGGAGCCGTACACGTTGTAGAGGATGTCGCCGAAGGTGTCGAGGAAACGCAGCACCGTCGCACCGTCCAGCGGCGCACCGCAACTGGCCACGATGCGCAGGCTCGACAGGTCGTAGCGGGCGCGCACCGCCGCGGGCAGATCCAGGATCCGATTCACCATGATCGGCACCACCACCAGGGCCGTCACCTTGTGCTCGGCCACCCGGCGCAGCGTGTCCTCGGCATCGAAATGATCGCCCAGCAGCACCGTCGCCCGTACGGCCGTCGACATCTGCAGCGCCCCGAGGCCCCAGGTGTGGAACAGCGGGGCCGGGATGAACATGGTCTCGTTGGTGCCGAACGGGATTCGCGACAGCAGCGCGGCCACCGTCCCGAATCCCTTGGGGTGCGGCCGCCGCGCGCCCTTGGGCGTCCCGCTGGTGCCGGAGGTGAGCACCACCAGCCGGCCCGGGCGCGGCGCCTTGCGCGGCGGATCCTGACGCATGGCGATCAGGTCCTCGATGCTGGTGCGGCCCGCGTCCGGCGGGGCGTCGTCGGTGGTGAATCGTGGGACGTCGGCGGGCACGTGGCGCACCAGATCCTCGAACTCGCTGTCGGAGAACAGCGCCGAGAGCCGGTGCCGCTGCACGATCTCCTCGATCTGCCGCGCGGGCAGCCCGGTATTGAGCAGCACCGCGTCCGCGCCCGACTTGCCCGCCGCGACCATGCACTCGACCATGCCGGTGTGGTTGCGGCACAGCAGCCCGATCGACGTGCCCGGGCCGAAGCCGAGCGAGGTGAACGCACCCGCGAGTGCGCTACTGCGCGCGTGCAATTGGTCGAAGGTGCTCGAGTACCGGTCGTCGATCACCGCCGCCCGGCGCGGGGAGTGCGCGGCCGCCGCCGCGTAGCCGCCGCCCAGGCTGAACCCCCACTTGGCCAGGCCGCCGATCTGCCGCAGGCCCACATCGGGGCGATAGGTGCGCACCACGCCGGAGCTCACCATCTGCCGGACCACCCCGGCCTGCAACTTCATTCGGGAATCCTCGGCATTGACGACGCGGGCCGTCGGCGCGCCCTGGATCAGCTCGGCCACCCGTTTCAGCCCGGCCTGCGTCCAGGCCGCCACCGCCGCGTTCGGGAGCTGGGTGAGCAGCGGATGCACGGGCGCGGCCTTGAAA
The DNA here is from genome assembly GCF_042792755.1 of Nocardia sp. NPDC056611. Classification (NCBI taxonomy): domain Bacteria; kingdom Bacillati; phylum Actinomycetota; class Actinomycetes; order Mycobacteriales; family Nocardiaceae; genus Nocardia; species Nocardia sp. NPDC056611. Next base: position 18,610 of record NZ_JBHTVV010000003.1, read on the forward strand.
TAGGTGACGTAGATCCGGGTGTGCCCGGCGTCGCCGCGCAGCCGGATCGTGGCGAAGCTGCCGTGTTCGGAGTAGTGCAGTTCGAAACCCTCGCCCGCGCGGGTGATGTGCCTATGGATACGCACCACCCGGATCTCGGTGCCCGCGCCGCCCACTCGCATATTCCACGCGGGGTGCGCATCGACGGTGTCGGCGGGCTCGCAGGCACCGATTCCGGGAAATAGCCGGGGGTAGGTCTGCGGGTCGATCAGGACGTCCCAGAGCGATTGGCGGTCGATCGCGAACTCCGCGACCGCGTCGATGACATCGGTAACCACTGGCGTACAACTTCTGCCTGGCCGGTTCCCCTGATCAACCCCGGCGGATTACGTATTTGTAACGTCCCAGACAATGGCGGTCAAGGATCTCTAATTACCGGCCGGTAATCAGTTTATTTGCGGATCAATTGCGCTGGTCGTGAGTGGAAACCAACGCTCTGGCAGGTGGGATTGCCCACAGTTCGCCGGGGTGGTGGGCGAACCGACCCGTCCGACCAACTAGCGTGACCAGCAGCCTCTGTCCTCCTGGTCGACTGGAGATCCCCACCTATGAGCACCGACGTCCTCACGCGCACCAAGGGGCGCGTCGACCGGTACTTCGGCATCAGCGAACACGGTTCCACCCTCGAGCGCGAGCTGATGGCCGGCACCGTCACCTTCCTGGCCATGTCCTACGTGCTCGCGGTCAACCCGCGCATCCTCGGCGACGGCCCCGGCGGCGATCTCCACGACAAGGGCATGCCGGTCCAGGCCGTGTTCACCGCGACCGCGGTCGCCGCCATCTTCGGCACCCTGGTCATGGGTCTGTGGGCCAAGTACCCGGTCGCGCTCGCGCCGGGCATGGGCCTCAACGCCTTCTTCGCCTACACCGTCGTGCTGCACATGGGCATTCCGTGGCAGGAGGCGCTGTCGGGCACCTTCCTGTCCGGCGTCATCTTCTTCATCCTCGCGGTGACCAAGGTGCGCGAGAAGATCATCGAAGCCATCCCCATGCAGATGAAACTCGCGGTCGGCGCGGGCATCGGTATGTTCGTGGCCTTCCTCGGGCTCAAGAGCGCCGGGATCGTCACCTCCGATCCGAACACCTTCGTGCACCTGGGCAACTTCCACCACGGCACCACGCTGCTCGCGCTGTTCGGCCTGGTGGCGACGGTCGTCTTCCTGGTGCTCGGCTGGCACGGCGCGGTGCTGTACGGCATCCTCGCCACCACCGTGGTCGGCATGGTGACGGGCCTGGTGAAGCTGCCGGACTCGGTGGCGGCGCTGCCCCACGGACTGGATCAGACCTTCGGCCAGGCCATCATCCACCTGCCGGGCGCGTTCACCGGGCAGATGGTGGTGGTCGTGCTGACCATGCTGTTCGTCGACTTCTTCGACGCCTCCGGCACCCTGATCGGCGTCGCCAACCAGGCCGGGCTGCTGGGCAAGGACGGCAAGCTGGAACGCGCCGGGCAGGCGCTGGCCGCCGACTCGGTCGGCACCGCCGCGGGCGCGGTGATCGGCACCTCGAGCACCACCGCCTACGTGGAATCCACCGCGGGCGTCTCGGCGGGCGGCCGCACCGGCCTGACCGCGGTCGCCACCGCGGGCTGGTTCCTGATCGCGCTGTTCTTCTTCCCGACCTTCGCGGTGTTCGCCGACGTCTCGGCGGTGACCGCGCCCGCGCTCATCGTGGTCGGCGTGCTGATGGCCCGGGCGCTGGGTGAGATCGAGTGGAACAAGCTCGAATTCGCGGTGCCCGCCTTCATCACCGTGATCATCATGCCGCTGACCTACTCCATCGCCAACGGCATCGCCATGGGGCTGCTGTTCTATCCGATCGTCATGATCGCGAAACGGCGTGCGCGCGAGGTGCATCCGATCATGTGGGTGCTGATGGCGGTGTTCCTCTACTACTTCTGGTTCCTGGCCGAGTAGGGCAGGCGAGCTCTCGAGCGAGCCGGATTTCGGGCGCGAGGCGGAATAGCCTCGCGCCCGCTCTCGTTGGGGACCTGCTGTAGGCTCCAAAACGGACCACGGTCCGGATGGACGACCGGAGTAACGTAGAGAACCGAAAGACGAGGACCCGCCATGACCGCAACCGTGAACGCCACCACCTCCAAGGCTCCGACCGGTATCGACATCGGCCTCGCCATCGTGCGGGTCAGTGTCGGCGGCCTGCTGGCCGTGCACGGCAGTCAGAAGCTGTTCGGCTGGTTCAACGGCTACGGCCTGGACGCCACCGCGGGCTCGTTCGCGAAAATGGGCTACGACCCGGGCAAGTTCTTCGCCACCCTGGCCGGGCTGAGCGAGCTGGTCGGCGGTCTGCTGCTGGCGCTGGGCCTGCTGACGCCCCTGGCCGCGGCCATCGTGCTGGGCACCATGATCAATGCGCTGAACGTCACCTGGAGCGGCGGCTTCGCGAGGTGGGAGCTGCCCGCGGTCTACGCCCTCGTGGCTGTCGCCTTCGCGTTCGCGGGCCCGGGCCGGATCTCGCTCGACGCGGGCCGTCTGTGGCAGCGTCAGGGTCTGGCCTGGGGGGCCGGCGCGATCGCGCTCGGCGTGGCGGCCGCGCTCATCACCCTTGCGGTGAAGTAGCGAAACCCGATCGGAAAAGTTTCGGGTCCCCGCGCCGCGTGCAGGGCTTGGCGCGGGGACTACGGACACATCCGATGTGGGAATTGGGGGTTCACCGGAGTATCGAAATCCAATTTACTTCTACCCGGAAGTAGGAGCTACTCCTGTGAGGGTTCTCACAGGTCATTTCAATTGTGCGACACTATTTGTCAGTCGTTCGAGAGCTTTTGTCACAACTTGGGGATCGGATGTTTCCCAATAAGGTGGTAAAGATGCTCGAAGATAACCGCCATAGCGTGCCGTCGCGAGTCGCGAATCGAGAATTGCGATAACGCCGCGATCGTCCACACTGCGCAGCAGGCGGCCCGTGCCCTGCGCCAGCAGCAGCGCCGCGTGATTGGCCGCGATCGACAGAAAGCCATTGCCACCTCGGGATTCGACCGCCCGCTGGCGGGCCACCAGCAGCGGGTCGTCCGGGCGCGGGAACGGAATGCGGTCCAGGATCACCAGGCTCAGCGACGGCCCCGGGACATCCACGCCCTGCCATAGCGAAAGTGTTCCGAACAGTGAGGTTTCCGGGTCGTCGGCGAATTTCCGGACAAGTGCGCCGGTCGCGTCGTCACCTTGGCACAACACGGGCGTATCGAGCCGTTCACGCAGAATCTCGGTGGCCGCCTTGGCCGCTCGCATCGACGAGAAAAGCCCGAGCGTGCGCCCGCCCGCCGCGCGAATGAGACGTTCGATCTCGTCCAGGTAGGACTGCGGCAGCCCGTCCCGGCCCGGCGCGGGCAGATGCTTTGCCACATACAGGATTCCGGACTTGGCATGATCGAACGGCGAACCCACGTCCACCGAATTCCAGCGCAGCGCTTTCTCGTCCGAGGGGGCTTCGGCGCCGTTGGCCAGCGCGGGATCCACCACCGCCGACGACTGCGGCGGCAGGCCCCAGGTCACCGCCAGATTGTCGAAGGAACCACCGATCTGCAGGGTCGCCGAGGCCAGCACCACGGTGGCGGTGCCGAACAGGTGGCTGCGCAGCAGACCGCCCACCGACAGCGGGGCCATCTGCAGGGTCCGGCGCGGCACCCCGCGGATCTCCTCCGAGGACAGCCAGACCACGTCGCGGTGCGCGGCCGGATCGGCCTCCTCGAAGGTGGTCAGCACCCGGACCGCGGCGTCGTGCACCTCCTCCACCGCCGCCAGCGCCTGATTGCGGGCCGCCGCCGACTCCGGATCGGCGGCCTGGCCGCCCTGCGGGGCCAGCGCGGTGCGGGCGTTCCAGGCCGCGTCGCGGATCAGCGCCAGCACCGGGGCCGCGCCGTCGGGCATCCGGTCCCAGCGGCCGGGCTGCAGGTCGTCGAGCAGGCCGTGCCAGGCCTCGGCCGCGCCCTCGAGCCGGTCCACTTCCTGTTCGTCGATGAGCTTGGAGCAGCGTTTGGCGGCGGCGCTGATGCCGCCGGTGGACAGTTCGGCGGTGGCCACGCCGGTCACCCGGTCCACCAGTTCGTGCGCCTCGTCCACGACCACCACGTCGTGTTCGGGCAGCACCTGGATGCCGCTGATGGCGTCGATGGCCAGCAGCGCGTGATTGGTCACCACCACATCGGCCTGGGCGGATTCGGCGCGCGCCTTCTCCGCGAAGCAGTCCTGGCCGAACGCGCAGCGGGACTTGCCCACGCATTCGCGGGAGCTGACGCTCACCTGCCGCCACGCGCGATCGGTGACGCCGGGGGTGAGCTCGTCGCGGTCGCCGTTCTCGGTGTCGGAGACCCATTCGTTGAGGCGCTGGACCTCGCGGCCCAGCTTCGAGATGGCGAACGCGTCGAACAGTTCCTGCTCCGGCTCGTCCGGAATCGCGCTGTTGATCTTGTTCAGGCACAGATAGTTGTTGCGTCCCTTGAGAATCGCGAACTGCGGCACCCGGCCCAGATCCGACGCCAGCGCGTCGGCCAGGCGCGGGAGGTCGCGATCCACCAGCTGACGCTGCAATGCGATGGTCGCCGTCGACACCACGACGGTCCGTCCCGTCCGCACCGCGTGGCGCAGACTCGGCACCAGATAGGCGAGGGACTTACCGGTACCCGTGCCGGCCTGGACGGCGAGGTGTTCACCGGTGTCGATGGCGTGCGCGACCGCCGCGGCCATCGTCTGCTGCCCCTTGCGTTCCTTACCTCCCAACGCCTGTACAGCGGTGGCCAGGAGCTTGGGAACGGCAGGCAGTTCGGGCACGCGACGACATTACTGCGCCGCCCTGACAACCCTCGCGCAAACCTCGGCGGGCCGTCCGGCAGGACCGATTTCCGCCGACAGCCGGGCGGGTCACTCCAGCGTTCCGGCCAGTTCCACGCCGGATTCGCGCAGCGTCTGCAGCGCGGTGGCCAGGGTGCCGGGGGAGACGGCGGCGGTGAGGCCGAGCAGGACGCGGGTCTCGAAGCCAGCCGCGCGGGCGTCCAGGGCGGTGGCCCGTACGCAGTGGTCGGTGGCGATGCCGCAGACGTCGACGGCATCGATGCCGCGGTCCCGCAGCCAGGCGTCCAGGGCGGTGTCGCCGTCGGTGGCCGTGCCCTCGAAGCCGGAGTAGGCGGCGGTGTAGGCGCCCTTGGAGAAGATCTCCTGGATCGCGGTGGTGTCGAGGGCGGGGTGGAAGTCCGCGCCGGGGGTGCCGACGCGGCAGTGCGGCGGCCAGGTGTCGACGTAGTCGGGTTGCGCGGAGAAGTGCGCGCCCGGGTCGATGTGGAAGTCGCGGGTGGCGACGATCGCGGTGTAATCGGAGACGCCCAGGTATTCGGTGATGCGTTCGGCCACGGCCGCGCCGCCTGAAACGGCCAGCGAGCCGCCCTCGCAGAAGTCGTTCTGGACGTCGACGACGATCAGGGCTCGGCTCATGGACTGCCTCCCGGGGCCTGGGCGAACCACAGCGGTTCGGGTCTCGTAGTGCATTGTGCCGCTCGGTCGTCAGCCCTGGAAGGTCGTCGGGATCGCCGGTTCGCCCGCCGACAGCTTCAGGCCCTCCCACGGAAGACTGATCAGGCCCTTCGCGACCAGTTCGCGGCTCTGGGCCAGGGTCGGCAGGCCGGGGAGCACCTCGCCGTCGCGGACCAGGGGGACCTGGAGGTCGCGGACCTCGAAGCGGCCGGACTCGGGGCGGTCCGAGACGGCCGGGTAGACGATCTCCTCGACCACGGTGCCGGTGTCGCGGGACAGGCGCACGGCGCGCTTGGTGCCGCCGCGAGACTCCTTGTGGGAGCTGCGTTTCGCGACCGGGACGCCCTCCACCTCGACCAGCTTGTAGACCATGCCCGCGGTGGGCGCGCCGGAGCCGGTGACCAGTGAGGTGCCGACGCCGTAGACGTCGACCGGTTCGGCGCGCAGCGCGGCGATGGCGTATTCGTCCAGGTCGCCGGACACCACGATGCGGGTGCGGAGGGCGCCCAGGGCGTCCAGCTGCTCGCGCACCTGCCGGGCCAGCACCCCCAGATCGCCGGAATCGATACGCACCCCGCCCAATTCGGGTCCCGCCACCTCGATGGCGGTGGCCACGCCGCGGGTGATGTCGAAGGTGTCCACCAGCAGCGTGGTGCCCACGCCCAGGGCCTCGACCTGGCTGCGGAAGGCCGCCGCCTCGTGCGCGCCGTCGCGGCCGCTGTGCAGCAGGGTGAAGGCGTGCGCGCTGGTCCCGGCGCTGGGCACCCCGAAGCTGCGGGCCGCCTCCAGGTTGGAGGTGGCGTCGAAGCCGGCCAGGTAGGCGGCGCGGGCGCTGGCGGGGGCGGCGAGTTCGTGGGTTCGGCGCGAACCCATTTCGATCATGCGGCGGCCCCCGGCCGCGCTGACCATGCGGGCGGCCGCGGCGGCGATGGCGCTGTCGTGGTTGTAGATGGACAGGATCAGGGTTTCCAGCAGTACGCATTCGGCGAAGGTGCCGCGCACGGTGACGATGGGGGAGCCGGGGAAGAACAGCTCGCCCTCGCGATAACCGTCGATCTGCCCGCCGAAGCGGTAGTCGCGCAACCACTCCAGGGTGCGCTCGTCGAGGAACTGGGCGGCGACCGCGAGTTCGGGCTCCCCGAAACGGAATTCGCCCAGGGCGGCCAGCAAACGCCCGGTCCCCGCGACCACACCGTAACGACGACCATTCGGCAATCTCCGAGCGAACACTTCGAAAGTGCACTGCCGCTGCGCCGAACCATCCGCCAGCGCCGCCGCCAGCATGGTGAGCTCGTACTGGTCGGTCAGCAATGCAGTACTGGTCAGTCCGTCAGCCATGATCACGTGGCCAACTCTAGGACGCGGATCGATGGCAGCGACTATCGACAGACCCGCACTTCGCGGCCCGCCTCGTTCTGGACTGTGGCTTGATCGGCCCCCGCCTGGGAACGGGGGAGCGAAGCGGAGGGCATATGGGCACCGCTGTTGTTTCATTGGGGTCGAGTCGTACCCTGGTTGATATGGGTCTGTGTAAAGAAGACGTTGTCGAGATGACCGCCGGTTCGGTGGGCGTCGGCGCGACACTGTCGTCGGCACAGGCGACACCGGAGGCCATTGAACACTCCGAGATTCTGGAAGCAGAGGATCGGCCCTGGGTCACCGTCGTATGGGACGATCCGGTCAATCTCATGCACTACGTGACCTATATTTTCCAGAAGCTCTTCGGCTACAGCAAAGGTAAGGCAACCGAGCTGATGCTGAAGGTCCACAACGATGGCAAGGCCGTGGTGTCCGCCGGTTCGCGCGACAAGATGGAGCACGACGTCCAACGGCTCCACGCCGCCGGGCTGTGGGCCACCATGCAACGTGACGAGTGAACAAGGCGACTACGGTGAACCCGTGCGGAAGTGGAGCAGAAAGAACTCCCTGGGCGGGCTGAAGCTGCGTTCGGAAATGGACGCCCACGAGGCGGACGTCCTGCGTTCCCTGGTCGGAGCGGTCACCGGACTGCTGATCGACCGGGCCGAATCGGCCCCCGAGGACGATCTCGCGGCGCTGACCGGGCTACAGCTCGGCAACTCGACGCCGCCCACCGACCCGCGGCTGGCCCGGCTGCTGCCGGACTTCCACCGCCCCGAACCCGGTTCCCCCGACGCCGAGCGCGCCGACCTGAACAGCGCCCTGCGCAGCCTGCACGAGCCGGAGATCATCGAATCCAAGGTGGCCGCGGGCCGGGTCGTGCTGGACACGCTCCCCCCGCAGGGCGGCCGCGTCGTCATCAACCCCGAACAGGCCGACGCCTGGCTCACCGCCCTCAATGACGTCCGCCTGGCCCTGGGCACGGCCCTCGACATCGACGCCGACACGCCCGAGCATTTCCCGGATGACGACCCGCGCGGCCCGAGCCTCGAGGTCTACCACTGGCTCACCTGGATGCAGGACTCGCTGATCCAGGCGCTCGCGCCGTAGCAGGTCCCCGACCTGCCCGGAGCGGGGCGTAGGGCCAATCAGACACCGAGGAGCGCCGTGAACGGTACTGCGGGACCACGTAATTCGATCACCGACGTCGGCGGGGTGCTGGTCGGGCATCACAGCCTCCTGGATCCGAACGCCACTCTCGGCGAGGGCGCTGCCACCGGCTGCACCGTGGTGCGCGTGCCGGGCGGCGTGGTCGCGGCGGTGGATGTGCGTGGCGGCGGCCCCGGCACCCGCGAGACCGACCTGCTGGATCCGGGAAACACTGTGCGGCAGGCGAATGCGATCCTGCTCACCGGCGGCAGCGCCTACGGCCTGGCCGCGGCCGACGGCGTCATGCGCTGGCTGGAGGAGCATCGGGAGGGCATTCCGATGGATCCCGCCGACCCCGCGCGGGTGGTGCCGATCGTGCCCGGCGCGGTCATCTTCGATCTGCCGGTGGGCGCGTGGAACATCCGGCCGGACGCGGACGCCGGATTCCTGGCCGCCGACGCCGCGGGAGAAGAGTTCGCGCGCGGTTCGGCCGGGGCGGGCGTGGGCGCGCGGGCCGGGTCGATCAAGGGCGGAATCGGCACGGCCAGTGTGCGTTTCGCGGAGGGCCCGGCCGCGGGCATCACGGTGGGTGCGGTGATCGTGGCGAATCCGGTCGGCTCGGTGTTCGATCCGCGCACCGGATTCCCGTGGGGTGCCGGCACCGACGGTCCCGAGTTCTTCGGGCTGCGCGCGCCCACCGCCGCGCAGCTGACCGCCGCCAACGCGCTGGCGGTGAAGGGCACCGTGCTCAACACCACGATCGGCGTGGTCGCGACCGACGCGGCGCTGGATCCGGCGGCCTGCCGCCGTCTGGCCGCCACCGCGCACGACGGCCTGGCCCGGGCCATCCGGCCCGCGCACTCCCCGCTGGACGGCGACACGCTGTTCGCGCTGGCCACCGGGACCGCCGAGCAGCAGCCGAATTTCCCACTGCCCCCGGCTTTTCCCGCGGATCTGCTGATCCTGGACCAGCTGTGCACGGCGGCCGCGGTGTGCGTGGAGCGGGCGATCGTGGACGCGATCCTGTCCGCGACGGCGGTGGCGGGCATCCCGACCTACCGCGACCTGTTCGACGAGTGACGCGACCCGGGCGCCCCCGGGCGCGAGGGTGACCGGCCGCCTCGGGAATACCCGCATATTCTCACCTGTTGACGGGAGCGTTTCGGCCGTTCGGCCGGGTGCCTCGGGCGCGAACGGAAGGATGCGACGGTGCTGGTGATCAGGGCGGACCTGGTGGAGGCGATGGTCGCGCACGCGCGCGCTGACCACCCCGACGAGGCCTGTGGCATCCTGGCCGGTCCCGAGGGCTCCGATCGCCCCGAGCGGTTCGTGCCGATGATCAATGCCGCCCGCTCGCCCACCTTCTACGAGTTCGATTCCGACGAGCACCTGCGCCTGTGGCGGGAGCTGGACGCGGCCGACGAGGAGCCGGTGGTGATCTACCACTCGCACACCGCGACCGAGGCGTACCCGAGCCGCACCGACGTGTCCTTCGCCTCCGAACCCCATGCCCACTACGTGCTGGTCTCCACCCGGGATCCGCACGAGCACGAGTTGCGCAGCTACCGGATCCTCGACGGTGTCGTCACCGAGGAACCGGTCGAGATCGTCGCCGCCTACCCCGCCTAGCGTCCACCCAGAAACAGAGGAGTCCCCCCGATGCCGGTCACCGTGTCCATCCCGACCATCATGCGCCCGATCACCAAGGGCGAGAAGCGAGTTCAGGCGCAGGGCGCGACCCTGGCCGCCGTCATCGCGGACCTGGAGGCCAACTATCCGGGCCTGGCGGCGAAGCTGCTCGAGGACGGCAAGCTCAAGCGCTACGTCAATATCTACGTCGACGACGAGGACGTGCGTTTCACCGGCGGCCTGGACGCCGAGGTGCCCGAGGGCGGCTCGATCACCATCCTGCCCGCGGTCGCCGGCGGGGCCCGCTGACCGTGGCCCGCTACGAGTCGCTGATCGCGACCCTCGGCAACACACCGCTGGTGGGTCTGAAGAACCTGTCCCCGCGCTGGGACGGTGACGAGCATGTGCGCCTGTGGGCCAAGCTCGAGGACCGCAATCCGACCGGTTCCATCAAGGACCGTCCGGCGCTGCGCATGATCGAGGCGGCCGAGGCCGAGGGGCGGCTCACGCCCGGCTGCACGATCCTGGAGCCGACCAGCGGCAATACCGGCATTTCGCTGGCCATGGCGGCCAAGCTGAAGGGGTACCGGCTGGTGTGCGTGATGCCGGAGAACACCTCGGTGGAGCGGCGTCAGCTGCTCACCATGTTCGGCGCGGAGATCATCGACTCCCCGGCCGCGGGCGGCTCCAATCAGGCCGTGGCGCTGGCCAAGCAGATCGCGGCCGAGAATCCGGACTGGGTGATGCTCTACCAGTACGGCAATCCGGCCAACTCGCTCGCGCACTACGAGACCACCGGCCCGGAGATCCTGGCCGACCTGCCCGAGATCACGCATTTCGTGGCCGGTCTCGGCACCACCGGCACGCTCATGGGCGCCGGGCGCTTCCTGCGCGAGAAGGTGCCGGGCATCGACATCGTCGCCGCCGAGCCTCGCTACGGCGAACTGGTCTACGGCCTGCGCAATCTCGACGAGGGCTTCGTCCCGGAGCTCTACGACGAGTCGGTGCTGACCTCCCGCTTCTCGGTCGGCCCCTACGACGCGGTCCGCCGCACCCGCGAATTGGTGCTGGAAGAGGGCATTTTCGCGGGCATCTCGACGGGTGCGATCCTGCACGCCGCGCTCGGGGTCGCCAAGAAGGCCGAGAAGGCCGGGCGGCGTGCCGATATCGCGTTCGTGGTCGCCGACGGCGGCTGGAAGTACCTGTCCACCGGCGCCTACGACGGCACGCTGGAGGAGGCGGAGGAGAGGCTCGACGGCCAGCTCTGGGCCTGATCCGGCGGTACGCTCGGGGCAGGGCTAGGAGGTCTTGCCATGAGCGGTGGCGGCGGCATGGGCGCGTCGTTCGATCCGGAGCGGATCGCGCGGCTGCGCAGGGAATTGGCCGAACCGGCGGCGGGGCGCACGCCCGTCCCGGCCGGCGACACCGGTTCGTCGGGTCCGGGCGCCCTGAAATCGCTGTGGCAGCGCGCCATTGCGCTGACGTTGGGCTTCACCGCGTTGCTGTACGGCGTGGAAGCGGTCGACAGCCTGTCCGGCGGCCGCCTCGAACAGAACGGGGTGCGGCCGCGTTCCGGCGAGGGTTTGACCGGCATCCTGTTCGCGCCTGTCCTGCATGCCAATTGGGGGCACCTGCTGGCGAACACGCTGCCGGTGCTGGTGCTCGGCCTGCTCACGTTGCTGACCGGGATCGGGCGCGGGCTGGCGGCGACCGCCGTCATCTGGGTGATCGCCGGTGCGGGGGTGTGGCTGACGGCCATGCCGCACACCGTGTCGGTGGGGGCGTCGGGACTGGTGTTCGGCTGGCTCACCTATCTGATCTGCTGGGGCTGGTTCTCGCGGAATGTGGTGCAGATCGCGGTCGGATTCGGGGTGCTGGCCGTCTACGGGTCGATCCTGTGGGGCGTGCTGCCGAGCAACCCGGAAATCTCTTGGCAAGGACATCTTTTCGGGGCGGTGGGTGGAGTGGTTGCCGGATGGGTACTCTCTGCTCATGAACGTCGTCATCGTCGCGGGGCTGACGCCGGCCGTCCCGCGTCGTAGGGGTGACGCTGGTCGCGGTCGGCGATTTGGGGGATCCCTCCGTTGAGTGAGAATGCAGCGTGGCAGCATGGGGGAATGCGCCTCACCGTCCTCGGGTGCTCGGGCAGCGTGTCCGGCCCGGATTCCCCGGCGTCGGGTTACCTGCTGACCGGCCCGGATATGACACCGACCGTCATCGATTTCGGACCCGGCGTGCTCGGCGCGCTGCAGCGTCACCTGGATCCGGGCGAGGTCGACATCTTCCTCACCCACCTGCACGCCGATCACTGCCTGGATTTGCCGGGCCTGCTGGTGTGGCGTCGCTACCACCCGAATCCGCCGACCGGTAAGGCCGTCGTCTACGGCCCGGCCGACACCTCGCTGCGGATCGGCAACGCCTCCGCGGAGATCGGCGGCGAGACCGACGACTGGTCCGACGTCATCGACATGCGGCCCTGGCAGGCGAGTGTCCCGATCCCGTTCGGCACCGGTCACACCGTCGAGGCGCGGCGCATGTTCCACCCGCCGGAGTCCTACGGCCTGCGCATCACCACCGCGGCCGGCCGCACCCTGGTCTACACCGGCGACACCGCGCTGTGCGACGAGGTCTTCGAGTTGGCCAGCGGCGCAGACGTTCTGCTGTCGGAGGCGTCGTGGACCCACGACCCGGCCAACCGCCCGCCGGGCATCCACCTCTCCGGCCACGAGGCGGGCCTGATCGCGGCCCGCGCGGGCGTCGGCGAGCTGCTGCTCACCCACATCCCGCCGTGGACCTCCCGCGAGGACGTCATCGCCGAGGCGAAGGCCGTGTTCTCGGGCCCGGTCCATGCCGTCTCCCCGGGCGAAGTTTTCGACATCTGACGCGACCACTGATTTCCTGGCGGTCGGGGTAACTCCCCGGGTACGCCCAGAATCGGTTCGGTACACGACCGTCGGCGCGGTGCGAGACATGCAACGGCTCTTGGCTGCCCGCTACAGGTGCGGGGAGGCGGCGGAGCTACGCTGTGCGTCGTGTCGAAACGAGCCGATGGCAGGGCGGATGACCAACTCCGCGACGTAAAGATCACTCGGGGTTTCACTTCGCACCCGGCCGGGTCGGTGCTGGTGGAGTTCGGGCAGACGCGGGTGATGTGCACCGCCAGCGTGACCGACGGCGTCCCCCCGTGGCGGCGTGATTCCGGATTGGGCTGGCTGACGGCCGAATACGCCATGCTGCCCGCCGCCACCCACACCCGCTCGGGCCGAGAGTCGGTGAAGGGCAAGGTCGGTGGCCGCACCCAGGAGATCTCCCGGCTGATCGGCCGTTCGCTGCGCGCCTGCATCGACCTGGCCGCCATCGGCGAGAACACCATCGCCCTGGACTGCGATGTGCTGCAGGCCGACGGCGGCACTCGCACCGCCGCCATCACCGGCGCGTACGTGGCGCTCTCCGACGCCATCACCTACCTGGGCGCGGCCGGGAAACTGGCCGACCCGCAACCGATCTCCTGCGCCATCGCCGCGGTGAGCGTCGGCGTCGTGGACGGCCGGGTGCGCCTGGACCTGCCCTACGAGGAGGACTCGCGCGCCGAGGTCGACATGAACGTGGTCGCCACCGATACCGGCACCCTGGTCGAGATCCAGGGCACCGGCGAGGGCGCCACCTTCCCGCGCTCCACCCTGGACAAGCTGCTCGATTCCGCGCTGGCGGGCTGCGAGCAGCTGTTCGTGGTGCAGAAGGAAGCCCTCGCGCTGCCGTACCCGGGCGTGCTGCCCGAGCCCGGGGAGTCCAAGAAGCGATGACCCGCGTCCTGGTCGCCAGCCGCAATGCCAAGAAGCTCACCGAACTGCGCCGCATCCTCGACGAGGCCGGTATCGCGGGCATCGAGCTCGTCGGCCTGAACGACGTCGAGCCCTACGACGAGGCCCCCGAAACCGAACCCACCTTCGAGGGCAATGCCCTGCTCAAGGCCCGCGACGGTTTCGCCGCCACCGGAATGCCCTGTGTCGCGGACGATTCCGGTCTCGAGGTGGATGCCCTCAACGGCATGCCCGGGGTGCTCTCGGCCCGCTGGTCGGGCACCCACGGCAAGGACGAGGCCAACAACACCCTGCTGCTGGCCCAGCTCGGCGACGTCCCCGACGAGCGTCGCGGGGCCCGCTTCGTCTCGGCCTGCGCCCTGGTCGGCGCCGGTGTCGAGGAAGTCGTGCGCGGCGAATGGCCGGGCGTCATCGGCCGGAAGCCGGTGGGCGACGGCGGTTTCGGCTACGACCCGTTGTTCTTCCCGGACGGCGGCGAGCTCTCCTCCGCCCAGCTCACCCCGGCCGAGAAGGACGCCGCCTCGCACCGCGGCCGCGCCCTGCGACAGCTGCTGCCCGCACTGGCCGCCCTCGCCGGTCACTGAATCACGGCAGACGAGAACACAGCATCACGGCAGACGAGAAAGGGGTTCGAGGACCTGGTCCTCGAACCCCTTTCGTACGTCGGTACGCCGGCTCTCAGAGGCCGAAGGCCGCTTTGACCTCGCGGGTCCGGTTGTGCTCGAACACGAAGGACAGGAATGGGATGGTGCCCGCCAGGCAGGTCAGGAAGGTGGTCATCGGCTGCCACCGCGCCTTGATGCCCAGGTCGATGGTGAAGACCAGGTACAGCATGTAGAACAGCCCGTGCACCTGGCCGATGTAGAACAGCCAGTGCGGGGCGGTGCTGCTGTCGTCGAGGAGCAGGTACTTGTAGACCATCTCGCCGCACAGCACCAGCAGCCAGATGCCGGTGATGTAGGCGAGCACGCGGTAGCGGGTGAGCGCGCCGCGGATCTTCTCGGGTGCGGCGGAACCGAGCGGGCGCGCCGGCGCGGTGGTCTCGGTGGCGACGGGGGACGGCGCGGAATTGTCGCTGGCGCTCAACCGGCGCTCCTCTCGGTGTGCTGCAGTCCGGCGTCACGGACCTGGTCGTCCATGTCGCGGGCGTGCAGGTCGGCCAGATACCTGTTGTATTCGGCGAGCTCTGGATCCTCGTCCCGGGCGGCCTGGGGGCGCTCCGGCAGCAGGCCCGCGGGAATCTCGCGCGGTGCGGCCGGTTTCGGGCGACGGGGGCGGGCGGTGGCTTCGGTGCCGGGCTCGGCGGGCGGGGTCTCGTCGTCCCCGGCTTCCTTCTCGAGCCGCACGAAGCGGACATAGGCCCAGATCACGAATCCGGCGAAGAGCGGCCACTGCAGCGCGTAGCCGAGATTCTGATAGGTGCCGCCGCCCGATTCGAACCGGGTCCACTGCCAGTAGCCCAGACCCAGGCACGCCGTGAACGCCACGACCACGAACACGATCAGGGCCGGGCGGCGTTGGGGAGCGGACACGCACTCCACGGTACCTGCCTACTACGGGTCCCGTAGTAGGCAGGTTGCCGATCAGAACTTGAATGTGACCCCGGTCAAACGCTCGGATTCCGCCCAGAGCCCGCGCAGCAGTTCCGGATCCCGGGAGATCTTGCTGGACGGCGAGGCCTCGACCGGGCCCTGGCTGCCGAAGAAGCGGGTCGGACCCCAGTAGGTGTTCGGGTCGGCGTCGGTCTCGGTCGCCGCGAACAGCGACGAGTAGGCCGCGTGGAACGGCGACTGGCCGATGATCCGGATGAACGGCTTGGAGATCTTGTCCAGGGGGGTTTCGGTCCGGGCGAACAGGTCGGTGGCCGAGACGCCGGGGTGCACGGCGTAGGAGCGCTTGGCCGAGCCCGCCGCGGCGAGCCGGTTCTGCAGTTCCCGCGCGAACATCAGGTTGGACAGCTTGGCCTGCGCGTAGGCGAGGTTGCGCTGGTAGCGGCGGTGCTCGTAGTTGAGGTCGTCGATCCACAGCTTGGGGGTCTGCTTGTGGGCGATCGAGGCCAGCGTGACCACCCGGTCGCCGATCTTGTCCAGCAGCAGGCCGGTCAGCGCGAAGTGGCCGAGATGGTTGACGCCCCACTGGGTCTCGAAGCCGTCCTTCGTCCGCGAGAACGGGATGTTCATCAGGCCCGCGTTATTGATCAGGACGTCGAATTCGCCGGTGCTCTCGGCGAACTGCCGGACCGAGTCCAGGCTGGCCAGGTCCAGGCTCGCCACGCGCACGTCGCCGTCGATGCGGTCGGCGACCTCCTGGGCCTTGGCGGCGTTGCGGCAGGCCATGATCACGGTCGCGCCCTTGCCCGCGAGTACCTTGGTGGTCTGCTCGCCGAGTCCGCCATTGGCTCCGGTGATGACGACCGTGCGCCCGGACTGGTCGGGAATATCGCTGGGCTTCCATGCCATGGCTGTTGACCTCGCAGGTTCGGCGTTCGCAGTGCGGCTCCGCACTCGGATGACCCGACCTTACTGCAGAGTAAGTTCCAGCGGTAGGCCGACTCGCCCATTGTCTCCCGCAATGCCTGGTTTGCCGTGTCGTTGCCGCATCCTCGCTGGTGAGCGCCACATACTGGGCCGATGACCGGTGCCAGCGTCACCGCCGCCAAGCCCGTCCCACCGCCGCCGATGAGCCGGGGCCGAAGGAACGTCGTCTTCGGAACCGTCGCGCTCGGCATGCTCATGGCCGCGCTGGACTCCACCATCGTCTCCACCGCGCTGCCCACCATCGTGGCGGATCTCGGCGGGGCCGGGCACATGGCCTGGGTGGTCACCTCCTACCTGGTGGCCGAGGCCATCGCCACCGCCCTCTCCGGCAAGTTCGGCGACCTGTTCGGTCGCAAACTGGTCTTCCAGATCAGCGGGGCCGTGTTCATCATCGGCTCGATGATCGCCGGGCTCGCGCACGGCATGACGCTGCTCATCGCGGCCCGCGCCATCCAGGGCCTGGGCGCGGGCGGGCTCATGGTCACCTCCATGGCCCTCATCGCCGACGTCATCCCGCTGCGCGAACGCGGCAAGTACCAGGGCGCGCTCGGCGCGGTCTTCGGGATCACCACCGTCCTCGGACCCACCCTGGGCGGACTGTTCACCGACCACCTGAGCTGGCGGTGGTGCTTCTACGTGAACGTCCCGCTCGCCGTCGTCATGATCGCGGCCGCGGCCCGCACCATCCCCATGACCCGGGCCGTGGTGAAACCGATCGTGGACTACCTGGGCATCGCGCTGGTCGCGGTCGGCGTCACCTGCCTGATCCTCGGATTGGAGTGGGGCGGACAGGAATACGCGTGGACCTCGCCCACCATCATCGGCCTGTTCGCGGCGGCCGCGGCGCTGCTGGCCACCTTCGTGGCCGCGGAGTTCCGGGCCCGCGAACCCATGCTGCCCATGCACCTGTTCCGCAGCAATGTGTTCACCGTGTGCTCGATCCTGAGCTTCATCGTCGGCTTCGCGCTGCTCGGGGCCATGACCTATCTGCCCGCGTATCTGCAGTACGTGGAAGGTGTTTCGGCCACCGCGTCCGGGCTGCGCACCCTGCCGCTGGTGGTCGGGTTGTTCTTCACCTCCATCCTGTCCGGCAATATCGTCGGGAAGACGGGCCACTACAAGGCGTTTCCGATCATCGGGTGCGCGGTGATGGCGGTGGGCCTGTTCCTCATGTCGACCATGGGGCCGGGCACCAGCACCTGGTTGATGTCGTTGTACATGCTGATCCTGGGCCTGGGCGTCGGTCTGGCCATGCAGGTGCTGACCATCGCCGTGCAGAACAGCGTCCCGTACTCGGATCTGGGGACCGCCACCTCCGGGGTCACCTTCTTCCGGACCATCGGCAGCGCGTTCGGGACCACCGTGTTCGGCACGCTGTACTCGAATCAGCTGCGGCCGAATCTGGAAGCGGCGCTGATCGAATCGCGGGTGTCGCCGCAGGTCGCGCAGAGTCCGGCGCTGTTGCGGGAGCTGCCGCCGCAGCAGGCCGCGCCGATCATCCACGCCTACGCCGACTCCATCGACTTCGTCTTCCGCTGGGTGGTGCCGGTGGCGGTGCTCGGCTTCGTCGTGGCGTGGTTCCTGAAGCAGGTCACGCTGCGTGACAGCGCTCGCGCGGAGGCCACCGACGTGGGGGAGCAGTTCTCCATGCCGGACTCGGGCGACCGGCTGGTGCAGCTCGAGCGTTGTGTGGCGGGAGTGTTGCGCAGACTGCGCGACACTACGGTGCCGGATCCGGGAATCCTTGCGGCGGCGGGCAGTTCGCTCGGCCGTGACGAGGCGTGGGCGTTGGGGCAGGTGCGGATGTACACCCGGTTGCGCGGCACCGCCACCCTCGCGGACATCGCCCGAACCCATTGGATTCCGGCGGAATTGATCGATCCGGTGTACGTCAAGGCGGAGCGGGAGGGGTTGTTGCGCCGCGACGGCGGCGAACTCGCCCTCACCGCCAAGGGGGACCAGGAGGTCGATCGGGTCCGGGGTGCGTGGAAGCGCTGGCTCGAAAGTCAGCTCACCGGTTGGGATTCCACGGATCCGGCGGATCGGGCGCTGCTGGATCAGGCGATCGACAATATCGCCACCAAACTGCTGGACGAGGCCGACCGGCCCGACGTACTGCCGGTCGGCCACTGAGCCCTGACAGGTGTCGGCCACGTCCGATCAGGCGTGGACGGCGGCGGGCCGCACGGTGGCGTCCCAATCGATCCGGAACCGCTGCTCGCCGCCGAGCATCTTCTCCGGATTCATCCGCTTGAACATGATCGGCATCATCAACTGCATGGCCATCCGGGCGACCGGCCCGGCCGCCTTGGTCTGGTTCATTCGCGCCACCCGCGCCGCGACCGCCTCCACCCGCGGCCGCCGCAGCGCCTCGTAGGTGGCGAAAGCCATTGCCGGGTCGTCGATGTCGCGCAGGCAGCGGGCCAGCTCGATGCCGCTCTCGATGGCCAGCGACGCCCCCTGCCCGGAGGTGTTGCTGGGCGCGTGGATGGCGTCGCCGGTGAGCGCCATGCGTCCCCGGTGCCAGTGCGGCACCCGCGGCATCACGTGCAGCGCGCCGATCACCTGCAGCTGTGCGGTGGTGGTGGCCTCGGCCAGCTGCCGGCCGGGCAGGTCGTCGGCGTAGGTCTCGCGCAGGGTCCGCAGCCACTGTTCGGTGGAGACGGCGCGGGCCTCGGTGAGCGAGTAGTACTGCTCGGTGGGAAGATTCGCGCCCCACGCGACCCGGCCGTCGGGCATGGCCCAGTACAGGTAGTAGGCCCGCTTGCCGAAGGCGAAGGTCATGGTCTCCGGCTCCAGGTCGAGGGGTGCGTCGGTGTACGCGCCGAAGCCGAGCATCCGCAGGTAGGTGGGTCCGGGCGCGTTCGGGTCGACCAGGGTGCGCACGGTGGAGCGGATGCCGTCCGCGCCGATCAGCACGTCCGCGGTGGCGCTGCTGCCGTCGGCGAAGATGGCGGTGACGCCGCCCGCGTGCTCCTCCACCTCGACCAGCCGCTTGTCGTATTCGAAGCGCACCCCGGCCGCGACGGCGGTGTCGTGCAGGATCTCGTGCAGGTCGGAGCGGTCGATCACGCGCAGCGGCTCGATGTCGACCAGCCCGGGCAGTGGGAACTGCTTGCTGTTGACCGACATCGTGGAGCGGCTGAGGGGTGCGGCCTTGGCGCGCACCGGATCTCCGGCCCCGACCAGGTCGAGGGCGGCGACGCCATTGGGTGCGAGGGCGAGGTTGGCGCCGATCCCGTAGGCGGGGCCCGGATACGCCTCGAAGACGGTGGCGTCGATACCGGCCCGGTGCAGGGCGGTGGCGGTGACGGGGCCGGAGATGCCGCCGCCGATGATGATCGCGGAACGAGTGGTTGTGGACATGGGTCTCTCCCGAGAAGTGTTCGAAGACTTGCCGAAGACCTCGAACCGTCCCGCGCGTGGAGAACCCAGTTATCCTGTAGTTGCCAAACTCGGTGCCGGGTTCGCCTGCACGGACGCGGTTCGAGACGGTGTGTTCCGGGCTTCGGTGGCGGTGTTGCAGCACCCTCGCCGGGGCCCGGTTCCGTTCATGAGTCGTGCTGAGTGTGCGGTGTGTTCGCGCCCCCTTCCGCAGCCGGCTCTGCCAGGTCGGGGGGTAGAACGCCGTCGCGATGCCAGGCCCGCCAGCCCTCGGTGTCCGGGAAGCTGCCGTCGGCGAGCGCGTCGCGCAGGCCGCGGGCCCAGTCGGCCTCGGCCGCCAGCATGGTCAGCTGGTAGTCCTCTTCGATCAGGAACAGGCGGGGCACCGAGCCGTCCAGAGCGGCCAGTTGGGCGCGGGTTTCGGCGATGATGGTGTCCAGCTTGGTGATTCGCCGGGTGAGCAGGTCGACGACCTCGTCCGGGGGCAGCACCGAGAGCACGGAGAGCCCGGCCATGAAGCGGCGTTTCTCGGGTTCGGGGTCGGCGATGAGTTCGCGGGTCCAGTCCACCAGTTCGGCGCGGCCCGCGTCGGTGATGCGGTAGATGGTGCGTTCGGGGCGCGCGCCGTCGCGTTCGCTGCCGGTGATCTCCAGGAAGCCGTGCTTGGTGAGGTTGTCCACGACGGTATAGAGCGAGCCCCATTTGATGCCCATGTCGTTGTCCTTGCCCCAGGCCCGCAACCTCGCGGCGATCTCGTACCGGTGCATGGGCTGGAGCACGACGGCGGACAGCACCGCCAGACCCATCAGATTGGCGACCTTGCGCCTGCGGGCCATGGGGCACCTCCTTACTCGTCTACGAATATACGTCTACGAGTAATGGGGTCGCAAGCACTTACTCCCCGGCGAAGCGCGCCCGCAGGAGGTCGGAGGTGGCCTGGTCGGCGGGCAGGAACGCCTCCAGGTGCAGCTCCGACAGGGTGATGTCGGTGGCCGTCGCGAACGAGGTGAGGGTGGTGATGAGCCGCAGCTCACCGGCCTCGAAGCGGAGTCGCAGCGGCACCGCGAAACCCAGGTGCCCGGGCCCGGGATCCACCGGCGGCAGGTAGCCCTCGAGCTCCGCGATGAGCGCGTCCAGCGCGGGATCGGGGCTGCGGCCCGCCCGATTGCGCAGGCTGTCGGTGATGTGGCGGCCCCACTCCGGCAGGTTCACCACCCGCCGTGCCAGGCCGTCCGGATGCAGGGCCAGGCGCAGCACATTGACCGGCGAATCCAGCAGTTCCGGCGCGCAGCCCTCGGTCAGCAGCTCGAACGCGGGATTCGCCGCCACCAGCACCCCGAAGGGGCGGGTCACCACCGCCGGATACGGCAGGTGTCCCTGCAGGATGGTGTCGAGCGCGTGCCGGACCGCGCCGAGTTCCGGTGCGTCCAGGGAGGATTCGGGAAACACCGGGGCGTACCCGGCCGCCAGCAGCATCGCGTTGCGTTCGCGCAGGGACAGCCCGAGCACCTCGGCCAGCCGCACCACCATGGTCCGCCCGGGATGGGAGCGGCCCTGTTCCAGGAAGCTCAGATACCGCTGGCTGGTCTCGGCCGCGATGGCGAGATCGAGCTGGCTGAGCCGTCGCCGGGTGCGCCAGCCGCGCAGTTCCTGGGCGAAGGGTGTCGTCGTCGCCACGGCCATGGTCGTCATACCTCCACTGTGCGGACTGGGATGCGGACGCGCGATTCCCTCCAGGGAATGACGTGGGCGGCCATCCGATCATTCCCTGGAGGGAATCGCACGGATTCGCCGGACCGCACAGACTCGCTTCTCGACAACCGGACTCGATCCCCACGGAGAAGACCATGAATGGCATTGCCTACCAACTGGAATCGCGGCGCGGCCTTGCCGGGCTGACCGCCCGGGCGCAGGAGATTCCGGTGCCGGGCCCGCGCCAGGTCGTGGTGCGGGTGCGCGCCACCGCGCTCAACCGGCGCGACATCATGCTGCTGGAGGGCAGCTATGTGCTGCCCGCCCGTCCCGGCGTCGTGCCGCTGGTCGACGGTGTCGGCGAGGTGATCGCGCGGGGCGATCGGGTGACCCGCGCCGCGATCGGCGACCGGGTGGCCGGCACCTACTTCGTCTCCTGGATCGACGGCCCGCAGCTGCAGGCGGCGTCCGCCCAGCAGTACGGCGCGAATCACGACGGGTGGCTCGCCACCTACATACTGCTGGAGGAGGATTCGGTGGTCCATGTGCCCGCGCATCTCACCGATGCCGAGGCGGCGTCGCTGACCTGCGCGGGGCTGGTGGCCTGGGCCGCGCTGACCAAGCCGGTCCCGGCGGGGCCGGGGGAGACCGTGTTGACCACCGGCACCGGCTCGGTGGCGCTGGCGGCGGTTCAGCACGCCAAAATGCTGGGGGCGCAGGTCATTTCGATCACATCCTCGGCCGAGAAGGCGGAGCGGTTGCGGAAACTGGGCGCCGACGAGGTGATCGATCGAGTCCAGGTGCCGGACTGGGAGCGGTCGGTGCTCGAGCTCACCGGCGGCGAGGGCGTCCAGCACGCGGTGGAGGCCGTCGGCATGCCTACACTGCCGAAATCCGTTGCCTCCGCGGCGTACAACGCACAGGTGACGTTGATCGGAGCGTTTCCGCCGGTGCCGGGCCGGCCGCAGCCGCCCAGCCTGTTCGGGGGCAAGTTCGTGTCGATTCGCCGCATCGCGGTGGGTAGCCGGGCGGATTTCGAGGCGATGAACGCCGCGCTGGCCGAGCACCAGGTCCGGCCGGTCATCGACCGGGTGTACCCGTTCGAGGAGTCGGTCGAGGCGTACCGGTACTTCATGGAAGGTGACCCGTTCGGCAAGGTGGTGATCTCCATGGAGTGACCGCTATCTATTGGCAATCAGTTGGAAAAGAGACCCACCTGGAACGATTTCCTTATCGTGTGGAAGGTTCTGCAATTCCGCAAATCTGTGTAGCGTGCCTGAAGGAGTGGCTTTTCGGATCTGCGGCTATCGCTTCGACCGAAGGAGTTCCCGGGTGACGGTGGGTGCGGTGCATGAGAGACCCGAGGCGGCGGACGAAGCGTCCGCCGAAGGCACCCCAGGTCTGAGCGCACCGGGGGCGATGTCGCCGAAGATGCTGGGCTGGCTCGTGATGCTGTCGGTGAGCATGGTGGTCGCGCTGATCGGCGGCACCCTGTGGGAGGGCTTGAACAGTCGCGGCGGGCCCGACGCCCCGGCCGGTCCGGCGCCCAGTACCTCGCAGCAGCCGGTCGTCGCCACCACCTCGCCCGTCCCGGCTCCCGCTTCGGCCCCGCCGCACGGCCCCGCCCCGGCTCCCGGTCCCGCCGCACCGCCTCCGCCTCCGCCCGCCCCGGTGGCGCAGAATCCCGCTCCCGCACCGCAAACCGAGCATTATGTCCCGCCCCCGCAGCCCCCGGTCGAGGTCGCGCCCCAGCCGGCGCCGGCCCCGCTGCCGGCGCCCGCGCCGGAACCCGCGCCCGCACCGCCGCCTCCGCCACCTGCGCTGCCCGACATCCTCGCCCCGATCCTGCCGTTCCTGGTGCCCCCGCCCCCGCCGCCGCCCGCGCCCTAGCCGCGCGACGCGGAATCCGAAGGAGGACAGCCATGCTCGGAACCGCCGACGAAATCCAGCGCGACACCGGCGATCTCGATCCGCGCCGCCTGGGGCAGGTCCTGCTCGCCGCCGTGCTGATGGCGGCCGCTGTCGGGGTGGGCGTGCTGATCACGTACTCGGCGGAGAGTCCGGTCGCCGACACCTCGGTCGTGAATGTGCCGCGGCTGCGCCACGATCCGCACGCTCCGGCACAGCATCCGCCGAATATCGCTCCGGCGGGCCAGGTCCCCTTCGCGCCCGGCGTGAATCCCGCGGCGCCGAATCCGGTGGCGCCCGCGCCGCTTCCGGCCCCGGCGGCGGTGCGGCCGGCTCCGCTACCGCCCGGGCCGCCGCGGCCGGTGGACGTGCCGGTGGTCATCGTCGGTGAGGCCGGTCCGGTGGAGCTGCCTGCGCCGCCGCCCGCCGAGTGACCCGGATCCTCAGCCGGCCCACTAGATTCCGGCGACGCCCGCGAGCTGGCCGATTCCGTAGGTGACGGCCATGGCGATCGCGCCGCCGAGTACCACGCGCAGCACCGCGCGGCGCGGGTTGGCGCCGCCCATCCGGGCGCTGACCGATCCGGTCAGGGCCAGCGCCACCAGCACCGCGGCGAAACAGACGGGGATGCGCCACTGGACCGGCGGCACCAGGATGGCGATCAGCGGCAGCAGCGCGCCGATGGTGAAGGAGACGGCCGAGGACAGTGCGGCATGCCACGGGTTGGTGAGTTCGTGTGGGTTCAAACCCAATTCGGCCTCGGCGTGGGCGGCGAAGGCGTCGTGTGCGGTGAGCTCCTCGGCGACCTGGCGCGCGGTCTCGGCGCTCAGGCCCTTGGCCCGGTAGATGCCGGTGAGTTCGGTCAGTTCGTATTCGGGTTCCTCGGCCAGTTCGCGCTTCTCCTTGGACAGCAGGGCGCGTTCGGTGTCGCGCTGGGTGCTGACCGAGACGTACTCGCCGACCGCCATGGAGATCGCGCCCGCGGCGAGTCCGGCGACGCCCGCGGTGAGTATGGCGTCGGAGTCGGTGGAGGCGGCCGCGACGCCGACCACCAGACCGGCGGTGGAGACGATGCCGTCATTGGCGCCGAGCACGCCCGCGCGCAGCCAGTTCAGTTTGGCCGAGAGGCTGGTGTCGTGCGGCTCATGCGGGTGCGGCGCCGTTGTGTCGGTGGTTCCGGCTCCGATGTCATCCACCTGATCAGCGTAATTCACCGTTCACGACTCATGCGGGAGCGTGATCGGGCGAGGCATGGCTCCCACTTCCAGGGGAAGCGGATGATTTGCTGGAACTATGGGGGCCATGGCGGGTTTCTGCAAGCGGTATTGGGCGGTCATCCTCCCGTTGGCGGCGGCGCTGGTGTTGACGGTGACGTGGGGCCGGGAGCTGAACTCGACGGTGGCGGTGCTGGTCGGGGTCTGGCTGATCGGCGCGGTGCTGTCGTCGGTCCATCACGCGGAGACGGTGGCGCACCGGGTGGGGGAGCCGTTCGGGTCGCTGATCCTGGCGGTGGCGGTGACCATCATCGAGGTCGGCCTGATCGTCACGCTCATGGTGTCCAGCGGTGAGAAGGCCGCCTCGCTGGCCCGCGACACCGTCTTCGCCGCCGTGATGATCACGTGCAATGGGATTTTCGGGCTGTCCCTGCTGGTGGGAGCGTTGCGGCGGCGGGTGGCCGTCTTCAATGCCGAGGGCACGGGCGGGGCGCTGGCCACGGTCGCGACGCTGGCCACGCTGAGTCTGGTACTGCCGACCTTCACCACCAGTGAGCCGGGTCCGGTCTTCTCGGCCTCGCAGTTGATCTTCGCCGCGGCGGCCTCGCTGGTGCTGTACGGGGTCTTCGTGATGGTGCAGACGGTCCGGCATCCGGACGACTTCCTGCCCGTCGAGGGTTCGTCCGCGGCGGCCGAGAACGAGCACGAGGAGCCGCCGACCCGGCGGGAGTCGCTGCGCAGCCTGGGTTTGCTGCTGGTTGCCCTGATCGGAGTGGTCGGTTTGGCGAAGGTGGAGTCGCCCAATATCGAACACGGGATCGCGGCTGTCGGGCTGCCGCCGTCCGCGGTCGGTGTGGTGATCGCGATGCTGGTCCTGCTGCCCGAGACCATCGCGGCCGTGCGGACCGCGCGCCGGGACCGGGTGCAGATCTCGCTGAACCTGGCGCTGGGTTCGGCCATGGCCAGTATCGGCCTGACCATCCCCGCCATCGCACTGGCCTCGATCTGGATCTCGGGCCCGCTCATGCTCGGCCTGGGCGCGACCCAGATGGTGCTGCTGGCCCTGACGGTAGTGGTCGGCGCGCTGACCGTGGTGCCCGGTCGCGCGACCCTGCTCCAGGGCTGTGTGCACCTGGTGTTGTTCTCCGCCTTCGTCTTTCTCGCGGTCAGCCCGTAGGCGCGGTCACGAGGTCCAGCGGTAGATCTGGCCGTCGCGTAGCTCGAAGGCCGTCGCCGGTGCTGTGGCGTGGTGCCGCGACAGCAGCGCCATCACCCGGGTGCGCCCGCGGGTGGTGACGCCGTCCTCGGTCCAGTGCACGTAGGGGTGCACCAGTTTCGCGAATTCCGCCCAGTCGCCGGCCTCGATCGTGCGCAGGACCGCCGACACCACGTTTTCGACAGGCACAGTGTCCACACGCGACAGTGAACACGCAGTGTCCGGGTTACGCGCGGGTTCGCCGGGGAAGCATGGGTTGCTGAGAGATCACTCGATACGGCTTCGGGTATGGCTGAGGGCCTCGAACCCCCCTTTCGGGGGGTCTGCTCGGAGGGTGCCGCGGATCATGGTTATAGCTGTTCCGCTCTGATAACACGTTCTAGAATCCCAGGTCACATGGGTCTTCGTCCCGCTGACCGGGACCGACGAACCGGGTACTCATCGGTAACTTAGAGGCTCCGGTCACACTCCGGTCCGATTTGTTGTAACTCCGGGTAACCATTAGCTTTGATGGCAGGCAGTGTTGCCGATCACGGAGAAGAAATTTGAAGCTCGTCACCCCGCGTCGGTTCCGGCGTCTCGAAGAAGTAGTCCCCCGATGACCCGGGCCGTCCAGAGCCGGTCCGCCGTGCGCATCGTTCGGGACAACTTCTCCAGCACCTCGGTGGCGTCGCTGCGCACCTTCGGCCGCGCGGTCGGCATCGCCGAGGAGGCCGTGGCCGGGACCTTCACCGATATCGCGCGTCGCCAGTTCCAGTGGAAAGAGGCGATCCTGCAGGCGTGGCGGCTGATCACGGTCACCGCGATCCCGGCCATCCTCATCGCGATTCCGTTCGGTGTCATCGTCTCGGTCCAGGTGGGCAATCTGATCCACACGCTGGGCGCGGATTCGCTGCTCGGCGCGACCGGCGGCCTCGGCGTCATCAAACAGGGCGCACCGCTGGCCACCGGCTTCCTGCTGGGCGGCGCGGGCGCGGCGGCGCTGGCCGCGGATCTGGGCGCGCGCACCATCCGCGAGGAGATCGACGCGCTGAACACCATGGGCATCAGCCCGATTCACCGCCTGGTGATCCCGCGGCTGGTGGCGATGGTCTTCGTGGCGCCGCTGCTCAACGTGCTCATCATCTTCGTCGGCGTGCTCGCCGGGTACGGCGTCGCCATCGGCGGACAGGGCGTCACGCCCGGCTCGTACTGGTCCACCTTCGGCTCCTTCACCACCACCGCCGATGTGTGGGTGTCGCTGTTGAAGGCCGTCGTCTTCGGTTTCCTCGTGGTGATCATCGCCTGCCAGCGCGGGCTCGAGGCGAAGGGCGGCCCGCGGGGTGTCGCCGACGCCGTGAACGCCGCGGTGGTCCTGTCGGTGGTGTCGATCGTGACGGTCAATCTGGTCGCCACGCAGATCACCGATCTGTTCCTGCCCACCAGGCTGGCCTGATGTCGGCTACCTACGTGCCCAAGGGTTTGGGCTGGGCCGCACGCGCTTATCGCAAGCGTGGACTGATCCTGCGCCGGGTGGAGAACCTGGGTTTCACGCTGGCCTTCGTCTGGCAGGTGCTGTCGTCGATTCCGTTGACGCTGAAGCGGTATCGCGCGGAGACCATGCGCGCCATCAGCGACATGACCTGGGGCCGCGGCTCGGTCATCGTCGGCGGTGGGACCGTACCGATGATGATCGTGCTCGGTCTGGTCATGGGCGCGTCGGTGGCGGTGGAGTCCTTCACCACGCTGGACATGCTGGGCATGGGCCCGGTGTCGGGTCTGGTGTCGGCGTACGCCACCACGCGTGAGCTGGCCCCGATCGTGGCGGCCATCGGTTTCGCGGCGCAGGCCGGCTGCCGCATGACCGCGGAGATCGGTTCCATGCGCATCTCCGAGGAGATCGACGCCATCGAATCCCTCGGTCTGCGTTCGGTTCCCTTCGTGGTGACCACCCGCGTGCTGGCGGGCGCGGTCGCCATCGTGCCGACCTTCCTGATCGCGCTGATCCTGTCGTATGCCGCCTGCCGGGGATTGATCACCTTGGTGCACGGGGCCTCGGCCGGTGTGTACGACCACTATTTCTTCCAATTCGTCTCCGGCTTCGACGTGATCGCGGCGGTGGTGAAGGTGGCCGTGTTCGCGGTGGTGGTGATCCTGATCCACTGCTACTTCGGCTTCTTCGCGACCGGTGGTCCGGAGGGCGTGGGCATCGCCTCGGGTAAGGCGGTCCGCGCGTCGTCGGTGGCCATCGTGGCCATGGACATGGTCATGTCGCTGGCCCTGTGGGGCTTCAACTCGGCGATTACGTTCACGGGGTAGGGGATGCCGAATTACGGAATGCCGGGTGTGGCCGTCGATCGCAAGCGCGCGATGACGGTCGGCACGGTGGCGCTGGCGCTGGTGGTGACGGTGGTCGCCGGATGGGCGCTGTACCGGTCACAGCAGGACGAGCCGGGAATGCCGATCTCGTTGCGCACCGAGCAGATCGGTGACGGCGTACTCGTCGGCACGGATGTGCGCGCCAATGGCGTGGTGGTCGGCAAGGTCACCGAGATCGCGCCGGACAAGCACGGTACCCAGCAGATCTCGCTGCGCCTGGACGATGCGAAGCTGTTCGGCCTCGACGACAGCCTGCGGGTGGATTACGCGCCCGCCAACCTGTTCGGCATCAGCGAGATCGAATTGCGCCGGGGCGCGGGCGGTTCCCCGCTGCGGTCGGGCACCGTGCTGGATTTCACCGGTCGCCGCGCGAGCGAGGTCTACGACGCCACCATGGGCTCCATCCTGCGCAGCGCCGCGCAGGTGGGCGATTCCGTGCTGACGCCGCAGATGGCCTCGGTCATCGCGCAGGCCGCGGCCGACACCCAGGCGTTCACGCCGCTGGCGCAGGCGCTGATCACCGCGCAGCGCACCATCACCGACAACCAGAAGATGCCGATGTCGCAGCTGTTCGGCGAGCTCGGCCCGGCCTTCGACGGCGGCGGGCAGTTCGCGGGTGCGACGGTGCAGGTGGTGGATCTGATCCGCAGCATGCAGCGTCTGCAGAGCGATCGCGCCACCTATGACAAGGGCGTCGCGACCGTCACCGGTCAGCTGCTGCCCGCGCTGGCGGCCACGTTCTCGCAGGCCGGAACTCAACTCTCCGGCAGCACCGACATGCTGGTGCCGGTGCTGACCGCGCTCGCGCGGATGGTGCCGCAGCCGCAGCAGTCCTCGGCCGAATTGCGCCTGCTGCTGGAGCGTCTGCGCGCCGCCATGCCCGACAACGGGCAGGGACCGGTGCTGAACGTGCAGGTCGAGTTGAAGGGCCTGCCCGGTATCGCGGTGCCGCTGCTGGGAGGTGCGCGATGAACGTGAAGCAGGCGGGCTGGCGGCTGGCCCTGTTCGCGGGCGTGATCGGTGTGGTGCTCCTGTTGGTGCTCACCGCGATTCAGCGGCCGGTGTCCGGGAAGACCGAGACCCACGACGCCATCTTCACCGACGCCAACGGCCTCAAGGTCGGCGATGACGTGCGCATGTTCGGTGTGCAGGTCGGCAAGGTGAAGCAGATCGGCCTGGAGGGCTCGAAGGCGCGGGTGCAGGTGTCGGTCAAGACCGATTCGCCGGTTTACGACAACTCGAAACTGGCCATCCGCTACCAGAATCTGACCGGGCAGCGGTACATCGACCTGCAGCAGCAGCCGCAGCCGGGCAATCGCATCGCCGCGGGCGCGCGCATCGGCGAGGACCACACGGTGCCGTCGTTCGATGTGACGCAGCTGTTCAACGGCCTGAAGCCGGTGTTGCAGACCATCTCTCCGGAGGCGATCAACCAGTTCAGCGCGAGCATGGTGGCGTTGATCGAGGGCGACGGCAGCGGGCTGGGCCCGGCCATGGACGCGATCGGGAAACTGGCGTCGTACGTGGACAACCGGCAGCAGGTGATCTCGACGCTGATCCGCAATATGTCGGACCTGTCGGATCGGCTCGGCGGGCGCGTGCACTACCTGGTGCCGCTGCTGAAGCAGCTCTCCGACATCTTCGAGGCGTTGCGGCAGAACATCGGCGGCTTGGCGCAATTCGCGGTGACCGCGCCGTCGGTGCTGCGGCCGATCGACAATCTGCTCCGCACCCTGGGGATCGACAGCGGCTCCGATGTGGACGCGCTGATCCGGCAGATCTTCCCCGACGCCGAGGAGGCGGTGGCGGTCCTCGGGCGCCTGCCCGCCGTGCTGAGCGCCGCCGACGCTGCCCTGCCGACCAGCCCCGGTGGCTGGAAGCCGGTGTGCAGCAAGGGAACCGCGGAACTGCCGCCGGTGGTCAAGGTGCTCGTTTCGGGACAGCAGGTGGCGATATGCAACGGATGAGTCTGCCCCGTGCTCTTCAGGGACTCCGCCTGAAGCGTGACGACCGCGTCGTGGACGACGCGACCAAGCAGAAGCGGCATCTGCGGCAGGGCGTCATCGGCGCGATCGTGGTCGTGCTCGGCCTGACCGCCGCCGGCGCTTTGTACGTGATCCCGTTCGGCAAGCACACCTACACCGCGGAACTGTCCGAGGCGCAGTCGGTGAAGGCGGGCGACGACGTGCGCGTGGCCGGGATCTCGGTCGGCGAGGTCAAGTCCCTGGAACTGAAGCCGGACAAGGTCGTCATGCGCTTCACGGTGAAATCCGATGTGTTCCTGGGGGATCAGACTTCCCTCGACATCCGCATGCTCACCATCGTCGGTGGCCACTACGTGGCGGTGTTCCCTGCGGGCAGCAAGCCGCTGGGTTCGGCGGCGATCCCCGCGGACCGGGTACGCCTGCCGTACAGCCTGATCGAAACCTTCCAGGACGCGGCCACCCCGCTGGCCAAGATCGACGGCTCCACGCTGAACCAGAACCTGGCGGCACTGGGCAATTCGATCGACGGTGCGCCCGACACCCTGCGCACCACGCTGCGCACGGTCGGCGCCTACGTGGACGCGCTGGAGAAGCAGCGCGGTCAGGTGTCGAACGCGGTGTCGGTGGCCGACGAGTACGTGCGCATGTACGACGGCGCGAAGAAGGACCTGGGCCGGCTGATGGACAATGCCAACCTGCTGGTCACCGTGCTCGACGACAAGCATGCGGAGATGGCGGAGGCGATCCGCCTGCTCAGTGACGTGCTCGGCCGCCTCGGCGGATTGCAGCCGACCTGGTCGGATCTGAAGCCGCAGTTGACCGATGCCATCACCCGGCTAGAGCAGCTCGGCGGGAAGTTCGAGCCGACGCTGAACGCCGCGCAGGACTTGCAGAAGAAGCTGTCGGAGTTGGTGATTCCGGACGGCGGCATCACCGTCGACCACTCGCGGCAGACGGTGACTCTCCCCGCGCAGCCGCAGGTGTGCGTTCCGGTGCCCGGGAAGGACTGCTGATGTTCAAGCGGATGCTCGGCTCGCAGGCGTTCATGTCGGTCGCGGGCGCGATGGTCGTGGTGATGCTGGCCGTGGTCGGCTACTTCGTCTGGTTCGACCCGATGAAGAAGACGGTGGCCTACTGCGCCGTCATGCCCGACGCGGTCGGCCTGTACGCGGGCAACAAGGTGACCATGCGCGGAATCCCGGTCGGCACGGTCGATTCCGTCGACTCCGACGGCACCAAGGTGAAGGTGACGTTCTCCGTCGACGCGAAGTACCCGGTGTACGCCGACGCCGCGGCCACCACCGTCTCGGATTCCATTGTGGCCGACCGCAATCTGGCGGTGCTCAACGGCGGCAAGAACCTGGCGCACTGGGATTCCTCGAAGTGCATCACGAAATCCCTGACGCCCAAGAGCATTACGGAGACCCTGACCGCGCTGGCCGATCTCTCCTCGCAGTTGCAGCGGGCGCAGGCCCCGGACGCGCTGGCGCACGGCCTGTCCGGGCTGGACGCGGCCACCCGGGGCGCGGGCCCGCAGATCAACGAGATCGTCAAGAAGCTGGGGTCGGCGCTGGCGCAACCGGATGCCGACATCGGCCACCTGGCGGGCATCTTCGACGCCTTCGCGTCGGTGGGTGAGAAGGTCGAGCAGCACTGGGGCGATCTGCGCTCCATGCTGCTGCGCCTGGGCCCGGCGCTGAACAATGCCGGCACCGAATTGCTCGGCCCCGGTGCGCAACTCATCGATCGGCTGGGTGAGCTGCTGCCCATGCTGAACGACCTGGCCACCATCGCCGGTGACCCGATCATGCGCGCGCTCGACGACACGCTGCCGCTGGTGCGCCTGCTGCGCGCCAATGTCGGCTGCCTCTCGGAGGTGGTGCGCAGGATGCCGGTGCTGACCAATGCCGCCCAGAACGTGATGGGCAACGGCGTCACCTACGGTTCGCCGCGGGCGGCGCTCCCGGCGCCGCAGTCCGAGCAGGTCTGCGCCGCGCTCAACGCGGTCACGCCCGGCAGTTGCACCGACGCCGCCGACGGCATGGTGAACGTCCCGCTGGTGCCCCTGGTGCTCGGAATGGCAGGTGCGCGATGAGAATCGGACGCTGGAACATCCAGCTCGACACCGCGGCCGCCGGCCGCCTCGGGACCGCGGTGGGGGCGGCCCCGGTGCGGCGTCGATTGGTCCGCGGAGGCGCGGCTGTGCTGGCGGCGGGACTGCTCGCCGGGGTCGGTGGCTGTGCCTTCGACCCGGCGGCGGTGCCGGTGCCCGGGACCGGCGTCTCGGGTTCGACCTATCGCATCCACATCGAGTTCGGCAATGTGCTGAACCTGCCCGCCAAGGCGAAGGTCATCGCCAATGGCGCGCAGGTCGGCACGGTCGACGGTGTGCGCGTGGTGGATTCGGCGCACGCGGGCGGACGCGGCGGCTACGTCGTGGTCGACGCCGAGATCTCCTCGAAGGTCCAGTTGCCGACCACCACGGTGGCCGAGCTGCGGCAGAACACCGTGCTGGGCGACATCCACCTGGCCCTGAGCACGCCGCCGGACGGTTTCGGCACGTTGCTGAAGGACGGCGGCACCATCACCCAGGACCACACCCGGCCGCCGGTGCAGCTCGAGGACACCATGGCCGCGCTGGCCGCCTTCACCCAGGGCGGGGCGGTGAACCAGTTGCAGGACATCATCGATCACTTCAACGCCGTGCTGCCGCGGGACCCGAACGAGACCAAGCGGATCGCGCAGAACGCCGCCGGGAACGCGGTGGATCTGGCCGCGAACCTGGATCAGGTCGACAAGCTGCTCAACGGTCTGGGCGTGAACGCGCAGGTGCTGCACGATCGCGCCGACTTCCTGGACCACCAGCTCAGCCAGGAGTCGGTGGACGCCATGACCGGTGTCACCAATTCCATCAAGGGCGTCACCCAGATCTTCGCGGTGCTCGGGCAACTCGGGCAGTCGCTGGTGTGGCTGGCCCCGCTGGCCACCGCGCTGGATCCGGTGACGCAGTCCTTCGCGCCGCTGGCGCTGTCGGGCAAGCCGCTGGATCTGTCGGTGCCCTCGAACCTGTCGCTGCTGGTCTCGCTGTTGCGCGACAAGCTGATTCCCTTCGTCGAGAACGGCCCGAAGGTGAATGTGACCGGTGTCCAGGCGGATTCGGTGTCCCGCGATGATCAGGTCACCACCGTGCTGGCCGGGCTGCGCATGATCGGAGCGGTGCGATGAAGTGGGGTTCGGTGGCGTCGCTGGGCGGCATCGCGGTGGTCACCGTGGTGGGCGCGAGCTATCTGACCTTCGGGGTGGTGCGGGCGGATCCGTTCGCACACCACACCGACGCGTCGCTGGTGATGGCGAATTCCGGTGGCCTGAGCGTGGGTTCGCCGATTCTGCTCACCGGCATGCGGGTCGGGAAGATCACCTCGGTGGACTCCACCGCGCGCGGCGTCGAGGTGGGCTTCCGCATCGACGGCGACCGCAGACTGCCGACCGACAGCGACATCACCATCGAGCAGCTCTCCGCGCTGGGCGAGCCGTTCGTGGAGTTCCGGCCCCGCACCGCGGGCGGTCCCTACATCGAGGACGGCCAGCGGCTCGACGCCGCGGCGGTGAAGTCGCCGTTGGCGATTCCCGAGGTGTCGCGGCTGGTCAACAAGGTCATGAACCAGCTCGATCCCACGGTGGCCGCCTCCCTGGCGAGCACGCTGAGCGCGGCCTTCCACGACACGGATTCGGCCATGCCGAATCTGACGCGTGCGGGTGACCTGCTGGCCGCGGCCATTCTGAGTCGCGAACCCAAGATTGCCCAGCTACTCAACAGCTTCCAGGTCGCGGCCTCGAATATGGAAGGCATGGGTGCGGCGACCGCGACTGCCGCACCAGCATTCGTGCAGTTCGAGCAGTCGCTCGAGCAGCTCATCAATGCGGTCGGTAGACTCGTCGAGCGTGCCCCCGGTCCCCAGGCATATGTGGATGGCAACGGGCTGGCACCCTTCCTGGCCGGGCTGACCGAATGGTTGCGGCAGGCCGGGCCCGAATTGAAGACCCTCGCACCCCAATTGCAGCCGCTCGCCGACGCGGCGCGCACGTCGGGGCCGCTCATCAATATCAGCAGCTTGATCTCGCAGGCGCTCGCGTCCACCGGTGACGGTGCCGTGCGTGTGCGGGTCGAGGTGAAGTAGTAGTTCCAGCAAGGAGAAGACCCCCATGTCCCAGGACGCCGATACGAAGACTCCGGTCGAGCCGGACACCACGCCCGTGGCGCCGGCCCCCGGTAAGACGGTGTCGCTGAAGGTCTCGACGCTGGTGACCGCGGTCGCGGCGGCGGTGCTGATCGCCGCCCTGGTGACCGTCACGGTGCTGTGGCAGTCCGCCCGCGGCGACGTGCGCTCGCACGACACCCGCGCGGCCGACGACCAGCACGCCGCGGAAGTCGCCTCCGAGTACGCG
The DNA here is from genome assembly GCF_042792755.1 of Nocardia sp. NPDC056611. Taxonomy (NCBI): domain Bacteria; kingdom Bacillati; phylum Actinomycetota; class Actinomycetes; order Mycobacteriales; family Nocardiaceae; genus Nocardia; species Nocardia sp. NPDC056611. The sequence goes on from NZ_JBHTVV010000003.1 coordinate 52,827, forward strand.
ATGGGCGCGGCCAACCTCAACTACGCCGACTTCAACGCCTGGACCGCGCGGCTCAAGGCCAACACCACCCCGGCGCTGGCGGGCAAGTTCGACGCCACCTCCTCGAAGCTGCAGGAGATCCTGGTTCCGCTGAAGTGGACCTCGAGCCCGACCCTGCTGAGCTCGCAGGTGATCAACCGCGACAACGGCCTGTACAAGGTCAACGTCTATCTGAACGTGAACTCCACCAACGCCCAGAACCCCGACGGGGTGCTGACCACCGTGTACTACACGGTCAATGTCGACCCGAGCGACTGGAAGGTCACCGAGGTCGGCGGCATCGATCTGCCGCTGCCCAAGCAGTAGCCGTCCGCCGGGCGAGCGGTCACGCGGTCCGGCGTAGCTCGTCCGCCAGCCGGACGGCGAGCGCCACGATGGTCAGCGTCGGATTGGCATGGCCGTTGGTCGGGAACACCGAACTGCCCGCGATGTACAGGTTCTCCATGCCGTGCACCCGGCAGTCGCCGTCCACCACGCCGGTGCGCGGGTCGGCGGACATGCGTGTGGCGCCGGTGGGATGCGCCCAGTCGGTGAGCCGGGCCGGCAGCGGACTGGCCTCGCGCACCCATTCGTCCAGCGCGGGCGGGGTGTAGCCGAGCCGGGCGAACTCCCCGGCCACCAGGGCGGCGGCGCGGCGCACGGTGGCGTCCTCCTGGGCGCTGATCTTCCAGTCGATGCGGGGATGCGGCAGTCCGAGCCCATCGACGGTGTCGCTCAGGCTGATCCGGCTGTCCGGGTCGGGCCGCTGCTCGACCATGCAGCGCAGTTCCACCTGTTCGAGCTTGTGCGGCAGGCCGGTGTGGTCGATCAGCCGGCGTTTGGCGCCAGACAGCAGCAGGCCGGGATTGCTGGCGACGGTGCGCGCGTCGTGGAGGTTCATGTGGCCGCGCAGCAGGTTCTTCACCGATTCCCAGGGGTCGTCCTCGGTGGGCACCTCCTGAATCCACAAGGCGCAGTTGAGGAGTCCCTCGTCGGCCTGGATCTCCGGCGAGAGCGCCAGCCCGTGCAGGAACGTGTGTTTGCCGCCGCGGGTTTTCACGACGTATTTGCCGAAGCGATCCCGCGCGGCGGCCGAGGTGTGCGGGTCGAGCATGCCGACCACACCGCAGCGGTGATCCAGCAGATAACGCCCGACGACATCGTGTCGATTGCCGATTCCGGTGGGAACGATGCGATTCGAGGCGAGCAGCAGACGCGCGTTCTCGATTCCTCCGGTGGCCAGCACAATGCGGGTGGCGTGCACGCTGCGTTCGTGTCCGGCCGAATCCGCGACGCGCAATGCCAGTACTCGCGTGCCTTCGGGATCGGTGTCGATATGGGTCACCGTGGCATTCAACAGAATTCGCATATTGCTCGCGGTGATGTCCGCCGCGTGCGGCCCGAATCGCTTGGAGTCGAACGGATCGGCGGGGTCCTTGCTGATCTGCCAGAAGTAGGGCCGCAGCCAGCGCCGGTCCACCTCCCGGTGCGGCGGATGCCGATCGGCGAGTTCCCAGAACCGGTCGCCGGTGAAACCGGCCCCGTAGCCCAGGCCCAGGTGCGCGGCCGCCCGGTCCAGATACGGTTCCACCTCGGGCAATCCGATCGGCCAGCCGGAGAACGGGACCCAGGGGCGGGCCGCGAAATCGAGTTCGTCGAGGGGAGCGCACCGTCCGCTCCAGGTGTGCGAACTCCCGCCGAGAATGCGATTGCGCGCATTCCGATACGGCTGGGCCCGCGCGGCTCCGACATTCTCAATGTCATTGAGCGCATCGCGTTCGGGGGTGAGTTCGAGGCCGCCGCTTTCGAGTACCAGGACTCGCAGCGAACTTCCCGCGAGTTCGGCGGCCAAAGTCAGACCGGCCGGTCCGGAACCGATGATGCACAGGTCCGCCGCCAGCTCGCTGTCCCGCACGGTACTGAGGTCGTCGATATGCACCGGAAATCCTCCCGCACCCGCATCCACCCCCGAGAGGACGCGCTTCCCTTTGCCCGGACCTCATCGTAACCGCTCAATTGCGTGGCCGGGGCGCATCTTTCGGGTCAGCATCCGCGCTGCAGAAACGCGCGCACATAACCGGCGGACTGCCGTACATACATCCACGACCAGAACAACAGACCCGAATCACTGGGGCTGGCAACCATGGTGATCTGTCCGGAAAAGCACTTTCCGACGATGTAGCGCGCCCGCGACACGTGCGGGGTGTAGGTCACCACGATGATGTGCCGCCAGTGCCCGGCCTGGGCGCGCCGCCGGATCTCGCGCGCCTCGCCCTGGGTGGTCCACGGGTCGGGGACGAAGCACGACACCGTGAAGGTGAATCCGCCGTCGCAGTAGCGGTCCATCACCGCGTCGTTCTGTCCCGTGGACCGCGAGATCAGCAGTTCCGGCGCGTACCCCCGCTGCGCGAGTTCCAGCCCCAGGTCGTAGCGCGCGTACGCGGTCCCGCCCAGCACCACGATGGCGTCGGCCGGGCGCAGCGGATCGACCTGCGGGTGCACGAACACCGGCAATCCCGCGAACGCGAGACCGGTGATCAGCGCCGCCACCAGGGCGACGGACAGGGCGACCCTCCGGAGACCAGTCACGCCCTCGACGGTACCGATCGCCGACCGGGCTGCCCGGAACGCCCCGATCGGGCAGACTGGGGACAGCCGCGCGAACGGATCACCCAGCCACACAACATGTGTCATCCGGGAACGAGAGGAGTCCGACATGGATCTGGGCCTGCACTACTGGAACTTTTCGACCCCCGCCGAGCCCGCGCTGATCGCGCCCACCCTGGCCCGCACCGCTCGCATCGCCGAACAGGCGGGATTCGCGCAGTTCTCGGTCATGGACCACTACTTCCAGATGGAGTACACCGCCGCCCACGACGAACCCATGCTGGAGGGCTACACCACCCTCGGCTACGTGGCCGCGCTGACCGAGCGGATGCGGCTGGGCGTCCTGGTGACCGGCGTGATGTACCGGTATCCGGGCCTGCTGGCCAAGATCGTCACCACCCTGGACGTGCTCTCCGGCGGCCGGGCCGAACTCGGCATCGGCGCGTCCTGGTACGAGCGCGAGCAGCGCGCCCTCGGCGTGCCGGTGGTCCCGGTCGGCGAGCGATTCGAACGGCTCGAAGAGACGCTGCGCATCTGCCTGCAGATGTGGGGCCCCGACAACGGGCCGTTCAAGGGCGAGCACTACGAGCTGGCCGAGACCGTCTGCGTGCCAGCACCGCTGTCGCGGCCGCATCCGCCCATCCTCATCGGCGGCGGTGGCGAGAAGAAGACGCTGCTGCTGGTGGCCCGCTACGCCGACGCCTGCAACCTGTTCGCGAGTTCGGTCGAGGACGTCGCGCGCAAGCTGGAGGTGCTGCGCGGGCACTGCGCGGCCGAGGGGCGCGATTATGACGCGATCCGCAAGACCGCGCTCTACGTCGCCCCGATCGCGCTCACCGATCCCGACCAGGTGCTGCGCGACGCCGAACAGCTGGCCGGGCTGGGTATCAGCCAGCTGGATTTCATGCCCGACCGCGAGCCCGTCGCCTACGCCACCGAGTTCGCCGAGCGGCTGCTGCCGCGGCTGGCCGCCCTCTGAGTCCGGATTACCCGCCGGGGGTTCGGTATCATCGCGCGCGCTTGGCTTTACCACTTGGAGGACACCGTGCCCGCGAACCCCACCGCCGCCGAACTGCTGGCGACCGTCGAAGCCTCACCGCAGGCGGTCGGCGCGCACGACAAGGCCGCCTGGGTGGGCCTTTTCGCCGACGACGGCAGCGTCGAGGACCCGGTCGGCTCGCGCCCGCACGTGGGCCGCGCCGCCATCGAGCGCTTCTACGACACCTTCATCGGACCCAACGGCATCGCCTTCGACGTCACCAATGACGTGGTGTGCGGCATGACGGTCTTCCGCGATCTGAGCATCGCCACCACCATGTCGACCGGGGTCACCCTGCACGTGCCCATGCACCTGCGCTACGACCTGGCCGAGGTGGACGGCGCGCTGAAAATCCGTCGCCTGCGCGCACATTGGGAACTGGCGGGCATGATCGGCCAGCTCATGGGATCGGGCACGAAGGGTCTGCTGGCCGGGGCCAAACTGGGCCCGCAGCTGCTGGGGAACCAGGGTCTGGGCGGCGCGGTGGGCTTCATGTCCGGGCTGCGCGGGGTGGGCGCGCCGGGCAAGCAGGCGGCCGAGCGGCTGCTGGACGCGGTCTCACGTGGCGATTCGTCCAGTGCCCGTGCGGTTCTGGCGCCGGTGCCGCGCCTGGAGTGGGGTGTCGACGGCGCGATGTCGCTGGAGGACTTCGCCACCCGGGTCAAGGGCGTGCGCTGGGACAAAGCCCTCGCCGCCGGTCATTCGGTGACGGTGTCGGTGGACACCCGCGAGGGCCGCGGCATCGCCGAATTCGACTTCGCCGAGCGCGGCCTGCGGATCGAGTCCGCGCGAATCTTCGTGTCGGCGGCCTGATTCCGGACCCTCCGGGACGGGTCAGTCCCGGAGGCCGGCGATCTCGGCCAGGGGATTCTCCCCGCTGAACGTGGTGCCCCCGGCCGCGCCGACCACCTTCCCGTGGACGCTGATCAACCACTGTCCGCACACGCAACGGTGGTACTGCACACCGCGGTGGGAGGAGACGGAGGCGGGCGAGGGCCAAGCGCAGGACGGGCATTCGGCGATCATCTGCACATCCTGCGCGTGCGAGCGGCACATGACCATGATCGACACGCGCCAATCCGGCAAATCGATGGCGTTTCTTGCACGACTCGCCGTGCATGATTTGCCAATGGGCGCCCTGATTTGCCAATGGATGCAGCGGAACTCGAGCCGCGCTTTCTGACAAGCCCTGTGGTCAGACCGTTTTGCCCTTGCGCACGGCGGTCGGCGTTGCCCCCCACCAGCGCTGACAGCAGCGGGTGAACACCGACTGCTCGGCCAGCCCCAGCAGCGAGGCCACCTGGCTCATCGGCATGTCGGTGGTGGTCAGGTAGCGCCGGGCCTCCGCGCGCCGCACATCGTCCAGAATCGCCGCGAAGCTGGTGCCCTCCGCGGTGAGCCGGCGCTGCAGCGTGCGCGGGTGGATGGTGAGCAGCCGTGCCACGGTGTCGATTTCGGGAGCGGCGGTGCCCAGCAGCTTCTGGAGCGTGGTGCGCACCCGCGGGGCGAGGGCCGCGGCCGCGTCGCCGGACTGTCCGGCCAGGAAGGCCAGGGCCAGCCGGTGCAGGTTCTCGTCACCGCCCGCGAGCTGCCGGTCGCCGAGGGCGGCCGGGCCCCGCAGCAGCGCGGCCGGGCGTTCGATGCGCACGGGCGCGCCGAAGAACTCCTCGTACGCCCGGATGGGCGCGGCGGGCCGGTAGGGCAGTTCCACCGAGCGCAGTCCGTAGCGGTCCTCGACGAGCCGCTGAATCGTCCTGTGCACGAAGGCCAATCCGAGATCGGTGCCCTGCACGGGGGTGGGCGCGCCGGGCGTGCTGACGCCGTAGCGCAGGGCGATGACGCCGCGGTCGCCGTACGGGTCGGGTTCCATGGTCAGGCTCAGCGAGCGCGCGTGCACGAACAGGTAGCGCGACGTGCACTCCAGTACCGCGGCCAGGCTGGTGGCGTTGCGGATGGCCAGGGCCAGCGGGCCCAGCATGTCGAGATCCTGCCGCCGCGCCATGCGCAGGCCCAGATCGGGACAGTCGAGCTGATGGGCGGCCAGCTCGAGCACCGCCGCCACGGCCTGGTCGGGGACCAGCAGATCGTCGGTGTCGAGGGCGGCGACCGGCAGGCCGCAGGCGAGCGCCAGCTCCTCGGCGTTCCCGCCCAGCTCGGCCACGGTGGCGCGGAATCCGCGCAGGCCCGCGGATCTGATCACCGACATGTCGTCCAGGATCAAATAGTTGTCGCGTAGTGTCAAGAAACCGAATCCCGAGCCCAACAGACTGGAAGTCATGAACGCCGCGCAGACCCCCGCTGAACACCTCGACGTCGTCATCGTCGGAGCCGGGCTTTCCGGCATCGGCGCGGCGTACAGGCTCCAGACCGAGCAGCCCGGCCGCAGCTACGCCGTCCTCGAGGCGCGCGACGCGCTCGGCGGCACCTGGGACCTGTTCCGCTACCCGGGCATCCGCTCCGACAGCGACATGTTCACCCTCGGCTACCCGTTCAAGCCCTGGCGTGACGCCAAGTCCATCGCCGACGGGCCGTCCATCCTGCGCTACATCACCGAGACCGCGGCGGAGAACGGCATCGACCGGCACATCCGGTTCGGCACCAAAGTCATTGCCGCCGAATGGAACAGCGGCGAGTCCCGCTGGACCCTGACGCTGGAGCAACGCACCGGCGACCGGATGGAGCGCCGCACCCTCACCTGTGGCTTCCTGTACTCCTGCTCCGGCTACTACAACTACGACCAGGGCCACAATCCGGTGTTCCCCGGCATCGACGACTTCACCGGCACCGTGGTGCACCCCCAGTTCTGGCCCGAGGACCTGGACTACGCGGGCAAGCGCGTGGTGGTCATCGGCAGCGGCGCGACCGCGGTCACCCTGGTCCCGGCCATGGCCGAGCAGGCCGAACTGGTGACCATGCTGCAGCGCAGCCCCACCTGGATCTCCGCGGTCCCCGGCCGCGACAAGGTAGCGGACCGGATGCGCGAACTGCTGCCCGCCGATCTGGCGCACCGGCTCATCCGTACCAAGAACATCCTGTTCAACATCGGCTTCTACCAGTACTGCCGCCGCCGGCCAGAGGCCGCGAAGAAGCTGCTCACCGGGCTCACCACCCGGATCCTGAAGGACGAGGCCCTGGTCGCCGAGCACTTCACCCCCGACTACGACCCGTGGGACCAGCGCCTGTGCGCGGTGCCCAACGCCGACTTCTTCAAGGCCATGCGCAAGGGCAAGGCCGAGGTGGTCACCGATCACATCGAAACCTTTGTGCCCGAGGGCATCCGGCTGAAGTCCGGTACGGTGATCGAGGCCGACGTGGTGGTCACCGCCACCGGTCTGCAGCTGCTCGCGTTCGGCGGTATCGACCTGGTGGTCGACGGGACCCCGGTCGCATTGTCGGAGCAGTTCGTCTGGCAGGGCACCATGCTCACCGGCGTGCCCAACTTCGCGGTCTGCATCGGCTACACCAACGCCTCGTGGACGCTGCGCGCCGACCTCACCTCGCGCCTGGTCTGCAAGGTGCTCGGCTACATGGAACGCAACGGCTACACCGCGGTGGCCCCGGAGCCGGAGCGCGCGCTGCGCGAACGGCCGCTGCTGGATCTCGCGTCCGGGTACGTCCAGCGATCGATCGGCGATTTCCCGCGCCAGGGCGACCGCAATCCGTGGACGGTTCGTCAGAACTATCTGCTCGACACCGCGACGGTCATGCGCACCGATCTGAGCAAAACCCTGCGTCCGGTGGCCGCTCAGGAGTTGCAGCGGGTGTGACGCTGGTCTCACCGCCGCCGCCGGGTGCGAAGTTTGCGTCCGGCCGGTGGGCTCCGCGTACCCCGTGCGATTCTGTGTGGCATCCGAACACGGAGTAGGGAATTCGAGGGGGAGTGGTGGTGGGGACGGAGAGCGGATTTCTGCTGCCCGCAACGGGATTCGAGCCGCCATTGCCGTCGTCGCGGCGGCCGGACGGTGGAGCGCCGGTATGCCGGGCGCGGGTGGGCTCCGAATCGGCGGCCCGGGCTTCGCATCCGGCCGGTCTGCACCGGGTTGTGCGGTCTTCGCACCCTGCGAATTCCGGGCGGAGTGACGAACGCAACACCGGCGCAGGGCAATTCGCCCGAACCGCCCTGCGATCGGCGCTCGAGGTGTTGGATGGTCGGCGGCCGCCGGGGCAGTTGGCCCTGCTCGCGGAGCCCGCGGTCGTGGCCGCGGTGCGCACCCTCGCGGGCGGGCGCGGACTACCCGGGCGCGAGCTCGGGACCGCCACCCTCACCAGGGTCGATGTGATCATGACCGGGACCGCCGGGGGCGAGGTTTGCGCGGCCTACGATCGGGGCGGGCGGCATTTCGCGCTCGCGGCACGCATTGTCCGCGGTCGTTCCGGGTGGCGCTTGGCCGCATTCCGGGTGTGCTGAAGACCGGAGGGTCTCAGCGGTAATAGCTGAATTGTCTGGTGGCGCCGAATTCGATTCGCGCCTGGTTTGAATCCTGCATCCCGCGGGATTAGCATTTCGGCGAATAGCGGCACCTACACGTGGAAGGGCAGTCCATGGCGAAGAAAGTCACCGTAACTCTGGTTGACGACTACGACGGCGAATCGAAGGCCGACGAGACCGTCTTTTTCTCGATCGACGGCAACGACTTCGAGATCGATCTGTCGAACAAGAACGCCGGTAAGCTGCGGGAAGCCCTGGAACCGTGGTCGGAGAAGGCCCGTAAGGTGGGTCGTTCCAAGCGCAAGGTGGCCGCCGGCGGCCGTACCCGTCCGGCCGTGGACCGCGAGGAGAGCACCGCGATCCGGGAATGGGCGCGGGCGCAGGGTCATCAGGTTTCCTCGCGCGGTCGTATCCCGGCCGAGATCGTCGAGGCTTACCAGCGCGCCAAGAATTAGCCAGCGCAAATCCGAGCGCGGGAAATTCGGCGGGGTGCCGGGGCCGGCGGCAGCGGCCACTGACATATCGGGCCAAAACTGACAAATCAGGCCATTAGCTCTCCTGGATTTCTCGCGACAATCGGCGCGGTCGCTATGCGCGGCGACCGCACGGCCACCACCCCGGTCGAAAGTGAACAACAGGTGTCAGGGAGAATGCTTCCGAACAGAAGCAACCTGAGTTCTAGGGGTGATCGTTGTGGGCGAGACAGGTATCGAGCCCGAAAGCACCGGCCTGTACGTCGATCGGGACGGCGACATGTGGGAAAAGCGCGATGACGGCTGGCATCTGATGCTGCAGCGCGGGGTCGCGGTGGACCCGGCCTCGTTCTGGGACTGGACCGAGGGCCACGTCCGCGATTACGCCCCGTTCCTCCAGGTTCTCGCTGCCCGTTGAGGGCCCTCCTCGCATGCTGGCCCGGCGCCACGGCGCCGCTGAGATGGTGTTAGCCACCTGCACGTGCAATCGCATCCCGGTGACGAGTGTGCCGTCGTCGGCGTAGAAGTGCGGATGGCCGGCATCTGCGCGCCGGATCGTCGAGCGCGCCCGCGTCGAGCATCGCTCGCGCGCAGCCCTTTTCGCCGACCGGCGGTCCCTCCTCGGCGGGCTGGAACACGAGAAGCACCGCGGCCGCGCGTATCGAGATCTCCGTAGAGGTCGCTCATCGGGGCTGGGGCTATTACTGTGGTCACCGAGTTCGCCATCCGTTAGCTGACGCGTCGGCAGGCTCGTTGCCACACCGAGTCCTACCGGGTCTGCCGGGGCGTCACCCGAAGCCGCGAGGTGACCGCATGACGCAGGGCTGGCCCAGTTCGATGGATTCCTTCGACGATATCTTCGACCGCTTCTTCGGATCCGGAATGTCGCGCCGGCCACCGGTGCAGCGCATCGACCTGACCCGATTGCTGAGCGAGAGCGCCAAGCAGGTCGTCGACGCCGCGCGCCAGGCCGCCCACGACTGGGGCAGTGCCGAGATCACCCCCGAGCATCTGCTCTACGCGGCCGCGGCCATCGAGCCGGCACGCAGCATCATCGCCGAGATCGGCCGCGACCCCGAACAGTTGCGCGAGCACATGCGCACCGCGGCGGGCAGCGGCGTCGGCGCGCACGGAGACGACCACGCGCTGGCCCTGAGCCCGGCCGCCAAGCTGGCCCTGCGCAATTCACAGCGCAGCGCCGCCGAGGCGGGCAGCAGTTACATCGGGCCCGAGCACATCCTGCTGGGCATCGCGGGCCTGCCCGACAGCGCGGCCGCCCAGGCGCTGGCGGGCGCGAAGATGCCCGCGGCCACCGGGGGTCCGACGGCCAAGGAGCCCTCCGACACCCCGACGCTGGACGAGTACGGCCGCGACCTCACCGCGGAGGCCCGCGCGGGCCAGATCGACCCGGTGGTCGGCCGGGCCGAGGAGATCGAGCAGACCGTCGAGATCCTGTCCCGGCGGCGTAAGAACAATCCGGTGCTGATCGGTGATCCGGGTGTCGGCAAGACCGCCATCGTGGAGGGCCTGGCCCAGCGCATCGTCAACGGCGACGTGCCCGCCACGCTGGCCGACCGCCGCGTGGTCGCCCTCGACGTGAGTTCCATGGTGGCGGGCAGCAAATACCGCGGCGAATTCGAGGAACGGCTCACCAAGGTGCTCGATGAGGTGCGCGCGCACTCCGACGAATTGGTGGTGTTCATCGACGAACTGCACACCATCGTGGGGGCGGGCGGCGGTGGCGAGGGTTCCATGGACGCTGGCAATATGCTCAAGCCCGCCCTGGCCCGCGGCGAATTGCACGCCATCGGCGCGACCACCATCGACGAGTACCGCAAATACATCGAGAAGGACGCGGCGCTGGAACGCCGTTTCCAGCCGGTCATGGTGTCCGAGCCGTCGGTGGCCGACACCATCGAGATCCTGCGCGGTCTGGCCGACGTGTACGAGGAGCACCACCAGGTCCGCTATCTGGACGAGGCGCTGATCGCGGCCGCCGAACTGTCCGACCGCTACCTGACCGACCGGTTCATGCCGGACAAGGCGATCGACCTGATCGACCAGGCGGGAGCCCGCGTCCGATTGCGCACGCGCACACGTGATCCCAAGGTGCGAGAGCTGGAAGAGCAACTGGCGCACCTGAATCGGGAGAAGGACGCGGCGGTCAAGGGCGAGGACTACGAGAAGGCGAACAAGATCAAGGGCGAGATCGCGAAGCTGGAGCAGAAGACCGCCGACGAGGTGGACCGCACCGAGATCCCGACGGTCACCATCACCGATATCGCCGAGGTGATCTCGCGCCGCACCGGTATCCCGGTCGCCGACCTCACCACCGAGGAACGCGCGAAACTGCTGAAGCTGGAACAGGATCTGCACCAGCGGGTGATCGGCCAGGAGGAGGCCATCGTCGCGGTGGCCGAGGCGGTGCGCCGCGCCCGCGCCGGGCTCAAGGACCCCAACCGGCCGATCGGCTCGTTCCTGTTCCTGGGCCCCACCGGCGTCGGCAAGACCGAACTCGCGAAAGCCCTGGCGGCCGCGGTGTTCGGCGACGAGGACCGGCTCATCCGCTTCGACATGAGCGAGTTCCAGGAGAAGCACACGGTGGCCCGGCTGGTCGGCGCCCCGCCCGGATACATCGGCTACGACGACGCTGCCCAGCTCACCGACAAGGTCCGGCGCCAGCCCTATTCGGTGATCCTGTTCGACGAGGTCGAGAAGGCGCACCCGGATGTGTTCAATGTGCTGCTGCAGCTGCTCGACGACGGCCGGGTCACCGACTCCAAGGGCCGCACCGTCGATTTCAAGAACACGATCGTCATCCTGACCAGCAATATCGGGTCCGATCTCATCCTGTCCGCCAAGGACGGGGACCTCGATTCGATCAAGCCGCAGCTGGAGGAGCGACTACGCAAGCAGTTCCGCCCGGAGTTCCTCAACCGGCTCGACGAGCAGATCATCTTCCACCGCCTCGACAAGGACCAGCTGCGCACCATCGTCGGCCTGGTGCTGGACGGCACCCGCCGCCGGCTGCGTGCCCAGGACATCGCCCTGGACGTGTCCGACAAGGCCATGGATTGGCTGGCGGACACCGGGTATCAGCCCGAGTTCGGCGCCCGCCCGCTGCGCCGCACGGTGCAGAAGGAGCTGGACAACGCCCTGGCCAAGAAGTTGTTGGAAGGCTCGCTGGCGCCCGGCGACACCGTGCGCATCGACGCCGACGACAACGGATTGCTGATCGAGGCGCTGCACCACAGCGGCGGTAAGAAGACCGATGCCAAGGTCGCCGAGGAATCGATCCTGACCGTCGGCAAGGGTGGCAAGAAGAGCGCCGACGGCAAGTCCGACGGTCACGGCAAGAACGGCGTGAAGGCGCCGCGCGGGAAGCGGGGAGCGGCCGAGAGCTGACCCCGGGGCTTGCGCGCCCAACGTGAACCTGCGTTAACTTTCAGTATGGAGAACGATCGCAACGCCGCGCCGTTGCCCCTCGGCGACCTGTTCGCCGAGGGGCCCTTCCCGCCGCATCACCCCGGCTGCTTCGGCTGCGGCCCGGCCAATCCGGCCTCCCCGGCCATGGCCTTCGAGCGCCACGGTGACCTGGTCCGCAGCACTTTCGTGCTGGACGAGCGGCATCAGGGCGCGCCCGGTGTGGCGCACGGCGGCATCGTCTCCGCCGCCCTGGACGAGGCGTCCGGTTCGGTGCTCATGCCGCTGCAACGGCCCGCCGTGACCGTGAAACTCGAGGTCGACTTCACGGTGCCGGTCCAGCTGCACCGAGAATTGACGGTCACCTCGAAGCTGGTCGGCAGGGAGGGCCGCAAGCTGTTCATCCACACCGAGCTGACCGACGGCGACACCGTGGTCGCCACCGGCCGCGCGATCTTCGTCGAGGTGACCGCCGCCCACTTCCACCGTTTCGGTGCGACGCCGGGCGAATTGTCCAGCGTCGGAGCCTGATTTGGGCTCGGGACTCAGCGCAGCCGGCGGATGTCGCCGCGCACCCGGTAGAACCCGCCGCGCGCCGACTCGGTGACCGCGTCGACCACGTACCGCGCCCCCGCCTCGCGAATCTCCCTGGGGAACTGCACATTCCAGCCGCGCTGGTACCCAGCCGAGAGCACGTGCACGCGCAGGTTGCCGTTCTCCTGGACGCATTCGACCACGATGCCGTCCCCGGCGTCCGCGATCACCTCCACCGTGGCGCTGGGCGTCACCGCCGAGATCTCCGGGGCCTTGATCGACAGCGTCTGCGGCAGCACGCCCTGCTCGGCGTCGCGGATGGCGGCTTCGCTGACATCCAGGCAGGCCAGGGTGCCGTTGGTGGTGACCAGGTAGAGCTTCTCGTCGTGGTACTGCATGGAGTACGCCGAGCCGCAGCCGGTGGCCAGCTTCCACAGCCGGTTGCCCGCGGCGTCGAAGCAGTACACCGACGAGTAGTTGTCGCCCGCGAACACGAAGCGCCCGTCCGGTGAAGTGGCGCAGGAGAAGACGGCCGCGTCGCACTGGTAGGTGCGTTCGGCCTGTCCGTCCTTGGCCACCATGCGCACCTGCCGGGTGCCGGTGCCCGCGTACACGGCGTCGTTCTCCTGCCAGCCGAACAGCACCGCCCCGCCGGTGCCGACCTGCCGGCGGGTATTACCGGTGGCCAGGTCGTAGGTGGTGACGCCATTCGAATGCCCGTGGTACACACCGGATTCGTCGATGCGCACCATCCAGCCGGAGTCGCCGGCACTGCGCCGCGTCCACAGCGATTCCTCCTCGTGGTCGATGACGGTGAGCCCGCCCTGCCGGTCGGAGACGCCGAGAATGCCGTCGTGGATGTCGAGCCAGTAGATGTCGACATTGGCGGCGATGTCGTAGGCCGCGCGCGGCACCTTGCCGGTCAGGTCGTAGACGCGGCCGTCGTCGCAGCCCGCGTAGATCCAGAAGTCGTCGGCGACAATGCACTTCACCGCGTCGGGCAGCCGGAACCGGCCGGTCACCGTGCCGTCGGGGGTGAGGGTGAAGACGTCGCCGTGCTCGTTGCCGACCCAGCAGCGCTCGTCGTCGACGAAGATGCCGAACGCCGCGGCGCCGGAGTCGAAGCTCCACAGCACCGGGGCCTTCTTGGCGGTGGAGCGCTGACTGACGATGGCGCGCCGAGTGACCGGCCGCGCCGCGCGGGCGCCCATCACCGCGGGCGCGTAGCCCTTGCGCATCTTCTCGCCGACCTTCTTGGCCGCCGCCGCGCGCGCCTTCTCCGCTGTCGGGAACGAACTCACCTGTCGTTGCCCGGTGTCGCCGATGCGCCCGTACCGGATCGTCACCTGCGTCCCGGTCACGACGACCTCGTAGAACTTGTGTGCCGTACCGCTGTCCTGGGACAGTTCCAGGTACGTGGTCTCCCCGCCGCTCATGCCTTGCTCCAAGATTCACGTCAACTCAATGTGCGGCGAAAACTAACAAGGCCCACCGACATTCGGCGTCTGCCGAGGTCGAGGGCCTGTGGGAGAAGGGGAATGCGCTCCGTCGCCGCGAGGGATTCCCCGCGCGGCGTCGGAACACTCGGCTCGTCGTCAGCCGACCGCGATCATGCGGGCCGCGTTGGCCGCCTCGTCGTCCTTCTCCTCGTTGGCGGCCAGCTCGGCGTGCACGCGGTCGAAGTAGCGGTTGATCTCGGCATTGGTGCGCTCGTCGTCCCAGCCCAGGTGCGGGGCGATGAGCCGGGCGATCTCGCGGGCCGCCTTCAGTCCGCGGTCGGGCACCTCGATCGAGATGCGGGTGCGGCGGGTGAGCAGGTCGTCGAGGTGCAGCGCGCCCTCGTGGGTGGCGGCGTAGACGGCTTCCGCGCCCAGGTAGTCCTCCGCGCCCGGAATCGGTTCGGCCAGTGCGGGAACCGCCGCGATCAGGTCGAAGAGCTCGTCGGTCAGCGAACCGTAGCGGCCCAGCAGGTGGGTGACGGTCTGCTCCGGCAGCCCGGCGGCCGCGGCCACCTCGGGTACCCGGTCGAGCAGTTCCTGGTAGCCGACCGCGCCCAGGATGGGCAGGTTCGCGGTCACCGACGGCGCGACATCGCTGCCCAGGCGTCCGGCGGCGGCGTCGACCACGTCGGCGGCCATCACCCGGTAGGTGGTGTACTTGCCGCCCGCGATGACGAACAGGCCCGGGGCGGGCTCGGCCACCGCGTGTTCGCGCGAGAGCTTCGAGGTCTCCTTGGACGCGCCGGTCATGAGCGGCCGCAGGCCCGCGTAGGTGCCGACGATGTCGGCGCGGGTGAGCGGTTCGCGCAGCAGCGAATTGACGTGGTCGAGGATGTACTGGACGTCCCCGGCGGTGGCGGTCGGGTGGTTCTTGTCCAGCTGCCAGTCGGTGTCGGTGGTGCCGATGATCCAGTGCTCGGCCCACGGGATGACGAACAGCACCGACTTCTCGGTCTTCATGGCGATGCCGGTGCCCAGGTCCAGCTTCTCGCGCGGCACCATGATGTGCACGCCCTTGGACATGCGCACGTGGAACGGGAATTCCACGCCGGTCATCTTGATCATGTCGTCGGTCCACACGCCGGTCGCCGAGATCACGGTGCGGGCCCGGATGCTGTGCTCCAGACCGGTTTCCAGGTCCAGCACCTGCGCGCCGCCGATCCGCTCGCCGTCGCGCAGCAGGCCGGTGACCTTGGTGCGGGTCAGCACGGTCGCGCCGTGCTGGGCCGCGGTGCGCGCGATCATCATGGTGTGGCGGGCGTCGTCGACCTGCGCGTCGTAGTAGCGGATGGCGCCGGTCATGGCGTCTTCCCTGAGCGCGGGCGCCAATTCCAGTGCGCGGGAACGGCTCAGGTGCTTGTGCATCGGCACCGAGCGCGCGCCGCCCATGGTGTCGTAGAGGGCGATGCCCGCGCCGATGTAGAAGCGCTCGTAGTGCTTCTGCAGCGGGAACAGGAACGACACCGGGTGGACCAGGTGCGGGGCCAGCTTGTTGAGCAGCAGGCCGCGCTCCTTCAAAGCCTCACGGACCAGGGCGAAGTCGTACTGCTCGAGGTAGCGCAGGCCGCCGTGGATGAGCTTGGACGACCGGCTCGAGGTGCCGGCGGCGAAGTCGCGCGCCTCGACCAGGGTGACGGACAGCCCGCGTGAGGCGGCGTCGAGGGCGGCGCCCGCTCCGGTCACTCCACCACCGATCACGAGCACGTCGATTTCGGTGTCGCCGAGCGAATCAATCGCCCGGGCGCGGTAGGCGGGATCCAGTTGTGCGGACACGAAATTACTCCTTGTCATCGGTGTTCGAAGTGGGTGTGGGCCGGTCAGCGCCGCTGGTCGTCGTCATCGTCGAGATCGACCCAGTCGAGGGTGCGCGACACGGCTTTGAGCCAGCGGGCGTAACCACGCTGCCGCTGCTCCTCGGTCATGGTGGGTTGCCAGTTCTTGTCCTCGTGCCAGTTGGCGACGAGTTCGTCGGTGCTGCTCCAGAATCCGACCGCGAGCCCGGCGGCGTAGGCGGCACCCAGCGCGGTGGTCTCCGAGACGACCGGCCGTGAGACCGGGACGCCGAGGAAGTCGGCTTGGATCTGCATGGCGAGTTCGTTGGCGGTGATGCCGCCGTCCACGCGCAGCGTGTCGAGGGTGACGCCGGAGTCCTGCTGCATGGCCTCGACCACGTCGCGGGTCTGGTAGCAGATGGATTCCAGTGTGGCCCTGGCGATGTGGGCATTGTTGCTGTAGCGCGACAGGCCCACGATGATGCCGCGGGCGTCGGCCCGCCAGTAGGGTGCGAACAGACCGGAGAAGGCGGGCACGAAGTACACGCCGCCGTTGTCGGAGACCTGCCGGGCCAGGGCCTCGACCCGCTCCGCGCCGGAGATGATGCCGAGTTGATCGCGCAGCCACTGCACGGCCGACCCGGTGACGGCGATCGAGCCCTCCAGCGCGTACACCGGCTTGTCGTCGCCGAACTGGTAGGCGACGGTGGTGAGCAGCCCGTGCTTGGAGCGCACGATCTCGGTGCCGGTGTTCAGCATGAGGAAATTGCCGGTGCCGTAGGTGTTCTTGGCCTCGCCGGGCCGGAAGCAGACCTGGCCGACGGTGGCGGCCTGTTGATCGCCGAGCACGCCCGCGATCCGCACCGCGCCCTTGAACGGGCCGCCGGGGTTGGTCGTGCCGAAACCCTCGGGATCGGACGACGGCGCGATCCGCGGCAGCATGCTCCGCGGCACGTCGAACACCGCGAGCAATTCCTCGTCCCAGTCCAGGGTTTCGAGATCCATGAGCATGGTGCGCGACGCGTTGGTGGGGTCGGTGATGTGCACGCCGCCGTGGACGCCGCCGGTGAGGTTCCAGATGATCCAGGTGTCGGGCGTCCCGAAGAGGGCGTCACCGGCTTCCGCGTCCTCGCGTACGCCGGGGACATTGTCGAGGATCCACTTCAGCTTGCCGCCGGAGAAGTACGGCGCGGGCGGCAGTCCGGCGCGGTCGCGGATCAGATCGCCCTTGCCCGCCTTCTCGACCTCGGCCACGATGCGGTCGGTGCGGGTGTCCTGCCAGACGATGGCGTTGTAGTACGGGCGTCCGGTGCGGCGGTTCCACACGATGGTGGTCTCGCGCTGATTGGTGACGCCGACGGCGGCCAGGTCGCTCGCGGTCAGACCGGCGCCGGCCAGGGCGCTCTTGATGACGGTGCGGGCGCGCTCCCAGATCTCGTCGGGATTGTGTTCCACCCAACCGGCCTGCGGGAGAATCTGCTCATGCTCGAGCTGATGGCGGGCAACCACATTGCCGCCGTGGTCGAACACCATGAAGCGCGTGGAGGTCGTGCCTTGATCGATGGCTCCGACGTACTGCGTCATCGCGGTCCTTTCGGGGAACCGGTGCCGTACCGGGCCCGATGCTCACGCTACGAAGTGGAACGTCGTCCGCCCAGAGGATGCGTTCGACAATGCCGAACGATTAGCCGGCGGGTTACGGCTGATAGGTTGCAAGCGTGCCGGGTCCGATTCAGTCGATCGAGCGCGCCGCGGCCATGCTGCGGCTGCTGGCCCGCGGTTCCGGGCGGATGGCGGTCGGTGAGATCGCGGCGGCGCTCGGCCTGGCCAAGCCCACCGCGCACGGCATTCTCCGGACCCTGCAGGGCGTCGGATTCGTCGATCAGGACCCGGTCAGCGGCAAGTACCTGCTGAGCCCGGCCTTGCAGGATCTCGGGGCCGGGCATCTGGACGCCAATGAACTCCGCTCCCGCGCCATCAACCGGGCCGACGCCCTGGCCGCGCGCAGCGGTGAATCGGTGCGCATCGCCGCGCCCGTGGAGGGCGGCGTGGTGGTCGTCCACCATGTCTTCCGGCCCGACAACACCGAACAGGAACTCGCGGTCGGCGAGGAACTGCCGCCGCACGCGACCGCGCTGGGCAAAGTGCTGCTGGCCTACGACGGGGACCTCGCCGACGGGATGCGCGACGGCACGCTGCCCGCCCTCACCCATCGCACCATCACCGATGCGGCGGCGGTGCGGCGGGCGATCGCCGAGGTCCGGCGCGCCGGATGGGCGGGCGATATCGGCGAATACCGTTCCGGCGAGGCGAGTGTCGCCGCGCCGATTCGCTCCCGGGGTGGTTTGGTGGTCGGAGCCATCGGCATCACCGGGCCGATCGACCGGCTCTGCGACGGACAGCTGCGCATCCGGTCCGCACCGGTCACCCAGGTCACCGACGCGGCGGCCGCCGTCTCCCGGGATCTCGGTGGCGCGCAATGACTTTCCCGGACAGGAGCGGTCACGCATGACGCAGCGGTTCGTGCTCGCCATCGACCAGGGCACCACCTCGACCCGGGCCATCCTCTTCGATCAGCGCGCCCGCCTGAGCGGCGTGGCGCAGCGCGAGCACCGCCAGTACTACCCGCGGCCGGGCTGGATGGAGCAGGACGCCGTGCAGATCTGGCGCAATGTGGAGCGCATCGTGCCCGCGGCCCTGCGGGATTCGGGCATCACCGCCGATCAGGTGGCGGCGGTCGGTATCGCGAATCAGCGCGAGACCACCGTGGTGTGGGACCGCGCCACCGGCGTGCCGGTCGCCCGCGCCATCGTGTGGCAGGACGTGCGCACCGAGGATCTGGTCGAACGCATGCGGGAAACCGCTGGGGCGGAACGTATCCGGGAGCTCTGCGGTTTGCCGCTGGCCACCTACTTCGCCGCGCCCCGGCTGCGCTGGCTGCTCGATCGCACACCGGGCCTGCGGGATCGGGCCGAACGCGGCGAGGTGCTGTTCGGGACCATGGAAACCTGGCTGATCTGGAACCTCACCGGTGGACCGGACGGGGGAGCGCACGTCACCGACGTCACCAATGCCGGACGTACCCTGCTGATGAATCTGGCCACGCTGCAATGGGATCCGGAACTTCTGCGGTTCTTCGACATTCCGCGGGCCATGCTGCCGGCCATCCAGCCGTCCACCGGTGACTTCGGGACCGCTGCGAAGGTGCTGCCCGGCGTGCGCATCGCGGCGGCGCTCGGGGATCAGCACGCGGCGCTGTTCGGTCAGACGTGTTTCGCGCCGGGCGAGACCGAATGTACGTACGGCACTGGTGGATTCCTCTTGATGAACACCGGCAAGGAGCTGGTGCGGTCCGAGCACGGGCTGCTCACCACCATCGGCTACCAGGTGGGCCCGGAGCCGGTGTACGCCCTGGAGGGCCCGATCGCGGTGACCGGCTCGCTGGTGCAGTGGCTGCGCGACAACATCGGCCTGATCGCGAGCGCTCCCGAGATCGAAACCCTCGCGGGCACCGTGGAAGACAATGGCGGCTGCTACCTGGTCCCCGCCTTCTCCGGCCTGTACGCGCCGCACTGGCGCAGCGACGCGCGCGGGCTGCTCATCGGGCTCACCTCGTACATCACCAAGGGCCACATAGCGCGGGCCGTGCTGGAGGCGACGGCGTGGCAGACCCGCGACGTGCTCGAGGCCATGAACGCGGACTCCGGGCTGCGGGCCGGATCGCTGCGGGTGGCCGGCGGCATGACCTCGGACAATCTGCTCATGCAGATCGTCGCCGACGTCCTCGACATCCCGGTGCTGCGCCCGATCGTGGCCGAGACGGTGTCGCTGGGTGCGGCCTACGCGGCGGGCCTGGCGGTCGGTTTCTGGCCGGATCTCGAGGGTCTGCGCCACAATTGGCGCGTCGCGGCCCAATGGCTGCCGCGCATGGACCCCGCGCTGCGCGCCGACGAGTACGACAACTGGCGGCGGGCGGTGGAGCTTACCTTCGGTTGGCTGCGCCCCAAGAAGCCCTTGACCTAACGTGGCAGGTATGCGGCTCTACGTCGGTTGCGCAATGTGGACACACCCGGACTGGCAGGAGAAGCCGATACCCCCGGTCGAACGCCTGCGCAACTACTCCTCCTGGTGCAACGCGGTGGAGGGCAACACCACCTTCTACGCCGTCCCGCAGCGCCGCACCGTCGAGTCCTGGGCCCGGCAGACCGATCCCGCCTTCCGGTTCGTCATGAAGCTGCCCCGCACCATCACCCACGACCGTCGCCTCACCGGCGTGGACGACGAGATGTCGGGCTTCCTCGACGCCATCGAACCACTGGGCCGCCGCCTGCACGCGCTGTGGATCCAGCTGCCGGGCTCGTTCACCAACCTGACCGCACTGGCCGACCTGCTCCAGGCCATCCCGTCCCACCACCGCTGCGCCGTGGAGGTGCGCCACCCGGCCTTCTTCGAGAACCCGCGCGCCACAGCGCAACTCGAAGCGGTGCTGAACGCGGCCGGGGCCGAGTGGATACCCTTCGACACCACCGTGCTGTTCGCCGCCCCGCCCACCAGCGCCGCCGAGTACGAGGCGTCGTCGAAGAAGCCGGCCAACCCCCGCCGCACCCGCGCGCTCACCGAGTTCCCGATCGTCCGCTATCACGGCCGCGACGACATCGCCGCCACCGTGGCGGGCTGGCAGCCGTGGATCGACACCACCGTCGACTGGCTGCGGGAAGGTCGTTCCCCCACGGTGTTCATCCACACGCCGGACAACGCGGCCTCCCGCACCCTGGCCCGCCGCTTCCACGCCGAGGTGGCCGCGCGCGTGCCCGACCTGGAGCCCCTGCCCACCCCCGAACCCACCGATCCGATGACCCTGTTCTGACGCGCCGGCGGCGCGCGGTGGATGTCGTCCAGCCACCGCGCGCCGCCGGGGGATTCAGCCGATCAGCAGGGGCGGGGTGCCGGTGCGCCGGGCCTCGCGGGCCAGAGCCTTGTCCCGCTGTTCCTCGAACCGGACCACGTCCTTCTGGAGCTTGTCCAGGTACATCCCGACCTCGTTGCGGCGGCGGTCGCCCTCGGGCCCGAAGTCGTTGCGCTCGAAGATGTTCCACTTCTTGAGGTTGGGCAGCAGCACCTCCTCCAGGTGCTGGCGCAGATCGTAGATGCCGTGCTTGGCCATCAGCACTCCGTTGCGGCGGAAGTTGGGCATCCCCAGGCCGGGCATCTGGAAGCGGAGCACAACATTGGCGATGGCGTCCATGGCCTGGTCCGGCGAGAGGTCCAGGGCCGCGGCGCACATGTTGCGGTAGAAGATCATGTGCAGGTTCTCGTCGGCGGCGATGCGCTGCAGCATGCGGTCCGCGATGGGGTCGTCGCACGCTTTGCCGGTATTGCGGTGCGACACGCGCGTCGCCAATTCCTGGAATGTCACATAGGCGACCGAATGCATGAATCCGGCGTCGGCGGGCACGTAGTCGGTCCCGGCGTGTTTCTTGATCAGCTGGGCGGCGTTGTAGCCGCTCGTCATGTGCGTCATCCGCGCCTGCTCCAGCGCCACCGGATCCACGCCCCGGGTGACCACCAGGTAGTCCCGGATCACGATGCCGTGCCGGTTCTCCTCGGCGGTCCAGCGGCCCACCCAGGTGCCCCAGGGACCGTCCTGAGAGAAGTTCTCGGCGATTTCCCGGTGATAGCTGGGCAGATTGTCCTCGGTGAGAAGATTGGTGATCATCGCGGCCTTGGCGACTTCGCTGAGAGTCGACTGATCCGGCTGCCAGTCCGTGCCATCCATAGCTGCGAAGTTGCGGCCCCGGTCCCACGGGACGTAGTCGTGGGGGTGCCAGTCCTTGGCCATCGATAGATGGCGGTTCACGTTCTGCTCGGCAATCGGTTCCAGCTCGAGGAGCAGCTCCAACTGCGTGAGACTCCTGGCCACGATCGTATGCCCTCCCTTGAAATGGCTCGGCACTGCGGGAATGATGCTCGGGAGATCCGGCGATCGGCCGCCGCGTCGAGAGGGACCCTGGGATTGAGAAGGGATGCCCGCGTGTCGCTTATTGGGACTGGTCGGCTTCGCCTCGGATAATCTAGCCCAGTTCGCCAAAGATTGTCCTCATCACCCGCCGGAGTCTCTACAGCCGGGCCCGCTCGTCAGTTTCCACCTGCCCTTGACAGCCCACGCGGATCGACACTCGGTTCGCCGAAGCATTGCTACGGAGAGTGTGAACATGCAGACGCCCAACCGCCGGAAATACCCCAGTGTCGTCGTCACTTCGCTGGCAGCGACCACCTCGATCGCGGGAGACGTCGACTCGACGTGGAAGGGGCTACTCAACGGCGAGAGCGGGATCGACGTCCTCGAGGACAGCTTCCTCGACGACTTCGGCCTCCCCGTCCGAATCGGCGGGCACCTCAAGGTGTCGCCCACCGACCAGTTGTCCAAGGCGGAGGCCCGGCGCCTGTCCTACGTCGAGCAGATGGCGATGGTGCTGGCTCGCGAGGTCTGGGCCAACGCCGGATCCCCGCAGGTCGACCAGGATCGCCTCGCGGTGTCCATCGGCACCGGACTGGGCGGCGCGGAGATGCTCATCACCACCCGGGACAAGCTGGTCAACGGCGGTTACCGGAAGGTGTTGCCGCACACCGTGCAAGCCGTCATGCCGAACGGCGCGGCCGCCTGCGTGGGTGTCGAACTGGGTGCGAGGGCCGGTGTGTCAACGCCTGTTTCGGCTTGTTCGTCCGGTTCGGAGGCGATCGCGAATGCCTGGCGCACGGTCGTCATGGGTGATGCCGACATGGTGGTCACCGGCGGCGTCGAAGGTTCCATCCAGGCGCTGCCCATCGCGGGGTTCTCCATGATGCGCGCCATGAGCACCCGCAACCACGACCCCAAGGGCGCCTCCCGCCCCTTCGACATGGAGCGCGACGGTTTCGTCTTCGGCGAGGCCGGGGCGCTCATGGTGATCGAGACCGAGGAGCACGCCAAGGCGCGCGGGGCCACCATCCACGCCCGCATCATGGGCGCGGGCATCACCTCGGACGGCTTCCACCTGGTCGCTCCCGATCCGGAGGGCACCGGCGCCGCCCGCGCCATGAGCCGCGCCATGGAGTTCGCGGGCCTGGCCAAATCCGATGTCACGCACATCAATGCGCATGCCACCGCCACACCGATCGGGGATACCGCGGAGGCCAACGCGATTCGGCAAGCAGTCGGCAATCATGCCGCGGTGTACGCGCCCAAGTCCGCGCTCGGACATTCGATCGGCGCGGTCGGTGCGCTGGAGTCGGTCATCACCGTGCTCAGCGTGCGGGACGGAATCATCCCTCCCACACTGAATCTGGAGAACCAGGACCCGGAGATCGACCTCGACGTGGTGAAGGGCCAGGCCCGGCCGGGGCGCTACGACTACGCGCTCAACAACTCCTTCGGCTTCGGCGGGCACAACGTCGCCATCGCTTTCGGCAGGTACTGACCCTCTGCTAGAGTCCCGAAGCCCCCAGCTACATTCGGGCTTTCGTGTCGATCTTTGTTCGGTGTCACTGCGCGGTTCTGACGGACCGCGAGCTGAAAAAGGATAGGGAATGATCGGCGAGACCTTCGATGACTATCTGGACGAGCACGGCCACATCAAGATCCCTGACAACCAGACCATGGTCGACCTGGTCGACAAACATGCCGCGGCCAACGGGGACGAGCTCGCCTACCGCTATATCGACTATTCGCGTGAACGCGACGGCGAGTACCACGACATCACGTGGAACCGCTTCGGCGTCCGGCTGCGCGCGGTAGCCGCCCGGCTGCAACAGGTCACGCAGCCGGGGGACCGCGTCGCCATCCTCGCGCCGCAGGGTCTGGACTACATCGTGGCCATGTACGCCTCGGTGTACGCCGGCAATATCGCGGTGCCGCTCTTCGATCCGGACGAGCAGGGCCACACCGACCGGCTCTACGCCGTGCTCGAGGACTGCAAGCCCGCGGCCATCCTGACCATCGGCTCGGCCGCGGCCGGAGTGCGCGAGATCTTCAAACACCTGCCGGCACCGCAACGTCCGCGCATCATCGCGGTCGAGGCCATCCCGGACGGGGTGGGGGAGAGCTGGGTCCGTCCGGACCTGCAGATGGACGATGTCGCCTACCTGCAGTACACCTCGGGCTCGACCCGGATCCCGGCCGGTGTCGAGATCACCCACCGGGCGGTCGGCACCAACCTGCTGCAGATGATCGACGCCATCGGCATCACCGAGAAGGCGCGCGGCGTCACCTGGCTGCCGCTGTTCCACGACATGGGGCTGCTGACCGTCATCCTACCCACCCTGGGCGGCAAGTACATCACCATCATGTCGCCCAGCGCCTTCGTGCGCCGGCCGCACCGCTGGATCAAGGAGCTGGCCGCCCAGGAGGACGGCGCCGAGATCTTCGCCGCCGCACCCAATTTCGCCTTCGAACACGCGGCGGCGCGCGGATTGCCCAAGCCCGGTGAGGAATTGGACCTGTCCAATGTCATCGGCCTGATCAACGGCAGCGAGCCGGTGTCGGTGACCTCCATGCGGAAGTTCAACGAGGCCTTCGCCCCCTACGGCCTGCCCAAGACCGCCATCAAGCCCTGCTACGGGATGGCCGAGGCCACCCTGTTCGTCTCCGCCACCAAGCGCGAGGACGAGGCCCGCACGGTCTGGGTGGACCGCACCAAGCTCAATGCCGGATGCATGGTCGAGGTCGACGAGCACGCGGAAAACGCGGTGGCCCAGGTGTCCTGCGGGTATGTGGCGCTCTCGCAGTGGGCGGCCATCGTGGATCCGGAGACGGGCGCGGAGAAGCCCGACGGCGAGGTCGGCGAGATCTGGCTGCACGGCGCCAATATCGGCCGCGGCTACTGGGGGCGTCCCCAGGAGAGCGAGGCCACCTTCCACAACCGGATCGTCGCCCGGCAGCCCGAGAGCCACGCCGAAGGCGCCGAGCCGGAGGCGAACTGGATGCGCACCGGCGATTTCGGCGCCTACTACGACGGCGAGCTCTTCATCACCGGCCGCGTCAAGGACCTGGTCATCGTGGACGGGCGCAATCACTACCCGCAGGATCTGGAGTACTCCGCCCAGGAATCCACCACCGCGCTGCGGCCCGGCTTCGTGGCCGCCTTCTCGGTCGCCGGCGACCAGCTGCCCGACCAGGTGGTCACGGTCAACGGCTCGGAACCGGCCACCGGCGCCGAGCAACTGGTCATCGTGGCCGAACGCGGAACCGGCGCGGCCAAACTCGATCCGGAGCCGATCACCGAGACCGTCCGGGCGGCCATCGCCAAGCGGCACGGCGTGACCGTCCGAGACCTGCTGCTGGTGCCCGCGGGGTCCATTCCTCGCACCTCCAGCGGCAAGATCGCGCGCCGCGCGTGCAAGGCGGCCTATCTGGAAGGCACCCTCCGGGGCGGCCATCGCCAGCAGGCCTTCCCCGACCACGTCGACTGAGCCCGGCGCGCATCGCCGAGGGGCACACCGGTGGTGGTGTGCCCCTGGGCGTTTCCGGGACGTTCAGGTGTCGAGCCGGACCGCGGTCGCGGGCTCGGCGGGGCGGGCCGCGTGTTCGGCCAGGGCGCGGGCGGCGGTGTTGAGGCGGGCGCGGGCCTCGGCGTCGGCGACGAATCCGTCCGGTCCGACGGCGCTCTGCAGAACCGTGATCCGGCCGCACGCCGCTTCGACCAATTCGGCCCCGACATACCCGAGCACCGTGCGCAGCGTCGCCACCGCCGCGTCGCCGCGGCCCTCGTAGGCGACGTTCACGTAGGCGACCGGCTTGTCGCTGAGATCGGCATTGCCGACCGTCCACTCCAGCAGGTTCTTCAGGCTGCCGGGGATCATGCCCGCGTATTCGGGGGTGCAGAACAGCACCGCGTCGGCCTCGGCGAGCCGGCGGTGCAGGGCCTCGACCACGGGCGGCTCGGGATCGGCGCCGGGCACGAAGGCGGGCAGGTCGAGCAGGCCCTCGTATCGGACGGCCACGAAATCGGACCCGGCGTCGGCGGCGATGGTGCGCAGCGCGGCGGTATTGGTCGAGGCCTCACGGGTGCTGCCGGAGACCAGCAGGATGCGCGGAATGGTCACAGCTTCGGCAACCCGCGGCGGGGCTGGAGTATTTCGGGTGATCTGGACGCTTGTCTCGTATGCGCCGTCCCACCGACTGGGAGTTGTTGTGACAAGAGGTGTCGCCATCTCCCATAGTGGGTATGGTTTCGATCAGCCGGACTGTCCGGGACAGCTGATGCCCCTCGGATCCGGTTGTGCGACAACTGCATAACGCGAGTTAGTGCAAGAAGGGCAGGCAACGATGACTGCGAACACCAACCGCCTCGATGAGGCGGCGGTCGGTGCGTTCGGACCCGGCAGACTGCTGGGCGCCGAACCGATGACGGCGAGAATGCTGCCCGGACTGAAACTGCCCGCGCGCGCCTGGCGCGTCAGCTACACCTCGACCACCGCCACCGGAGCTCCGACGCAGGTCAGCGGCACCGTCCTGGTTCCCAACACGCCGTGGCGCGGTCCCGGCCCCCGTCCGCTCGTCGGCTACGCGGTCGGCACCCAGGGGCTGGCGAGCACGGTCGCCGCCGCCTCCTGGCAGTTGCGTTTCGGCGTCGAATACGAGTCGGTCTTCCTGCGTGTCGCCCTGAATCGCGGCTGGGCGCTGGCCGTCACCGACTATCCCGGGCTCGGCAATCCCGGTCTGCATCCGTATGTCATGGGCCGTGCCCTCGGCCCCGCCGTGCTGGACAGCATTCGCGCCGCGCGGCACGTGGCCGGAGCGGACCTGGATCCTGACGGTCCGGTCGGTATCTACGGCTACTCCGAGGGCGGCAACGCCGCCGGCTGGGCCCTGCAGCTGGCGCCCACCTACGCCCCCGAGCTGCGGATCGCGGGCGGGGCGGTCGGCTCGGCCCCCGCCGACATGCTCGACATGGTGAAGTTCCTCGACGGCACGCCCGCCGCGTTCCTCCTCTTCTACGGCGTCCTCGGCATCGAGGCCGCCTACCCGGAACTGAACGTCCTGCGGCACCTCAACACCCAGGGCCGCGCCCTGGCCGCGCTGTTCCGCCGCACCCACATCGCCGCCGCCGGCCTGCTCGGCGTCGGCGCGGGCCTGCTGGTCCCGACCCGCGTCTCCACCTACTGCCACCGCCTGCCCTTCGAGGTGCCCGAGGTGAAGGCCCGGCTGCTGGAGAACCGGCTCGGCGGGATCGCGCCCACCGCACCGGTTCTGGTCGCGGGCGGCACCGCCGAGCAGGTCATCCCGTATCCGCAGGCCGTGCGACTGGCGGAGGACTGGACGGCGCTCGGCGCGGACGTCACCATGCGAACCCTGAAGGGCCGTGAGCACATCGGCGGCGCGATGGCCTTCGCCGGACCGGCCATGCGCTTCCTGTCCGAGCGGCTCGCCGAAGACGCCGCTGCCCCCGCTCTGCAACGCGGCGCGTAATCCACGACAGACGAAGGGCCGGGATCCGAATCGGATCCCGGCCCTTCGTCATCTCCGATCTCAGCCGGCGACACCCCAGTGCAGGACGCGCGAGGTGAACAGCACCAGCCCCAGCGACACCACCGCGACCGTCACCAGCCCGACCACCGCGACCACGAGCGGCCGCCAGCCGGTCCGGGCCAGTTCACGAATATTGGTGTTCAACCCGACGCCCGCGAACGTCAGCAGGAACGCCCACCGAGACACATTGGCCAGGTTGGTCGTCTGCTGCTTGGACAGCCAGTGGAAGGTGGCCACCGCCGACACCGCCAGGAAGCCCAGCACGAACTTCGGGAACTTGGACCACACGAATTCCGCCTTTGCCCGCAGTCCCGGCGCGATCGCGTCGGCCTCACCCCGCGCGGCCCAGTACGCCGCGAACCCCAGCACCACGAACCCGATCAGCGCGTTCCGTGTCGACTTCACCAGCACCGCGACCTTGCCCGCCTCATCGGAGAACAGGTACCCGGTGGCCGTGGTCTCGGCCGTATTGTCCACCGCCAGACCGGCCCACAACCCGAACTCGTGATCGCTGAGCCCGATCGCGTGCCCGAGCGGCGGCAGCGCGAACAGCGCCACCGCGCCGAGCGCCAGAATCGCCGCAATGGCATAACCGACCTCGGAGTTCCGCGCCCGAATGGCGCCCTTCCCCGCGATGATCGCCGACACCCCGCAAATCGAGGTGCCGATGGCCAACAGCGACCCGAGCTTCCCGGACAGCCCCAGCCACCGCGCCACCGCGAGAATGATCGCCCCCGACACCGTCATATCGATCAGGATCTGCAGAAAACTGGTCCCACCCAGCTTCGCCACATCCCCGAGCACGAACCGCGACCCCAACGCCACGATCCCGATCTTGAGCCAGAACTCGTACGTCCCCACCCCGGGCCGGAAGATCGGATGCAGCCCAACGGTATTGGTGATGACCAGCCCGATCAGAATGGCCCACAGCACGTACTCGATATCGGGAACAGTCCAATGCTGGTGCTTGGCGGCGCTGTTCCACCAGATCTGCGCATACTTCCCGAGCACGCCGACCGCGACGAGCAGCAGCACGCCCGGGACGTAACCGAGCAGCCGCGCGAGCGTGAGCGGCCCCGAAGGCTGATCGAATTCGTCCGCGACAGAACCGGATCGGACCTTGTCACCGGTGTCGACAGTGGTGTCACTCATCCCGTCACCACGGAATCTTCGGCAGCACGCCGAGTACGGCGAGCGCGACCACCACGCCCGACACGATCACGGACCACCAGTCGGCCCCGAGCCGCCCGAGGGCATCGAGCCTCGACGGCGGGGGAGTGGGACTGTTCACCAGGAACCTCCAGGTCATAACGCGGTACAGCGTCGTGAACTATGAGCCCACCGGAGGTTTTCGGACACCATTGCACTCGCCTTGATTCCAGCCCTTGTGGCCGAAAGTGTTGATTTTGTGGCCGTCGGTCTGTCATGTCGTCATATCCGCTGGTCGTAGCGTCGGGGTATGCGATTCGACTACGACGTCATCGTGATCGGCTCCGGATTCGGAGGCAGCGTGAGTGCGCTGCGGCTGACCGAGAAGGGCTACCGCGTCGGCGTGATGGAGGCTGGGCGGCGGTTCGCCGACGACGAGTTCGCGCGGACCTCGTGGCGGGTGCGGCGCTATCTGTGGGCTCCGGCTCTGGGCTGCTTCGGCATTCAACGGCTGACGCTGCTGAAGGACACCTTCATCATGGCGGGCGCGGGTGTCGGCGGCGGTTCGCTGGTCTACGCCAACACCCTCTACGAGCCGCCGGACAAGTTCTACGCCGACCGCCAGTGGGGCCACATCACCGATTGGAAGGCCGAGCTGGCCCCGCACTACGACCAGGCCAAACGGATGCTGGGCGTCACCGAGAACCCCGCGACCACCCCGGCCGATCGCGTACTGCGCGACGTGGCCGAGGAAATGGGTATCGAGGACACCTATCAGCGGACGCCGGTCGGCGTCTTCTTCGGTGGTCCGGGCCGCCGTCCCGGTGAGGATGTGCCCGACCCGTTCTTCGGCGGCGCGGGACCCGATCGCCGCACCTGCACCCATTGCGGCGAGTGCATGACCGGCTGCCGCCACAACGCCAAGAACACCCTGGTCAAGAACTACCTGTACCTGGCCGAAAAGGCCGGCGCCACGGTGCATCCGCTGACCACGGTCACCGACGTGCGGCCGCTGTCCGGCGCGGGTTACGCCGTGACGACCACCCGGACCGGCCGCTGGGTGCGCACGCGGCGGCACGAGTTCACCGCCGAGCAGGTCGTTTTCGCGGCCGCGTCGCTCGGCACCCAGAAGCTGCTGCACCGCCTGCGTGACCGCGGTTCGCTGCCGGGCGTCTCGGACCGGCTGGGCGAGCTGTCGCGCACGAATTCCGAAGAGCTGCTGGCGGTTCGCAGTCGCGACCGCGCCAGTGACTTCACCAAGGGGGTGGCCATCACGTCATCCATCCACCCCGACCCCGACACCCACGTCGAGCCGGTCCGCTACGGCAAGGGCAGCAATGCCATGTCGCCGATGACCACCGCCATGGTCAGCGGCGACGGCCCCCGCTGGCGTGGCTGGCTGCGCGCCCTCGCCCGCAACCGACGCGATCTGATCCGCATCCACAACCCCCGCCACTGGTCCGAACAGACCCTGGGCCTGCTGGTCATGCAGTCGGTGGACAACTCCATCACCACCTACACCAAGCGCGGCGTGTTCGGTCGCACC
This sequence comes from Nocardia sp. NPDC056611, assembly GCF_042792755.1. Classification (NCBI taxonomy): domain Bacteria; kingdom Bacillati; phylum Actinomycetota; class Actinomycetes; order Mycobacteriales; family Nocardiaceae; genus Nocardia; species Nocardia sp. NPDC056611. Next base: position 82,822 of record NZ_JBHTVV010000003.1, read on the forward strand.
ATGACCACCAGACAGGGTGCGGGCCAACCCAATCCGGACTGGATTCCCTCCGGCCACGAGGTGGCCCGCTGCATCGCGGACAAGATCGACGGCGTTCCCACGGCGGCCACCAGCAGCAGCATCTTCAACATCCCCATGACGGGCCACTTCATCGGCGGTTGCGTCATCGGCGACTCCCCGTCCACCGGTGTCGTGGACGCCTACCACCGCCTCTACGGCCACCCGGGTCTGCACGTGGTCGACGGCTCCACCATCTCGGCGAACCTCGGCGTCAACCCGTCGCTCACCATCACCGCCCAGGCCGAACGCGCGATCTCCTTGTGGCCCAACAAGGGTGAGCCCGATCCCCGCCCGGAGCCGGGTGCGGCCTATCGGCGGATCGCCCCGACCGCGCCCCGTAGTCCCGTGGTTCCGCCCACGGCCCCCGCCGCGTTGCGTCTGCCGATCGTGGAGATCAAGATTCCCCGGGTCGACGTGCCGGGGGTGTAGCTTCCGGGAAGCGAGAGTTCCGGAAAACACGAAGGGCGGGCGCGAAACATGCGCCCGCCCTTCGTATTCGATCAGAGCGCCAGCAGACGCGCCTTGGCTTCGTCGTACTCCCGGATCAGCCGCTCGACCAGGTCGGCGGCCGGGAGGACCGCGTCGACCGCGCCGATACCCTGGCCCGAGCCCCAGATGTCCTTCCACGGCTTGGCGCCGGGCGCGGTCGAATCCGATTCGCCGGTGCCGAAATCCATGGCAGACGGGTCGGACTGGCCCAGGTTGTCGGGGTCCATGCCCGCCGCGGTGATGCTGCCGCGCAGGTAGTTGCCGTGGACGCCGGTGAACAGGTTGGAGTAGACGATGTCGCCCGCGGCGGAGTCGACGATCATCTGCTTGTAGCCGGGGACGGCATTGGCCTCGTCGGTGGCGATGAAGGCCGACCCGATGTAGGCCAGGTCCGCGCCCGCGGCCTGCGCGGCCAGGATGGACCGGCCGTGCGCGATGGAACCCGACAGCAGCAGCGGCCCGTCGAACCAGTCCCGGATCTCCTGGACCAGCGCGAACGGCGATTGCGGCCCGGCGTGCCCGCCCGCGCCCGCCGCCACCGCGATCAGGCCGTCCGCACCGCGCTCGACGGCCTTGTGCGCGAACACATTGTTGATGATGTCGTGCAGCACGATGCCGCCGTAGGAGTGCACGGCCTCGTTCACGTCGGGCCGCGCGCCCAGCGAGGTGATGACGATCGGCACCCGGTGCTCGACCACCGTGGCCAGGTCCTCTTCCAGCCGGTCATTGCTCTTGTGCACGATCAGGTTCACCGCGTAGGGCGCGGACGGCCGGTCCGGATTGTCGGCGTCGTGCTTGGCGAGTTCCTCGTTGATCCGCACCAGCCACTCCTTGAAGAGCGACTGCGGGCGCGCGTTCAGCGACGGGAACGAACCCACGATGCCGGCCTTGGACTGGGCGATCACCAGTTCGGGCCCGGACACGATGAACATGGGGGAGGCGACCGCGGGCAGGCGCAGGCGCTCGGACAGGATGGGCGGCAGACTCATGGATGAACAACTCTCGTAGCTCTCAGGGGCTTCCCCTGAAACCCCTTGTCGACCCCGCGTATGTTACTAGTCGGTAAGAAGGATCAGGCGGCGCGGGTTTCGGCCAGGCGGTCGTGGCGGGCGTAGCTGTGGTCGGGACGGTTCGCCCGCACGATCCGGGCATGCATGCGCTCGGTGATCCGGCGGCCCACGGTCTCGCTGAGCCGGGTCGCGCCCGGAATGATCCGGCGCGAAACCTCCAGCGCCCCATTGATCCCCGCGGTGGCGAAGACGGCCGCCATGAAGAAACGGCTGCGCGGCATCTCCAGGAAGTCGGCATTGGTGCGGCCCACCATGATCCGGCCGTAGGACGCGGCGTAGAGGGTGTAGGCCCGGCTGAACAGCCGCGAGCGCAGGTCATGGCCGTCGAACCCGTAGATGCTGCCGAGCGCCGAGATGAGCGCCTTGGACAGTGCGCGCGAATCCTCGTCGGGCAGGAATTCGTAGTCGGCCTGCAGCCACAGCAGCCGCCAGGTGTCGGTCTCGTCGGCGGGCACGACCTCCGGGTCGAGTCCGATGAGGTGGCCGACGTAGCGCCACAGGTGGTAGACGGCCGCTTTCTCCTTGCGGGAGAACGTGAGTCCGACGGTATTGCAGCCCGCGATGGTGGCCAGCGAGAACAGCATGAGGGTGCCCGCGGTCAGCGACTGGTTCACCGGCTCGTCCCACTGTTCGTAGTCCCAGTCGGGTCGCTGCTTCATTCCGGCGCGGACCTGCGCGTGCATGATGCGCACCCGCACCGTGTTCTTGAACCCGGGCGCGAACCGCTCGAGCCCGCCGCGCGCGGTGGCGTCCATCCACCAGCCCACGGTCTCGGCCACCCGGCGCGGGGCCATGTTCCGCGCGGACAGGCCGCCGGTGCCGATCAGCACCTTGCCGGCCCGTGAGGCCAGGTAGCCGCCATTGAGCGCGAACATGGACAGGGCCAGATTGGTCGCCCACGGCCCGACCCGGCCGCTGACCCGGGCGGCGCGGTCGAGCTTGTCCTGGTCGAGCCAGAACGGCAGCGAATCGAGTTGCGCGAAAAGGGCTTTCAGTTCGGCGGGTGCCTCGGGCACCTGGTCGATACCGCGTTCCAGGGCCGTCTCGAACATGGCCCGGCCCTGTCCGGTGGGCAGTCGTTTGAACATGGCGACCACGTCGTCGGCCAGCGGATCGCCCATGGCGGTGAATTTCCGGTACGCCGCCTGCTGTTCGGGGGTGGGCCGGATATCGCCGGGGCCGAGAACCTTGACCCCGAAGTTGAAGGGGAACTCCCGGAAGATCACCGGATCGGGCAACTCGGAACGCGTCATTGCGTGCCTCCTGGGGGCGCTCAGTTTCTGGTGAAGGATGTCACCAGAACTTTGGTGATAGTCTTCACCAAACCGTGGGGGCATGGCAAGAGACAGGGCGAAACCGTGGAAACACCTCGTGGGCGCTACGCCGGGCTCAGCGCGGACGAACGCCGGAACCAGCGCCGCGAACGCCTGCGCGAGGCCGCCCTCGACGCCATCGCCGCGGAGGGCATCGCCGGTCTGAAAGTGCGCGCCCTGTGCGCCCGCGCCGGTCTGAACGACCGCTACTTCTACGAGACCTACAGCCATATCGACCGGTTGCTGTACGAACTGGCCGACGAGCAATTGGCCGAGGTCGTCGGCGCGGTCATGACCGCCATCACCACCGCGCCGGCCGACACCCGCATCCGCCTGCGCGCGGTCGTCGAGGCCGGGATCACCGCCATCGCCGACCATCCGGCCCGCCGGCGGCTCACCATCGACATGCAGCTCACCGACGAATTGCGGCATCGCAGAACCGAACTCGTGGGCGTCGTCGCGAACGTCATGCTGGACCAGGGGCGGGAACTGCTCGGCGAGGAGGCCGTCACGGGCCTGCACGCCGAACTCTCCGCCCGCACGGTCGCCCACGGCGGCCTGGAGATCCTCACCGAATGGCTGCGCGGCGAACTGGATATCGACCGCGCCCAGCTCGTCGACTTCCTGGTGGCCATGATCCTCACCGCCGCCCAGATCACCACCACCGTGCAACGCGAAATGGCCGCCGGCTGAAGACGTTCGGAGCGATCAGTTCGTACTCGTCCGATCGTCGGGTGTCTGGACGAGCTTGTCGGACATGGCGCTGGCGATGAACTTGGGGATGGCGGGGGCGAAGATCTGCAGGTAGAAGTCCATCCAATCGTGGCGCGAGTTGAGGAACGGGAAATCGGTGGGCGCCATGTAGCGGATGGCGAGCATGGGCAGCGGCGCGTCGAGGGCGGGGAACGACGGATTGTGCAGGCCCGGGACAGTGCAGCCCGGGTAGAACTGCCCGAGCATCAGACCCTGCTGAACGAACTTCGTCTTCTGGTCGTGCTGAACGGATTCGATGTCGGTGTACTCGGTGAGGTTGGGGAACACCGCGAGGACCGCCTTGAGCCGGGAGTCGGGTTCCTTCAGGGGTGGCAGGGTGGGGAAGAGGTCGTACAGGTCGGCGATGATCTCGCTGATGCGCTCGCGGTTGATCTCACGACCGGTGATGAACGCGGCCCACAGGGAATTGATCGTGATGGCGTGGCTGGTGTAGGGACAGACCGCGCCGGGCCGGCCGAGGTCGGGGTGGGAGTGACACAGGTAGTCGACCATCCACCGGCGCAGTTCGCCCGCACGCGGGTACGCACCGTTACCCGCCGCGATATCGGGGTCGAACAAGTTGACTGGTTCGACGCCGGAACGTGTTCCGACGAATCGGTCGGTGTTCATGATCGGCTTGTCCTTGCTGGTGTTTGTGACTCTGTGGGGACAGTGCGAGTGGACCGGAAGTGCTCGGTGAGCACGGAACCGATGGCGCGCAGTGCGTCTCGATCGGTCATCCGTTCGTGCCGTACGGGGATCCGGTGCTCGGTGATCCGCCCGGTGACATGGTTGTTCCAGGCGCGAGCGGGAGCGGACCCGTCGACGGGGTCGTCGGCGGCGCTGAAGTAGAGCAGGTCGCCGTCGAACGATCCCGGCCGATGCTCCCAGGTGAGGTCGATCAGCCGGGTGTAGTCGCGTTGCAGGCGCACCACATGCTCGGTGGTCACCGCGGTGAAGAGTCCGCCCTGCTGGTGCAGCAACTCGGTCGCGGCTTCGACGGTCAACTCGGTGGAGCCGTCCGGAACCTCGATACCGCCGAACTCGGTGAGCATCGTCGCCACCGACGGCGTCGGGCCCCGCACACTGTCGGTCGTGACGACGCGGGTGTCCATCATGGCCAGGGTCGCCACGGGCTCGCCGTCGCGGCGGAGCTGGACGGCCATCGCGTGGGCGATGGTGCCGCCGAGTGAATAGCCGAGCAGATGATAGGGGCCGTGCGGTTGGACGGCCCGGATCTCCCGCACATAGCGGGCCGCCAGCTCGTCGAGGCTGTCGAACCGCGCGGTGGGGTCGGACAATGCCGGGGATTGCAGCCCCTGGACGGGACGGTTGGGATCGAGGTGCTGGACCAATCCGCTGAAGCCCCACGCCAATCCGATCGCCGGGTGGACGCAGAACAGTGGCGGTTCGATGCCGTCCGCTCGCAGGGGCAACAGGACCGCGAGTGCCTCGGCGAGATCCCCTTCGCCGCTCTCCGGCCCCTCGAGGCCGTCGCGACGGTGCTCGATGCGGCGGGCCAGCGCGTGCGGCGTCGGATCGGTGAACAGCCACTGGAGTGGCACGGTGACACCGGTGGACTGCGCGAGCAGCGCGACCAGTCGGGTCGCGGCCAGCGAGTTGCCGCCGAGCGCGAAGAAGCCGTCATCGAGTCCGACGCGTTCGATGTCGAGGGTTTCGGCGAAGGCCGCGCAGACGGCGACCTCGAGCGGGGTGGAGGGCGGCCGGAACGGGGAGCGGCGCAGGTCGGGTACGGGCAGGGCGTTGTAGTCGAGTTTGCCGGTGGCCGTGAGCGGTAACCGGTCGAGCGTGATGATGGTGGTCGGGATCATGTGGGTCGGCAATCGGGTGGCGAGGTGCCTGGTCAGCACCGCGGCATCCGGCGTGGCGTGCGGGGTGGGCACCACATAGCCGATGAGAGCGTCGCCGCCACCCGGCCGGGTGTGGACGGTGACCGCGGCACGGGAGACGTCGGGGTGACCGCACAACACGGTTTCGATGTCACCCCGCTCGATGCGATGGCCGTTCAGCTTGATCTGGAGATCGCTGCGGCCCAGGTACCGAAGTCGCTGGTCGCCATTCCACGCGACCAGATCGCCGGTCCGGTACATGCGCGTCCCGGGCGGCCCCCACGGGTCGGGGAGGAATCGCGCCGCCGTGAGGCCGGGTTGCCCGTGGTAGCCGCGGGCGATGCCGGGTCCGGACACGTACAGTTCGCCCGCCACTCCGGGCGGAACCGGACGCAGGCCGCGGTCGAGGACCACGGCGGAGAATCCGCGGGCCGGGCCGCCCAGCAGCAGTGGACTCTCCGTCATCGTGGTCAGCGCGACGTCGCCGAAACTCACGACGGTGGTCTCGGTGGCCCCGTACGAGCTGATCAGCATGCGGCCCGGCACCCATCGGTTCAGCAGATCCGGTGGGCAGATCTCACCGCCGATGATCAGGGTGCGCAGGGAGTCGAGTTCACCGGCGGGCAGGGATTCGAGCACCGTCGGGGTGAACGCCGCATGGGTGGCCTGTGCGGCGGTGATCCGCTCGGCCAGTTCGGCGCCCGCGACGACTCGTTCCGGAGCGACCACCAGGGTGGCCCCGGCGGCGAGGGCGCTGACCCATTCGAGGATCGACACGTCGAAGCTCGGTGAGGCCGCGGCCAGCATGCGGGATGTGGAGGTGAGGCCGTACCGTTCCCGTGCTTCGGCGGCCAGGTTCGCGAGCCCGGCATGAGTGACCACGACGCCCTTGGGGATTCCGGTGGAGCCCGAGGTGTAGATCAGATAGGCGGGATGCTCCGGCCGGAGCGTGGCCCCGCGCTCGCGGTCATCGATCGCGGTGGCGCGAGCGAAAGCCGCCTTCGTGGCGAATCCGGGACTGTCGAGGCTGAGCCACGCGGTGGTGTCCGGCAGTCGGTCCCGATAGGACTCCGCCGTCAGCCCGACGATCGGGTCGGCGTCGGCGAGGATGCCGCCGATCCGGTCGAGGGGTTGGCCGGGGTCGATCTGGATGAACGCCGCGCCGGTCTTGGCGACCGCCCAGATGGCGATCATCGCGTCGATGGAGCGCGGGAAGCCCACGGCCACCAGCGTTTCCGGTCCGGCCCCGGCATCGATCAGGATGCGCGCCCACCGGTTCGAGGTCTCGTCGAGTTCTCGGTAGGACAGCACGTCGCCGTCGCAGACCACCGCGTCCGAGCGCGAGTCCGCGGCGGCCGCCAACAGCTGGGGCAGCATCGAGGTCGGCGCGCCGGGCCGGCCGTGCACGGGGGCCGAGGCGGCCAGCTCCTCCGGCGACAGCAGCTGGACGCGCAGGAGCGGGAGATCGATGTCGTCGGTGATGGCGTCGAGCACCCGCCGGACCCGGTCGGCGAGGGCGTCGATCTGCTGCCGGGTGAACGAATCGGGCAGGTATTCGAAGCTCAGCTGCAGCCGCGCGCCGAGATGGACGATCAGGCCGAGGGGGTAGTGCGCGGCGTCTCGTCCGTGCACGTCGAGGACGTGCATCCCGGCGATGTCGGTGTCCTCGGACAGACCCGCCGTGTCGACCGGGTAGGACTCGAAGACGGTCACGGTGTCGAACATCGCGCCGGTCCCGGCCGCCTGCTGGATCCGCGCGAGGCCGAGGTGGTCGTGGTCGAGCAGCGCGGCCTGCTCGGTCTGGATGCGCCGGAGCAGCTGGGCGAGGGTTTCGCCGTAGTCGAGCCGGACCCGGACCGGCACGGTGTTGACGAACAGGCCGATCATCGATTCGATGCCGGGGAGCTGTGGGGGGCGTCCGGAGACGGTGGCGCCGAAGACGACGTCCTCGCGCGCGGTCGCGTTCGCGAGCACGATCGCCCAGGCCGCGCGAACGATGGTGTTGAGGGTGGTCTCCTGCCGGTGGGCCACCGCGACCAGGGCGGCGGTGCGGTCTTCGCTCAGCCGCACCCGGACTTCACGGGCGGCGTCGGCGCCCCGGCCGCCGTCCGGGTGCGCCAGCAGCGTCGGCTCGGTGACGCCCTCGAGCGCCCGGGTCCACGCCGCTTCCGCCGCTTCCTGATCCCGGGTGTGCAGCCACGCCAGGTAGTCGCGGTAGGGACGGGCCGGGGGCAGCGCGGCGGGGTCGCTGTCGGCGGCGTAGAGGATCAGCAGCTCCCGGATCAGCAGTGGGGTGGACCAGCCGTCGATCAGGATGTGGTGCAGGCTCAGCACCAGCGTGTACCGCTGCGGGGAGATGTCGACCAGGGTGAGTCGCAGCAGTGGCGCGGCGGTCGTGTCGACGTGCCGGTCGGCTTCCATGAGCTGTTCGAGTTCGGCCGCGGCGTCGGCGTGTTCCGTGAGATCGATCCTGTTGAACGGCACGTCGACTCGCCGGTGCACCAGCTGCACCGGTTCGCCCGCGCCGTCGCGCGCGAACGAGGCGCGCAGGTTCGGGTGCCGTCCGATGAGGGTCCGCAGGGCGCGGCGCAGCCGGTCCGCGTCGACCTGTCCGCCGAGTTCCATCCGCAGCTGCACGATGTAGTCGTCGCGGGCGCCGTCGGCGAGCTGGGCGTGGAACAACAGCCCCGCCTGCAGCGGCGTGAGCGACCAAATGTCTTCCAGCTCCGGGTATCTGGCCTCGATCCGGTCGATCGCGGTCTGGTCGAGGTCGACGAGGTCGAGGTCGGAGGGCGTCAGCCCGCCCGCGCCGGGCCGGGACGCGTGAGTCGCGAGGGCCGTCACCGCCTTGCTCCACAGTTCGGCGAGGTCGGTGACGTCGGCGGCGGTGATCAGCCCGGCCGGGTAGTCCCAGGCGGCGGTCAGGGCGGGTCCGTCCGGAGTGTCCATGGTGGCCGCGTTGATGCCCAGCACGGCCGCCGCGGACGCGTCGGGAGGCTGCGCGCCGCCCGCGGCCCCTGCGCCGGCGGGCATCCAGCCGAACTCGAGCGCCGCGTCGGGCATCGTGTCGAACCGGCCGAGATAGTTGAAGCTCACCTGGGGGTCGGGCAGCGCGCCCAGGACGCGGGCGGTCTCGGCGTTGAGGTAGCGCAGCAGCCCGTAGCCGGTCCCGTCGCGGGGGACCCGCCGGAGTTGTTCCTTCACCGACTTCATGACCGCCCCCGCGGCGGCTCCGGAGTCGAACGCGTCGTCGATGTCGATGTCGGACACATCGATTCGCACCGGGTACGTGGTGGTGAACCATCCGACCGTGCGGGTGAGGTCGGCGCCGGGGAGGGCGGTGTCGTCGCGCCCGTGGCTCTCGAGGGTGAGCAGTGCCTCGGCGACTGTCTCGCCGCGGCGGCGCCGCCACCGGGTCAGCGCCAGGGCGAGCGCGGCGATCAGGGCATCGTCCACCTTGCCGTTGAACGCGTGGGGCAGCGCGGTGAGCACGGCCCGGGTCACCGTGGTGGGCAGCGTGACCCGGACGGTGGCCACGGTGGCCTGCTTGTCCACGGCCGGGTCGAGCGGGCGCGTCCCGATCGGCGGATCGGCGGTGGCGAGCGTGGAACGCCACCGGTCGAGTTCGTCGAGATTCGCGGCGGCGGTGTCGAGGGCGTGGGCCCAGCGTCGCATGGACGTGCCGACCGGCGTGAGCTGCGGCGGCTGCCCGGCGGTCACCTGGCCCGCGGCGACAGCGATGTCGGGCACGAGGATCCGCCACGACACGCCATCCACCACCAGGTGGTGGGCGACGACCAGCAGCCGGCCGGGCCCGCCGGCGCGATCGAACCAGACCACCTGCAGTACAACGCCTTCGGCGGGGTCGAGACGCTCGGCGGCGGCACGCGCCTCCACATCGGCGATCGCGGCGAACGCGCCGCTGTCCGGCTCCGCCTCCACCGATACGCGCCGGATCAGTTCGGCGGCGGACACGCCGGTGGGCCGCACCTCCACCGCCCAGCCCGACGGATGCGCGGGATCGGGCACCAGCCGGGCTCGCAACATGTCGTGATGGTCGAGGACGGCCTGTACGGTCGCCTCGATGACGGTCCGGTCGACGCCGGTCGGCAGCGTGAGCATCACCCACTGGCAGAAGCTGTCGAATCCGCCGCGCTCGAACATCCAGCACATGATGGGCGTCGGCGGCATCGGCCCCACGCCACCGCCGGGCAGTTCCTCCGGAAGGACGGCGCTGTCGCGGACGGCGATCCGGGCAAGTCCGGCAACCGTCTTGTGCTCGAACACCTCTCGTACGGAGATCGCCAGACCAGCCGCCTTGGCCCGGGTGACCAACTGGATCGACATGATGCTGTCGCCGCCGAGCGCGAAGAACGAATCGTCGAGCCCGATCGTGTCGATCCCGAGGACTTCCGCGAACAGCCCCGCGAGTGTCGTCTCCGTCTCGGTGACCGGTGCCCGGAATTCGACTCGGCCCGTGCTGAAGTCGGGTTCGGGCAGCGCGCGGCGGTCGATCTTGCCCGTCTCCGTCGTCGGCAGCTCGTCGAGCACCATCACGGTGGCGGGCACCAGGTGCGGGGCCAGGCGCTGCCCGGCGACCGTGAGGATCGCGACGGGGTCCAGGTCGGCGTCGGGTTCGGGCACCACGTACCCGATCAACCGATCGCCGGTCGCGCCGTGATGCACCGCCGCCACCGCGCGGGCCACTCCCGGGCAGGCCAGCAGACCCGATTCGACCTCGCCGAGCTCGATCCGGAAGCCGCGAATCTTGACCTGGAAGTCCGTCCGCCCGACATAGTCCAGCGTCAGACCTCCCTCCGGCAGCCGCAGCCACCGCACCAGGTCCCCGGTCCGGTACATGCGCTGCCCGCGGTCCGCGAACGGATCGGCGACGAACCGGGACGCGGTCAGACTCGTCCGGTTGCGGTATCCGCGCGCCAATCCCGGTCCGGTGAGGTACAACTCGCCGACGACTCCGACCGGCACCGGACGCAGCCACGCGTCGAGCACGACCTCGCCGACGCCGCGGATCGGCCCGCCGATCGTCGCGGTCTCACCCGGCACCATCGGCGGGCCCGCATCGGTCTGGATCGTGGCCTCCGCCGGACCGTAGGTGTTGAACAGCTTCCGGCCCGGCGCCCACCGGGACACCAGCCGGGGCGGGGGCGCTTCGCCGCCGATCACGACCGTCCCGAGGTGTCGCAGCCCGGCCGGGTCGACCGTGCCCAGGGCGGTGGGAGTCAGCGCGGCATGGGTGACCGCGTGCTGCGAGATGATCTGCGCCAGTTCGATTCCGCCGAGGACCGTCGGCGGCGCGATGACGAGGCGTCCGCCGGACGCGAAGGCCCAGAGGAGTTCCAGGATCGCCGCGTCGAAAATGGGCGACGCGGCGTGCAGCACCCGTGCGCCCGGCCCGATGTCGAACCGCGAGCACTGCTCGGCGGCCAGGTTCGCCAACCCCCGGTGCGAGACCACCACGCCCTTCGGCACTCCCGTCGAGCCGGACGTGTAGATCACGTACATGGGATGGTCGAGTCGAATCGGCCGGATGCGCTCGGTATCGGTCACCGGCAGCGCGGGCGACCGCGCCACCTCCGCCGCGATGTCCGGGTCGTCGAGGACCAGCCACCGCACCGAGCCGGGCAGCCGATCCTTCCACTCGGACAGCGTGATTCCGATCGCCACTCCCGAGTCGGTGAGCATGTGCTCGACCCGTTCTCCGGGAGTGCGCGGATCCACCGGGACGAATGCCGCCCCCGACTTCGCCACCGCCCATACCGCGAGCACCGACTCGTAGCAGCGCGGCAGTCCGATCGCGACATTCGTCTCCGGTCCGGCACCGAGATCGATCAGCGTGCGCGCCAAACGATTCGACTCGGTATCGAGCTCGTCATATGTCCATTGCCGGTCCCCGCACACCACCGCCACCGCGCCCGGATCCCGGGCGTGCGTGGCCGCGAGCAGTTCCGGCAACACTCGCTCCGGTACCGCGGGATCACCCGAGACCGGCGCCAGCTCGCGGTATTCCTGCGGCGCGAGCAGATTCAGCCGGGCGAGCGGCACATCCGGGTCGGCGGCCAGATCGCCCAGTACGTCCAGGATCCGGTGCAGGGTCGCCGCGATCGTGCCCGGGTCGAAGAACTCGGGCAGGTATTTGATCTCGAGGTGCAGTCGCTCGTCGACGCGCGCGACCAGGCCCATCGGATAGTGGGCGGCGTCGGAACCGGTCACGTCGACCAGCCGCATACCGGCGATGTCGGTGTCCGCGGTCAGCCCGTACCGGTCGACCGGGAAGGACTCGAACACCGTCATCGTGTCGAAGACCGCCCCCGGCCCGGCCACTCGCTCGATCTCGGCCAGCCCGACGAACTGGTGATCGAGCAGCGCCGCCTGTTCGGCCTGGACGCGGTCGAGCAATTGCCCCACTGTCTCGCCGCCGTCGAGGCGAACGCGCACCGGCACCGTGTTGATCAGTAGTCCGATCATCGATTCGACGCCCGCGAGCTGCGGGGGCCGCCCGGAGACCACGGCGCCGAACGTCACGTCCTGCCGAGATGTCGACGCGCCCAGCACGATCGCCCACGCCACCTGGATCATGGTGTTGAGGGTGACGCCGCGGGACCGCGCGCGGCCGATCAGCGCCGCGGTCTGTTCCTCGCCGAGTTCGTCCGACAGCTCCCGTGATTCGGTGTAGTGGCGGCCGGGATCGGGTGCGGCCACCAGGGTCGGCTCGTCGGCGCCGTCGAACGCTCGAGCCCAGGCGTCGAGCGCCGCGGCCGGGTCCTGCCGGGCGACCCAGGTCAGGTAGTCCCGGTAGGGACGCACCTCCGGCAGCACGGTGGTGTCGCAGTCGGTGGCGTAGAGGACCAGCAGCTCCTTCAGGAGCAGCGGCGTCGACCAGCCGTCGAGCAGCAGGTGATGGTTGGTCAGCACCAGCCGGTACCGCTCGGGCCCGATGGTGGCGAGCATCCAGCGGAGCAGCGGGGGACGGGCCGGGTCGAACCGGGTGGTGCGGTCCGCGGTCAGGAGCCGCGTCCACTCGCGATCGCGGGCGTCGCCGTCCAGCCCGGACAGGTCCGGCTCCGACCAGGGCGCCTCGGCGTCGTCGTCGACCACCTGCACCGGTTCCGGGTCGGTGACGAACGCGGCGCGCAGGTTCGGGTGCCGGTCGAGCAGCAGTCGCGCGGCTCGGCGCAGCCGCCCCGCGTCGACCCGGCCGCGCAGCTCGAGCACCAGCTGTGTGATGTAGGCGTCCACCGACTGCTCGGACACCAGGGCGTGGAACAGCAGCCCCTGCTGGAGTGGGGCCAGGGGCCAGACGTCGCTCAACGCCGGATACCGGTGCTCGAGTCCCTCGATGGCGGATTGTCCGAGCTCGGCAGTCAGATCCGACGGCGTCCGGCCACCGCCCCCGGCGCGGCGGACATGTGTCGCCAACGCGGTCAGCGTCGAACGCCAGTCCTCCGCGATCTCGCGCACCACGTCGCCGGTCAACACTCCGGCGGGGTACGACCAGATCGCCTGTAGCCGCGACTCTTTCGCGTCGTCCAGGACGGTGACTTCGATGTCGAGCGCCGCGGTCACCGGCATGTCCGGGGGCCGGGTACCGGCGAGCTCCGCCTCGGCGGTCCCGGTGGCGACGCGGCCGCGGTAGGTGAACGCGATCTGCGGCGGCGCGGTCGCGAGAACCGGTCCGGCGTCCTCGTCGAGATACCGCAGCAGGCCGTAGCCGATCCCCTGGTCGGGGACGGCGAGCAGTTGTTCCTTGACGGACTTGACCGCTGCCCCCGACGCGGGCCCGCCGGTGCGGGCTTCGTCGAGGTCGATGCCCGACAGATCCAGGCGCATCGGATAGCTCGTCGCGAACCAGCCGACCGTCCGCGCCGGATCTGCGCCCGGCACAACGTCTTTCGCGCGGCCGTTCCCTTCGAGACGGATCGTGACGTCGGCGGCGGCCGCTGCCTCGTGCTCGCGCCGCCACTTCGTGATCGTGACCGCCAGAGCGGTCAGCAGCCCGTCGTTCACGCTGCCGTGGAAGGCCGCGGGCACGGTGGTCAGCAGGGCCTCGGTCACGTCGGGGTCCACGTCGATCCGGACGGTGCGGGTAGTCGCGACCACGTCGATCGCGGGGTCGAGGGGCCGTGTTCCGATCGGGGGATCGTCCCCGGCGGTCATCGCTCGCCACAGTTCGAGCTCGGTGGTGCGTTCCGGTCGCCGGGCCGCCTCGACCAGCCCGTGTGCCCAGCCGCGCATGGACGTCCCGGTCGGGGCGGGCGGCTCGCCGGAGTCGATCGGCGCCCACGCGGCGGCGAGATCCGCCGCCAGCACCTGCCAGGAGACGGGATCGATCGCCGAACGATGAACCACCAGCAGCACGGCGCCCGGTTCGGCGGTGCTCGCCGGGTCGAACCAGACCACCTGCGCGACGATCCCGGCTCCCGGATCGAGCCGGTCCGCGGCGGCCTCCAGCTCGGCCGCGGCCGGCGCACGGAATTCGAGGCGTCCCAGCCCCGCTTCCATCGGCACTCGCGCGAGGAGGTCGTCGGCCTGAATCGTTCCGGCGGGCAACACCTTCCACGTCCACTGCCCGTCGTCGCTCGGCCTCAGTCGCGTACGCAGTATGTCGTGCCGATCGAGGACCGTCTGCACGGCGTCGGTCAGCCGCTGCCGGTCGATCCCGGCCGGCAGCGGCAGCATCATCGCCTGGGCGAAGCGGGCGCACGCGGACCCCGTCCGTTCGAGCAACTCCCGCATGATCGGTGTCAGCGGTAGCGGGCCCGCGTCGGGAAGTTCCGCCGAGAGCTTTGTCGCGGTGTCACTCTCCCCGGTCGCGACCAGGGCGAGTCCGGCGACGGTCTTGCGCTCGAACACATCGCGTGGCGAGAACACCACGCCCGCGGTTCTGGCCCGGGTCACCAGCTGGATCGACATGATGCTGTCGCCGCCGAGGGCGAAGAAGGAATCGTCCGCGCCGACTCCGTCGGAGCCCAGGACGTCCGCGAAGCAGCGGGCGATGATCCGCTCGGTCGGCGTCTCGGGCGCTCGGAAGGGCTTGTCCGGAGCGAACACCGGTGTCGGCAACGCCCGCCGATCCAGCTTCCCCATCGGCGTCAACGGCACCCGATCCAGCACCATGATCGACGCCGGAACCATGGAGGACGGCAACCGGTCGCCCAGGTACTCGGTCAGTACCGACGGATCGATCGAACACCCCGGCGCGGCAACGACATACGACACCAGCGACTGCGCCCCCGACTCGGCACGGCTGCCGACCGTCACCGCGTAACTCACCGCGGCGTGCGCCGCCAGCGCCGCGTCGATCTCGCCCAGTTCGATGCGCAGACCACGGATCTTCACCTGGAAATCGGACCGGCCCACATGTTCGACCGTCCCCGCGGACGTCCACCGGGCCATATCCCCGGTCCGGTACATCCGCTCGCCCGGCGCCCAGGGGCACGCGATGAAACGCTCGGCCGTCGCGCCTGACCGGCCGTGATACCCGCGCGCCAGACCGCCACCCGAGACATACAATTCGCCCGCCACGCCGACCGGAACGGGCTCCAGCCGCTGGTCCAGAATCCATCCCGACACGCCACGAATCGGGCCGCCGATCGTCACCGTGTCACCCGCCGTCAGCGGGGCGCTCAGTGTCGCGGCGATGGTCGTCTCGGTGGGCCCGTAGGTGTTGAGCAGGGCGTGGCCGGCACCCCAGCGCTGGACCACGTCGGCGCCGTAGTCCTCGCCGCCCACCATGAGGTGGGTGAGATCCGGTAGCGGCCAGCGGGTGTGGTCGATGGTCGACAGCGTGGACGGTGTCACGAGGACATGGCTGACGTGTTCGCGGGCGATCAGGTCGGCGAGTTCGTCCCCGCCGTACACGTCGCCGGGCGCGATGACCATGGTGGCGCCGGAACCCAGCGACAGCAGCAGTTCCAAGACCGAGACGTCGAAGCTCGGCGAGGCCATGTGCAGGGTCCGAGAATCGGATTCGATGCCCAGGGCATCGCGGTGCTCGACGGCGCAGTCGTACAGACCTCGATGCGTGACCGCGACGCCCTTGGGCAGTCCGGTCGATCCCGAGGTGTAGATGAGGTAGGCGAGATCGTCGACCCGCAGTGGCCGGGTCCGTTCGCTGTCGGTGATGGGCCGGCCGTCGGCCACGTCGTCGGTGTGGTCGAGGTCGGCCGGTGTCAGCCAATCGATCCCGTCGGGCAGCCGGGCGCGGACGGACGGCACGGTCACACCGATGACCGCCCCCGACTCGGTCGTCAGGTGCGTGATCCGTTCCCTCGGATGACCCGGATCGATCGGCAGGAACGCCGCTCCCGATTTCGCGATCGCCAATTCGGTCAGCACCGAATCCAGGGACCGCGGCATCCCGATCGCGACGATGTCCTCGGGGCCGATGCCTCGCCGAATGAGCGCTCGCGCCAAGCGATTCGAACGCTCATCCAACTCGCGATAGCTCATGCGCTGCCCCGCGAACACGATCGCCGCGGCGTCGGGATCCGGTGCGGCCGCGGCCAGCAGATCCGGCAGCGTCATCGGGGCCGCGGCGAGAGCGCCGCGGTGGCTGAGCAGATCGGCGCGCTCGGCGGGCTCGAGGACCTCGATCGCCCCGACCGCAACGGTCGGATCGGCGACCACCGACTCCAGGATCCGGATCCACCGCTGGACCAGCGAATCGACCGTCGCGGCATCGAACAGGTCCGTGGCGTAGGTGACCGCCACCGTCATGCCGCCGCTCGCGTGGTGCGGCGAGAGGATGAACTGCAGGTCGAAGCGGGACGCCGTGCCGGGCAGGTCGATCACCGACAGTTCGAGGCCGGGCAGGGCCAGCGTCACCGGTTCCAGGTTCTGGAAGGCCAGCAGCACCTGGAACAACGGATGGCGAGCCTGGGACCGCTGCGTGACCAGCTGGTCCACCACCTGCTCGAACGGGATATCGGCGTGGTCGAACGCGTCCAGATCCACCTGCCGGACCAGGCCGAGCAGGGTGGCGAACGACTGCCCCGGATCGACGGCGGTCCGCAAGACCAAGGTGTTGACGAACATCCCGACCATATCGTCGAGCGCCGCGACGCCACGCCCCGCGATCGGTGTGCCGACCGGAATGTCGGTGCCGCCGCTCATCCGGGCCAGCAATACCGCCAACGCGCCGTGCACCACCATGAACAACGAGGAATCATGCCGTCGCGCGCAGTCCTCCAGCCCTCGGACCAGTCCCGCGCTCAACGAAAAGTTGGTGGTCGCACCACGATTCGACATGACCGCGGGGCGCGGCCGGTCGAACGGCAGCGGCAGCTCGTCGATCACGCCGTCCAAGGTCGTGGTCCAGTAGCGAAGCTGGCGGGCGCTCAGCGACTCCGGTTCGTCGGGCGAGCCGAGGACGTCCCGCTGCCACAGCGCGTAGTCCGCGTACTGAACGGGCAGCGGTGTCCACGAGGGGGTTTCACCGCGCATCCGGGCGGCGAAGGCCGTCGCCACATCGCGCGCCAGCGGAGCCATGGAGAAGCCGTCCGCGGCGATGTGATGCACCACGACGGCCAGCAGGTGTTCGGGTTCCGGGGCATCGGCCACCCGGAACAACCGGGCGCGCACCGGTACCCGGGTGCTCACGTCGAAGCCTTCGGTGACGAATTCGGTGACCGCCGGGACCAGTTCGCCGGACGGCACCGTCGTCAGCGCGGGATCCGAGTCCACGTGGTCGACGGATTCGACCACCTGGATCAGCACGCCGTCATGGTCCGGGTACCGGGTGCGCAGCGATTCGTGTCTGGCCAGCACGTCGATCAGGGCCAGCCGCAGGGCCTCGACGTCCAGTTCGCCCCGTAGCCGCAGGGCGATCGGCATGTTGTACGCCCCGGAGCCGGTGTCGTACTGGTTGAAGAACCACATGCGTTGTTGCGCGGGGGCCAGCGGCACCAGATCCGGGCGCGGTCCGGCGATCAGCGGTGGCCGGGATCGCCGGTCCGGTCCGGCTATCTGCTCGACCCTGGTGGCCAGTTCGGCGGTCGTGGCCGCGTCGAACAGCAGCCGCACCGGAATCTCGGTGTCCAGCACGGCGCCCAGGCGTGCCGCGACCCGGGTGGCGACCAGACTGTCCGCGCCGAGGGCGAAGAAGGAGTCGTCGATGCCGATGGTGTCGATGTGCAGGACCTCGGCGAAGGTCTCGGCGATGAGACGCTCGGTCGGGGTCCGGGGCGCCCGGTACGGCTTGTCGTCGGTGAACACCGGTTCGGGCAATGCTTTTCGATCGAGCTTGCCGTTCGGTGTCAACGGGATCCGGTCCAGCACGACGATCGCGGCCGGCACCATGTAGGGCGGCAGGCGATCGGCGAGACGCCCGGCCACGAGTGCGGTATCGATCGTCTGGCCCGGCGCGGCAACGACATACGAAACGAGCTGCTGGGCTCCCGATTCGGTGCGATAGCCGATCGTGGCGGCGTAACCGACACTCGGGTGACCGGTGAGCACGGCGTCGATCTCGCCGAGCTCGATACGCAGACCGCGGATCTTGACCTGGAAATCGGACCGGCCCAGATGCTGGACCGCACCGTCGGCCGACCAGCGGACCACATCACCGGTCCGGTACATGCGCTCACCCGGCGACCACGGACACGCCACGAACCGCTCCGCGGTCAACCCCGCCCGGCGGTGATATCCACGAGCCAACAGGCCACCGGCGACGTACAACTCACCTGCCACACCGATCGGCACGGGCTGCAATCGCTGGTCGAGGATCCAGGCCGAGACGCCGCGGATCGGGCGGCCGATCGTGACGAGCTCACCCGCCGTCAACACGGTCAGCGTGGCCGCGATCGTGGTCTCGGTGGGCCCGTACTCGTTGAACAGTCGACGGATTCCGCCCCACCGCTCGACCAGCTCCACGCCGTAGTCCTCGCCGCCGACGACCAGATGTCCCAGATCCGGTAAGGGCCACCGGGTGTGGTCGATGGTCGAGAGGGTCGAGGGCGGCATACACGCGTGGCTGACGTGCTCGCGGTCGAGGAGTTCGGCGAGTTCGTCGCCACCGAAGCTGTCGCCGGGTGCCACGACCATGGTCGCGCCCGCGCACAGCGCCAGCAGCAGTTCCAGGACCGAGACGTCGAAGCTCGGCGAAGCCAGATGCAGTGTGCGGGAAGCCGATCCGATGCTCAGGGTTTCCCGGTGTTCGACGGCGCAGGTGTGCAGTCCGCGATGGGTGACGGCCACGCCCTTGGGCAGCCCGGTCGATCCGGAGGTGTAGAGGACGTACGCGACATCGTCGACCCGCAGCGGCCGCACCCGATCACCGTCGGTGATCGGCCGATCGTCGCCCTCGTCGAGATAATCCGTTGTCAGCCAGTCGATGTCGTCGGGCGACCGGGCGCGGGCGACCGCGGCGGTCAGGCCGACCGCCGCCCTGGAGTCGGTCAGCATGTGGGTGACGCGTTCGACCGGATGGCCCGGATCGATCGGCAGGAAGGCAGCCCCCGACTTGGCCACCGCCCAGACCGCCAGCACCGAATCGATGGACCGCGGCAGGGCGATCGCGACGATGTCCTCCGGACCGATGCCCCGCTCGATCAGCTTCCGAGCCCACCGATTCGAGCGTTCGTCCATCTCCCGGTAGCTCGCGGTGCGCCCGCCGGCGACGATCGCCGTCGCCTCGGGATCCACCGCGACCGCGGCGGCCAGCAGTTCGGGCAGGGTGGCCGGTGTGGTCGCGGATGCGCCGCGGCGGGTCAGCAGATCGGCGCGCTCCTCGGGTTCGAGCACATCGATCGACCCGACCGGAACCGTCGGATCGGCGACCACGGACTCCAGAATCCGGATCCACCGACGGACAAGGGAATCGATCGTCGCGGCATCGAACACATCCGTGGCGAAGGTGACCGTGCCGGTCGTGTCGTCCTCACCGTCGGGTGCCGACAGGTTGAATCGCAGGTCGAAGCAGGATGTTTCGCCGACCTGGCCGACCGCCAGCAACACTTGGCACACGGGGTCTCGCGATAGTTCCTCCGCCACTTGTTCGAACGCGATATCGGCATGGTCGAATGCGCTCAGAACTACCTGGCGGACCCGGCCGAGTAATTCGGCGAAAGGCTCCCGTGGATCGACTTCGGTACGCAACATCACGGTATTGACGGATTTCCCGACAGCATCGTCGACCGGTGTGCCGATCGGAATATCGGTGCCGCCGCTCATTCGCGCCAGTAACACCGCCAACGCCGAGTGCGCCACCATGAAGAATGAAGAATCATGCTGCCGTGCGCAATGATTCAATCCGCGAACGAGTCCCGCGCGCACGGAGAAATCCGCGGTGGCACGCCGGTCCGGCAGCACCGCGGGCCGCGGCCTGTCGTAGGGCAGCGGAAGCTCTTCGGGAAGGTCCGCGAGGGTCTTCCGCCAGAACGCCAGATTCTCACGGCGGCGGCGGATCCCGGCGCCTTCGGCGGCGCTGCGTGGATGGACCTGTCCGAGCCCGGCATCCGAGGCGGCGGCGAACTCGTCGAGGAACTCGGCGAATCCGGTGCAGTGCGCCGACAGTTCGCGGTCGGTGTAGAGGTGGGGATTGGCCAGGAACTGGAGGATCGTCCGCGGCGGATCCCCGGTCCGATACACGTCGATCAGCAGATCCTCGACCGGGCCGGAGCTGAGGATGTGGAACTGTCCGGTCACCGAACCGAACTCGAGTTTGTGGTCGAAGAGCATGACGTTCACGACCGGGCCCGCGAACCTTCGCTGCGCGCCGGGGATCCCCAGGGCGGCGCGAATGTCGGTGAGCCCGCACCGCTGATGCCGCAGAACGCCCACCAGATCGGACTGCACCCGCAGTGCCAGCGTCGCGACGGTGTCGTCCGGCTCGAGGGTGATCGGCAGCGGCGCGACATTGACGAAAACCCCTGCGGATCGCCGCAGCACGGCGGTCGTGCGACCTGACACCGGAATATTGACCAGCACGTCGTCGCGGCCGGTCTTACGGGCCAGATAACAGCCGAACGCGGCGATCACCAGCGCGGCCGGGCTCGCCCCCACCGCATTCGCCGAACGATCGATCCGTTCCATCGTCGCCGCCGACAGGTCGGTGATCGCGACGGCACTGTCCGCGCACGCGGGCGCCTGCCGGTCGGCCAGGCTGGTCTCCTCGCCGACGCCCGCGAGCCGGGTCACCCAATAGGCCCGGTCGTCGGCGAATCGCTTCGACTCCCGGTAACTGCGATCGGCCTCGTACAGGGCGCTGATGTCCGCGGGCCGACTGGGCTCGGCCGTGACGCCTTGCGCCGCCGCCGTATACAGCGCCGCGATCCGGTTCACGATCATCATCGCGCCGTAGCCGTCGAGCGCGACGTGATGACACCGGCTGTACAGCAGATAGCGCCGATCTCCCACCTGCACTATCGCCGTCGCGACCAACAGGTCCCGGGTCATATCCAAGGGCGCCGTGTACTCCCGGCGCATCCATTCCACGCCCGCCGCGATCGGATCCGGTGCGTGCCGGACATCGATCAGCGTTGCCTCCTGGCCGAGTGCCGGGTCGTACACCTGATACGGGACACCGTCGGTCTCGACCAGTCTCAGATACCCCGATTGGAACTCGTGACCCGCTTGTATCGCTGCCACGCACAGCGTTTCGATGTCGAGGTCGCCGTCGAACTCGATATATTGCGCCTCGGATATCGGCACATCGGGACTCAATTTCTGGGCCAGCCACAATCCCTGCTGACCGGCGGACAGCGGTATCGGCTGCGGTCGCGGTGCAGTCATGGTTTCCCTTTGGTTCTGACCGCGCATTATTCGCGCATTATCTACTGCAAAACCCCGACCGCCGCCAGTATATGCCCAGCGGTCATAGCTGTATACGAACCAGCGCCGCGATCGGTTCTGGTTCGAAGGGCGTAGATTCGGTCGATAGCAACGATTCGGCGACATTTGGTCTTCGATCGGACCACCGAATCCATCTCTATTCGTTCAGCGTTGGAGTCGATGCTCCATGAAGCGCCGGACCTGGTAGCGGTGGACGGCGGACCAGGCCTGGACCCGGACCGCCCACCAGGGCGCCACCTCACCGGGTCGGGCGGTGACGGCGTGCGCGATGAGGTCGGAGGCCTCGTCGACGGTCAGGGCGGGGATCCGGTGGAAGTCGGTGGGGGCGCTCATCCTGGTGTGGACCAGTGGCATGTAGATCGAGGTGGTGGTGATGCCATCGCCCGCGATCTCCGCGGCCACACTGCGCAGCCAGACGTCGAAGGCCGCTTTCGAGGCGCCGTAGGCCGACCAGCGCGGACTCGGCGGCATGAGCACACCCCAGGTGGAGACGTTCACGATGTGTCCCTGCCCGCGGGCGCGCATGGCCGGCAGCAGGGTCAGCAGCAGCCGCACCGGGCCGAGGTAGTTGATGTCGATGGTGCGGGTGAAATCGTGGAAACGGTTGTAGGACTCGGCGATCGGGCGCCGAATCGACTTGCCCGCGTTGCTGATCACCACATCGATGTGCCCGTGCTCGGCCAGCAGTTGCTCACCGAGCAGGCCCACGGCCCGCATGTCGGCCAGGTCGGTCGGGTAGACGTGGGCGATGCCGCCCGCGGCCGTGATCTCGGCGGCCAGCTGTTCCAGTTCGGGCTGTGAACGCGCCACCAGCAGCACTTCCGCCCCCGCCGCGGCCAGCTTGCGCGCACTGGCCTTGCCGATGCCGTGCGAGGCCCCTGTCACCAGGACGACCTTGCCGGTGACAGCCGTCCTCAACGACTCCTCGGCGGGCCGGAAGGTCGGGTACAGCAGCCGGATCGCCACCCGCTCGGTGCGTGAGCGCCGACGGTGTGGGACCGGAGTCTCGTCCACCCGACGACTGTATCCCTCGGCGCTATCCCCCGGAACCGATGATCCGCTCGATATTGCGCTCCGCCAGCGCGGCGATCGTCAGTGAAGGGTTGACCGTTCCGGTGCTGCCCGGCACCGCCGCCCCATCCATGACATAGAGGTTCCGGTAGCCACGCACCCGGCCGTATTCGTCTGTCGCGCGTCCGATTACCGCGCCGCCCAACGGGTGCGCGGTGATCGAGGCGTTCGCTTCCAGGTCGGATCGGACGATCTGCTCGCAGTGGCAGGTCATGGTGTCGTTGACCTCGCGGGCTCGGGCGAGGTAACCGGCGGCGCCGTCAGCCGGCCACAGCAGGTCCACGCGCCCGTCGTCCGCGGAGACGAACCGGCCGCGGGTGTCGTCGAGCACCATGCCCAGCGATCCGAGCAGTCCGATGTCGAAGGGCGTGGAGCCCGGGATGAACCAGCTCTCCAGTGATACGGGCGCACCCGCTTCGTCCAGAATCCGGCTCGCGGAAGGCGTGCCCTGCGTTCCCACTTCGAGTGTGGTGAGCGGCCGAGCCAGGGCGACATCGCCATTGCCGCCCCAGCCCTCGCCGATGTGCTCGTTCAGGTTCGGCAGCGCGCCGCTCGCCCGCGCCCGCACCAGCAGTTCGGAGGTGCCGACGGAGCCGGCGGCCAGGAACAACATGTCGCAGGTCAGCGTCCGGGTGCGGAGGACTTCACCGGTAGGGGCCAGTTTGGTCACGGTGACGGCATGGCGGCCGGGCTCCGCGGCGATGGCGTCCACGCGATGACCCGGGTAGATCCGGGCGCGACCGGTGTCCTCGGCCCAGCGCAGATAGTTCTGGTTCAGATCGAATTTCGCTCCGTTGGAGTTGCCGAGGTCGGAACAGCCCACCGTCGCCGACCGCAGCGATCGCCCGGCCAGCTCGTCGCGAATCACGTCCCACCGCCAGGTGCCGTCGATGGGCTGCGGGGCGTAGCCGGCCGCGCGGGCCTGTTCGTCCCACGCGCGGGAGTGCGCGAACGCGGGGGAGCGGTAGATGTCATCCGGTATCGGGCTGGGCCGCAACATCTCTCGAACCCTGGGGTAGTAGACGTCGTGCATCTCGCGGTAGTCGACCACGCCCCGGAACACCTGTTCGAAGAACCGCTCTTCCGGCTCGATCGTCACCCCGGTGAACACCACCGAGCCGCCGCCGACACACGCCGCGCGCCACACGTCGATGCCCGGGTAGACGCTCACGTCGAGGACTCCGCCGAACGAGTCGACCGCCACCGGGATCCGGTTCGCCCCGGTGAAGGTGGTCCGATGCCAGAAGCCGCGGCCGTCGGGGATCGTGTCGACGGCGAAGATGGAGCGCCACACATCGTTCGGCCAGCGCGATCCGCGCTCGAGCACCGCGACGTCGATCCCTGCCTGCGCCAGGCGCAGTGCGGTGACCGCCGCCCCGAATCCGGAACCGACGACGATCGCGGGTACGTGATCGGCCGGATCCGGCAGCGGCGCGAAGATCTCCGGCACCAGCGTGCGGTAGATCGGCGTCTTCGGGCTCTGGCCGGGAATGTCCGCCCGTGCGACGGACGTGGCCGCACCCGTTCCCGCGAGGCCCAGCAACGCTGCGGCCGACCCGACGCCCGCGAGGAAACAGCGCCTGTCCATGGTGGTTCGCTCGCCCGATCCGTCTGTCATTCCAGCACCCCTGGCAATCCCATAGCGAATCACTATCATAAAGGGCAGGCCAGGGGGCGGTGAGGTGACAGATGGCGACTCGCACATGGACTCGGTGGCTGCTGATGCACGGTCTTTTGCGGACCTTCGCTCGGTGGTCGGCGCGTCGAGGTGAGCCCTTGGGAAAGCTCTCCCTCGGACCGGACGGCCTGCTCGGCTCGTCGCCGTACATCGAGGAGATCCGGCAGCGGGGCACGATTCCCCGGATGTCGGGTGTGCACATCACCGCCGATTACGAAGTGTGCCGGCTCATCCTGCGCGACCGCAGCTTCGGCGTGGTCTCGCCCAATCATCCTGGTCTGCCCAAGCCGATCCGCTGGCTGCTGGCCAGAACGGATCCGGGACTTCCGAACCTGGGGGAACCGCCCTCGATGCTGGTCACCGATCCGCCGGACCACACCCGGTATCGGCGCACCATCGGGCAGGCCTTCGGCCCGAAGGCGATCGCGGCGCTCGAGCAGCGAGTCGCCGAAGTGGCGGAGGAGCTGATCGACCGCCTGGAATCGACGCCTCGACCCGATCTGATCGGCGATTTCTCCGCGCGGATTCCCGTCACCATCATCGCCGAAATGCTCGGGCTGCCCCCCGATATGCATTCGACCCTGCTGAAGTGGGGTGACTCCGGCGCGCCGCTGCTCGAACGCGGGCTGGCCTGGAGCACCTACCGCGACGCCGTCGAGGACCTGGTGGAGGTCAAGCACTACTTCGAGCGGCAGTTCGATGAACTCGAGAACGAACCGCGCGACGACGTGCTCGGCATGCTGGCGGCCGATGACGCCCTCACTCGCCGCGAGCAGGTGGCCAACGCGGCCCTGCTGCTGGACGCCGGATTCCTGACCACCGTGAATATGCTCGGCAATGGGATCGCCCTGCTCGCCGGCCATCCCGATCAGCTGGAACTGCTGGCCGCCGAACCGTGGCGGTGGCGCAACGCGATCGAGGAGATCCTGCGCTACGACGGACCGGTGCGGATGACCGGCCGGGTCGCGAACCATGACGTGGACATCGATCATCAGCGGATCCCGGCGGGTTCCCTCGTCCTGCTGTCGTTGGCCGGAGCCAACCACGACCCCGCGGTCTTCCCCGACCCGCATCGATTCGACGTGACCAGGGAAAATGCCGCCGAACATCTCGCGTTCGGCAGCGGGATCCACGGGTGCCTGGGATCCCGGCTCGCCCGGCTGGAAGGCGGCATCGCGCTGCCCGCGCTCTTCGATCGGTACCCGGACCTGCGTCTGGACGGGCCGCCGATCCCGCACCCCCTGCGCAACCTGCACGCCTACCGCTCCATGCCCGTCGAGCTGGGGGCGCGAGCGACCCCTAGATGAGGCCCTGCTCGGCGGCCCGGATCTTGCGGTAGACGCGCCGGTCGTAGCGCAGTGGCCGGGGGAGCAGCGGCCACGCCGTCCGGACCGTGCCCGCGAAGACCCGGAAACCGAACTCGTCGAGCCGATTCCAGTCGATGCCCAGGATCTCCCGGCCGCGCTCGGGCATCATCGCGGCGAGCAGCCAGACATTGAATGCCATGAAGGGCCGACGGATCACCGCCCACGCCCAGCTCGGCACCCCCGGCACCGGGGGAATCGGGATGCCGGCCGCCCGCAGCGCGAAGTCGGTGGTCTCGTTGGCCTCCAGCTCGTCGGCGAGCATGTGCTCCCAATACGCCTGGAACTCTTCGTAAGTCCCGAACACCGGCTGCGCCGAGAGCCCATAGCGCTCCCACCAGGTGACGCCCTCGGCCCAGAGCTGCTGCTTCTGATCGTCGGTCAGGGGGGTGCCGAAGTGCTCGTTCATGGCCATGACGGCCTCGACGAACGTGACGTGCGTCCACCAGAAGATGTCGGGATTCAGCGCGTGATACCGCTGTCCGTGGTGGTCGACGCCCTTGATGTCGCGGTGGTAGTCGCGGACTCGCACGGCCGCGGCGGACTCGGGCGGGTCGTAGACGGAGTCCTCGATGCGCGGCACCGACCGCAGCAGCCGGTCCCACGGGTCGTCGAAGAAGTTCGAATGCTGTTGCAGCGCCGCGGAAACGGCGGGGTGCATGTTCTGCAAGGTGCCGGAGCGCCCGAAGAACAGCTTGAGGCGATGGTCGCCGAAGTACTCCCACAGCAGTGAGCCGGGGCCCAGCGGTGCGCGCGGGGGCGAGGTCGTCGGCTGTTCGTTCGCTGCTGCGCTGCTCATGGCATGGCCTCCACATCATTGGGAACTCCTGCCGAAGAGTGCAACATATTCACTCTCTTTGTCGCAAGACTATGCGACGAAATTTGTCGTACTGTCGCATCCGGCTAGAATCCGGTCAGGAGGTGCGCCCGGTGGAATCACCCTTTTCGTTGCAGGCCCTGCTCACGGCCGTCGAACCCGACGATGCCGTGGACACGCGCATCAAAGAGGCTGCCCTGGAGCAGTTCTCGCTGGTCGGCATCCGCCGGACCAGCGCCGACGACATCGCCAAGCGAGCCGGGGTGAACCGGGCCACGCTCTATCGGCGGATGGGCGGCCGGGAGGAGATCACCCGGGCCGCGCTCGCCCACGAGGTGCGCCGCACCCTGGCCGAGATCGAACAAGCCATCGGAGATATCGCCGATCCGCTGGAACGGCACACGCGCGGGTTCATCATCACCGTCACCACCCTGCGCGATCATCCGCTGCTGCGGCGGCTGTTCGCCGTGGACCGCGACGAGGTACTGGGCTGGCTCACCCTCGAGGCGGGTGAGATCCTGCGCATCGCGACGGCGTTCGTGACCGCGCAGGTGAGCGCGGGCCGGGCCGAGCTGGGGCTGACCGGGGACGAGCAGGCGGAGTTCTACGCCACCACCATCGTGCGGCTGATCCACTCGCTGGTGCTGACGCCGGACGCCCCGCCGCTGCTGGACTCCGAGGAGCGGCTGCGCGCCTACGCCGTCCGCTACCTCCAGCCGTTGCTGACCGCCCCCTGATCCGCTCTCACTCCGCGGCCAAGTGCTTGCGCCGCGAGACGATATAGATGCCGACGATCAGCGCCCACGCGGGCAGGACCCATGCGATGCGGATCTCGGTGGTCACCGCGATCAGCATGAAAAGCGCTGCCGCCGTGGACATCAGGGTCAGCCAGCGCGGGAGCGCGCGGGTGATGCGGCCGAGATTGGCCAGGGAGAGCATGAAGACCGCGGACAGGCGGGGCGCGATGACGGTGATCAGGATCATCCCCAGGCCGTGACTGGCCGGGTAGGCGTCCGCGGCGGTCGCGGGGTTAACGTGCTGGGCGAGGGTGGCCGGCACCGCGAAGGCGGCCACGGAAGTCAGCAGCAGGCCGATGAGAAGCACTCCGCTGCCCAGGAATACGGTGGCGAACAGCTGGTCCTCGCCGGCGCCGAGGCGGCGGCGGAGGGTGCCGATGAACCACAGCAGCGCGATCGAGGCCACCACCATGATCAGCACGACGGCGGTGAGCCGGGTGCGATTGCCGGACTGGGAGAGCCACTGTTCCACGGTCGCGTGATCGGCGCTCCAGCCGGGCATGCCGCGCAGCATCTCCACCCCGATCAGGGTGAGCACCGCGAAAACGATTCCGGTGAAGCCCATGGCCTCGATCGAGGCCATGCGGCCGGGCCCCCGCGTGGTCGGTACCGTCGAGCTCATGTCCTCGTTCCTCGTCAGTCGGTTGAATCCGGTTGGGGGAGAGCGCCGTCCGGACCGCGTCGGCACTGGGTGACGCGATCCGGACAGGTGCGGCGTCAGGGCGTGACGATCGCGAAATCAGGGTTGGATTTGTCGAGCAGTCCGGTGAGCCGCTTCCACACCGTCGTATCGCCCTCGGCCTGGACGTTGTCGAACGAGCCGGTGCCGATCAGCTGCAACAGGCCGAGCTTGGTGAGCGTGACATCCAGATCCGAGGTGTGGTTCCGGGTCGTCGGGTAGTGGATCAACGCCCCGTGGCTCAGCTCCATGCGGTAGTTCTCGCCGCTGTCGGTGAAATGCCAGCTGATGCTGAATTTTTCGGACCAGGCCCGCTCGCCCACGACATTGAGCGACAGGGTGTCGAACAGCTGGGTGATACTCATCGCCTTCGCCATTTCGGGGCTGGGCGCGAGCAGGGTGTGGGGGATGGGGTTGCGCAATTCGAACGCGCCGGTGAGGAAACAGTTACGCCAGGTGGCGTTTTCGGCACCGTAGGCCAGGCGTTCCAGGATCGAGGCGAGCGCCTTCTTCGCCTCGGCGTGGGACGGGTCGGCGAAGACCGCGTGACTGCCCAGTTCCGCCGCGAACCGCAGGTCGCCGGAGCTCGCGAACTCCTTCACCTTGGCCACGGTCGCGTCGACACCGCCGAGCAGCTGCACGTACCGGTTGGCCTGCTCCTGTGGCGGATGCATCCACAGGTGTGCCGGGTTGGCGTCGTACCAGCCGAGATAGCGCTGGTAGATGGCCTTCACGTCATGGCTGATCGAGCCGTAGTAGCCCCGGTTGTTCCACTGCGCCGCCAGATCCGGCGCGAGCGGGAAGTCCTCGGCGATCTCGCTGCCGGTCTCGCCCTGGTTCATCCGGCGCACGGTCTGGTCGTGCAGGTAGGCGTAGGTGTCGCGCTGCTGGGTCAGGAACTCGACGAGGTTCTCCCGGCCCCAGGTCGGCCAGTGATGCGAGGCGAAGACGACGTCGGCGCGGTCGGCGAACAATTCGATGGCCTCGGCGATGTAGCGCGACCACATGCGCGAGTCCCGAACCTGAGCGCCGCGCAGGGTCAGGATGTTGTGCAGGGTGTGGCAGGCGTTCTCGGCCATGCACAGCGCGTTGCGGTCCGGGAGTAGGAAGTTCATCTCGGCGGGGGCCTCGGTGCCCGGTGTCATCTGGAAGATGAACCGCACGCCGTCGATCTCCTCCTCCTGCCCGGTCGCGGTGATGTCGAGGGTCGGTGGCAGCAAACCGAATTCACCCGCCGACGCGATCGGTCCCAAGCCCATGCCGACCACGCCCTCGGGGTTACGCTGCAGGTTCGCGCCGGAGTAATACATGCCGCGGCGCAACATGGCCGTGCCGGCGTACACGTTCTCGGAGATAGCGTGTTCCATGAAATGCTCGGGCGCGATGATCGGCACCGTGGTGCCCGGGGCGACCACGCCGAGCACGCCGCCGAAGTGGTCCGCGTGCGGGTGGGTGTAGATCACCGCCCGCACCTCGCGGTCGCCGCGATTCGCGCGGTAGAGCCCCAGCGCGGCGGCCGCGGTCTCCGTGCTGACCAGCGGGTCGACGACGATCACGCCGTTGTCGGACTCGATCAGGGTCATGTTCGAGATGTCCAGGCCGCGAACCTGATACACGCCCTCGCACACCTCGTACAGGCCGTGGATGGCGGTGAGCTGGGACTGCCGCCACAGGCTGGGCGGGACGGTGTCCGAGCCCTCGCCCTTCAGGAAGTCGAAGGAGTCGGCGTCGTACGCCGTGCCGCCGTTCTTCGCCGGAATCACACCCGGTATCAGACGGGCGATGAACCCGCGCTCGGCGTTCTCGAAATCGGTGCGGTCGACGGGTGCTGCTGTCATCGTGCTGCCACCTCACTGTTGGGTTTTCCGACTGTCGATCCAGTTCGTTCCGAGGTCGACGGCCTTGGCGACCGGCCCGAAGATCTCGGGCTCGGATCCGACGATGCCGTCGACGCCGAGCTCATCGGTGAGCCCGGTGTGTTTCAGGACCCGCGCCAGCTCCGGTTGCACGCCCGCGAGCACGAGTCGCCCACCGGCGCTGTGCAATTCGCGGTTGTAGCGTTCGAGCAAGCGCAGGATGGCGGAGGAGGGGATGTCGGGCATGGCGCGCAGCACCAGCACCAGCACCGCGTTGCGGGCTCCGGAGACGTCGGGCAGGGCGGCTTCCAGGCGGGGTAGTTCGGCGAAGAAGCTACTGCCGCGGTAGTCGAGGACGGTGACCTCGCCGGGCGGAAGGGCTTTCGGCACGGGTGCGGTGAACCATTTGCCCGCCTCGTCGCGGGTCAGTCCGACCAGTTGGATCTGGCCCGCCGCCTGCACGCAGTACAGCAGCAGCGACAGCATCGCGCCGATCACGATGGCCTGCTGCAACGGCAGCTGGGTGGTGGCCGCGAAGGTGGCGATCATGGCGGCGGTGGACAGCATCGACGTGCGGGCCACCAGCGTGATGTCCTTGACCTTGCCCCAGATCAGCTCGCCGCCGACGACCAGGATGAGTCCGCCGATCACCGGCATCGGGATGCGCTCGGCCAGGCTGCCGCAGATGACCACCACCAGCGCCAGGAAGACGCCGGAAATGATGCCGGCCCAGCGGGTTCGGGCCCCGACCCCGGCCGCGACGCCGGTCCGGGACAGCGAGCCGCCCGACGGCAGCGAGGAGAACAGGCCGCCGCCCAGATTGGCGATGCCCTGGGCGGTGAAGTCGGCGTTGACGCTCGATCGGCTGCCGTCCGGGTTGGGCATGGACGGCGCGACACTGGCGGCCTGGGCCAGCGCGACCAGCGCCACCGACAGCGCGCCGGCGGCCAAGTGCGGCATGGCATCCCAGTTCGGCAGGGACAGCCCGGGCAGCGCGCCGGGGATGCTCGCGATATCGGAGACGAGTTCGACGTCGGTGCCCAGGATCGCGACCGCCACGCTGACCACCACCATGGCGACCAGCAGGGCCAGGGCCTCGATCCTGGGTATCAGCCTGGCGACCGCCCAGACCAGGATGGTTCCGACGGCGACCCAGGTGGCCGAGGACTGCCAGTGCCCGATGCCGGTGAGCCAATTCCATACCTGCACAAGCTTGTTGTGCCCGGGCGGCTTGTAACCGGTGGCGTCCTTGAATACGCCGGTCATGATCTGCAGGGCGATGCCGGTGGAGAAGCCGACCATGACGGCGTTGGACACGAAGCTCATGACCACGCCCAGGCGCAGCACGCCCATGCACACCATGACCACGCCGACCAGCAGGGTCAGCGCGGCCAGATTGCCCGCGTCGTGCGGATCGAGTCCGGCGGTGGCGATGGCGGATTGGCCGGTAAGGGCGATCGCGCTGGTCAGGGTGGTGACCATGAGGACGGTGGAGGCGGTGAGCGAGCCCAGGATGGGCGGCACCACGCCCGCGTAGAGTCCGGCCACCGGATTGAATCCGGCGATGGAGGCGTAGGCCATCCCTTCGGGAATGCTGAACAGTCCGGTCGCCATTCCGGCGGTGACGTCTTTGGCTGTTGGTTTGCCGATGCGTTGCCGAATGCTCGTCACGCTTGTGCCCACGCGTGTGTCTCCTCGCTGCCCGATCAGCCGTCGACAAGCTGGAACCCAGATCAAGTAGAACGCGGCGCACCGCGTCCGCGAACAGCCTTACATAGACCGGGCGAACTTCCGGCAAATTGATACCGGTCTGTTGCTCAGAACTGACCCTGGACGAATCCGGACGTACGTCTCAGGATGAGACCTGATCTTCACCGGTGAGGAGTGGGCATGGTGGCCGAGCAGCGCGTGGATTGGCTGACGGGCGGGGTGCGGCGGTCGGTCGCCTCGGATCGGATCGTCGCGGTCGCCTCGGAACTGTTCCAGACCCGTGGCTTCGATCGGGTGGGCATGGACGACGTGGCGGCGGCGGTCGGCTGCTCACGGGCAACTCTCTATCGGCACTTCCCGGGCAAGGCGGCGCTGTTCGACGCGGTCATGGCCAAGTCGGCGGTGGGGGTCGCCGAGCGGGTGGCCGCGACCGTGCGGCGCTACGAGGGCTCGCGGCGGATCGTGGAGGCCATCCTGGCGTCGGTGGCGGCGGTGCGTTCGGATCCGGTGCTGGCCAAGGGGTTCGCCGGCACCCGGGCGGGCGGCAGTGACGGCGCGTTCGCCAGCTCGCCGGAGCTGGGGCGGATCGCGACCCTGCTCACCGGCGTGGCGCCGGATGACGAAGCGGTGCAATGGATTGTGCGCATCGTGCTCTCGCTGCTGACCTGGCCGCTGGCCGACGCCGCGAGTGAGCGGCGGATGGTGGAGCGCTTCATTCGCTGAAACCGGCCGGAACGCGCGCTTGTCTACTGTCTGGGACAGTCCTACACTTGCTATATCGAACACGCGGTACCAGGTACTTCGTGTCGCATCAAGGATGGTCCAGATGGCGAATACCCTTCCGGCGCAGACCTATCCCCGGGCCCGCCGTATCAGGTTCCGATTCGATCGCGCTTCCGGCGACAAGTACTTCGTCGAGAACGACATGGTCTACAGCCATTTCGTGGCCGGCATGTCCGGCGGCTTCCCGGCGGGGGAGGAGTCCTTCATCCGCTCGGTCCGCCGGGTGGCCGACCGGGTCACCGACCCGGTGCTGAAGAAGCGGGTGACCGGCTTCGTCGGGCAGGAGGCCATGCACGGCCTCGAGCATCGCAAACTCAACGACAAGCTGGTCGAGCTGGGCTATCCCATCGCCTGGCTGGACTCGCCGCGGGCCGTCGAGCGTATGCGGTGGATCGAGGAGCGGGTGTCGCCCGAGGTGCACCTGGCCATGACGGCGGCAGCCGAGCACTACACGGCGGTCCTGGCGCAGCGCATCTTGTCCAGCGATGAGATCCAGGCGATTCCCGGCGATCCGGAAGTCTGGAATCTGCTGAATTGGCATGCGCTGGAAGAACTCGAGCACAAGTCGGTGGCCTTCGACGTCTTCCGTGCGGTCGGCGGCAGCGAGCGCACCCGCATCGCGGTCATGCTCGCCATGTACTCGCTCACGCTGCCGCTGACCTATGTGACGCTGGCGCTGGCCGTCGGGCGCGATCCGGTCGCGCGGCAGCAGCCGATCCGCGTTGCGCGCGAGGCGTATCGGCTGTTCACCGGTCCGGTCTTCCACCGGCTCATGCCGGAGCTGGGCAAGTATCTGCGCCCCGGCTTCCACCCCGACGACATCGACACCTCCGCCCTGCTGTCCCGTTGGCAGTCGGAGCTTTTCGGCGACGACGGCCAGCTCGTCGACCACCTGAAGTAGTCACAACTCCATTGCCAGAAAGGACCGGCCAATGACGATCGGTCGGCAGGACTCCGCGTCCCTCATGCCCTACCCGAAGGTGCGGCGCATGCGTTTCCGGTTCGGCGACCCCGAGCCGATGGCGCACCAATTCGTCCGGGGCGACATCCCTTTGACGCATTTGATCGCCGTGCTCTCCGGCGCCTTCCCGCCGGGGGAGGAATCGTTCATCCGCTCGGTGCGCAAATTCTCCGGGCAGATCACCGATCCCGTGCTCAAGAAGCGGGTGGCCGGATTCATCGGGCAGGAAGCCGTGCACGGGCAGCAGCATCGGCGGTTGAACGAGCAGCTCGTCGAGAACGGCTTCCCGATCGTGCGGCTGTTCACCTTCGCGCCCGGCGCGTTGCGCGAACGCGGGGTGATGGCGATCGAGAACGCGGTGCCGCCGGAGGTGCATCTGGCGTTCACGGCCGCGGCCGAGCATTACACGGCCACACTGGCCAAACGCATTCTGAGCAGCCAGGAGATCCAGGACATTCCGGGGGATCCGGAGGTGTGGCATCTGCTGAACTGGCACGCCTTCGAAGAGCTCGAGCACAAGTCGGTGGCGTTCGACGTCTTCCGGGCGACCGGCGGGACCGAGGTCGTGCGGATCGGGGTGATGGCGGGGATGTACGTGTTCACCATCCCGGTGGTGTCGCTCGGCGTCCTCGCCTCGATCGTCGGCGATCCGCGCAGTTGGCGGCCGTGGCAGGTGGCGCGGCAGACGGTGCGGCTGGCGCGCGGGCCCATCGTGAAGGGCCTGCTGAAGGAGATGCGGCCCTATATGCGGCCGGGCTTCCATCCCGACGACATCGACACCGATGGGCTGCTCGCGCAATGGCAGCGAGAGCTCTTCGGCGCGGACGGCGAACTGTCCGACCGCATCGGCTGAGCCGGAGGAGATCGACATGGCAACACAGCGCGGTGGCACGGGTGCGCCGTCCGCCGTCCGGCCCGATCACGAGGTCATCGTGGTCGGCGCCGGATTCGGGGGCATCGGCAGCGGGATCGCACTGCAACGGAGGGGAATCCACGACTTCGTGATCGT
Source organism: Nocardia sp. NPDC056611 (assembly GCF_042792755.1). NCBI lineage: Bacteria > Bacillati > Actinomycetota > Actinomycetes > Mycobacteriales > Nocardiaceae > Nocardia > Nocardia sp. NPDC056611. The sequence goes on from NZ_JBHTVV010000003.1 coordinate 116,892, forward strand.
GGATAAATGGGATCGGGTCGGTGGCACCTGGCACGCCAACACCTATCCCGGTGTGGCGGTCGACATTCCGTCGTTCATCTACAGCTTCTCCTACGAGCAGCGCGGGGACTGGTCGCGGATCTTCGCTCCCGGCACCGAACTGCGGGACTACGCCGAGGGCATGGTCGACAAGTACGGGCTGCGGGAGAAACTGCGGCTGAACACCACCATCATGGCGGCCGACTTCGACGACCGGAACAGTCTGTGGCGCTTGCGCACCGACGGCGGGCAGCAGCTCACCGCGCGGTACATCGTGCTGGCGATCGGTGGGCTGGAACGGCCCAAGATGCCCGACATCCCGGGACTCGACGACTTCGGCGGGACACTGCTGCACACGGCGCTGTGGGATCACGATGTCTCCCTGGCCGGGAAGCGGGTGGCGGTCATCGGCACCGGAGCCACAGCGCTGCAACTGATTCCGGCGATCGTGGACGAGACCGAGCACCTGACCGTGTTCCAGCGGACGCCCATCTGGGTGTTCCCGAAGAACGACGCCGAGGTCGGACCGCTCGGGCGGATGATGCTGGGCAATACCGGGATCCGCACCGCCCTGCGGCTGGCGGGCAATCTCGGGACCGAGGTCGCCATGAGCGGCATGGTGGCCGGACCGGCCTGGCTGACCTCGACCGTGCGCCGGGCCGCCGAGGCGCCGATCCGCCGCTGGATGCGGTCCCAGATCCAGAATGCGGAGCTGCGGGAAAAGCTCACGCCGCGTTACGGATTGGGCTGCAAGCGGCCGTCCATGTCCAATGACTACCTGCGGACCTTCAACCGGTCCGACGTCAGCCTGGTCACCGACTCCATCGCGCGGATCACCGAGCGCGGGGTGGTCACCGTGGACGGGACCGAGCACGAGGTCGACGTGCTCGTCTGCGCCACCGGCTTCAAGCTGTGGGAGAAGGGCTCGATCCCGCCGTTCCCGGTGCGCGGGCGTGGCGGGCAGGATCTCGAGAAATTCTGGGACGAGCACCGGTATCAGTCCTACCAGGGTGTTTCGGTACCCGGATACCCGAACTCGTTCACCATCACCGGGCCGTACGGGTTCGTGCTGGGTTCCTACATCTGGATGATCGAGGCCACCTCGGCCCATCTGGCGCGGGTCATCGCCGAGTCCGAGGCGCGCGGCACCACGGAGGTCGAGATCCGGCAGGAGGTGCACGACGAGTACTTCCGGCAGTGCCTGCGCAGGCAGCGGAAGAACTTCTTGTTCACGCCGGTGTGTGAGGGCTCCAATACCTACTACCTCGACAATCACGGCGATTCGCCGTTCCGGCCGTCCACGCACGGCGAGATGTACTGGCAGAACCGGCATTTCGATCTGGACGTCTACCGCTACACGGTGGGTGCGCCGGTCGCGGCCCGGACGGTCGCGCTCTCGGAGGAGGTCTCGTGAAACTCAATGCCATCGATCCGAAGCTGGTGGTGGTCACCGGCGCGGGCAGCGGGATCGGGCGGGCGACGGCACTGCGGTTCGCGCGCGGGGGATCCCAGGTGATCGTCTCCGATATCGACAAGGACGCGGCGCTCTCGACGGTGGCGCTCATCCAGGCCGAGGGCCGGCGGGCGGTCGCCGCCCAGCTCGACGTGACCGATCCGCACGCCTGGGCGGCGTTCGCCCGGGACGTGCACGCCGATCACGGGGTGCCGGACGTGCTGGTCAACAATGCCGGAATCCTGGTCAGCGGGGCGTTCCTGGATCTCGAACCCGACGACTGGGAACGGCAGCTGGACGTGAACCTGCTCGGGGTGGTGCACGGCTGCCGGTCGTTCGGGCGGCTCATGATCGACGAGGGCAAGCGCGGGCACATCGTGAACATCGCCTCCGCGGCCGCGTTCACCCCGACGCCGGTCATGTCGGCGTACTCGGTGTCCAAGGCCGGGGTCAAGATGCTCACCGAATGCCTGCGGCTGGAGTTCGCGCCGAAAGGCGTGGGGGTGAGCGCGATCTGCCCGGGCGTGATCAATACCGATATCGCCCGGCACGCCACCGCGGTGGGGGTGGATCCGCGGCTGGTGGAGCGCGGGCAGCAGCTCACCGCGCAGCTCCAGGAGCTGGCCGAACGCCTGCCGTTCTCGTTGATGAGCCCCGATCTGGTGGCGCGCGCCGTGGTCCGCTCGATCCGCTACGACCTGGCGGTGGTCCCGGTCCGCACCGAGGCGTGGCTGGGCTACTTCATGTTGCGGCTGGCGCCGGGCGTGAATCGCCGGATGACCCAGGCCTTGTCGATGGACCGCATCCAGGCGGCCGGTGAGCTGGTCTTCGGCAGGAGAGCGCCGTGACCGCTCGCGCCCACCAGCTGAAGGTGCGTGAAGTCATCAGCGAGACCGCCGACGCGGTCTCGCTGATCTTCGATATCCCCACCGACCTCACCCCTCGCTTCGCCTATTCCCCGGGCCAGTATCTGACCTTGCGCGTCCCCAGCGACCGCACCGGCTCCGTGGCCCGCTGCTACTCCCTGTCCAGCAGCCCCCACTGCGACGACCGACCCACCGTCACCGTCAAACGCACACCCGGCGGCTATGCCTCGAACTGGCTGTGCGACAACGTCTCTCCCGGCGACATTCTCACCGTGCTCGAACCCGCCGGTGTCTTCGTCCCCCGCACCTGGACCCGCGATCTCCTGCTCTGCGCCGCCGGCAGCGGCATCACCCCCATCATCTCCATTCTGAAATCCGCCCTCACCCTGGGCCGCGGCGACATCGTCCTCCTGTACGCCAACCGCGACCGCGCCTCCGTCATCTTCGGCTCCCAGTTGCACGACCTGACCCGCCGCCACCCTCGCCGCCTCACGGTGACCCACTGGCTCGAATCCGACCGCGGCCTCCCCACTGCCCGAGCCCTCGCAACGTGGGCCCGGCCCTACCGGCGCCACGACGTATACCTCTGTGGCCCAGCCGGATTCGCCTCGACGGTCCGCCAGGGCCTGGGCCGACTCCGCATCCCCGACCGAGCCATCCGCCGCGAGGACTACCGTTCACTGACCGACAACCCCTTCGAAGACCACACCCCACTCGCGGCCGCCCCACAACCTGTCGACCCCACCGCCGCCACCGTCCGAGTCGACATCGACGGCGAATCCCACACCCTCCCTTGGCCCCGCACCCAGAAACTCCTCGACGTCCTCCTCGACCACGGCATAGACGCCCCCTACGTCTGCCGCGAATCCGCCTGCGCCACCTGCGTCTGCACCGTCAAACAAGGCCGCACCCGCATGCTCCGGAACGAATCCCTCATCGAGGAGGAACTGGCCCAGGGTCAAACCCTCGCCTGCCAAACCCTCCCCGAATCCGACGACCTGCACATCTCCTTCGAGCCGTGACCCGCGGCCGGAATCAGCCCGGTATCCCGTGCCGCACAGGCTGAGTGGATACCGGGCTCGCGTCGTTACGGGCGGGTGAGTTCGGAGCGGGCCGCCGTCACCATGGTGGTGATGGCGGCCGGGAGGGCCTGGGCGGGGTCGGGGGCGAAGCGGGGGGAGTGGTTCGAGGGGTAGTGGGGCGGGAGGGCGGATTCGGTGAGCATGTAATGGAGGTCGTCCTGGGTGAAGCGGGCGGGGTCCATGCCGCCGATGTGCCAGAAGACGGAGGGGACCTCGGCGGCGGCGCCGAAGGCGCCGAAATCCTCGCTGCCGGTGATGGGGTTCTCCATGGGCATGACGGGCAGGCTCGCGGCGGCGAGGGCGGCCAGGACGCGCTCGGTGTCGCCGGGGGTGTTCTCGGTGACCGGGAAGTGGTCGTAGAACTCGACTTTCGGTTCCTGGGGTGCGCCCGCGGCGGCGGCCTCGGCCTCGGCGAGGCGCTGGATGCCCTCGATCATGCGGGCGCGGGAGCCGTCGGTGAAGGTGCGCAGGCTGAGCAGGACCTCGGAGCTGTCGGCGATGATATTGGGGCGGGTGCCCGCGTGCAGCGCCCCGGCGGTGAGGACCGGCGTTGCGGCGGTGGCGGTCTGGCGGGCGGTCAGCGCCTGCATGCGCACCACGAATGTCGCCGCCATGAGCAGCGGGTCGACGGCGGTGTGCGGCTGGGAGGCGTGGCCGCCCTTGCCGAGGAAGGTGATGCGCACCGAGTCGGAGGCGGCCATCAGGGTGCCGGGGCGGCTCAGGATCAGCCCCGCGGGCAGCGGGCCGACATGCTGGCCGAGCACGATGCGCGGCGCCGGAAACCGGTCCAGCAGACCGTCGTTGAGCATGCTCTGCGCGCCCGCGCCGGTCTCCTCGGCCGGCTGGAACAGCGCGACCACGGTGCCGGGCAGCGGATTCGCGGACAGTTCCTCACACGCGCCCAGCAGCGCGGCGACGTGCACATCGTGGCCGCAGGCATGCATGACCCCGGGGACGGTCGAGGCGTAGTCGAGGCCGGTCTCCTCCTGCACCGGCAGGCCGTCCATGTCCGCGCGCAGCCACACCACCGGCCCGGGCCCGCTGTGCAGCACCCCGACGACGCCGGTGCCGCCGACGTTCTCGGTCACCTCCCAGCCGGGCAGCGCGCGCAGCTCGTCGGCCACCAGTCGCGCCGTGGCCCGCTCCTCACCCGACAGCTCGGGGTGGGCGTGCAGATGCCGGTAGACCTGCTGCCAGTGCTCGATCATGGGAGACGCTCCTTCGACGGGACGGCCGCCGCGGCGCGCCGGGACACCATCGTCCGGAACGCGTCGGCGGTTTGCGGAACCACCAGCGCCGCCAGCAGTGCCAGCAGCGGCCCGATGGCCATGGTTTCGAAAGCCGTTGTGTACGAGACATGATCGGTGATGAACCCGAAGGCGAGCGGGCTCGCCACGCCCGCCAGCTGCCCGCCGAAGATGATCACGCCGGTGGCCGCGCCGATGTAGACGCTGGGCAGCGCCCGCAGCGGCACCGAGAACGCGGGCATGTAGGCCAGCCCCGCGACCAGGCTCATCACCACCCCCAGCAGCACGAACAGCGGGAACGACTCGGCCCGCGGCAGCGCGAAGAGCATGGCGGCGGTGAACGCCATGGCGGGCACCACGATCACCCGTGGCCGTCCGCCGAGCCGATCCGAGAGCCGCGCCCCCAGCACCACCCCGGCCGCCGCGGCCAGCGTGGTCGGCACCGCCGCGAAAGCGATGCCCGCCATGGAGATTCCGCGCTGCTCATGCAGGAAGGTCGGCGTCCACGCGGTCACGCCCCACACCAGCACGTCGTAGCCGAAGAACATGACCGCGAAGCCGAGCAGCGCGGGGGAGAACAGCACCGAGCGGCGTTCGGCCGCGGGCCCGGCGGGCGCGACCGGAATCTCGTCCTGGGTCAGCGGTTCCGGCATCCACCGCCGCCAGGCCAGGATGACCGCCACCCCGAGCACCGAGATGACGGCGAACATGACGCGCCAGCCCACCGTGGGCAACAGGACGCCCGCGATCACCGCCGCCAGCAGCAGGCCCGCCGCGTTGGAGGAGTTGGTCCAGCCGGCGGCCGTGGTGCGCTGATCGGGATGGCTGCGTTCGGCGAGCGCCTTGATGGCCGCCGCCGGGAACACGCCCTGCACCAGACCGAACAGGAATCGAATCGCGAGCAGCACGCTGAACGACCAGGCGAGCGCGGTCAACCCGGTGAAGACCGACCAGGCGGTCAATCCGACGATCCCCACCCGCAGCGCCCCGTACCGATCCGCGAGCAGACCCCCGGGCACCTGGATGATCGCGTACGCGACGAAGAACACCGACACCAACAGCCCCTGCTGCGTGTGGTCCAACCCCAGGTCCTCGCCGATCGACGGCAGCGCGAAATTGATCACGGTCCGATCGATGTAGTCGACAACCCAGGCCGCGAACAGCAGCATGACGGTTATCCGCGTGGTGCGTGGCATCAGGCCCCTTCACGACGGGAGTGGCTGCATGCCACAGTGGCCCCCGAATCCGAGAATAGGGGCGATTTGCCCGATATTGCCATACGAACCGGGCCCCGCGGCCGACCCGGCGGCGGCTGACGCGCCGGTGCCGCTACCGGCCCGAAAGCCGGTCCCCGTAGGCTCGCCGACGATGAGCGAGACGATGACGCACGGGTACGTGGCCGAGGGCTACGGCCGGGTCGCCGACGCCTTCCGCCGCAATTTCCGGCACGGCGAGATCGGCGCGGCGGTCGCCGTCTTCGACGGCGACACCCCCGTGGTGGACCTGTGGGGCGGCCCGCGCGACCCGGTGCGCGGACTCCCGTGGGAGCGCGACACCATCGCGCCCGTCTTCTCCTGCACGAAGGGCGTCGCGGCGCTGATCCTGGCCATGCTCGTCTCGCGCGGGCAGCTGGACTACGACGAGCCCGTGGTGCGGTACTGGCCGGAATTCGCGGCCCACGGCAAGGATGCGGTGACCGTCCGCCAGCTCATCGACCATCAGGTGGGCCTGCACATCCTGCGCGACACCCGGATGACCCTCGACGACCTGCACGATCTGGACGGTGTGGCCGCGGTGCTGGCGGCTCAGCGCCCCGGGTGGACGCCGGGCACCCGGCAGGGCTACCACCCGGTCAGTATCGGGCTGTATCTCAATGAACTGGTTCGTCGCGCGGACCCGGCCGGGCGCAGCATCCGGACCTTCCTCACCGAGGAGATCTCCGGTCCGCTGGGCGTCGATGTCACCCTCGGCCTGGACGCGGACCTGGGCGGTGACCGGATCGCCCGCCTGACCCGCACGACCGGTCTGGACCTGCGGCACGAGCGGAACCTGCCGTGGAATCAGGCGATTCCGGCGCTGCTGCGCCGCGGTCAGCTCTTCCGCGCCCTGTCGGTTCCGGACCTGGGCATGCCCGAGGATTTCGTGCGCCCCGAGATCATGTCGGTCGAGTTGCCCGGCAGCAATGGCGTCGGCTCGGCGCGCGGCCTGGCCCGCATCTACGCGGCGGGCCAAACCGGCGAGTTGCCGATCGCGCCGGAGGTGCGGGCCCGCATCGCCGACCCGGGCCCGGTGCCCGCCCCGGATGCCGTGCTGCGTACTCCGACCCGATTCCACCTGGGCTTCCGGAAGTCGTGTCCCGCCTTCCCCTTCGGCTCATCCGACCACCGCGCCTACGGCACGCCTGGAATGGGTGGTTCGCTCGGTTTCGCTGATCCGGCGACCGGGCTCTCCTTCGCCTACGTCCCCAATCGGCTGGGTCTCACCCTCAATGGCGACCGGCGCTGCCTACGCCTGGCCCGCGCGGTGTTCGACTCCTCGACACGCCGAACGCGCACGCGCACTGAACCACAGCGGTCCGCCGCTCGTTGATCCGGATGTACCGGCCGCCGGCCGGTAGCCGTCCAGATGCGGTCCGGATTTCCCCCTGTGCCCGGACCGGGGCCCCGCCGGGATGTCCCCGGTGGGGTCTTCGCGTAGCCAAAGTGCCTGTACGGCAGCATCTTTCGGGCATGTCTGTGACCTGAGACACATTGATCGAGGTCCTTCCGGCCGGATACCTTGTGTGCGATGCATCGTGGACAAGGCAATACGAACGGGGGATCGTGACCCAGAGCGAACGCGCGGCCCGAACCGTCGCCGACCTCGTCGTCGAACGGCTCGCGATCCACGCCGACCACGTCTTCGGCGTCGGCGGGGCCAATATCGAGGACGTCTACGACGCCCTGCACCGGCATCCGGAGCTCACCGGCATCATCGCCAAACACGAGTTCGGCGCGGCCACCATGGCCGACGGGTACGCCCGCGCCACCAACCGGCTCGGTGTGGTGGTCGCGACCTCCGGCGGAGGCGCCATGAATCTGCTTGCGGCCCTCGCGGAATCGTTCGACTCCCGAGTCCCGGTCCTCGCCCTGGTGGGGCAGCCGCCACTGGGGCTGGAGGGCCGGGGCGCCTTTCAGGACACCAGCGGGGTTCCCGGCCGCATCGATGCCGAGCGGCTCTTCGCCCAGGTCACCCGCCACTGCGTGAAAGTTCGTCGGCCGCAGGACATCTCGGTGGAGCTCGACCGGGCGATCGCGGCGGCGCTGGCCGGTGGCCCGGCTGTCCTGTTGCTGCCCAAGGACATCCAGGCCGCTCCGCTCATCGAGGGCGATCGGGCGACGGCCGAACCGCAGGCTCAGGGCAGTGACACCGCCGCAGCGCAGCCCGATGATCGAGTGCTGCTGCCCGATGACGTCGTGGATCTGCTGGCAGGACTGCCGCAGGGGAGTCCGACGGTAGTCATCGCCGGGCCCGAGGTCGCCGCGGCCGACGCGCGCGCCGAACTGGCGACCGTCGTGCGGGCACTCGACGCGACGGTCCTGGTCACCCCGGACGCGAAGGACGCGTACTCGAACGCGGATCCCCGCTTCGCCGGTGTGGTCGGCGTGATGGGTCATCCGAACGCCGCCCGCCTGGTGTCCGAGGCGGAACTCTGCCTGCTGGCGGGAGCTCCACTCCCGCTCACCGCCCGCGCCGGACTGGACACCGCCCTCGCCGCCTGTCCACGGGTCGTGTATCTGGGTATCGAGCGGCCTTTCGTCCCGGTGCACGCCGAGGCGCGTGGTCCGCTGGCCGCCGCGCTGCGCGGTGTCGCGAACTCGACCCACGGGACCGAGGGTGCGCACCTCGAGCCGGGCTCCACCGGCGTACAACCCGATCGCCTGCCCTTGCCCGAGTTGTCCGTGCCGCCCGCGTCCGGGCCCGGGCTGCGGTACCGCCCCGCCGTGGCGGCCATCGAAGCGGCACTGGACCCCGGCACCGACGTGGTCGCCGACGCCGGGAACACCGGCGCGGCCGTCGTGCACCACCTCGGAATCCCCGAGGGCGGCCGGTTTCTCATCGCCCTGGGCATGGGCGGCATGGGCTATGCGTTCGGCGCCGGCATCGGCTGCGCGCTGGGCCGCGGCCGCCGCACCGTGGTGATCGCCGGGGACGGCGCGTATTTCATGCACGGCCACGAGGTGCACACCGCGGTCGAGTACCAGGTGCCGGTCACCTTCATCGTGTTCAACAACAATGCCCACGCCATGTGCGTGACCCGCGAGCAGGTCTTCTACTCCGGCGAGTACAGCTTCAACAGATTCCGCGCGTCGGAGATCGGCGCGGGCGCCGCCGCCCTGTTCCCGGAGCTCCCGGCCTGGACCGCGCGCACCCTCCCCGACTTCGAGCAAGCCCTCGACAAATCGCGGGCGATACCGGGGCCCGCGTTCATCGAACTGCAGTGTGACCCGGACGAATTCCCACCCTTCGCACCGTTCCTGAAGGAGTCTTTCGCATGACCGAGACCGTCGCCGACGAGCCGATCGAAGTCCCGGAGCTGGACGTGCCGGGCGTGTACCGCATCGAGACCATGGCCCTCAAGGAGGGCATGCCGCTGGTCCTGGACATGACCCGCGCCGTGTACCCGCACGACGAGATCTACGGACAGTACTGCACCGTCACCGAATACGTGGCCGCGCCGCCGGACGAGGTGTACGCCTACCTGGCCGACACCCGCAGCCTGTGCGAATGGACCTACAGCATGCGCGGTTTCGAGCGCACCGCCGATCCCGAGGTGTGGGTGTCCGACGACCGCATCGGCTCGCACACCCGCATCTTCACCCGCACCGTCGCCAACCCCGAGGCTCGCACCGTCGACTACCACTGCGCCTGGGACCAGGCCGACCACCTGTGGATGGTCTACCTGATGCGGGTGGTGGACGCGCAGGTGGTGCTGAACAAGCCGGGTTCGGTCGTCACCTGGACCAATTGCCACCACCCCTTCTACGAGGACAACGCCTACCCCGAGACCGCGCCCGAGGGCCGCCCGGTGTGGGTCGGCGACTTCTGGCACCTCTTCGCCGCCGGGCACCTGCTGGAACTGCGCAATCTCAAAGCGATCTGCGAACACCGGCACGCCGCCGGGCAGCCGATCAAGCCGGAATGGATGGACTGATCATGAGCGCCGACACCGTGAGCCTGCTCGATGTCGCCGGGTACCTGCCCGAGACCATCGTCTCCGCCGACTATTTCGCGCAGTACGCCGACCCGGACGAGGTCACCTCGAACCTCATGTTCAAGGCCCCCAAGTTCCGCCGCCATGTCGCGCCGGGCGAGACCCCGGCCGATATGGCCGAGCGCGCGGTCGCTCCGATCCTGGACCGGCACGGCCGGGACGTGTTGCGCGGCATCGACATTCTGATCGTGCACACCCAGCTGCCCGATATCGGCATCGTCGGCAGCGGCGGGGATGTGGCGGCCCGGCTCGGCATCGCGCCGGAGTGGCTGATCGACCTGCACAATGGCGGCTGCGCGTCGTTCGTGTACGGCATGAAGCTGGCCCGCCAGATCCTGCTGTCCTCCGACGCCCGCTCGGCGCTGGTGGTCACCATCCAGAACGTGGCCGGTCAGGTCTTCACCCAGGAGCAGGTGCGCGGCAAGGCACAGGCCGCCATTCCGGGTGACGGGGCGGGCGCGGGACTGCTGGTGAAATCCGGTGATTCGCCGATCCTCGATATCGAGACCCGCCACCTGCCCGAGTTCTCCGGGCAGATGACCGTGATCGCCGACCCGCCGCGCCGCTACTGGGAGGCCGGCAGCGGTGAGATGCACGTCGGCTTCACCGAATCCAAGATCGCCAAGGTGCTGCAGCGCGGCAACCGGCTGGTCCCCGAGGTCGCGTCGGCGGTGTGCGGCCGGATCGGCGTGCCCACCCAGGACCTGGACCTCTTGGTCACCAATCAACCCAATAGAGCCTTCCTGCGCAATTGGAGAGACGCCCTGCAACTGCCGCAGGAACGGCATCCCGACACCTTCGACGACTGCGGAAACCTGTTCGGCGCGGGCATTCCGGTCACCTTCGACCGCGCGGTCGACGAGGGCCGGGTGCCGGCCGGATCGCTGGTCATGTTCGCGGGCTTCGCGCACGCGGGCGATTTCGCGGGGGCCGCCGCCCTCCGCTGGGGCGGACGCTGAAGGGGGCGGCGCCGTGAGTCCCCTGGTGACGGCCGGACATCGGCTGCAGCTCAACGAGATTCCCTACGGCCCGCCGCCCTCGGTGCAGGAGGCGCTCAGCGCGGCGCTGGCCTCGGCCAACCGGTATCCGGAATTCCTGCCCCGCCGCCTGCCCCGGCTGATCGCCGAACGGCTCGGCTGCCCGCCCGATCGGATCGTGGTGGGCGCGGGCGCGACCGGCGTGATCATGCACATCGTCCAGGAATTCGGGACGGGTGGCGCCGAGGTGGTGATGGCGACGCCCACCTTCGACGGATTTCCCATCCTGACCAGCATGGCGGGTGGGCGGCCGATCACGGTGCCGCTCAACGATTCCGGGTGCCAGGATCTCCCGGCGCTGGCCGCCGCGGTCACCGGGAGAACCCGGCTGCTGGTGGTCTGCAGCCCGCACAACCCCACCGGAACCCTGGTTCCGGCAGAGGAATTCGAGAATCTCCTGAAGGAAGTTCCGGATACCGTCACCGTGGTCCTCGACGAGGCGTACGTGGACTTCGTGTCGGGCGCCGATCGCATCGATGTGTTCGCCCTGTTGGATCGACATCCGAACCTGCTCGTCCTGCGTACCTTCTCCAAGGCGTACGGTCTGGCCGCGCTGCGGGTCGGCTACGCGCTCGGGGCCCCGCGGCTGATCACGCGAATAGCCCGCTGGCAGTTGCCTTTCGGCATGACCGCGCTGGCCGAGGTAGCGGTGCGGGCCTGCTACGAGGCCGAATCCGAGATCGAGGCGCGGGTCGCGACCCTGGCCGCGCACCGCGACCGGCTCACCACCGGACTGCGGGCAGTCGGTCTCTCGGTGCCCGACAGCTACGCCAATTTCTCCTACCTGACCCTGCCCGGTCCCGAGGCCGATCGGGTCGCGACCGCGCTGGCGGGCGCGGACATCCACGTCAAGTCCTATCCCACCGGTATCCGCATCACCGTCGGTGATCGGGCGGCCACGGACGCGGTGCTCGCCACGGTCCGCAGTACAGTGCAGTAATGCAAGAACATCCGCCTTCCGCACCCGCTGGGGCCGGAGCGGACGAGGAGATCGATTACGCGCTGCTCTCGCTCAATGCCCAGCTGTGCTTCGCGCTGTACTCCACGTCGCGATCCATGACCGCCGCCTACCGGCCGTTCCTGGACGATATGAATCTGACCTACCCGCAATACCTGGTGCTGCTGGCGCTGTGGGAGCGTCCCGGCATCGCCATGAAGGACCTGGGCGAACAGGTGCACCTCGACTACGGCACCCTCTCCCCGCTGGTCCAGCGACTACAGGCGCGCGGCCTGGTGGAGAGCGTGCGCAGCGCCACCGACGGCCGGGCCGTGGTCCTGCACGCCACCGAGGCCAGCCGGGAACTCCAGCAGGGCGCGCAGCAGATGATCCGCACCGTGCTGGATCTGGTGGGAGTTCCGGTGGAGGACATCGAAGTCCTGCGCGACCAGGTCAAGGCCCTCGGCGCGCGCCTGGACGCGGCCGCGGCCGCCGCACGCGCCCGCTGACCGGACCCGACCCGCCGGCTACCGTCGCTCAGGCGAATTTCGCCAATGCGTCGGCCACGATGGCGTCCAGACGCGCGTGGTGCGCGCCCTTCCAATAGGTCTGGCCGCAGTCGACGCACTCGGCGAAGGTGTCGTAGCTCTGGCCGGTGTTGTCCGGCAGGCGGTCGCGGACCGTGGCCGGGTCGGCGGGGCGGAGCGCGCCGTTGCAGGAGGTACAGCGGGTCCACGGGGCCAGGCGCGGGGCGAAGCGGGACAGGATGTCGTCCAGCTGCTCGGCGGGGTGGTGGCTGTACACGTAGGCGCCGGAATAGATTTCGCGGCGGCGCAGCAGGCCGCGGTCGCGGGAGAGCAGGACCCGCTGCTCGGCGGCGGAACGGGAGGCCAGCGCGGCGTCGCCGATATCGGGATTCTCGTAGGCCGCATCGATTCCCAGCAGACGCAGGCGGCGCGCCAGGGTGCCCAGATGGATGTCGAGCAGGAAGCGCAGCGGCTCGGCGCACGGTTGCGGGCGGGCCACGGCCGACACGGTGATCTTCTCGCCGCCGCGCGGAATGTGGCCGGTGGCAACGGATTCGCCGTCCACCAGGACCGTGCCCACCTCGGTGAGCGGCACGCCCAGCGACTCCACCACGTGCCCCAGCGTCGAGGTGCCGTCCACCCGGACCGGCGTGCGGTCCCGCTGACCGACGAACACGCGCAGCTCCGGCGCGAACTCGACGGTGATTTCCCCTGCGTTCACCAGCCCAGGATCCCAGAAATCGGGTACCCGCGAGCAACTCGTTTTCCGCCCGGGGTGCGCCGGCGGTCTGCGGCCGAATGTGAAGTAGAGGCGAATTTCACCTGTGCAGTGGCCTGAAGCACAGGAGAAGGGTGTGAGAACAGTCCGTTAACCAATTGTTTGCGCTCAGGCTGGTTGCGGAGTTGGCCGGTTGATGATTTTCTGGGGTTCGCAGGTCATCTACCCATCGGGTGAAAATCCTCGGCAGCGTCGCCAATCACAATTCGAACCTGCCCCCACCAAGTCGCCGCTCTCGGCGCGCTTGTCCTGATGAAGGTGAAAGGAAATCGGGCCATGTCTGCATTCCGATCGGCTCGTGCGGCCGCAGTCCTGCTGGCGGGGATCGCCGTGCCCCTGCTCGTGCCCGTCCTGGCTACCGCCGCACCGACGGGCGGTGACACCCCCGCCGGTGCCGGGCCGGCCCCCGAACAATCGATAATGCCGCAGCTCGGAACCGGTAGTGCCGCCGTGGGGACGGGGTCGGCCACCGCCGCCGGACTGGTGGGGGCGCTCGGCACCGGCAGTGCCGCCGCGGGTAGTCTGGCCGGGCTGGTACCCGGACCCGGCTCGGTGCTGGGTCTGCTCGGCACCGGGAGCGGCGCGGCCGGCGGGTCCGCGCAAGCCGGCGGCACCGCGGCTCAGGCGCTGGGCTCGGGCAGTGCCGCCGCGGGCGCCGGATCTGCCGGGAAATAGTGCTCGACAGCACAGTGGCGGGGGACTCCCGGTGTGCCGCATCACCGTCGAGCGGCATATCACTATTCAATAGCTTCCAATTCGCCGGATAGCTCATAAACGGTTTCGATCGCGTGGTTTCGCGCACCGTGAATCTTTTGCGGAAATCGAACGGCCGCACCGGCACCGGCGAAGTCTCGATGAGGGAGACGGTCATGGATTACACCCACCTATCCGAATTCGCGGTACGCCCGGGCGCACTCACCCTGTGGCGGGCCGAACTGGCGCCCGGGGCGGCGTGGACCGCCGACGCCCGGCCCCTGACCAGCGTGCACGTCCGCCACTGCCGGGAGACGGACGCCGCGGACCCGCGACCGGGCCGGGGTCGCTGGATCGGAACCATCTTCGAAATGGACGCGCCGTTCCACCCCGCGCACTGGCGCGAGACCGCGCGCCGCTGGCACGCCCGCCACGAGGGCCTGCGCACCACCGTGACCCGCCACGACGTCCCCGAACCCGAGCGGCTGGTCTGCGTGGCCGCCGACGTCGCCGTCACCGCCGAGCCGATCCCCGGCGTCACCGGCTCCGGCGCGATCAACGAATACCTCGGCGCCACACTGGAATCGAGACTATCGCCGCTGCGGTGGCCGCACTGCCTGCTCGCCACCGTGGAGCACGCCGACACCGGCGACTTCACCGTCCTGGTGGCCGCCGACCACTCCGTGCTGGACGCCTACTCGCAGGCCATCGTCATCCTCGAACTCCGCGCCCTGTACGCCGAGGTCACCCGAGGCGAGCCGCCCCGCGAATCGCCGACCTTCGGCAGTGCCGCGGACTTCGCCCAATGGGAACGCGACACCGCCGCCGCCCTCACCCCCGACTGCGAGGCGGTCCGCTACTGGCAGCGCTTCCTCGACGGCTCCGGCGGCATGCTGCCCCGCTTCGAACCCGCGATCACTGCCGAGGGGAGGGCGACTGTGATCGCGGGCGGTGGGACGGGCGCGGTCGTCGGCGGGGGCGAGCTCGCGGCGCTCCCGCAAACCTCCGTATCGCGAAAGCTGTTGTCGCTCGGTGAACTCGAGCAGGTGGAGCGCGCGGTGAGCGAGCGCGGCCACCGCCTCTCGGTGGCGGTCTTCACCGCGCTCGCCATCGCCTACCGGCGGGCCTTCGGCTACATCTCCCTGCGCGCCATCATGCCCATCGCCACTCGTCCCGACCTGCGCTGGCTCGAATCCATGGGCTGGTTCGTGAACGTCGTCCCCCTCGACCTCACCCTCGCCCCCGACCTGGACCTGGACAGCGCCCTCGAGTCCACCCGCACCGTCCTGCGCCGCTCCCGCACCGCCAACGACGCCACCTGGACCCGCGTCCTGGAACTCCTGAACTGCACCGACCACCCCCGCTTCGGCATCTCCTTCCTCGACATCCGGGCCCTCCCCGACCACGAACTCGTCGAATCCCTGCGCGGCCACACCCTCCGCGCCGAGTCCTACGCTCCCGACGAGGTCTTCTTCTGGATAGTCCGAGCCACCGACGGCCTCCGCCTCTCCACCCGCTTCCCGGCCACCTTCCCGGAGGTCGAGATGGACCGCTTCCTCACCGAATTCACCCGCGCCATGCGCGAATTCGCCGGCGAGCAGGGTGGCGGAGACCGAACCGCCGACACGCGAGCGTCTTTCGCGCTTCCGTCGGCCGCCCCCGACCGTGTCGCGGAGTCGGCGCCCCAAGCCCCGCGGGCACTGACACCGGCCCGGGTCTGACCATGGATACGCCGTCGAAGACCCCGCGCGCTCGCCGCGATGATGTGCGCCATCGGCCGGATCAATACGTGCGCCGGCGTTTCGCCGTTCCCATGTCGGCGCCATCCGGTCGTGTCCTCGAGATCGGGGGTACACGATGAAAGTGCTGCTCGCCTTCGCCGGCAGCCGGGGCGACGCCCAGCCGGGCGTGCTGCTCGGTCGGGAACTCGCGGCGCGTGGCCACGACGTCACGCTCGCCGTCTCACCGAACCTCGTCGGGTTCGCCGATCGATACGGTGTTTCGGCCGTGCCGTTCGGACTCGACAGCGATGAGATGCTGCGCGCTCAACGCGATGATCGGCGATTCCGGCACCCGAATCCCGGGCAGCGGGTGCGCGCTGTGCTGGAGCTGCAACGCCGCGGATTCGCCGAGGCCGCGGACGATCTGCTCGCCCTGGCCGGGGGCTCCGAAGCGCTGGTCACCGGCATGGCGTGCGAGGAGGCCGCTGCGGAAGTCGCACGGCACCACGGGATTCCGATCGCAGCGGTGCACTTCTTCCCGATCGAACCGAACCGTTCGGTCCCGGTGATCCCGGCGGCATGGGGGCGACACCTCCCGGGCACGCTGAACCGGCTGGGCTGGAAGGCGTTGACCGTGGCGCGCGCGTGGAGCCTCGAGCCCGAGCGCGCGGCTTTCCGTCGCACCGCAGCCCGTGGCTCGGCCTCGCGCACCTCCGCCGTGCATGCCGGTGGCTTCGAGGCCCGCGCCCGGCCGGAGGACCGGGCACCCGGATCGGGGCGGGGCGGGTCGATACCGCCCCTGGTCGATCGTGCGGGCCGGCGGACCCCGGCATACACGGCGATTCAGGCCTACGACCCCGCACTGTTCCCCGGGCTCGCGGACGAACTGCGCGACATGCCGTTCACCGGGTTCCCGGTGGCTGCCGAGGACGGCGCCGGGCGGCGTGCGCCGGAGTGGCCCGAGCCCGGAACGAGCGCGGTCGAGGAAGGAGGCCCCAGGCTCGGTGCGGAGTTGCTGGAGTGGCTGATCGCCGGTCCCGCTCCGGTGTACGCGGGTTTCGGGTCGATGCCGGTGGCCGAACCGGTCGCGGTCGAGTCGCTGGTCCGAGAGGTAGGTCGGCGGCTCGGGCGGCGGATATTGCTGGTGGGCCCGATGTTCCGAGGCCGGATCGATGATGAGCTGGCGGTGGTGGATCAGGTCGACCACCGAGCGGTGCTGCCGTTGTGCGATGTCGCCGTCCACCACGGCGGGGCCGGGACCACCGCTGCGGTCTTGCGCGCGGGGGTGCCGTCGGTGATCTGTTCGGTGCAGGCGGATCAGTCGTACTGGGGCAGGCAGGTGGAGGCCCTCGGGCTGGGGGCGACCGCGCCGTTCGCGGGACTCACCGCGAATCGGCTGGAACGGTTGCTGATTCGCGCGAGCCGGCCCGACGTGCGGCTGCGGGCGGCCGCCTACGGGGCGCGATTCCGCGGCGACGGGGTCGCACGTGCCGCGGACGCCGTCGAAACCCTGCTGCCGCAGGCTACGACGCGATCGCCGGGCGCGGAAGGACTCTCGATCCCAACCGGTGGATATTCGGCTTCGACAATGATCGGAGGTGCGCGATGAGTGAGATCGCCATCGAAACACGCGGACTCGGAAAGAGTTTCGGATCCATGACCGCCGTCGACGCGGTCGACCTGGACGTCGCGGCCGGGACGGTGTTCGCGCTGCTGGGACCCAATGGCGCGGGGAAGACGACCACCGTGCGGATGCTGGCCACCCTGGCGCGTCCATCCCGGGGCACCGCAACGGTTTTCGGGTACGACGTGGTCGGTCAGGCCACGGCTGTGCGGTCGATGATCGGGCTGACCGGGCAGTACGCGGCCGTGGACGAGAACCTGACCGCGTGGGAGAACCTGCGCCTGTTCGGGCGGCTGCTCGGCCTCGGCCGGAGAGCGGCCCAGGATCGGGCGGCGGAACTGCTGGACGAGTTCGAGCTGACCGCCGCGGCCAACCGGCGGGTGGGGTCGTTCTCGGGCGGCATGCGGCGGCGACTGGATCTGGCGGCGACGCTGATCACGGTGCCGCCCTTGATCTTCCTGGACGAGCCCACCACCGGTCTGGACCCGCACACCCGCGAGCGCATGTGGTCGGTGGTGCGCGGCCTGGTCGGGCGCGGCGCGACCATCCTGCTCACCACCCAGTACCTCGAGGAGGCGGACGCCCTCGCGGACCGGATCGCCGTGATCGACCACGGCACCGTCGTCGCCGAGGGCACGGCGGGGGAGTTGAAGTCCTCCATCGGCGAGGAGATGCTGCGCCTCGATCTGGCCGATTCCGCGCAGCGCCCGCTGGCGGATGCCGTCGTCGAAAGGCTCACCGGCACCACGCCGTTGCACGGCGACAACCCCGCCACCGTGACCGTTCCGCTCACCGATATCGGCGCGGCCGCCGACATCGTCGCCGCCTGCCGCGACACCGGGATCCGCCTGCGCGGCTTCGGGGTCGAACGCCCCGACCTGAATTCGGTGTTCCTGGCGCTCACGCGGCGCCCGGCCCGCACCACGCCTCCGGCCGAAAGGCGGACCGCATGACCGTCCTGTCCGACACCCCGGTACTCGTGCACCCCACCGCCCGCATCGCCCGGCAGCCCCGTCTCACCCGGGTCGGCCTGCGCGCGGGTCTGGCGCAGTCGCTGTTCATGGCCCAGCGCGGCCTGCTGACCTTCCGGCACAGCCCGCAGCTGCTCTACGACGCCGTGCTGCTGCCGATCGTGGGCCCGCTGCTGTTCGGCAGCGTCTTCGGCAAGGCCATCGCGGGCAGCCTGGACGCGTACCTGCCCACGCTGATTCCCGGTGTGCTGGTGCAGATCGTGCTCACCTCCTCGGTCGCCATGGGCGTCCAGCTCTCCGAGGACATCCGCTCGGGTGTCTTCGACCGCTTCGTCTCCATGCCGATCGCGCGCTTCGCGCCGGTGGCCGGTGGCCTGCTGGCGGGCGCGACCCGCTACGTGATCGCCGCGCTCATGGTGCTGCTGGTGGGCTTCGGCATGGGCTACCGGCCGGACCACCCGCTGGGCCTGGTGGCGGGTGCGGCCCTGGTGGTCTTCGCGACCACCGCCATGAGCTGGCTGTTCGCCTTCATCGGCGTCACCGTGGCCAAACCCGCCGCCGTGCAGGGCATGTCGATGCTGGTGCTCACCTTCGCCAGCTTCGCCTCCAATGCCCTGGTCCCGGAGGCGGCCATGCCCACCTGGCTGCGCCACGTCTCCGACTACAACCCCGTCTCGCATCTGGTGGCGGCGGTGCGCACCCTGGCCGAGTCCGGTTCGGTCGGCTCCGACTTCGCCTGGTCGGTGGGTTCCGCGCTCGTCGTCGCGATCGTGTTCGCGCCCTTGACCGTTCGCACCCTGCGTGCCGAGTGACCCGGAGACCGTCATGCCCGCCGTCCTGAACCGGCTCACCGCCGACGACGACCTGTTCCTGAAACTGCACGACCTGTACGGCACCGCCTTGGTCAATCAGCTGGCCTGGCGCTTCGACGAACCGCTGGATCCCGCCGTGCTGGAACGCCTGCACGCGCACCTCGCCCACGGCTTCCTGGCGCGGCGGGTGATGACCACGTCCGTCCCCTTCGCTCGGCCGTGGTGGGTATCGGCCGCGACGGCGGAACCGCTGGCTGTGCAAGAGCGGCCGGTATCCGAAACAGCCGTCCTGGATTGGCTTTTCGAACAGAGCAGGGTGGAGTTCGACCCGGTCACCGGCCGGGTGTGGCGACTGTCGGCCGCGCCGACCACCTCCGGCGGCACCCTGCTGTCCCTGGTCACCTCGCATGTGGGCGCGGACGGCGGCGCGGTGCTCTACGCGCTGGGTGACGCGCTACGCCGCCTGGACGCCGGGGACACACCGGATATCGCGACGAGTTCGGGCCGCCTGGTGGGCGCGATCCCCATGGGCGGCCTGCTGCGCGCGCACCTCGCCGACGCCATCGGCCAGCTGCGCGCCGCCGCCCGCGGTATCCGCGCCGCGATCGAGGCCCGCGACGTCCGCGAGCCCGACCGCAACCCGCGCCCCTCCGAACCGCGGCTGCCGCTCCCGGATCGCCACTCCGCCGCCGACCTCGTCGTGGAAGTCGATGCGGCCGAATGGAATGCCGTCGCCGCCGCCCACGACGGCACCGACAACGGCCTCATGGTCGGCGTCGCCGTCGGCCTGCTCGGCCGCAGCGGCCGTATCGAGGACGGCGCCGAGGTCCGCGTCGACATTCCGCGGTCCCTGCGCGGCCTCGACGATCCCCGCGGCAATGCCACCACCGGCCTGCCCATCGCCGTGCCCTACCGCAAGGGCGAGCGCACCGACCTGCGTCAGGTCCGGACCGCCATCAAGCAGGCGGCCCGCGCCTATTCCGATCCGGCCACCACCCCCGCGCTGCAACACCTCCAGCCGGTCCAGATGATGCTGCCGAAGGTCGTCCTGGGCTTCTTCTCCCGCACGGCCAAGGCCCCGGAATGCCTGTGCACGAATCTCGGTGAGACCGGTCAGGGCGTGGCGACCATCGCGGGGGTGCGCGCCCGCTCGGTGCTCATGCGGCCGGTGGTCTGCACCGCCGACACCGATCTGTTCCGTCGCGTGGAGGTCGGCCTGAACCTGTCCTGGTCGAGCGACGGCGACACGGTCACCCTCGCGATCACGGGTGCGGATCCGGATCGCTTCCCGACTCGGGAAGCCCTTCGCGACCTGGTCGGGGCCGAATTCGAGGGGTGGGGACTGCGTCCTCTCTTCTGGAGCTGAACCCTACTGGTCGGTACCTGTTGACGCGGCGCCAATGTACGCGTAACCATGGATTACAGATACTTAGGTCCATTTCCGAAAGAGGCTCTGACAATGACGTCAGCACATGCGACGGACGACCCCGCGGTCGCGCTTGCCCGGCAGTACGCCGACAAGCTCATGCTGCTCTCGCAGGGGTCCGTCGACAAGAATTTCGACCCCTACACCGATATCGATTGGGACCACCCCGATTTCGAGGTCAAGGCCGACGACAAGCGCTGGATCCTGCCCGTCTCCGGTGACATGTTCGCCCGGCATCCCTGGTATCAGGCCCAGTCCGAGGCGCGCAAGATCGCCATCGGCCTGTGGCGGCAGGCCAATATCGCCAAGGTCGGCCTGCAGTTCGAGACCCTGCTCATCGGCGGCATGGTGCAGCACACCTTCAAACTGCCCAATGGCTCGCCGGAGTTCCGGTACTGCACCCACGAGGTCATCGAGGAGTGCAACCACACCCTGATGTTCCAGGAGATGGTGAACCGCATCGGGATCGACGTGCCCGGCATGAGCACGATCCTCAAGCAGCTCACCTACCTGGTGCCGCCGCTGGCCTCGGTCTTCCCGAATCTGTTCTTCATGGCCGTGCTCTCGGGCGAGGAGCCGATCGACCACATCCAGAAGACGATCCTGCGCGCCGGCGAGGACATCCACCCGATCATGCGCGGCGTCATGGCGATTCACATCGCCGAGGAGGCCCGCCACATCTCCTTCGCGCACGAGTTCCTGGAACACCATGTGCCGCAGGCGAACCCGTTCGACAAGTTCGTACTGTCGCTGGCCTTCCCGATCGTCATGTGGATCGGCGGGCGGGCGATCCTGGTTCCGCCGCGCGCCTTCTTCGAGGAGTTCGGCATCCCGCGCGAGGTCCGCAAGGAGGTGTTCTTCGGGTCCGCCGACTCGAAGGAGGCGTTCGCGGGCTTCTTCGGTGACGTGCGGTCGCTGGCCAAGAAGATCGGGCTGATGAACCCGGTGTCCAAGCGGGTCTGGAACGCCCTCGGCATCGGCGGCCCGAGCACCCGCTACCGGTCGGAGCCGGATCGGCCGGGCCAGGTCCGCGCAGCCTAGCCCGACCGGTGGTAGACGTTACCGTAAATAACATGTAATACTCGGTACGCCCGGACGCCGGTGTCCGGGCGCGACCAGAAGCGAGTTCCCCATGACGCGGCATGTCGACGTACTGATCATCGGCGCGGGCCTGTCCGGTATCGGCATGGCCTGCCACCTGACCAGGGAGAAGACCGGGCGCAGCTACCTGATCCTGGAGCGCCGGACCGCCATCGGCGGCACCTGGGACCTGTTCAAGTACCCCGGTATCCGATCCGACTCGGACATGTACACCTTCGGGTTCGGTTTCCGGCCGTGGCACGGCACCAAGGTGCTCGCCGACGGACCCCACATCCGACAGTACGTCGAGGACACGGCCGCCGAGTACGGCGTCATCGACCACATCCGCTTCGGCCGCAAGGTCACCAAGGCGTCCTGGTCCAGCGCCGAGAGCATCTGGACCGTCGAGGTGCTCGACGAGCGCACCGGCGAGACCGAGACCTACACCAGCGACTTCTTCGTCGGCTGCACCGGCTACTACGACTACGACAATGGCTACCAGCCGGCGTTCCCCGGTGCGGAGACCTTCGGCGGCCAGATCGTGCACCCGCAGCACTGGCCCGAGGATCTCGACTACAAGGGCAAGCGCGTGGTCGTGATCGGCAGTGGCGCGACCGCCATCACCCTGATCCCGGCCATGAGCAAGGACGCCGCGCATGTCACCATGCTGCAGCGGTCGCCCACCTACATCGCCGCGCTGCCCGCCGACGACCCGGTCGCGGTCGGTTTCAAGTTCGCCAAGGTGCCCGCGGCCATCGCCTACAAGGCGGGCCGGGCGCGCAATATCGCGCTGCAGCGGGCCAGCTACCAGCTCTCGCGCACCAACCCGAAGCTGTCGGCCAAGCTCATGCTGGCCGCCGTGCGCGCGCAGGTCGGGCCGAACATCGACATGAAGCACTTCACCCCGAGCTACAACCCGTGGGATCAGCGCCTCTGTGTCGTGCCCAACGGCGATCTGTTCAAGGTGCTGCGCAAGGGCGAGGCGTCGATCGTCACCGACACCATCGAGAGCTTCACCGAGAAGGGCATCCGGCTGTCCTCGGGCCAGGAGCTCGAGGCCGACATCGTGGTCAGCGCAACGGGTCTGAAGGTGCAGATGCTCGGCGGCGCGGACCTCGAGGTGGACGGCGAGACGCTCGCCACCCGGGATCTGGTGGCCTACAAGGGCGCACTGCTGGGCAGTGTGCCGAACATGATGATCGTGCTCGGCTACACCAACGCCTCCTGGACCCTCAAGGCCGACCTGGCCGCGGAGTACTTCTGCCGCCTGCTGAACCACATGCGCGACAATGGTTTCAGCGAAGTGGTCGCGGTGCCCGAGGAGGGCGACCGGTCCGAGGCGTCGCTCATGGGCGGCGCGCTGACCTCCGGCTACATCCAGCGCGGTGACGGCGTCATGCCGCGTCAGGGCACCCGGGGGCCGTGGCTGGTGATCAACAACTACTTCCGCGACCGCGCCATGCTGCGCAAGGCTCCGCTGGAGGACGGTGTGCTGCGGTTCCGTCGCGGCGCCCGCAAGGCGGCTCCGGTCGCGGCCGAAACCCGTTCGGCCTGATCGGATTCCGGATCTCGAACCCGGCCGTGCAGGGTGCGGCCGGGTTCGTTGTTTTCCGGGGACGAGGTAGGTGGCCCTAGACCGGCTGGAAGCCGCTGCCCACGCCCTTGCCGGCGTCGACCGCGGCGCGCACGGTGTCGAACGCGACGGCGATGACGGGGGAGTGCAGCGGATTGTTGGCGTCGGTGCAGCTGAACCGGAGATTGCGGGTGTCGCTGATCAGCGGCGCGGAGATCATGCCGACCAGCCTGTCACCGATGGTGACCGGCGCGCCCGAATCGCCGTAGCTGGAGCAGGCCTGCTCCAGCAGCCCCACCGGGCTCGACGTCCACACCACGCCACAGGCGTGCCCGCTGGTCCGGCCGTTCTGGCACACCACGCTCCAGGCGGGCGGCGTCGGCGCGAACCCGGCGATGGTGGTGCCGTCGAACGAGCGCAGCGGGGTGACCGCGGCCGGATCGAATTCGATGACCGCGTAGTCGAGTTGCGCGTCCGCGGCGCGGACCACCCCGACCACCCCGGCGTCGGGGAACTGCTCGCCGTGCACCGGCGTACCGGCCTCGGCGCAGTGTCCGGCGGTGAAGCCGACCAGTCGCCCGGCGGCGTCGTAGCCGATGGTGGTCAGGCTGCACTTGGCGGTGTGCCCGCCCTGGCCCAGCACCAGGCCCGAGCCGCCGCCCAGCGCGGCCTCGGTGTCACCCGGCGCGGCCTGTGCGGCCGGGACGGTCGACAGCCCGCAGGCCACGGCCACCGCCGCCGGTGCGATCCAGCGCTTCACCTGCATTGACCGACCCACCTATCCACGATTCGACTCGACGCGTATTGCTCCACGGTAGCCCGCGGGTTCAGCGCAGCCAGATCGGGCGCTGTGCGGCGAAGGGATCGGACTGGACGTGCGGCGCGTCCGACCAGATCATGGTTTCGCGCCGGTCGCGAGTGTAGCGGGGCCAGTCGGCGCCCGGGTCGGCGTTGCTGATGAACGCGACCCACGCCCGGTGCATGGCGTCGGCCAGCGCCTGCGGCGGATGCTCGCCGGCCACCGCGGTCACGCCCTGGGCCTTCAGCAGGTCGAAGGCGAACGGGACGTCGAGGCAGTGAAAGGACATGCCCTGGAACTCGGAGGCGTTCGAGGTCCAGGTGAACTCGTAGAGCCAGGTGGGTTGCCCGCGGCCCGCCCGCATCTCGGCCACCCGGTAGGACGGCATCCGGATCACGGCATCGCTCTGGGCCTGTCCCGCAAGCTGATCCGCCGACAGCCCCGGGTAGGCGAGGTGCCAGTCGGCGGCGCGGGAGGCGTCGAAACCGAGCGCGCCCAGGGCGGCGGGCAGCGTGGTGTCGGTGACCGGCGGCCGTTGTCCGGTCAGCGGCGCGGCATTGAATTCGTGGGCGGTGAAGCCGAGCATGAGTGGAACATCCTGGTCCGCACCGGATTTCAGCACCGCGCCGCTGGTGGCCGGGATGAGCGTGCCGTCCGCCCACGGGGCGAGGCCGAGCAGGGTGGCGGCCGTGCTGTCGGGTCCGGGCATGCGCAGCTTGTCCTCGAGGTCCTGCAACCCGGACTTGCTCAGGTCCCGCAGCGCGGCGGCGGTGGCGGGCAGGCCGGTGCGCTTGGTGAACAGGGCCGACATGGCCAGCGCGGTGGCGCGATCATTGGGCTGGGTGACCGCGCCGGACTCCGAAATACCCGCGCGGAAAAGACCTTTCGCGGACGGAGTGTTCATGAGCGCCCACACCGCGCCGCCGCCCGCCGACTGGCCCGCGATCGTCACCTTCGCCGGATCCCCGCCGAACGCGGCGATATTGTCGCGCACCCAGGCCAGCGCGGCGATCCAATCCAGCACGCCCCGATTGTCGGGGGCATCGTCGAGATGCAGGAAGCCTTCGATGCCCAGGCGATACCCGACCGACACCAGCACCACGCCGTCGCGATTGAACGCCGCGCCGTCGTACCAGGGGCTGGCCGGGCTGCCCGCCACGAACCCGCCGCCGTGGATCCACACCAGCACAGGCAGTTTCGCGTCCGGATCCGGCTTCGGGGTGAACACGTTCACCGTGAGGATGTCGTCCCCGGGAATCGACGGCTCCGGAATCGCGGTCACCTCGGACAACTGCTTGACCTGAGCGGTCGGACCGTACGCCGTGCAGTCCCGGGTCTCGGTCCACGCGGCGGCGGGCACCGGCGCGGCGAACCGCAGCGCGCCCACCGGCGGCTGTGCGAACGGGATGCCGAGGAAGGCGGCGCCGGTTTCCCGCCGCACCCCGCGTACCGCTCCCGCCGCGGTGGTCACGACCACCGTCTCCTTCGGCTTCTCGGACTCCGACGTCCCGCGCGCGCACGCCGCCGTGAAGGCCAGCGCCCCCGCTCCCAGCAGCAGAGTTCGTCGTCCGATCCGTTCCACGCCCATGCCAACCTCTGATCCCGAATTAACGTCAACACTTGAAATATTTATCTGACACCATAATCTCGATCCCGTGGATCCCACACCGCCCACCCGACGCCCCGCCATCCCTGGCGGCCCGGCCGTGTCGCCCCCGACCGACGCGGCCGCCATTCGGCGTCGCAATCTGGGCCTGGTGTTGCGGCACCTCGCCGACCACGGCCCGTGCCCGCGCACCGAGGTGGCCGCCGCCACCGGACTGGCTCACGGTTCGGTCACCGCCCTCGTCGCCGATCTCGCCGACCGCGGCCTCATCGCCGAGGACGACGCCCAGCGTTCCGGCGCCCGCGGCCGCCCCGGCCGCCCGCTGCGACTGGAACCCGGTCGCGCCGCCGTGGCCGCCATCCAGGTCACCTCCGAACAGCTCCGCGTCGCCGTGTCCGACCTCGAGGGAGTCATCACCTGGCGCGACACCGTCGCGCACGATCCGGCCCCCGGCACGCCCGCCGCCATGGCCGCCGCCATCGCGTCCATCATCACCCGCGCCGCCGCCCCGCTCGCCGAATCGGGCCCCGGGCCCATCCTCGCCCGCGCGGTGATCGCCATGGCCGGCCCGGTCCTGGACGACCCGGACCAAACCGTAGTGGTGGCACCGGATTTCGGCTGGCTCGAATCGGTCCCCCTCCGCGACCTGATCGCCGCCCACCTCCCGACCCCCGCCGTGGCGATCGACGTGATCAACGACGCCAACGCCGCCGCCCTCGCCGAATTCCACGCTCTCCCTCGCGATTCCCGCGGCCTCGTCCTCATCGAGGCCGGCACCGGCATCGGCGGCGGCGTCGTCCTGGACGGCCGCATCCACACCGGCAGTCACGGCGTCGCCGGCGAGCCCGGCCACCTCCCGGTAGCCATGAGCGGCCCCGGCTGCGTCTGCGGCGCCCGCGGCTGCCTGGTCACCTTCGCAGGCCCCGAGGCTGTCCTCGATTCCGCCGGCCTCACGTCTCTACTCCACGACGAGGGCCTGCAAGCCGCCCAGTCCGAACTCCTCGCCCTGCTGAGACAGTCCGAACCCCAAGCACTCTCGGCAATGGACGCCGCCGCCACCGCCCTCGGCACGGCCATCCTCTCGATCACCGCCCTCCTCGACATCGACGAAGTCGTTCTCGGCGGCCTGCTGGCGGAGTGGTTCCCCTGGATCGCGCCGACCATCGAGAATCGCCTCCGCGGCCGCCGGGCCCTGGCCCCCACGCTCGGGCTTCGGATCGCACCCGCGGTCCTCGGCGACGATGCCATCCTCATCGGCGCCCTCGGCTTCGCCCGCCGCGCGGTCCTGGCCGACCCCGCCGTGGTTCCGCCGCTGCCGATTCTGCGTGTCGCTGAAGATTCGCGGTGAACCGACGCCGGGTGGTGGTTCGATGACGGAATGGACCTGCGCCAGGATCTGAGCGGTACTGTCGACGGACTCATGCCGGAGTTGAAGGCACTGCTCGGGCACTTGGTGGAGATACCGTCCATCGCGTTTCCGGACTATCCGAAGGAGAATGTCCAGCGGGCGCACGATCTGATCGCCGAGGAGTTGCGGAAGTCCGGCGTGGGGGAGATTCGGGTGCTGGATCTGCCCGATACCTCGCCGGTCGTCTACGGACGGATCCCGGCTCCGGAGGGCGCGCCGACCGTCCTGCTGTACGGGCACTACGACGTGCAGCCCGCGGGGGACGAAAGTCTCTGGAACACACCGCCGTTCACACCCATCGAGCAGGACGGGGCGATCTACGGACGGGGCGCGGCGGACTGTAAGGCCAATGTGGTGGCGCATATCGGGGCGTTGCGGGCGTTCGGGGGTAAGCCGCCGGTCGGGGTGACGGTGGTGATCGAGGGGCAGGAGGAGTACGGGTCGGTCTTCGACGACTATCCGGCCGAGCATCCGGAGTTGTTCGAAGCCGACGCGCTGTTGATCTGCGATGCGGGCAATATCCGCGCGGGGCAGCCGACGCTGGTGACCGCGTTGCGTGGGGTCGCGGACGTGTTCGTGGAGGTGCGCACCCTGGCCGCGCCGGTGCACTCGGGGCAGTTCGGCGGTGCGGCACCGGATGCGCTGTTGTCGTTGATCGCCGCGCTGGCCACGCTGCACGACGCGGACGGGAATGTCGCGGTGCCGGGGCTGCGTCGCGACCACTGGACGGGCGCGAACTACACCGACGCCGAATTCGCGCGGGTGACGGGAATGCGGCCGGGTATGCCGTTGCTCGGGACCGGTCCGATCGGTGAGCGGATCTGGTACGGCCCGGCGATCACCGTGATCGGGTTGGACGCCCCGCCGACGAAAACCGCTGCGTCCGCGGTGGTTCCATACGCCAAGGCGTACCTGAACGTGCGCGTGCACCCCGAGCAGGACCCGGCCGAGGGGCAGCGCGCCGTCATCGAGCATCTGAAGAAGGCCAAGCCGTTCGGGGTCGAGCTGGAGGTGACCGGTGGCGATATCGGCGCCGGATTCGCCGCCCGTACCGACGGTCCCGCGTACGCGGCCATGGGTGCGGCCATGACCAAGGCGTGGGGTGTCGACGCCATCGATTCGGCCATGGGCGGTTCCATTCCGCTGACCAATGCCATGGCCGCCGCCAATCCCGGCTCCGAGGTGCTCATGCTCGGCGTCGAGGATTCCGAATGCAATATGCACGGCTTCAACGAACGGGTGCTGCTGAGCGAGTTGCGGAATGTGGCGCTGGCCGAGGCCGAGTTCTTCCAGCTCTTCGCCGACAGGATGCGCCGATGAGCGACACCGCGACCATCGAGGACGCTCCGAAGCCCGTGCGGCACAAGAAGAAGCGCGGCTTCCCGTCCACGTACACGATCCTGGCCGGGGTCACCCTCGCGGTGTGGCTGGCTGCCTTCGTGATTCCGCCGGGCTCCTACGACGTGGACGCGCAGGGCCGCCCGATCGCGGGCTCCTATCACCGCATCGCGGACGCCAAGGAGTTCTCGGCGCGCATCCGGGACATGTTCCTGGCTCCGGTCAACGGGCTCTACGGCATTCAGGACGCGAAGACCTCGCAGGTCGCCCCGGACCTGAGCGGTTCGCTCTACGGCGCGGCCGCGGTGTTCCTGTTCGTGCTGGCGGTGGGCGCGTTCATCACCGTCGCCTTCGCCACCGGCGCGCTGGACAGCGGGATCGGACGCCTGGCGTTCAAGCTCCGCAACCGGTCGATCCTGCTGATCGTCGGCATCATGGTGGTGTTCGCGATCGCCGGCACCGTCGAGGGATTCGCCGAGGAGACCCTGGGCTTCTACGCCCTGCTGGTCCCGTTGACCCTGGCCCTGGGCTATGACCGCATGACCGCGGTCGGCGCGATCATCTCGGGCGCGGGCATCGGTGTGCTGTGTTCGACGGTGAACCCGTTCGCCACCGGCACGGCGTCTTCGGCGGCGGGCATCGCCATCGGCGACGGCATCGTGCTGCGCCTGGCCATGCTGGTGGTGCTGACAACGGTCACCGTCGCCTACGTGATCTGGTACGCGCGCCGCGTCCAGGCGGATCCGAGCAAGTCGTGGTCGGGCTGGCAGCCCGGCGACAGCGAGGTGAAAGCCGATGAGCACGAACCAGATCCGATGACCCGCCGCCAGGTGGCGGTGCTGTGGCTGGTCGGCGTCACCTTCGCGTTCATGATCTTCTCGATCATCCCGTGGGGCACCGTCATCAAGGGCCCCGACGCGAAACCCTACGGCTGGGAACTGGGTTGGTACTTCCCGGAACTGACCGCCCTGTTCCTGGTCGGCGCGATCGTGGTGGGTCTGGCGGGCGGACTGGGCGAGGCCAAGATGTCGGAGAACATCGGCAAGGGCTTCAGCGATTTCGTCGGCGCGGGCTTCGTGATCGTGCTGGCCCGCGGCGTCACGGTGATCATGAACAACACTCAGATCACCAGCACGGTGCTGCACGCGCTGGAAGGTGTGGTGTCGGGCACCTCGTCGGCGGTGTTCGCGGTGGCGGTGTTCCTGGTGAACGTGCCGCTGGCGTTCCTGATCCCGTCGACGTCCGGGCACGCCACGCTGGCCATGCCGATCATGGCCCCGCTGGCCGATTTCGCGCACGTGCCGCGGTCGTTGGTGGTGACGGCGTGGCAGTCGGCGTCGGGCTGGGCGAATCTGGTGACGCCCACGACCGCGGTGGTCACCGGTGGTATCGCGCTGGCCAAGGTGCGCTACGACCGGTACGTGAAGTTCATCGTTCCGCTGATGGCCATTCTGTTCGTGCTGATCGGTGTTTTCCTGGCGATCGCCGCGTGGCTCGGCTAGCCAGTGCGGGGCTCGACGCCGGTGAACTGGGCCCAGCACTGCCGCAGGTAGAACTCCATATCGATGGCCGGGTCGATGAGCCACCGCGATTGCAGACCGTCGGACAGGGCCATGAACGCGGTCGCCATCACCTGGGGGTCGACGGCGGTCGGGACCTTGCCGTCGCGTTGCAAACCGCGGATCAGCTCGGCGAAGGCGGCGGTGCCCAGTTCGTAGTGCAGCCGCATGTATTCGTGCGCGGGATGGTTGGGGTCCGCGGCCGCGGCCTGCATGTGGGTGAAGAGTTCGATGAGCCCGGGGACCTGGGTGTTGTGTCGGATGAGCCGGATCAGCGCCTCGGGCGTGGCCTCGCCCAGATTGGCGGCGTCGACCTGATCCCGTTTGAGCAGCACCGCGACGAACAGTTCCTCCTTGGAACCGAAGTAGTGCAGCAGTCCGCTCTGGCTCAGCCCGACGGCCTCGGCCAGTTCGGCCACCGAGGTCGCGAGGAAGCCGCGTTCCGCGATGGTCTTCAGGGCGGCCTCGAGGATCTGCTCCCGCCGTTCGATGCCCTTTCCGTAGGGTCCGCGTTTCGCCACCGGTCGAGTCTAAGCGGATTGTGAGAGTTCCTTGTCCGTCAAAACCGTGAGTAGTACGGTTTTCGCCATGCGCTTACGCCGCCGCACTCTCGCACTGGCCGTCGTGGCCGCCACCGCCGGTCTCACCCTCACCAGCGCCCCCGCCTTCGCGCGGCCGGAGCCGCCCACGCACATCGCGCCGCTCGGACCCGACTTCCT
Organism: Nocardia sp. NPDC056611; assembly: GCF_042792755.1. Classification (NCBI taxonomy): domain Bacteria; kingdom Bacillati; phylum Actinomycetota; class Actinomycetes; order Mycobacteriales; family Nocardiaceae; genus Nocardia; species Nocardia sp. NPDC056611. The sequence continues at coordinate 147,420 of NZ_JBHTVV010000003.1, forward strand.
CTGGGGCGTCGCGGCGTCGGGCTTCCAGTCCGAAGGCCATGCGCCGGACAGCAATTGGTCGCGCTACGCCGCCTCCGGGAAGACCGAGGACACCTACCGCGACTCGATCGACTTCTACGACCGGTTCGAATCCGATATCCAGCTCGCCAGGCAATTGGGCGTGAAGGTGTACCGCATCGGCATCGAATGGGCGCGCGTCCAACCCCAGCCCGGGGTGTGGGACGAGGACGGACTTCGCTTCTATGACAAGGTGATCGGCGCGATCGAGGCCGCCGGCATGCGGCCCATGCTGACCATCGACCACTGGGTGTATCCGGGCTGGGAGGCCGACCGCGGCGGCTGGAATCGCCCCGGCATGGTGGACGACTGGCTGGCGAACGCGCGGACGGTGGTGGATCGCTACGCCTCCGGCAACCCGCTGTGGGTGACCTTCAACGAACCCGCCATGTACATGATCAACGAGGTCCGGCTGGGCATCCTGCCCGCGACCTCGGTGCCGATCATGCAGGATCGAATCGCGCAGGCGCACAACGCCGTCTACGACTACATCCACCAGGTGCAGCCGGGCGCCATGGTCACCAGCAATGTCGCCTACCTCCCGACCGCCGAGGACCTGGTGAACGGCCCGCTGCTCGGCAGGATCGCGGCCAAGCTCGACTACATCGGGATCGACTACTACTACGGGGTGTCCCCGGACGCCATGAACTCGGGTTCGCTCTCGGAGATGTGGAAGAACCCGCTGCAGGCCGACGGCATCTACTACGCGCTGGACCACTATTCGCGCGCGTACCCCGGCAAGCCGCTCTACATCGTGGAGAACGGTATGCCCACCGAGGACGGCAAGCCCCGCGCCGACGGGTACACCCGCGCCGACGACCTGCGCGACACCGTCTACTGGGTCCAGCGCGCCAAGGCCGACGGCATGAACGTGATCGGCTACAACTACTGGAGCCTCACCGACAACTACGAATGGGGCTCCTACACGCCGCGATTCGGCCTGTACACCGTCGATGTGAAGACCGACCCGGCGCTCACCCGGCGTCCGACCGACGCGGTTCCGGCCTATACCGAGATCACCGGCGCGGGCGGCGTCCCCGCCGGTTACCGCCCGACCCGCGACCCCAAGACGTGCTCGCTGGTCGACGCCCCGTCCAGCTGCACCGATCCGGTGACGCTGCCGCACTGACCACCCGGCGGTTCGCCGGATCGGCCGCGGGACACCCGCGCCCGCGCATCGGGTGTCGTCCCGGCGCGGCCGATCCGGCGAGCGACTCCCGCTCAGCGCAGCGCCGGAATGACCTCACGCTCGAACAGCTCCAGACCCGAAGTGTCATAGGCGGTTTCGGGGAAGTAGTGGATCGAGTAGCCCAGCCCCAGATCCTTGACCTGCGAGAGCCGTTCGACGATCTGCTCCGGCGTGCCGACGGCGGGGGAGTTGCGGAACAGATCCTTGACGTGCTGGGCCGCGCCCTCCACGCCGACGAACGGGGCCAGGCGGGACTCCAGCTGCGCCAGCCGGTCCTCGACCTCGGCCTCCGTCGCGCCGACCAGCGTATTGAAGTTGGAGCTGCGGGTGATGGCGTCGAAATCCGTTCCGACCGCGGCACAATGGCCGCGCAGCAGCTCCGACTTCTGCGCGAAGGTCTCCGGGTCGCCCGCGAAGTTGGTGTACCGCGCGTACTTCGCCGCGATTCGCAGCGTCACCTTCTCGCCGCCGCCGGCGACCCAGATCGGAATCCCGCCCTCCTGCACGGGAAGCGGCCGCACGATCGCGCCGTCCACCTGGTAGTGCTTGCCGTCGAGGGTCGCCTTACCCGTCGTCCAGGCCTGCCTGAAGATCTGCACACCTTCGTCGAGCCGACCCAATCGCTCACCGGCGGAGGGGAATCCGTACCCGTAGGCGCGCCATTCGTGGTCGTACCAGCCGCCGCCGATGCCCATCTCCACGCGGCCGCCGGAGATGAGGTCCACGGTGGCGGCGACCTTGGCCAGGTAGGCCGGGTTCCGGTAGCTGATGGCGGTGCACATCTGCCCCAGCCGGATGCGCGAGGTGCTGGCGGCCAGCGCCGACATCAGCGTCCACGCCTCGTGGGTGGCCTCCTCGGTGGGCACGGGGACGGTGTGGAAGTGGTCGTAGACCCACAGCGATTCCCAGGCGTCCCCGGAATCCGCGCGCGTGGCCAGGTCCCGCATCACTCCCCAGTGCGCGGCCGGGTCGATGCCGACCAGGTCGAGCCGCCAGCCCTGCGGGATGAAGATGCCGAAGCGCACGAGATGTCTCCTCTGTTCGAATCCGGTCCGATCGAATCGATTCCGGCATCCACTGTTCCCGTCGCCCCGCCCGGCGGCAACCGTTCTGCCCAGCCCGCGCCGAACTACGGTGCGCCGCCCTCCGGGCCGGCGATATCGGCCGGGTCCAGCACTTTCCGCAGCGCGGTCGCGACGGTCTCGAGTTCGCGCGCGTCCAGCTTCTCCCCGAAGCGCCGTTCGATGCCCGCGAGATAGTGCGGCGCCGACTCCCGGAATCTCCGCCGGCCCTCGTCGGTGATGGCCACGAACGCCGAGCGTCCGTCGTCGGGATTGGCTTCGCGCCGGACCAGCCCCTGCGCCTCCATCTCGGTCACCAGCCTGCTGACCCGGGTGCGGCTGAGCACCACCCGCTCACCCAGGTCGCTCATCCGGAGCCGGTGCGGCGCATCGAGTTCCAGCAGGACGTCGTACCAGCTCAGCGGCAGCCCGGTGGCGCGGCGCAGTTCGGCGTCGAGCTCGGGCACGAGCAGGGCGTGGACTTGGAGCAGGGCGGCCCAGGCGTGCACGGCCGGATGGGATCGGGAGGACACCGCCCCATCCTAACCGGTTGCGTGCGCGCGCACCTAAGTAGTAGCGTGCACACGCACATACATTTCCGTGAAAGGAACCCCCATGACCGCACTCATCACCCGCGAGGAACTCGCCCAGGAGATCGCCGCCGGAACCGTCACCGTGCTCGACGCCCTCGGTGGCACGTACTACGCCAAGGCGCATCTGCCCGGGGCGCTCGCGCTGATCGAGGCCGATGTGGAAACCGAAGCGCCGCGCCTGCTTCCGGATCGCGACGCCGCCATCGTCACCTACTGCTCGAACGCGGCCTGCCCCAATAGTCAGAACGTGGCGACCAGGCTGGAACGGCTCGGCTACACCAATATCCGCAAGTACCGCGACGGCATTCAGGACTGGACCGAAGCGGGCCTGCCCGTCGAAAGCTGAGCGGCCCTCGGGTATTCAGTCCTTGACGGTGATCGACAGCCGGGGCCGGGTGGCGTTGTCGGGGGAGACCCGCTCCCAGACCGCGTCCAGCATCGGGGCCAGCAGCAGCTCGCCGAACTGGCGCAGCAGCACGGCGACGATCTGGTCCGACTCCGGCTTGTCGGTCGAGGCCAGGCCCGCGGCGCGGAGTCCGGCGACCTCGCTGCGGGTCAGTTCGACCACCGCGTCCAGCAGGTGGATGCGGGTCTCGGACGGCTCGAGCAGCGACCGGCGGATGTAGTTCACCACGGCGGGGTTGGCGTGCAGCATGTTCCGCACCGCTTCGTCGCGGGCGGAGGCGACCTCGGCGTGGGTGCCGGTCGGCGGGATCGAGGCGACGGCCTGTGCGAAGTATTCGACGACCAGTTTGTCGACCGCGTCGCGCAGGCCGTCCTTGGTTTTGAAATGGTGCTGAACCAGCCCGAGGGTCACGCCGGCCTCGGCCGCGACCGCGCGCAGTGACACCCGGGAGTCGCCGTACTGGGCGAACAGGTCCATGGCGGCATTGCGGATGCGGGCCTTGGCGGTCAGGTCCTCGTTGGTGGCTCGTGGGTTCAGCATCGCCCCTCAACTTAGCGGTTCCAGGCCATGTACCCGGCAATTGATGTGATTGACCGGTTCGCGGTACAACTGTATCGTTCGCGATATGGAGGAACCAACGCTGCGGCCTCTGGCCGGAGTCGAAGTCGTGTCCCTGGCGGTCAACCTGCCCGGTCCGCTCGCCGCCGCGCGGCTGGCCGAGCTGGGCGCGCAGGTGATCAAGGTCGAGCCGCCGACCGGTGACCCGCTGGCCGCCGCCGCGCCGCAGTGGTACGAGCACCTGGTCGCGAACCAGCAGGTCGTCACCCTCGACGTGAAGCAGGACGCCGACCGCGCCAAGCTCGACGAGCTGCTGGCCACCGCCGACCTGCTCATCACCTCCATGCGCCCCTCCGCCCTGGCCCGCCTCGTGCTGGCGCAACCGCAGCAACGCTTCCCGGAGCTCTCGCTCATCGAGATCATCGGCCACGCCGACGAGCCCGAGGTCCCCGGCCACGACCTGAATTACCAAGCGGTGCACGGCACTCTGACCCCGCCGCACATGCCGAAGGTCCCGATCGCCGACATGCTCGGCGCGGAGCGCGCGGTCTCCACCGCCCTGGCCGCCCTGGTGCGCCGGGCGACAACCGGTGCGGGACAGCCGTATCGGGTCGCTCTGGAAGAAGCCGCGGCCCGTGCGGGCGACGCCGTGCGCTACCGCCTCATGGGCGACGGCGCGGTACTGGGCGGCGCGTTCCCCGGCTACGGCATCTACGAATGCGCCGACGGCCACGTCGCGCTGGGCGCGGTGGAGCCGCACTTCTTCCTGGGCGCGCTGGCCACCTTCGGCGCCGACGGGACCCACGAGGCCTTCCGGAAGGCGTTCGCCGACCAGACCATCGCCGAGCTCGAGACCATCGCGGCTCGGGAGGACCTGCCGCTCAACGGCATCCGACGCAACAACGGAGAGTGACACCGATGTCCGAACTGTTCCCCGACTACCGGCCCACCTGGGAGACCGATCAGCACCGCGAGCTGCGCAAGCACGCCGCGGAGTTCTTCCGCAAGGAGGCCGTGCCCAACCGTGAGCGCTGGACCGCGCAGCACATGGTCGACCGCGAGTTCTGGAACAAGGCCGGCGCCGCGGGCCTGCTCGGCCTGGACCTGCCGGAGGAATTCGGCGGCGCGGGCGGTGATTACGGCATGCAGGCCATCGTCCAGGAGGAGCTGGTCTACGCCCACGACAACGGGTTCGGCTTCTCCGTGCACTCGCCGATCGTGTCGCACTACATCTATAACTACGGCAATGACGAGCAGCGCGCGAAGTGGCTGCCGGGCATCATCAGCGGCGACCTGGTGCTGGCCATCGCCATGACCGAGCCGGGCACCGGATCGGACCTGCAGTCGGTGCGCACCACCGCGATCCGTGAGGGCGACCACTACGTCATCAATGGCTCGAAGACGTTCATCTCCAACGCGACCCACTGCGATCTGCTGGTGATCGTGGCCAAGACCGACCCGTCCAAGGGCGCGGCCGGTGTCTCGCTCATCGTGGCCGAGACCAAGGATCTGCCGGGCTTCGAGCGCGGCCGGGTGCTGGAGAAGATGGGCCAGCACGCGCAGGACACCCGCGAGCTGTTCTTCTCCGACATGCGCGTTCCGGTGGCGAATCTGCTGGGCGCGCAGGAAGGTCTGGGCTTCTACCAGCTCATGGAGCAGCTGGCCCGGGAGCGGCTGATCATCGCGAGCCTGTGTTCGGCGCTGGCCGAGGCCGCGGTGCTGGAGGCCCTGCGCTACTCCAAGGAGCGTGAGGCGTTCGGCCGCCCGATCGGCAAGTTCCAGCACAACGCCTTCACCCTGGCCGAGGTCAAGACCGAAGCGCTGGCCATCAAGACGCTGGTGGACTACGCGATCCAGCAGTACATCGACGGCAAGAACGACCCGTCGACCGCGTCCATGGCCAAGCTGTTCGCCGCGGAGACCTGCGACAAGGTGGTCGACCGCTGTCTGCAGCTGTTCGGCGGCTACGGCTACATGATGGAGTACCCGATCGCGAACATGTACACGGGTTCTCGCGTGAACCGCATCTACGGCGGCACCAGCGAGATCATGAAGGAGATCATCTCCCGCTCGCTGTGAGGCGGGGCCCGGCGGCGGGCGGTTGGGGGCCGCCGCCGGGGTATTCGGGCTCAGGCCGGGCGGGACCGGCTCACGATGGCCAGACACACCGCGCAGGCGGCGGCGAGGACGCCGAACATGGCGGGGTAGCCGACGCCGATGCCGTTGTGGCAGACCGCCATCAGGGCCGGGACGCCGAATCCGAGGTAGCTGACCGCGTAGAACACCGCGGTCAGTCCGGCCAGGTCGTCGGGGCGGGCCATGCGCTCTATCTCCAGCAGGCCCGCGACCAGCCCGCTGCCGAATCCCATGCCCAGGGCGACGGCGGTCAGGACGGTCAGCCACAGGGTGAGGGTGGCGGAAGCGGCTGCGGCGAGCAGCATTCCGAGGATGACCAGGCTCAGGGCCAGCATCGGCAGGCGCAGCGAGCCGGGGCGATCGATCTTGCGCGCCACCGACTGGATGCCGAAACCACAGCCGAGGGTGATCACGGTGATCAAGGCGGAGAACGCGATCGGGGCGTCGTGCACCTTGGGCATCATGAGCGTCGGCATGATGGCGTACGCCGCCGCCGACGAGGTGAACAGCCACAGGCACACCGGCAGCGCGATGGTCCGGAAGCGGTGATGCGCACCGACCGGGACCTTCAGATCGTCGAGAAGCCGTCCCGGATTCACCTGCGGCACGATGGTTTCCGGCGCGCGGAACAGCAGCGCCGCGGCCGCGGCGCACAGCGCCACATTGATCAGATAGGCGAGCGAGTCCGGCCACGGACCCCACTGCGCCAGCACGCCCGCCACACCCGCGCCGACGCCGAAGCCGCCGGTGAGGCTCATGGCCGAACGGCGCGCCCCGGTGCCGGAGGCGGTGTCGGCGGTGAACGGCGGCTGCGACAGCTCCTTGAGCCAGCTGCTGCCCACCGCCATGGCCAGGCCCAGCGCGATGCCGCACAGCACCCGGCCCGCGGAAAGCATGGGGACCGAATGGGATCCGAAGGCCAGCAGCGTCGAGCCGGTGGCAGCGATGAACGGCGCGGGCCGCATGAGCGGGCGGCGGCCGTAGCGGTCCGACAGCGGGCCGCCGATGAGCAGGGCGGGCACGATGCCCAGCACGTATTCGAACAGCAGCAGGTCGACAGTGGTGACGGGCAGTCCGTCGCGCTTGTACATGACCAGCAGGGGCGTGAATTCGTTGCCGCCCCAGGCGATCGCGAAGATGGCCGTCGCGACGCCGAGCCACGCCGTCGGGTGGGTGCCCAGTCGATCGGCGCGGGTGTGGAGGCTGGTCAGGGTCGCCATCACAGGCCCCTCGGGGTGACGCCGTGCACGTCGGTGAGGTGTTCGGCGAGGGCCTCGGCGAATCCGGCGCCGTCGGCGGCGTCGATCAGATCCGCCAGGCGGGTGTGCTGCTCGATGATGCGGTGCGGGTTGGTCTCGCCGCGTCGCAGCGCGACGCTGTTCATCCGGCGCTGCCGTTCGCGCAGGGAGTCGTAGAAGCCGATGAGCAGCGGGTTGTCCGCGGCCACCACGTATTCGCGGTGGAAGTCGGCGTCGGCGATGGCGAATTCCTCGAGGTCGCCGGCGTCGGCGAGTTCGCGCTGGCGGTCCAGGGATTCGCGCAGCCGGGGAATCAGGCCCGCGCGGGCGATGCGGGTGAGCGCGTCCACCGCACCGGTTTCCACGACGTAGCGGGCGTGGATCACATGGTCGGCCTCGTGCGAGGGGACGGGCACCACGAGGGCGCCGCGCTTGGGATAGAGCCGCATCCAGCCCTCGGTCTCGAGCCGCAGGAAGGCCTCGCGGACGGGGGTGCGGGAGGTGCCCAGTTCCCCGGCCATCTCGTTCTCGCTGACCAGCTCCCCGCCGGGGAGGTCGCCGCTGAGTATGCGTTCCTTGATTTCGCGGTAGGCCCGCTCGGCGGCGGAGAAAGTCTTGGACACGACTTGCATACTAGAGGGTCGTGGGATGATTTGCCTGGATGTGGCGGGTTTCACGGGCCGGGATGAAAGAGTTGCGCGGTAACCCTCTCACGCGGAATGATTCACCTTGTTGGCAGTACGTCAGTAAGTTGCCATTAACTTCTGGGACGAGGAGGTCCGCATGGCGAACGATGCCCCCGCGCTGAACGAGGTCGTGAACGGCGGTCTGGAGTTCACGATTCCGATCGCGCACAAGATGGGGGTGCGGGCCGAGGAGGTGCGCCCCGGGTTCGCGGCCACCACGGTCCCCATCGAGGGCAACGGCAATCACTTCGGCGTCATGTACGCCGGTGTGCTGTTCACGGTCGCGGAGATCCTGGGCGGTGCGATCGCCATCTCCAGCTTCGACACCGCCAAGTACTTCCCGCTGGTGAAGGACCTGCACGTGTTCTTCCGGAAGCCCGCCGCCACCGATGTGCGCGCCGAGGCGTCGCTGTCGGAGGAGGAGATCGCGCGGATCACCGAGGAGGCCGACGCCAAGGGCAAGGCCGACTTCACCCTGACGGCGAAGGTGACCGACGCCAACGGTGTGGTCGTCGCCGAGACCCAAGGGCTGTACCAGCTCCGCGCCCACGGCAAGTAGGCCGCGACAAACGACCGAGCCCCGGGAATCGCTCCCGGGGCTCGGTCGTTGTCGGCCGTCGATCAGGCGACGATGATCCAGCCCTTACAGCCGGTGCCCATGCTGCCCGGCCAGTCCGAGCCCGACACCTCGAACGGGATGGCGCCCGGCATCGGGGTGCCCAGGTCGACGGTGGTGGTGACCGCGCCGTAGGTGTCGGGCAGCGGGGTGCGCGTCCCGGCCATGTCGATCTTGGCGTCGTCGGTGAAGTTGCTGGAGGTGGTGATCTCCAGCGTGGTGGGTGTGAACGAGTGCGCCAACAGCGTGGTCTGGCCGCACTGGCCCTTGGCGTAGTTGAGCGTGATCTTCTGCGGCGCGGCGTCGGCGGCGGCCGGCGCGGCCAGCGCACCGGACAGGGCACACGCGGTTGCCGCCAGGGTGATGCGGCGGACGTACACGATCTTCACGAACAAAACCCCTTTCCTGTGGTCACAGCTGTGGATGCCCCCCTGATCGATCGACGACGATCATGCCGTGACCGCGCCCCCGGCACGCGGCGGACGCGCGGAAGAATCCGGGCGAGTCCGCGGGCTCACGTGTTTCGGATGTGGAGCCGCAGCGGCAGCGTGCGATGGCGGCGCACGAAGATGCTCGGAAACCACTGCGGCGGGGCGTCTTCGACGAGGGTGAAGGCGGAGGTGCGCTCGAGCAGGGCGGTGAGCGCGGCGGTGGCCTCCAGCTTGGCCAGTGCCGAGCCGATACAGAAGTGGATGCCGCGCCCGAAGGCGAGATTGTTGGCGCCGCTGCGGCGGTCCAGGTCGAGGGTGTCCGGATCGTCGAAGCGGGCCGGGTCGCGATTGGCGGCGCCCCACTGCAACAGCAGGTGGCTGCCCGCGGGAATCTCGATGCCGCCCAGCGCGGTATCGGTGGTGACGTGCCGATGATGGCCTCGGAAGGGCGATTCCAGGCGCAGCGCCTCGTCCAGGAAGGCGGGCAGCAGGGCGGGTTCGGCGCGCAGCTCGTCCTGGAGGTCGGGGCGGGCGGCCAGCAGCCGGGCGGCATTGGCGATGAGGCCCGCCGTGGATTCGCCGCCCGCGCCGACCAGTTGGACCAGGATCAGCACGGCCACCACATCGGTGATCTCCCCGGCGGCGCAGGCGCGGGCCAGCACGCCGAGCAGGTCGTCGCCCGGGTTGCGCTGGGCGGCCGCGAATTCGGTGTGCAGGTAGCCGGTGAGTTCGGTGGCGGCGGTGACCAGGTGGACGAAACGGTCCGAGTCGACCACGCCGCCCAGCATCTCGGTGCTGTCGTAGGCCCAGGTGAGCAGTTGCGGCACCGCGGCGTCGGGGAGTCCGATGATGTCGGCGACGAGCGCCAGGGGGAGGCGGTCGGCCATGCCGGTCGCCCAGTCGATGCGATCGCCGTGCAGTTCCTCGGTCCACAGCCGGTCCACCAGTTCGGTGACAGTGGGGCCGAGGCCGCGAATCCGCTTGGCCAGCAAGGGCTGCACGAGTTTGCGCTGGGCCTGGTGGCTGGGGTCGTCGGCGGTGGCGAGGACGTGGACGGCCTGGCCGCCGCCGTCCATGTCGAAGGTGACGGGCGGCTGCCCCTCCTGCCGCAGGAGCGCGCCGGTGAGGTTCGAGGAGAAGTCGTCGACTCGATTCACGGCCTCGGTCACCAGATCCCACGACGTCACCAGGTAGAAGTCGGTGCCCGGGATGCGGTAGACAGGGGATTGCTCGCGCAGCCGCCGGTACAGCGCGTAGGGGTCGTCGATGTGCGCGGGATCGAAGACGTCGAGCGCATCGGGTGAGGTGCGGGTCATGGGGCCACCGTCGTCCCGACCTGAATCGAGTGTCAACAAGCGTCTCGCGGTGAGACGGATCCGCCGTGCGGACCCGCCCGTACGCAGGAGTTTTCCCGGCTTCGTGAGACTTCGGACCCCCGTCTGGACCGGCCGACTAGTATCGAACGACTACGCGACAGCGCTTGCTGGCCCAGGAGGCTCGGGTGATCGTGCGTGAACAGGGGTGGATGAGGCGGGGATCCAGCGCGGTGTTCGCGGCGGTGGCGCTACTGGTGGTGATCTTCGCGGTGAACGGCCCGGTGGCGCGGGCCTCTGCGGGCCCCGCCCCGGACACGGTCACCATCGATAGTGGTGCGTTGCACGGTGTCTCGACCGCGTCGTATCGCCTGTTCAATGGAATTCCTTACGCCGCACCACCGGTCGGTGCGCTGCGCTGGCGGCCGCCCGAGCCGGTCGCGCCGTGGCCCGGAGTTCGTGAGGCCCGCGACGCGGGCCCGAACTGCGCCCAGCCGACCGGGTTGGGCGGCCTGCGCACCACCGTCGAGGACTGCCTGTACCTCAATGTCTGGACGCCGCCGACGCTCCCGGCCGACGGCCGCGCCCTGCCCGTCATGGTGTGGATCCACGGCGGCAGCCTGCAGACCGGCACCGGAAGCATGTACGGCGCGGCCCCTGTGGTCTCCCAACCCGACGGGGACGTCATCGTCGTCACCATCAACTACCGGCTCGGGCTGTTCGGCTTCCTGGCCGCCTCGGCCCTGGACGACGGTTCCGGCTCCGGCGACTACGGCCTCATGGACCAGCAGGCCGCCCTGCGCTGGGTCCACCGCAATATCGCCGCGTTCGGCGGCGACCCCGATCGCGTCACGCTGGACGGCGAATCAGCCGGCGGGGTCTCGATCTGTGCCCACATGGCCACCCCGTCCTCCACGCCCCTCTTCCACGCCGCCATCCTCCAGAGCGGCCCCTGCGCGAGCCGATCCCTCCCCGACGCGGAGGCCGAAGGTGACGCCTGGGCCGCCGCCGCGGGCTGCCCCGCCACCGACGACGCTACCTGCCTCCGCAACCTCTCACCCGACATCCTGGTCGACCGCGGCCCCGACGACACCAACGTCGTCCACGGCAACGCCTACCTCCCCGAAAGCCCCCTGGCGCTTCTGAAATCCGGTGGCATGTCCCATATCCCCACGTTCGTCGGCTCCAACCACGACGAGGTGGCTCTCTGGGTCTGGATCAAATACGGCCTCCCCCTCGGCCCCGCCATGACCCCCGCCGACTACCCCCGCCTCCTCGCCGCCAAGATCCCCGAACTGACCCCACCCCACATCGACCGGGTGATCAGCGAATACCCCCTCGCCGACTTTCCCCAGCCCGCCTTGGCCCTCACCCGCGCCTGGACAGACCAACTCGTCTGCAAACTCATCTCCCAGGTCGCCGACCTCTCTCGCCAAAACCCCACCTACGTCTACGAATTCGACGACCGCACCGCCCTGGCCCCACCCAGCACCTTCCCCATGGGCGCCTACCACGCCGCCGAACTCCCCTCTCTCTTCGACCTGGTCCAAGCCGGCTTCGCCCTCGACGGCGTCATGACCCCACCCCAACGCCGCCTCCAATCCGACATCCGCCGCTACTGGACCCGCTTCATCAACACCGGCACCCCCGACCCGGCCGGCCTCCCCGCCATCCCCCGATACGCCCCCACAGCACCCACTTTCCTCTCCCTCCGCCCCGCCGGAAACCAGTTCTCCGACACCTTCACCACCGACCACCGCTGCGCCTTCTGGAACGATCTGATCGGGTAACCGCCGATCGAACGACGGTGTCGGAAGGCCTGTCAGGTGGAGTGGGCCAGGGCCTTGTACAGCCAGTCGTGGGCGCGGCCGATCGTGACTCGTGGACCGAGGAGTCGGTCTGTCAGGGACCAATAGCGGTGAATTCGGGGGTCGGAGTCGGTGGCGTCGCGCAGGAGGTGCTCGCGGAATTGTCGGGTGTCGCGTTCGCCGCGGGCGGTGGCGTGGGCGGTGACGAATCGGTCGAGCTCGTTGCCGGAGCGCGGGGGAATGCCGTCGGCTACGAGGGGAACGACGTCGATCATGATCTCGCCCATCTCGTGGTACAGGGCTCGCGGGTCGCGGATCAGGTCGGGGCGATTTCGCCAATATTGGTGCCGGACAGCGTTGTTCAGGTCGAGGTCGGTGGCGAGGGCGGCCAGTTCGGCGTAGGCGACGACCTCGTCGACGGATGGTTCGGTGGGCGGCTCGGGGACGTTCCAGCACACCCAGCCGTCGCTGTCGCACCGCGGAATCGGCGTGAGAATGCGGTGCCAGAAGCGGATGAGACACTCGTGTAACGCATTACCGTCCTGTGCCGCGGCCAGCAATGCCAGCCGTTCGGCGCGTTGGGCCGGGGCGGCTGCCTCCATGGCTCGTACGGATGCGCGACGCCAAGCCAGCGACCTGAATTCGATATCGAGCTTTGCGCTTTCGGTGGCGATGGCCTCTTCCATCGATTGTTCTCCGTGCAGCACGCCGGTGATCGAGTCCAACCCGAGTCCGAGCGCCCGTAACCGCCGCACCAGCAGGAGCCGTTCGGTCGCACTGTCGGCGTCGAACATTCGATGCCCGCCGCCGCTGCGCTGGGATTCGAGAATGCCTTCGTCGCAGTAGAACCGGATCGTGCGCACCGACAGCCCCGAGTCGCGCGCCAATTCCCCGATGCTCATGCGCGCGGCGGGCTTTGTGTCGTCCGTCACAAGCTGTTGAACCTCCACCCCACTGGAGCTTTTAGCGTACTGGCACTGCTGTTCGGATCTATGTCGTCACATCGAGGAGAGTGTTTCGTGGCCAGTACCCAGGAAGAAATCGTCACCGGGATCGCGGAGATCGTCGAAGAGGTGACGGGAATCGATGCGTCCGAGGTGACGATCGAGAAGTCCTTTGTCGACGACCTGGAAATCGATTCGCTGTCGCAGGTGGAGATCGCGGTCCAGCTGGAGGACAGGTACGACGTGAAGGTCCCCGACGAGGACCTCGCGAGCCTGCGGACCGTCGGTGACGCGGTCGCGTACGTCCAGAAGATGGAGGCCGAGAAGCCGCAACTCGCCGCCGAAATGGAGGCGAAATACAAGGAAGGCCAGGCGAATTGAGCGTAATTCGCCACTGATCTGACCGCGGGCGTTCGGTGTCGCAGCCGATCGAGTCGTCTGCGGCACCGAACCGTCACGCGGTCTTCGACCCCGAACTACGCGTTACCGGTGCACACCACGTCGCTGACCGCCGTCGCTGACAGGTCGGCCGAGCCGACATTGGCCAGCATCGCCTGCGGGTAGATCTCGGCGAGGCTGTTGTAGGCGTCGCGCAGAGCGGAGGCGCGGTCGGGGCCCGTGCCGGTGCCGACTGCCAGGTAGTCGCTGTTGTCATTGCGGTAGACGAGCGCGCCACAACCGTTGGCCCACGTCACCATGATCCGGCAGTCAGCGGTGCCGCCCTCGGCGCAGTCCGCGATCGCGGCGGCTTGCGCCTCCGCCGCGCTGGGCGCGTTGACGCTTCGGCCGTAAGCCCACTCGTCATGGCTGAACGCGATCGCCCCGTACAGCCCCGCCGCATCGGCCGTACCGGCACAGATCGCCGACCCCGCCGCAAGACCGACCGCCGCCACCGCGACAACGGCCTTACCCATGAAACTCATCTAATTCATTCCCTCTTCGCGCATGTACAGACACGGACCCGACAACCGCATCGGATCCTTCGGATCGGAGAATCATGTCCGATCACCCTCGAATTCGCCCAATGCATATCGCGCATCACAACGTCTACTGCGGAATCCCCATTACCTACATGGCAGCGCCGGATTCCGGCATCGAAATGATGAGTCTGCCGCCATTGGTCAAGCGCAAACGCGGCGCGGGACCGGCTTTCGGGGGACCACCCGCGTTTCGGCCGCTCGGTGCAGTCCTCGAGGCGTCAGAAGCCGAGGAAGGTGCGGACTGGGCCGGTGAGGATGCCTGAGATGAGGGCGTCCATGGCGGCGGGGTCGGCGGCGGTGGTGGGGACGGTTCGGGTGTCGCAACCCGGGTGGGCGGAGGGGTTTTCGGCTTGTTGCTGGAGCCAGGCGAGGGCGCCGGGGGCGCCCAGGAACCATTCGCCGATGTGGGCGGAGGCGGGCATGGCGAGTTGTTCTCGGCGGTAGGTGACGGGGGTGCCGGCGGCGCAGTAGGTGGAGACCAGGGTGTCGATGCTGGAGATGAGGCTGCCCTCGTCGTCTAAGGCGTTGTAGATGTAGAGGGGGGCGGTGGGGGCGGTGGCGCCCAGGGTGCGTTCCTCGAGGGCGGCGCTGATGGCGGGGTCGGTGACGATCTGCTCGATGGGTTCGGTGAGGAACTGGTTGGCGTCGAAACCGAGGCTGGACACCATGTTCTGGGGTGTGCAGTTGTCCGCGGCGTCCGCGATCTTCTGTTTCCCGGCGGGGGTGAGGTAGTGGTTCATGGCGGCGGTGAACGCGGGGGAATCCTGCATGATGCCCATCAGCGCGATGGGGAGCAGGCCGCCGCCGACGGGCGTGCCGTTCATGGCGAGCATCGCGGCACGAGGGTCACCGACCGGTGCGCCCGCCGCCGTCCCGGCCAGATTCAGTTCGGGAGCGTACCGCGGCTGTTCCTGTGCGGCCCAGGCACTCGCGATACCGCCACCGGAGTAACCCCACAGCAGAGCCGGGGTGCCGGGCCCCGGCAGGGCGGCCGGTTCGAACGCCTCGACGGCCCGAATGCCGTCCAGGACGGTGTAACCGGGCTCCTTCGGCGTCGAGTAGTGGTTGTCGAGGCCGCCGAAGTCCGGCACCGACACCGCCCAGCCGCGGGCGAGCCCGGCGGCGATCATCGCCGTTTCGCCGGACATCGTGGTCAATTGCAGCGGACCGGATTTCGACGGATCGATCCAGGGGACCCGCCCCTGATACAGCGCCTGGGACGGCATGCACTGCGGTGCGATCGCGTCGGTCATGTTCTGGAACGACAGCAGTGCCGTCGGCCGAGTCGTGTTCGCGGTCTTCAACACCGTCGTCACCGCGGCATAGGGCTGACCGTTCGCCGCTGTGGTCCGATACAGCAACTGCCACGCTTGGACCGGCCACGGAACCAACTGTGAATAGCTGGCCTGGATCGGTCGCACGCGCAGGATCGTCCCCGGCTGTTGCGCCGCATAATCCGCGGGCGGCGTGTAGAAGGAGTCGGCGGTATCGGGAATCGCCGACGCCGGCGCCGCCATGACGCTCGTGGCCCCCACCAGCGCCGCGATCGGAATCGCCACTCGCGCGCATCGCGTGAAAAGTGTTGTCCGATAACGATATTTATGGCGCGACGACATCGGCCGCCTCCCCTTCGGCGCTCGAACTGTAACAGGTTTCATTTCGATGGGGCCGTTGTTCGCGAGCGTTTCGGAGGAACTGCCGGGCGAGTACATTCGAGGGGTGACGCGCGGTAGGGGGGAGCCGTTGGCGGGCGCGCGATTGCGGGCCGCGATCCGGGAGGCGCACGCCGAGGCGATGCGGGCGGTGGTCGCGGCGGAGCCGGGGGAGCCGGCGGTGCCTCGGGATCTGATCGAGTTGCTGGCGTTGCAGCGGCGGGTGGCGGTGATCGCCGAGCAGTTGGACGCCGAATCGGTGGCTCTGCGGGTGCGACGCGAGGACGATTGGGGATGGGATCGACTTCGGAGGGAAGGTAGTTCGATGAGTGTCAGTTTGGCCAAGGGTGGGAATGTCTCGCTGTCGAAGCAGGCGCCGAATCTGACGAAGGTTTCGGTGGGGCTGGGGTGGGATGTGCGCAGCACCACCGGGGCCGATTTCGACTTGGATGCCAGCGCCATGGCCTGCGGGCCGAATCAGCGCGTGGTGTCGGACAAGCACTTCGTGTTCTACAACAACCTGCGTTCGCCCGAGGGGACCATCGAGCACACGGGCGACAACCTGACCGGTGCGGGGGAGGGCGACGACGAGGTGATCAATGTGGACCTGGCGGCCATGCCGCCCACGATCACGAATATCTTCTTCCCCGTATCGATTTACGACGCCGAGGCCCGGCGGCAGGCGTTCGGGCAGGTCCGGAACGCGTACATCCGGGTGGTGGACGCGGTCACGGGGACGGAACTGGCCCGGTTCGATTTGACCGAGGACGCCTCCACCGAGACGGCGATGGTGTTCGGGGAGTTGTACCGGCACGGCGCGGAATGGAAGTTCCGGGCCATCGGTCAGGGGTATGCGTCCGGATTGGGTGGGATCGCACGGGATTACGGCGTCAACGTCTGACCTTGCTTCAGACCGGAATCCGGTAGCAGCGTGACCACGCGGGCTCGCGGACCCAGGCGGAGCCCCACGCGGATGGCCGCGACCACATTCGCGCCGGAGGAGTTTCCGGCGCGCAGGCCCTCCTCGCGGGCCAGTCGGTGAGCCATGGCCTCGGCGTCGGGACTGGAGACCGGCGCCACCTCGTCGACCAGGGTCGGATCCCACAGGGGCGGTGGATAACCCAGCCCGATGCCCTCGATCCGATGCCGGCCGGGCGGGCCGCCGGACAGCACGGGCGACTCGGCGGGCTCCACCGCCACGACCTGAATCCGCCGCTGTTTGTGATAGCGAAGCAGCGCGGCGCTGCCGCGGAGTGCGGCGGCACTGCCGACCGCCTGAACGAACGCGTCCACGCGGCACTCGGTCTGCGCCCAGATCTCCTGCCCCAGACCGTGATAGCCGGTGATGGCGTCGGTGTTGTTCAGGTGATCGGGCCAGAAGGTGCCGGGCTCCCGGCTCGCCCGCTCGGCCGCGGCGGTGGAGTCGACCAGCCGCAGCCGATACCCCTTGGCCGCGCACACCAGCCCGAGCGCGGAACCGCTACTGCCGCGCGCGTATTCGACCACCGTGTCACCCGGTTGCAGCCGCCCGTCCCGCTCCGCCACCGCGATCATGGCCTGGGCGGCCCGATCCTTCATGCTGCCGGACGGATTCTGCCCTTCGAGCTTCACCAGGATCTCCGCGCACCCCTCGGGCGTCACCCGGTGCAACCGCACCAGCGGAGTATTGCCGATCGCCGCCAAGACGTTGTCGCCGATGAACATGATCCGCGCCGACCCTTCCCGGGCCCCCGACTGGGCTCGGGTTCGATTGTCCGGCAGCGGGGCGGGCTCGCGGGCCGGATCGGCGCAGGTTCGGCCCGCGACGAGGATTCGGTGCGCGCTGAAGATTCAGTGCGCGAGCGGCGCGCCGAGCACCGGCAGCGGCTGCGGCCGCTTGGCGACCCGCTGGTCACCGGAGGAGATCCCGCGCAACCGCCGCATGGCCCACGGCCCCAGCGCGGTTGCCGCCCACTCGAGTTCGGCCGCCATCGACCGCAGCAGCCCCCGCTCGGGCAGCGCGGGGATGAGCGGGCGGGTCCAGGTGTCGTCGGAGCCCGGCAGCCGCAGCGCCTCGGCCATGGCCTCGGCGATGCGCTGATGCCCGAGCGGGCTGGCGTGCAGCCGGTCGGGACTCCACAGCCGCGGATCGGTGACGACGGCGTGATGCCCGGTCTCGGCGACCAGGACCCCGTGCCGCCGTGCCGCCGCCCGCAACCGCTCGTTGAGGATCGACACCCGCCCGCGCAGCGGCCGGGCCAGCGGAATCGTCTCGGCGACATCGGGAAAGGTCAGGGTGGCCACGACCGCGCCGGTCGCGGTGAGCGCGGCGAACATCGCCTCGACATCCGCGACGATGGCGTCCGGATCGAAGGCGGGACGCAGCAGGTCGTTCATGCCCGCGAGCACGGTCGCCAGATCGGGCCGCAACGACAGCGCCGCATCCAGCTGGTCGGCTCGGATCTGCCCGGCCAGCTTCCCGCGCACCGCCAGATTGGCGTACGACAGGCCCGGATTGGCGGCGGCCAGCCGCTCGGCCAGCCGATCCGCCCAGCCCCGCAGGCCGGTCCGGTCGTCGCCGTCGCCGACGCCCTCGGTCTGGCTGTCGCCGAGTGCGACGTAACGGGTGTAGGTGCCATCGGTCATGGCGGATCGGCCTTTCGGTGACTGTCCGTGGATCATCCCAGGGAATCGGCGGCTCCGGCGGCCGCCGCGAACACGTTCACGCACCCGCCGCCTGGTGTTCGGCCGCCGCTGCCTCCCGTTCGATTTGCGCGACGGCCTCGGCCTGGATCCGCGCGAACTGGGCGGCCATCGCCTCGGCCAGCGCCTGGGCGCCCGAGAGCGGGCGGACCATCACCGTGAATTCATCGATCTTGCCGTCGGCGTCGAAGTGCAGGAAGTCGCACCCGGTGATGCGCTTGCCCGCGACCGTGGTCTCGAAGACCAGCGCGTGATCGGCGGCGTCCGGCGCACCGATCTCCTTCACGTACCGGAAGTCCTCGAACACCCGCAGAACCCCGCGCAGAATGGCCGCGGTGATGGCCTTACCCGGGTAGGGCTTGAAGGCGACCGGGCTGGTGAAGACGACATTGTCGGCGAGCAGCGCTTCGATGGCCGCGGCGTCACGGGCCTCGACGGCCTGACGGAACCGCTCCGCCTCTCCGTGCTTGTGCATGATCCCCTCACATCCAGGTAGTCAAATCATTGCCTATATCTTCGAACGGTAGCGCTAAGCCGCAGTAACTGTCCAGAGTCCATATAGACAATTAGTTCACTATCGAGCTCCAGGCCGGATGTGGAGACGACGACGGCCCGATCCCACACGGAACCGGGCCGTCGCGGCGGACGCGCTACTTGCCGATCACGCCGTACTCGGTCAGCAGCTCGCCGATCTCGTTGTTGCCGAGCCGCTTCGCCACCCCGCGCCACAGCAGCTCCGGTCCGGGCAGGTCGATCGGATCGCCGTCGCGCAGCCGGGTCATGGCTGTCAGCAGCGTGCGGATGTCGTAGGTGGAGTTGAACACCTCCGGCACACCCCGCTCGATGTCGAGCAGCTGATACGCCGCCTCCATCCCGGTGCGCACCGAGTACTCGGTGGTGAAGATGCAGTCCCGGCTGGTCTCCGCGAACTGGCCGATGAACGCGAAGTTCACCGATCCCGCGGGCACCACGTCGGGCCGGTCACCGGCCTTGCGGGGCATGAAGAAGGCGGTCACGTACGGCATCATCACCGGCACGCAGCGCGCCGCCTCGGCCGCCAGTTCGGGGATGTCGGACTCGGGCACGCCCAGGTGGTACAGCCATTCCTGGGTGATCTCCGCGCCGGTGCACTCCTGCATGGTCTTCTTCACGTAGTCGCCGGGCTTGTCGGCGAACAGCGCGTACACCCAGACCACGATCTGATCCTTGGGCTGCTGCTTGAAGTGCGGCTGCCGGTTCACCGTCCAGCTCATCAGCCAGCTGGAGTCCTTGACGGTGACGATGCCGCCGGTGACGACCTTGCCGCTGAAGGGATCCCGTTTACAGATCTTCTGAATGTATTCGGGGATGCGCTGATCCAGCGTGGTGACGGTGGCCGACTCCCACTTGGTCTCGGGGATATGCGAGCCGAACACGTCGGGCCGTCCGAAAGCCTCGTCCTTGGCCGCGATGCGCCGCCACAGATCCCACGCCGGGGCCGGGCCCTCGTTCAGCTGGGCGGGCGTGTGCTGGTCGCCCTCGTCGGAGTTCTCGGTCAGCGACCCGATGGTCATCAGCAGCAGATCGTCCGGACCCAGGTCCACCCCGCCGTCGACGCCCTCGGAGGTCCAGTGAATCCTGGTGGCCTGCTTGCGATCCCCGCTGATCTCGAAGTCGACGTCGGTGACGGTGGTGTCGAACCTGAACGTGACGCCCTGGTCCAGCAGCCACCGGTACAGCGGCAGCACCAGCGACTCGTACTGGTTGTACTTGGTGAACTTCAGCGCCGAGAAGTCCGGCAGTCCGCCGATGTGGTGCACGAACCGGTGCAGGTACAGCTTCATCTCCAGCGCGCTGTGCCAGTCCTCGAAGGCGAACATGGTGCGCCAGTACATCCAGAAGTCGCTCTCGAAGAAGTCCTTCGAGAACACCTCGTTGATCCGCTTGCCCTCCATCTCCTCCCGGGTGGCGAGGAAGATCTTGGTGACGTCCTTCTGCGCCTTGTCGTTCAGCGTGAAGAGGTTCTTGGTCTGCGCGCTCTGCCCGCGATTGACGGTGGCGCGCTCCAGCGAGAAGTTCGGGTCGTCCTTGTTGAGCCAGTAGAACTCGTCGAGCACGCTGGCGTCCTCGACCTCGATGGACGGGATGGACCGGAACAGGTCCCACAGGCATTCGAAGTGGTTCTCCATCTCGCGGCCGCCGCGAATGACGAAGCCCTTCTTCGGTTCCTTGATGCCGTCGAGCGCGCCGCCGGGGATCTTCAGCTCTTCCAGAATGGTGATCTTGTCACCGGGCATCCGGCCGTCGCGGATGAGGAAGGCCGCGCCGGACAGCGAGGCGAGACCCGACCCGACGAACCAAGCCGTCTTGCCGTCCACGCCCGCGGGCTTGCGGGGCCGCGCGAAGGCTTCGTAGTTGCCGCTGGTGTACTCCATCAGAACTCCTGTCCCTTGGGGATCGGTCTGGAAAACGGTGTGCGCCTAGGCCGTGTACTTGTAGAACCCCTCGCCGGTGGCGATGCCGAGCTTGCCCTTGTCGATGTAGTTGTCCTTGAGCCACTGCGCGATTCGCTGCCCGGTGGCGTCGCCGCTCATCAGGATGTTGTAGGGCGTGGTGAGCCCGATGATGTCGAGGATCTGGAACGGCCCGGCCGGAGCGCCGGTGCCGATGCGCCAGGTCTTGTCCACCGCCTCGGGCTCCGCGTAGCCGCCCTCGGCGAGGTTCATGGCCGCGTTGAGCAGCGGCACCAGCAGCGAATTGAGGACGTAGCCGGCCTTCTCCTTGTGCAGTTCGATGGGCACCATGCCGATGGCGGAGGCGAAGTCCGCCACCGCCCGGTAGACGGCCGGATCGGTGTCGTCGGTGCCCATGATCTCGGCGGTGTTGAAGTGCCACACCTGATTCGCGAAGTGCAACGCCAGGAACCGGTCGGGCCGGCCGGTGAAATCCTTGATGGCGCTGGGTAGCAGGGTGGAGGAGTTGGTGGCGAAGATGGTGCCCTCGGGGGCGAGCTTGCCCAGCTTCTCGTAGATCTCCTGCTTGAGCGAGAGCACCTCCGGAACCGCCTCGATCACCAGGTCCGCCTCCGAAACGGCCGCGCCCAGATCGGAACTCAGCGTGATGCCCGCCGCGGTCGCCTCGGCCTTGCCGTCGCCCGCGCCGGGCACCTGCTCGCGGTAGGTGGCGGCCAGCTTGTCGAAGCGCCCGCGGGCCGCGGTCAGCGCCGCGTCGTCGATGTCGTATCCGGTGACGTCGAAGCCGCGGAACGCGGTCTGGAACGCGATCTGGGAACCCAGCACACCGGTGCCGAGCACGGTGACCTTGCGGATCTCGATGCCCATTGTCATTGCCTCCCTGTGGATGTGAAGAATCCGGCGATTATCTGTGCGATCTGCGCCCGCAGATCCGCCATGGCGTCGTGCCCGGGATGCGCGCCGGTGGACGGCCGGGCCAACGCCAGATGCAGCACCGCGAAGATGCTGCGACCGGCTACTCGCGCCTGCTCCTCGACCTGTGGTGACCCCGTCGCGCCGGAGTCGGCGACGAGCCGTTCGGCGATCATGGATTCCAGCCGGGCCACCAGGGCCAGGCCCTCGGAGCGGTACTTGTCGGTGGGTGAGCCGAACAGCAGTTCACGCTGATAGACGATGGTGTTCTCGGGCCGTTGCGCGGCGGTCCGCAGCAGCGGGCCCAGCATCTCGTACACCGCCGCGACGGTATCGGCCTGCGCGCGAGCCTGATCCGCGCCGGCCTCCAGCGCCGTGCGCAGCTCCTCGTTGTAAACCATCAGCAACAGTTCGCCTTTGGTGGCCGCGTAGCGGAACAGCGTGCCCGCCGCGATATCGGCGCGATCGGAGATCTGCTGGGTGGTGACCCGGTCGAAGCCCTGCTCGGCAAACAGGGTCGCGGCCGCCTCGAAGATTCTGGACTGTTTGTCGTGCATCTTGCGTTGCCGTCGTCCGACGTGCGCCGATGTGGCCGTTGTGGCCATCGGACACCTCCAACCCTGCCTGCGTAACTGAGTGGACTCAAAAATGAGCGTACTCCTAGCTACTGAATCCGCAACCCCGCCCCAAACGGCCGGGCGTATGTTGTGGGCATGGCCACGCACCTCACCCACTGGGGCGTTCTCGAAGCGGACAGTGACGGCGAACGGCTGACCGCGGTCCGCCCGTGGCGCGCGGACCCCGAACCCACTCCGCTCATCGAGAATGTCGCCTCGGCCCAGCATCATCCGGCCCGTATCGACCAGCCCTATGTGCGGCGCGGCTGGCTGGAACACGGCCCCGGGCCCGGACCTCGCGGCGCGGAGGAGTTCGTGCCGGTCTCGTGGGACACCGCGCTGGATCTGCTGGCCGGTGAATTGTCCAGGGTGTACCGGGAATTCGGTGCCGGCGCCGTCTACGGCGGCTCCTACGGCTGGGCCAGCGCGGGCCGATTCCATCACGCGCAGAGCCAGATTCACCGATTTCTCAACTGCCTCGGCGGCTACGTCTCGCACCGCAACAGCTACAGCCTGGGCGCGTCGACGGTGTTGCTGCCGCACATCCTCGCCGATATGGGCACCATCATGTCCCGGGCCACCACCAAGTCGGTGCTGGCCGAGCACTCGAAGCTGATCGTCTCCTTCGGCGGTCTGTCCACGAAGAACGTGGTGGTCTCGCCCGGCGGGGTCTCCAAGCACAACGGCCGCGGCTGGATCGAGACCGCGCACGCCAACGGCTGCCGCTTCGTCACCATCGGCCCGCTGCGCGACGACAGCCCGGCCGAGGCCCACGCCGAATGGATCGCGTCCCGGCCGGGCAGCGATGCCGCGCTGATGCTCGCGCTGGCCCAGGTACTGGACGCGGAAGGGTTGGCGGACAACGCTTTCCTGGACCGCTACACCGTCGGCTACGACCGCTTCCGGGACTATGTGCGCGGCGCGGAGGACGGCATCGCCAAGGACCCGCACTGGGCCGAGCCCATCACCGGCGTTCCCGCGGACCGGATTCGCGACCTCGCCCGCGCGATGGCGGCCACCCGCACCCTGGTCACGGTGAGCTGGTCGCTGCAGCGGGCCCGCTACGGGGAGCAGCCACTGTGGCTGGGCGTGGTGCTGGCCGCCATGCTCGGCCAGATCGGTCTGCCCGGAGGCGGATTCGGCCACGGCTACGGTTCGGCCGGAAATGTCGGTCTGGCCGTGCGGGTCACGTCCCCGCCGAAACTGCCGCAGGGGCGCAACGCCGTTCCCGACTTCATCCCCGTCGCGCGCATCGCGGACATGCTGCTGAACCCGGGCGAGCCGTACGAGTACAACGGCGAGCATCGCACGTATCCCGCCATCCGCCTGGTCTATTGGGCCGGTGGCAACCCCTTCCATCACCACCAGGACCTGGCCCGGCTGCGCACCGCCTTCGGCCGGCCGGACACCGTGGTGGTGCACGATCCGTTCTGGTCGGCCACGGCCCGGCACGCCGACATCGTGCTGCCCTCGACCATGACCATCGAACGCGACGATTACGGCTCGGGCGAGGGCGACCGCTACCTGTTCCCGATGCCCGCCCTGACCCGGCCGCACGCGCAGGCCCGCGACGACTACTGGATGTTCGGTGAACTGGCCGAAAGGCTCGGCGTCGGTAAGGAATTCACCGAGGGGCGCACAGATCGGGAATGGCTGCGCCACCTCTACGACGAGTGGCGCGACCGATTGAGCGCCCGCGGCCACGAGGTGCCCGACTACGACACCTTCTGGTCCGGGGAATCCCTGGACCTGCCGCTCGAAGCCGAGGAGCACATCGCCTTCGCCGACTTCCGCGCCGACCCGGACGCTCACCCGCTGCACACCCCCAGCGGGCGGATCGAGATCTTCTCCGAGACCATCGCGGGCTTCGGCTACGACGACTGCCCCGGCCACCCGGTGTGGCTCGAACCGGACGAATGGCTGGGCGGCCCGCTGGCCGCCCGGTTCCCGATTCAATTGGTGGCCAACCAGCCTCGTACCAAATTGCACAGTCAGCTCGATATCGGCGCGCACAGTCAGTCCTCGAAGATCCAGGGCCGCGAACCGGTCCGGCTGCACCCGGACGACGCGGCCGCGCGGGGTCTCGCCGCGGGTGACATCGTCCGGATTTTCAACGACCGCGGCAGCTGCCTGGCCGGGCTGGAGATCAGCGATTCGGTGCGCCCGGGCGTCGCGCAGCTGTCCACCGGCGCCTGGTACGACCCCGACCCGGACGACGCGACCTTCTGCCGCCACGGAAACCCCAACGCGGTCACCCGGGATCGCGGCACGTCCCGTCTGAGCCAAGGGTGCACGGGCCAGCTGTCCCTGGTGGAGATCGAGCGCTACGCCGATCCGCTCCCACCCCTGACCGTCACCGGCCCGCCCGCCATCGGCAACCTCTGAAGGCGGCGCGGGGGCAGGTCATCGCCCCGCTCCGCCGTGCGCGACGAGCGCCTCGATGACCGTGCGCGCCGCGTTCGACGGAGTCCGCGTGGCCGCGTGGCCGACGCACAGACGCCACGGCAGCGGATACGGCCGGTAGTCGGCGAACGGGACGCCGGGGGAGAGCCGCGCGACCGACAGCGGGATGAGCGCGACCCCGAAATCCTTGGCCGCCAACTCCAGTGCGAACGCCTGATCGGCCACCTCGATGACCGGGTAGCGGCCCGGGAACAGCTCGTCGGCGATGGTGCGGATGCCCCAGCCCGGCGGGAAGTCGATGAACCGCACCCCGTGCAGATCGGCGGCGTAGAAGGGGCGGCCCGCCAGCGGATGCCCGGGCGCGGTGCACAGCACCAGCGTCTCCTCGGCGATGAGATGGGTGGTGAGGCCGGGGAATTCGTCGCTCATGCCCGCGAGCAGCGCCAGTTCGAGCGAATTGTCCAGCAGCCCGGCCACATTGCCGGCCATTCCGGAGATGCTCTGGCGCATCCGCAGGGTCACCTCCGGATACTGCCGGTGCAGTGCGGCGATGATGCCCGCCAGGTCGATATTGTGGATGTTCATCAGATTGCCGACGACCACCTCGCCGCGGATCTCCCCGCGGGCGGCGTCGATGGCGTCCACGATGTCGCCGCGAGCGCGCAGCAGGGTGCGGGCGGGCGCGACCATGGCCCGGCCCGCGACGGTCGGTTCGAGGGTGCGCGGGGTGCGGTCGAACAGGCGCACCCCGAGTTCGCGCTCGAGTTTGGCGACGCTGGTGGAGACCGCCGACTGCACCAGGTTGAGGTGGCGGGCCGCGGCGGTGAAGGACCGGTGGTCGCAGCAGGCCAGGAAACATTCGATCTGACGCAGCTCCATGGGCCGAGCCTAGTCCTGCCATCAATTCGATAGATAGCAGTATCGAAAACCATCGCTTTTGTAGATTGAAATCCCCGCCCACCATGAAGCGGTGATGGTTTCCACGCTCCGCGCCGCAGCGCCCGCACCGATCGCGCCCGAGACGTCCCCGACGCTGACCCGGACGACGGTGCTGGTGTTCGCGGTGACCGCGGGCTCCTCGGCCGCGGGCAACTACTACCTGCAACCGCTGCTGCACCAGGTCGCCGGCGACCTGCGGGTGTCCACCGCGAGTGCGGCGCTGCTGGTGAGCGCGGCCCAGATCGGCTATCTGTGCGGCCTGGCGTTCCTGGTCCCGCTCGGTGACTTCCTGCGCCGCCACCGCATGGTGCCGGTGCTGCTGCTGGCCTCGGTCGCGGCCCTGCTGGTGTCGGCGTTCGCGCCGAACTACACGGTGCTCGTCGCCGGAGTGGTGGCCACCGGGGTGGCGGCCTCGGCGGCGCAGGTGGTGGTGCCGTGGGCCTCGGCGCTGGCCGATCCGGCGCGGCGCGGGCAGGCGGTCGGCACGGTGATGAGCGGCCTGCTGCTGGGAATCCTGTTGTCGCGGGTGCTGTCCGGGGCGGTGGCGCAGCTGGGCGGCTGGCGCGCGGTGCTGCTGGTGGCGGCCGGACTGCAGGTGGTGATGGCGATCAGTGTGTACCTGCTCGCGCCCGCCACCCCGCGCGCGGCGACCGGCGAGAGCTATCCGCGGGTGCTGGTGTCGATCCTGGGTCTGATCCGCCGCCACGCGGTGTTGCGGCAGCGCATGCTGCTCGGCTTCATCCTGATGGGGAGCTTCTCGCTGGTGTGGACCGCGCTGGCGTTCCAGCTGTCCGGCTCGGGCGGAAGTTCGTACCACTACGGCGAATTCGTGATCGGTCTGTTCGGTCTGGCGGGTGTGGTCGGGGCGTTGGGCGCGCCGGTGGTGGGCCGGCTGGCCGACCGCGGGCATTTGCGCCGCGTCACCACGCTGACCTGGCTGGTGCTGCTGGCCAGTTGGGTGCTGGTGGTGTGGGGCGGGCACAACGTGGTGGCGTTGATCGCCGCGCTGGTGGTCTTCGACTTCGGTATCCAGGGCGCGCATCTGACCAACCAGTCGGCCATCTACACCCTGGATCCGGCCGCGCGCAGCCGCCTGACCACCGCCTACATGGTCACCTATTTCCTCGGCGGCGTGACCGGATCGGTGACCGCCGGGGCCGCGTTCGAGGCGGGCGGCTGGACCCGGGTGTGCGAGATCGGCGTGGCCGCCACGGTGGCCGGTCTGGTGCTGTGGGCGGTGTTCGCACTCCGCCCACAGCACCGCCGGACTCAGACCGCCACGGCCTCCGGCAGCTGACCCGCCAGCGCGATCGCCTCGGCCAGCAGGTCCGCCGTCGACAGCAACTGCCGCTCGGTGTGCTCGGAGGTGATGAAGAAGCGCAGCCGCTCCTTGCCCACCGGCACCGCCGGGGCCGAGATGGCCCCGGCGTACACGCCCTGGCGCAGCAGGTGCGCGGACACGAACCCGGCCCGCATCTCGCCCGGCACGATCACCGGCACGATCGGCGTGCCCTGGGACTCACCGAGATCCAGTCCCCGCTCCCGTAGCGCGGTGTCGAACAGCCGGGCGTTGTGCCACAGCCGGGCCACCCGATCCGGTTCGGCCGCGAGCACATCCAGACCGGCCAGCGCCGCCGCGATGGCGGACGGCGCGGGCGCACCGGTCAGCATCGCCACGCCCGGCGCACTGGATTTCATCGCCGCGATCAGGTCGGCGTCGGCGGCGATGAACCCGCCGACGCTGCCCAGCGCCTTGGACAGCGTGCCCATCCAGATGTCGACCTCGGCCCCGGCCATGCCGTAGTGCTCGCGGATGCCGTGCCCGGCCGCGCCGAACACGCCGAGCGAGTGGGCCTCGTCCACCATGACGGCGCAGTCGAATTCGCGGGCCACGGCGGCCAGTTCGGCCACCCGGCCGACGGTGCCGTCCATCGAGTAGTGGCCTTCCAGCACCACCAGCGCCCGATCGAACCCGGACCGCGACATCTTCAGCACCGACCGCAGCGAGTCGGGATCATTGTGCCGGAAGTTGATCCGGCGGCAGCCCGCCCACTGCGTGCCCGAGACCACGCTGCCGTGGATCAGGCTGTCGCAGAACGCGACATCACCCTCGCGCAGCAGGAAGCCGATGACGCCCGCGTTGGTGAGGTAGCCGCTGGTGGTCACCATGGCGTCGCCCACGTCGTACATTCCGGCGAGCCGCTGCTCCAGTTCGCCGTAGAGCGGGATCTCGCCGGACACGATCCGGCTGGCCGAGGCCGACGCGCCGTACCGGTCGAGGGCCTCCTGGGCCGCCCGCACCACCCGCGGGTGGCTGGACAGTCCCAGGTAGTTGTAGGCGCTGAAGTTCACCAGGTCGGTGTCCATGGCCCGGATGACGGTGTCGTTCGGGCTGTTCCGCGGCAGGAACAGCGGATTCGGCATGCCCGACTGCTCGCTGATGGCCGCGATGGCCGCCCGTTTGGCGACGGCCGCCGCGACCTCCGGATGATCGGCGAACTGGCGACCCGGCCCGCGAGGGGCGCGAGCCGGACCGGTCCGCCCCGAGAGGGGAGCCGGCGTGGCGGGCGCGGTGTGCCGGACCGCGGAGGCCGGGCCGCGTACTCCCGCCTCCGTGGTCGCGTTGCCCGCCAGCAGCTTCCGTGCCAGGTCCCGTGCGGATTCGCTCATGCCGACACCGCCCCGGTGTTCGCGCCGACCAGCATCTCGGCGGCGCGCGCCCCCGCGAGCTGGAGGGTGAACGACCGCCCGACCTTCATCGACAGCAGGTCCACGCCCAGCGTCTTGCCCACCAGCGCACCGAATTCCACCGCCATCAGCGAGTCCAGGCCCAGTTCCGGCACCGGGATCGTGAGGTCGATGGAGTCGGCGTCGACGCCCATCACCACGGCCAGTTGCTCGGCCAGCATGTGCGCCACCACGTCGGCCCGCTTCTGCTCGTCGAGTTCGCGCAGCGCCGACACCAGCTGCGAGGCCGCCGAATTGTCCTGCGCCGCCGCGGCGATCAGCTCGGCGGTGCGGCCGGTCATGGCGTACCAGGACACCGTGGAGGCCACCGTCGACCAGTTGATCGGGATGATCGACGCCTGGTGATGGATGCCCAGTTCCAGGGCCTTCTCCAGGTATTCGACGCCCTCGTCCATGTCGATCGGGTCGAATCCGGCGGTGCGCAGGTAGCGGGACACGTAGTCGTCGTCGGCCATACCGCCGCCGGACATGTGACCCCAGCCGACCGCCAGCGCCGTGCCGCCGTCGCGGACCACCAGGTCGGCGGTGGCATTGAGCGCGAGATTGGCCGCGGTGTAGGCGTATTGGCCGATGCTGCCGAAGATGGTGCTGCCGGAGGAGAACAACACGAACATGTCGAGCTCGGCTCCGGCGGCGGCCAGCCCGTGCCGCAGCGCGATCACGCCCTCCGCCTTGGGCCGGTACACCTTGGCCAGGCTGTCCCGGTCCATGTCGGCGACCCGCTTGTCGTCGAGCGTGCCCGCGGTGTGGAAGACGCCGCGCAACGGGTGCTCGGCGGAATGGGCCCGCGCCACCACGGCTTCCATGGCGTCGATGTCGGTGACGTCCACCAGTTCCTCGGTGACCTCGACGCCCTGCGCCCGCCAGCGCGCCAGCTGGGCGCGGGCGGCGTCGGTGGTCGCGCCGCCCCGGCCCAGCAGGGTCAGGTGGCGTGCGCCCAGCCCGGCCAGCCAGCGCCCCACGGCGAGGCCGAACGCGCCGAACCCGCCGGTGATCAGGTACCGGGCCGCCGGATCCACGGTGACCGCCGCGATCAGCGGACGCACCTGCGGCGCTTCGGATTCCAGGCTCACCGCGATCCGGCCGAGCTGTGCCGAACGGGCCACGTCCTCGAAGGCCCGGGCCACGTCGGCGGTGTCGTACACCTCGAACGGCAGGTACCGGTAGTGGCCCGCAGCTAGCTTCTCCTGTACGCCGCGCACCAGATCGCTGGTGGCCGACCGCTTGATCGCCAGCATGCGGTCCAGGTCGAAGGAGTGGTAGGAGAGGTTCTTGTCGAAGTACCCCAGGTCGAGCACGCCGCCGCCGTAGATGTCGGCCTTGCCGATCTCCACGATGCGCCCGAACTCGGCCACCGCCTTGAAGTTCTGCCGCAGGATCTCCCCGGGCGCGGTGCTGATCACCACGTCCGCGCCGCGGCCCGAGGTGAGGCCCAGGACGTCGTCGGCGAAGTTCAGCGACCGCGAGTCCAGTGCGTGGTCGGCGCCCTGTTCGAGCACGTAGGCCCGGCGCTCGTCACTGCTGGCGGTGCCGATCACCGTGGCCCCGTACAGCTTCGCGACCTGCACCGCGGCCGACCCGACACCACCCGCCGCGCCGTGCACCAGCACCACCTCGCCCTTGCGCACCCGCGCCAGTTCGAGCAGCGAGTGCTCGGCGGTGGCGAACGCGACGGTGCTGGTGCACGCGCCGGGCTCGGTGTCGGCCGGCACCCGGGTGACCAGGTCGGCCTCGGTGGTGTGGAAGCGGGAGATCATGCCCTTGGACGTCACGAACACCCGGTCGCCGACCGCGAGATCGTCGACGCCCGCACCGGTCCGGACGACGACGGCGTCGGCCTCCATCCCGGGCTCGGTGCCGTAGAAGGTGCCCGCCATCTCGCGCTCACCGAGCACCCCGATGACCTTGAGCGGGTCCTTGTAGCCGAGACCGACCGCCAGGATGCGCACCTCGACCTCGCCCGCCCCGGGCGCGCGGCGTTCGCAGCGCCGCCACGCCAGCCGCGACAGCACCCGCGACTTGGGCAGCTCCAGCCGGAAGTTCGCCTCCGGATCGGTGAGCGGCTCGGCCCGGTCCAGGCCCTCGATGCGCTCGGGCAGGGTGGCCGCGACCACCGTCACCCAGCGCAACCCGTTGCGCAGCACCACTTCATCGGAGTGGTCGTAGGTGAACGCGCCCGGCACTGCCAGCTCCGCCGCCAGGTCCGCCTCGGTCACCTCCGGATCCACGTCGATGAGCCGCCAGCGCAGCCGCGGCTGCTCGTTGAGCAGCACCCGGCGGGCGCCGGCCAGCGCGGCGTGCGCCGGATCGGGGACCGCGTCCTCGTCGGGGTGCGCGAAGGCCCGCTCGGTGACCAGGGAGACGTGCACGGAACCGTCACCGGTCATGGGGATTTCCTCGCCGCGCTGCTCGAGCCAGTCCTCGAGGAAGGCCTCGACGGTGACCGCGATGCGGCGCAGCGTCCACAGCGCGTCGAGGTCGGCGTACTCGTGGCCCGCGACCAGCACGATGTGCGTGCGTTCGACGCCGTTCAGCGCCACGATCCGCTGGAGCCGCTCGCGCACGACGGATTCCAGGTCCGCACGGCCCGGATCACCCACGGCGAGCACCTCGCCGTGGGCCGTGGCGCCCGCGATGGATGTGGCCCGCGCTCCCGCCTCGGCGGCGAAGTCGACGGCCAGCGTGTACGCGGTGTCGGGGGTGGGCAGGGCGGTGGTGTCCACCGGTTCCCGCATGTCCCAGCGGTCCTCGTAGAAGTAGTCCGTGAGCCGTTGCAGCGCACCACGATCGGGGTTGATGTCGCCCAGCCGCAGGCCCAGGATCCGCATGACGATGTTCTCCTCATCGTCGAGCAGGTCGTAGTCGCAGGTGAGCTCGTCGGCGGTCCGGTCGCCGCCGGCGCTGTTGAGGCGGGCCACCACGGTCACCCGCTCCGGGATGGGCGCGAACACCCGCACGCCTGCGACGGCGACCGGAACCAGCGCTCCCCGTCCGGCGTTCGGCGCGGCGGCGAGGACCGCTCCGAAGCACTGCACGGCCGCGTCGACGACCGCCGGGTGGGCGAGGTGCCCGCTGTCGTGGGCGATGGTTCCGTCCAGGGTGGCGACCACGGTATTGCCGCTCACCCGCAGCGCGGTGGCGCGGCGGAAGTCCGGGCCGTAGTCGAGGCCGCGGGCGGCGAAGGCGGTGTAGTAGGCGTCGGGGTCGATGGCGGCCATCTCCTCGAGCACCGGCAGCTCGGCCTTGGACGGCTCGTAGACGCCCTCGACCAGGCGGCCGGTGGCGTTGACCGTCCAGGCGTCGCCCGCCGCGTCGCGGGAGCGAATGCTGAAGCGCCGTGTGGATTCCTCCACCTGTAGTTCCACCACCGGGGCCATGCCCTCGTCCACCACCAGCGGCGCGAGGAACCGGACGTCCTCGACGGCGACCCGGGTGGACTCGGTGCGCAGCGCCGCCGCGCTCAGGGCCGCGTCCAGGTACGCCGCGCCTGGCAGGATGCGGGAGCCGCCCACCACATGGTCGGCCAGCCACGGCATGTCGCCGACGCTGAGCTGGACGCGCCACGCGGTGTTCGGGTGCTCCGGTACGGGGTCGCCGAGCATGCGGTACATGCCGGGCGTGCCGTACTTGAGCCGCTGCATCCCGCTCAGTTCGACGCGTAGCCGGGTGCGCTGCCACGGGTAGCGCGGCAGGTCCACATGCCGGGTGACCAGATCGCCGAAGAGGGCGTCGATGTCGAGCACGCCCGCCGCGTACAGCCCGGCCAGGGTCTGCCGGACGCTCTCGGCGTCGTCCTGCTTGCGGTTGAGGGTGGCGACGGTGGTGCCGGTCTCGTTCGCGCCGATCAGGATCTCGCGAATGTTGGCGCCCAGCACCGGGTGCGGGCCGACCTCCAGGAACACCCGGCTGCCCGCGCCCACCAGTTCGGTGATGGCGTCGGCGAAGCGGACGGGCTGCCGCACATTGGCGCACCAGTAGGTCGCGTCCCAGTCGGCCGTGGTCACCCGGGCGCCGGTCACGGTGGACCACAGCGGGATACGCGGCTCGGCGAGGCTCAGCCCGGCCAGGGCGGCGGTCAGCTCGTCGAGGATGGGGTCCATCAGGTAGCTGTGATACGGCACCTCGACCTGGAGTCGGCGCGCGAAAACGCCTTGTTCGGTGAGGGATTCGGCGATCTCGTCGAGCCGCTGCTCGTTGCCCGCCAGGGTGACCGCGCTCGGGCTGTTGATCGCGGCGATGCTGACCAGCTCGTCGCCGTCGATCAGCTCCAGTGCGGCGGCGGGGGGCAGACCGACCGCGAGCATGCCGCCCGAACCGGCCGTGGTCGCCTGTAGGCGGGCGCGATGGAAGCTGACCAGCAGCGCGTCCCGCAGCGACAGCATCCCGGTGACGTAGGCCGCCGACACCTCGCCGACACTGTGGCCGACCACCGCGGCGGGCCGGATGCCCAGCTCCTCGAGCAGGGCGACCAGGGCGACCTGGATCAGGAAGTTGGCGGGCTGGGCGACCGCGGTCGAGGTGACCCGCGACTGCTCCTCGGGCCGCAGCAGCTCCTCGACGATCGACCAGCCCGAGATCTCCCGGAACACCGCGTCGATCCGCTCGGCCTCGGCGGCGAAAACGCCACCGGTGGTGAGCAATTGACGGCCCATGGCCCACCACTGCGGACCCATGCCGGTGAACACGAACACCGGTTCGGGCGCCTTGCGGGCGATCACCTTGGCGGTGCGGCCCTCGCCGCCCGCGAAGTCGATCAGCGCCCGCACCAGCTCGGCGTCGTCACCGAAGGTGAGGCCCGCGCGCACGCCGTGATGGTGCCGCCGGGTCCACGCCGCCTCGGCCAGCCGGGCGGGTTCGGCTCCGGCGGCGATGAGCTCGGCGTAGCCGCGGGCCAGTTCGCGCGCGGCGGTGTCGGTGCGCGCCGAGATCGGCAGCACACCAAGGTGTCTGGGCTCACGCTCCGGCGTGTCCGCCGCGACGTACTCCTGGAGGATGACGTGCGCGTTGGTGCCGCCGTAGCCGAATCCGTTGACCGCGAGCGTCATTCGGGTCTCCGGATCGACCGGCTGCGCCTCCACCTGCAGAGCCAGACCCAGCTCGTCGAACGGGATCTCCGGGTTCGGCTCGTTCAGCCAGCCCTGCGGCGCGATGGTGCGGTGGGTGATGGCCAGCGCCGACTTGATGACGCTCGCGATGCCCGAGGCGGCCTCGGTGTGCCCGAGCTGCCCCTTGACCGAGCCCACGCCCAGCGGCGCGGTCCGGCCCTCGACCTGCCCGTAGGCGCGCCCGATGGCCCGCAGTTCCAGCGGGTCGCCGACCGGGGTGCCGGTGCCGTGCGCCTCCACGTAGGTGACCTCGTGCGGGGCGATGCCCGCCCGTTCGGTGACCGACTTGGCCAGGGCCTCCTGCAGATCCGCGTTGGGGACGGTGATGGCGGTGGTGCGCCCGTCCTGATTGGATCCGGTGGCCTTGACCACCGCGTAGATCCGATCCCCGGCGCGCTCGGCGTCCTCGAGCCGCTTGAGCACCACCATGCCCGAGCCCTCACCGCGGCCGTAGCCGTCGGCGGCGGCGTCGAAGGGCTTGCTGCGGCCGTCGGCGGCCAGGAAGCCGCCCTTGCACATGGAGACGAACACCTCCGGCTGCAGCAGCATGGTGACGCCGCCCGCCAGCGCCACCTCGCAGTCGCCGTTGGCCAGCGCCTGGCAGGCCAGGTGGAAGGCCACCAGCGACGACGAGCAGGCGGTGTCGACGGTGAGCGCGGGGCCGATCATGTTGAGCGCGTACGCGATCCGGTTGGACAGCATGGTGTACGACGCGCCCGCCGCGGTGTGCATGTCCACCCACGGCAGCGCCGCGTTGGTGTTGGACACCGCCATCTGGTCCAGCGTGAAGGCCCCGACGTAGACGCCGATCGGCGCGCCCGCGGCCTGTCCGGCGATGCCCGCGTCGTCGAGCGCCTCCCAGGCCACCTCGAGGACGAGCCGCTGCTGCGGGTCCATGGCGGCGGCTTCGCGCGGCGAGATGCCGAAGAAGTCGGGGTCGAAGGCCCACGGGTCGCCGGTCATGAAGGCGGCCCGTTTGGTGTACATACGTCCCGGCGTGCGTTTGTCCGGGTCGTAATACCGGCGGTAGTCCCACCGGTCGGACGGGATCTCCACGACCCCGTCGCCCTTGTTGATGATGAAGTCCCAGAACGACTCCGGGGAATCGATGCCGCCGGCATAGCGGCACCCGATTCCGACAATGGCAAGGTCAGACACTGCATCTCCTCGGAAAACAGAACGAACCTGGTGATCCCCCCCGAGGGCGCGCGGCGGCGGCCCGATCGTGTTCCGCGATCGGGCTCCCCTCCGAGTCATGTCAGCCCGCGGTCACGCCCGCCGGCCGCAGCATGAAATTCAATTCCGGACCCTTACTCCCGATTCGGGTTCCGGCGAGCCGCGCGAAGTCCATCGCCTGGTAGTAGCCGACGTTGGCGTCCTTGCAGATGCCGCACAGGGCGCGCCCGTGGGCCTCGGACTCGGCGATGAGCCAGCGGGTCAATGCCCGGCCGATGCCCGAACGCGGGACCGTGGGGTCCGCGCCCAGGTAGACCATGTAGTTGTGCGGCTCGGCGGGGGCGGAGCCGGCGATGGCGGCGTCCACCTCGATACCCCGGCGGGTGGCCGCCGGACCCATGGCCCACAACAGCTGTGGACCCGAAATCGCTTCCCGCCAAGCGGTATTGCGGAAGCGGTCGGGAATCCACAGCAACGCGCCGACGATCACGCCGTCGATCTCCGCGACGATGGCCGCCTCGGCGGGCAGGTAGCGATGCCGGACGAGGACGCGCAGCATGCCCGGCGTGCGTCGCGCGCGCACCTCCGGATCGGGGAAAACGTAGTCCTCGATCGGATCGTCGGACTCGAAGGCCAGGGCGATGACCCGGACGATGTCCTCGATGTCGGATTCGGTGGCGCGGCGAATGGTCGGTGTACCCGACTGAACCAAAACTGTCCCTTACGTTTTCGTGCCCGCCAGCGCCCGACTTCGATGACGGCCAGTCCTTCGTCCTACTACTCGACGGTAACCTGAACGGCTACTGATCGGTAATGTACCCAACAGTTACTGAACATGCGACCGATTCACTTTGTGGCATAAAACGATTCGCCGGGAGATGGCCAAGCGCCTCCGTATGCCCTAAGGTTCGCGCGCACAAAGTGCCACGCGCGAAACAGATATGGGTTCGTTTCATCCAGGTGTCGGGCCGAACCCATAGAGTGGAGAACGTGGCCGCACTTCTCACCCAAGGGCAGACCGGTGAACTGGGCGTCTCGGACATCACCGTGACGGTGCATTTCAGCGCGGGAGTCGATCTCGCCGCGCTGCTCCTGACCGATCGCGGTGCCGTACGTGACGATACCGACCTGATCTTCTACAACCAGCCCACCGGCCCCGGCATCCAGCTGGTGCCCGGGCACCACGCCGTCGCCGTGAACCTGAGCGCCGTGCCGCCGGGCGTGGCCCATATTCGCATCGTGGCCAGCCTCGACGACCGCGACAGCCGCTTCGGCGACCATCCCGCCCCGCACATCGGCATCGCCGACGATCGCGGAAACCCGCTGTACGAGTACGTGATCGACGGCCTCGGCAACGAGACCACGGTGGCGGCGGTGGACCTGGACCGCGGCGACGACGGCTGGTACGCCCGCGCGGTCGGCTTCGGCCACCCCCGCGGCTTCGCGGCGCTGGTCGCGGATCACGGTGTGTCCATCAGCAATTCGCCGCACACGGCCCGCCCCGCCGCCCCGGCGATCGCGCCGGTCATGAAGTCCGGCGACACGGTGGCCCTACGGCGGCAGGGCCAGGACCTGAGCTTCGTCAAGATGGGCCTGGGCTGGGATCCCGTGCACGTGCAGCACAAATGGGGTTCGCGGCCGGTCGAGATCGACCTCGACGCCTCGGCCCTGGTCTACGCCGGGCACGATCTGATCGACGCCGCCTACTACGGCCAGCTCGTCACCAAGGACGGCGCCATCCGGCACTCCGGCGACAACCTCACCGGTGAGGGCAAGGGCGACGACGAGACCATCACCGTGGACCTGACCCGGATCGGCCCGCAGGTCACCACCATCGTCTTCGTCATCACCTCCTACGCGGGCCACACCTTCGAGCGGGTCCGGAACGCGTTCTGGCGCTTGACCGACGGCACCACCAGCACCGAGCTCACCCGCTCCAATCTGAGCTCGGGCGGCGCGCACACCGGCATGGTGGTGGCCAAGGTACATCGCGAGGACGGCATCTGGAAGGTGTCGGCGCTGGGGCATCCGATCGAGGCCGGGCACCCGGTCGAAGCGGCCTCCCAGGTGGTCGGATTCCTGTGAGCGGGTTCAGTCCACGGTGATGAACCGGCCCAGCTGCGGCACCGCCTCGCCCGGGTGCTTGGCCTGGAAGCCCTCGCCGATGGCCTGCAGTTTCCATTCGCCGCCCGAGCGGAACACCTTCGCCATGGCGATGGCCGTGAACGGCATGCCGCCCGCCAGCGCGTAGCGGGCCAGCTCGGCCTGCGTGGTGTCGTCCACCAGCCGGCAGTAGGCATTGCTGACCTGCTCGAAGGTGTGGCCCTGGTAGGAGGTGACGATGAACAGCAGCGTATTCACATGGCGCGGAATGCGACTCAGGTCGACCAGGATCACCTCGTCGTCCCCGGCCGCGCCCTCGCCGGTGAGATTGTCGCCGGAGTGCCGGATGGACCCGTCCTTCGAGATCAGCTGACCGTAGTAGGCGACGTCCACCAGGTGCCGGTCGGCGAACATGGCCACCCAGGCGTCCAGGTCGATGTTCGCCGCGCGGCGGCCGAACAGTCCGCCCTGTTTGGCCGGGTCCCAGCCCAGGCCCATGCGGATGCGGGTCAGCGCGACCCCGCCCTCCTTGCGCAGCGTGACGCGCTGCCCCTTGGACAGATTCACCGGCTTGGCGCCCGAGAGCCCGCCCTCGGTGGGCTGCTGTGGCGGATAGGGCGGCGGAGGCGGCGGCTGGGTGCGGTCGGCCGGCGTCGGCGGGACCGGGGGCGGAGCGATCGGCGGCGGGTAGGCCGACGGCGGCGGTGGGGGAGCGACGGGCATCGGGGCGGGCCGCGGCGCGTCCTCGACCGTCACGCCGTGATCGCGGACCAGGGCGGCGAACCCGCCCGCGTATCCCTGTCCGACCGCCCGCACCTTCCAGGCGCCGTAGCGCCGGTACAGCTCGACCGCGATGACGATGGACTCGCTCTGCAGGTCCTCGATCTTGTACTCGTACAGCGCGTTCCCGCCCGGGTCGGAGACCACCGCGACCGGCGGGGCGATCCGCCCGAAGGTGGCCCCGGTCCCGTCGAGGGTGATGACGGCCCGGATCTGGGTGATCTCGGCGGGCACCTGCGCCAAGGAGACCGCCAGGTCGGCGGGCGGTCCGGCCACGCCGTTGCGCAGCCGCACCCCCGGACCGGTCGGCTGGTTGTAGAACACGAAGTCGTTGTCCGAGCGCACTTTCCCCTGCTCGGTCACCAGCAGTGCGGACAATTCGGCGGTGGCCGCGACGCGGACGGAGACCACCACCTCCGCCGCGGCCAGTGCGCCGTTCTGACCCTTCACGAGTGTTGTGGACAAGGCCGATCCTCCCGTATCGAAAACGCCCACCTGCCACTCTAGGAGACGGGTCGGCCCTCAGCAGGCGAGCTGGTCGGCCAGATCCAGGAAATCCACGGCATTGATATCGAACTCGGCGGAGAACTCGGCATCGGCGAGCGCGGGATCGCCGTATTCGAGCGGCCGGGCCACGAACGCGGTCCGGAAACCGAGCTCGCGCGCGGCCCGGATGTCGTACTTGTGGCTGGCCACCATCATGATCTCCGACGGCTCCAGGCCCAGGTAGCGGGCGGCCAGGCCGTAGGTGCGCGGATCCGGCTTGAAGGCGCCCACCATCTCGGCCGCGAAGACGGCGTGCCAGGGCAGGTCACCGTGGCGCGTAATCTCCACCACCGCACTGACATCGGCATTGGACAGGGTCGCGAGAGTGAACTTCGTGCGCAGGCGGCGCAGGCCGGGGACCGTATCGGGCCACGGATCCAGACGCGCCCAGGCGCGGGCCAGTTCGTCGCGGGCGGCGAGCTTCAGGTCGATGCCCTCGGCCGCGAGCAGCGGGTCGAGGGTCTTGCGGTAGATCGACGCCACGCTCACCCACCCGCTGTCCGCGGGCTGCCGCGAGGTCTCCGTGAAATAGGCCGCGCGCCAGTCGTTCACGAACTTTCCCCAGTCCTGGTCCGGGCTCAGCTCCCCGGCGGCCGCGACGGCGGCCCGCACGATGGTCGAATGGAAGTCGGTGGCGGTTCCCTGGACATCGAACAGCAGTGCTCTAGGCCTCATCGCGTTCACGGCGAAAGCCTACGAGATCGGTTCTAGGCTGGCGGGCATGGAGATCGGTCGGGCCAGCAGAACAGCCTTGGCGACCGCGTACGCGCGCGCCTACCACCAGCTCTCGGGCGAACCACGGGTCTTCACCGATCCCCTGGCGGCGCGGATCGCGGGCGTCACCGCCGAGCGGATCGCCGATCTCGACACCGCGACCCTGGACCGGCCCGGCGGTCCGGACCCCCGGCAACGGATCCGGCGCTACTTCCTCGCCGCCCGGGCTCGATTCGCCGAGGACGTGGTGGCGAGCGCGGTCGCGGCGGGAACCGAGCAGGTGGTGATTCTCGGCGCGGGGCTCGATACCTTCGGATACCGCAATCCGTATCCGGGACTGCGCGTGTTCGAGGTCGATCACCCGGATACCCAGACCTGGAAGCGCGACCGGCTCGCGCAGGCCGGGATCGAGATTCCCGAGTCGCTCACCTTCGTGCCCGTCGACTTCGAAACCGACACGCTGGCAGCGGGTTTGGCCGCCGCCGGATTCGACAGCGAGCGGTCCGCGGTGTTCGTCTGGCTCGGGGTGGTGATGTACCTGACCCGGCCCGCCATCGAGGACACCCTGCGGTTCATCGCCGGACAAGGACGGCCGGTGCACCTGGTCCTCGACTACCTGAGCAGCGGCACCACCGACGAGGAACGCGCGTCGGTCCGCGAGCGCGCCGCCCGGATCGCCGCCATCAGCGAGCCCTGGCTCAGCTACTTCGAGCACGAGGACATCGAGGCGCTGCTGCGGTCCTGCGGCTTCAACACCGTCGAGGCGCGGCCGCTGGCGGAGCTGTTCACCGACTACCTCGGCGAGCCGCTCGCGGGCCTGCCCGCCCGGAACCGGCCCGCGCCGCTGCTGTACGCCGCGGCCGGGGCGTGAGCCGCCGCGCTCACCCGTTTGCCCGGCATTTGCACTGGTAGCCCCGGTGCGGTGGCGCTCGACCGATGTATTGCCCGATCAGCTTCGGACCGGTATTCAGTTCGCTCGGGTGGGAACGCGAGTCGAGGCTTGAAGGTAGGAACCGGTGACCGTCGATCTTCCCGCGGCACGCCGGGCGCCGGGTCCCGGCGGCCGAAGACGGGTCCAGACGCTGCCGCGTCTGCTGGCCGCCGCGGTCGAGAGCAGACCGGACGGCATCGCCCTGTGCGCGGGCGGACGCTCGCTCACCTATGCCCGGCTCGACGCGTACTCCACCCGGGTGGCCCGGCTGCTCATCGCCCGCGGACTCGGTCCCGGCGACCGCGTGGTGCTGGCGCTGCCGCGTTCGGTCGAGGCCGTCGTCGCGGTCTGGGCGGTCGCCAAATCCGGGGCGGCCTTCGTGCCCGTCGACCCCGCCTACCCGCCGGACCGGGTCGCGCACATGCTCGCCGACGCGGACGCGGCCTGCGGGCTCACCCTCACCGCCACCCGCGAGCGGCTCGGCGACGGGCTCGACTGGCTCGAACTCGATGCCCCGGACTGCCGCGCGGAACTGGCCGATCTCTCGGCCGAACCGCTGCACTACACCGACCGCACCCGCCGAGTGCACGGCGATGACATCGCCTACGTCGTCTACACCTCCGGTTCGACGGGCCGCCCCAAGGGCGTCGCGGTCACCCACACCGGATTGGCCGGGCTCTGCGGCGAACTCACCAGCCGGTTCCGGGTCGCCCCGGATTCCCGCACCCTGCACTTCGCGTCGCCCAGCTTCGACGCGGCCGTCCTGGAACTCCTGCTGGCCGTCGGCTCGGCGGCCACGATGGTCGTCGCGCCCGCCGACTGCTACGGCGGCGGCGAACTCGCGGAGCTGCTGCGGGCCGAGCGGGTGACGCACGCTTTCCTCACCCCGGCCGCGCTGGCCGGGATCGATGCCTCGAATTTGCCGGACCTCGCGGTAGTGGTGGCGGGCGGTGAGGAATGCCCGCCGGATCTGGTGGCCCGCTGGTCAC
Source organism: Nocardia sp. NPDC056611 (assembly GCF_042792755.1). Lineage (NCBI taxonomy): Bacteria > Bacillati > Actinomycetota > Actinomycetes > Mycobacteriales > Nocardiaceae > Nocardia > Nocardia sp. NPDC056611. The sequence continues at coordinate 188,186 of NZ_JBHTVV010000003.1, forward strand.
CGGGGCGCGGGTTCTTCAATCTGTACGGGCCCACCGAGACCACCGTCGCCGCGACCATCAGCGACCCGCTCACCAGCGCCGACACCGTCACCATCGGCGAACCGATTCCCGGCGTGACCGCCCTGGTGCTCGACGCCCGGCTGCGGCCGGTGCCGACCGCCGTGGCCGGTGAGCTCTATCTGGCCGGGCCGGGGCTCGCACGCGGGTATCACCGGCGGCCCGGACTGACCGCAGCGAGCTTCGTGCCGCACCCGAACGGTAAGGGGGAACGCATCTATCGCACCGGAGACATGGTGCGGTGGGTGCTCGATCGTGACGGGGCGCCGGGTCTGCAATACCTGGGGCGCAACGACTCCCAGGTGCAGATCCGCGGCATCCGGGTGGAGCTGGACGAGGTCGACGCGGTGCTGTTCGCCCACGAATCCGTCGCCTTCGCGACCACGCTGGTGCGCCGGCTGCCCAGTGGCGTCGACGGGGCCGTGTCGTACGTGGTGCCCGTCCCCGGAGCCGATATCGATGCCGCCGCGCTGACCGACCATGCGCGGCAACAGCTTCCGCGCCACGCGGTGCCGGCCGCCATCACGGTGCTCGACAGTATTCCGCTGACCCCGTCCGGGAAGCTGGATCGCGACGCGCTGCCCGAACCGGTATTCGCCGCCCGGCCGCACCGGCGGGCCCTGACCTCGACCGAGCGGGAGGTGGCCGCGGCCTTCACGGAGCTGCTCGGTGTCGCGCGCGTGGGTGCGGTCGACGACTTCTTCGACCTCGGCGGAAACTCCTTGCTCGCTACGAGATTGGCGGGACGACTCGGGGCCGGGCGGGCCGTCCGGGTGCCTGTGCTGCTGGTGTTCGAGCATTCGACGGTCGCCGCTCTGGCGGCGGCCATCGACGGGCTCGGCACCGGCGACCGGCCCGCACCGACCGCGCGGCCGCGGCACGGGACGCGGGCTCCGCTGTCGCTCGCGCAGCAGCGCATGTGGTTGCTGGCGCGCTTGGATCCGGAGTCCGCGGCCTACAACATTCCGTTCGCGCTGCGCCTGACCGGGGAACTCGACGTGGCCGCGCTCGCGTGGGCGCTGCGGGACCTGGTCGAACGGCACGAGGCACTGCGGACCGTCTATCCCGAGGACGGTGGCGACGGGTACCAGGACATCCGCCCGGCGGACGCGGTGCCGATCGACCCGGCCGCGGCCGACGTGACCGAGTCCGGGGTGCGGAGCGAACTGATCGCCTTGGCGGGCACGAGATTCGACGTCACCGCCGAGGTTCCGCTGCGACTGCGGCTGTTCCGGGTCACGGAGCGGGACCACGTGCTCGGGGTGGTCATCCACCATCTGGCCGCCGACGGCTTCTCCATGGTCCCTTTGACCCGCGACCTCATGACCGCCTACGCCGCTCGCACCCGGGGCGTCGTCCCGGACTGGACGCCGCTGCCGGTGAGCTACGCCGACTACGCCGTCTGGCAGCGCGAATTACTGGGCGCGGCCGATGATCCCGGCTCATTGCACGCCGAACAGCTCGGTCACTGGCGGACCGCGCTCGCGGGGTTGCCGCCCCTGCTGGACCTGCCCGTCGACCGTCCCCGCCCGGCGGTCGCCTCGCATCGTGGTGCGGCGCGGCATTTCCGGGTGGACGCTACCCTGCATCGGACTCTGGCGGAGCTGGCCCGCGCCCGGAATGTCTCGCTGTTCATGGTGGTGCACGCCGCGCTCGCGGTCGTCCTGGCGCGGCTGGCCGGGGTGGACGACGTGGCCGTGGGCGCGCCCGTGGCCGGCCGTGGGGAACCCGAACTCGACGATGTCGTGGGCATGTTCGTCAATACGCTGGTCCTGCGCACCCGCATCGACCCGGCCGAGCGCTTCGCCGATCTGCTGGACCGGGTGCGTGACACCGACCTGGCCGCCTTCGCGCACGCCGAGCTGCCCTTCGAACGGCTGGTGGCCGCACTGGACCCACCCCGCACGCAGGCCCATCACCCGGTGTTCCAGGTGGCGCTGTCGTTCCAGAACTTCGGAGATCAGGTGCTGCGACTGCCCGGGCTCACCATCACCGGAATCGATCTCGGTGAGGCTGTGTCACCGCTGGATCTCCAGCTCACCGTGGTGCCGCGGCAGCAGGCCGAAGGTCCCGCGGGACTGCACTGTTCGTGGCGATACGCCACCGACCTGTTCGACGAGAGCACGATCGTCCGGCTCGGCGGGCGGGTTTCCGCCGTGCTGGCCGCCATCGCCGCCGATCCGCACGCGACCGTCGGCGACCTGCCCTGCACCGATCCGGCCGAACTCGCGGCCCTGCCGACGACGGGTCCGCGGCGCGAGGTGCCGCAGGCCTTTCTGTTCAGCGGCTTCACCGATCGGGCGGTGCGCACTCCCGAAGCGGTGGCCGTGACCGGTGACGGCATGGCGCTGACGTACGGCGAACTTTTCGAGCGGTCGAACCGGTTGGCGCGCACGCTGATCGCCTCGGGTGTCGGACCCGGAACCGTGGTCGGCGCGGACGTGCGGCCCGGACCCGATCTCGTGATCTGCCTCTACGCCATCGTGCAGGCGGGCGGCGCGTACCTGCCGATCGACCCCGACCAGCCCGCCGAACGCACCGCCGACATGCTCGCCGCGGCGGAGCCCGTCTGCGTCGTCACCGCCGATCTCGTGAATGCCCCTGAGCTGGAGAATTTCTCGCCCGCACCGATCACGGACGCCGACCGGTCGCGGCCACTGCGTGAACAGGATCTCGCGTACCTGCTCTTCACCTCCGGGTCCACGGGCCGTCCGAAAGGCGTCGGCATCTCGCACGCCGCCATCGCCAACCACATCGCCTTCCTCACCACCGAATACGGGCTGTCCGAACGCGATACCTACATCCAGCTGGTGCCGAGCACCTTCGACGCCTCCCTCATCGGCTACACCGCCCCGCTCGCCGTGGGCGGTCACCTGGTGATCCCGTCGCCCGCCCGCCGCACCGATCCGGACCATCTGGCCGACCTGCTGATCCGGCACCGGGTGACGGCTTTCCTCACGGTGCCGTCCCTGCTGCGGGCGCTGCTGGAGTTCGCGCCCGACGGCGCGTTGTCCGGCCTGCGAGTGGTGTGCGTCGGCGGCGAGCCCCTGCCCGCCGAGCTGATCGCGCGGTTCCGGGCCGCGAGCCCGGCCCGGTTGCACAACCTCTACGGGCCCACCGAGGCGACGATCTCCATCACCGGCGCCGACGTCACCGACCACGACGGCGGCCCGATCTCCATCGGTGCGCCGCACTGGAATTCCCGCGCCTACGTGCTCGACGCCCGACTGCACCCGGTGCCGCCGGGCACACCCGGGGAACTGTACGTCGCGGGCGCGCAACTGGCCCGCGGCTACCTCGGCCGCCCCGCGGGTACCGCCGGCCGCTTCGTCACCGACCCCTTCGGCGGTGCGGGGGAGCGCATGTACCGCACCGGTGACCTGGTCCGCCGCACCCGCGACGGGGGACTGGAATACCTGGGCCGCACCGACTTCCAGCTCAAACTGCGGGGTCAAAGGCTGGAGCCGGGGGAGGTGGAGGCCGCGCTGCGCGCCCACCCGGAGGTGGCCGAAGCCGTGGTCGCTATCCGCCGGGACCGGCTCGTCGGATACCTGCGCGCCGTCACCGGTAGCACGCCGTCCCCGGACGAAGTTCTGGCCGCGGCCCGAAAGCGGCTGCCCGGCTACATGATTCCCTCGGACCTCGTCATTCTGGACGCCTTCCCGCTCGGCTCGACGGGCAAGCTGGACCGTGCCGCTCTCCCCGACCCGGAACCGTCGTCGCGGGCTTACACCGCGCCGGAAACGGCCGACGAGCATGCGGTCGCGGACGTCTTCGGCGCCGAACTGTGCGTCGAGCGGGTCGGACGCGACGACGACTTCTTCGCCCTGGGCGGAAACTCCTTGTCCGCCATCAGGGTTCGTGCCGCCCTGGCCGGCCGGCTCGGCCTTCCGGTGCCCCTCGCGGACCTGTTCGCCCACCCGCGCGTCCGCGACCTGGCCGCCGCGCTCCGAGCGGAAACAACCGTGGCCGGCGCCGGACCGGACCCGGTGGCGGACGCCGTGCTGGATCCGCGGATCACCGCGGCCGGTTTCGCCCCCCGGCGTCCGGGTTCGCGGTCGGCGGTACTGCTCACCGGCGCAACGGGTTTCCTCGGCGGCTTCCTGCTCCGGGAGCTGCTCGAACGAACCTCCGCCATCGTCCACTGCCTCACCCGTGCACCCGGTGTATCCGAGGCCCGCCGCCGCATCGTCGCCAATGCCGACCGATTCGGCATCGACCTCGTCCCGCATCTGGATCGAATAGTGCCTGTCCCAGGTGATCTCGCGCAGCCCGGTCTCGGCCTGAGCGCGAACGAGTTCGCCGGCCTGGCCGAGCGGATCGACGCGATCTACCACAATGGCGCGCTGGTCAACCACCTCGAACCGTATGCCCGCATGCGCGCCGCCAATGTCACCGGCACCGCCGAGATCCTCCGGCTGGCCGCCACCCACGCCACACCGGTCCACTTCATCTCGACGGCCTCGATCTCGAACGGCCCGCTCCCGGACGGCGTGGCCGGCTATATCGCCACGAAATGGGTGGGAGAACAGCTGGTTCGAGCCGCCGCCGAGCGTGGTGTGCCGGTCCGCGTCTACCGCCCCGGCCTCATCACCGGCGATTCCCGGTGCGGCGCGGCCGGGGCCGACGACGCGTGGTGGACGATGCTGCGCGCCATGCTGGTCCTCGGTCTCGCCCCCGAGCTGCCCGATGCGGAGGTCGCCATGGTGCCCGTCGATCAGGTCGCCGCCGCGATCGTCTCCGCGGCCCGGAAACCGGCCGAACCCGGTGACGTCGAGACCGTCACCCTGCTGCCCGTCCGGACGGTGTCCCTCGCCACCGTGCGCGACGAAGTCCTCTATCACGGTTATCGTCTCGCCCCGGTGGCTCCGGCGGACTTCGCCGCGGCCCTGCTCACGGCGGCCGAACGGCCGGAGGCCGACGCCCGTCTGGTTCGCGCCGCCGCCCTCAGCGTCAACTATTCGGCCGAGGTCACCGGAATGGCCGCGCGCGATCCCCGTTCGGCCTGTCCCGGAGTCGATCGCCCCATCCTGGCCCGCTACCTCGACTACTACGTGAAGACCGGTTTCCTGCCCCCGCCGTCCTAGATGTACCAGGTCACGGCCCTGTGCTGTGGCGTAGCGGGCTATACAAGTGACTAGGTTGTTAATAATGTGCCATTGACAACTGGCACATTGAATGGCGATGCTGTGCCCATGAGGACGAGGTCAATGGCGACCTTCCCGCCGACGGCGGTCCCCACCCGGGCGGCGACGCGGACGCGACTCGCGGCCGCGGCGTCGGTGGTGGGGCTACGCCAGGTCAATGGGTGGTTGCCGAACAATCGAATCGGGATCGAGGCCGGGCGCGCGCTCATCGCCGCGATCATGGCGGCGGGCGGCCCCACCCCGGCGGGGACCGCGGTCACCCCGGTGCGCTCCGGCGGCGTGCGCGGCGAATGGGTCCGGGCCGCCGGTGTACGGCACGGCGATCGGGCCATCTACTACCTGCACGGCAGCGGCTACGTGGTGTGCTCGGCCAAGACCCACCGCGGACTCGCGGCCCGGCTGTCCAAGGCCACCGGGCTGCCGGTGTTCGTGCTGGACTACCGGCTCGCGCCCGAGCATCCGTTCCCCGCGGCCGCCGACGACGCCGCGGCGGGCTACCGGTGGCTGCTCGAACACGGGTATCGCGCAGGCGATCTGGTGATCGGCGGCGACTCGGCCGGCTGTCACCTGACCCTGGACCTGCTGCTGCAGAACGCGATCGACGGCACCGCGCAGCCCGCGGGCGCCTTCATGTTCTCGCCGCTCATGGATCCCACCCTGACCCTCGCCGAACGCCGCGACCGGGTGCTGCCCGATCCCATGGCCCCGGCCCGCACCGGGCGGCGGCTCATCGAGCTGTACACCGCCGCCGAGCCCGGGGATTCGCCACGGCTGAAGCTGACCATTCCGGCCGGCACCGTGCTGCCGCCGCTGTTCGTGCAGGCCAGTGCGGGGGAGATGCTCGCCGACGACGCCCGCCACCTGCGCGACATGGCCGCGGCGGCCGGCGTGCCGTGCGAACTGGAACTGTGGCCGGGGCGCATCCACGTCTTCCAGGCCCTGCCGCTGCTGGTGCCCGAGGCCGGGCCCGCCCTGCGGCGCGCCGCCGGGTTCGTGACCTCGGCACTGGCGCAATCGGATTCGACTCCAAGAAAGCGGGTGGGCTGACATGTGGCCGATCGACGAGGTGATCTTCGCACTGGGCGGCAAGCGCCGCTCCCAGCGCGCCAAGGCCGTGGTGACCGGCGCGGGCAGCGGGATCGGGCGCGCGTTCGCGCTCGAGATCGCCGCGCGCGGCGGTGAGGTCGTGTGCGCGGACATCGACAAGGACCGCGCCGACGAGACCGTGCGGCTCATCGAGCGCACCCACGGACGCGCGGCGCACGCGGTGTTCTGCGACGTGTCCCGGCGCGCGGACGTGGAGAGCCTGGCCCTGCACGCGGAACTGCTGTTCGGCGGCGCGCCCACCCTGGTGATCAATAACGCGGGTGTCGGCATCGGTGGAAAACCGGTGGGCGACATCGGTTTCGGCGACTGGGAATGGGCGCTCGGCATCAACCTGTGGGGGGTCGTGCACGGCTGCGAGATCTTCGCACCCCAGCTGCGCGCGGCCGGGCGCGGCGGCATCATCAATGTGGCCTCGGCCGCGGGCTTCGCGGCCGCGCCCGGCATGGCCGCCTACAACGTGTCCAAGGCGGCGGTGGTGTCGCTGTCGGAGACCATGGCCGCCGAGCTGGCGGGCAGCGGGGTCGCGGTGACCGCGCTGTGCCCGACCTTCGTGCGCACCAATGTGGTGACCGACGGCCGGATCACCTCGGGGTCCTCCCGCTTGGCGGACGGGCTGATGCGCTGGACCGGGTTCTCGCCCGAGTCGGTGGCCCGCACCACCCTCGACGCCCACGACCGGGGCGCGCTGTACGTGCTGCCGCAGCTGGACGCCCGCGTGGTCTGGCACCTCAAACGGCACTTCCCGGCCCTCTACACCCAAGCCCTCGGCGTCCTGAATCGCGTCCTGCCGCAGCAGGATGCGGCGGCGACCGGCACGAATCTTCAGAAGACAGGAGTCTGACATGTCTGCGAAAACCATCTCCTTCGACTTCGACAACATGCTGGCCAAGATCAAGTCCAAGCAGTGGGCGCTGGCCGACATCGATTGGGACGCACCGGGCGCCGAGCTCATCGACCCGGCCCTGCACGCCAAGCTGAAGCCGTTCATGGCCGATCTCATGTGGATCGAGAACGTCGGCGCGCGCGGCTTCGCGGCCATGGCCAAGAAGGCCCCGACCCCCGCGCTGGCCGAGATCTACCGCTACTTCCACGCCGAGGAACAGCGGCACGCCAATGCCGAACTGGCCCTCATGCGCCGCTGGGGCATGCTCGAGGGCGACGAGATCCCCGAGCCCAATATCAATGTCAAGCTGGTCATCGACTTCCTGGACAAGTACTCCGACGGCATGTCGCTGTCCTTCCTGGGCACCGTCATCCCCATGCTCGAGGTGGCCCTCGACGGCGCGCTGATCAAGTTCGTCACCGACGAGATCGCCGACCCGGTCGCCCAGGAGGTCTTCAAGAAGATCAACAATGACGAATCCCGGCATCTGGCCACCGATTACGCGGTCATGGAGCTGCTCGGCCACGCCAGCGCCCGCAAGCTGGCCATCGACCTGGTGGGCGGCTGGATCAAGCCGTCGCTGTTCATCGGGCTGCTCAGCTACATCCCGCTGCTGAACAAGATGCGCGACAACATCGTCGACATGGGCGTGAGCGAGGAGAAGCTCTACGCCGCCATGGCCCGCTTCAAGCAGGTCGGCGAGCGCGCGCCGATCGTGAACCGGCTGCCCATGTACCGGTTCGTGAAGATGCATTCCGACTGGGTCGTCAACCGCGAGCACCCGTATCACCTGTTCGCGGACGCCATGGTCAAGGTCACCGGGGCGATTCCGGACCGCCTGCTGCCCACACAGCCGACCTGGTCCAAGGAACTCACCTACGAGCCCGTCGCATGAGCGCCGTGCACAAGCCACTGGACGTGGCGATCATCGGGGCCGGATTCGCGGGCATCGGCGCGGCCATCCGCCTGCGGCAGAAGGGGATCACCGACTTCGCGGTCTTCGAGCGCGGCGACCGGGTCGGCGGCACCTGGCGCGACAACACCTATCCGGGCGCGGCCTGCGACATTCCGTCGCGGCTGTACTCCTACAGCTTCGCGCCCAACCCGGACTGGTCGCGGACCTACTCCGGCAGCGCCGAGATCCTCGGCTACATCGACACCATGGTCGCGGATTCGGGCATCGCCCCGCACATCCGGTTCGGGCACACCGTGACCGGCATCGTGTTCGACGACGAGACCGGGCTGTGGACGCTGTCGTTCGGCGCCGGGCGGCGAAAGGTGCGGGCGCGCACCGTGATCCTCGCCTCCGGCCCGCTGTCCAATGCCGGGTTCCCGGACATCGCGGGCATCGACGACTACGCGGGCCACAAGATCCACAGCGCCCGCTGGGATCACGACTACGACTTCACCGGCAAGAAGGTGGCCGTGGTGGGCACCGGCGCCAGCGCCGTGCAGATCATCCCTGAGCTGGTGAAACAGGCCGCCTCGGTGAAGGTTTTCCAGCGCACGCCAGGCTGGGTGCTGCCGCGGGTCAACCGGCGCACCAACGGCCTCACCAAACAGGTGTACCGGCAGCTGCCGGTCACCCAGTCGCTGGCCCGGGAAGCCTGGTTCTGGGGCCACGAGTCGGTGGCGCTGGGCGTGGTGTGGAATACGCCGCTGACCCGGGTCGTCGAATCGGTCGCCTTGATGCACCTGCGTTCCCAGGTGCGTGATCCGTGGCTGCGACGGCAGCTCACCCCCGATTTCCGGGCCGGCTGCAAGCGGCTGTTGATGAGCAGCGAGTACTACCCGGCCCTGCAGGCCGACAACTGCAAGCTCATCACCTGGCCGATCGCGGAACTGTCCCCGCACGGCATCCGCACCGCCGAGGGCATCGAGCACCGCTTCGACTGCATCGTGTTCGCCACCGGGTTCGAGGTGTCCAAGCAGGGCTCGCCGATTCCGGTGACCGGGCGCGGCGGCCGGGTGCTGGCCGACGAATGGCGCGGCGGCGCATACGCGTTCAAGAGCGTCACGGTGGCCGGGTACCCCAATCTGTTCCTCACCTTCGGGCCGAACTCGGGGCCGGGCCACAATTCGGCGCTGGTCTACATGGAGGCGCAGATCGAATACCTCACCGACGCCATCAAGATCGTGCTCGACCGCGGGCTGCGCACGCTCGAGGCCCGGCGGGATCGGCAGGACCGCTACAACCGCGGCCTGCAGCGCCGGTTGACCGCCACCACCTGGAACTCCGGGTGCAGCAGCTGGTATCTCACCGAGGACGGGTTCAACGCCACCATGTACCCGGGATTCGGCAGCCAGTACGCTCGGCAGCTGGCCAGGGTGGATCTGGCGGATTTCCACCTGCGCTAGTGTTCAGAACGGCTGCGCCGATGTTCCGGCGGAGCCAGGGGGTCGCCGGCGGAAGGGACGGGAACAGGACGAATGGCGGAGTACCGCATCGACGATCTCGCCCAGGCCGCCGGCACCACGACGCGCAATGTGCGCGCCTATCAGGAGAAGGGGCTGCTGCCCACGCCCACCCGCCGCAGTGGGCGCGCGCTCATCTACGACGACACCCACCTGGCCCGGCTGCGCATCATCGACGCGCTGCTGCAACGCGGGTTCACCATCGCCCACATCGCCGACTTCATCACCAGCTGGGAGACCGGCAAGGATCTCACCGAGATCCTCGGGTTGCAGAGCGCGGTCACCGACACCTGGGGCAAAGCCGAAGAGCCGTTGGCGATCCCGCGCGAACTGGTGGACACCTTCTTCAGCGACACCGAGGAGCACCAGGTCGACTCCGACCAGCTGGCCCGGCTCGAACAGCTCGGCATGGTGCGGCTGCGCGACGACACCGTCGAGCTCACCCGGCCCGAACTGCTCGGCATCTTCGCCGATCTCAGCTCCTACGGACTCCGGCTGCCCGAACTCATCGATCTGCACAGCGCCATCGCCGAGCGGCTCGAAGCCGTCGCCCGGCTCATGGTGGTGGCGGCCAAGGACCACATCGTGGCCGCGCACGGGCCCGGCTGGATGCCCGAGACCGACGCCGAGATCGCCGAGACCGCCGGGATGCTCAAGCATTTCCGCGAACTCGGGACCCGCTCGGCGCGCGACAGCCTCGACCAAGCCCTCGACAAGGTGCTGCAGGCCGAACTCGGCGAGTACCTGGAAGCGGCTGCCCGCCGCCACGCGAAGGAGTGATCAGCGCAGGGCGGCGCGGGCTCCGGCCGCCTCGAGCTTGATCCGGGCGGCCTCGGCGGCGTCCTTGTCGACCTTCTCCAGCACCGCCTTCGGCGCGGCCTCGACCAGGTCCTTGGCCTCCTTGAGACCCAGCCCCGGGATGATCTCCCGCATGGCCTTGATGACCTGAATCTTCTTGTCCCCGAAGGATTCCAGGACGAGATCGAACTCGTCCTGTTCGTCGGCCGCCTCCGCGGGAGCCGAATCCGCGGCGACTTGGACGGCCACCGGGGGCGCGGCGCTGACGCCGAACTCCTCCTCGAACGCCTTCAGGAACTCCGAAAGTTCCAGCAGCGTCATCCCTTTGAACACGTCGAGCAATTCGACGACGGTCATCTTGGCCATGATGTAACCCCTTGCAACGCTGACCAGGCGATACAAGTAATTCTAGGCGGAAGGAACCGCCAAGGTCATCAGATATTCGCGCTCCCCGCGTGTCAGCGGGCGTGGCGCGCCGTCGGCGATGGCGACCAGGGTGGAAGTCGCGTAGAGATAAAGGAATTCGCCGTCGCGCACCTCGTGCCGCAGGGTGAACGAGGTGGTGCCGAGCTTCTCCACCGCGGAGGTGACGGTCACCGGCGCGGCCCGGAAGACCAGCGGCATGCGGTAGCTCAGCCGCTGACCCGCCACCACCACGCGCCACGGACCGCCGTCGGAGTCGTAGCGGTCCAGCAGATCCGCGCGCGCCTCGTCGAGGTACTGGGCGAAGACCACATTGTTGAGATGCTGCTGCGCGTCCATATCGGTGCGGCGCAACTGGATGTCATAGGTGTGCATCAGGCCCCCAGATCCTTCAGGAGCACGCGCTGGTCCTCGGGCAGCGCACGGGACCGCTGGGTCTCCTGGTCGAAGGCGACCATCGTGCACACCGCCGTCGAATACACCACGTCGTCGTCGCGGATCTCCTGCTCCAACACGAACGAGGAGGTACCGACCCGGCTCACCCAGGTCTCGATCCGCACCGGATCGGGCCGGTACCGCAGCGGCGTCAGATAGTCGATATCCATCTGCGCGACCACGTTCGCCCCGCCGAACCCCTTCTTCCAGAACAGATCGATCCGGGATTCCTCGAGGTAGCGCAAATGCGCGGCATTGTGCACGTGCCCGTCGGCGTCCATATCGGACCACCGCAGCGGGCACTGGAAAAGGTGTCGGGCCACCCCGCATTCATATCAAGCGGGCGGGGCCGGCAACCTCGCGGCCATCGCCGCCATGGCCGAATCTGCAAGAGTCGTGTCGTTGACGCCGTCGCCTGCGGGCCGCAGGCTGAGGGCATGCGGGTGGTGCTGATCGTGGTGTTCGACGGGTTCCAGCTGACCGATCTGGCCGGCCCCGCGGACGTCTTCTCCGGCGCCGCCGCCCTGCTCGGCGACGGTGGCGGCTACCGGGTCGAACTGGCCGCGGCGCAGGCCGGTCCGGTGCGGTCCTCGTGCGGCATCGAGGTGACCGCGCGGCACGGGCTCGACACCTGGACCGGGCCGCTGGACCTGCTGCTGGTGGTCGGCGGGCTGGCCTTCTGGGCGGCGTCCGGCGACGCCGAACTGGTGGCGGGGATCCGCCGGGTGGCCGCGGTGGCCGACCGGGTGGGCTCGGTCTGCTCGGGCACCTTCCTGCTGGCCCGCGCCGGACTGCTGGACGGCCGCCGCGCCACCACGCACTGGGCGGGCGGTGAGCTCCTGGCCCAGCAGTTCCCGGCCATCACCACCGAACCCGACCGCATCTACGTGCGCGACGGCCCGATCTGGACCTCGGCCGGGGTGACCGCGGGCATCGACCTGGCCCTGGCCATCGTGGCCGCCGACCACGGACCCGAACTGGCCCGCGAGGTGGCGCGCTGGATGGTGGTGTACCTGCACCGGCCCGGCGGGCAGAGCCAGTTCAGCGCGCCGCTCACTGGCAACCCGCCCCGGCGCGATCCGCTGCGCGAACTCCAGGTGTGGATGGAGGAGCATCCGGCCGCGGACCTGTCGCTGCCCGCGCTGGCCCTGCGGGTCGGCATGAGCACGCGGCACTTCTCGCGCGTCTTCGCCGGCGAGACCGGGACCACGCCCGCCCGCTATGTGGAGCGGGTGCGGATCGCCGCCGCCCGGCGCCTGCTCGAGACCACCGACCAGCCCATGGACCGGGTCGCCGCCGCGGTCGGACTGGGCAGCCCCGAGACCCTGTACCGAATCTTCCACCGACACCTGGGCATTCCCCCGGGCGAGTACCGCGCCCGATTCAAGAACTCCGAAGGAGAGCGTGTCTCATGACATTCCAGATCGCCATCGTGCTCTATCCCGGCATGACCGTGCTCGACGTGGTCGGACCCTACGAGGTGCTGCGCGGCATCCCCGACAGCGAGATCCGTTTCGTCGCCGGGGAAGTCGGCCCGGTGGTGGCCGACAGCGGGGTGCTGGCGCTGGGCGCGACCCACACCTTCGCCGAGACGCCCGCACCCGATCTGGTGCTCGTCGGCGGCGGGGAACAGGGCACCACCGGGGCCATGGCCGACCGGGAGCTCATCGACTGGCTGCGGGCGGTGCACCCGAAGACGCAGTGGACCACGTCGGTCTGCACCGGATCGCTGATCCTGGCCGCCGCCGACATCCTGCGTGGTCAGCCCGCCACCACCCACTGGCTCGGCCAGCCCGCGCTCGCGCCCTTCGGCGCCGAATCGCGTCCGCACGACCGCATCGTGCACAGCGGCAAGATCGTCACCGCCGCAGGTGTTTCCGCCGGCATCGACCTCGGGCTGTGGCTGGTCGGCCGGATCGCGGGGGAGGAGCGGGCGCAGATGACCCAGCTCTACATCGAGTACGACCCGCACCCGCCGTACGACACCGGCCACCCCGACAAGGTGAGCGCCGACCTGCTGCGCAAGACGCGCCTGCTCGCCACCAAACGCTCGGCCAAGCCGCGGGTGCCGCTGGAGGTGGCCACCGCCCTCTGGCGTCTGACCCTCAACCGCATACGGGATCGGGCCGCCGCCACACGCTGAATTCCCGTACCGTCGGAAGGGTGACCGAGCTGCTCGGCGATCACTTCTTCGCCAATCCGCATGCGTACTACCGGCTTTGGCGCGAGGACGGGCCGGTGCTGCGGGTGCGGTTCGGGGACGGCGTGGAACGCTGGCTCGTCATCGGCTACGAGGAGGCCCGCGCCGCGCTCGCGGATCCGCGGCTGCGCAAGGACATCGACCTCCTCGAATCGGTGATCGCCCGCAAGCGCACCGGGCCCTGGGAAGGGCCCCGCACCCACGACGGGCTACGGCACATGCTCAATGCCGACCCGCCCGACCACACCCGGTTGCGGCGGGCGGTCTCGCAGGCGTTCACCGCGCGGCGGGTGGCGGCGCTGCAACCGGTCATCGAGCGGACGGCGCGAGAACTGCTGGACGCCATGGCCGATCACGACGAGGTGGATCTGCTGCGGGCCTTCGCCGTGCCGCTGCCGGTCGCGATCATCTGCCACCTGCTGGATGTGGACATCGAGGACCAGGGCACCTTCCGGGAATGGACCAAGGCGCTGGTCGGCACCCTGGAACCCGGCGTGGACCCGGCCCGGGCGCACGGCGAGATGGTGGCCTTCCTGCGGAACCTGCTGCGGCGCAAGCGGTCCGAGCCGGGCGAGGACCTGCTCTCGGCGCTGGTCACCGACGCCGATGCCCGCCTCGACGAGGGCGAACTGATCGGCATGGCACTGCTGCTGCTGGTCGCCGGGCACGAGACCACGGTGAACCTGATCGGCAACGGCATGCTGGCGCTGCTGCGCGACCGGCCCTGGCTGGACCGGCTGTGCGCGGCGCCGGAACTGATCCCCGCCGCCGTCGAGGAGTTCCTGCGCTTCGACGGGCCCGTCGACCTGGCCACCCTGCGGTTCACCGCCGAGCCGACCACGGTGGGCGACACCGTCATTCCCGCGGGCGAACTGGTCCTGGTGGCCTTGGCCGCGGGCAACCGGGACCCGCGCCACTTCACCGACCCGCACCGCCTGGACCCGCTGGCCGAGCACGTCGGGCACCTGGGCTTCGGTCACGGCGTCCACTACTGCGTCGGCGCGCCGTTGGCCCGGCTCGAGGCCCGGGTCGCGTTCACCCAGCTGCTGGACCGGTTCCCGGACATCGAACTGGCCGTGCGCGATTCGGAGCTGCGCTGGCATCCGAACCCGGTGATCCGCGGCCTGAAGCGACTGCCGGTGCGGCTGCGGAAGTGAATCCCTCGCTCGCGGGGTGGCTAGCTCAGCGTCTTCAACGCCGCGCCGTCGTACGGCTTCAGCTCGTCGAGCCGCCCCGCCAAGACCTTGGCCGCCCACTGCGGGTCCTGGAGCAGGGCTCGGCCGACGGCGACCAGATCGAATTCGTCACGCTCCAGCCGATCGAGCAGATTGTCGAGGCTGCCGAGTTCGGCGCCCACACCGGCGAACGCGCGCAGGAACTCGCCGTCGAGGCCGACCGAACCGACGGTGATGGTGGTCTTTCCGGTGAGTTTCTTGGTCCAGCCGGCCAGGTTCAGGTCCGAGTCCTCGAATTCCGGCAGCCAGTAGCGGCGGGTGGAGGCATGGAAGGCGTCGACGCCGGCCGCGGCGAGCGGGGTCAGGATGGCTTCCAGCTCCTGCGGGGTCTCGGCGAGCCGCGCGTCGTAGGCGTCCTGCTTCCACTGCGAGTAGCGGAGGATGATCGGGAATTCGGGCGAGACGACCTCCCGGACCGCCGCCACGATCTCGGCCGCGAACTTGGTCCGGGCCACGGCATCGCCGCCGTAGGCGTCGGTGCGCCGGTTCGTGCGTGCCCACAGGAACTGGTCGAGCAGATAGCCGTGAGCGCCGTGCAGTTCGACGCCGTCGAAGCCGATGCGTTCGGCGGCCGCGGCGGCCTCGGCGAATGCGCCGATGACGTCGTCCAGATCTTGTCGGGTCATCGCGTTGCCGGCGCCCTCGGTGCCGTCGACGCGGATACCGGACGGGCCGACGGCGGGAGCCTCGGTGAAGGGTCCGTCACCCTGGTTGCGGACCATGCCGATGTGCCACAGCTGCGGCACGATCGTGCCGCCCGCGGCGTGCACGTCCGCGGCCACCTTCGCCCACCCGGCCAGCTGCTCCTCACCGTGGAAGCGCGGCACCCGATCGCTCTGACCGGCCGAATCGTGGCCGACATAGGTTCCTTCGGTGACGATCAGTCCGACGCCGGCGGCGGCGCGGCGGGCGTAGTAGGAGCGCACATCGTCCCCGGGAACGCCGCCGGGGGAGAACATGCGCGTCATCGGCGCCATCACGATGCGGTTCGGAACGGTCAGCCCGTTCAGGGTGACGGGCCGAGACAGAACCTGAGCCGTGCGGGCGGCTTCGGACGCGGTGACGGTCACGGGACACACTCCTCATAGTTACTTGCCAACCTAGATGGTTGAGAACTTCAAGCAATGTGAACAAACGCTAGTGGTGAATATTTGAGATAGTCAAGTTTCTGTGGATAGGCTTATCCATATGGCAGAAGGTCCCCGCGTCGACACCGCTCAGCTCATGGAGCTGCTCTCGCTGTCGCTCGGCGCCTACTACGGAGACTTCACCCTCGCCGCGGCGAGCGAGAACCTCACCGCGATCCAGGGCAAGGCGCTGACCGTTCTGCGCCGCGGCCCGATCGCGATGCGCGCGCTGGCCGAGATCATGACCTGCGACGCCTCCAACGTGACGGGCATCATCGACCGGCTGGAGAAGCGCGGCCTCGTACGCCGCGAGGTCAGCGCATCGGACCGGCGCGTCACGAACCTCGTCATCACGGCCGAGGGCGAGCAGGTCGCCGACGCCATCCGAGCGAAGATGCACACCACCCGAGAGGGCCTGAACAACCTCGACGCCGAGGACCGGGACCGCTTGTACGCCTTGCTGAAACGGGTCTTCGTCGCCCGCCCCGCCGCTCGGCAGGAGTGACCTGCGACGGTAGCCGGACCGTACGCGCCAACGACCTCGTCAGGAGAGCGTCGCCGCCTCGATCATGGCTTGTTCTCTTCTGATGATTCCGTGGAAGCGGCAGGCTGGGCTATCGAGGTGAGATCGGTTGCAGGACTGCGAGATCCGGCGAGACCGCGTAGTCGGCCCCGGTGGCCGCCCGGACCTCGGATTCACTGATGCCCGGAGCGATTTCGACCAGCACGAGCCCTTCGGGTCCGACGTCCAGCACGGCCATGTCGGTGATGATCCGGTGGACGCACCGTGCCCCGGTCAAGGGCAGCGCGCAGGTCTCGACGATTTTCGGTTCGCCACCGCGTGATTGGTGTTCCATCATCACGATGACCCGGCGCGCGCCGTGGACCAGGTCCATCGCGCCGCCCATGCCCTTGACCATCTTGCCGGGAATCATCCAGTTGGCCAGGTCGCCGCGCGCGCTGACCTGCATCGCGCCGAGCACCGCCACGTCCAGGCAGCCGCCGCGGATCATCGCGAAGGACTGTGCGGAGTCGAAGTACGAGGCGCCGGGAAGCACGGTGATCGTCTCCTTCCCGGCGTTGATCAGTTCGGGATCGACCTCGTCCTCGCCCGGATAGGGACCGACGCCGAGCACGCCGTTCTCCGAGTGCAGGACCACCGAGACGTCGTCGGGGAGGTGGTTGGGTACCAGGGTCGGCATTCCGATCCCGAGGTTCACGTACTGCCCGTCGCGCAACTCCGCGGCCACTCGCGCCGCCAGCTGCTGCCGTGTCAGTTTCATGCGCGCACTGTCCTGTTCTCGATTCCGACTTCGACCTCGCCGACATGGACCACTCGCTGGACGTGGATGCCAGGCGTATGGATCTGGTCGGGATCCAGCTCGCCGGGCTCGACGAGAGTCTCGACCTGGGCGATGGTGATGCGCCCGGCGGAGGCGGCCGGCGGGTTGAAGTTGCGGGCGCTGCGCCGGTAGACGAGGTTGCCGTGGCGGTCGCCTTTCCATGCGTGCACCAGCGCGAAGTCGGTCACGATCGCGTGTTCGAGCACGTAGGCGACGCCGTCGAAGACCCGGGTCTCCTTCGGCGGGCTCGCCAGTGCGACCGCGCCGGCGCCGTCGTAGCGCAGCGGCAGACCTCCTTCGGCCACCTGCGTCCCGACGCCGGCGGGTGTGTAGAACGCCGGGATTCCGGCGCCGCCCGCGCGCATCCGCTCGGCCAGGGTGCCCTGCGGGGTCAGCTCGACTTCCAGCTCCCCGGAAAGGAATTGGCGAGCGAACTCGGCGTTCGCGCCGACATACGAACTCGTCGTACGGCGAATCCTGCGTGCTTCCAGCAGTACGCCGAGACCGACGCCGGCGGTCCCGCAGTTGTTGCTGACGACTTCCAGATCGGTGGCGCCGTGGGCGAGCACGGCATCGATCAATACCTGCGGTACGCCGACCAGCCCGAAGCCCCCGACCGCCAGCGACGCGCCGTCATGAATATCAGCGACCGCGTCGGCTGCCGAGGCAAAGACTTTGTCCATCACGCCAGCGATCATAGACATGTGTTCGTAATCCGCACCAGTGTTCGTTATGTGAACATCTTGGTATGGTGGTCGTGATGACCCCGGGACGTAGCCTCAGCCCTGTACTCGATGACATGACGTTCACCGGCCGTGAACGCCGTCGAGTTACTGTGCGAGAAGGAGCTACCGCAGCGATGACAGAACCCTCGTCGGATTACGTGCAGTCGCTCGGGCGCGGTTTGGCGGTCATCCGCGCGTTCGACGCGGGCCATCCGCGGCGCACGCTGAGCGAGGTGGCCAAGGACACCGACCTCACCCGCGCGACGGCGCGGCGCTTTCTGCTCACGCTGGTCGAGCTCGGCTACATGCGCACCGACGGCACGCTGTTCTGGCTCACTCCGCGCGTGCTCGAACTCGGCTACAGCTTCCTGTCGAGTCTCACGCTGCCCGACGTCGCCGGCCCCCACCTGGAAACGCTGGCCGAGCGGGTTCGCGAGTCGACCTCGGTGTCGATTCTCGATGGCAACGACATCGTGTACGTCGCGCGCGTGCCGGTGAGCCGCATCATGACCGTGTCGATCAATATCGGCACGCGGTTCCCCGCCTTCGCGACCTCGATGGGGCGCGTGCTGCTGGCCGATCTCGACACCGACGCGCTCGAGCGGTATCTCGCCGACGCCGAGTTGAGCGCGTTCACCGACGCCACGATCACGACGCTGCCCGAACTGCGCGACGAACTCGACCGTGTCCGTGCCGACGGCTACTGCGTCGTCGATCAGGAACTCGAGCAAGGGCTCCGCTCGCTGGCCGCGCCGATTCGCGATCGGGAGGGCAAAGCCGTTGCCGCGGTGAATATCTCGACCCAGTCAGCCCGCTACTCGACCGACGAGATCCACGACCGGCTGATCCCCGCCCTGCTCGACACCGGTGCCGCGATCGAGCTCGACCTCAATCATATCCGAACCAACACCTGACGCCTCGAGGATTTCCATGCCGGAAGCTGTTATCTGCGAACCTCTTCGCACGCCCGTCGGCCGCTACGGCGGCGTGTTCAAAGACATCCCCGCGCAGGATCTGGCCGCGGCGGTGATCACCGAACTGATCACTCGCACCGGAATCGGCAGCGACGCAATCGATGACATCATCCTCGGGCAGGCTTCGCCGAACGGCGACGCCCCCGCGATCGGCCGAATCGCCGCCCTGGACGCGGGTCTCGACGTCACTGTTCCCGGCATTCAGGTCGACCGGCGCTGCGGGTCGGGACTGCAAGCCGTCCTGCAGGCGTGCATGCAGGTCCAGAGCGGTGGCAGTGATCTGGTTCTGGCCGGCGGCGTGGAGTCGATGAGCCGCACCGAGTTCTACGCCACCGACCTGCGCTGGGGTGTGCGAGGCGAGGCCGTCGGGTTGCACGATCGGCTGGCGCGGGCACGGGTCACCGCCGGTGGCAGAAACTTCCGCATCGACGGCGGCATGATCGAAACCGCGGAGAACCTGCGTGCGGAGTTCGGCATCAGCCGCACCGACCAGGACGCCCTCGCCGTCCAGTCACATCAGCGAGCCGTGGCCGCACAAGCGGCCGGCCGTTTCGACACCGAGATCGTGCCCGTCACCGTTCCCCGGCGCGGGCGAGCCGCGGAGTCCGTCCGTGCTGACGAGCACCCGCGCGCCGACACTGATCTGGCGTCCTTGGCCCGGCTGCGACCGATTCGCGTCGAGGCCGACCCGGATGCCACGGTGACCGCCGGGAACGCCAGCGGCCAGAACGACGGGGCGGCCCTGTGCGTCGTGACCACTCCGCGGCGAGCCCGGGAGCTGGGGTTGCGCCCCTCGGCCCGGCTCGTCTCGTGGGCGGTCGCCGGCGTGCCGCCTCGCACCATGGGAATCGGGCCGGTACCGGCGACCGAAAAAGCTTTGGCGCGTGCGGATCTCACCCTCGACGACCTGGACGTGATCGAACTCAACGAGGCCTTCGCGGCACAGACGTTGGCCGTACTGCGCACGTGGAAACTCGAACCCGACGATCCGCGGGTGAACCCGAACGGCTCCGGGATCTCCCTCGGCCACCCCGTCGGCGCCACCGGCGCACGGATCCTCGCCACCTTGCTGCACGAGCTGACTCGCAGGCAGGGGCGCTACGGGTTGGAAACCCTCTGCATCGGAGGCGGGCAAGGTCTGGCGGCGGTGTTCGAGCGATTGTGAGCCCGGCGGTCGCGTCAGCCGCGCGGGGAATCCGCCGCCCCTCGGCCTTCGTCCTCGTCGGGGCCCACAGGCCCCGGCCGGGCGGCGGCCAGCAGATTCAGCACGTCGATGGCGTTCTCCACATGAGGTGACGCGCCGCCGGGCGCGGCGCCCAGTTGCGTGGTGACCCAGTCGCGCATGCGGTCCTGTTCTCGGCGCCCCGAGACGAACCACAGTCCGCACGCGGCCTCCGCGCTCTGGTTGACATACATGTGCGGGCGGGTGGAATCGAAGCACAGGGAGTCCCCGGCGGCGACGGTGTATCGGTCGAAGTCGAGCAGCAGCGTCAGCTCGCCCGCGAACAGGTACGCGTACTCGGTTCCCAGGTGGCGCATCATCGTTCGGTCGACCGAGCTGGCGGCGCCCGGCTCGTAGGTCACCAGCAGGACATCGACGTCGGCCTGCGGATCGACGGCGAGTCGTTCCCATCGAACCCCGTTCGCCATTTCCAGAACGGGGTTGTCCGCCCCGCGCTGCACGACGCCGGGGGGCTGGCTCGCCGTGTCGCGCTGCGGCGTCGGGGCCACGCCCGGCGCTGCCGCGGGGGAGGCGCCCCCGCGGTCGATGCCCAGCAGTTCGTCGAGCGAGGCGTTGAGTTGGGTGACCAGTGCGTAGAGCGCGCTGACCGACGGCTGCGATTTGCCGGTCTCGATCTGTGACAGCTGGCTCGCCGAAATGCCCGCGGCGGCCGCGAGCTCACGCAGGCCCAGCCCGCGATCCAGGCGCGCCTGCCGCAGTGCCGGCCCGACCTTGTCGTGCATCAGCGCACCCCTGTCCTCGTATCCATCAGCCTTCACTCTCATTGAACAGTACTGTCGCGGCCGCGATGCTCGCCCTTCTGCGCCTCCAGCTGCTCGATACGACGGATATAGCCCGCGGCTTTCACAGGGACGTTCAGTGTCTATTGACACTATTGCTGATGTGTTCCATGATACTGAACAGCTCCTGCGGCTTCTGTTCCGCACTGTTTCCGTCATCGACGACGAAGGAATCCCGTGTCTTCCACAATCTCCGTGCTCGGCGCATCGCACTCCCTGCCTGAAGGGATGGGCTCGTCGTGCTGATCGGATTCGCCGGGCTGGGACGAATGGGGCTCCCCATGGCCACGCATCTGGCTCGGGCCGGGCACACCGTCCTGGCCTACGATCCCGCATTCGAGCAGCCACCGGCGGAGCTCACCCTCGCCGCTGCTCCCGGGGAACTGGCCGCCGCGCCGGTGACCATCAGCATGCTGCCCGACGGCCCGTCCACCCACTCGTTGGTCGCCGGTGATCTGCGAGCCGTCGCGCCCGGCCATGTCCATGTCGTGATGGGCACCGTCGGTCCCGACGTGATCGCGGAGCTGAGCCACGAGCGGCACCTCACGGTCATCGACGCGCCGGTCTCGGGCAGTGTGTCGATGGCCGAAACCGCGTCCATCACAACGATGGTCGGGGCGACCCCGGAGCAGTTCGAGACGGTCCGTCCCGTGTTGGCCGCAATGACCGCAGCCCAGTTCCATACCGGCCCCGTGGGTTCGGGCTCCACCGCCAAACTCGCGGTGAACGCCGTCCTCGCCGGGCTGAGTCAGGCTGTGGCGGAAGGGATTCTGCTCGCCGAAGCGGGCGGCCTCGATTCCGCCACGTTCTACGACATCCTGCGGCACAGCGCCGCGGGCGCACCGTATGTCGGCTACAAGGAGCAGCACTATCTCGCGCCGGATACCACCGCCGTCGCGGCTCCGGTGTCGTTGATCCGCAAGGATCTCGGCCTCGCCCTGGATCTGGCGCATCGCCACCGGCTCACCCTGCCCGGCTCCCTAGCCGCGTTCGAGGTGCTCGAGGACGCCATGGCCACGGGCCTGGCGCACGCCGATATGGCGCAGGTCCTGACCGTTCTCCGTCAGCGCAATGCCGCGCGACGTCACGAAACCCTTTCCACCACACAGCAGACGGGAGCACGCCGATGAGCGGCGACACCATCACCACAACCGAGGTCGAAGCGCTGATTCGCAGACTGGAGGACGAACGCTATGCCGCCGTACTCGACGGCGATGTCGATGCCTTCGTCGCGCTGGCCCACCCGGACCTCGTCTACACCCATTCCAACGCCGAGGTCGACAGCCTCGACAGCTACGTCGAGAAGCTGCGCGCGGGGTTCTACCGCTACCACCGCATCGACCACCCCGTGACTCGGATCATCGTCACCGACGAGGTCGCGGTGGTCGTCGGTGAGATGCACGCCGATATCACCGCCGGCGGGACGCGAAAGACCTTGTCCAACCGGGCGCTTGCGTTGTGGGTACGTGCCCGGAACCGCTGGCTGCTGCTGGCCTACCAGCCGACCGTGCTGCCCGAGGCGAGCTGATGACGGCCTTCGTCTACGACGCCCTGCCGGGCCGCGTCGTCTTCGGATCCGGCACCGCGCGAACCGCGCTGGCCGGGGAGCTCGATCGCTTCGCCGCGACCCGCGTCCTGCTGGTATCCGCACAGTCCGAGTCGGATGTCGCCGCGGATCTTTGTACGCCCTTCGCCGATCGCGTCGCCGCGACATTCTCCGGCGTCCGCCCGCACGTCCCGGTGGAGGTCGCCGAACAGGCGCGCGCCGCGGCGGTCGGAGCCGATCTGGTGCTGTCGGTGGGCGGCGGATCCACCACGGGTACAGCAAAAGCCATCGCATTGACCACAGGTCTGCCGATCATCGCCGTCCCGACGACCTACGCGGGTTCGGAGGTGACTCCGGTGTGGGGCTTGACCGACGCGGGCCGCAAGACCACCGGCACCGATCCCCGGGTCCTGCCGCGGACCGTGATCTACGACCCTCGGCTGAGTATGTCGCTGCCGGTGGATCTTTCGATCGCCAGCGGGCTCAATGCGCTGGCCCACTGCGTGGAGGCGTTCTGGGCGCCGCGCCGCAACCCGATCTCCAGCTCGATCGCCGAGGACGGTATCCGCCACCTCGCCACCGGTCTGGAGACAGTCGCCGCGACACCCCAGGGCATCGATACCCGCACCGAACTGCTGCTGGGAGCCTATCTGGCGGGGTCCGCGTTCGCGGTGGCTGGTTCCGGGTTGCACCACAAGATCTGCCACGTCCTGGGCGGCGCGTTCGATCTGCCCCATGCGCAAACCCACGCCATCGTGTTGCCCCACGTGCTGGCCTACAACGCTCCCAACGCGCCGGAGGCCGTCGACCGCATCGGCCGGGCGCTGGGGCGCTCCGACCTGCCCGACGGCCTGCGGGAGTTCGGCGAAAAGCTCGGCGTCCCCGCTGGATTGCGCGCCCTCGGCATGCTCGAATCCGACATCGACACCGTCGTCGACGACATCCTGGCGATCGCGCCGGCGGACAACCCCACCCCGGTCACCGCGGCCGGTATCCGGGCGATTCTGTCGGCGGCGTGGGCCGGAACCGACTTGGAAACGGGCCGGTGATGAGGATCGACGACCGCACCCGCGCATCCGGCCGGGAGCAAGCCGTCACCGAGGAGGTGCTGGCGAGCTTCGACGCCACGCCCGATCCGCGGCTGCGGGAGGTGATGCACAGCCTGGTACGGCATCTGCACAGCTTCGCGCGCGAAGTCCGCCTCAGCGAACGCGAATGGGACGCCGCGATCGAATTCCTCACCCGGGCCGGCCATATCACCGATGCTCACCGCCAGGAGTTCATCCTGCTCTCCGACGTGCTCGGCCTGTCGATGCTGACGGTCGCCATCAACGAGGCCGCCGCGCCCGGGGCCACCGAATCCACGGTATTCGGCCCGTTCTTCGTCGACGAGGCTCCCGAGGTCCCACTCGGCGGCGATATCGCGCGTGGTGCGGCGGGTACACCCTGCTATGTGTCGGGGCAGGTGCGGTCGGTCACCGGCGCACCGATCGAGGGCGCGAAAATCGAGGTGTGGGAAGCCGATGACGATGGTTTCTACGACGTGCAGTACCTCGATGGCCGCTCGGCGGGCCGCGGTCGACTCCGCTCCGGAGACGATGGCGAGTACCGCTTCTGGTCGGTACTGCCCGCGCCGTACCCGATCCCGCACGACGGGCCCGTCGGAGACCTGCTGACGGCGACAGGGCGAGGTCCCATGCGGCCGGCTCATCTGCATTTCATGGTCACCGCTCCCGGTTTCCGCACGCTGATCACCCACCTGTTCGTCGCGGGCGACCCATACCTGGACTGCGACGCGGTCTTCGGTGTCAAGCCGGGCCTCATCGTGGAGGCCGCCCACCATCTCGGCGAGCCCGCACCCGACGGCACTCATCCCCGGGGCGCGTGGACATCCATCGCCTTCGATCTGGTCCTCGCCACCGGTCACACCCGGTAATTCCGCGCTGGGATCGCGGCGCCCGACACCGCGACGTGAGGCGCTGCTCCGAATTTCGAAAAACACTGCTGCTGAACGGCATCGGCCGAGCAGTGGCGCGCACAATGGAGGTGCGACGATGCGACGGACTCGTTGGATCGTGCTCGGCGGGTGTTTCCTCGCCTACCTGTTCGACGCCCTGGAAATAGTTCTGTTGTCCATGGCGCTACCTACGATCCGCAAGGACCTGGGCCTGTCGATCACCCAGGGCGGACTGCTAGCCACGGCCACGCTGATCGGCATCGGGGTCAGCAGCGTCCTGGGCGGATACGTCGCCGACAACTTCGGACGCAAGAAGGCCCTGCTCGCCGCACTGATCACCTTCGGTGTCTTCACCGCCGCGCTCGCCGCCGCACCGGGGTTCGAAACGTTGCTACTGCTCCGTTTTCTCGCCGGCATCGGGCTCGGAGCCGTGTGGAGCGTGGTGTCGGCCTACGTCGTCGAAACCTGGCCCGTGGAAAGCCGTGGCCGTGCCGCCGCGTTCGTGATCAGCGCCTTCCCCGCGGGCGGCGCGATCGCCGCCACCGTCTCCGGATGGTTCCTGCCGGACTGGCGAACGATGTTCCTGGTCGCCGGGGTCGCCGTGGTGGTTCCGGTCGCCGTGGTGGTCGCCTTCTTCCGCGAGTCGGAGACCTGGTCAGCGCAAAAGGCCACCGGCGCACAGGATGTCGTCTCGGTCCGGGAGGTTCTCAGCGGATCGTTGCTGCGCACCACCTTGCTCGGCACCCTCATGGCCGCCCTCGCTCTGACCGGCTACTGGGGCGCCACGACCTGGCTGCCCACCTATCTCACCAGCGAACGGCATCTGCCGTCGAGCACGGTCGCGATCCTGGTGACGATCCTCAATGTAGGAATGTTCCTGGGCTACAACGGTTTCGGATTCCTCGCCGACCATATCGGCCGCCGCCGGACGATCATCATCACGCTCGTGGGGGTAGCGGTCACCCTGCCGATCTACGCGGTCACCACCCAGCAGAGCGCCCTGCTGTGGGTCGGGCCCCTCTTCGGCGTGTTCACCGCCTTCTTCGGACTGTTCGGCTCCTACCTCGGCGAACTCTTTCCCACGAGATCGCGGGCCACCGGCGCCGGATTCTGTTTCAACGTCGGACGCGGTGTCTCGGCTCTGGCTCCGTTCGCCCTCGCCGGCCTGGCCAAGTCCATCGGATTCAGCGGCGGGCTGATCGTGTGCGCGAGCTTCTTCGCCCTCGCCGCGCTGGTGGCCACCGCGCTGCCCCGGATCAACGAAAACCCCGGCCACGCGACGACGGCCGATCCGCACAGCGACGCATCCGTCACCGCGTGACATCCACTCCGACATATCGAAAGTGAGGCCCCGTGCCACCCACGATGAAGGCCGCGGTCTACCACGGTGCGCGCGACATTCGGCTCGAAGAAGTCGCCGTCCCGACTCCCGCCGCCGGTGAAACGCTTGTCCGGGTGTTGCGGTCGGGGATCTGCGGCACCGACGCCTCGGAATGGATCAACGGTCCCAAGGTCTTCCCGGTCGAGCGGCGTCACTCGCACAGCCGGCATCTCGGGCCGATCATTCCCGGACACGAGTTCGTCGGTGAGATCGTCACCGCCGACCCGGATTCCGGTCTCGCCGTGGGTGATCTGGTCGCCAGCGGGGCCGGTGTGTGGTGTGGGACGTGCCGGCGCTGCCGAGAAGGCCGAACCAACCAGTGCGTGCGGTACAAGACCCTGGGGCTCAACCTCAACGGCGGCATGGCCGAGTTCGTCTCGGTTCCCTCGATGACGCTGTGTCCGTTGCCCGCCGGATTGCCGCTCGATCACGCCGGCCTGGCTCAACCGCTCGCGGTCGGCATCCACGCTGCCCGGCGGGCCGGGGCTCGGGACGGGGACAGCGTCGTGGTCATCGGCGCCGGCGCGATCGGATCGTTCGTGCTCGCCGGCCTGAGCCACCTCGGCGACTTCGACATCACCGTCATCGACTTCCCGGGTGGCCGGCTCGATCGTGCGGCGAGACTCGGCGCCGCCCGCTGCCTGTCTCCGTCGCGAAGCCTCGTCGACGATGTCCGCGATGCTCTCGGCGGCCGCAAACCCGATGTCGTCATCGAGGCGAGCGGAGCGGCCGGGCAACTGGCTCGTGCGCTCGAGCTGGTCACCGACGGCGGTCGGGTTCAGGCCGTCGGAATTCCGAAAGGCAGTCCCGAGATCGACATTCACGCGATGGTCTTTCGTGAGATCACGCTGGAGACGACCCTGGCCCACGTCTGTGACACCGACCTGCCCGCCGCGTTGCGCATCCTCGCCGACAGCCCGCTGGGCGGCGAGTTCTCCCGGGCCCCGGTCGGACTCGACCACCTGTCCGCTTCGCTCGACGATCTCGCCGCCGGCCGAGTCGAAGGAAAGATCCTCATCGACCCCAGCCAGGAAGCACTCGCCTGATGGCACTGACACGCACCGGGCTCATTGCCACACTGGGGGCCGCGGTCCTGCTGTGCGGCGGATGCTCGGCACCGCACAACCCGATCCGGCCCTCGGCCAGCATCACCGCCGACTTCCGCAACACCGCGGGGATCTTCGAGGGCAATCCCGTCACCGTCCTCGGCCTCGAGATCGGGACCGTTGAGAAGATCATCCCGCGCGGCGAGTACAACGAGGTGCACCTCGCCGTCGACGCCACCGTGCAGATCCCCGAACATGTTGTGGCAGTCATAATTTCACCATCCATCATCACCGACCGGCACATCGAGCTGACCCCCCGCTACTCCGGCGGCCCCACACTGGCCAGCCACGCGCATCTGACAACCCAGCAGACACGAACACCCGTCGAGCTCGACACCATGATCAAAACAATCGATCAGTTCGCAGCCGCGCTGGCGCCCAAGGACGGCAACGATGTCGGACCGCTGTCGGGACGAGTCCTCTACCCACTACTCGAGGGACAGGGCGAAAAGCTCAAAAACACCCTCACAGCGCTGTCAGGGGCTCTGAAGACCGGAACCGACAATGGGGCCGCCATTGCCGGCATCATCGTCAAACTCAACGAGCTGGCCTCGATGCTGGCCGACAACGACCAGACCGTGCGCCAATTCAGCGACCGGATGACTCAGCTGTCGACTCTGCTGGCCGAGCAGGCCCCGGGGCTCCGAGCCACCCTCGACCAGCTCAACGGCATGCTCACAAACATCAGCGGAGCATTCAGCCAGTACCAGGACCAACTCGCGGGCGCCCTCACGAGCCTTACCGCAGTCACCAACCAGCTGCGCGCCAACGCCGCCGGCGTGGTCGAGGTCGCCGATGTCACACCACTGCTCATGCAGAATCTCGACCGGGCCGTGAACCGAGAACAGGGATTCGTCCGCGTCCACGCCCTTCTCGGTACGGCTCTCTCCGGTGAAGCAGTCAGCCTGTTCTGCGAACGGATCCAGATGCGCTCCGACGGGTGTCGAACCGGACGCGTCGAAGATTTCGGTCCCGACCTCGGTCTCATGGCGGCGTTGCTCGGACTCACCCGCTGATCCATGCGGGCTCCTCGGCGTGAGCGATGAATTTCGGTCGGTCGCGAGGTCTATATCTCTGAACGGACGTTCGAATCATTCATCGAGTCAAAAGAGTTGATCTTTCATGACCGTATTCGCCATCTACGGGGCCACCGGTCACACCGGCCGCCTCGTCGCCGCCGATCTCATCGCACGGGGGAAGGACGTCGTGGTGTCCGGGCGCGATCCGGAAGCCCTGGCCGCCCTGGGGCATTCGCGGGTCATGCCCGCCGCGCTCGACGACCCGGCGGCGCTGCGGGCGCTGGCCGAGGCCGCCGACGTGATCATCCACTGCGCGGGGCCCTTCGCCGCCACCGGATTGCCCGTGGCCAACGCCGCCGTCGAGGGAGGCTGCCACTACGTCGATCACGCGGTGGAGGTGCACCACGTGAAGCGGCTGTTCGACGACTTCACCGAACCCGCCCAGCGGGCCGGGATCACCATGCTGCCGAGCGTGAGTTTCTATGGGGGACTGGGTGATCTGCTCGCCGGGGCCGTCGCGCGCTCGGCATCGGGCATCGACCGGATCACCGTGGCCTACCACGTCACCAACTGGATGATGACCCACGGCGCGGTGGAGACCGCGCGACTGCTGTTCGCCGACACCGACCGCATCGGCTACGAGGACCGGCAGCCTCGATACGGATTCGTGGAACCGCGGCAGGCGATCTTCGCGTTCCCGCCACCGGTGGGGCCGCGGCCCATGATCGCGCCGGTGCCGTTCCCCGAGGCCGTCACCGTGCCCCGGCACACCCGCACGAAAGCGGTTGAGGCGCAACTGACCGCGCACACCTTCGCCGAGGATCAGGCCTTCGCCAGCGAGCAGGTCGATCCGGCCGCCCGCGCCGACAGCCGATTCATGATCGCCGCCCAGGTGCTCGCGTCCAATGGCTCGGCGTCCGGGACCCTGACCGGGCGGGACCTGTGGTCGGCGGCCGCGCTGGCCTCGGTGGAGGCGGCGGTGCGGCTCACCGAGGGCGCCGTCAAGAGCGGAGTCGCCAGTCCCGCCGAGGCTTTCGAGGCCGCCGGCTTCCTGCGGGATCTCGCCGCGCGCGGGGCCTTCGAACTCCGGTTGCCGGAACAAGCGTGAGGAGCACGACCATGGAACCGATTCTCGTCACCGGCGCGGCCGGAGGCAGTCAGGGCGGCACCGGCCGTCGCGTCGCCGAGACCCTGGTACGCGCGGGCCTGCCGGTGCGCGCCTTCGTGCACCGCGACGACGGCCGCGCGGCCGAGCTGAAGGACCTGGGCGCGGAGGTGGTCACGGGCGATCTGCGCGAGATCAGCGCCGTGACACCCGCTCTCCAGGGCGTGCGCCGGGCGTACTTCACCTACCCCGTGACCGCCGGAATGCTCGACGCCACCGCGGTTCTCGCGGCCGTCGGGAAGCAGGCCGGGCTGGAGCGGGTGGTCGCCACCTCCCAGCTCGGCTCCGATCCGCAGGCGGGCACCCCGCACATGCGGCGGCACTGGGTGGCCGAACAGGTCCTCGACCATGCCGGGATCGGCGCGGTGCACCTGCGGGCCGCGGTGTTCTTCGAGAACCTGCGGGTGGCCATCGGAGACCGGGGTGAACTGGCGCTGCCGCTCGGCTCGCCCGACACCGTGCTGCCGCTCATCGCGGGCGCGGACGTGGCGGGCGTCGGGGCCGGGGTGCTGCGCACCGAGGGCCCGGTGGATCCGGTGCTGTGGCTGGCCGGGGAGATCATGACCGTCGGCGAGGCCGCCGAAGTACTCGGCGTCCCTTACCGGAACGTGGATCCGGCCGAATGGTCCGCATGGGCCATGACGGTGTACCGCGACGACGTGGCCGTGGAACACCTGACCCATCTGTGGACCATGTTCGCGGCCATCGGCTCCGGGCACGAGCTGTTCCGCGTTACCGAATCCATCGAGCGCTTCACCGGGCGGCCGCCGATCACCCTGCGGGAGTTCACCGCCGGGGCCTGAGGCCGGTCAGGCCAGCCAGCGTCCGTGCCGCAGCACCCGGCGCAGGCCCAGCTGGTCGTCGAGCACCACGGCGTCGGCGTACATGCCGGGGCGCAGGTCGCCGACGTCGTCGAGGCCCGCCGCGTCCGCGGGGGTCGAGGTGACGGCGGCGACCGCGTCGCGGAGCGGGATGCCGCAGTCGCGGACCGCCCAGCGCAGGCAGTGCAGCAGCGTCGCGGTGCCGCCCGCCAGCGAACCGCCCGGCACCCGGGCCACCCCGTCGGTGACGGTGACCGGGCGCGGTCCCAGCCGGTACTGGCCGTCGGGCATGCCCGCGGCCTGGGTGGCATCGGTGACCAGCACCACCCGGTCGGGGGCGGTGGCGAAAACGAGTGCGCCGAAACCGGGGTCGACGTGCACGCCGTCACCGATCACCTCCACGAACGCCTGCCGCTGAGCCGCCGCCACCAGGCCCGCCGCTACCGGGCCGGGCGCGCGGTGATGCAGCGGCGGCATGCCGTTGGCGAGATGGGTGACCAGGGTGCCGCAGCCCTGCGGGCTCAGCGCCGCCCGGAAGCGGGCGAAACTCGAATCACTGTGCCCGACCGCCACCACCACGCCGCTGTCGGCCAATTGTTTGGCGGCGGTGTCGAATCCGGGACGTTCGGGGGCCAGGGTCATGACCCGCAGCTGACCGTCGGCGGCATGCAGGAGACGGTCGATGAGCTCCGGGTCCGGATCGGTAAGATAGCCGAGATCGTGTGCGCCGCAGCGGGTCCGCGACAGAAACGGGCCCTCGATGTGAACGCCCGCGATCACGCCGTCCGCGGCGAGCCGGCGCAGCATGGCCGCCTGCGCCACCATGGTGTCGGGAGCGGCGGTCACGATGCTGGCGAGCACACTGGTCGAGCCGCGCCGATGGTGGAACGCCGCGGCCTCCTCGGCCTCGGCCGCGTCCTCGGTGTCGAAGCGATACCCGAAACCGCCGTGCGTGTGGATGTCCACCAGACCCGGCACCACCGTGCCCGCGTAGACCGGCGGCAATTCCCGGTGCGTGGTGGCCCATTCGGTGGCCGGCCGGACCGCGGCCACCCGCTCACCCCGCACGGTGATCACGCCGTCCTCGAGCACGCCCGCGCGGGTTACCACGCGGCCGCGCAGTTCCAGGCCGCGCCGCCCGCTCGCCAGACCCGTTGCCGCGTCAGCCATCACGCCACACCCATCAGCTCAGAATGACCGATCGCGGGACGGTGCGCGGGTGTTCGGTCCTGTCGATTTCCTGTTCAAACGAATCACATTCGGGCGGCCGCCGCGTTAGATTCGAGAGATACCGATCATTCGTCCCGAAAATTGCTCTCTCAGCACCAATTTCGATTCAGCAGACGGCGAATTGAGGGGCGCCGTCTGCCCCTGCACCCACTGAATCGGGCGCCACCCGATTCAGCGGGGGCGCAGCACCACCAGGCCCGGGACCGTCGTCAGATACTGGGTCAGCGGAGTGTCGACGACCTGCTCGTTCGCGGCCAGCGAGGACGCGTTGCGGAACATCGGCCCATTCGGGGTGTCGATGAAAATACCCACGTGGGTGACGTCCAGGCCCGCGGCATCGGTGTACGCGCCCAGGAAATCGCCGGTGCGCAGATTGCCGATCACCGTATTGTCGACCGCCGCGGCCGGAACATAGGTGATGTCACGGTCCACCACCGGCAGGCCGGGAAGATAGTTGCCGCCATCGGCTTTCGCGTTCAGATGCTTGGTCACGGTGACCGCGGCGGGTGTGAGGCCGCGCGTGATATCGGTGGCGGCGACGCGGTTCACCGCCGCCCAATCGGTGAAGAAATGCTTGCGGCTGGCGAATTCCACCCGCGAATCCGCGTAGCGGGTGGCCACCAGGTTCTGCACGAACTGGGCGCGGTCGGCCGAACGGCTCAGCGCGTCCACGTAATCGAGATAGGTGAAGCAGTCGACCCGCCGGAAGTCGACCACCAGCTGCTCGGCCCGGGTGGCCGAGCCGATCAGCATGTTCGCCCCGTAAGGGGTGCCGAGGAAGCGGCCGGACAGTTGCGCGATCGCGTCGGTCCGGGCGCCCGGGATCGAGTTGCGCAGCGCGAGTAGCTCGTCCAGCTGCCGGGAGGTGGACTCGTCCAGAGCGGGTTCGGACGGAGCGGCCAGAGCTGGTTCGGCCGGCGCGGCCAGGGCCTGCGACGGCGGCAGCGCCAACGCCGAAACCAGCGTGACCAGCATCAGCAGTAGCCGGGTCAGTGTGCGCACGAGCCCTCCCTCGGAACGAGACTGCCCCCGACGCTACCCCAGCAGACCGCCGAGCAGGCCACCCTGCTGTCCGGCTTCCTGCCCGCCGCCGGTCCCGCCGATGAATCCGCCCGGCGGCAGCTCCGACGGCTGCACGATCACGAAACCGCGACCCGAGAACGAGAGCGTGAGGCCCTCACCGGTGCTGCGACCGATCAAGCGGGCGAAACCCATGGAGTCGTTGCGCTTGATCCCGGTCTGCAGACTCGACGACCAGGCCACCGCCGCCTGCGGGTCGGCATAGGTCGGCTGATCGACATTCAGCACCACCGGCTGACCGTGCGTGGTGATGGCGATCCGGCCGCGGCCGGAGAACACGCAGTTGAAGAACCCGGCATTGCTGGCGAAACCGGCCGCGCCCTGCACCCGCTGGATGTTGTAGGACAGCGAGGAATCGAAGGCCAGCACGTTCGCGCCGTTGATGGTCAGCCCGTCGGTGCCGTCCAGATCCACGACGTGCACATCGGCGGCGGCATTGGCCAGGAACAGATCCCCGCGCCCCTGCACCTGCATGAGCGGCACGCCCTCACCGGTCAGCCGCTGCTGGATGGCCCGCCCGATCCCGCCGGACCCGAGCGCCTTGAAACGCAGATCACCCTGATAGGCCACCATCGACCCGGCCCGCGCCAGCGTCTCCCCGTCCACCGCGACGCGAATCATCTTGCCGCCCTGCTTCTGGATGCCGAAACCGCTGACCTCGGCGTGTTGCGGATTGAACAGCTCGCTCTGCACGGGCGGAACTCCTTGTGATGCGGGTGTATTCGGAACAGGGGCCGCGGGCGGATACGCGGGCGGTGAGAAGGACTGCGGGGCAGCGGGCATCGGCTGCGGAGGCGGTGGCACCGGCTGCTGGTAGGGCTGCGGCGGCGCCGGCTGCTGATAGGACGGGGCGGGCACCGGCTGCTGGTGGGGCTGCGCGGGCATGGTGGGCGGCGGCATCTGCTGCGGCGCCGGGTTGGGCTGCGTCGGCAGGTAGCCCGCGGCCTGGGGCGGCGCCGCGAAACTGGTCGGCGGGGGAGCCTGTGCGGGTTCCGGTTCGTCGTCGATATTGACGCCGAAGGCCGCGGCGAGACCCGCGAGCCCGTCGTCGTACCCCTGGCCGACGGCGCGCACCTTCCAGCCGTCCCCGCGCCGGTAGATCTCGACGCACACCACGGCGACCTCGCTGGTCAGGCCGTTCATGGGGAATGTCAGTGTGCCCGCGTCGGATCCGATGGTGGCGGTCAGCGAGCCCGCCGCCCCGGCGAAGGTGGCGGGGCCGCTGCCGTCGAGGCTGGCGGTGATGGCGATCTTGTCCACGTCGGCGGGCAGCGCGGCGGTGATCACGTCGACCATGTCGCCCGCGCCGCGCCCGTGCCGGTACACCACGCCGGGACCCACCGGCTGGTTGAAGAAGATGAAGTCACCGTCGGATCTGACCCGTCCGTCCGCGCCCAGCAGCAGCGCGGACACATCCACTGCGACGGAACAGGTCACGGTGACCGTCATCCGGTCGGCGGGCGCGGGCCGGTTCTCGCCGCGCGCGAGGGCGGTCACCGGTGGCCTCCGCGGTGGGCGCAGACCCGTTCGGGCGATAGACGATTCACGGCTACCAGTGTGTCGAAACTTGGCCGCCAGGGCTATCCGGGGTTTCCCCGAGCTGGCGCGTCGCACGGTGTGGTGGCCGCCGGGACGCCGCTGCGGCGGCGAGTCCTCACGCCCGGGGCGGTTCCTGACTCTCGTGCCGCTGCCGCCGGCGATAGTTGCGCATGGACACCTGGGAGCCGCAGCCGGGACTGCAGTACAGCCCTGCTCCATTGCGGGTGCGGTCGAAGAAACCGAAGTGGCACGGGGGGTTCCGGCACGCCTTGATGCGCCCCCAGTCGCTGCTCTGGGCGAAGGTCGTCACCGCGGCCAGGACGGTTCCGAACACCCCCTCCACCCCCGCCTGCGGCGATGCCAGTTCGACACCGCCGGCCGTCACCACCGTCGCCAGCGGGTAGAGCGAGCCCGCGCGCCGCAGGTGCCGCTCGGCATGTCGCAGCGGCTCACCCAGGCTCTCCTCATCACCCGAGTGCGCGAGCAGGACGGTCACCAGGGCATCGCGCAGTTCGCGCGCGGTCGCGGCATCGGCATCGGTCGCCACGGTGTCACCGCCGAACTCGTCGTACTCCGCCAGCCACGCCGCGAACGAGTCTCCGTCCCCGAACAATTCCCGCCGGCCGGACCCGTCAGCGCGCGTGTTCACGAACGTCAGCACGGTCTCCACCGCCGGTGTGACGGTGCGCGGACTGAGTTTGGGAGATCCGGCTGCCGCACTGCTCATGCTCTCACCCTACCTCAGGAGGAAGAGGCACTAATCCGTCTAACGGGCAACCTGGTGTGGAAAGCGGATTGACTTGTTGTGCTCTAACTCGTTACGGTCGCAACATGACGAATAGGCAGACCCACCCCCGAACCTGGCTCATCACCGGCGCGACATCCGGCATCGGCCGCGAACTGACGCTGCAGGCGCTCGAGAACGGCGACGTCGTCTCGGCGCTCGCCCGTGACACCGCCGCCCTGGATGAATTGGCCGAAACGCACGGCGAGCGATTGCTTCTCATCGCGGCGGACGTGCGGGACGAGCAGGCTGTGCGGGCGGCGGTGGAGCGCACGCTCGCACGGTTCGGCCGTATCGACGTGGTGGCCAACAACGCCGGCTACGGACTGTTCGGAGCTGTCGAGGAGGCCTCCGACGCGCAGATCCGAGCCGTGTTCGACACCAACGTCTTCGGGGTGCTCAATGTGCTTCGCGCGACGCTGCCGGTGCTGCGCGCACAGCGATCGGGGCACATCCTGCAGGGCTCGTCCATCTACGGGCAGTCCGCCCATCCGGGTGTGGGGCTGCTGGCCGCGACCAAGCACGCGGTCGAGGGATTGTCGGAGGCGCTGGTGGCCGAGGTCGCACCGCTCGGCATCACGGTCACGATCGTCCAGCCCGGGCTGACCGCGACACCCTTCCTGGCCAACCTCGATGTCGCGGACGGCCTGGCCGACTACGACCAGACCGTCCGCGAGGTTCGGAAAGGCATCGGAGAGTTGCCGGAATCCGCGTTCTCCTCCGCGGCGCGGATCGCCGCGGGCATCCGGACCGCGGTCGACAGCCCGAATCCTCCGCTGCGCCTGGCCCTCGGCGCCTCCGGCGCCACGGATATGCGCGCCGCGTTGGAGGCCCGCATCACGGACCTGGACGGCTGGCAGAGCGTGACCGTCGCCGTCGACAGGTAATCGCCGGTCCCCGGCGGCCTGATCTGCGCATGCTCGAGGTGCGTCGTCAGGCCGCGCGGTCGGTGCGCTCGGTGTGGTCCGGGTGCGGGAGGTCCGCCTCGTACTGGGCGCGGTGCAGCGCGCAGCGGTATTTCGGGCCCGGCTTGATGTAGGCGGGGTCCAGCCGCTGGGTGAAGCTGAGGTTGTCACGCCGCCAGCAATCGATGCACATCGGCTCGGTCATGGCGTCCTCCTCTGTCATCGCTTCCGCGAAGGGTATGCGGGAGAGGGATTCCCACTCACGGCCTGTTTCGGATATAGGTCCGGGCACTCTTGCGTAACGGATGCGGCCGGTTTGCCGACCGGTCGGTTGCTTAATGGGTGTCACGGGCGCGCCGCACGGACGCGATCAGGCATCCCGCGATCACCGCGTACACGACGACGTAACAGTTCAACAGGATCGGGGAGATCGGCCACGACGGCGGGAACAGGAACCAGCCGACCACCACCCAGGTGTCGGTCCAGTGGTAGGCCCACGCGCCGGTCGCCACATAGACGGCGCCGGCCGCCGCCCACCAGCGCGGGTCCGACACCGCCCGATGCACCAGGTAGACGAACAGCGGCAGGAACCACACCCAGTGGTGATTCCAGGAGAACGGCGACACCACGCACGAGGTCAGGCCCGCGAGCGTGACGGTCAGCAGCTTCTCGCCGCGCCCATAGAGTTCCGCCGCGAGCAGCAGCCCGCCGACCGCCACCGGCGCGGCCAGCAGCAGCCACAGCCATTGCGGCACTTGGCCACCCGTGAGGTGCGCGATCGTGCCGCGCAGGGACTGGTTGGCGGGCTGGGTATCCGGGGCGATCCGGTCGGACTGGAAGAAGGTGCGGGTCCAGTACTGCCGGGAATCCGAGGGCAGCACCGCCCCGGCGAGCCCGATCGTGAAGACGAAGGTCGCCGCGGCCATCACCGCCGCCGCCCACTGCCGCAGCACCACGAACTGCGCCACGAAATACAGCGGCACCAACTTGATCCCGGCGGCCAGCCCGACCCCGACACCGCGTATCCGGCTGTTCGGCGGGCGCGAGAAGTCCCACAGGATCAAGGCCATCAGCACCAGGTTGATCTGGCCGTAGTAGAGGGTGGTGCGCACCGGCTCCAGGAACATGCAGGTGGCCGTGAGCAGCGCGCTCAGCCCGGCCAGCTGCCAGGTCAGGCGGAAGCCGAGCACCCGCCAGCACAACAGGACGCACGCGTAGAGCACGCCAATGTTCAGTGCCAGCCAGGTATTCGTGACGTACGCCCACGGGATGGCCAGCATCGGCAGGAAACTCAGGGTGGAGAACGGGGTGTAGGTGAAGGACAGCCCGCGATGGGTGGTCTCGGTGTAGAGAGGATGCCCGTTGTAGATCTTCCAGGCGCCGTCGCGATAGACGTGCACATCGAAACCGCCGGCCAGGAAGCCCACCTGGTCCAGCCAGGGGTCGACGGTGGTGAAGATCAGGGCCAGGGACAGCGCCGCGCCACAGGCCAGCACCCACGCCGTCGTCCGATTCCACGGCCGCGGTGGCGCACCGGAATCACTCGCCACCGCTTGGTCTTTCGACTCGACCGCACCGTCTTCTGTTTCAGCACCGATCAACACCCAACCCACCTCAGATGTTCGATACCCCCTCCCGGATGGCCTGAACCCTACCGGCAGGGTTTGATGGTTTCGTCACACGACGGTCCCACCCGGCGAACGCTGTCGTTTCCCCGCGCCCCAGTGGTTGAAGACCAGGTTCAGCACGAAGACCACGATCACCGCCGAGGTGATCGGGCTGCCCGCGATCATCTGGAAGTCGGTGGGGAACTGCTTGTAGATGTTCGGGGCGACCGCGGGCAGCAGCGCCACCGACAGGGTGACCGCGATGATGAGCATATTGCTGGTCCCCTCGAACTGGACCTTGTGCAGAATGCGCAGACCGACCGCGGTGACCATGGCGAACATGACGGTGGCCGCCCCGCCGATCACCGGACCCGGCAGGGCCGCGACCACGCTGCCCACCTTCGGCACCAGGCCCAGCGCGACCAGCATGCCGCCGCAGGCCGCCACCACCCAGCGGCTGCGCACCCCGGTCAGGCCGACCAGGCCGACGTTCTCGGCGAAGGCGGTGTCGGGAAAGGAGTTCATGAAGCCGGCCAGCACCGCGGAGAAGCCGTCGGCGGCCAGGCCGCGCGCCAGATCGGGCGGTTCGAGCTGCTTGTCGACCATCTCGGCGACGGCGACCATATCGGCGGTGGACTCGGTGAAGGTCACCAGCATGACCACGCACATGGAGATGATCGCGCCCAGGTGGAACTCGGGCGCGCCGAAGATGAACGGCCGGGACACGGCGAACCAGCCCGCCGACCCCACCCCGGACATGTCCACCAGATGCATGGGCACCGCGACCAGCGTGCCGATCGCGACACTGAGCAGCACCGCCAGCTGACTGATCAGACCGCGGCCGAACCGGTGGATCACCACGATCAGCGCGATCACCAGCCCGGCCAGCGCGATGTGCGAGATCTGGCCGTAGTCGGCGGCTTTCGGGTCGTCCCCGGCGATCAGCCCGGCATCCGCGCCGATCAGCGACAACCCGATCACGCAGATCACACAGCCCGACACCAGCGGCGGAAAGAAGCGCACCACCATGGCGAAGAAGCGGGCGATGATCAAACCGAACACGCCCGACACCAGGATCGCGCCGTACACGGTCGGCAGCCCGGCCTCGCCGCCGCCGAACTCCTGCGCGATCAGGATCATGGGCGAGACCACGGTGAAGGTCGCGCCCGCGACCACCGGCAGCCGCACACCCAGGATGCGGCCGATACCGACCGCCTGAATGATGGTGACGATGCCCGAGACGAGCAGATCGGCGTTGACCAGCAGGGCGATGGTGTGGGCGGGCAGCTTCAGCGCCCCGCCGACGAGCAGCGGCACCGCGACCGCGCCCGCGTACATGATCGCCAGATGTTGCAGGCCCAGCAGGAACAGCTTGGGTGGCGGTGGTATCTCGTCGACCGGGTGACGGGCCTTGACGAGTCCGGTGGCGGCATCGATTTCGGATTTACGGGAGGGGCGCACTTTTGCGAGAAAGCGCATTTGCATGACAAGCCTCCTGGAACACGTGGATCACCGGCCGGGGGAGGCCGTGACCACGAACCGAATGATGGCGCAGGAAATACCGGGTCCGCAGCGGATTGTTCGATTGTCCAGCCGGTTCGGCGTGGCTCCCGGCCGCCTTCGTATTTTCCTACAGAATCACACGATCAGTGGCGTCCCGTGTTGACCGAATATCCCGCCGGACGTAGGTTCAGGCCACATAACCCGTGGTCACAGACAGGAGGCGAGCGGATGTCCACCAACTCCGATCTGCGTCGCCTGGCTCATCGCACGGTGTGGGTGCCCGGGCGCGTCGCCCACGGCTGCTGAGCCGTCTTTCTCGACGAGCGGAATTGATCCGCCGACACTGGATAGTGCACTCCACGACGAAAGCGGCCGGCAATGGCAATTTTCATGACGGTGAACGGAAAATCGACACCGATTTCTCCCGCGGCGACGCACACCACCCTGCTGGACTTTCTCCGGGAGCACGGACTCACCGGATGCAAGGAAGGCTGTGCGGAGGGTGAATGCGGCGCGTGCTCGGTCCTGGTGGCCCGGCCGGGCCGGATCGAGCCGACCGAATGGGTGGCGGTCAACGCCTGCCTGACCCCGGCCGTCGCGCTGGAGGGGCAGGAGGTCGTCACCGCGGAGGGGCTGGGCACCGCGGCCGCGCCGCATCCGGTGCAGCGGGAGCTGGCGGTGCGCGGCGGCTCGCAATGCGGTTACTGCACACCGGGATTCGTGTGCAGCATGGCCGCCGAGTACTACCGGCCGGATCGGACGGCCACCGGCGAGGTGTGCGCGCACGGCGAGTCCGGGCCCAATGGCTTCGATCTGCACGCGCTGAGCGGGAACCTGTGCCGCTGCACCGGCTACCGGCCGATCCGCGACGCCGCCTACGCGGTCGGCGCACCGGCCGGCGATGACGCCCTGGCCCGGCGGCGGGAAGCCGGCGCGCCGGAACCGGCGGCGACCGACTTCAGTTCCGATGGGCGGCGATTCGTGCGGCCCGCGTCCCTGGCCCAGGCGCTGCGGCTGCTGCGCGACCACCCGGACGCCACCGTGCTCGCGGGCAATACCGACCTGGGGGTGGAGGCGAATATCCGTGGGCGGCGGGCGGATTACACGCTGGCCGTCGACCGGCTCCCCGAACTGCGGGAGCTGGTGATCGGCGCGGACCGGATCGAGCTCGGCGCGGCGCTGACCCTCACCGAACTCGAACGCGGGCTCGCCGGGCGGGTGCCGCTGCTGTCGGAGTTGTTCCCGCAGTTCGCGTCTCGTCTCATCCGCAACGCCGCCACCCTGGGCGGCAACCTCGGCACCGGATCGCCGATCGGCGACGCGCCGCCGGTCCTGCTGGCCCTGGAAGCCTCGGTGGTGCTCGCGGATGCCGAGGGGGAGCGGGAGGTCGCGCTGGCCGACTACTTCACCGGCTACCGGAGTTCCGTGCGGCGGCCCGGGGAGCTCATCCGTTCCGTGCGTGTTCCGCTGCCGCTCGCGCCGGTGGCCGCCTTCCACAAGATCGCCAAGCGCCGGTTCGACGATATCTCCAGTGTGGCAGTGGCTTTCGCGCTCGATATCGACGACGGTGTGGTGCGCCGGGCCCGCATCGGGCTGGGCGGCGTGGCCGAGACACCCGTGCGCGCCTACGCGACCGAGGCGGCCCTCGAAGGGCTCCCCTGGACGGAGGCCGCTATCGCCGCGGCCGCGGACATCCTGCGCGGTGAAGGCACACCGCTCGACGATCACCGCGCCAGCGCGCGATATCGCAGCGCCATGCTGGGCGAGAGCCTGCGAAAACTGTTCGCCGACACCACCGAGGGGGTGCTGTCATGAGTCACCTGTCGCAACGACCGGACAACCCAGTGGTGGGGCTCGCGCTGCCGCACGAGAGCGCCGCGCTGCACGTCACCGGGACCGCGCTCTACACCGACGACCTGGTGTACCGCACCAAGGACGTGCTGCACGCGTACCCGGTGCAGGTCCCGCACGCGCACGCGCGGATCACCGCCCTGCGCACCGAGCCCGCGCTGCGGGTGCCCGGTGTGGTGCGGGTGCTCACCGCCGCCGACGTGCCCGGCGTCAACGACGCGGGCGTCAAGCACGACGAACCCCTGTTCCCCGACGAGGTCTGCTTCCACGGGCACGCCGTGTGCTGGGTGCTGGGGGAGTCCTTGGAGGCCGCGCGGCTGGGGGCTGCCGCGGTGGAGGTCGACGTCGAACCGCTGCCGTCGATCATCACCATCGCGGAGGCCGAGGCTGCCGGGAGCTTCCAGGGCGTGCAGCCCGAAGTCCGGTGTGGCGACTTGGAATCCGGTTTCGCCGCCTCGGCGCACATCTTCTCCGGGGAGCTCACGTTCTCCGATCAGGAACACTTCTACCTCGAAACCCACGCCGCCCTGGCGCAGGTCGACGAGGCCGGGCAGGTGTTCGTGCAGTCGAGCACCCAGCATCCCTCCGAGACCCAGGAGATCGTGGCCCACGTGCTCGGGCTGCACAATCACGAGGTGACCGTCCAATGCCTGCGCATGGGCGGCGGGTTCGGCGGCAAGGAGATGCAGCCGCACGGCTTCGCGGCCATCGCCGCGCTCGGCGCGACCCTCACCGGACGCCCGGTCCGGGTGCGGCTCAACCGGACCCAGGATCTGACCATGTCCGGCAAGCGGCACGGCTTCCACGCGCGCTGGCGGGCCGGGTTCGACGCCGACGGGCGCGTGCTGGCCCTCGACGCCACGCTGACCTCGGACGGCGGCTGGAGCCTGGACCTGTCGCAGCCGGTCCTGGCCCGCGCGCTGTGCCACGTCGACAACCTGTACTCGATTCCCAACGCGCGCTTCCGCGGTCGTATCGCCAAGACCAACAAGCCGTCCAATACCGCCTTCCGCGGGTTCGGCGGCCCGCAGGGCATGCTGGTCATGGAGGACCTGCTCGGGCGGTGCGCGCCGCTGCTCGGCCTGGATCCGCGAGAACTGCGCCGCCGCAACTTCTATCGTCCCGGGCAGTCCACGCCCTACGGACAGGAGGTGCGGCACGCCGAGCGCATCACCGAGACCTGGGATCAGGTGCTGGCCAATGGTGAGATCGACTCCCGCACACGGGAGATCGCGGCCTTCAACGCGTCGCATCGGCACGTGAAGCGCGGCCTGGCGGTCACCGGCGTCAAGTTCGGCATCTCGTTCAACATGACGGCCTTCAACCAGGCCGGGGCGCTGGTGCTGATCTACAAGGACGGGTCGGTGCTGATCAACCACGGCGGCACCGAGATGGGGCAGGGCCTGCACACCAAGATGCTGCAGGTGGCCGCCACCACGCTGGGCCTCCCGCTGGACAAGGTGCGGCTGGCGCCGACGCGAACGGACAAGGTGCCCAACACCTCCGCGACGGCCGCCAGTTCCGGCGCCGACCTCAACGGCGCGGCGGTGAAGAACGCCTGCGAGCAGCTGCTGGAGCGGCTGACCCGGGTGGCGGCGACGCGGCTGGGCGTCGACGCCTCCGATGTCCGCATCGCCGACGGCGTCGCCCGCGCCCTCGGAGCCGGTATCGAGGCGGTCCCGTGGGACGACCTGGTGCGCACCGCCTACCTGCAGCGGGTCCAGTTGTCGGCGGCCGGTTTCTACCGCACCGAGGGCCTGCACTGGGACGCCGAGACCATGCACGGGTCGCCGTTCAAGTACTTCGCCTACGGGGCCGCGGCCACTGAGGTGGAGGTGGACGGGTTCACCGGCGCGTACCGGGTCCGCCGGGTCGACATCGTCCACGACGTCGGCGACAGCCTGTCCCCGCTCGTCGACATCGGCCAGATCGAGGGCGGTTTCGTGCAGGGCGCGGGCTGGCTGACCCTCGAGGACATCCGCTGGGACACCGGCGACGGACCCGACCGCGGCCGGCTGCTGACCCAGGCCGCCAGCACCTACAAGCTGCCGAGCTTCTCGGAGATGCCCGAGGAGTTCAATGTCAGCCTGCTGGCGCACGCCCACGAGGAGGGCGTGGTGTACGGGTCCAAGGCGGTGGGGGAGCCGCCGCTCATGCTGGCGTTCTCGGTGCGCGAGGCGCTGCGGCAGGCGGCCGCCGCCTTCGGGCCGGAGGGCGTGAGCGTGGAACTCGCCGCCCCCGCCACCCCGGAGGCCGTGTACTGGGCACTCGACGCCGCCCGTCGCCTCGGCGAATCCGGCGTGGAGACAGGCGAATTCGCCGCCGAGGAAAGTGTGCCCGCCGGTGCCTGACCTGACCTGGGTGACGGCCGTCGCGCGTCTGCGCGAACGCCGGGAACCCGGTGTGCTGGTCACCGTGGCGACGGTGCGCGGCCACGCGCCCCGCCGCGCGGGCGCGAAAATGGTGGTGGGGCAGAGCGATACCTGGGGTTCGATCGGCGGCGGCAATGTCGAGGCCGTCGCCGTCGAACGCGCCCGTGAGCTGATCGCCCACCTGCCCACGGAACCCGAGCTGATGGACTTCGCCCTCAACGACAAGGTCGTCAACCAGCACGGCGTGCAGTGTTGCGGCGGCACGGTCACCGTCCTGCTCGAACCGCTGCCGGTACCCCCGGCCGTCGCGATCTTCGGGGTCGGCCATGTGGGGCTGGAACTGGCCCGCATCCTGGCCCGCCACGAACTGGATCTGCATCTGATCGATACCCGGCCGGACATGCTCGCCGCCGGGCGGCTCGCGGCCCTGGACGACGCCATCGCCGTGATCCACACCCACCACGTCGCATTGCTGCCCGAGGAGGTGCTGGGCCAGCTGCCGCCCGGTACGCACATCCTGATCATGACCCACGACCACGCGGAGGACGTCGCGCTCTGTGACGCCGCCCTGCGCACCGACGGGCTGGGCACCATCGGGCTGATCGGATCCCCGGCCAAATGGGCGCGCTTCACCAAGCGGCTCACCACTGAGGGCGGTCACCCGCCGGAAGCGTTGGCGCGCATCAAGACTCCGATCGGGCTGGCCGACATCACCGGCAAGGAGCCCGCGGTCATCGCCGTCAGTGTCGCGGCGGATCTGCTGCGCGCCTTCGAATCCGGCGCGGCCGACTGACCCCGGAGGCGGTCGCCGGCGGGCGCGCGGATCTCCCCGGCCGGGGTCCATCGACCAGCAGCGTGCGGCCGAACCCAGCAAGCGCGATCCCCAGGGTGAGGGGCCCAGGGCGGTGGTGTCGTCATCGGGCGTTCTCGCAGCGTAAGCGGTTTCCCGGGATATCCGGGACCCGCCCGTGCCCGTCAGTGGGTGGCGGCGAGCTCCACGCTGTGGGTGCCCGCGCGACGGCCGGAGAAGACACAGTCGGCCAGCGACAGACCGCTCACGTACGAGTTCGAGCACACGCCCACCGCCGCCCGGCCCGCCGCGAACAGACCCGGGATCGCCGCGCCGGATTCGGTGCGGACCGCACCGGTCTCCTCGTCCACCACCAGGCCGCCGAGGGTCAGCATCGGCATCGGATAGGTGAGCCGCGCTGTGAACGAGATGTCCAGCAGCGTGAAGGGTCCCGAGTGCAGCGGGCGGCGCAGATCGTCGGGCTTGCCCATCGGATCGGGCAGCGACTGCTCGATGGCGCGATTGTGCGCGTCCACGGTCTGGCGCAGCGCCGCCGGTTCGATCCCGGCGCGGGCGGCGACCTCCTCCACGGTCCGGCCGTTCACGCTGCCGACCCGCAGCAGCCGCTCGGCCTGCATGCGCTGGAACCACACCGACTGCTCGGGCAGCTGACGGCGTGCCTCGGTGAGCAGCCGGGCATCGGCCAGCAGCCAGGCCCTGTTCCCGGGACTGGTCGCGATGGCCGCGCCCAATGCCGCGCCGTAACGGGATTCGTCGATCATGCGCTGCCCGTTGGCATCCACGGCGATCGCACCGAAGAAGGCGCTCGGCGGGGCGATGAACCGC
Source organism: Nocardia sp. NPDC056611 (assembly GCF_042792755.1). Lineage (NCBI taxonomy): Bacteria > Bacillati > Actinomycetota > Actinomycetes > Mycobacteriales > Nocardiaceae > Nocardia > Nocardia sp. NPDC056611. Next base: position 232,579 of record NZ_JBHTVV010000003.1, read on the forward strand.
CAGGTCGACAGCACGTTCATGCGATCGGTGGCCGCGCCCGCGGCCTGGGCCATGGCGATGCCGCTGCCGTCGTCACCGGCGGTGCCCAGCGGCAGGCCCTCGGCCCAGGGGTAGTCGGGGGCGTGCCGCTTGACCATGTCTCCATTGGCGATGAAGCCGCCGGTGGTCAGAATGACGCCCGAGCGCGCCTGAATGCGCACGGGCGCACCGTAGCGGCGCTCGATCCGGGCCAGCAGCGCTTGCACGGCCTTGCGCAGACCCTGGTGGTAGACACCGGGTTTCGCGGAGATCTTGGCCAGCGCCGCGAACCGCCGTCGCACGGCTTCGGGAGCCCCGGCGATCGTGGTGGCCTCGATACCGACCACCCGGCCGTCCTCGATCACGAGACTTGTTGCCCTGGTACCGGTCTGGACCCGTACGCCGTGCTTCGCGGCCGACTCGGCCAGCGGCCCGAACAGCTTCTTGCCCGACACCCCGCGTCCATGCGCGCGATGCCCGCGCTGCCGCGGCTTCGCCAAATCCCGGAAGCCGCCGGAGTTCTCGCTGCCCGAGTAGTACAGGTAGTAGTCGTCGGTGGGGTAGGAGGTCTTGAACGGGCACAGCGACGCCTCGAACGGAACCCCGTGTCCGGTCAGCCAATCGATGAGCGCGGGCGATTCCTCGCAGAAGCGGCGCAGCGTCTGCTCGCTCACCGTGTCGCCGACCTCGGCCCGCAGATAGGAGAGCATGTTCTCGACGTCGTCCTCGACTCCGGCGGCCTTCTGTACCCAAGTTCCGCCGCCCGCGTACACGATGCCGCCCGACAACGCGGTCGCCCCGCCGCCCAGGTAGCGGTCCAGCGCGAGGACGTCCGCCCCGGACTCCCGCGCGGCCAGTGCCGCCGCGACACCCGCGCCGCCGTATCCGACGACCACCACATCGGCCGAAGAGTCCCAGGTCCGCATCGTTGCGACCACCTTCTCGAGTGAGGAAATACCCAGCGCCGAGAACTATAACTTGTTCTAGTTCGGTGGGTGGTTCGCGGCGAGCCGGTCGCGGCTGACCGGAATGCCGGTTACCGTCGGACGGGTGGCCAGCAAGTCAGCCGCCCCGGCGATCGAGCTGCCGGTCGGCGAACACACGGTGCGCGTGTCCAATCCGGATCGGGTCTACTTCCCCGAGACCGGAGCCACCAAACTGGATCTGGTCCGGTACTACCTCAGCGTCGGCGACGGCATCGTCAACGCGCTGCGCGACCGGCCCTGCATGCTGCACCGCTTCCCCAAGGGCCTGCCCGGCGGCAAGGTCCACCAGAAGCGGCTGCCCGGCGGCGCGCCCGACTGGATCCCCACCGTTCAGCTCTATTTCCCCCGCTACGGACGCACGGCCGACGAACTCTGCGTGGAGAAACTCGCCGACGTGATCTGGGCGGTGCAGATGTCGACCGTCGAGTTCCACCCCTGGAACTCCCGGCGCTTCGACACCGAACTCCCCGACGAATGGCGCATCGACCTGGACCCCATGCCCGACTGCCCGTGGTCGCGCGTGCGGCGGGTGGCCGGGGTGGTGCACGAGGCGCTCGACGAGCTCGGCGCGGTCGGCTGGCCGAAGACCTCCGGCGGCAAGGGATTACACGTCTACGTCCGGATCGCGCCCGAGTACGGCTTCCAGGACGTGCGCCGCGCCGCGCTGGCCTTCGCCCGCGAGGTGGAGCGCCGCGCGCCCGCCGACGTCACCACGGCGTGGTGGCGCAAGGACCGCGATCCGGCACACCTGTTCGTCGACTACAACCAGAACGCGCGCGACCACACCATCGCCGCCGCCTACTCGGTGCGCGGCGTCCCCGAGGCGACGGTCTCGACCCCGGTGCGCTGGAACGAGATTCCCGACATCCACCCCGGCGACTTCACCATGAAGACCGTTCCCGCCCGTTACGCCGATCTCGGCGATCTGCACGCCGGCATCGACGAGGCGGTCTTCGACCTCGCGCCGCTGCTGGAGTGGGCCGACCGCGACAAGATCGACGTCGACCTCGACGAGGACGCCGGCGACTAGAGCTCGTCGGTGCTGATCAGCCCGTCGCGGATGGCGCGGGCGACCAGCGCGGCCTTGGTCGGGGCGGAGCGGCCCACCGCGGCGTACTTGGCGCGGATGCGTTCCAGGTGGGTGTTGACCGTGCCCGGCGTGATGTAGAGCTGGTGGGCCACCAGGGCTTTGGATTCGGTCTGGAACCAGGCGAGCAGGACCTCGCGTTCGCGCTGGGACAGTTTCGGGCGGTCGTCGCCGTCGGTGCTCATGGCCCGGGCCATGGTCGGGCTGAGGTAGGGGCGCACCTCGGCGGCGGCGTGCAGGGCGGCGATCAGGTGTTCGCGGCCTTCGGTTTTCGACAGGTAGGTGACCGCGCCCAGATCCAGGCAGTCGCGGACCAGGTGGGGTTCGGTGTGCTGCGAGTAGACGACCACGCGGTGGCCGCGCGCGCAGATGGTGGCCAGCGCGTTCAGATCCGGTGCGCGCTGGTCGAATTGGAGATCCAGGACGATGGCGTCCAGGTCGCCGCGATCGGGGCCGGTGGCGGCCAGGAAGGCCGCCGGGTCGGCGTGGTCCGCGGTCACCTCGAGGCGTGGTTCGGCGGCGGCGCACCAGCCGCGCACGCCGTCGCGGATCAGCGGGTGGTCGTCGACGATGGCGATGCGGATCATCGGGCGGTCTCCAGCTCGAAGCGGTGATGCAGTCGCGCCCACAGCAATTCGCCCGCGGCGACGACCTCGGTGTGCACGGCGCCGGTGGGATCGGCGGCCGCGGTGGACAGAGCGGACAGGCGGTCGACGGTATCGGCCGGGCAGTCGCCGAGCGCGCTGACCGTGCAGCCGGTCGCGTCGGTGGTCACCACCACGCGAGCCCGGGAACGACTGGCGTCCAGCATGATCCGGGCCGCGGCCACCAGGTGCCCGCGCACCGGGTCCGGCAGCTCGCGGCCCGGTTCGGGACGGGCTTCGGCTTCGACGGTGACCGCGACCCCGCGCCGCTCCGCCGCGTCGATGCCGCCGCGCAGGTCGGCCAGCAGCGGATGGCCCAGGCCGTCCTGCTGGGTGAACAGGCGGCGCAGGCGCGCGTACTCGGTGCGCGCGGCCGCCCGCACCGCGGGCTCGGCGGGGTCGAGGGTGCCGTCGGCCAAACCCCGCAGCAGCGGCGTGAATTCGCTCAGCAGTTCACGGTAGCGGCGCAGGCATTCCTGTTCGGTCATGTGGCCGACCGCGTCGGCGGTGCGGTGCCGCAGGCGTTCCCGGTGCAGGGCGGCGGCGTCGCGGGCCACGCGGTCGAGGGTCGCGGCGAAGCGGGCGGTGAGGAACTGGAGGAAGAAGATGGCCGCGGTGTGATAGCCCAGCACCCGCAGGCTGTCCAGGCCCGGCGCCCGGACCAGGACCAGCGCGCACACCAGCACCCACCAGACGGTCAGCGCGGTCGGTGACAGTCGCGGCGACAGCCGGAAGCCGAGCGCCACCACGGCCCAGCCGGACGCGCCGATCGACCAGTTCGCGCCCGCCAGGACGGCATCCGCGGGCAGCAGGGCGATCAGGGTCAGCGAGGCCGCGATCGCGAGGGCCATGAGCGCGAGCGTCGCCGATTCCCGGCGACGTGGGATCAGCGCGGCCAGCGCGCATCCCACATTCACCGCCACCAGCGCCGCATCGACCGCCGCCGGGGGCGTCGCCGCCGCCTCGGTGAGGGTGGACTGCAACAGGGTGTCGGCGACCGCGATGCCGACGATGCCGTACCCGAAACTGCGGCCCAGCCGATCGATGCCCGCGGCCGGGGCGTCGAACGAGTGCTCCTCGGCGGCACCGGGTTCGGTGGTCGGCCAGTGCAGCCGCACCCGCGTCCCGTGGCCGGGGCGGCTGGTGACCTCGGCGTCGCCGCCGACGGCCCGCATGCGCTCGAGGATCGAATGGCGGATGCCGTATCGGTCCTCGCCGGGCAGACCGTCGAAGCCGGCGCCGTCATCGGTGATCACCAGCGCGCCCGGCCCGGCGCTGATGTCGACGGTCGAGGCGCGGGCGTGGCGATCGACATTGGTGAGCGCCTCCCGGACTGCGGCCGTCACCGTCCACGCGAGGGTGCCGCGCACAGGCAGCGGGCCCGGGGTGCGCAGGGTGAGGGGCGTCGAACAGCCGTTGCTCACCTCCCGCAGCAGGACCGACAGGTCGGCCCGGGTGTCGTCGCCGGGCAACGGAATCCCCGAGTCCAGCACGGCCAGATCGCGGGCGGCCTGCCGGGCGACGCGGTCCCGATCCCCGGCCGCGCCCTGCCCGACCATCAGCAGCGTGGCCGCGGCGGTGTCGTGCATGACGGCCCACTGCTCGTGTTCGTAGCGGCGGCGCGCGGCCGCCACCTCACTCGCGATCCGGGCGTCGGCGGCGGCGGTCACGGTCTGGTCGTGCACGGTGGCCGCGCCCAGCACCACCCGGCGCACGCCCACCGCCAGCAGCCACTCCACCAGCAGGTAGGCGACGGTCAGATCGGACAGGAAGTTCCAGGGGGTGAGGCCCGGCGTGGCGCGATTGGCGTAGTAGAGCAGCAGCAGTACGAGACCGGTCACCGCCGCCGACACCCGCACCCGCTCCGCGATTCCGACCGAGATCACCGTTGCCGCCACGACCTTCACGTCGATGAGGTCTCCGGTCCCGATCCCGGACGCGGCCACACTGGTCGTCCCCAGAAGGTAGATGGCCACCACCGCGATATCGGCCACGGTCCACCCGGGCCCGAGCCGGCGCCCCCACAGCCGGCTCGCGGACCACACCGCCAGCCCCAGCGTGACCGCCTGCCCCAGCCCCGGCTCGACCGTCCCACTCGCCAGGTGAACCACCGTCAGCAGCAGGCAGGCGGCGTGCCGGAACCGGATGGCCAGCCACGTCGCCTCCTGCGCGACCGCGGCGTGGGTCGGGTCGGCTTCGCGCAGCACCCGGTCACGGTACCGAACCGGATTCGGCCCAGCATCCCATCCCTTCCGGGGGCACGGGTGTCCGTCGAACACCCGACAGACAGACCCGTCCGACTACGGAATCGTGGAGGGCGCGGCAAGGGGTGCGAGGGTCCGTACCGCTGCCGCGGCCGCGGCCGTTGACGGGCGGGGAGTCAACGGCCGCCGGGTCACCCGGGCCGGAGCGCGCGCGGGATGACTACGCTTCTCAGTAGGAGCGGAGTAGCCGAGCTGAGGCGACACACCGGCGCAGGAGGCGCGGGATGGAGTGGTTCAGCGCACCGGAATACTGGCTCGCGCGACAGGTGCTGACGCGCGGGGTGGCCTTCGTCTATGTGATCGCCTTCGTGTCGGCCGCTCGGCAGTTCCGGGCGCTGCTCGGCGAACACGGCATGCTGCCCATACCGCGCTGGGTCGCGCGGCGGTCGTTCCGGGCGACGCCGAGCATCTTCCACCTCTATTACTCCGACCGGTTCTTCGCGGCCGTGGCCTGGGGCGGCGCGGCGGTCGCGGCGGCGCTGGTGTGCGGGGCCGCGGATCTGCTGCCGCTGTGGGCGGCCATGGTGGTGTGGCTGCTGCTGTGGGTCCTCTACCTGTCGATCGTGAACGTGGGGCAGGTCTGGTACTCGTTCGGCTGGGAGTCGCTGCTGCTGGAGGCCGGGTTCCTGGCCGTGTTCCTCGGCAACGACCGGGTCGCGCCGCCGGTGCTGGTGCTGTGGCTGGCGCGCTGGCTGGTGTTCCGGGTGGAATTCGGGGCCGGGTTGATCAAGATGCGCGGCGATCGGTGCTGGCGGGATCTGACCTGCCTGTACTACCACCACGAGACCCAGCCGATGCCCGGTCCGCTGAGCTGGTTCTTCCACAATCTGCCCCGGCCGCTGCATCGGGTCGAGGTGGCGGCCAATCACGTGGCCCAATTGGTGGTGCCGTTCGGGCTTTTCGCGCCGCAGCCGGTGGCGAGCATCGCGGCGACGATCATCATCGTCACCCAGACCTGGCTGGTGCTGTCCGGGAACTTCGCGTGGCTCAACTGGCTGACCATCGTCCTGGCGTGGTCGGCGATCTCGAATTCCGCAGCGGCGCTGGTGTTCCCGGTGTCGACGCCGGCCGATCTCGCGGAGTCTCCGCTCTGGTTCACGGTGCTGGTGTTCGCGTTCACCGCTGTCACGCTGACGCTCAGCTACCTGCCGGTCCGCAATATGCTGTCGCATCGCCAGCGAATGAACGAGTCCTACAACCCATTCCACCTGATCAACACCTTCGGCGCTTTCGGTGTCATCGACCGCATCCGCTACGAGGTGGTCATCGAGGGCACCGACGAGGCGGTCCTCACCCGCCATACCCGGTGGCGCGAATACGAATTCAAGGGCCAGCCCGGCGATCCGCACCGCATGCCGCGCCAGTTCGCCCCGTACCACCTGCGCCTGGACTGGCTGCTGTGGTTCGCCGCTCACTCCTCCGCTTACGCGCGACCGTGGTTCGAGAGCTTCCTGCGCCGCCTGCTGCGCAACGACCGCGACACCCTGCGCCTGGTGCGCCGCAACCCGTTCCCGGACGACCCGCCCCGGCACGTCAGGGCGCTGCTCTACGAGTACCGCTTCACCGGACCGCGGGAACTGCTCGAAACCCGGGCCTGGTGGGTCCGCGACGTGGTCGGCTCGTACGTGCCGCCGCTGTGACCACGGGCTCCTCACCCAGCTCGGCGCGCAGTTCACGGCGACGGTCCGTGCCGACGCCGCGGCGATCGCGATAGGTGAGCGCGCCCTCCATCGCCCAGAGCATCTCCAGGTCGAGCCCCTTCACATCGGCCGCGCGCATCCGGCGGTAGGCCTCGACGGGACCGATGGCGGCGAGGTCGTCGAGCGTGGTCACGTCCGCGTGGGCCAGCATGGCGGCCGCCGCGGCCCCGAGCTCGTAGCCGCGGTCGCGCCACACGCGAATCCTCAGATGGGTTTCGCCGCGGACGGTTTCGGCTTCCTGCCAGATGGCTGGGCGCAGCAGGTCGGGGTCGACGGGGCGTTCCTGCCGCGAAAGCACGTGCGCGCGAGCCCGACCGGCCACGCTCACCATCGGCCGGAAGCGGCGGAAGATCTGGATCTCACCGTCGTAGCCCCGGTCGTACGGGCCGAGGTAGGTGTAGTCGGTCCGGACGCGTCCAGACTCATGGCGCTCAGCGCCCAGGCGCGGGCTTCGTCGGGACTCGACGGGGTGAGCGCGACCAGCCCCTGACCGCGGGTGACGCGGCCGCGATGCCGCCGGTGGTGGTACCGGCTCCACCAGCCCTCCAGGGCAGCCGGTTCCAAGGTCCGGTCCAGCCCGAAGGTCTGCCATCGCACGGTGCCCTCCGGTTTCGACAACGGCAACCGCCGCTTCAGTTGTCCCGCGATCCGATCATCGAACGGCGTGCACCAGCCCGGCACCAGGAGGATCGGATCGGGCGGCTCGGCATCGAAGGGATTCGGGGTGAGGAAGGCCCGATCGATGAGCACGACCGTCCCCGGGCGAGCCTGATACGACAGCCCCCACAGCAGTCGGCCCAGCAGCCGCGAACCGTGATCGTCCGACAGCACGTGCCAGGTCTCGTGAAACCGGTTGGTACTGAACCGCGCATGCGTCCCGGGCCGCAATGTGATCACCGTGTGGGTACGACCGGGCGACCGCACCACATGCCGGTGCAGTTTGAGGCCGTCGGTGACGGATCGGGCGGTACCCGTGCGCTGCTGCTTCATCGGTCTTATGACGCCACAGCGGTGCGGCCCGGATCAACCGGATTTCGACGGGGTCGGTTTGTTGCGCTTCGGCCACCGTGTGGAGGCGCAGGGGCAACTATTCAGCGAATACTGTGGAGAGTTGCCTAGCGTGCTTGATATGACGCCGTCGAAGAACGAGCAGGCTCCGTCCGACGATCCCCAGCCCACCCGTGGCAAACTCTCCAGGCGCTCGATCCTGGGTGGCTTCGCGGCCGCGGGCGTCGGCGCCGCCGCGGTCCCGTTCCTCGCCGGGTGCGACAAGTCCTCCGGTGACAGCCCTCCCGGCTACGGGACCGGCATCAACGAGGGGTTCGACGGCAAGATCGAACTCGACGTCCGTGATTCCACGCCGGATTGGAAGCCGTTCGAGCTGAGGAAGGCCCCCGACGGCGCGCCCAATGTGCTGGTGGTGTTGTACGACGACACCGGCCTGGCCTCGTGGTCGCCCTACGGCGGTCGCATCAATATGCCGACCCTGCAGAAGTTGGCCGACAACGGGCTCACCTATACCCAGTGGCACACCACCGCCCTGTGCTCGCCCACCCGCTCCACCATGCTGACCGGCCGCAATCACCACGTGAACCGTTTCGCGTCGATCACCGAGGCCGCCAATGGATTCCCCGGCGCGGCGGGTCGTCTGCCCGCGCAGTGCGCGACGGTCGGTCAAGTGCTGCAGGACAACGGCTACAGCACCTTCTGGGTCGGCAAGGACCACAACGTGCCCGAGGAGGACATCTCCCCGGGCGGCAACAAGTCCGAGTGGCCGACGCAGATGGGCTTCGACCGCTTCTACGGATTCCTCGGCGGCGAGACCAACAACTGGTATCCGGACCTGGTGGAGGACAACCGGTTCATCGAACAGCCCTACGGCCCCGAGCAGGGCTACCACCTGTCCAAGGATCTGGCCGACAACGCCATCAAGATGCTGCGTGACCAGCGCTCGAGCAACCCGTCCAAGCCCTGGTACCTGTGGTTCTGCCCGGGCGCCAATCACGCGCCGCACCACAGCCCCACCGAATACGCCGAGAAGTACCGGGGCACGTTCGACGACGGCTACGAGGCCTATCGCGAATGGGTGCTCGCCCGCATGATCGACAAGGGCATCATGCCCGCGGGCACCGCGCTGACCCCGCTCAATCCGCTGCCGAAAGACGTTGCGGTGGACGCGGACGCGGTGCGCCCGTGGGAGTCGCTCAATGCCGACGAGAAGCGGCTGTTCTCCCGCATGGCCGAGGTGTTCGCCGGGTTCTCCGAGTACACCGACGCGCAGGTCGGGAGGATCGTCGAATACCTCGAACAGACCGGCCAGATGGACAACACCGTCATCTTCTACTGCGCCGACAACGGCGCCTCCGGGGAAGGCTCCCCGAACGGCTCGGTCAACGAGAACAAATTCTTCAACGGCTACCCCGACGACTTCGCCGAGAACATGCGGTACATCGACCGGCTCGGCACCCCCGACACCTACAACCACTATCCGACCGGCTGGGCCGTGGCCTTCTCCACCCCGTTCCAGATGTTCAAACGCTACGCACAGTACTCCGGCGGCACCTGCGATCCGCTGATCATCCACTGGCCCAAGGGAATCAAGGCCAAGGGGCAGATCCGCCACCAGTACCACCACTGCGTCGACATCGTGCCCACCATCCTCGACGTCACCGGTGTGTCGATGCCCGAGCGGTACCGCGGCGTCGAGCAGTACCCGATCAACGGCGTATCCATGCGATACACCTTCGACGACGCCGACGCCGCGACGAAGAAGCAGCGCCAGTACTACGCGATGCTCGGCACCCGCGGCATCTGGGAGCACGGCTGGAAGGCCTCGGCGGTGCACGCCGCGATCAGCGGGAAGGGCCATTTCGATCAGGACACGTGGGAGCTCTACCACGTCGACGAAGACCGCTCCGAATCCAAGAACCTGGCCGACCAGCACCCGGACAAGCTGAAAGAGCTGATCAACGTGTGGAACGAGGAGGCGAAGGACAACTATGTCCTGCCGCTCGACGATCGCACCGCCGTCCAGCAACTCGGTGTCGAACGTCCCCAGGCCGAACCGCCGCGCGACCGATACGTCTACTACCCCGGCACCTCACCGGTTCCCGAGGGTGTCGCGGTCAATATTCGCGGCAAGTCCTACAAGATCCTCGCCGGCGTCGACCTCGCACCGGACGCGCAAGGGGTCATCTTCGCGCACGGTTCGCGTTTCGGCGGGCACGCCCTGTTCATCAAGGACGGCACCCTGCATTACGTCTACAACTTCCTCGGCATCGCGCCCGAACAGGACTTCGTCGCCGCGTCGCCACTGACCCCGGGAAAACACACCCTCGGCATGGAATTCGCCCGCGAGGGCGCCGGCCCGAACGGCGAATCCCTCGGCGCCACAACGCTCTACATCGACGGTCAGCCCGTCAACAAGGGTCCGATGCGTGCCCAGACCGGCAAGTTCACTCTCGCCGGTGACGGACTGTGTGTGGGTTACGACAGCGGGGACAGTGTGTCCCTCCAGTATCGGACCCCCGGCACCTTCACCGGGGGAACCATCCGGAACGTCACCATCGACGTGGGCAAGGAGTCCTACACCGACCTGCAGAAGGAGGCGGCAGCGGCGCTCGAGCGCAACTAGCCGCCCCCCTCGGTCACGCGGTGACGCCGGCGCTGCCGTTCTCCAGGTGACCCGCGAAGTGCCTGCGCCAGTTGCCGTTTCCGGACGCGGTCAGGGTCAGGTCGTACCAGCCCTGGTCGAGCGGGGCGGTGAAGTCGCGGGTGGCTCCCGCGTCGACGGTGCTGCGGGAGCCACCGACATCGATCGTCGCCGCCGCGGAACCGGAATTGCGCACGGTGACAACGAAAGTCGGACTGGACGCGGTGCCGCCGATGGCCGCCGTGGCGGTCAGTCCGGCGTCGCCGTCGCCCGCGGCCTCGGCGAGGAAGCCGTTGGGCGCGTGGACGGCGAAGTCGTAGGCGCCGTTCACCGGGAAGCGCTCCTCGGCGGTCGCGCCGGGCGCGACGACCGTCTGCCGGATCGAATTGCTCTGGTAGGCAAAGGATTGGAATGGCATGGGGACCGAGCCCTGATTGCCGAGGCGGATGGACGCGTTCGCGCCGGAGACCTCGATCCAGGCCAGCGGCTGGTAGGGGAGTGGACGGGCCTTGGCGCGTCCGGGCTCCTGGGCGGGCATCTGCTGACCCGCCGGCGACGGCGGGACCGGCTTGGGCAGGTTCTTCTGCCCGGCGGCGCGGGCGCGTTCGGCATTGGCGTCGGGCAGCGTCGGGATGCTGGTATCGCGGCGGCTGAAATCGAAGCAGCTGGTGAGGTCACCGCAGACGTCGCGCCGCCAGGCGGAGATATTGGGTTCGGCGACGCCGGTCCAGGCTTCGAGGAAGCGCAGCACCGACGTGTGGTCGAACACCTGGGAATTCACGTATCCGCCGCGGCTCCACGGGGAGATGACCAGCATGGGGACGCGCGGGCCGAGGCCGATGGGCGCGTTGCCGCTCAGCCCCGAGGCCGCCTTGGTGATCAGGTTGCCGATGCTCGCCGACCCCGAGCTCGACCCCAGCGTCGCCGAGCCGGAGCTCAGGTCGCCGCCGATATCGCCCGCCGCTGGCAGGATCTCGTCGAGGGTGCCGGGCGGCGCGGTCGGGGGCACCATGTGGTCGAAGAAGCCGTCGTTCTCGTCGTAGTTGACCAGCAGGACGGTGGACTCCCACAGTTTCGGGTTGTCCCACAACGCTGTCAGGACGCGCTGGATGTAGGCGGCGCCGTCGGCCGGGCGGTAGGCCGGGTGCTCGGAGTAGCCGGCGGGCGCGACGACCCAGGACACCTGGGGCAGGTTTCCGCTGGCGCAGTCCGAGATGAACTGCTGCAGAACGTAATCGATATTGCTGCCGTCGACGCCGGCCGGCGGGGGCGTCATGCCGCCCGCGGTCACCATGGCGCGGTCGGCCAGCTGCCGGACGGCGGGATCAGAGGATTTCGCGGCATTGTGGTAGTTCTGGAACAGCCACAGCGGGTTGTCGCCGTAGTCCGCGAGGAACGGGCCGCCGCTGTGCGAGTCGGCGTACACCTGCCACGAAATCCCGGCCTGCTGCAGGCGTTCCGGGTAGGTGGTCCAGTGGAAGGCGGGCCGATAGTCCGGCGGATTGGCCACCGCGGGTCCGCCCGCGCGCCCGCCCGGGTCGATGGTGCCGGTCCAGTGGTAGAGCCGGTTCGGGGTGGTCGGGCCCTGGATCGAGCAGAAGTAGTGGTCGCAGATGGTGAACGCGGACGCCAGCGCGCGATGGAACGGGATGTCGGCCTCGGTGAAATAGCCCATCGTCATCTTGGACTTGGCCGCGATCCACGAGTGGTACGCGCCGTCGGCCCACGCCACGTGGGTGGTGTTCCAGTCGTGCGCGAGATCGCCCATGTCCTGGCCGTCCACGCGGGTGGTGTCCACATGCCAGGGCAGCAGGAATCCGGTGCTGCTGAACGCGTCCGGCTGCTGGAAGGCGTTCCGTTCCCCGCCACCGCCCGACCCGCTGCTGCTTCCGGTGCCGGACCCGCTGCCGCTGCCGCTGGCCGAACCGCTGGCGCTGCCGGTGCCCGCCGACCCACTGCCCAGGTCGGTGCCGGGCCCGCCGGCCAGCACCGCGTCCATGGCGGCCTGCAGCACGGGGTTGTAGCCGCCCGCCGGTAGGCGCACGGCGCGCTTGTCACCGAAACCGCGGACGCCGCTCATGGTTCCGAAGTAGTGGTCGAAGGACCGGTTCTCCTGCATCAGGATCACCACGTGCTGCACCTGATCGAGGCTGCCCGAGCGGCCCGGTTCCGCCAGCGCCTCCGCCATGCCCTCCGGCAGCCCGGCCACTCCCGCCGCGCCCGCCGCGCCGGCGGCGAGCATGCCGCCCAGCACCTTCCGCCGATTCGCCGTTCCGAACCCACGCCCCATCAGGAATCTCCATTCAGCATGTCGGTCAACACTTCCGACTCACGTCCCGTCGAGGTCTCGGGGACGCGCCGAAGGATGCTATGGCACCGCCGTGATCGCGCGGAAACACTGATTTCGGGCTGATTGACAAGTGCTGGTTGTCGATGGCGAATCGGCCCGCAGAAGTTGGCCAGCTGATCATCTTCGGGTCATGCGGGGGTGTCAGGGTGGCCGGGTGGGTATGCAGACACAGCCGCGGCCGGTGCGCGTGGTGCGCTGGTTCCACGCGCTGTGCGACGGGTTGGTCGCGCTGGTGCCGGGTCGGCCGCGCCGCTTCGTGGCCCCCACCTTCGTCGGCTATCTCCTGGTGAGCGCCTTCACCTTCGGCGTGGACCTGCTGCTGCTCACCGCGCTGCACGCGGTGGCGCCGCTACCGGTCGCGGTGACCGTCGCCTACTGCGCCGCTTTCGGATTGAGCTACCTGCTGAACCGGGTCCTGAACTTCGAATCGCATGCCGCGGTCGGCCCCCAGCTGGCCCGCTACCTGGCGGTGGTGGTCGTGAACTACCTCGCGTTCATCCTCGGCGTGACGAGCGGCGTCGCGGCGCTGGGCGTCGACTACCGGATCGCCCGCGTCGTGGGCAGTCTCGGCGAGGGGTTGTTCATGTACGCGTCCATGCGCTGGATCGTCTTCCGGACCAAGACCGCTCCGTAGCGGTTCAGAGGAAGGTGCCGCAGGTGGGCCAGGCGCCCGGACCCTGCCGGGCGAGGACGCGTTCGGCGACGCGGATCTGTTCCTCCCGGGTGGCATCGGCCGGATTCCCCCTGCCGCCGTATGCCCGCCATGTGCTGGGACTGAATTGCAGGCCGCCGTAGTACCCGTTTCCGGTGTCGGCGGTCCAGTCCCCGCCCGCCTCGCACTCGACCACGGCGTCCCAGTCGTGCCGGGGCCGGGCCTCCGCGGTGGCGGATATTGCGCAGGTCAATGCCGTGAAACCTAGTGCGAAAGCGAGGGTGCGAGCGGGTCTTCGAAACTCGTGCTGTCCGATCATGGCGTATCTCCGCCCTGGTAGACGAACGCGCGGGCAACAATCAGACGATGGTAACTGAAGATTCGCTCATTATTGGAATGTGAAGTCCGAGGGATCCGGTTCGGCCAGCATCGACTCCATGGTGGCGCGGTCGAACGGCAGCAGGTCGATGCTGCCGCCCTCGGTGAAGTACCAGGAGTTGCAGCCGGTGTTCCACACCGTCGGGCCCATGGCCTGGGCCACCTCGGACTCGAAGCGGTCGGTCGCCTCCGCGGTGACCTCGACGGTGTCGAATTCGCCCGCGCTCCACCGCTGGATCCAGCGGGTGATGTAGCGCGCGGTCACCTCGGCGGCGTGGTGCAGCGGGATCGAGCCGGTGGGGGAGTGCGGGCCCAGCACGGTGAACAGGTTGGGGAAGCCCGGGATCGCGGTCATGCGGTAGGCGCGCGGTCCCTTTGCCCAGGCGTCGTCGATCGAGACGCCGTCGCGGCCGGTCAGATTCATCGGCCGCATGTAGTCGTGGGCGCGGAAGCCGGTGGCCAGCACGATCACGTCGACATCGTGGTGGCGGCCGTCGGCGGTGCGGATGCCGGTCGGGGTCACGGCGTCGATGCCGGTGGTGACCAGCTCGGCATTGCGGGCGCTCAGGGCCCGGTAGTAGGTCCCCGACAGCACCTGGCGCTTGCACAGCGGCTCGTAATCGGGGGTGAGCCGCTCGCGCAGACCCGGTTCCAGGACCTGGGTGCGCAGGCTCAGCCGGGCGTACTCCTGCACCGCGCGCCGCCGCCAGCTCGGGCGGGTGACCACGTCGGTGAACAGCCGCGCGCCGGTCATCCCCGCTTGGTAGAGCGCGCGATTCACCTGTGGCAGCCGCTTGAGCGCCGCGCCGACCAGTGCGGGCTGCGGGATCTGCATGGGCGCCCAGATCACCCACTGCGGGCTGCGCACGAAGTGGGTGATGCTCGCGGCCTTCGGCTGCAGCGCCGAAACCACCTGGACGCCGGTCGATCCCGTGCCGAGCACCGCGATCCGCTTGCCGTCGGTCTCTACCGTGTCGTCCCACCGTGCGGTGTGCACGATCGGGCCGGTGAACTCGGACAGACCCGGGATGTCGGGCACGGCGGGATGATGCAGCACGCCGGTGGCGGCGATGACGAAATCGGCGGTGTGGCTGCTGCCGTCGGCCGTCTCGACCCGCCACGCGGAGCCGGAGAAGGTCGCGGCGACCACCTCCGCGTTCACCCGCAGGTGCGGCCGCAGGCCGTACCGCTCCACCACGTCGGCGAGGTACCCCTGGATCTCCGGGCCCGGCGCGAAGATGTGCGACCAGTCCGGCTTCGGCGCGAACCCGAACTGGTACAGCTGCGAGGGCACGTCGCAGGTCAGGCCCGGATAGCGGTTCCAATGCCACACCCCGCCGACGTCGGATCCCTTCTCGAGGATCGTGAAGTCGTGGAAACCCTTGCGCTGCAGGGTGATAGCGGTGGCGATTCCGGACACGCCGGCGCCGATGATCACGATCCGAGGCTGCCGTGGCGCGCCCATCCCCAACCTCCTTGTTGGATACCCGAAGAACTCAAATACTGACGGTATTTGGAATCGCCGGGTAAGTCAATCGGCGGGACGGGCGCCCTCGGTCAGGCCAGCAGTCTGGCGCGCAGCGCGTCGATCGTGGCCTGATCGAGGCCCAGACCCTCGCGGACGTAGCGGTCGACGCTGCCGTAGAGACGGTCCACCTCGGCGAAGGCCGCCTCCAGCCACGATAGTTCCACCGCGGTCGGATCGCCGGTCACCGTGTTGGTGGCCAGATAGTCGGCGTTCACCACGTCCCGGGGCACGCCGAGAAGGGTGAGCAGCACCGCGGTCGCCCAGCCGGTGCGGTCCTTGCCCGCGGTGCAGTGGTACACCGTCGCACCACCGGTGTTCGCGGCGATCGACCGGAACAGGGTCGCGAAGGCGACGTCGGAGCCGTGGAAGTTGACCATGAACGGGTACCCGATCGATTGGCCCATATCGGAGGAGCCGTGCAGCAGGCCGTCGATCACGGCGCGGGTCAGGGTGATCGGCGCGAACTCGTGGAACGCGATGCCGCTGTCGAAGCTGACCACGTCGGCCACCTTGTACTGCGCGCCCGTCGGCACCCGGTCGGGCGCGCTGCCGCGCTCGGAACCGTTGCGCAGATCCACATCCAGGGTCACCCCGGCGGTGGCCAGCGTGGCCAGGTCGGCGTCGGTGAGCCCGGACAGCCGGTTGGAGCGGAAGGCCACGCCCGTGCGGACCGTGTGCCCGTCGGCGGTGCGATAGCCGCCGATATCGCGGAAGTTGCGCGCGCCCGCGAGCCGGATGGCGGTGGAGGCGGGCGCGGGCAGGGCCGAGACCGGGTCGTCGACCGCGGCCGAGCCCGACCCGGCCGAACCCGAGGAGCCGAGACCGCCCGAGCCGGAACCGGATCCGGAGGCGATATCGCTGGGCTGCGCCGTCGCGGGAGACACGCCCAGGGTCGCGCCGAGGGTGATCAGGCCGGCGAGCGCGACCGCCGCGACGTCGAGACGGGGCTGGGTGGGAGAAGACATGGGGGACCTGCTTGCTGTGCGGGGAGAACGGGGATCCAGGTCCGTCAGGACTGTTTGATCGAGTACGAGCCGGTCGCGGTCCCGGTCAGCTGCCAGCCACCCGCCACCTGGGTGAGGGTGAGGTCGGAAACATTGGCGGACTGCAGGTTCGGGCGCGCGGCACCGGGGTACCAGGCTTCCACACGACCGGTTCCCGTGCCACTGAAACCGGCGGCGGTGACGCTCGACAGGGCGCCGGGCACGGCGCGCGGGTACGCGCGCGACAACGGCCGGGCGTACCCGGCCGCCTGGCCCTGCGGCGCGCCCGAGGGGCAGGCGATCCGGTTGAGATTGCCTTGCGGCTTGCCGGTATTGCCGTCGCGCACCGCGTGCGGATCCCCGCACGCCTGCTTCCACGACCACCAGGTGCCGCCCACCCGGTTGGCGTCGAGCTGATCGATGAACCGATCCACCTTGGGCGCATCGGAACCCGGGTCTCCGAACCAGCCCCATTCGCCGGTCCACAGCGGCGCACGGTATTTGGCGGCGGCGTCGAGCCCGATCGTGAAGCCCAGCTCGATGCTCGGGAAGGCGTTCACGACATTGATCGATTCGCTGTACAGGTGCGGCGAGAACACCGCCAGCGGATCGGTGATGTAGTGCGCGGGCGGCGTGGCGTCGATGCCGAGCGCCGACCAGATCGCGCTGGGCTCGAAAATGGCCAGGTGCGGCGCGCTGCCCCGCTCGGCCTGCCGGATGGCGGCGATGACCCGCTGGTAGTACTTGCCGAGCTGATCCGCGGCCGAGAACGGGTCGCGCAGACCGGGATTGGGCTCGTTCAGCAGGTCGTACCCGGCGATGGCGGGTTCGTCCTTGAACTCCGCGGCCAGCTTGGCCCAGGTGTTCACCAGATGTCCCTGGATGCCCTGGGTGTCGTCGTAGAAGTTCTGGAAGGCGCGGGCCACCGCGGGCGCGGTCTCGCGGACCCCGCCGAAATTGCAGGTGGTCCAGCCGTCGGTGAGGGTCGCCCAGGCGGGCGCGCCGTCCCAGCCGATGCCGGGCTTCATGAAGATCGGGCACCCTTGCCCCTGAGGTGAGCCCACCGCCTTGCCCCACGCGTCCTGGTGCATGTCCAGCACGGTGTAGATGCCGTTGGCCTTGGCGTCGTCGACGGCGGTGTGGATGCGGGCCAGGTAGGCCTGGTCGAACGCGCCGGGCGTGGGCTCGAGCGCGGACCAGGCCAGGTTCAGCCGGACCACATTGAAACCGAGCGCCGCCATCTGCTCGAAGTCGGTGCGATCCAGCGGCGCGACGGTCGGCAGCGGCTGGTCGTTCTGCGCATAGTCGTTGAGCTGGTTGACATTCGCGCCGCGCAGCAGCACCGTGCGGCCGGTGACATCGGTGATGGTCCCGTTCGACACGGTGAGCTGGGGCAGGGTCCAGCCGCCCGGTTCGGCCGCCGCGGGCTGGGCCCCGAGAGCGGTGCACACGAGCGCCGTCGCGACGGCCAGGATCCGACCTCGATTCAACATGCCGAAAACCTAACGGCTCCCGCGGCGGGCATGGAAACACCTGTTCGCGGCCGATTCACTTGATCGGCTTGTGAATGTTCGTCCAGTCCCTGTCCCACTGAACGAGACCCATTGGACTGTTTCCGGTGCGGTTCCCGCCGGTTCATTCGCCCCGCGTAGATCTGTCGGCGATCAACACGCGATTAGGAGTGAGTCAGTTGTCAGTTTCATGGCGTCGTACCGCCGTCGTCGTCGCGCTCAGCGCCGGGCTGTTCGCGAGCCCGCTGCTCGGAAACATCGCCGGCGGTGAGCTGTCGGCGCTGCCCGTCGCCGCCGCCAAGCCCAGCACCGCCGTCGCCGACGCGCCGCGCCTGGGCAGCGTCGACAATTTCCGCGATGTCGCCGGAACCGGCGCGGGCTACGACGCGCAGGGCAGCCACCACGTCAACAAGGGCGTCTTCTACCGTTCGAACGCGCTCGCCGCCAACGACGCCGACCTCGCCACCCTGAACGGCCTGCACCTGACGGCCGTGTACGACCTGCGCACCAGCGGCGAGATCGCCACCAAGCCGGATCGCGTTCCGGCCGGCGCCTCCTACACCAATATCTCCATCCTGAGCGGCGACGTCTCCGGCGGCATGGGGAACCTCACCAGCCCCGAGGCCGCCCGCGAAGCCATGCGCGCCCTCAACCGCCAGTTCGTCACCGGGGCCTTCGAACGCGCTCGCTTCGCGGAGCTGCTGACCCAGCTCGCCGACCAGCAGGGCCCGGCGGTATTCCATTGCACCGCGGGCAAGGATCGCACCGGCTGGACGTCCTACCTGCTGCTCAGCCTCGCGGGCGTCGACCAGCAGACCATCATGAACGATTACCTGCTCACCAACGAGTACTCGGCCAAGTCCATCGCCGCCACGCTCGCCCAGATCACCGCCGCCAAGGGCGCCGCCGCGGCCGCTATCTACCAGCCGTTGCTGGGCGTGGAGGCGAGCTTCCTGCAGGCCGGCGTCGACCAGCTCGTGGCCGACTACGGCTCGGTCGACAAGTACCTGAAGGACGGCCTGGGCCTGAAGGGCCAGACCATCGAGCAGCTGAAGCACAAGCTGATCCAGAAGTAGCCCATTCCTTCCGGTTGGTTCTGAAAGGTCCTCCGAGGCAGCGGCTTTCGACCGTGAGCTTCCTCACGGCGAACGGGTCGCCCTCGGAGGACACAGCTTTACAGCCGGTCATCGGAATGCCATCGGCCCGACACCGCCCCGGCACCACCGGCGCGAAAACTGTTCTTCGCACCCGGCGCCGGTCGTCGAGCCTCCACTTCGCCCGGTGTCCGCTCTCGACGCGACCCTCCGTTCATGCCTTCGCGTCGGCCACGGACCGCGGACACCTCGGCGCCGGGTGCGCCCCCACCGCGCGTCCGGAGGTCCCGATGTTCGAATCGTGCTGTTCCCCTCACGAATCGGCGCACCTGCTGCGCTCCCGCTACGGCCTACCGGTGCAGCTCTACGCCGACCGTCCGCTGATCACCGTGGGCGCGGCGGTCGAGGCCCTGACGGTGCCCGAACCCCTCGGCCGCCGGGTGCTCCCGCGCCTGGACTGGCTGCCGTCGGCTCCCGTCATCGCCGACCCGCGCGATCGGCGCTGGACCTTCCTGGTGACCCCGCCCCTCCCCAATCACCCTGTGCCCCAGCGACTCCGACTCTTCCTCCAGTCCCACGCGGTGACTGTTCCCGAGCGCGGCAGCCGGATCCTGTTGCCCGCCGACGATCGGCCTTCCGGCTGGCACTGGGCGAACGAACCCGAACCGGGCCGGTTGCGTCTGCCCCACCGCGCCATGGTGATGGCCGCCGTCCGGCTGTCCATCCTGGAGCGCCCCGACCGCCTGCCGGCCTGACCGCCCGCGCCGAGCGTCCTGCGATCATGTACCGATGAGTAACTGGCTGGAGACGTCCGGCGGCGACACCGACCGCCCCCTCGCCCACCCGGTACCCGGCGTGCGCGAGGTGCGCTTCGGTCTCGCCGAGCTGCGCGCCGACGACGAGCGGCCGGGCGGGTGGCTGCTGAGCGTCAACGGCATCGCCCAGTCCTACGTCGATCTCGACGATCCGACGTACCTCGAGCTCGAGTACATGCGCTACCTGGGCTATGTGGTCGATTCTCTGGAGCCCGCCGGCGCCCCGCTGGACACGGTGCACATCGGTGGTGGAGGCGGCACCTTCGCGCGCTACCTCTCGGCGGTCCGCCCCGGTTCCCGGCACCTGGTCATCGAAGCCGACGAGGCGCTGGCCCGCTTCGTCGACGAACGCCTGGGCCTGCGCTCGGTCCCCGGCGTGGAACTGCGCATCGGTGACGGATCGACCGAGATCGCCACCCTCCCCACGGATTTCGCGCACCTCGTGGTGGCCGATGCCTTCGAGGGCCTGCGTATGGCCGCGGGGATCACCGGCCCCGCGTTCACCGCCGAAGTGGCCCGAGTCCTCCGGCCCGACGGGGTCTACCTGCTGAATCTGGTGGGTGCTCGAATCCACCTGGACGACATCCACTCGACCTTCCCCTACCGCGCGCTGCTCGACGGGGACGTCTTCGCGGGCTACCAGGGCAACCGGGTCCTGGCCGCGAGTCGAGCGCCACTGCCCCTCGATGCGCTGTACCGCCAAGCGGAACGGGCCTTCCCGCCGGTTCGCGTCGCGGCCGAAGGACCCGAAACCCGTCCCTAGCGGCGCTGGTCGGCGAGACGGGCAGTAATCAGTGTCGGCACCGTCGATCGCCGGGGGCTCAGTCCGGTATCGACGGTGCCAACTGGAAAGCGGGCTCCGTCCCGGGTCACAGTCCGGTGCGGAGCCCGCCGCTGTCGAGCATTACGCCCGCGCCGAAAACGCTAGGAGGCAAGACATCTGAAGTGAAATCAATCTTTCGGGTGTACTCACAACCTCGGGTTGTGATTGCCCGGGACCAGCCGGTCAGAGGTGGGGCGGCACCGTGCAGTCCGCGAAATCGGGTTCCTGCAGGAGCTTGACCAGCTCCGGGTGGGTGTCGCGGATGCCGCGAGCCACCTCGACGAACGACCGCACCAGCGCCGACTCGTGCGCGCCGCGCCAGCCGACCGCCACCTCATTGGGCGGGACGTCCGCGATCGGAAGCAGATGTACGCCGGGAAATGGGATCCAGCGCGCGCAGGCGACGGTGAGGACGACACCGACCCCGGTGGCGACCTTGTGCAGCTCCTCGAGCAGCGAGTTCGAGCGCGATACCACCGGGGCCGGGGATCCGCCGCGAAAGGCGTCCAACTCCCAGAACGCATTCCACACCGGATCGGTGGTGGCGGCCCCGAGCAGCGGCTCGTCGAGCAACTCGTGCGCGAAGACCTCGGCGCGCCCGGCCAGCCGATGACCCGTGGGCACCATGACCATCAGCGGTTCGGCGAACAGCGGCTCGAAGTCGACCCCCGCGTCGACGAACGGGCGGCGCGCGAAGGCCACATCCACCGATCCCGTGGCGAGCCCCGCCGAGGGGTCCTCGTAGGTGAAATGCCGCAACTCCACGGTGATCCCCGGGTGGCGGTGACGGAAGGCCGACAGGATCGGCTCGGTCAGGGTCAGGGCCGCGCCCTCCAACGCGCCCAGGACCAGTCTGTCCTGCTCGCCGCGGTGCACCGACCGCGCCCGCTCGATCGCGACGTCCAGTCCGGTGAGCGCGCTGCGGACATCTTGCAGGAAGACCGCGCCGGCGGCGGTCAGCTCGACATTGCGGGTGGTCCGGGAAAACAACACCACGTCCATCGCATGCTCGAGTTGCTTGATCTGAGTGCTCAAGCCCTGCTGAGAGACATGCAGTCGCTGCGCGGCGCGAGTGAAGCTCAGCTCCTCCGCTACCGCGATGAAGTATTGCAACTGGCGGGTGTGGACTTCCATGAGGCGCAGTCTAGGTCGATCGGCGATGCGAACCGAACTCTATCGAGGAACCGGCCGCGCATTGACAAATCGGCCTTGTGAATTGCTCATGAACAATGATTTCTCTTCGCTTCCGGGGTGTTCTAGCGTTTTCGAGGGGCTTTTAGCTCGGGCGAGCGCGGCGACAGGAAACGATGATGAATTGGACTGCCCTGGTGGGTTCTCTCTATTCGGCGCAGTACACCGCTGCGGAGCGCCTCGCGGAACCCGGATTGTCGATGCCCCCCAATCCGCCCGCGTCCGTGGAGGCCGTCGCGGCCGCCGAGCAGCGCCTCGGGGTGTGGTTCGACGCCGAGTTCCGCCAGTTCCTGCTGACCTGCGACGGATGGTCGCGCTACGGGACGGTTCAGCTCTTCGGTGTCGGTGATTTCGCCGCCGGGGAGAAGTGGCGCCGCGATTCGGCCTGCGCGCAACGGTACTTCGATACCGGGGCGTCGGGCACGCTCATCGTGCCCGAAGGGTATCGCCTGGTCCTCGTCGGCAAGACCCTCGCGGCCCAGCGGTTCATCGTGATGCTGTTCCCGACCGGACCGGGCATCGGACCGGCCGCCTGCTGGGACTGCATGGCCGGCATCGACCTCCGCTACCCGAGCTTCGGGGTGTGGGCCGAGTTCGAGGCGTCCGCGATCTCCTACGCCCTGGGCGAGGAGATCGCGGACCGCCGCTGCCCGCAGTGAGCGGCGCGGGCAGCGGACGGATCGCGGATCAGGCCAGCAGTTTGGCGCGCAGCGCGTCGATGGTGGCCTGATCCAGGCCCAGCCCGTCGCGCACGTACTTGTCGACGCTGCCGTAGAGCCGGTCGACCTCGTCGAAGGCGGCCTCCAGCCACGACAATTCGACGGCCTTCGCGTCGCCGAGCTGTTTGTTGCTGGCCAGGAAGTCGGCGTTCACCACATCCCGGGGCACGCCCAGCACGGTGAGCAGGACGGCGGTCGCCCAGCCGGTGCGGTCCTTGCCGGAGGTGCAGTGGTACACCGTCGCGCCGCCGCTGTTTCCGGCGATCGAGCGCAGCAGGGTGCCGAATGCGACGTCCGAGCCGTGGAAATCGACCATGAAGGGGTACTGGATCGACATCTTGAGATCGGACGAGCCGTTGATCAAGCCGTCGATCACGGCGCGCCCCAGCGTGATCACCGGGAACTCGTGGAACGAGATGCCGCTGTCGAAGCTGACCACGTCGGCGACCTTGTACTGGGCCCCCGTCGGCACCCGGTCCGGCGCGCCGCCGCGCTCGGAGCCGTTACGCAGGTCCACGTCCAGCGTCACGCCCGCGGTGTTCAGCTTGGCCAGATCGGCGTCGGTGAGCTTGTCCAGGCCGTTCGACCGGTAGACCAGGCCCGTGCGGACGGTCCGTCCATCCGCGGTGCGGTAGCCGCCGATATCGCGGAAGTTGGTGGCGCCGTCGAGCCGGATCGCCGTCGTGGCGGGCGCCGGCAGGGTGGACACCGGGTCGTTCGCCGCCGCGGAGCCCGACCCCGCCGACCCCGACGACCCGAAACTGCCCGAGCCGGAACCGGATCCGGAGGCGACATCCGCGGGCTGCGCCGTCGCGGCGGCCGCGCCGAGGGCGGGGCCGAGCGCGATCAGGCCGGCGAGGGCGATGGTCGTGATGTCGGCCCGGCGGGCCCGACGTGGGGACATGTCTACCTACTTACTGTGGGATTTCGAGGGCGTCTGTTTCTGCACGAGAAACCTAGCGGCACAAACGATCCGGGCGGAAACAGAAGTTCCGGAGTCATTGACAAGGCGGGGTTGTCAATGACTCCGAAATTAGGATTTAAGTTCTCCGCGATAGTGCTCTAGCGTTTCCCGGCGTGAGCGGAAGCTCGAATTCTTCACGGGCTCACCGGTAATCGGTTCCGTGTTTCTCCGGAACTGTTGGAAGGAATCATGCGTAAAACATCGAATATTGCCGCCGGAATCGCGGCGACCGCACTGGTGATATCCGGAGCGGGAATCGCCCTCGGTTCCGCGACCGCCACCGCCGACGCCACCCAGTCGGGCTGCGTCCAGCACCAGCACGTGGACCACAACCCGGGTATCAGCAGCGTCTGGATCACCCACACCTATGACAAGTCCATCAGCGTCACCTCCGCGGCGGTCGGCACCCTGGTGACCTACAAGGTCGTGGTCGGGACCACCAGCATCGGCAATCCCTACATCAACTCGATCACCGACTATCCGCCGCCGGGCTTCGACAAGCCGGTCAAGGCCGTCGTCACCGCCTACCACTTCGGTCAGGGCGAGCAGCCCGCCGACGTGACGCCCGAGCCGAACAACGGCGGCTGGAGCGTCAACAGCACCGGCTGGTTCGTCAACTCCGGCAACCCGGTCACCGCCGAATTCACCTACAAGGTGCCCGCGTCCATCACCGACGGCCAGCAGGTGATGAGCGGCGGCATCAGCGTCGGCGGCACCGTCGGCTCCGGTTCCGACCAGCCGAACATGAGCGTCTGCTTCACCGGCCGCGGCGCGAATCCCGGTGAGGCGCTGCTCGGCAGCCTCGACCAGGGCGGCCTCGGTTCCTCGCAGAACCAGCTCAGCTCGACCGGTTCGGTCACCGACACCATCACCAATGTGATCCGGCGCCTGATCGGCAGCTGATCGGCATTGGTCCGATTCTCCTGGGCCGTGGTGCGCGCGCGGCCGCCACGGCCCAGGACCTTCACCATCGTTCCAAGGAGCAAGTCGTGTCGCCCAGGCGGAGTTTGGCGTCGCTGATCGTGTCGTGCGGCGTGGCCGCGGCCCTGTTCCAGGTCGCGCCGGGCGTGCTCCAGGTCTCTCGGGCCGAGACCGGAGCCCATCTGGATCACATCGATCGCGCGGGGCAACGCCAGCAGATGGTCTACGTGTATTCGGCTGCCATGCAACGGGTGATCCCGCTGCAGGTCCTGGCCGCCGCCGACGCGACCACCCCCAGCCCGACGCTGTACCTGCTCAACGGCGCCAGCGGTGGCACCGACGTCACCAACTGGTACAGCAGGACCGACATCGTCTCGTTCTTCTGGAACAAGCGCGTGAACGTGGTGACACCGGTCGGCGGCGAGTTCTCCTATTACACCGACTGGCAGCGGGACGATCCGGCCCTGGGCCGCAACCGCTGGGAGACCTTCCTGACCCGGGAGCTGCCGCCGATCATCGACGCCACCCTGCACACCTCGGGCGTCAATGCGATTGCGGGCGTGTCCATGTCGGCCACCTCGGCGCTGGATCTCGTATCCGCCGCGCCGACGGTGTACTCCGCGGTCGCGGCCTACAGCGGCTGCGCCTCCACCTCCGACCCGGCCGGTCGCGCCTACATCCGGCTGGTGCTGGGCCGCGGTGACGGCAACCCCGCGAACATGTGGGGGACCGACGACGATCCGGCCTGGCGCGCCCACGACATGGTCCTCAACGCGGACACCCTGCGCGGCAAGGCGATCTACCTCTCCAGCGGCACCGGGCTGTCCGGTCCGGCCGAGGAGCTCGCCGGGCATTCCGCCCCGGACGAGATCGCCACCAAAGCGGGACAGATGGTGGTGGGCGGCATGATCGAGGCCGCCACCAACTCCTGCACCCACCGCCTCGCCGATCGGCTGCGCGAACTGGACATTCCCGCCCAGGTCGACCTCCGGCCCGTCGGCACCCACACCTGGCACTACTGGCAGGACGACCTGCACAAATCCTGGCCCCTCCTCGCTTCCGCGCTCGGCACGGAATAGCCCGGGGCCGCGCCCAGAAGCACGTCGAGCAAGAGAGCATGGAAACGACAGTGAGACACAGGAACGGCCGGATCGGATGGATGGCCCGATCAGTGGCCGCGGCGGCCGCCGTGGTGGCCGGATGCACGCTGGGCACCACGGCCCCTCCGGCGATCGCCGCGCCCGCCGCCCTTTCGCCGGTGCACGTGGACGGTTCGCAATTCGTGGACTCCTCCGGGCGGGTGATGCTGCTGCACGGCGTCAACAGCGTCGACAAGGAACCGCCCTACTTCGCACCGGGAACCACCCTCTCCGCGCACGACGCCGAACTGTTGTCCCGGCACGGGTTCAACACCGTGCGGCTCGGCGTGAACTTCGACGGGCTCATGCCCACCAAGGGCGTGGTCGACACCGCCTACCTGGATCGGGTCGCCGGGGTCGTGGACACCTTGGCGCAGTACGGGATTCACACCGTGCTCGATAATCACCAGGACGGCCTGTCGAGGATCTGGGACGGCAACGGCTTCCCGGAATGGGCGATCCACGCCCGGCCCGCCGCCGGCGAGAACAATCCCGGATTCCCCATGTTCTATCTCATGCCCAGCATGAACGCGGGCTGGGACGAGGTCTGGAACAACACCTACGGTGTCGTCGACTATCTGGGCCAGGCGCTCGGCGCGCTCGCGGAGAAGATGAACGGCCATCCGGGCGCGATGGGGATCGAACTGCTCAACGAGCCCTGGCCGGGATCGGCGTTCCTGTCGTGTTTCCCCAACGGCTGCTCGGGATTCGACGCCAAGTACCAGGGCGTCATGCAGAAGCTGACCGACGCGGTGCGCGGCGGCAACGGTGACATCACGGTGTTCTGGGAGCCCAACGTCACCTGGAACGAGACCATGCCCACCAACCTGGGCAAGAATCCGCCGATCAGCGCGCCCGGCATCGCCTTCGCCCCGCACGACTACTGCGTACCCAGCCAGCTGGCCACCTACAGCGGCCTGCCGACCTTCCTGCGCGGGCTGTGCCCGTTGCAGCAGGGCAAGACCTGGGGCAATATCGACGCCTTCACACATCGCACCGGAATCCCCACGCTGGTCACCGAATTCGGCGACGGCGACGCGACGGTGCTGAGCAACACCCTGATCAATGCCGACGACCGATTCATCGGCTGGCAGTACTGGCGCTACAGCGGCGGCGACCCCTTCACCGGCGACATCGGCAGCCAGCTGGTCCGCACCTATCCGCAGGCCACCTCCGGCACCCCCGGCCGGATGATCTTCGACACCGGTTCCGGCGACTTCGCCTACCGCTACACCCCGCGCTCCACCGGCAAGCCGACCGAGATCTACGTCTCGGATCTGCACTACCCCAACGGCTATCAGGTGCGAGTCGACGGCGGCACGGTGACCTCGGCTCCCGGGGCGCGTGTGGTGACCGTCGAAGCGAACGCCTCGACACCGGTGTCGGTGTACATCAATCGGCCCGGCTCCAAGGGCGCGACAGTGCCCGACGGTCCGGTCGGGACCGGCTCAGCTTCCGGCTCGGCCTCGGGCTCGGCCAGCGGTTCGGGCGGGTCGGGCTCGGCCTCCGGCTCGGGCTCTTAAAGGAAAGGAATCCACCATGACACTTCGATTCACCGCAGGGGCCACCGCGGCCACGGCTCTCGGGCTCGGCGCCCTGACCCTGTTCGGCGCCGGGTCCGCCATGGCCGCCCCCGGCACGGCCACCTGGACCGACAACGGCACCGTCTACAACCGCACGGTCAGCAACACCACGCCGTCGGTGGGTGAGAAGATCACGGTCACCACGAAATTCGAGCGCACCAACGCCACCGACGAGCAGCTCAACTGGCTCAAGGACTGGCACCCCGCCTGCCTGACCTACGTCACCGATTCCGCCAAGGTCATCGACTCCACCGGCACGCACGGCGTCGAGCCCTACCTGGAGATCAAGCCCGATTTCATCGCCGGCGACTTCACCGCCACCAGCTACAAGGTGATCATCAAGAAGCACCTGGGTGACGTGCAGCCCGCTACCTTCAGCGCTCAGTACACCGTGGGAGCCGACTGCGCCAAGGGCGTCGCGATGACCACCGGCGTCGAATACCTGTCCAGCCTCGGCCACCACGCCAACTTCAAGACCCAGGGTCCGTCGATCACCGTCGGCGGCACCCCCGGCGGCGGCCCCGGTGGCACCGGCAGCGCCGACGCGCTCCCCGGCGGCCTCGGCTCGCTGCTGAGCGGGTTCGGCTCCAGCCGCTAGCTCCGCGAATTCCCTTGGCACAGGCCCGGAACCATCAGGTTCCGGGCCTGTGTGCGTTGCCGTCGTGACCGCACGCGAAAAAGCGGCGCCGAGTCGTTGTCGACTCGGCGCCGCTTCTGGTCATCGCGCCCGGGGAACGGGGTGGATTACGACAGGCTCCCGGCGGAACCGCTGAGCAGCTTCTTGATCAGCTCCGAAACGAGCGCGTCCACAAGGTAATTGGCCAGGGAACCCATGTTGTCCTTCTCCTTCAGATTTCTTCCGAATGAGCTTCCGCTCACCCGGAAAACGCTATGGCACAAAGGAAAAGAACAGAAATCAATTGTTGGGGATGATCGACAACGCGAAATTGTGGATTCAGGAGGACAACGCGCCGACGGGGGCGCCACGGCGGTGCGGCGTCTCCAGGCGCGCGATGAGATCCGGATTGGCGGCGCGCACCCGCCGGGCCACGTCGATGAAGGACCGGACCAGCGGGGTCTGGTGCGTGATGCGCCAGCAGACGGCGACCTCGTTGCGGGGTGCGTCGCTCACCGGAATGACGCGGACGCCGGGGAATCGGATCCAGCCCGCGCAGGGCACCGTCATCGCGATGCCCGCGCCGGTCGCGACCTGATGCAGCTCCTCGAGCAGGGTCTTCACCGGGAGAACGGTCGGGGCCGCATGTCCGTCGCGGTGAGATTCCAGCCGCCAGAACGCATTCCACACCGGGTCGGCGGGTCCCGACGCGAGGATCGGATCGTCCAGCAGCTCCGCGGCCGACACCTCGGCGCGGTCGGCGAGGCGATGATGCGCCGGCAGCAACGCCACCAGCGGCTGGGAGAACAGCGGTTCGAACTGCAGCCCGGCGTCCACGAACGGCCGGCGCACGATGGCCACGTCCACCAGCCCGTTCGCCAGCCCGGCGGAGGGCGTGTCGTAGGTGAAGTGACTCAATTCCACGGTCACGTCGGGATGGCGTTCGCGGAACGCGGCCAGGATCGGCTCGGTGAGCGTCAGCGCGGCGCCCTCGAGGCAGCCCAGCACCAGGCGATCGTGCTCGCCGCGGTGGACCGCCCGGGCCTCCTCGGCTCCGAAACTCAAGCTGGCCAAAGAATCTCGCACATGCCGCAGGAACGCCGCGCCGGCCGCGGTGAGCTGCACCTGCCGGGTGGTCCGGGTGAACAGCGCGACATCCATCTCGTGTTCGAGTTGCTTGATCTGGGTGCTCAGCCCCTGCTGTGAAACGTGCAGTCGCTGGGCGGCCCGAGTGAAACTCAATTCCTCCGCCACGGCAATGAAGTACTGCAACTGCCGAGTATGGACTTCCATGCGCCGCAGTCTATGCTGGTCAGGTATCTGAAGAGTGGCTTTTTCGGAAACTGTACCAACCGGTAGCAATTCTGCGGCAGCCTTGCGGATCCCCGCTCGCGGGCGCGAGTCCCGTGCCGAACGATGCCGCGATCGGTGCCGCGGCCAGGTCGGCCGCCGCGCGCCGCGTGTGGCCGTGTCGTGGGGTGCGGGATGGGACTCGCAGGAACGGTCATTCGGTGGCGAATCCGGGTGTGGGTGAGGCCATTTGGTACGCCGGTGTTCCAGCCGTGGGGCCTTCGTGACGGGAGGCATTTCCGGTCGGGGAGGGGCGGGACCGGACGGGGGAGCGCGACAGTTATCGCGAGGTTGCTAGATGATTGCGGTGCGGTTCGACGAGATCGTCGGCTAACCCTGCGAATTGGGCAAAGCGGACGTCCCGGCCGAGGTCGGCAGGGACTGCGGAATGTGTGCGCGAGGCGGGACTTGAACCCGCACGTCCTAGGACACCAGAACCTAAATCTGGCGCGTATGCCAATTTCGCCACTCGCGCTAACGGTACGACCGTCCAAACTTTACCGGGTCCAACTGAGATCGCGAAGCATCGGGGACGTGTGGCGTACTGGTCGGTAACCTCACCTGCGATTATAACGATTTGATAAACACCAATGTGAGGGAGACTCACGTTTCCTACATCGGCGTAACCGAGCTCACCAGCGGCTTCAAACATGAGGGAGGGTCATGTTTCTGATTATTCTGGTACGAACGTACATAAATACTCGGCGGTAAACGCCTGGTCGGCGGGTCAAACATGAGGAGATCCTCATGATTTTGTGCGATCCTCGGCATCTACCAGGGCCTGCGGGCCGGAGGGATACCTGCGCACCGTGAGCGCGGTCCAGTCCTGTGGAGACGGGCCGCCAGGAGAAGGAAGTCGAACGTCTTGACGATCAACGAGAGCACCGGGACCGGATCGAAGTCCAGGGCGGCGGGGAAGTCACGGGAGAGCGGGATCAGGTCGTCGCTGCTGGACCGGTTGCTGGGGGGCGCGCCGTACGCGCTCGCCTTCGGCGGCCAGGGCGCGCAGTGGCTCACCGAGCTGGAGGAGATCGGGCGCGACTCCGCGCTCGAGCCCGAACTGACCGCGCTGGTCAACGAGGCCGCCGCCGCGCTGGAACCGATTGCGGCGCAGCTGCTCGTGGTCCGGCCGGTCGGGTTCGACCCCATCGCATGGATGCTGGAAGAAGAGATCGCCGACCCGGAGCAGGGGGAGGTCTCGGGAGCGCCGTCAGCGCAGGTGTTGCGCTCCGCCGCCGTCTCCATGCCGGGTGTGTTCCTGACCCAGATCGCCGCGCTGCGCGCGCTGCGCCTGCAGGGCCTCGACATCGCCACGCACGCGCCCGCCGCCGTCGTCGGCCACTCCCAGGGCCGCATCGCCGCCACCGCCGCCGAGGCTCACGGGCAGCGGGACGCCGAACTGCTGGCCATCGCCCAGTTGATCGGCGCCGCCGCCGGTCTGGTCGCGCGCCGCCGCGGTCTGCTGCCGATCGGTGAGAAGTCCCCGATGGTCGCCGTCTCCAATGTCGACCCCGAGGCCCTGAAAGCCGTTGTCGTCGAGGTCATGGCCGGTGTCGCGCTGGAGAAGGCCGCCGTGCTGTCCATCCGCAACGGCCGCCGCCGTGCCGTGCTCAGCGGCCCGGTCGCCCAGCTCGACCGCGTCCGTCAGCGGGCCGCCGAGATCAATGCCGAGCAGGCCGCCGAGCGCGACGCCAAGAAGCGCGGCGGCGCGGTGTTCGCCCCCGTCTTCGAGGACATCCCGGTCGAGGTGGCCTTCCACCACCCGGCGCTGGCGGAGACCGTCGACCTGGTCAAGGGCTGGGCCCAGCAGTGCGGCCTGGACGCCGACCTGGCCGCCACCCTCACCCAGGAAGTGCTGGTCGACCCGATCGACTGGGTCGCCATCGTGGACGACACCGTCGCCAAGGGCACGCAGTGGATCCTGGACCTCGGCCCCGGCGACCTGCTGACCCGCCTCACCGCGGGCTCGCTCAAGGGCACCGGCGTCGGCGTGCTCGCCGCCTCCACCCGCCCGGGCCAGCGCAGCCTGTTCACCCCCGGCGCGGCCCCCGAAGTCGCCTCGGCCTGGAGCGAATTCGCGCCCAAGCCGATCCGCCTGCCCAACGGCCGCGTCGTGGTGGAGACCTCCTTCACCCGCCTCACCGGTCGTTCCCCGATCCTGCTGGCGGGCATGACCCCCACCACGGTCGACGCGAAAATCGTTGCGGCCGCGGCCAATGCGGGCCACTGGGCCGAGCTGGCCGGTGGCGGTCAGGTCACCGAGCAGATCTTCGCCGACCGCGTCGAGGAGCTGAAGAGCCTGCTGCAGCCGGGTCGCGCGGTGCAGTTCAACTCGCTGTTCCTGGACCCCTACCTGTGGAAGCTGCAGCTGGGCGGCAAGCGCATCGTGCAGAAGGCCCGCACCGCGGGTGCGCCTCTGGACGGCGTCATCGTCACCGCCGGCATCCCGGAAC
This sequence comes from Nocardia sp. NPDC056611, assembly GCF_042792755.1. Lineage (NCBI taxonomy): Bacteria > Bacillati > Actinomycetota > Actinomycetes > Mycobacteriales > Nocardiaceae > Nocardia > Nocardia sp. NPDC056611. Next base: position 264,000 of record NZ_JBHTVV010000003.1, read on the forward strand.
TCGAAGAGGCCGTGGCCCTCATCGAGGAACTGTCCGAGGTCGGCATCACGCACGTGGCGTTCAAGCCCGGCACCGTGGCGCAGATCCGCGCCGTGCTGCGCATCGCCGACGCGGTCCCCGGCTACCCGGTGATCATGCACATCGAGGGCGGCAAGGCAGGCGGTCACCACTCCTGGGAAGACCTCGACGACCTGCTCCTCGACACCTACGCCGAGCTGCGCGGCCGCGACAATGTCGTGGTCTGTGTCGGCGGCGGCATCGGCACGCCCGAGCGCGCCACCGAATACCTCACCGGCGTCTGGGCCGAGCAGCACGGCTACCCGGCCATGCCGCTGGACGGCGTCCTGGTCGGCACCGCCGCCATGGCGACCCTCGAGGCCACCACCGCCCCCGAGGTCAAGCAGCTGCTGGTCGACACCCCCGGCACCCCCGACTGGGTCGGCGCGGGCACCGCGGTCGGCGGGATGGCTTCCGGCCGTAGCCAATTGGGCGCGGACATCCACGAGATCGACAACGCCGCCTCCCGCACCGGCCGCCTGCTGGACGAGGTCGCCGGTGACGCCGACGCCGTGGCCGCGCGCCGCGCCGAGATCATCGAGGCGCTCGACGGCACCGCCAAGCCGTACTTCGGCGACGTCGCCACCATGACCTACCTGGAGTGGCTGGAGCGCTACGTCGAGCTGGCCGTGGGCCTGGACCGCCGCAAGGACTTCGACTGCGGCGCCGACTTCGCCGACGCCATCGCCGACGCCACCCGCTCGGTCTGGCTCGACATCACCTGGCGCGACCGGTTCGCGGAGATGGTGCGCCGCACCGAATCCCGCCTCAACCCGGCCGACCGCGGCGAGATCGCCACCCTGTTCGCCGACGACGCCTTCGAGACCCCGGTGCAGGCCATCTGCACCCTGAAGGCCGAATACCCGGCCGCCGCCGACACCGTGCTGCACCCGGCCGACGTGCCGTTCTTCGTGTCGCTGTGCAAGATTCCGGGCAAGCCGGTCAACTTCGTCCCGGTCGTGGACCAGGACGTGCGCCGCTGGTGGCGTTCGGATTCGCTGTGGCAGGCCCACGATGCCCGCTACACCGCCGACCAGGTCTGCATCATCCCCGGCACCGTCGCCGTCGCGGGCATCACCCGCGTGGACGAGCCGGTCGGTGAACTCCTCGACCGCTTCGAGCAGGACGCCGCCTTCGCCCTGGTGCGCGCGGGCGTGGTCCCGGCCGCCGTGGACGGCCGCCGCCGCACCGAGGTCGCGGGCGGACTGCTCGACATCGTGCTGGCCGCACCGGATGTGCAGTGGGCCGGCCGCACCACCGTCAACCCCATCCACCGCCTCGGCGATCTGGACGAGTGGGTCATGAACGGCAAGGGCGCCAAGCACCCGCCGACCGGCGCCACCCTCTCGGCCGCCGATGGCCCCGAGAGCGATTGCGCCTACCTGGAATTGGCGGTCCCGCTGCTGGGCAAGGACGCCGTCCGCATCCGCATGACCGTCCCGGTCTCCGTGTACAACGGTGGCGCGCCGGTCATCACCGAGGACGACGCCGAGGCCGCCATGTCAGCGCTGCTCGCGGTCGCCGCGGGTCAGTCGCTGCCCGAGGTGAAGACGGTCGACGGCGCGCAGGTCGCGCACGTCAACCTGGCCTGGAGCCCGGACCTGATCGCCGACCACGCCGGTGTCACCGGCGCGGGCCTGCCGGACAGCCTGTCCACCCTCGGCCGCACCGCCCCCGACGTGCTCGTGGGCGCTTGCTGGCCCGCCGTTTTCGCGGTCCTGGGCGCGACCCGCACCGCGGACTCGCACTCCGTCATCGAGGGCATGCTGGACCTGGTCCACCTCGACCACCAGATCGAGCTGCTGGGCGCGCTGCCCGCCGAGCACGCCGTGCTCGCGGTCCGCGCCGAGTCCGCCGAGGTGCTCGACACCGACCTGGGCCGCGTCGTCGAGGTCAAGGTCACCGTCGGCGTCATGCGCGACCACGGCCTGGAGACCCCGGCCGTCGCGACACTGGTGGAGCGCTTCGCCATTCGCGGCCGCACCGGCCAGGCCGAGCTGTCCGACCCGCCGCGCGCCGCCGGCTCGCTGTCCGACGACGCCACCGACACCCCGCGTCGCCGCCGCCGCGACGTGGCCCTGGTCGCCCCGCGCGCCATGGGCGCCTTCGCGCACGTGTCGGGTGACTTCAACCCGATCCACACCTCCGAGAACGCCGCTCGCCTGGCCGGTCTGGGCACCCCGATCGTGCACGGCATGTGGCTCTCGGCCGCCGCCCAGCACGCCGTCTCGGCGATCGACCTGGGCGACAAGGTGCCGCCGCGCACCATCACCGCCTGGACCACCCGCTTCCTGGGCATGGTCCGCCTCGGCGCGCAGATCGACGTGCGCGTGGAACGCGTTGCGGTGGACCGCGGTTCGGAGATCATCGAGGTCTCCTGCCGGATCGACGGCAACCTGGTGATGACCGCCACCGGCCGCATCGCGCCGCCGAAGACGGTCTACGCCTTCCCGGGACAGGGCATTCAGGCCAAGGGGATGGGCCTGGACGCACGCACCCGGTCCAAGGCCGCCAAGGAGATCTGGGACCGCGCCGACAAGCACACCCGCGAGGCCCTCGGCTTCTCGATCCTGGCGGTCGTGCGCGACAACCCGACCTACCTCAAGGCGCGGGGCGTGGAATACCGCCACCCGCAGGGCGTGCTGCACCTGACCCAGTTCACCCAGGTGGCCATGGCCACCCTCGGTGTGGCCCAGGTCGCCGAGCTGCGCGAGGCGGGCGCCTTCATCGAGGGCGCGATGCTGGCGGGCCACTCCGTCGGTGAGTACAACGCCCTGGCCGCCGCGGCGGGCGTGCTGCCGCTGAACGCGGTGCTGGAGGTCGTGTTCCAGCGCGGTTCGGCCATGCACGAGCTGGTGCCCCGGGATGCCCAGGGCCGCAGCGACTACCGCATGGCCGCCATCCGCCCGTCGCAGATCGGCATCGCCGACGACGAGGTCATCGGCTGGGTCAAGGGCCTGGGCGAGCAGGCCGGCGAGTTCCTCGAGGTCGTGAACCTGAACCTGCGGGGCGCGCAGTACGCCATCGCGGGCACGGTGAAGGGCATGGAGGCGCTCGAGGACGAGATCGAGCGTCTGCGCGCCGAGACCGGAGGCAAGCGCGCGTTCGTGCTCATCCCGGGCATCGACGTGCCGTTCCACTCGACCGTGCTGCGTGCCGGCGTGCCGGAGTTCCGCACCAAGCTGCTGGACCTGCTGCCCGCGGACCTGCAGCCGGAGCTGCTCATCGGCCGCTACATCCCGAACCTGGTGCCCAAGCCGTTCAACCTGGAGCGCGAATTCGTCCAGGAGATCGCGGATCTGGTGCCGTCGGAGCCGCTGGCCGAGGTGCTGGCGAACTGGGCCGACTGGTCTTCCGAGGCCAAGCGCGTCGAGCTGTGCCGCGTGGTCCTGGTCGAGCTGCTGGCCTGGCAGTTCGCCAGCCCGGTTCGCTGGATCGAGACCCAGGACCTGCTGTTCACCGATGTGGAGCACGGCGGCGTGGGCGTCGAGCGGTTCGTCGAGATCGGTCTGGCCGCGACGCCGACCGTGGCGAACCTGGCCTCGAACACGCTGAAGCTGCCGCAGTTCGGCAATGCCGTCGTCGAGGTGCTCAATATCGAGCGCGAGCGCGGCATCGTCTACTCGACCGACAACGACCCGGCCCCCGTGGAGGAGCCGGAGGAGACTTCGGCCGAGACCGCTTCCGCCGCACCGGCTCCCGCCGCTGCCGCCGCCCCGGCCCCCGTGGCGGTGCCGACCGGTGGCCCGACCCCGGACGACATCGCGTTCTCCGCCGCCGACGCCACCCGCGTGCTCATCGCGCTGTGGACCAAGCTGCGGATGGACCAGATCGGCCCGGTGGACACCATCGAGGGCCTGTGCGACGGCGTGTCCTCGCGCCGCAACCAGCTGCTGGTCGACCTCGGCGCGGAGCTGTCGCTCGGCGCCATCGACGGCGCGGCCGACGCCGACATGGGCGCGCTGTCCAACACCGTCGACCGCCTGGCCCGCACCTACAAGCCGTTCGGTTCTGTGCTGTCCGACTCCATCGGCGACCACCTGCGCAAGGTGTTCGGCCCGTCCGGCAAGCGCCCGGCGGCCATCGCCGACCGGGTCAAGAAGACCTGGGGTCTGGGCGACGGCTGGGCCAGCCACGTGACCGCCGAGGTCTCCCTCGGCACCCGTGAGGGCCAGTCGGTCCGCGGTGGCGACCTGGGTGGCCTGGTGGCGGGCGGACTGTCGGACGCCGCGTCCGTGGACGCCGCGATCGACGCCGCCGTGCAGTCCGTGGCCGCGCGCCGCGGAGTCGCGGTCTCCATGCCGTCCGCCGGCGGCGGTGCGGGTGGCGCGACCGTCGACGCCGCCGCGCTGGGCGAGTTCACCGAGCAGATCACCGGCCGCGACGGCGTGCTGGCGCAGGCCGCCCGGGTGATCCTGGAGTCCCTCGGCCACGCCGAGCAGGCGTCCGCGCCGGAGGCCACCGCGGACACCCTGGTGGATCTGGTGTCGGCCGAACTGGGTTCGGACTGGCCGCGTCTGGTCGCGCCCGCGTTCGACGCCAAGAAGGCCGTCCTGATCGACGACCGGTGGGCCTCGGCCCGTGAGGATCTGGCCCGCCTGTGGTTCGGCAACGACGGCTCGCTGCCCGCCGAACCCGCGGTCGAGGGCTACCTCGGCGCCGGCGAAGCCGTTGCGGCGCAGGCCGCCTGGTGGCGCAACCGCGCCATGAAGGAGGCCCGCTCGGTGCTGGCGGGCGTCTACGGCGCCATCGCCGAGGCCGCGCTCAGCTCGGACGAGCCGGGCATCTGGTCCTCCGACATCGCCGTGATCACCGGCGCCAGCAAGGGTTCCATCGCGGCGGCGGCCACCGGCCGGCTGCTCGCGGGTGGCGCGACCGTCGTGGTCACCACCTCCAAGCTGGACGATGACCGCCTGAGCTTCTACAAGCGGCTCTACCGCGACAACGCCCGCAAGGGCGCGGCGCTGTGGGTGGTCCCGGCGAACATGGCCTCCTACACCGACATCGACGCGCTCATCGACTGGGTCGGCACCGAGCAGGTCGACAATGCCGGTGGCGCCAAGATCCTGGTCAAGGAGGCGATGACCCCCACCCTGCTGCTGCCGTTCGCCGCGCCCCGCGTGGCCGGCGACCTCTCCGACGCCGGCGCCCGCGCCGAGCTGGAGATGCGGGTGCTGCTGTGGTCGGTGGAACGCCTGATCGGCGGCCTGTCCGCCATCGGCGCCGACCACGACGTGGACGCGAAACTGCATGTGGTGCTGCCGGGTTCGCCCAACCGCGGCATGTTCGGCGGGGACGGCGCCTACGGCGAGTCTAAGGCCGCCCTGGACGCCATCGTCGCCAAGTGGCGCGCCGAGACCTCCTGGTCGGAGCGGGTCACCCTGGTGCACGCGCTGATCGGCTGGGTGCGCGGCACCGGCCTGATGGGCGGCAACGACCCGCTGGTCGAGGCCGTCGAGAAGGCCGGCGTGCAGACCTGGTCCACCATCCAGATGGCCGACGAGCTGCTCAAGTGGTGCACCTCGCGGGCCCGCGTGGTGACCGCGTCCGGACCGCAGCAGATCGACCTCACCGGTGGTCTGGCCGGGGCCAAGCTGGATCTGCCCGCCCTCGCCAAGGAGGCGCGCGAGCAGGCCGAGGCCGCGGCCGCCGACTCCGAAGGCGTTGACGGCGCGACCATTTCGGCCCTGCCCGCCCCGCCGACCCTGAGCTCCAAGCTGGTCACCCCCGAATGGGGTTCGGTCACCGCCGATCTCGACGACATGGTCGTCATCGTCGGCGCGGGCGAGCTCGGCCCCTACGGTTCGGCGCGCACCCGCTTCGAGATGGAGGTCTCCGATCAGCTCTCCGCCGCGGGCGTGCTGGAGCTGGCCTGGACCACCGGCCTGGTCACCTGGGAGAACGACCCCAAGCCGGGCTGGTACGACACCGAATCCGGTGAGTACGTCGAGGAATCCGAGCTGGCCGACCGCTACCACGACACCGTGGTGGAGCGCTGCGGTGTGCGCCGCTACGGCGACGACGGGGCCATGATCGAGAACGCGGCTCCGCTGCTCACCTCGGTGTTCCTGGACAAGGACCTGTCCTTCGTGGTCAACACCGAGGCCGAGGCCCGCGCCTTCTTCGCCGCCAACCCGGAGCAGACGGTCGTCACCCCGGTCGCCGGTACCGGCGACTGGCAGGTGACGCGCAAGGCGGGCACCGAGATTCGCGTGCCCCGCAAGGCCAAGCTGACCCGTACCGTCGGCGGCCAGATCCCCACCGGCTGGGACCCCACCAAGTGGGGCATCTCCGCCGACATGGTGAGCTCGGTCGACCGGGTGGCGCTGTGGAACATCGTCTGCACCGTGGACGCGTTCCTGAGCTCCGGCTTCAGCCCCGCCGAACTGATGAGCTGGGTGCACCCGGCCATGGTGGCCAACACCCAGGGCACCGGCATGGGCGGCATGTCGTCGATGCGCTCGCTCTACATCGACAACCTGCTCGGTGAGCCGCACGCCAACGACATCCTGCAGGAGGCCCTGCCCAACGTCGCCCTGGCGCACGTGGTGCAGAGCTACGTCGGCTCCTACGGCGGCATGATCCACCCGGTCGCGGCCTGCGCGACCGCGGCGGTCTCCGTCGAGGAGGGTGTGGACAAGATCAAGCTCGGTAAGGCCGACCTGGTCGTGGCCGGCGGCTACGACGATCTCGGCATCGAGGGCATCGTGGGCTTCGGTGACATGTCCGCCACCGCCGACTCGGCCGCCATGTCCGCCAAGGGCATCAGCGACCGCTACTTCTCCCGCGCCAACGACCGTCGCCGCGGCGGCTTCGTGGAATCGCAGGGTGGCGGCACGGTGCTGCTGGCCCGCGGTTCGGTGGCGCTGGAGATGGGTCTGCCGGTGCTGGGTGTGGTCGCGTTCGCGCAGTCCTTCGCCGACGGCGTGCACACCTCGATCCCGGCTCCGGGCCTGGGCGCCCTGGGCGCGGGCCGCGGTGGCCCGGAGTCCAAGCTGGCCAAGGAACTCGGCAAGCTGGGCGTCGCCGCCGACGAGATCGCCGTGATCTCCAAGCACGACACCTCCACCGCCGCAAACGATCCCAACGAGTCCGAGCTGCACGAGCGGCTGGCCTCGGCGATCGGGCGCTCGGAAGGCGCTCCGCTGTTCGTCATCTCGCAGAAGACCCTCACCGGTCACGCGAAGGGCGGCGCGGCGGCGTTCCAGATGATCGGCCTGTGCCAGGTGCTCGAGCAGGGCGTCATCCCGCCCAACCGCAGCCTCGACTGCGTGGACGAGAAGATGGCCCAGTACCCGCACCTGGTGTGGCTGCGCGAGGCGCTGACCGTGGGAGATCGCTTCCCGCTCAAGGCCGGTCTGGTCACCTCGCTCGGCTTCGGCCACGTCTCCGGCCTGGTCGCCATCGTGCACCCGCAGGCCTTCGTGGAGGCCATCGCCGACGCCGAGGCGCGAGAGGCGTACCAGCGCAAGGCCGAAGAGCGGCAGCTCGCGGGCCGTCAGCGCTTCGCCGAGGCGATGTGCGGTGGCGCTCCGATGTACGAGCGGCCCGCCGACCGCCGCCTGGGCGGCGACGGCACCCCGGCCAAGCAGTCGCGGCAGCTCGAGGCCGACATGCTGCTCTCGCAGCAGGCGCGGCTGGGCTCCGACGCCGTCTACGTGACGGCGCCGAAGGGACCGGCCTGCCGGTAACCCCAGAAAAGACCGGCCTGTCGGCCAAGTAGCTCCCGGCAGGTCTGACACGGCGGGTTCGTGTCCTGTGCTCCGCGCGACGCAGGACGCGAGCCCGCCGTTCCATGTCAATGGAACGCGCGAGCCTACGGTGCCGTAGGTCCGCTGGTATGTTCGCAGCCAATTCGACTGCACTAACGAGGAATCTAGGAGTCCCGCACTGTGACGATCCTGGGTATCGGCCTGGACTTGGTCACCATCTCCGAGTTCGCCGAGCAAATGGAACGCACCGGAACCACCATGCTCCGGGAGAGTTTCACCGCTGGGGAGCGGCGCTATTGCCAAAGCAAGGGCACCGACCCGGCACGCAGCTATGCCATCCGCTGGGCCGCGAAGGAGGCGGTCATCAAGGCGTGGGCGTCATCCCGCTTCGCCCGCAGCCCGCAGATCGGCGACAACCCGTACCCGCTGATCGAGGTCGTCAACGACGCCTGGGGACGGCCCAGCATCAAATTGCACGGGCTGGCAGCGGAATTCCTGCCGCGGGTGCGAGTTCACCTGTCGCTCACCCACGATGGCGACACCGCGGCCGCCATGGTGGTGCTCGAGGATCCGGGCGAGATCGCCGACCTGATCCGCGACTGACGCGGTTCGCGGGTGCGCGCTACTCCGGATCGAAGGTGGTGCGCTGCCCGCCGGATCGCGATTCCTTCTCCGCGATCAGCAGATACGCCACCATGAGGCGCTTGAGCTCGGCGACGGCGTCCTCGTGGGCCAGGCCGTCCTGCACCGAGAAGTTCAGCATCGAGTACACGACGTGCACCAGCACCTGCGCCATCATGGAGCGGCGGCCGCGCGGGGTGCGCGGCATCAGCGGGCGCAGCATCTGCGAAACCGCTTCGGCGAACTCCTTTTCGTGGATCGCGCCGGTGGCCCGGGTGGACGGGGTGGACTGCATGGCCAGCCACACCTCGCGCCGGGAGGGGTCGGTCATCCACAGGTCGGCCAGGTGGTCGACGAGCTGGGTCATGTGCCGCAGCCAGTCCATGGACGGGATCTCGCCGTGGAAGTCGGCCAGCTCCTGCGAAACCGCCACCAGGTCTTGACGATTCAGCTCGCAGACGATGACGTACTTGTTGGCGAAGAACTGGTAGAGCGTGCCGATCGGCACCTCCGCGCGGGCCGCGACCTCTTCGCAGGTGAACGATTCGAAGCCGACCTCGACCAGTAGTTCGCGGGAGGCCTGCAACAGGGCGTCGAACTTGCGCTTCGATCGTTCCTGCGTCGGGCGGCGACGGGGCATCAGCTCCTGTGGGTCGTCCTGCAGCTCCAACGCAGGGTCCGGTCGTCGCGCCGACCTGGTTCCCGTGCGTGCTTCCACGCTCAACAGCCTACGGGTTACGACACGCGCATGACACGCTGCGGTAGTTCGTGTGTCACCGAATCCGACCCATCCGAGCCGTCGTCGGCTCCGAAGAATCATCGCAGCTGCCTCTCAGCTGCGGTTCTCCGTTGAAAGGGGCCCGGCCTCTTTCGAACCCGGTTCGTCCTCGGTTCTCCTCTCTCGACCGCGTGATCTTCGCCTGTACGTCGACGTTGGAAGGCTGATTGTGGTTGCTCCTACCCCTGTTCGTACCGCGGTGACGCTCGGCGTCGCCACCGAACGCGGCACGGTGCGCGCCGTGGCCCTCGCCGACACGGGCGACAAGCTGACCGAGCGGGTGCTGCTCGAGCGCGTCCTGCCGATCGGCGGAGAGGCGAAGGCCGACTTGGCGGTCGCGGTGGAGACGGCGCTCGAGGACATCGCCGACAAGATCGGCGCGGATCGGGAGATCATCGGCGCGGCCGTCACCTACCGCGACGCCGCCGAGCGCCGCGCCATCGTCACCAAGCTGGCCGCCGGCCCCTGGCACGACGCCTCGCTGGTGTCCGCCAAGGCCGCGCACCTGGCGGTGGCGCGCGCCATGACCTGGGTGGACGAATTCGAGGACCTCGCCATCTGCGAGGTGGTGCCCGGCTTCCAGGCGTTCTCCCTCATCTCGCCGGACCGCGCCCGGGTGCTCGCCGCGGTGACGCTGACCGGCGGTGCGGCCACCGACGACGCCATGCGTTCCGCCGTGACCGCCGCCTGGGACCAGTTCGACGCGGCCGGGGTGAAGCCGGACGCGGTGGTGCTGATCGGTTCCGCCGCAACCGAATCCGCGGTGGTCGCGGCGCTGGAGTCCGGCTTCGGCGCGCCCGTGATCCCGTGCCAGGTGGCGGCGGCCGCCCCGGCCCTCGGCGCGGCCCTGACCGCGCTGCCCGAGGCCGAGTTCGCGGGTGAGGCGGCCGAGCGCATCCGCCGGGCCCGTGGTTCCGCGGCACTGTTCGCGGCGGCCAGCGTGCTGGCGGGCGGTCTGGTGGTGGGCGGCGTCCTCGCTTCGGGCAGCGATTCGAAGAAGGTGCCCGAGCCCGTCCTCACCGATTCCCGGGTCACCGCCGACGGGCACGACGGCGAGCCTCGGATGAGTGAGGCGGCCGTCCCCGGCCCCGACTCGGGTTCCGTGCTCGGAGTCGACGGCCTGCCCATCGGCCCGGTGGCGGGGGAGGACGGTGTGGTCCCGAACGCGGACCCACTGCCCGCGTCCGAATTGCTGCCCGGTGATTGGGTGACCGTCGACCCGGCCACCCTGAACTGGGGTCCCGCCCGTTCCGGCGGGAAGCCGCGGCCGCTGATCAAGGCCGAGCCGGAACCCACGATGGCCTCCAGCCCGGAGTCGATCATCCCCGCGCCGACCCGCACGGCGGGATCCCCGAGCGAATCCGGCTTGTTCCCGGGCGAACTCGCGCCGCCGGCGTACGGCACCGAGGAGTTCTCCTCCTGGTGGGACAACCACTGGCGCATGATGCTGAAGTGGGCCGCCCAGATGATGCCCAAGGTCTGACACCCGCCCAAGATCGTTTCGGCACCTGGCCGCCGGCCCGGGTGCCGAAACGGTCGGCGGCTCTCAGTCGCCCGCTGAAGTCTCGGGGAGGCGGAGATTCAAGTCGCGGCGCAGCTTGGCCACGTGGCCGGTGGCCCTCACGTTGTACTGGGCGACCTCGACCTTGCCGTGCTCGTCGATCAGGAAGGTGGAGCGGATGACGCCGGTCACCTTCTTGCCGTACATCATCTTCTCGCCGAAGGCGCCGTACGCGGACAGCGTCTCCTTCTCCGGATCCGACAGCAGTGGGAAGGTGAGCTGTTCGGTGTCGCGGAACTTGGCCAGCTTGGCCGGCTTGTCGGGGGAGACGCCGATGACGTCGATGCCCGCGCCGTCGAGATCGGCCAGGTTGTCGCGGAAATCGCAGGCCTGCTTGGTGCAGCCGGGAGTGCTGGCGGCCGGGTAGAAGTACACGATCACCTTGCGGCCGCGGTAGTCCGACAGCGAGACGTCCTTGCCGTCGGCATCGGGCAGCGTGAAGGCGGGCGCGGTGTCCCCGGGACTGAGTCGGTGATTCTCGGTCATGCCGCCACGCTAGTCGACGGGCTCGAGCCGGTGTTGGCGATACACTCTCGGCAGGTCGGCTCGCCTGCGCGTGCGTCGCGCGAGAGCGGCCCCGATTCGACGGCGCCGCGGATTCCGCGCGGCTTTCAGACAGGAGTGTGACGTGGCGAGAGATACCGAAGCGATCGAGCGGGAGATCGAGGCCGCACGCAACCGGCTCGCGAGCACCCTCGACGAGCTGGCGGTACGCGCCGACCCCCAGCGGCTGGCGGACAATGCCAAACAGTCCCTGGTGGCCAAGATCAACGAGCCGAAGATCAAGTACAGCCTGATCGGCGCGGGCGCCCTGATCGCGACCCTGGTCGTGGTGAAGATCTTCCGCCGCTGAGCGGCAGCCGGATTCGGGGGACAGCCGCCCGAATCCGAACACGAATGTGGCCCGGTCCCATCGGACCGGGCCACATTTTTGTTGGGTCTCTGTCAGACCGTCGGGCAAGCCATGCCGGTGCCGTCGGGGTCCAGATGCGGGCTGTAGCCGGGCTGGCCGCGGAACAGCGGAGCGGCGCCGGCGGCGCGGGCCTGGTCGCAGTTCTGGTACACGGGGCCGCCGGCGGAGCCGGTCTGGCTGAGACCTGCGGAGCCGGTGGCGGCCGAGCCGGTGTCGATGGCGGAGGATCCGGTACCGGCGGATCCGGTGATGACATCGGCGGTGGCGACGGCGGTCTGGGCTGCGATGGTCGTCAGGCCCGCGACGCTGGCGGTGACGAGTAGCCGGCGAACGTTCATGTATTCCTCAATGTCGGCGCGGTTAGGGTTAGCTGGCCCGAGTGTTCTGGCGCAACGTTGCATTGTCAACCGGATGAGCTATTCATCGAGGTGAATTAGGGGATTTCCCCCGAATGCCGGAACCTCTTCTGCCACTATGTGTCTCATTCGTCCTGACTGAAATGCGCTCGGGCATTGACGATTTCCGCCAGAACTACGCAAATCGAACGGTCAGTACTGTACCGAAGGTTGCATGCCGGGGGTGGCACGGATTCTCCGTGAACTTCCTGAGGATTGTTATGGTGTCCATGTCAACTATTTCCCGATACCATGGATGTCATGACGCGCTGGCTGACCGATGAGGAACAGGCGACCTGGCAGTCCTTCATCCGCATGCGGCAACGCCTGGACTCGGCGATCGCCGCCGGACTGACCCGGGACGGGCTGTCGTTCTCCGACTACGAAGTGCTGGTCGCGCTGTCCGCGGCCGGTGGCCAGCTGCGTGCCAAGGAACTGGGCGCGGAGATCTGCTGGGACAAGAGCCGCCTGTCCAAGCATCTGTCCCGGATGGCGACCCGCGGCCTGGTCGACCGCTGCCAGGCCGCCGACGACGCCCGCGGCCGCGAGATCCGGCTCACCGACGCGGGCCGCGCCGCCCTCGAGGCCGCCGCGCCCAACCATGTCGAGCTGGTGCGGCTGCTGTTCATCGACGAGATGACCGCCGAGGAGGCGAAGGCCGTACGCTCACTGGCCGACCGGGTGGTCGCCGAGGTCGAGCGCACGGATCTGGACGGGATCGACTGAGCCGCGACCGACGGGGTTCGCCGACCAGGCCCCGACTACGCCTCGGGCTCGGCCGGTTTCGACTCGCCCGCGGGCTTCCCGAATTGCGCGCGCTTCCAATCGCCGAACGGCTCGTCGCGTTCCCGCACAGCCTCGCGGAAACCGGCGGTGGCCGAGCGCAATTGGAAGGCATAGCCCTCGCGGGTGTGCCGTGAGATCCCGTCGAACACGGTGCTGACCATGCCGGAGTTGGCCACGCCCTGGTTGAGCAGCGCGCTGTTGAGGGCCAGTTTCGCCATGACCAGCTGGTTGATCGGCACCATCGAAATGCGTTCCAGCAGTTCCTCGGTGCGCGCGTCCAGTTCGTCGGCGGGCGGGGCCTCGATGGCGAGGCCCCATTCGAGGGCCTGTTCGCCGCTGAGGCTGTCGCCGGTGAACAGCAGGCGCTTGGCCCGCTGGTCGCCGACACGGTGCGCCCACATGCCCGCGGCGGGGATGCCCCAGGTGCGGGTGGGCGGGTAGCCGAAGCGGGCGTCGTCGGCGCAGATGATCTGGTCGGCGAACAGCGCGATATCGGTGCCGCCCGCGATGGCGAAGCCGTGCACCTTGGCCACGGTCGGCTTGTTGGCGTGCAGCAGGCTGGAGAAGCCGCGGTTGAAGCGCGACATCATGGCGTAGTCGACCATGGGATCCCAGGTGGCCCACGGATTGTGATTGCGCGCCTGCACGACCGGATCGAGCACGCTGCCCTCGGCGGGGTGGGCGCCCTCGGCCGGTTCGAGGCCGTTCTCGGCGAAGATCGACAGGTCGTAGCCGCCGCAGAAGCCCTTGCCGCGCCCGCTCACCACCATGACGTGCACCCGTGGATCCAGGTCGGCGCGCTCGACGGCCGCGGCCAGTTCGATCGGAGTGTCGACGGTGATGGCATTGCCGCGCTCGGGCCGGTTGAAAGTGATGCGCGCGATCCGGCCGGTCACCTCGTAGGTCAGGGTGCGCCCGGTGTACTCGTTCACCGGTTCCGAGCGGCCCGCGAACAGCGAGTCGTCGCCACCGGTCAGGTCGTCGCGCCAGGCGGCCGGGCGGGTGCCGGCGTGGTTTTCGTAGTCGGGGGACACCCAAGCAGTGAACCCTTGTTCATTTCTTGCTGTCAAGAGTTCGCGGGCGGCGGGTTTCCCGCTACTCCCACGGCTTGACCGGCGGTTTCACCCACAGGATCTTCTCGTCCGCGTGATCGCGCGCGGCCGCCGGATGTCCCGGATTCCGGGCCGCCCACGCGTCCTTCTCCCCGAGTAACCGGGCCACCACCTGCCAGGTCTCCTCGGTGCTGGGCGGATTCGTCTCCGCCGCCCGGGCCAGTTTCCGCCGCTGCGCCACCGGCAGTTCCAGCAACTCGTCCCCGCTGATCCCGCGTGCCCAGACATACGCGGCCAGCCGCCGAGCCTTCTCCTCGCGGCTTCGGCTGGCGTGATCGGAATGTGCGTAGTCGGCCATATCTTCCTCGAACTCCGCGCAACCTCGCAGGTCGCGGGCCATGACACACCGACCCTACCGGAGTCCCGGCCCCCGATCGCCGCGTGCTCGAGTCCCGCTGCCGCACCCGGTCCTCGCCGTCGGCGCCGAGTGGCGGCGGTGCGGACGGCGCTGCTCGCGCTCTGCCCCGGCTCCGCGAATTCTGCCGAGTAGCAGCGGTTTTGCGGCTACCGTTGGTCGCATGCCGGAGACCGTGCGCATCGATGATCTGGTCGTTTCCCGGGCGACGCCGGGGGAGTGGGCCACCGTGGTGGAGTGGGCGGCCGCCGAGGGCTGGAATCCCGGGCGGCGGGATACCACCTCGTATTTCGCGCAGGATCCCGACGGGTTCTTCCTGGGTCGGGTGAACGGGGAGCCCGCGTCCGCGGTGTCGGTCGTCAATTACGGCGCGGACTACGCCTTCCTGGGTTTCTATCTGGTGCGGCCGGAGCTGCGCGGGCGTGGCTTCGGGCTGGCCACCTGGGAAGCCGGGTTGAAGCACGCGGGAAACCGGGTGGTCGGCCTGGACGGGGTGCCCGCGCAGCAGGACAACTACCGGCGCAGTGGATTCGAACTCGCCTACAGCAGTGCGCGATTCATCGGGGTGCCACGACTGCCGTTGCCCGACAACGCGGTCACGGCGCTCGCCCCGGCCGATACGGCGGAGCTGCTGCCGTACGACTCCGCGTGCTATCCGGCGGATCGCCCGGCATTTCTCACCGCCTGGCTCGACGAACCGGGGCATCGGACGTTCGCGCGCATTGTCGACGGCACGCTCACCGGGTACGCCGTCCTGCGCCCCGCCCGGGACACCCTGCGGGTCGGGCCCCTGTTCGCGGATACTCCCGCCGACGCGCGTCAACTCCTGGCCGCGCTCGCCGCGCACGCGGCGGGAATGCCGCTGGCGGTGGATGTTCCGCTGGTTAACGAGCCGGCGGTGCGCCTCATGGAGGAGGCCGGTCTGACGCCGAGCTTCGAGACCGCGCGCATGTACACCGGGCCGGTGCGGGATTACCGGCTGGATCGGGTGTTCGGCGCGACCACCCTCGAGCTGGGCTGAGTTCCCGGCGGATCGGTCACCAGGCCGAGGGGCGCACGCGGCCCGGTGTGACCACGCGCGCGAGGGCGTTGCGCAGCTCGGCCGTCGCCGCGACTCCGAGTGTCGCCGCCCATCGCTCGGTGAATCGGGCCGCGGCGGCGTCGGCGGCGCGGGTGCACGCCCAGCCGCGTTCGGTGAGCGTGACGATCTTGGCGCGGGCGTCGGTGGGATGCGGATTGCGCTGCGCGTAGCCCTTTTTGACGAGTTCGTCGACCAGCTGGCTGGCCGCCTGCTTGGTGACGCCCAGGTGTTCGGCGATCTCGCCGACCGTCGCCCCGGACGGCGCCATGCGCACGAAGGCGAAGCCGTGGGTGGGCCGGATGTCGGTGAACCCGGCCGCCACGCAGCCGTCGTTGATGGCGTCGGTCACCTCGGCGGCGGCCGCGAGCAGCAGCAGCGGCAGGTCCTGTGCGAATCCGGGCATGTCTGAGATCTTGGCACTTGACAAAGAAGTCAACAAGCTTGACTATATAGTCAACTTGCTTGACCAAAGGAGAGTGTCCATGCCCGTCGTCCACGCCGCCGATGTCCAGTCCCACGAGATGCACGGCTCCCGCTTCACCCCCTTGATCCGCCCCGCTGTCGGCAGCAGCGAGCTGTGCGTGTGGCGTCTCGAGATCGCGCCCGGCACCGAGGGTGTCGCGCACCGCATCCACCGCGAGGAGGGCTTCGTGGTGCTGGCTGGCTCGATCACGCTGACCATCCAGGGGGAGTCGGCGCGACTCGCCGCCGGTGACGCGGGCGTGGCGCCCGCTGATTCGGTCATCCGCCTGGACAACCCGTCCGGCCAGCCCGCCGAGGTGCTGGTCACGGCCCCCGTCGGCTTCACCGGCGAGCTGCTCGACGGCACCGTGGTGAACCCGCCCTGGGTGAACTGACCCCGCCCGCTGCTCGCTGATCGGGACGCGCGCCTTCCCCCGCATTTCTGACACGTGTTCTAATTTGGAAGATCATCACCAGGTAGGGGAGGCACCATGACCGCGTTCTTCACTCGGGAGGACGGTCGCTACACGGCGACCCGTATGGCGGTCAGCGCCTGGTCTTCCAGCCAGCTCGCGGGCACCGCCGTCTGCGGCCTGCTGGCCCACGAGCTCGAAACCCACAGCCCCGGTCCCGGGTTCGTGCCCGCCCGTTTCACCGTCGACATGTTCAGCCCCGTCCTGAACGAGCCGATCGAACTGCACAGCTCGATCGTCCGCGACGGCAACCGCATCCGCGTCGTCGACGCCTCGATCGTCCAGCAGGACCAGGTCCGGGCCCGCGCCACCGTCCAATTCCTGATCGCCGCGGCCGAGCCGCCCGGCGAGATCTGGCAGCCCACCCAGGAACTGCCGGTCCCCGACCAGCGGCTCGACCGGCCCGAGGGCGCGCCGCCGCTGTTCAAGTCCGGATCCGCCGACTGGACCCACGATTTCGCCTCCGGCGCCAACCCGCACCGCAAGGCCGCCTGGAACAACGTTCCGCCCCTGATCGCGGGCGAGCCCATCACCCCGTTCGAGCGCGCGGCCTTCGCCGCCGACACCACCAACCTGGTGTGCAACTGGGGCACCGCGGGCGTCGGCTATATCAACACCGATGTCACCATGACCCTCTCGCGCCTGCCGGAGGGCCCGGAGATCGGCGTGCACGCCCGGGATCACGTGTCCGCGAACGGCATCGCCGTCTCCACCGCCACCCTCTACGATCGCACCGGCGCGCTGGGCGTGTGCACCATCACCGCCCTGTCCAATGCCCGCCGCATGGTCGACATGGCGGCGTTCGCCGAAGCCCAGTCCCTGCCCGCCGTCACTCGCTGAGCGGCGGCGTCAGGCTCGGGTCGGTTCGCCCAGCAGTTGGCGGCTCAGCAGTGTGGCCCCGGCGACCGCCCCGGGCATGAGGAACACGGCCACCACCGGGATGAGGAACGCCGCCGCGAGCGGTGCGCCGAAGCCCCAGGCCACGGGCTTGCGGGAGCGCAGCATGGCCATCTGCTGGTTCAGCTGCACTCCGCGTCGTTGCAGCGCAACCGATGTCAGTTCCTGGGTCAGGAAGAACCCGGTGACGAACACCGCCAGCACGGGAATCACCGTCTGCCCGATGACGGGTACGAACCCGAGCACGAACAGCAGTACCGCCCACAGCATGGCCCGCACCAGGATTCGGGCGCTGTCCCGGACGGACACCCACAGCTCGACCCACCAGGCCAGCCCCGATTCGGGCGCGGTTCCGTCCGGAGAGACCGACCGATCGACCCGCTCGGAGATCACGTCGTAGAACGGCGATCCGATCAACAGGGTCACCGCGGTGAAGGTCAACGCGGCCACCAGCACCGCCAGCGCGATCAACGCCACCATCAGCGCCCCGCGGAACAATCCCAGCCAGGGGCTCGGCCACCCGTCCGCGAACGGTGTCAGCGTCTCCGTCACTTCCCCGCCCCAGGTGATCACCCCGACCAGCGCGGCCCCGTAGATCACCAGCGTGATCAGTGCGGGCACCAGCCCCAGCCCGTACTCCCGGCGATGCCGAGCCACCCACCGCTGCCCCGCCAAGAACTGGGCAAATCCCATCCCGAAATCGCGCATGCCGGAACGATACTGGCTGCTTGACGGTGGGTGTCGCGGCGATCTAGGTTCGGCGAATGCCCGTCGACCAGGACAGCAGCGGATACCGCTGGACCGACGTGCCCGCGACCCGGTTGCGGGACGCGATGGCCGAGGCGCTCGACGCGTTCCCGCGCCGGACCGTCGACCCGGAAGGCCGCAAGCCCGCCGCGGTGCTGATCGCGATCGTCGACCGCGGTGCGGACCAAGGCATCTGGCTGACCGAACGCGCCCCGAGCCTGCGCGCCCACGCCGGCCAGCTGGCTCTCCCCGGCGGCCGCCTCGACCCGGGTGAGGACCCGCAAGCCGCGGCCTTGCGCGAACTGCACGAGGAACTGGGCATCGCGCTGTCCCGATCGGCTGTCCTGGGCCTGCTCGACGACTACCCGACCCGCTCCGGCTACATCATGACCCCCGTCGTGGCCTGGGTCGGCGACCCGCCCCCGCTCACCCCGAATCCTGCCGAAGTGGCCGTCGTGCACTGGATCCCGCTCTCCGAACTCGACGTCGACCCGCGGTTCGCCGCCGTCCCCGGTTCCGATCGCCCCACCATTCAGCTCCCGATGATGGGCGGCCACTTGCACGCCCCGACCGCCGCGATCCTCCACCAATTCCGTGAGGTCGTCCTCCACGGCCGCCCCACCCGCGTCGACCACCTCGACCAGCCTCGCTGGGCTTGGGAGTAGCGGGCGATCCTCAGGCTCCGCGCAGGTCGGTGAGGACCTGGGCGAGCGCGCGGATGGGTTCGGTGTCGGCGTCGGCGCGCCAGCAGAGGTGGTAGGTGAGGGGTGGGACGTCGGGGATGGGGATGAAGCGGACGTGCGACATCTTCCAGAATTCGGTGACGTGGGCGGGGAAGGAATGGATGATGTCGCCGTTGATGACCCATTCGATGAGGTCGTCGACATTGGTGACCGGGCGCAGGCGGCTGATCGGGCGTCCGGACGGCGTGGTGAAGGGGAGATAGGTCTCCTCCCATTCGCGGGCGTTGCCCGGCGGCATCGAATGCGTGTAGTCGGAGTAGTCCTCGATCGACACCGTGTCGCGGTCGGCGAGTTCGTGGTCGGAGCTGACCGCCATCACCCGGCTGTCGCTGAACAGGGCGGGACCGATGGTGACGTCGTCGGGGACCGGGCCCCAGACCGCGATGACGTCGTAGTCGCCATTGCGCAGGGACCCGAAGACGTCGGTGTAGGGGAGTCGGTGGACCTGGAGCTCCCACTGCGGGTGGCGGGCGCGGAATTCGTTCCAATAGCGGTGGAACTCGGGGATATTGAACGGCAGCAGGGCCAGTTTCAGGACCGCGGTGTGCCCGCGGGCGGCCTGCTTCGCGCGCCGCACGCTGCGTTCCAATCCCTCGAACAGCGGCCGCAGATCGTCGCGTAGCTGTTCGCCGACGGAGGTGAGCCGCACCGTGCGATTGGTGCGTTCGAACAGCAGCGCGCCGATCTGCCGTTCCTGCTTCTTGATCGCCTGCGTGATGCGCGCCGGGGTGACATTGAGTCGTTCGGCAGTCCGGCCGAAGTGCAGTTCTTCGGCCAGCGCCAAGAAGATCTCGATCTCGCGCAGCTCCACGGAATCCCTGTCTCGTTAACTCCGCGGTTAATGCGGCATTGCTGGTTCTGTCGTTGTTCGGCGGTGGCCGGGCGACCACTCTAGTACGTGAGCCCCTGACTCCCGGTGTGAGCAGGGGTTCCGTCGTGGTGACCGGTCCGGTCGCGATCCCTTTGGAGGAGTTGTGGAATGACTTCCGAGCAGTTGCCGGCGGGTGTGCGGGATCGGCCGCCGGACCGCCGTCCCCGCTCGGTGCTGCCGGAGTTGAGCATCCGTCAGCTCGAGTCGTTCGGGGCGGTCGCGGAGGAGGGCAGCATCACGCGGGCGGCGGCCCGGCTGCACACCACCCAGCAGACGCTGTCCGCGCAGATCAAACAGCTGGAGCGGGCGCTGGGAGTGATTCTCCTGGTGCGAGACTCTCGAGGGGTGAGTCTCACCGCTGCCGGCGAGATCTTCGCGGACGGCGCCAAAACCATGGTGGCCGGTCTGATGGAGTTGTCCGCGCGGATGAATACCGTTGCGGGGCAGTCGATCAAACAGCTGCGGGTGGTGTGCTGCCCTCGGTCGGCGGCGCCGTCGCTGATCCGGGTCGCCGACCGGCTGGAGGCGGCCGATCCCGGGCTGCGGGTGGTGCTGGTGGGTGTCCGGTCGATGCCGGAGAGCCTGCGCGAACTCGAGTCGGGCCGAGTGGACGCGGGTCTGGTGTGGCTGCCGCTGGCCGGAAACCGCCTGCGCTACAGCGTGATCGGGCAGGACCGGTGGGTGGCGGTGCTCGCGCGTGGGCACCGGCTGGCCGGGCGGGAGCGGCTGCCGCTGGCCGATCTGGCCGCGGAGACCCTGGTGCTCCCGGCCATCTTCTCGTCCGATCCGGTCGAACGGCAGTGGGCCGCCGCGTTGCGTCCCGCCGCCGGGCGTCCGGCGCCGACGGTGCTCGACACGGCGGACGGGCCGGGCATCGCCGTCCGGCGGCAGGGGATCTGGCTCGCACCGGAGTCCCTGGGCCGCCGTTTCGCCGACCCCGCGACCAGCGTGGTCCCGATCACCGACGCGCCGCCCATCGAGGCGGCGGTGGTCTGGACCGCGCGGGCGTCGGAACCGCTGATAACCGAATTGATCCGCGCGGCCGCGGTGGAGAGCTCGGCCGCGCTCGCCACCGAACCATACGAAAGGCACTGAGCGACAATGGGTGTGGAAACCGACGTCATCATCGTGGGAGCGGGCCCGACCGGCCTGATGCTGGCCGGTGAACTCCGCCTCGCGGGCGTCCGGGCCCTGGTCCTGGAACGCCACCCGCAACCCCGGCCGACCCCGAAGGCCAGCGGTCTCGGCGGCCGGATCCTGGATGTCCTGCACTATCGAGGACTGCTCGGACGGTTGGAGGCGGCCGCGGAGGGCAGCTACCCGCCGCCCAGATTCCCGTTCGGCGGTGTCCATCTGGATCTCACCGGCCTCGCCGACCCGCCCATGCGGGCACTGTCCATCGCCCAGCACGCCATCGAACGCGTGCTGGGCGAGCACGCCGACGCACTCGGCGCGGAGATCCGCCGCGGCCACGAAGTCACCGGGCTGAGTCAGGACGACTCGACCGTCACCGCGGAGGTGCGCGGTCCCGACGGCGACTACCGGGTGACGGCTCGCTACCTGGTCGGGTGCGACGGCGGCCGCAGCCCGATCCGCGCCATGGCCGGAATCGACTTCCCGGGCACCACCTTCTCGGAGGTCAACCGCCTGGCCCAGGTCACCATCCCCGAATCGGTGACGGTCCTCCCCAACGGCGACCTCGAAATCCCCGGAACAGGCACGGTCCGTTCCGGTTTCACCCGCACCGAGCGCGGCATGTTCGCCGCGGCGGCTCACGGCGGCATCCTCTATCTCCAGTCCACCGAGGACGACCCCGCCGACTACGACAGTGACGACCCGCTGACGATGGCCGAACTCGGCGCCAGCATCCGCCGCGTCCTGGGCTTCGACCTGCCTTTGGGCGAGCCGACCCGTCTGTCCCGCTATGTCTTCCAGGACCGCCAGGCCGAAAACTATCGCGCCGGACGGGTTTTCCTCGCCGGCGACGCGGCCCACCTCTTCCCGGCCACCGGCACGGCCCTCAACTGCGGCCTCTCCGACACCGTGAATCTGGCCTGGAAACTGGCTGCGGCAGTACAGGGTTGGGCCCCCGCTTCACTCCTCGACACCTACCACACCGAACGCCACTACGCCGGTGCCCGAGCCCGCCTCCAAACCCGCGCCCAGGTGGCCCTACGCCGAGGCGGCGACCCCGCCGCCGAGGCCCTCCGAAACGTCCTCACCGAACTCCTCGCCGACGCCCCCGCAGCCCACCGTCTGGGCGCCCTGGTCGGCGGCACCGACCTCCGCTACCCCACCCCCGAAACCCACCCATTGACCGGAACTTTCGCCCCGAACCTCACCCTCCACACCGACCCCGACATCATCACCGTCGCCGAACTCATGCACACCCCCCGCCCCGTCCTCCTCGACTTCACCGACCGCCCCGAACTCCGGCAAATCGCCGAACGCTGGCCCCTCCGAGTCGACAGCATCACCGCCAAAACCGACAACCCTCCAGCCGACGCCCTCCTGATCCGCCCCGACGCCTACATCGCCTGGGCAGCGGATTCCACCGAGCCCGCCGAAACCGCCACATCCGGTCTCCACCGGGCCTTGTCGACCTGGTTCGGCACCGCTATGGCCCATTGACAGATACCCATGCCCCGGCACTCGATTGCCGGGGCATGCTGTCAGCGTTTCGTCACCTTGTTTCGGCAGTCCCCCGGGGTGCGGCGGTCCTAGGCTCGACTGATCCGGATGCGGTGCTCACGTCCGATCCTGTCGACGAGAGGCGAATGTTGTCATGTCCGATTATTCCGACCTGCGGGCCCTGTTCATCAATTGCACGTTGAAGCGGTCGCCGGATCGCAGCAACACACAAGGGCTCATCGATGTGAGCGCGCGCATCATGGAGAAGAACGGCGTGCGGGTGTCCCATATCCGGGCCGTCGACCACGATATCGCCACCGGGGTATGGCCCGACATGACCGAACACGGCTGGGCGACGGACGCGTGGCCCGCGCTGCAGGAGCAGGTCATGGCCGCCCACATTCTGGTGCTGGCCGGACCTATCTGGCTGGGCGACAACAGTTCGGTGATGAAGCGCGTCATCGAGCGCCTCTACGGCAACTCCTCGATCCTGAACGAATACGGCCAGTACGCGTACTACGGGCGCGTCGGCGGATGCCTGATCACCGGCAACGAGGATGGCGTCAAGCACTGCGCCATGAACGTCCTCTACAGCCTCCAGCACCTGGGCTACACGATTCCGCCCCAAGCGGACGCCGGCTGGATCGGCGAAGCCGGCCCCGGCCCGTCCTATCTGGACCCGGGTTCAGGCGGCCCCGACAACGATTTCACCAACCGCAACACAACATTCATGACCTGGAACCTCATTCACCTGGCCCGCATGCTGAAAGACCACGGCGGCATCCCCGCCCACGGCAATCAGCGCTCGGAGTGGGATGCGGGCTGCCGCTTCGATTTCGAGAATCCGGAGTACCGCTGACCACGTGATCCAGCTCATCGTCCGACGGGCGTCCGCCGGACAACGAGCTCGATCACCTGTTGGACCGCACCTGATTACTCGGCGCGGCGGCTGGTGAAGTCGAAGGAGCCGCCGTCGATGCCCCAGGAGATGATTCGTTCCGGGTGGATTCGGATGATGGCGCGTTCCTGGTGGGGGAACGGCGGGTCGATGTCCTCGATCGCCTCTGCCGTGCCGCGCACCTCGACGCCGCGAATCTCGTACGGTTCCAGCGAAACCTGTTGGTCGACAACGAATGACACCCGGCTGCCGGACTGCACATTGCGGTACTTTCGAGTGGCGACCATCCGCATGCCGCCGATATCGATGGTGCCGTCGGCGTTCACCCGGTAGCTGGTCGGATTGTTCTGCACCACACCGTCGGCCGACACCGTCGCCAGCCGACCGAGTCCGGCCTCAGCGAGGAACTTCTGTTCATTGATGGTGAAGCTCATGTCGATTACTCCTCGTCGATCACCTGCAATCTAGCAGCGCTAGATTCTAGAGCAACGGTAACACGCGCTGGAGGACTTGTCTAGCATTGCTAGATCTCAAGTGATCGCGAGGGGAACGAGGTCGAATAGGCCAGCTGCACAAGCCTGTTCGACGGAGTATGGGTCGTTCAGCGGCGCGGGGTGCCGGGGCGCGGACTCGGGCGCGGACTGGGGCCGACCAGCGTGATCGGCCGGCGGAGGTCGACCGCTCTCGCGGTCGGGAACGTGGTGTCGCGGGTGATGATCGGGCCGAGGTCCGGGGTGCCGATGGAGACCGTGGCGGTGCAGTCGCCCGGGCCGAGCCCGACCAGTCTGCCCCCTTGGACAGTGGCTTCGAGCGGCAGGAATTTCAGCGCTATGTCGACCGTGACGTCGAATCGGCCGACCTGCTGATCGTCCACGAACACCTCGAGGGTGGGCTGATAGGAGTGGGTGATCTCGTGCTCGTAGAGCGGGACGCGTTCGGATCCGCCGTGGCGGCTCCGTTCGGCGGCGCGTAGCAGCCGGTCGTAGCGGCACCAGCCGTCCACGGCGACCTGGGCCAGGTTGATGTTCAGCAGGCCGTCGATCGCCTGGGCGATCTCGTTGAGAGCGGCCGTGCGCAAGGGTTCGGTGATCGCTGCCGCCCCGTGCAACGCGATGCGGTCGATTCCGCTGGAACGCAGGTAGTTCGCGAGGTCACCGGCATCGGGTGCGGAATAGCCGAGCACCACCGCGCGGGCGGAGATCATCGGGGTGGTCATCGCAGTAGCTCTCTCACGAGCACCTCGGGTGCGCCGATGTGCATGCGGACATGGACGGTGGGCGGAGCGGCCGCGCGGGGGATCTCGCGAATGCTGGTGCGCGGGGCGAGGTCCGGTGAGACGGAGACCCGCACCGTCGGCTGATGCGGCGGCTGCCGGTGCGGCGATCGCGGCGAGGGCGGCGGCTGCGGAAGGAGTGTTTCGGGTGCGGCAGGTCGGCCGCGGCGGGCGATCAGGGCAACCACGGCGATGGCGATCACGGCGATGACGCCGAGCGCCGCCGGAATCGAGACGAGCGGGATCGGGTCTCGACCCTCGGCGCTGGTGGATGTCGGTGGCTGTGGCTGCGCCGGGGGCGGAATCTCGACCTCCGATGTCGTGCCGCCGTTGTTGCCGTTATTGCCACCCTGATTGCCATTGTTGCCGCCCGGCGACGCAAGGACTTTCACCGATGCGCTCTGGGTCGCCGAGGGCGACCCCACGCAGGCCGCCTGCACCTTCCGATTGCCGGCCACGGCCTGGGACGGTACGGACACGGAGGTCGAGAATGCCCCTTTGGACACTGAAACGGTCTGTGTGGCGGGCGAATCGGACCAGTAGGCGGACAGCTGCACCGATGTGCAGGGCCAGCCGGTGCCCATCACGGTGATCGAGCCGCCCGGTGTCGCGGTGGGCGGAACCTGCAGGTCCGGCGGATCGACCGGCGCCGCTTCTATGGTGATGGGCTTGGTGCGGGTGAGTGTGTCCGCGCCGCAGCAACCCCCGTTGATGTTGGGCACACTCGTTTTCACCACTGCGGTGGAGCAGGTGGCGGTGACCGATTGCGCCCCGAGTGCCGCCTGCTCGGTTACCGGCAGGCTGGTGCTGAAGGAGTTGTTCGACACCTGTGTGGTGGTCGTGCTCGACCAGCTCGTGGTCAGGGTCAGCGCGCCGCCGCAGACCCAATTGTCGCCGGAAACGGTGATCGTGGTTCCCCGCCGGGCGGTCGCCGGGACCGTGAGTGACGGCCCGAGCCCGTCGTGCGTGCCGCCACCGGTCGGCGGTGGCGTCGACGGCGTGGTGGGCGTGGTCGTCGGAGCCGCAATCGCGACAGGGCCGGTGCTCATGCCCAGCACTGCCGCTACGACGGCGGACGCCGCCAGCAGCCAGGCCGCGGCGAAGCGCCGGTCGCGGCGCGTTTTCGTCTCTTCCATCGTTGAGCGTCCTCCCCCGGGCCTGCACTACGACCCGATCTCAGGGTGCGCCTGTTTCCGAAAGAAGACTGAAGTAGTGCGCTACCTCAATTCCGGTCGCTACCGGTCGGCACGTCCGCGTTCGGACCTGGAGTAGTGGCCGTCCCGAAATCGAGTAGTCCGCTACCTCCGTCGCCGGGCCCGATCGGGGGCATGGTCGAGCCAGCGGTGCGCCGGGGCGGCGCGGGAAGGCGACTCGGTGATGAGGCCGTGGCGGCGGTGGTGTGATGCGTAGCGAATCTCGTTTCGGGGTGACCCAGGCCGGTGTGAGCGCCCGCCGGGTGTTCCCGTTCTACATCGTGTGCGACGTGTCCCGATCGATGTGGGATCCGGAATTCAATCCGGGACAGCCGGTTACGCCGCTGGACACCATCGAGCAGTCGCTGCCCGACATGCTGGGTGTGCTGGCGGACGACCCCACCACCTACGACACCGCCCACCTGAGCGTGATCGCCTTCGGCGACGCTCCGGTGGCGGTGCTCCCGTTGACCCCGCTGCGATCCGATCCGGCATTGCCGCGCCTGCCCAGACAGGGTTCGACCGATTACGCGCAGGTGTTCTCGTTCCTGAACCGGATGCTCCGCGACGATCAGCAGCGCTTCTCCCGCGCCGGACTCCAGTCCTACACGCCGGTCGTCTTCTTTCTCACCGATGGCAATCCGCAGGTCAACGGCCAGCTGCAGCGCGACGAGGTGTGGCTGCCGGTCCGGCACGCGCTGGAGTCGCCGGGCCATCCGTTCCGTCCGGTGGTGGTGGCGCTGGGCATCGGCGAGGTGACCGAGGGGACCGTACGGCAACTGCGGTCGATCGACCCGGTCGGCGCGGCCTGCGTGGCGACGGGAGGCGTCGCGCCGGGAGATCTGTTGCGCGCCATCATCAACAGCATCAAGTTCTCGATCAGCAGCAGCGTGGGTCAGGGCGCGTTCCTGTTCCGCACGCCGGCGGGAATGCGGCGGCTGGAGTGAGAAATTCGATGAATCGCCCGGCCTGGTCCGGACGCGGGAGCGGATTCGCGCGGCTGCGACTGGTGTCGCTGGTCGTGCTGGGCGCCACGCTCGGCTTTTTCCTGGTGGCCCTGCTGGTCCAGTGGTTCGGTAGCTCGTCGCCGCACCCGGTGGATCCGAAAGTCGTGTCCACGGCGGCAAACCAACTGCAGGCGAGTGGATGCGCGCCGAGCACCGCGCAGCCTCCCGCCGGGGGCCAGTCGGGCAATCCCGCATCGTCCACCACCGTGACGCCGGTCTACGGCGGCACCGCGGGACTCCCGAATGGCGTGGTGGGACTGGTCTTCCCGAATCCGGGCAACCGATCGCCGGACGAGATCGGAACACCGTGTACCGTGCTCGGAATCGCTGCGGCGCAACAGTATCCGGTCGCCAACCTGCGGCGGACGACCAACGACAGCGGTGTGGTCGTGGTGCTGGCCGAGCCGCCGCGCACCGCGGACCGGGGGCTCCTTCCGGCGGCAGTGGTCGCCGCGATGGCGGCACTGGTGACCGGTGGCGCGGTGATGTTGTTGTCCGCCATCGGTGATCGCAGGGTGGCTTCGGCTTCGGCTTCGGCTTCCGGATCGGCGGCAGGCCCGCGGCCGACCACCCCGTCCACCGTCGCGGCGGCCCGGCCGGTCGAGTTGGCGGCTGTCACGACCTCCGGTGTCAGCGGATTGACCGTGGACCGCGGGCGCAGTGGGCGTTTCGAGGTCTACGCCGCCACCCAGGTCGGGTTGCAGCATGCCCGGACCGGGCATACCCGGGAAGATGCCTACGCGATCGGCGGTGCGCCGGACCATCATTGGGCCTTCCTCGCCGTCGCCGACGGGCTCGGCTCGGCGGAGAACTCGCATGTGGCGGCGCAGCGGGCGTGCCGTACCGCGGTCGAGGCGCTGCATCGCCGGTTGCCGGGGTACCGTCCGGGCGATGTGGCCGCGCAGTGGAACCTGCTGGCGCGGGACATCACCGCTGAGGTCGTACACAGTCTGGGCGCGGAGGAACTCACCCGGTTGGCGGCCGAGATCGGCTATCGCGGCCCGCACGGTGCGGCGGAGGGCAAGCGGACCTCGGTTCCAGCGTGCACATTGACCTTCGCGGCGTTGGGTCCGGTGGGTCCGGGCGGATATCCGGTGCTCTGGGCGGCGGTCGGCGACTGCGACGCGCTCACCGTCGATCTGGCCACCGGCGCGGCGAGCTGGCTCACCCGCAACGACACCAAGTCGGGCGGCCGGATCAGCAATGTCACCGCGTCGTTGCCGCGCAATGCCGATCGCATGGTCTGCGGCGCCGAGCTGCTGCCGGTCCGCCGCATGGTGGTGCTGGCCAGCGACGGCATGGCGGACGCGATTCGCATGGTGCCGCAACAGTTCTCGACGATCCTGCCGGAGCTCGCGGGCCCCGCGCCCGCCGAGCACGTGTTCGCCGAGATCGTCGGCTTCCAGCTGCCGGGCCTGCACGACGACCGGACGATCGTCGCGGCCTGGCCGGTCGAGCGGTAGCAGGGGCGCTGATGACCACGGCCGAATCCACCGGCGGCCAGGCCTGGTATCGATTGACCAGTCTGCGCCTGGACCCGGGCGGTCCGCTGGGGGAGGGCGGCGCGGCCGAGATCTGGCGCTGCACCGTGCCGGATCGGGATCGGATGGTGTTCAAACGGTTCCGGGACGAGGCCCGAGCCGACCTGGACGGCGACCGGTTGCGGCAGCTGGTGGCCTGGCCGCGGCGGCTCGCCGCCGAGGATCGGGAACGACTGCTGGCGCGGTGCGCGTGGCCGAGCGCCGTGGTCACCGACGGGGCCGAGGTCGTCGGCGTGGTGCTGCCCGAGGCGCCGGCCCTGTACTTCCACCATGCCGGGAGTGGCTGGAAGCCGAGGCATTTCACCCGCTTGGCGGTGCCGGAGCAGGTGGCGCACCGGCGCGGTTTCGAGTACTACGACTTCCCGCACAAGCTCGCCCGGCTCGGGCGGCTGCTCGGTGACCTGGACTTCCTGCACGACAACGGAATCGTGATCGGCGACCTGCAGCCGAACAACATTCTCGTCACCAGTGCCGCCCCGGCCGGGCAGACGGTGGTGACGCAGAACTACTTCCTGGACTGCGATTCGTTCCTCATCGACGGGCAGTCCGCCATGCCGAATCTGGATCCACTGCCGTGGCGGCCGCCGTATACGAACGACGACGGTTTCACGGCGACCACCGATCTGTTCAAGTTCGCGCTGCTCGCGATCCGGTGCCTGGCCGAGGATCTCGCGGCCGACCGGATCGACTATCAGCGCTTCGGGCAGCTGGTGCCGGTGTCGGACTTCGGCACTCTCGACGCCTTGCTGACCTCGCCGACCCCGGCATTGACCTCCGCCGACCTGCGCTCGCTGGCGCGGGCCTGGCAGTCGGTGGTGCGCCCGGACGGGGGAATGTTCCGGCGCACCGACGCGGTGCTGCTGGAACGATGGTCACCCGCGATGCGCGCCGCGCACCTCGCGGAGGTGGCGGTACCGGAACCCGTTGCGGTGCAGCGGGATCTGCCCGTGAAGGCATCCCGCCGGGCGGCGGTGCTGGTGCCCGCCCTCCTGGCGGCGGCACTGGCCGCCCTGGTGATCCTGGTCGTACTCGGGGTGGCGCTGCACGGCTGAGATCGGTGCCGACCGGCTCAGCGGCCGCCGAGCAGCTGCAGCGCCACCAGCACGCTCAGCATCCCGACGAGCAGGCCGACCACGCCCACCGCGGTCGCGAGCCGGGTCCGTCGCGGCGGTTCGGCATACGCGCGGCGCGCGTACACCCGTGCTCGGGTCGCCTGGATCAGCGCCGCCGGTCCGAACAGCAGGCCGAGCGGCGGTATCAGCGACATCCACGCCAGGGGCAGGTATGTCGGTACCCGGCTCCGTCGCGCTCGCCGCCGTGACGCAGCGCCCACCCGGTCCGGCGCATGCGTCGGTCGCAGGCGCTGCGACGAGACCGGCTGCGACGGATCGTCAGCGTCGAGTGCGGCGCGGTCGGGGCGTGCCACGATGGTCGGCCCTGGAACCACCACAGTGGGTCCGGGCGCGGCCACGGTTGGTCCGGGGGCGATCACGGTCGGTCCGGGTGGCACTTCTGTTGGTCCGGGAGCGATCACGGTGGGATCGGGGGCGATCACGGTCGGTCCGGGAGCGATCACGGTGGGGTCGGGGGCTATCACGGTAGGGTCGGGAGTCGGCTGGGTCGCGTCGGGATCGGATGCCTGCGGCTGCGAATCCGGCTGCACCACAGTGGGATCGGTGTCTCGACGCGAATTCGCGACGGTGGGATGCGATACGGCGACAGTGTCCGGCAGATCGGTGCGAGTGAGGTAGGTGAGCCACGAGTCGGCCCGTTCCGTCGGCTCGGAATCCGATGGGACGGCGTCGATCCGGGCGTGGCCCGACGGCGTCACGGGCCTCGGTCGGCGGGGCGGATCCGGTCGCGCGAAGGCCGTCACCAGATCCTCCGCGGTCGGCCGCAGTTCGGGATCCTTGCTGAGGCTGACCGCCAGCATGCGCCGGTACTTGCCGGGCAGCCCGTCCAGATCCGGTGTGCCGCGCACGATTCGGACCATCACCTTCGGCACGCTGTCGCCATTGAACGGAATCCGGCCGGTGGCGGCGAAGGCGACGCAGGTTCCCCACGCGAAGACGTCGATCGGCGCTCCCGCGTCGCCGACGCCGAACTGTTCCGGCGCCATCCACGCGATGGTGCCGATCACGACTCCCGGCGCGGTGATCCGCGTGCTGTCGGCGGTGTAGGCCAGCCCGAAGTCGATGATCTTCGGCCCGTCGAGGGTGAGCAGGATGTTCGCGGGCTTCAGATCCCGGTGCACCACCCCGGCGCGGTGCACGGCGGCGATCGCCTGCGCCAGCCCGGAGGTGAACTCGTCGAGCGCGTTCCCGGTGAGCGGCCCCCGCCGCGCCACGACATCCTGCAGCGGCTCCCCGCTGACGAAGGCGCTCGCCATCCACGGCCGGGGCGCGTCGACGTCGGCGTCCACCACTTCGGCCACGAACTCGCCGTGCACGCGGCGGGCGGCGGCCACCTCGTGCCGGAAGCGGGCACGGAATTCGCGGTCGTGCGCCAGTTCGGGTTTGGGCACCTTGATCGCGACCACGGCGCCGTCGGGCCCGAATCCCTGGTACACCACGCCCATCCCACCGGCGCCCAAACGCCCGTGCAGGACGAAAGGTCCGATCCGGCCCGGATCGCCGGGTAGCAGTGGTCCCAGCACATCGCCTCGCTCTCGCCTCACCGCGGGTCCTCGAACGGGACCGACACCATGGTGCGGGCCCGCGCCGCCGCGGGCTGGCGTAGTGCGCTACTCCAATTCCCAGGCGGTCTCCGCGGATCCGTCCGGCCGCAGCGCGCAGGCGAGCTTCGCCTCCGCGATGTCCAGCAACGGGGCCAGGGCCTCGGGTTCGATCCCGAGGTATTCGCACATCAGCTCCGGTTCCACCCCGGCCTCGCGGAGCCGGAGCGCCAGCGAGTAGGAGGTGGGCAACCGCCGTAGCGCGGCCTCGCGCGGGTCCACCGAATCGTTCACCGTTCGATGGTGCGCCCGTGACGGTGGCGTGCCTGGGGTAGTCGACTACGCCAATCCGCTCGTGCCGCTCACCCTTCCGGCTCACCCCCGTGGCGGCGGGCCGCGCGGTAGCGGTGCCCCTCCACGGTGCGGACCGAGACGTTCAGCCGGGCCGCGATCTCGCGATTGGTGAGACCGTCGCCGACCATCGCGATGATCTCCCGCTGCCGGTCGGTGCGCGCGGACCGGTCGTCCGCCGCGGTGAGCGCCGGTGTGGCCAGGGCGGATTCGGCGGCGAGCCGGTGTGCGCGTTCCAGTGCCGACAGCGCCGATCCGCGCAGTCCCCGGCGGCGGAAGACGGCCGCAGCCTGGGCGGCCACGTCGATCGCGGTGGCCCGGTCCCCGCCCGCCTCCGCCTCGGCGGCGGTGGCGAGCAGGCCCTCGCCGTCTCCGGCGGCCAGTGCCCGGGCGTGCGCGGCGGCGGTGCGGGCGCGCGGCCCGCCGACCATGGTGGCCAGTTCGGTCAGGCGCGCGGCGGCGCCGTGGTCGCCGAATCGGGTCGCCACCTGGAGGCACACCACTTCCTGTGCGGGCGTGTGCAATTCGACCGCTCGTCGGGCCGCTGCCCGGGCGGTGTCGACGGCTTCGGTGCTGGAGCCCTGGGCGGCCGCGGTCCAGGCCCGCGCCAGCAGCAGTGGCGGCTCGAGGATCGGGAACGGATTCGGCTCGGCCGCCAGTGCCGTGAGCATGGCCTCGGCTTCCTCGGCCCGCCCGGACATCGCCAGCCCGGTGGCCAGATCGATGCGAGAGTCGATGAGCCCGAACGCGTTCGAACCGTCGCGGGCGAAGACGTCGACCGCTTGGCGCAGTGCGGGCAGGGCGGAGCTGAGGCGGCCGGCGGCGAGGTCGGCGTGGCCGCGGAGCTGAACGGCGAAGCGGCCGAACATCGCGGGCAGTCCGACGGTTCGGGTCTCGATGCGGACGGCGATCCGGTCGGCCGCCGCGAGCCGCCCGGCCAGCACCTGCGCGCGCATATGGTGCCAGGTCAGGAAGAAGACCAGTGGGGCCGCCGCCGCGGACCGGGTCAGCAGTTGCGCACCGCGTTCGGCGACGGCGTCGGCCGCCGCGATATCGCCGGTCGAGGCGTGTGTCGTGAGCAGGGCGCACAGCGCGGTCATGCGCGCGAAGTCGGGGAGTTCGGGGCGGTCGGGCAGGTCGGCCATCGCGCCGGCGGGGAGCCGGCCGGCCATGGCGTCGACTCCGGCGGTGAACGCGTCGAGCACGGCCGCGCACGAGTCGGGCAGGTCGGCCCGGGCGGCGGCGAGCACGTCGGCGGCCCGTCCGGGCTCGCCGGCGCCGTAGGTCAGGTTGGCGGCCCGTCGCACGGCCAGGTCGGCGGTATCGTGCGGTCCGATGCCGATGGCCTCCGGATCGATGTCGGTGACAAGGCTTTCCACGTTCTCGGGTGAGCCGATCAGCTGGGTCGCCGACAGCTCGAGCAGGATCGCGTCGTAGCCGCGGCCCGCCACCCGCGCCGCGCCGGCGAGCCGGGCGGCGCCGATTCCGTCGAGCAGTTGCATCGCGGCGTTCGCGCCCGCGGTGAACAGCGCGGCGTCGGGCGGAAGGTCGGATTCCAGCGCCATCAGCGCGTGCCGCACCAGGGCGGTGGGACCGTCGGCCGCGGCCGTGCCGAGGGCGGCGGCGATCCGGCCGCGCAGGCGGCGCAGCCGGGCCGGGCTGGTGCGGTCCCGGCGAATCTCGCCGTACAGCGGATGACCGAGCAACACCAGTTCGCGGCGGCCGCTGCGATCGATGCGGACCAGTCCGCGGGCGAGCGCGAGGTCCAGCGCCTGTTCGTCGACCACCTCGATGAGCACGCCGGCATCGACCGGTTCGCTGACCGCGACGCTGTCGATCACCAGCGCCAGGTCCGGGGACAGCGAACCCATTTGCGCGTCGATCAGTTCGCCGAGCGTGCCGGAGATCACCGGATCGCCCGTCCACACCGCTGATCCGGGCCCGGCCGGCAGGCGTCCGGCATCGCGCTCCTGCTCGATCAGGTGGCGAAGGAACAGCACGTTTCCGCGAGTCAGCTGCCAGAGCCGGTGTGCGGTAGGCGGATCCGGCGGCTGCTCGAGGACCCGGGCGACCAGGCGGTCGCACTCCTGGCGCGCCAAGGGCAGCACCTCGAGGCGGTCGAGCCGTTCGTTCTTCCACAGGCCGACGATCGCGTCGGGCGCGGGCTGCCCGGATCGCACGGTGAGCACCAGCCGGACGGTGCCGCGATCGGCCAGTTGCTGCAACACCAGCGCCGACAGATCGTCGACGAGATGAGCGTCGTCGACCCCGACGACCACCGGCCGCTGCCGCGCGCTGGCCGACAGCGCGGTCACGACGGCGTGCACCTGCCGTATCGGATCGGCCCCGGCGGTCGCGGGCACCCATTCGGCGAACACGCCCAGCGGCAGCGCCCGGGCCGACACGGTCGCGGCGGCCCAGCGCACTTCGTAACGGCCGGAGAGGGTTTCCAGCAGTTCCCGCGCGAGCCGGCTCTTACCGACCCCGGACGCGCCCGCGAGCACGACTCCGGCGCGCGGACCGATCACCGCGGCCTGCGCGCGGCGTAGTTCCTCGGTGCGCCCGATCAGCGGCCACACGGACTGCGTCAGAGCGTTGTCGATCGTCATGGGACACCCGACCTCCCCCGGATCCTCAGGTGCGCGCCGGCTCCCGTCCCGACCGGTGTTTCGGCTGCGCATCGCGCTGCGCAGCACGAGTATCGGCCGCGCCGGTCGGGAGCGCAGCACCCCGTGTCATTCAGTGACTCGGTCGGGGTCGGGCAGGGCAGGGGCGGGATGTCGGGCTCCCGCCACCAGTAAGCCGGTCGCCACCGCCATGATCGGCCATGGCGTGAGCGGCATGATCACCGCACCCAGGACGGTCCAGGCCCCGAGTATCCAGGCGATGAACGGCGGTGGCGTGAGGCCGCGCCGATCCAGCCACAGCACGGTCAGTCCGACCATGACCAGCGGAATTCCGAAGCTGTCCAACGAAAGCCAGAGTGCGCTGTTCGCGGGGCTCATCGCGGACAGGTCGTCGTGCCACAGCGCACCGCTGAACCAGTCACCGGCATGGCGCGCGGCGCCCTCGAGGGTCAGGGCCAGCATGGTGTGCGCGGCTCCGAAGAAGACGATGAGCCGACCCGCCCACGCGATCACCGGACCTCCTCGGTGGCGCACCCGGCGTCGCCGCCCCCGATCGAATTGTGCTGGCGCCACAGGCGATCCCATCGGTGCAGCATCGCGGGATAGACGATCAGCAGACGGAACGGTTCGATGCCGGCCAGGTACAACCGGCCGCGGAGTCCATTCGGTTTGACCAGGACCGCCATCCGCAGCTCGTACCCGTCGCCGGTCGGAACCCAGCCGAGGTGCGCCACACCGTGCACGGTCTTGTTCGCCAGCTCGAGCGCCGATTCATCATGGGTTTCGTACAGCGTCGTGAACGGGGTGCCCGGCACGGTCGGACCGGTCGGCTCCTGGCGCAGGTCGTCGGGCAGCCGGTCGCGTAGTGACCGAACCCGGGTCCCGAGGCCGGCGCCGGGATCGTCCCAGCCCAGGAGGGCGCCGAGCCGCCAGCGCACCGCGAAGAGGAACCGAACCGGCGGGGACGCGGTGGATGGGCCGCCGTCGGTGTCGAGCAGGGCGAGCGCGACCGGAAAGTCGTCCGCTCCGGCGCCGGGCGCTCGAAAGGCCCAGACGTCCTGTATTTGGAAGTCGGGCGCGATTTCGTGGATCCGCCATGGCATTTCGGTGTGCGCGGCACGGGGGAGTCGATTGGACATGACACCGTCCTCATTGGGTTATACGGTTGCGTATAATGCGAGGCTAGATCGGTTATACGGTTCCGTACAACGCTGGAGTGAGGTGGATCACGGCATGGGTGCGCTGCGCACACCGCGCGAGACTTGGATCGACGCCGGGTTGAGCGCCTTGGCCACCGGGGGCGTCGATGCGGTGCGCGTCGAGGCCCTCGCCAAGGCGCTCGGGGTGACCAAGGGCGGGTTCTACGGCTACTTCGCCGATCGGGAGGCGCTGCTGACGGCGATGCTCGACACCTGGGAGCACGAAGCGGTCGACAATGTGCTCGAGGAGGTCGAGCGGGCCGACGGCAGCGTTCTCGACAAGGCCCGGTTGGCCGGTCGCCTCACCTTCTCGGATGGCAGGTTGCTTCCCATCGACCTGGCCGTGCGTGACTGGGCCCGCCGCGACGCCGCTGTCGCCGAACGCCTACGCCGAGTGGACAATCGGCGCATGGACCTACTGCGTGACGCGATCGGCACCGTCTGCTCCGATCCCGCCGAGATCGAGGCTCGCAGCCTCCTCGCCTTCTGCGCGGCCATCGGCAGCCATTTCCTCGCCGCCGACCACCCCGGCCGGACTCGTGAAGAGGTCATCGCGCGAGCGGGAGATCTGATCCTGGCACGGTCGACGGGTGAGCGCCCCGACGGCGCGGGTGCGTGAGATGGCCATCGATGAGGTGCCCCAGGGCAAAAGTGTTGCGGTGCACGGGATCTTCCAGGGAATCGCCGAGTACTACGATCGGATGAACCGGGTCATGACCCTCGGCCGTCATCGCCGGTGGTGTCGTGAGGTCGCCGAGCTCGCCGCACCGGCCGCGGGCGGGAGCCTGCTCGATCTCGCCACCGGCACAGGCGTGATCGCACTGGAGGCCGCCCGCGCCTATCCCACCGTCACCGTCACCGGCGCCGACTTCTCCGAGCGGATGCTGGAGCGCGCCAAGACCAAGCCGGGGGCCGACGCCGTCCACTGGCAGCTCGCCGACGCCGCCGACCTGCCCTTCGGCGACGAATCGTTCGATGCGATCACCGAGGGCTATCTGCTCCGCAACGTCGAAGACCTCGAAGTCGTACTGCGCGAACAACATCGGGTGCTCCGGCCCGGCGGTCGCATCGTCATCCTCGAGACCTGCCCGCCCAGCGGTCCGGCGAAGCCGATCGTGGAGTGGGGATTGCGCACAATCGTGCCGCTGCTCGGGCAGGTGGTCTCCGGCGACCGCTCGTCGTACACCTATCTCGAATCCAGTACCCGCGCTTTCGAATCCCCCGGTCAGGTCGCGGATCTGCTGATTCGACTGGGTTTTCGAGACATAAGCTGGCGCAAGAAGTTCTTCGGAACCAACGTCATCATGTGGGCCACCAAGGCGCGCTAACCCGTCGGCGGCACACCGGTGTGTCTGCTGTGTACTGCGCTGCGAAGCACAAGGATCGGCCGCGCCGGTCCGCGGCACTCCGTGTCATTCGGTGACTCGGGTGGGGCCGGGCAGGAGGGGCCAGGTGTATCCGATACCTGACCGGAGCCGCAGATAGGTCGGCAGGATGGTCGCCGGGTTCGGGGTGCGCCCGACGACGTCGCGCAGGTCGCGGCCGAGGCCGTCGGCCGATTTCGACAGTGCGGCACGCATGTCGGCGGTCGTCACCGAGGTGGTGCAGCCGGTGATGCCCACCACGCCGGTGAGCCGGCCGGTGTCGTCGCGCAACGCGACCGCGGCGCAGCGGTATCCGAGCGCGACCTGTTCCTGTTCCTCGGTGTATCCCGTGTCGTAGGCCTGCTTCAGCAGGTCGCCCATGGTGTGGGGGTCGGTCACCGATTGCGGTGTCATCGGACTCCAACCCGTGGACAGCACCTGGTCGGCGCGTTCGGGGGCGTGTGCGAACTGCAGCCGTCCGGAGGCGAACAGCACCGCGCTGTTGCCGAACAGTTCCAGGTTGGGCCACCAGCCGCGCTGCATGGCGGCCGCGTAGCGCGGCCCGAAGGCGGCGCCGACCGTCACCAGATTGTCGTCGTGCACGGTCGCGTACCAGGCGATCTCGCCGCGGGAGAGATAGTGCAACTCTTGCAGATACGGTTGCACGGTCATCGGCATCCGCTGCTGGTAGGCCGACTGCAGCCCCTGGTTCATCAGCCGTGATCCGGCCCAGTACCCGTCCTCGGTGCGGATCAGCATGCCCCGGGCGACCAGGTCGTTGGCGATCCGCCGGACGGTGGGTTTCGGTATCCCGGTCCGCCGGGTGAGCTCGTGCAGCGGCAAAGGCGCCGGCGCGTCGGCGACGGTATCGAGGATCGCCACCACTCGCCCGACCACCGTGTGGTCATCGGTCATCCGCCGACTCCTCCCGGGTACGCGCCGACCACCGATCCGACTGTCGCACAGCCTGTCCCCGTTCTCCAGCGAAACAGCGCATCCGTATGGCCGCACGGCCGCACGGGACGGCGCGGCGCGAGCCGCGCCGGTTCCGGCCGCGGCGATGATCCTGGTGTAGGAAATGGGAGCGGCTATCGGAGCCGGGCGGGCCGGATTCGTGGTGAGCCCGCAGAACCACAGGAGAAGGAACATGAAGTTTCGGGCCATCGTCGAGCCACCGGAGCCCATGCGAGGCTTGGAAGTTCCGCCCGAGGTGGTGGAGGCGCTCGGCGGGGGCGCCCGGCCGCCGGTGACGATCACGCTCAACGGACACTCCTGGAAGAGCCGAGTAGCCATCCTGCGCGGCCGCAACCTCCTCGGCCTCAGCAACGCCAACCGGCAGGCCGCGGGCGTCGAGATCGGCGAAGAGGTCGAGGTCGGCCTGGAACTCGACACCGAGCCGCGCGTCATCGTCGAGCCCGAGGACTTCACCCAAGCCCTCGACGCCGACCCCACAGCCCGCGCCGCCTACGACAACCTCTCCCACAGCCGCAAACGAGAGCATGTCCACGCCATCGAGAGCGCCAAGAAGCCCGAAACCCGCCAACGCCGCATCGAGAAGGCCATCGCCGCCTTGCGGGGCTGAACCCGAGGGGCGAATCAGCGTGCCGCGAGCCCGTTCGGTGCCGAATTGACCTGCGCGCCAAGGTGCGGAGTGTCAGCGGTTCTCGGCGTGCCGACCTAGTTGGGCCTCGCCACCGCCGACGTCCGTCTCGCGTGACCTGCCGCGCGTCAGTCCGGCAGCCAGTGCAGCTCGTGTGCCAGGGTTTTGGCGACGGTACGGATGCGGCTGTGCAGTGGTGACTGCTCGCGCGGGAGGACCAGGTGGATCGTCAAGGTGGGTGCGCCCTGCAGCGGTCGCCACGTGAGACCGGCCGGTATTGTCGTGACCGCGGCCTCGCCGGCCGGGGCGAGGGTGAGCCCGTCGCGCAGGTCGCGCTGCGACATGTCGAAAGAGACTGCGGGCGTGTGGAATCGGAGGTTCGGCCGGGTGTCGCGGAACAGTGCGGACAGCTGATCGTGGATCACGGGGTTGGCCGTACGGTCGGGGAGGCGTAGCGGATACGCGGCCGCATCGGCGATCTCGATCTCCGGGTGTTCGGCCAGCGGATGATGCTGTGCCAATTGGACCCCGACGCGCATACGCCGCAGCAGGAACCGGCGCACGCCATGTCCCGGCTGTTCACCGCGGGTGATCCCCGCGTCGATGCGGCCGTCGGCGACCGCGGGGGAGATCTCCGGTGTCGCCATCGGGACCGCGCTGACCTCGAGTCCCGGGCTGCTGCGAATGAGCCTGTCCACCAGGGCCGGTACCGTCTCGGCCCCCGCGCTGAGGCTGTATCCGATGCGCAGCGTGCCCAGTTCACCGGCCCCCGCCTTCCGGGCGGTGTCCCAGGCCCGGTCCAGCGCCGCCAGCGCGGGCGGCGCGGACTCCGCCAAAGCCGCACCGGCCGGGGTCAGTACGACGCTACGCGTGTTACGAACCAGCAGGCTCGTACCGAGTTCCGCCTCCAATCGGCGCATCCGGGCACTGAGTGCGGGCTGCGCGATGCCGATCCGTTCGGCCGCGCGCGTGAAGTTCAACTCCTGCGCCAGCACCAGAAAGTACCGCAGGCTCACCGTATCGGGCGCCACATGCCCTCCCTGCCGATTGATAACGATCCGTTCTGAGTCTATCCCGTATCGGTCTTTCCCTCGACCACACATCAAGCCCTAACCTGCGCATATGACGATTCAACCGACCGCGGTAGATGCAGGAGGCAGTCATGCATAGGTTGTTGGTCCTGTATCCCGAGCCCGCCGACCCCGACCACTTCCGCGACTACTACGTGACCAAACACATCCCACTGGTCGGGAATTGGCCCGGCCCGCTTGCGTGGCGCTACAGCTTCGACGTGGCGGCGACCGAGGGAGAATCGCCGTATTTCGCGGTCTTCGAAGCCGACTTCGCTGACGCCGCCGCCATGGCCGCGGCGCGGGCCTCGCAGCACGGCCAGCGGCTGGCCGCCGATGTCGTCAACTACGCCACCGGCGGTGTGGTCGTCATCCACTATCCGGTGCAGGACGCCACCGGCTGAGGCGGGACGGTACGCTCCGGGCCGCAGCAGAAAGCTGATCAGTCCACGTTCACACAGGTGGCTAGCCTGCGCTGAACGTCCGCTCATGCCGCAGGCCGCGCCCCAGCCGTCGTTGGGTCCGTGACCTGCGGGTTCATGGTGAAGTTGGGATCGGTAGGGGGCATGCGCGGCATTTACTTACGCCATGACATTTTCTCAGCCCCCCGCCAACCAGCCGCAGTCCGCCGGACTGGACAAGAAGACCAGCGCGATCCTGTCGTATGCGCTGGGCTGGCTCACCGGAATCATCTTCCTGTTCCTGGGGAAAAACGACCCCGATGTGAAATTCCATGCCTCGCAATCGATCGTCTTCTTCGGAGCGGTCTCCGTCCTCAACTTCGTGCTCAGCATCGTCGGGTCGCTGCTCGGGGCGCTGGGGATCATCTTCAGCCTCGCCGGGCTCGTGGTCGGTCTCCTGGCGCTCATCGTCTGGATCATGGCCATGGTGCAGGCGAACAGCACCGGCGGTGTCCGCGCGCCGCTTCCCATCGTCGGAAAGTTCATCGCCCCCTATGCCGATCGGCTGGCCGGCTCGGTCCAGTAGCGGCGAAGATCAACGGCCCGAGGGGATCTCGGGCCGTTTGGCGTTTCCGGGGAAGGTGCGGGCGGCCGGTGTACGCCCGCCACAACGGCCACGCCGACCTATTCCGGGAACGACTCGACGGTCAGACGGGTGAATAGGACCGTCGCGGGCGCGCTCTAAGGTTTGATCATGTCGTTTTCCCCGGTGTCGTCGTTGGGTCCAGCTGCCTATCTGGCAGGCGATTCGATCGTCGAGGTCGATCACCCGACGGTGCGCGAACTGGGGAATGAGCTTCGATCCGGGGCTGATGGTGAGGCCGAGTTTGCTCGCAGGGCATTCGAATGGGTGCGGGACAACGTCGCGCACTCCTACGACGCCCGCGATTCTCGGGTGACGCTGAGGGCGTCGGAGGTTCTCGAACAGCGGGTCGGGCTGTGTTATGCGAAGTCGCATCTGCTCGCGGCGGTTCTCCGCGGTCAGGGGATTCCCACCGCGCTGTGTTACCAGCGCCTGACCCACGGTGATGGGCACGTCCTCCACGGTCTGGTCGCGGTGTACCTCGACGGCGCCTGGCATCGGCAGGACCCTCGTGGCAATCGGGTCGATATCTCGGCCGAGTTCTCACTGGCCGAGGAACGGCTCGCGTTCCCCGTCGACCCCCGGCTCGGCGAGGTCGACTATCCGGAGTTGTACCGCACCCCGGTCCAATCCATCGTCGGCACATTGTCGAAGGCGACCGACATACTCGCCGTCTATGCCGGGGGGCTGCCCTCGGACCTCGTGCAGGCAAGGGCGATCTGACCGTCCCGGTTGCGGGCGCCCCGGGCGCCCGTGTTCGAGTACGGTTGACTGGTTCCGAATGTTGCTGGGGCACTGAACCGCTGGGGGCCTGCATGTCTGCGCTGGGACGACCGGGCTGGGTTCTCGGCGGCCGCTACCGGTTGATCGAGAAGCTGGGCAGTGGCGGGTTCGGGACCGTGTGGAAAGCGCGCGACGAGCGGTTGCGGGTGGATGTCGCGGTGAAGGAAGTGCTGCTCCCGCAGGCCGAATCGAGTGCGCAGCACGCCGAGCGGGTCGTGCGGGCCGAACGCGAGGCCCGCAATGCCGCCCGGCTGCGCGACCATCCGAATATCGTCGGCGTACTCGACGTCGTCACCGACGGCGGGACGCCCTGGATCGTCATGCGCCTGGTGTCCGGTCGATCCTTGAAGCAGCGCCTCGACAGCGACGGGCCGGTGGACGTCGCGGAAGCCGCCACCGTCGCCACCGCCCTGTTGCAGGCCCTGCGGGCCGCCCATGACGCCGGTGTGGTCCACCGCGATGTCAAACCGGGCAATATCCTGCTCGCCACCGGCGGCGAGGTGCTGCTCACGGATTTCGGAACCGCCCGCCACCACTCCGATCACACGCTGACCGCGAAGGAGACGCTGATCGGTTCGTTCGAGTACATGGCGCCCGAACGCATCGACGGCGACGACACACCCGCCGGTGACCTGTACGCCCTCGGCGTCACGCTCTACCAAGCGGTGGAGGGGGTTTCGCCGTTCCGTCGCGACACCATTCACGGAACCATGAAAGCGGTCATGTTCGGTGCGGTTCCCTCGCCGGTGCGCGCCGGGCAACTCGGCCGGCTCATCACTCGACTGATGGACCGACGGCCGGAGTCACGTCCGTCGATCCCCCACGCACTGGCCATGCTCACGGACCGGAAATCGCAGGATATCGCGCCGAAATCGGAAGTACCCAAGGAGAATTCGCGACCGCCGGGCAACGGCCGCAGGCGTGGGGAGATCGGCCAGTTGCTGGCCCGGGCCCGAGATCATCAGAAGCGCGGCGATATCGGCGAAGCCGAACGGCTACTCCGCCAAGCCGCTTCGATGAACGACACCCTCTCGATGTCCTTCCTGGCCCGACTCCTCGAAAACCGGGGCGCCCGCGCGGAAGCCGAACGCTGGTACCGGCAGGCCGCCGAGCACGGCGATACGCTCTCGATGCTGACCTTGGGCCATATGTGCATGAAGACCGGTGACCTCGGCCAGGCCGCCTACTGGTACCGCCGCTACATCGACAATGGCCACATTCTCGGAAAGGTCCACTTGGCAGCGGTTCACGAGGCCCGAGGCGAGGGCGACCGAGCCGAGGTCCTCTACCGCGAGGTGGAACAAGACGGCGACATGGTCGCGCTGAAAGCCCTGGGCGACCAATGGAAATCCCTCGGGCGCACGGACGCCGCGAAACGCGTCTACCGCAAATCCGCCGAAGCCGGGTACGGCCCGGCGAAGGACGCCCTCGGGAATCCGACCCCGGGTTAGGACTTTTCTGGTGCGCCATCAGGGACTCGAACCCCGAACCCGCTGATTAAGAGTCAGCTGCTCTGCCAATTGAGCTAATGGCGCTTGCTACTTCGTTGCGGGAAGGAACTTTAGCAGGGTGGGGGCTGGAAGTGGAATCGGGTTTCCGGGAGGGGTGACGGCCCCGGCTGGAGTGCCGGGGCCGGGCCGGGGTCAGTTGATTTCGGCTAGGACGGTGCCCTGGGTGATGGCGCTGCCGGGCTCGACGGTGAGGCCGGTGATGGTGCCGGACTTGTGGGCGGTGACCGGGTTCTCCATCTTCATGGCCTCGAGCACCACGACCAGGTCGCCCGCCTCGACGGACTGGCCCTCTTCGACGGCCACCTTGACCACGGTGCCCTGCATCGGGGCGGTCACGGCGTCGCCGGAGGCGGTGCCCGCGCCCGCGCCACCGCGCTTGCGGGGCTTCGGCTTCTTACGCACCGGGGTGGAAGCGGCGGAGGCGGAGAACTGGGCGGGGATCGAGACTTCTACTCGGCGGCCGCTGACCTCGACGACGACCTTGTGACGCGGGCCCTCGTCGTCCTCTTCGATGGCGACGGCACCGGTGTAGGGCTCGATCGGGTTGTCCCATTCGTTCTCGATCCACTTGGTGTAGACGTCGAACTTCTCGCCGTCGCCGATGAACGCGGGGTTCTCGACGATGTGGCGGTGGAACGGGATGACCGTGGCCAAGCCCTCGATGTGGAATTCGGCGAGGGCTCGGGCGGCTCGTTGGAGGGCCTGGTCGCGGGTTTCGCCGGTGACGATGAGTTTGGCGAGCATGGAGTCGAATTGGCCGCCGATGACAGAGCCCTCGACCACGCCGGAGTCGACGCGGACGCCGGGACCGGTCGGTTCGTGGTAGGTGACGACCGGGCCGGGTGCGGGGAGGAAGCCGCGGCCGGCGTCCTCACCGTTGATGCGGAACTCGAAGGAATGGCCGCGCGGGGTCGGGCCCTCGGTCAAGGTCAGGGCGTGGCCTTCGGCGATGCGGAATTGCTGGCGTACCAGGTCGATTCCGGCGGTCTCCTCGGTGACCGGGTGTTCCACCTGGAGGCGGGTGTTGACCTCCAGGAAGGAGACCGTGTCGCCCTGGACGAGGTATTCGACGGTGCCCGCGCCGTAATAGCCCGCCTCGCGGCAGATCTGCTTCGCCGACTCGTGGATCTGGGACCGCACGGAATCGGACAGGAAGGGCGCGGGGGCTTCCTCGACGAGCTTCTGGAAGCGGCGTTGCAGCGAGCAGTCACGGGTACCCGCGACGACGACATTGCCGTGCTGGTCGGCGATGACCTGGGCCTCGACGTGGCGGGCCTTGTCCAGGTACTGCTCCACGAAGCACTCACCACGACCGAACGCCGCGATGGCCTCACGGGTCGCGGACTCGAACAGCTCCGGAATCTCCTCGATGGTGTGCGCGACCTTCATGCCACGACCACCACCACCGAACGCGGCCTTGATGGCCACCGGAACACCGAACTCCTTGGCGAACGCCACGACCTCATCGGCGTCCTTGACCGGGTCCTTGGTACCCGCGGCCATCGGCGCCTTGGCGCGCTCGGCGATGTGGCGCGCGGTGACCTTGTCACCCAGATCCCGGATGGACTGCGGCGACGGACCGATCCAGATCAGTCCGGCGTCGATCACGGCCTGCGCGAAATCGGCGTTCTCGGAAAGGAACCCATAACCGGGGTGGATCGCGTCGGCGCCGGCCTTCGCGGCGGCGTCGAGGATCTTGTCGAACACCAGGTACGACTCGGCCGAGGTCTGTCCACCGAGCGCGAACGCCTCGTCGGCGAGCTTCACGAACGGCGCGTCGGCGTCCGGTTCGGCATACACGGCCACACTGGCGATACCGGCGTCCTTGGCGGCCCGGATCACCCGGACAGCGATCTCGCCGCGGTTGGCTACCAGGACTTTGGTGATTCGCGTGATGGGCACAGCGGATCCTGTCTTCTTGCCGGGTTCGGAGGCGGCCAGCATCTCGTCGCGTTCCACGACCTTGACGCGTTCGCGGCCCTGCGGTTCGCCGAGGGCGCGCTCGTGGGCGTCGAGGCGGTACCAGCCCGCCCAGGTGGTGAACGGGATGCCCTTGCGCTCCAGGAATTCGATGACGGCGTCGGGGTCGGGGTGGGCGGCGGGGGTGAAGGAAGGGGCGTCGTCGAGCAGGCAGGCGATGGTTTCGTTGGCGTCGCCCTTG
Organism: Nocardia sp. NPDC056611; assembly: GCF_042792755.1. NCBI lineage: Bacteria > Bacillati > Actinomycetota > Actinomycetes > Mycobacteriales > Nocardiaceae > Nocardia > Nocardia sp. NPDC056611. Next base: position 308,491 of record NZ_JBHTVV010000003.1, read on the forward strand.
GTGTGACCGATGAGGCCGACGGGGCCGCGCTTGATCCAGCCGGTGACATAGGTGGCGGCCAGGCCGGGGATGCGGCCCGCGGTGTTGGGGACCGTGCCGCTGTCCTCGTCGAAGGGCAGGCCCGGAACCGGCTGGGAGAGATAGCCGACCGCGCGATAGACGGCCTGGATGTCCCAATCGCGATACACGCCAGTGGGTTTCACGTTGCCAGTGCCGTCGAGTTCGGTGCGTTCGGTGCGCAGGCCGACGACCTTGCCGTCCTGGCCGAGGATCTCCGCAGGGTTCTCGAAGAAGTGCAGGAACAGCTTGTGCGGGCGGTCGCCGACATCGCGAATGGCCCACTGCTCCAGGGTGTTGCAGATCATGTCGACCTGCTTGGAGTTGCGGCGCGCGGCTTCCGAACCCTCGTCGTAGTCGATGTCCTCCGGGTCGACGATGACCTCGATGGTGGGGGAGTGGTCGAGTTCGCGCAGTTCGAGGGGCGTGAACTTGGCCTGGGCGGGACCCCGGCGGCCGAACACGTGCACCTCGAGCGCCTTGTTGGCGGTCAATCCGGCGTAGACGTTCGGCGGAATCTCCGTGGGCAGCAGCTCGTCCCCGGTCTTGGCCAGCACCCGCGCCACATCCAGCGCGACATTGCCGACCCCGAGCACCGCGACCTTCTCCGCCTCCAGCGGCCAGGTCCGCGGCACCTCCGGATGCCCGTCGTACCAGGACACGAAGTCCGCCGCACCGTAGGATCCGTCCAGGTCGATGCCCGGAACATCCAGCGCGCGATCAGCATTCGCCCCGGTGGAGAAGATGACCGCGTCGTAGAACTGACGCAGATCCTCCAGGGTGATGTCGACCCCGTAGTCGATATTGCCCAGCAGCCGCACCTGCTCCTTGTCGAGGACCTTGTGCAAGGCGGTGACGATCCCCTTGATCCGTGGGTGATCCGGCGCGACGCCGTAGCGGATCAACCCGAACGGCGCGGGCATCCGCTCGTAGAGGTCGATGCTCACCCCGGCGAACCCGGCGTGCTCATCGGATTTCATCAACGCGTCGGCGGCGTAGATCCCGGCCGGTCCCGCCCCCACGATCGCAATGCGTAGTGGGCGGGTCGCTGCACTCTGTTCGGTAATCATGGTTCCCTTCACGACTTTTCGGTCACCGACAGGCGCCGCGACCCGCCGGTTGTTCACACGTTGATCTCGGCCGCCGCGATCCGCGAGCGGTAGAGCGTGCGGCTGAGCACCGCGTAGACGGTGGCCGCGACGGCCGGCCCGGCCAGCGCAGACAGATCCGCGCCGCCGAGGGCCGAGGCCACCGGCCCCTCCCACGAGGTGGTGTGGATGCACAGCCCCGCCGAGATGCCGCCGGCGATGATGGCCGTGACACCGGCGAGGTTGAAGCCCGCCGTGTACCACTGCGCGCTGCCGGGGTGTTCGTCGTTGAGCGACACGCCGTCATACCGGTTGCGGCGCAACACGATATCGGTCACGTAGATGGCGACCAGCGGCCCCAGCACCACGACGGTCAGTTCCAGCCACCGGCTCAGGGTCGCGAGGAAGTCCTCGGCGACGAACAGCGCGTAGAAGGTGATCGCGCCGCCGAGCACGCCGTCGATGAACACGGTCTGCGAGCGCCGCATCTTCACGCCGAGTCCCTGCAGGCACAGGCCGGACGAGTAGGTGGTGAGCACGTTGGTGGTGATCGCGCCGACGACGATCACGGCCAGGAACACCGGGTAGAACCACCCGGGCAGGATGCCCTTCAGCGAGGTCTGGGGATCGGTCATGTCGACGCTGGTCCCGGCGATGACGCCGATGACGCCCAGCGCGACGGCCGGCACGAACCCGCCCAGCGCGGTCCACCCCATCACCGCGCGCTTGGACACCGATTCCGGCAGGTAGCGCGCGTAGTCCGCGCCGACGGTCCACGACAGCGGAGCCGACGCGACCAGCGCCACCCCGACCAGCAGCGCCGACCACAGCGAGGAACCCGTGAGCGGCTGCGCGGGAACGTAATCGAACGTGGCGTGGCCGAACACGAAGACGCCCAGCAGCACACAGCACAGCACGAGGGCGGCGGTGAAGAACGGGCTGAGCCGCACGATCGTCGCGTGACCGTAGATGCTGATCGTGAAGGTCGCGACCGCCATGACCGCGACGATCACCAGCTTCACCGGCGTCGACACCGTGACGCCCAGATGCCCGGCCAGCGCGAACGCCGCGAGCGAACCGAACGACAGGTTGATCGCCTCGTAGGAGATGGCGATCAGCCAGTTGAGCCCCGCGCCGAAGAGCCGGTTACCGCGAATGCCGAACATGGAGCGCATGATCACCACGCTGGGCGTCCCCGCCGCCGGGCCGCTGACCGCGAGCGCGCCGACGCCGAGCCAGAACAGGTTGCCCAGCACCACGACCGCCAGCGCCTGCCACAGCGACAGGCCGAGCAGCAGCGCCGTGCCGCCCAGCACGATGTAGATGTAGGCGACATTGGACGCCGCCCAGATGGTGAACAGTTCACGCGGCGTGCCGCGGCGCTCCTGCGGGGGAACGAAGTCGATGCCGCGAACCTCGATGTGCCCGAACGCATCCCCCGATGGTTCCGGTGCTGGTTCCCGGGTTGTGATGTCCTCTTGCTGACTGGTCACCGCGCGCCTCCGAATACCTTGTGCAGCTTCCGTGTTCGACGTGTCCACGACACGTCCGCGGCGAAACTATCGCCGCGAGCGTCATCGCCCGGTCATCGTCGGGACATCAGGAAGCATTCGCGCAGGTCAGAGCGGCGCGCGTGAGATCGTCACGCATTGATCAGGGTGTTTGCCCGCGGGTAGCGTTGGGCCGCAGTGAGTTCGGTGGGTCCGTCGCCGGTGTGGTTACCAGGGCGGGGTGAGTGCTTTGCGAAGAAGGTCGGCCAGTTGCTGTTGTTCGTCGGGGGTCAGATTGGCGACCGCGCGGCGGGGGAAGTCGAAGGAGTCCTCGAACGCGTCGTTGACGGCTTCGCCCTCGGGCGTGCGCTGGATGCGCCGGAAGCGCCGGTCGTCGGGGTCGGGTTGGCGCAGGACCAGGGAGCGGGCCTCGAGCCGGGTGACGATCTGGGTGATGTTGGAGGCGTCACAGCCGAGTTCCTCGGCCAGTTCCCCCATTCCGCGGGGTGTGCCGACCCGGCCGAGCACACAGGCGTGGGCCATGCTCATGCCCTGGTCGCGGGCGGCGTCCTCGAAGGCGTGGTTGTAGGCGTCCACGAATTCGAACATCACGCGCTCGACGTCGGTGGATGTGCTCACGGGACCTGCCGGTACTGCCATGCAGAAAATTCTAAGCCAAGACTTGACGAAGGTACTTGATTGGATAAATCACATGTGCCAGCATGGTGCTTGATCCAATCAAGTAATTGCGCGCACCAGTCCGGCGCGCGACTCGATCCAGCAAGGAGTACAAGGTGAGCACTCTGTTCGAGCAGGTCTCGATCGGTCAGTTGCAGCTGCCGAGCCGTCTGGTGATGGCGCCGATGACCCGCAACCGGGCCACCCTGGATGGGCTCGTCACCGAGCTCACCGCCGAGTACTACACGCAGCGCGCGAGTGCCGGCCTGATCATCAGCGAGAGCATCCAGCCCAGCGTCATCGGCCAGGGCTACTTCCTGACCCCGGGTCTGCACAACGAGGCCCAGACCGAGGCCTGGCGCCAGGTCACCGACGCCGTGCACCAGGCGGGCGGCCGCATCATCGCGCAGCTGACCCACTGCGGCCGCATCGGCCACCCCATGCTGTACCCGGACAACGCGCTGCCGCTGGCCCCGTCCGCGGTGGTCTCCGGTGAGCAGCTGTTCACCCCCAACGGCATGATCGACCACCCGGAGCCCCGGGAGATGACCGCCGAGGACATCACCACCACCATCGCCGACTTCGTGGCCGCCGCGCGCAACGCCATCGCCGCCGGCTTCGACGGTGTCGAGGTCCACGGTGCGAACGGCTATCTGCTGCACCAGTTCCTGGCCGACAACACCAACCTGCGCACCGACAACTACGGCGGCTCGATCGCCAACCGCATCCGCTTCGTCACCGAGGTGGTGGCCGCGGTCGCCGAGGCCATCGGCGCCGACCGCACCGGTATCCGGCTCTCGCCCGGCAACCCGTTCAACCACATCGTCGAGGCCGACCCGGCCCCGCTGTACGTCGAGCTGCTCACCAAGCTGTCCGACCTGGACATCGCCTACGTGCACATCATGGAGGGCGGCGACCGCGAGCTGACCACCAAGCTGCGCGCGGCCTTCTCCAACAGCATCATCCTGAACCCGCACGCCACCCCCGAGGCGTTCCCGGCGTCGGTCGACGCCGCCAAGCAGGCGCTGGAATCCGGTGTGGCGGACGCGGTCGCGCTGGCCACCCTGTGGCTGGCCAACCCCGACCTGGACGCCCGCATCAAGGCCGGCGGCCCGTTCAACACCCCCGACGAGGCCACCTTCTACGGCGGCGACCACGTCGGCTACACCGACTACCCGACCCTGGGCTGAGTGACTCCTGGCCCCGGGACGAGTCGCTCACCGGCCCCGGGCAGCGTCACCCATAACTGAATTCGCAACGGCCGCCCCGATTTCCGATCCCGGCCGGGACGGAATCGGGGCGGCCGTGCGCCCGGACCATGTCCGCCGATCCCCTGAGAAGAGGAGCACTGAAGATGAAGGCACTCGTCCACGACCAGGCCGCCCCGCACATGCTGCGCCTGAGCGACGCGCCCGCCCCGACGCCGGGACCGTCGCAGGCGCTGATCGACGTCGCCGCGTTCTCGTTCAATTTCGGGGAGGTCGCCTTCCGGGTCCCGGACCTGCCGACCGGCACGATTCCGGGCTGGGACGCCGCGGGGACCGTCGTGGTTCCCGCGGCCGACGGCTCGGGTCCGCCCGCGGGCAGCCGCGTGGTGACCTTCGGCTGGGGCGGCGCCTGGGCCGAGCAGCGCGCGGTCGACACCGCGGAACTGGCCCTGGTGCCCGACACGCTGGATCTCGGTGCGACAGCGGCGCTTCCGGTCGCCGCGGTCACCGCCTTGCAGGCGATCCGGCGGCTCGGCGACATCACCGGACGCCGGGTGCTGGTGACCGGCGCGTCCGGTGGCGTCGGCCGGTTCGCGGTGCAGCTCGCGCACCTCGCCGGTGCCGAAGTCGTTGCCTCGGTGGGCAGTCCGGCCCGTGGCGCGGGTCTGGTCGAGCTGGGTGCGACCGAGGTGATCCTCGGTCCCGCGGCCTTGCGCGGCCGGGTCTTCGGCGCGGTCGACAATGTCGGCGGCCAGCAGCTGGCCGACGCCTATCTGCGGCTCGAGACCGGCGGCACGGTGGTGGCGGTCGGCAAGGCCTCGAAGCAGCCGACCCTCATCGATTTCGAGGAGGCCCGCATGCGGGTCGATCGCGCGCGGATCGAGACCTTCGTCATCGGCACCCCGCTCGGCGGCGAGCTCGCCGAACTGGTCGGCCTGGCCGAGCGCGGGCAGCTGGATCTGGCCATCGGCTGGCGCGGCGACTGGACCGACCACCTGCGCGCCGCCGACGCCCTGGTGAGCCGCCGGGTCCCCGGCAAGGCGGTGCTCGACGTGCGCCGCGCGGACTGAGCCAGACCCTCGAAAAGCGGCTCGTACCAGCACTATTCGTGCCCAGTGTCTCGACGATGACCGGTCGGTGAGCCGCCCGTGGATACGTTCACCCCGTGGCCGCGCGCGAACGGGCGGTGAGCCACTGGCACGAGCGGTACGAGCAGAGGAGACAGGCCATGACCACCCGTGGAGAGAACCGCGCCGTCGTATTGGGGGGTGGGCTCGCCGGTTTGTTCGCCACCCGCGTGCTCGCCGAGAAGTACGAGCGGGTAACCCTTGTCGACCGGGACCACCTGACCGGTCCGAACCTGCTGCGGCGCGGCCTGCCGCAGGGCCACCACCTGCACGGTCTGCTCTCGCGCGGCCAGCAGATCGCCGAGGAGCTGTTCCCCGGCCTGACCGACAAGATGGTCGCCGACGGCGCGGCCATCGGCGACGCGTCCAAGGACGTGCGCTGGATCATCAACGGCAAGAAGCTGGTTCAGGTGGACTCGGGCCTGGTCTGCCTGACCGCCAGCCGCCCGTTCTTCGAGGGCCACATCCGTGAGCGGGTGCTGGCGCTGCCGAACGTGGAGCTGGCCGAGCAGTCCGACATCAGCCGCCTCGAGGTGGTCGAGGACGGCAAGCGGATCGCCGGTGTGTGGGTGTTCCCGGAGAACTCGCACGAGACCCTGATCCCCGCCGACCTGGTGGTCGACGCCTCGGGTCGCGGTTCGCGCGCCTCGGTGTGGCTCGACGACCTCGAGTTCGGCCGCGTCGAGGAGGAGAAGCACAAGATCGGCATGGGGTACGCCACCCGGTACTACCGCATCCCGGACGAGGCGTTCGGCGACGACATCTCGATCAACACCGTCGCCTCGGCCGGTGTGCCGCGCGGCTGCATCTGCCAGAAGATCGACGGCGGCCGGGCCATCGTGACCGCCTACGGCATCCTCGGCGACCACCCGCCGACCGATCCCGAGGGCTTCCTGGCCTTCATCAAGACCCTTGCCGCGCCGGACATCTACGAGACGCTGCAGCAGGCGGTGCCGCTCAACGACCCGGTCGCCTACAAGTTCCCCACCAACCTGCGCCGCCACTACCAGCGCATGACCGCCTTCCCGGCCGGCTTCCTGGTGATCGGTGACGCGGTGGCCAGCTTCAACCCCAGCTACGCGCAGGGCATGACGGTCGCCGCCATGGGTTCGGCCGTGCTGCGCAAGCACGTCCAGGCCGACGGTGAGATCGATCCGCTGGCCTACTTCCGCGATCTGGCCGCCGAGGCCATCGACGGCTGCTGGGACATGGCGATCGGCGCCGACCTGAGCTACCCCGAGGTCCAGGGTGAGCGCACCCCGGAGATCCTCGAGGCGCACGCCTTCATCGCCAAGGTCCAGGACGCGGCCGCCCGCGACGGCGACGTGTCGCGTGCCTACCAGCGTGTCATCGGCCTGGCCGATCCCGCCACGGTGCTGCACGAGCCGGCCCTCGAAGCCAAGATCTTCGCGGAGTAGTCATGACCGTGGAACGAATCAGCCTGGGCGAGTTCACCTTCGACGTCGACGTCGCCGGTCCCGCCGACGGCCCGGCCGTGCTCCTGCTGCACGGCTTCCCGCACAGCCGCGAGTCCTGGAACGAGGTGGCGCCCATCCTGCACGAGGCCGGGCTGCGCACCATCGCGCCGGATCAGCGCGGGTACTCCGACGGCGCGCGGCCGGCCGAGGTGGCCGACTACGCGCTGCCGAAACTGGTGGCCGACGCGCTCGGCATCCTGGACGCGCTGGGCGTCGAGTCCGCGCACGTGGTCGGTCACGACTGGGGCGCCGCGGTCGCGTGGTATCTCGGTGCGCGCCACCCGGATCGGGTGCGCAGCCTGGTCGCGCTGGCCATCCCGCACCTCGACGCCTACCAGCACGCCTACCGGGTCGACGAGGAGCAGCAGCACAGCTCGCAATACGTCGAGTTCCTCATGTCGGCCGACTCGGGCGCGCAGTTCCTCGCCGACGACGCCGCCCAGCTGTGGGCGTGGTTCGCCCAGGCGGGGGAGGGTGTGCTGACCCCGGAACAGGTGAGCCGCTACGTCACCAAGCACAGCGACCCGGCCGTGCTCGAAGCGGCGCTGAACTGGTACCGCGCCAACAACCTGCTCGGCGAGCCGTTCGGCTTCGGCCCGGTGACCGTCCCGACGACCTTCGTCTGGAGCGTCACCGACACCGCCGTCAGCAAGCTCGCGGTCACCGAGACCGCCCAGCACGTCACTGGCCCGTACCGGCTGGTCACGCTGGAGAAGACCTCGCACTGGCAGCCGCAGCAGGCGCCGGAAACCGTTGCGGGAGAGATCTTGAACCTGGTGCGCGCCGGAGAGGTCCAGAGCCGATGACCACGATCGAGAACGCACAGGACTACGCCGAACCGTATCTGCTCGGGGTGCTGGCCACGGCCGGGCTCGATGTCGAGTACACCCGCGGTGAGGCCGACACCCTGTACTACCGCAAGGACGGTCAGGAGATCGCTGTCCTCGACTTCGTCGGCGGCTACGGTTCGACGCTGCTCGGGCACAGCAATCCCGAGCTGATCGAGCACGCCCGCGAACTGCTGGCCGGTCAGACGCCGATCCACGCCCAGTTCTCACGCCACTCGTACGCCAATCGCGTGGTGTCCCAGCTGAATTCGATCATCCGGCGCGAGCTGGACGACGACGAGAACTACTTCGCGATCTTCGCCAACAGTGGTGCGGAGGCCATCGAGGCCGCCATGAAGCACGCCGAGTTCGAACGCTTCGCGCGGATCGCCGGGCTGCGGGCCGAACTCGAGGCCAATGTCGAGGCCGCGCGCGCCGCCGTCGCGGACGGGCGGGCGTCGGGCGACATCGAGGCCCTGGTGGCCGCGGCGACCGCGCACAACGACGCGTTGTTCGCGAGCACGCCGCTGTTCCTGAGCCCCGTCGGATCCTTCCACGGCAAGCTCGCGGGCAGCGTCCAGCTCACCTACAACCCGATCTACCGGTCGGTGTTCTCGGCGCTGGCTGCCCAGGCCCGGTTCGTCCCGATGGACCAGCCCGGCGCGCTGGACGAGATCGTCGCCGCCGAGCGGCGCGACCTGCACGACCTGGAGATCGCCGACGGCCGGGTGCGCGTGACGCCGCGGTCGTTCCCGGTGTTCTGCGCCCTGGTGCTGGAACCGATCCTGGGCGAGGGCGGCATCCACGAGGTGCCGGTGGAATTCGCCAAGGACGTCAACCGGGTCGCCGCCGACCTCGGCATCCCGGTGGTCGTCGACGAGATCCAGGCCGGAATGGGCCGGACCGGCGCGTTCCTGTCCAGCAGCCACCTGGGTCTGCGCGGCGACTACTACGCCATGGCCAAGAGCCTGGGCGGCGGTATCGCCAAGGCCGCGGTGCTGCTGGTGCGCGAGTCGCGGTACCTGCGCGACTTCGAGATGATGCACAGCTCGACCTTCGCCAAGGACAGCTTCTCCTGCCTGATGGCGGAGAAGGTGCTCGGCGTGCTCGAGGCGAACGACGGCGAGGTGTATCGCACGGCGGCGCAACGGGGTTCGGAGCTCCTGACCGCACTGCGCGGGCTGCGGGCCGAGTTCCCGACCGTGATCGCGGACGTACGCGGCCGCGGCCTGATGGCCGGCCTCGAGTTCGCGAACCTGGCCGAGGCGGACTCGCAGGTGCTGCGGGAACTCGACGGCAGTGGCTTCTTCGGCTACTACGTCTCGGGTTTCCTGTTGCGCGAGCACAACATTCGCACCTTCCCCACCTCGAGCGCGGTCTACACCCTGCGGTTCGAGCCGTCGGTCCACCTCACCACGTCCGATATCGACCGGCTGATCGTCGCCCTGCGCGACGTGTGCCTCGAGATTCGCGACGCGGAGGGCGCCCGCCTGGCGCCGATCGCCTGAACGGACAGAAGGAGAGACACACCATGATCGACACCTTCGACGTCGAACGGGTGACCCCGGACGACGAGCGCTACGGCGTGCTCGCGGCCAGCTTCAACGGCCGATGGAGTGGCGCGCCCGAGTACGTGCTCCTGCCCAAGACGGCCGACGAGGCCGTGGCGGCGGTGCAGCACGTGCTCGATCGCGGCGTGCGGTTCGCGCTGCAGAGCAGTGGCGCGTGCTACGAGGACCTGATCGTCAACCCGGACATCCAGGTCATCATCAGTGCGTCGCAACTGAATTCGGTCGACTACGACGCCGAGCTGTCCGCGTTCGCGGTGGGCCCCGGCGTCAGCACCGCCGACCTGTACCAGAAGCTGTACGACGGCTGGCAGGTCACCGTCCCGGCCGGGATCGGTCCGCCGGTCGCGCTGGGCGGGCAGATGACCAACGCGGGCTACGGTCCGCTGTCGCGTCAGTTCGGGCATCTCGTCGACTACCTCGAGGCCGTCGAGGTCGTCGTCGCGGACGCCGACGGCAAGGCCCGCAAGGTCGTGGCGACCCGGCGGGCCGACGACCCGAACCGGGGCCTGTGGTGGGCGCACACCGGCGGCGGTGGCGGCACCTACGGGCTGGTTACCAAGTTCTGGCTGCGCGCGCCCGGCGCGACGGGCGCCGAGCCGGCCGACCAGTTGCCCTCGGCTCCACGGGAACTGATCGTCTCCGAGGTCGTCTGGTCCTGGGATCAGCTGACCGAGGACGCGTTCGGCAAGCTGCTCACCACCTTCACCGCCTGGCACGAGAAGCACGCGGGCGTCGACTCGCCGTACGTGAATCTGTTCAGCGCGCTGAAGCCGCGGCACATCTCGGCCGGTGAGTTCCTGATGTCCTCGCAGATCGACGCGGCCACCCCGGACGCCGACCGGCTGCTCGACGAGTTCCTGGCCGCCATGGCCGAGGGCGCCGGCATCACCTACCGGGTCGACGCGCGCAAGCGGGTCGAGTGGATCTCCCACGTCACCGCGTGGGCGGATCTGGGCGGCGACGGCTGGGAAGGCAAGGGGCGCTTCAAGGCCAAGTCGGCCTACCTGCGCACCGCGCTGCCCGCCGACCAGGTGGCGGCGCTGTACCGCAACCTCACCGATCCGGCGTTCGACAACCCCGCCACCCTGGTGGAGATCGCCGGGTACGGCGGTCACGTCAACACCGTCGAGGCCGCGGAAACCGCGTCCCCGCAGCGGGATTCGATCATCAAGATGCTCTACATCGTGATGTGGGCGACGCCGGAGGAGGACGCGGCCCAGCTGGCCTGGCTGCGCCGCTTCTACGCCGACGTCTACGCCGCGACCGGTGGAGTGCCGGGACGGGGCGGCGCCAACGACGGCGCGGTCCTGAACTACACCGACACCGATCCGCTGGACCCAGCGCTGCACACCGCGCCGATTCCGTGGCAGGAGCTGTACTTCGGCGCTGCCCTGCCGCGCCTGCGCGAGATCAAGGCGACGTGGGATCCGCGCGGCCACTTCACCCACGCCCTGGCCGTTCGCGGCGACAACTGACCGCACTACCGGATCACCCTGGAGGCATCCGATGACATCGCTCGAGAAGATCGAGTACTTCGACGACCGCTACCGCAAGGCCCGCGCCGGGCTGGGCGGCGCGCTGCCCGACGCCGACACCATCGGCGACTTCATGGGCGCTTGGTACAAGGCGGTCAACTCCGCCGACATCGACGCGCAGCTGGCCATGTGCACCGACGACATCCTGGTCGAGGACCCGGCCATGTTCGGCCGGTTCAGCAAGGGGCACGACGACTTCCGCCTCTTCGCCCAGATCACCTACAAGGCGTTCCCGGACATGCGGTTCGAGGCCACCGGCGCGCCGCTGGTGTCCCTGGACGGCAACCGCATCGTGGTGCCGTGGCACGGCACGGGCACCCTGTCCGGCGGTATCTCCGGCTGGCCGCCGGAGCACCCGGAGGAGCCGGTCGCGGCCACCGGGCGCACGTTCGATCTGGAGGGCATGGACACCTACGAGTTCCGTGACGGCCTCATCAGCTACTGGCGCATCAGCTACGACAACTTCGAGATGTCGCAGCAGCTGGGCCTGATGGGCTGACACTTCTCCTGATCGGTTCGCGCCGGGCACCGGGTACCCCTTCCCGGCGCCCGGCGCGAAACCGTTCGGTATACGACAAGGGAATTCGTGTGATGGAAAAACGTCTGTCCGGCAACCCTTCTCCGAACGCGTGGATTCGCCGATTCGGTCCGGCGCCCGACGCCCCGCACCGATTGGTTTGCTTTCCGTACGCGGGCGGAGCCGCGAGCTATTTCTTCCAATGGATGCAGGCCCTCGCACCCGAAATCGACGTGCTCGCCGTGCAATATCCCGGCCGCCAGGAACGCCGCACCGAAACGGTCGTCGACGATATCGACCGGCTCGCCGATCACATTGCCGCGGAGTTGCTTCCGTGGCTGGACCGGCCCACCGCGTTCTTCGGGCACAGCATGGGCGCGATCCTCGCCTTCGAGGTCGCGCTGCGACTGGAACGGTCCGGGACCCGGCTCACCGAACTGTTCGTCTCCGGTCGGCGCGCCCCCGCCACCAGCCGCGACGAGCGCACCTACCTGGCCGATGACGCCGAGCTGCTCGACGATGTCGTCCGCCTGGGCGCGACCGACGCCGTCGCGCTCGCCGATCCGGAGATCGCCGCCATGGTGCTACCCGTCATCCGTGGCGACTACCGGGCCATCGAACGCTACCGGTGGACCGACGGGCCCCGGGTGCGCTGCGGGATAACGGCGTTCACCGGGAACATCGACCCCAAGACCACCGTCGCCGAGATGGCCGAATGGCGGACGCACACGCACGGTGGGTTCGAGTTGCGCGAGTTTCGCGGGGGCCATTTCTTCATCAACGAGCATGTCGCCGCGCTGCACGCGGAGATCCGTGAACGGGCCACCGGCACCGCGGTGTGGTCGAAATAACTGAATTACCAACGGATTACCAACCTGTTCCGATCGCACGGCTACGTTGAAATCACGCCTTCTGATGGCGTCACTTCCACACCACGTGCCGAATAGGCAAGGGGGAGAGCCATTTTGAGTTCCATCAACGCCACCGATAATGCCGGGATCGCCGTCATCGGATTCGCGTGCCGCCTACCCGGCGCGGGCAACCCCGCCGAGTTCTGGGAACTGCTGAGCTCGGGCACCAGCGCCATCTCCTCCTGGCCCGACGACCGCGCCGCGTACGCCGGGGCGGGCGACCGTCCCGAGCGGCGCGGCGCGTTCCTGGCCGATGTCGAGGGCTTCGACGCGCCGTTCTTCGGGATCTCCCCGCGCGAGGCGGCCGCGATGGACCCGCGGCAGCGGCTGGTGCTCGAACTCGCCTGGGAAGCCCTGGAAGACGCCGGCACCCGGCCCGAGCAGCTGCGCGGCGGCGACACCGCGGTGCTGGTCGGCACCCACCGCGACGACTACGCCGCGCTGCTCGGCACCCTGCCCGAGGACGCCATCACCCATCACAGTCTGACCGGCGCCAGCCGCGGCGTGATCGCCAACCGGGTCTCCTACTTCCTCGGCGTGCACGGGCCCAGCCTGACCGTCGACTCGGTGCAGTCCTCGGCCCTGGTGGCGGTGCATCTGGCCTGCCAGAGCCTGCGTGCCGGCGAGGCGTCCACGGCCCTGGTGGCCGGCGTCAACCTGAACCTGTCCGCGGCGACCGCGGTCGCGACCGAGCGTTTCGGCGGGCTCTCGCCCACCGGCACCTCCGCGGCCTTCGACGCGAGCGCCGATGGTTTCGTGCGCGGTGAGGGCGCGGTCGCGCTGCTGCTGAAGCCGCTGGCCGACGCCATCGCGGCGGGTGACCGCGTCCACGGCGTGATCCACGGCAGCGCGGTCAACAACGACGGCGCGACCGAGGGACTCACGGTGCCCGGGCAGGCCGCCCAGGAACAGGTCCTGCGGGAGGCGTACCGGCGGGCCGGGGTGTCCGCGGCGCAGGTCCAGTACGTCGAGACCCACGGCACCGGGACGCCGGTCGGCGATCCGATCGAGGCGGCCGCGCTCGGCGCGGTACTGGGGCCGGGGCGGACCCGGCCGCTGCCGATCGGCTCGGTGAAGACCAATATCGGGCACCTGGAGGGCGCGGCCGGGCTGGCCGGACTGCTCAAAGTGCTGCTGTGCCTGCGGAACCGGCAGCTACCGCCGAGCCTGAACTTCTCGGACCCGAATCCCGCGATCCCGTTCGGTGCGCTGAATCTCGCTGTGCAGACCGGGCTTTCGGGGTGGCCCGAGCCCACTGTGCCGCTGGTCGCGGGGGTGAGCTCGTTCGGCATGGGCGGCACCAACTGCCACCTGGTGGTGGGTGAAGCGCCGGAGAACGAGCCGGTGGCCGAGGCGGGCCGTCCGCTCGCGGTCGTGCCGTGGGTGCTCTCGGCGCGCACGCCCGAAGCGCTCGCCGACCAGGCGAAGCGGCTCGCGGAACTCACCTCGCCGGATCTCGACGATGTGGGCTGGTCGCTGGCCACCACCCGGGCGACGTTCGACCACCGCGCCGTGGTCGCCGCGGGCGACGGCCCGGCCCGGCAGCGCGCGCTCGAGGCGCTCGCCGCGGGGCTGCCCGCGCCGCAGCTGGTGACCGGTTCGGTCGAGCCGGGCGAGTCGGCGGTGGTGTTCTCCGGGCAGGGCGGGCAGCGGATCGGGATGGGCCTGGACCTCTACCGCGAATTCCCGGTCTTCGCCGCGGAATTCGACGCCATCGCCGCGCATCTGGATCCGGTCCTGGACCGCCCGCTGCGCGACCTCATCGCCACCGGCGAGGACCTGGACCAGACCGGCTACGCGCAGCCCGCGCTGTTCGCGCTGCAGGTGGCGCTGTACCGGCTGGTCGAATCCTGGGGTGTCGCACCGGATTTCGTCGCCGGGCATTCCATCGGTGAGATCGCCGCGGCGCACGTGGCGGGGGTATTGTCGCGCGCCGACGCGGCCACCCTGATCGCGGCGCGCGGACGGCTCATGCAGGCGCTGCCGAGCGGCGGGGCCATGATCGCGCTGGAGGCCACCGAGGACGAGGTCGCGCCACTGCTGGCCGGACTGCCCGAACTGGGGATCGCCGCCGTCAACGGGCCACGCGCGGTCGTCATCGCCGGACCGGAGCGCGGCGCGGTCGAGGTCGCCGCCCTGGTGTCCGCCATGGGACGGAAGACCAAGCGGCTCACTGTCTCCCACGCCTTCCACTCGCCGCTCATGGAGCCGATGCTCGACGAGTTCGCGGCGGTGGTGCGGACCCTGACCTTCGCGCAGCCGGCTCTGCGGGCGGTGTCCTCGGTGACCGGGGGACCCGCGCGGGAGTGGGCGTCGGCGGACTACTGGGTGGAGCACATCCGGCAGCCGGTCCGGTTCGCGGACGCCGTCCGCACGCTCGAAACCTACGGTGTGACAAAGGTATTCGAGCTCGGTCCAGACGGGGTGTGCTCGGCCATGATCGCCGACGCGGCCGTCGACGCCGAGCGGATCACCGCCGTCCCGGCCCTGCGCCCGGACCGCGACGAACCCGCCACCATCGTGACCGCTGCGGGGCAGCTGTTCGCCCGAGGTATGCGGATCGACTGGCCCGCACTGTTCTCCGGGTCCGGTGCGCGGGTCGTGGACCTGCCGACGTATCCGTTCCAGCGCCGCCGGTATCCGCTCCTGGGGGGTGCGGCGGTGCCCGCTGTCGCCCCGGTGACGGCCACGCCCGCCCCGGCGGAGGTGGCGGTCGCCGCTCCCGCGGTGGCGGACATCGACGTGGATGCGCTGGTCACCGGCCACATCCGGGCCGTGCTCGGCTTCGACGCCACCGAACGCGTCGACGTCCACGCCCGCTTCCGTGACCTCGGGTTCGATTCCCTGCTCGGGGTGGAGCTGCGCAAGGCGCTCGCGCGCGCCACCGACCTGAGCCTGCCCGGCGGGCTGCTGTTCGACTACCCGACGCCCGGGGCCCTGATCGACTACCTGAACGCCGCGCTCACCGGCACCGCGAACGATGGTGCGGCCGAGACGTTCACGGCCGCCGGTGACGAGCCCATCGCCATCGTCGGCATGGCCTGCCGCTATCCGGGCGGCATCGCCGGACCCGACGACCTGTGGCGGGTGGTGGCCGACGGCATCGACGCCATCACCGAATTCCCGGCCGACCGCGGGTGGGACGAGGCTCTCTTCGACGGGGACCGGCCCGGCGGCAGCTACGTGCGGCTCGGCGGCTTCCTCGAGCACGCCGACGAGTTCGACGCGGCCCTGTTCGGCATCTCGCCGCGCGAGGCCCTGGCCATGGACCCGCAGCAGCGACTGCTGCTCGAAACCTCCTGGGAGGCCATCGAACACGCGAGCATCGATCCGCAGTCGCTCGCCGGTTCGCGCACGGGCGTGTTCGTCGGCGCAACCGCCTCCGACTACGGCCCGCGCATGCACACGCCCGCCGCGGGCACCGAGGGCTACGTGCTGACCGGTACCGCGAACAGCGTGATGTCGGGTCGCATCGCCTACCAGCTGGGCCTGCTCGGCCCGGCGCTGACCGTGGACACCGCGTGCTCCTCGTCGCTGGTCGCCATTCACCTCGCGGTGCGCTCGCTGCGCGCGGGGGAGTCCGCCCTGGCGCTGGCCGGTGGCGCGGCCGTGATGGCCAATCCCGGGATGTTCGTGGAGTTCTCGCGCCAGCGCGGCCTCGCGCCCGACGGCCGCTGCAAGCCGTTCGCGGCCGGCGCGGACGGTACGGCGTGGGCCGAGGGCGCGGGCGTGCTGCTGCTGGAGCGGCTCTCCGACGCGCGCCGCAATGGCCACCGGGTGCTCGGTGTCATTCGCGGCACCGCCATCAACCAGGACGGCGCGTCCAATGGCCTGACCGCGCCCAACGGTCCCGCGCAGCGGCGCGTGATCGGCGCGGCCCTCGCCGACGCCGGGCTGACCGCCGGGGCGGTCGACGCGGTGGAGGCCCACGGCACGGGCACCGCGCTGGGCGACCCCATCGAGGCCGACGCCCTGCTCGCGACCTATGGCGCACAGCGTGACTCGGGCATACCCCTGTACCTGGGATCGCTGAAATCCAATATCGGCCACGCGCAGGCCGCCGCCGGTGTGGCCGGTGTGATCAAGATGGTGCAGGCCATGCGGCACGGCGTGCTGCCCGGCACCCTGCACCTCGACGCGCCCACCCCGCACGTCGACTGGTCGGCGGGCAGCATCGAACTGCTGGCCCAGCGGCGCGACTGGCCGCGCGGGGCCCACCCGCGCCGGGCCGGCGTGTCCTCCTTCGGCATCAGCGGCACCAACGCCCACCTCGTCCTCGAAGAGGCCGAGTCCAACTCCCCGGCAGCCGCATTCCCCGCGGACACCTCCGATCCGACCGGAACCGTGGTCGCCGCAGCCGCGCCGCCCGGAACCGGGGTGGCCGCCGTCGCGCCCACCCCATCCACCTCCGTTGGATCTGAGAACGCTCTCGCGGTAGCCCCGTCCGGGGCAACCACATTCGCGGCGAGCGCGGCCGCGCGGCCGGTGGCGTGGCTGGTGTCCGGCCGGGACCGGCAGGCCCTGCGCGCGCAGGCGGGCAAGCTGGACGAGTTCCTCGGCGCGCGGCCGGACGCATCGGTCGGCGCGTTCGCGCACTCGCTGGTGCGGACCCGGGCGCTGCTGCCCGAACGCGCGGTCGTGGTCGGCCGCACGCCCGCGGATCTCCGGTCCGGTCTGGTTGCCCTGCGCGATGGAATCGACGCGCCGCAGCTGGTGTCGGGACGGGCCACACGTGCTGTGCGCACCGCGTTCCTGTTCACCGGTCAGGGTGCGCAGCGTCTCGGTATGGGTCAGGAGCTCTATGCCGCTTACCCGGCGTTCGCCGCGGCTTTCGACGCGGTGTGCGCGGCCTTCGACCCGTGGCTGGCACTGCCGCTGCGCGAGGTCGTTCGCGACGACATCGACGCCCTGGACCGGACCGAGTACACCCAGCCCGCCCTGTTCGCGGTGGAGGTGGCGCTCGCCGCGCTGTGCCGCGAGCTGGGCCTGATTCCCGATGCGGTGGCCGGTCATTCGATCGGTGAGCTGGCGGCGCTGCACGTCGCCGGTGGTATCGGACTGGCCGATGCCGCGAAGCTGGTGGCCGCGCGCGGTCGGCTGATGCAGGCGGCGCGAGCGGGTGGGGCGATGATCGCCATCGGCGCGCCCGCCGACGAGGTGGCCGCATCGCTCGACGGGCACGCGGTGGATATCGCGGCGGTGAACGGACCTGCCTCCGTGGTGATCTCCGGTGACACCGACGCCGCCGAGGCCGTCGCCGAGCGGTGGCGGGCCGCCGGTCATCGCACGCACACGCTGCGGGTCAGTCACGCCTTCCACTCCGCGCACATGGATTCCGCGCTGGCGGAGTTCCGGGCCGTCGCCGAGTCGGTGTCCTTCACCGACCCCGTGATTCCCATGGTGTCCGCGCTCTCACCCGAGCAGGCCGATCTCACCTCGCCCGACTACTGGGTGCGTCAGCTGCGCGGCACCGTGCGCTTCCTCGACGCCGTGCGCACCCTCGAGAACGACGACATTCGACTGTTCGTGGAGATCGGCCCCGATGCCGTGCTCACCGCCATGGCCCGTGAATCCTTCGCGACCCCGGCGTCGATCGCGGTGCCCCTGCTGCGCCGCGGCCGCCCCGAGGACGACACCTTCGTGACCGGTCTGGCCACCGCGCACGTCCACGGCGCGCCCGCCGACCTGACCGCCCTGGTCGAATCACCGTCGGCCCCGGTCGAATTGCCGACCTACGCGTTCCAGCGCGGCAGCTACTGGCTGCGCGGCGGCACCGAGCGGCCCGCCGCCGGGCATCCGATCCTCACCACCCGGGTCGATCGCGCGGACCGCGACGAGGTGCTCTTCAGCGGCACCCTGACCACCGCCGAACACGGCTGGTTGCGCGACCACGTCATCGCCGGTGCGCCGATCCTGCCCGCCGCCGCCTTCGTGGACTTCGCCGTCACCGCGGCGAATCTGCTGGGCGCCGAACAGGTTTCCGAAGTCGTGGTGGAAGCCGCACTGCCGCTGGCCGGTTCGGTGGAGGTGCAGCTGATCGCCGGCGCCGCCGGAGCGAACGAGCGGCGGCCCTTCACGATCCACGCCCGGACCGCCGAGGACGCGCCCTGGTCGCGGCACGCCTCCGGCTTCTTCGACCTCGCCGCCGCGCCCGCCCCCGGCCTCGGCGACGAGTGGCCCGCACCGGATGCCGTCGAGGAGCCGATCGAGCACGCCTACGACCGGCTCGCCGGCCTCGGCTACCAGTACGGCGCCGCCTTCCGCGGCCTGACCCGCTGGTGGCGCACCGACGACGCGCTGTTCGCGGAAGTCCGGCTGCCCGACGCCCGTATCGACGAGGCCGGTCGCTACGGCCTCCATCCCGCGCTGCTCGACGCCGTCCTGCACCCGCTGGTGCTGGACCTGGCCGATGCCGCCGGGCCCCGGGAGATGCTGCTGCCTTACGCGTTCTCCGCTGTACGCGTGAGCCTTCCGGGCACGAGCGCACTGCGCGCCCGCCTGATCCGCACCGGCCCGACGTCGGCCGAGATCACCGTCACCACCGACGACGGCACCCCGGTCGCCGTCATCGGGGCGCTGGACTTCCGGCCCACCGCCGTCGAGGGCTTGGTCGCCAGGCCGCCGCTGTACGCCCTCGCCTGGCAGCCGCTGCCCGAATCCGACTCCACCGGAACCGAAGTCGAGACCCTCGTCCTCGACCCCGGAGACACTCCCGAACAGGTGCACGCGGCCACGATCCTGGCCACCGAATCGATCCAGCGCCACCTGGCCCAGGCACGCTCGCCGCTCGTCCTCGTCACCCGTGGCGCGGTGGCCACCACCGCGGGCGAGCGGGTCGACGACCTCGCCGGCGCCGCGGTATGGGGTCTCGCCCGCGTCGCCGCGAGCGAACACCCCGGACGGGTGCTGGTGCTCGACATCCCGGCGCAGGACGAGATCGGGGAGTGGCCGCACCGAGCAGCCGCCTCCGGGGAAGCCCAGCTCGCCGTCCGCGACGGTGCGCTGCACATCCCCCGGGTCGCCACGCGCACAGCCGAATTCACCGGCACGCCGATCCGCGCCGACGGCACCGCGCTGATCACCGGCGGTACCGGCGGCCTCGGCGCGCTGTTCGCCCGCCACCTGGTCGCCGAACACGGTGTGCGCCACCTGCTGCTGGTCAGCCGCCGCGGCCCGGCCACCCCCGGCGCGGAGGACCTGACCGCCGACCTGCGCGCCGCCGGTGCGACCGTCGAGGTGCTCGCGGCCGATATGGCCGACCCGAACGCCGTCGCCGGGGTGCTCGCCGCGGTCCCCGCCGACCGCCCGCTGCGGGCGGTGGTGCACGCCGCGGGCACGCTCGCCGACGCCATGATCGACACGCTGACCGCCGAGCAGATCCATACCGTGCTGCGCCCGAAGGTCGACGCCGCCTGGCAGTTGCACCGGGCCACGGCCGACCTGGATCTCGACGCGTTCATCCTGTTCTCGTCGCTGTCGGGCACCATCGGCACGGCGGGACAGGGCAATTACGCCGCGGCCAACGCCTACCTCGACGGCCTCGCCGCCCATCGCGCCGCCGCGGGCCTGCCCGCCCGCTCGCTGGCGTGGGGTCTGTGGGACACCTCGGTCGGCATGGGGACGGGTCTGTCCGCGGCCGATATCGAGCGCTGGAAGCGCCTGGGCGCACCGCCGTTGACCGTCGAGACGGGCCTGGCGTTGTTCGACACCGCGCTCGGCAGCCCCGAACCGGTCGTGGTCGCGGCGACCATCGACTACGGCGTGCCCGCCGCGGCCGCCCCGGCCATCCTGCGCGCACCCGTGCGCCGGGGGAATCGGACCGCGGGCGGCGCCTGGGCCGACCGCATGACCGCCCTCGCCGACGACCGGCGCGCCGACGCGCTGCTGGAGTACGTGCTGGGCGTGAGCGCCGCGGTGCTGGGCCATGATTCGGCCTCCGGCCTCGACGCCGACAGCGCCTTCCGGGAACTGGGCTTCGACTCGCTGGCCGGGCTCGAACTGCGCAACCGGATCGGCGCCGAGACCGGCCTCACCCTGGGCGCGACCGTCGTCTTCGACCACCCGTCGCCGACCGCGCTGGCCACCCACCTCGGGGAACTGCTCCGGCCGAAGCAGCCCGCCGCCACGGTGGCGGTGAAAGCCCGCACCGCCCAGGACGATCCGATCGTGATCGTCGGCATGGCCTGCCGCTATCCCGGCGACGTCCGCACGCCCGGCCACCTGTGGCAGCTGGTCGCCGACGGTGTCGACGCCATCGGCGAGTTCCCGGTCAACCGCGGCTGGAACGTGGAGGAGCTCTACGATCCGCGCTCCGAACGTCCGGGCACCTCCTCGACCAAGAACGGCGGCTTCCTCTACGACGCCGACCTGTTCGACGCGGACTTCTTCGGCATCTCCCCGCGCGAGGCCACGGCCACCGACCCGCAGCAGCGGCTGCTGCTCGAAACTGCCTGGGAGGCAATGGAATACGCGGCCATCGACCCGGCGACCCTGCGCGGCAGCCGCACCGGCGTCTTCACCGGGGCCATGTACGACGACTACGCCATCCGGGTGCAGGGCGCGGCGGGCGAATTCGAGGGCCTGCTGCTGGCGGGCAACCTGTCCAGCGTGATCTCCGGCCGCCTGGCCTACACCTTCGGCTTCGAGGGTCCCGCGATCACGGTCGACACCGCCTGCTCGTCCTCGCTGGTCGCCATGCACCTGGCCGCGCAATCGCTGCGCAGCGGGGAATGCGATCTCGCGGTCGCCGGCGGCGTCACCGTGATGTCCACCCCGAACACCTTCGTCGAGTTCTCCCGGCAGCGCGGCCTGTCCGCCGACGGCCGCTGCAAGGCGTTCAGCGCCGACGCCGACGGCACCGGCTGGTCCGAGGGCGTGGGACTGGTCGTGCTGCAACGACTCTCCGACGCACGCGCCGCCGGGCACGAGGTACTGGCGGTGCTGCGCGGCACCGCGGTCAACCAGGACGGCGCGTCCAACGGCCTGACCGCGCCCTCCGGCCCGGCGCAGGAGCGGGTGATCCGCGCGGCGCTGGCCGACGCCGGACTGTCCGCCGCCGAGGTGGACGCGGTGGAGGCGCACGGCACCGGCACCCGGCTGGGCGACCCGATCGAAGCGCAGGCGCTGCTCGCCACCTACGGCAGCGACCGCGCGGACGACCGGCCGCTGTGGCTCGGATCGTTGAAGTCGAATATCGGTCACTCGCAGGCGGCTTCGGGCGTGGGCGGCGTGATCAAGATGATCGAGGCGATGCGCCGGGGCGTGCTGCCGCGCACCCTGCACGCCGAAACGCCCAGCCCGCACGTGGACTGGTCGTCGGGTGCGGTGCGGCTGCTGACCGAGGCGCGGCCGTGGCCGGAGACCGGGCAGCCGCGCCGGGCCGGTGTGTCGTCGTTCGGTGTCAGCGGCACCAACGCGCACGTCATCCTGGAGCAGCCCGCCCCGCGGACCGCCGTCGCGGTCGCGCCGGAGCAGCCGGTGCCGTGGATCCTGTCCGCCAAGGACGACGCCGGACTACGGGAGGTGGCCGCCCGGCTGCGCGACCACCTGGCCGAAACCGAAGCCCGCCCGGCCGATATCGGCCTCACCCTGGCGACCGGACGCGCGCGGCACGATGTGCGCGCCGCCATCACCGGTGAGCCCGCCGAGCTGGCCCGGGCCCTCGACGACCTCGCCGCGGACCGGCCGAACACCGCCGTCGCCCGGGCGCGGCGGGGATCGCGCGGCACACTGGGCATGCTGTTCACCGGTCAGGGCAGTCAGCGGCTCGGGATGGGCCGCGAACTGTACGAGACCACACCGGTTTTCGCGGAGGTCTTCGACGAGATCTGCGCGCTGCTGGACCCCGGTCTGGCGCGCCCGCTGCGCGAGGTGTTGTTCGCTCCGGAGGGCTCCGCCGACTCGGCGCTGCTCGACCAGACGCATTTCGCGCAGGCCGCGCTGTTCGCCGTCGAGACGGCCCTGTACCGGACCGTCGAAAGTCACGGTCTGCGACCGGATTACCTGACCGGGCACTCGATCGGCGAGGTCGCCGCCGCGCACGCCGCCGGGGTGCTCGACCTGGCCGGCGCCGCGACGCTGGTCTCGGCGCGCGGACGGCTCATGCAGGCGGCCCGCTCGCACGGCGCGATGATCGCCGTCGAGGCCACCGAGGCGGAGCTGGCCCCGGACTTGGCGGGGCACGGCGACGCCGTGGTGATCGCCGCGATCAACGGCCCGCGTTCGACCGTCATCTCCGGTGACGCCGACGCGGCCGCCGCGGTCGCCGAGCTGTGGCGCGAACGCGGCCGCAAGGTGCGGCAGCTGCCGGTCAGTCACGCCTTCCACTCCCCGCACATGGACGACGTGCTCGACGAATTCCACCGCGCCATCGCGCATCTGGACTTCCGGCCGCCGACCATTCCCCTGGTCTCCAACGTCACCGGAACGCTGGCCACCGTGGAGGAGGTGACCGACCCCGGGTACTGGGTTCGCCACATCCGCCTCGCGGTGCGCTTCCTCGACGGCATCCGCTACCTCGAGAGCGCCGGCGTCACCGACTTCGTGGAGATCGGGCCCGACGGGGTGCTCTCCGCGCTGGCGCAGCAGACCCTCACCGCCACCGACGGTTTCGCCGCGCCCGTGCTGCGTCGCGGCCGTTCGGAGCGCCAGACGCTGACGGCGGCGGTGGCGATCGCGGGTATGCGCGGCCACCGCGTGGACTGGGACAGCCTGTACACCGGTGCCCGCCGGGTCGCCGCGCCCACCTATCCGTTCCAGCACAAGCGGTACTGGCTCGAACCCACCGGCCGGACACCGAATCTCGCGGAGCTGGGCCTGGGGGCCGCCGACCACCAGCTGCTGGGCGCGGCCGTCCCGATCGCGAATCGCGACGAGGTGCGTTTCACCACGCGCCTGGGCGTCGAGTCCGTGCCGTGGCTGGCCGACCACGCCCTCGACGGGCTGCCGGTCGTGGCGGGCACCGCGCTGGTCGACATGGTCCTGCACGCCGCGGGCCGGGTCGGCTGCGACGAGCTGGCCGAACTCACCATCGGCGCGCCGCTGGTGCTGCCGCCGGGCGGCACCACCGTCCAGGTCGGCATCGGGCTGCCCGACGAACTGGGCCGCCGCAGCGCCGAGGTCCACTCGCGTCGCACCGACGACGGCGAATGGGTCACGCACGCCGGCGGATTCGTGGTCGCCCGCACCGAGGACCGCGCCGCGGGCACGGTCGGCGCGATCGACGACTCCGAGCTCGACCTCACCGGCGTCTACGAGCGGCTGCACGACCTCGGCTACCAGTACGGTCCCGCGTTCCAGGGGTTGAAGCGGGTGCGCCGCACCGACGAATCCCTGTTCGTCGCGGTCCAACTCCCGGAGGCCCGGCACGGCGACCACGTCGACCTGCACCCGGCCCTGCTCGACGCCGCGCTGCACGCGCTGCTGCCGGGCGTCACCGACGAGCCGGCCCGCTCGTGGCTGCCCTTCGCCTGGAGCGGCGTGCGGATCCACGCGACCGGAGCGACCGCGCTGCGGGTGCGCATCGACCTGGAGGACGCCGGAACCGACGCGCTGCGGGTATCGCTGTACGCCGACGATCCGGCCGGAGCGCCGGTGGCCACCGTCGATTCGCTGGTCCTGCGGGCTCGCACGGCCGTCACCGCCGCCACCGAGGTGGACGGGCTGCTCGTGCCCCGGCTGCGGCCCGTGCGGACCGGGGGCGACGGCGTCGGTGTGCAGATCATCGAAGCGCCCACCGGCTCGCCCAAGGCCGTGCTGCACGCCACCCTGGAGACCGTCCGAGACTGGCTCGCGCAGTCCGAGGGCGAGCGGCTCGCGATCGTCACCGCCGCGGGCGAACTCGGCCACGCGGGCATCCGCGGCCTGGTCCGGTCGGCGGAGGCGGAGAACCCGGGCCGGGTCACCGTCGTCGAGATCGACGAGTCCGAACGCTCGCGCGATGTCCTGGACCGGGCCGCCGCGACGGGCGAACCGCACGTCGTGGTGCGCGACGGTGAACTGTTCGCGCCCCGCCTCGAGCGGATGCGGCAGGTGGCGGGGGAGACCCCGGACTGGTCGCGCGGCACGGTCCTGATCACCGGCGGCACCGGCACCCTGGGCACACTGCTGGCCCGCCACCTGGTGGCCGAGCACGGCGCCCGGGACCTGCTGCTCCTCAGCCGCCGCGGCCCCGCCGCCCCGGGCGCGGCCGAATTGAGCTCGGAGCTGGCCGAATTCGGTGCGCGGGTCGCCATCGTGGCCGCCGACGTGACCGACCGCGACGCGCTCGCGGCCGCCATCGGCGACCGCACCATCGGCGCGGTCGTGCACACCGCGGGCCTCACCGAGGACGGTGTCGTCACCGCCCTCACCCGCGAACAGCTCGACCGGGTGCTGCGGCCCAAGCTCGACGCGGCCTGGCACCTGCACGAACTCACCCTGGCCCACCGGCCCGCGGCCTTCGTGCTGTACTCCTCGGTGGCGGGCCTGCTCGGCACCGCCGGGCAGGCGAACTACGCGGCCGCCAACACCTACCTGGACGGTCTCGCCGAACACCGGCAGTCCCAGGGCCTGCCCGCGACCTCGCTGGCGTGGGGCCTGTGGGCCGGGAGCAGCGAACTCAGCGGCCACCTCGAGGACGTGGACCTGCGGCGGCTCGCCCGCTCGGGCCTGCTGCCCCTCGACCCGGCCGCGGCCCTGGACCTGTTCGACGCCGCCGTCCGCACCGGGGAACCGGTGCTCGCGGTGACCCGGATCGATCAGGAAGCCTTGCGCGCCAACGAGTCCGGGGTGCCCGCGCCGCTGCGGGAACTGGTGCGCACCAAGGCGCGCCGCGCCGCCGCGGCGGCCTCGGCCGCACCGGATCCGACGGCCCGGCTGGCCGGACTCGACCCGGACGCGCGCATCCAGGCGCTCGCCGATCTGGTCCGGGCCCGCGCCGCCGCGGCCCTGGGCCACGACGACGACTCCGCCGTCACCCGGGACCGGTCCTTCCAGGAGCTCGGCTTCGACTCGCTCATGGCGGTCGAGTTGCGCAACGATCTCGGCAAGGCGCTCGGCCTGGCGCTGCCCGCCACGCTGATCTTCGATCACGCCAACCCGGCGGCCCTGGCCGAACACCTGGCCGGGCAGCTCGGATTCGACACCGGCGCCACCGAAGTGCCCGTGCTCGAACTGATCGACGGCCTGCGCCCGTCCATCACGGCCGCGCTGACCGACACCGACACCGGCCAGGCCGCGGCCATCGCGGCCCGGCTGCGGGAACTGCTGAGCCTGGTCACCGCCGACACCGGCTTCGAGGGCGATCTCGACGCGGCGACCGACGACGAGCTCTACGCGCTCATCGACGAGCTCGACTGAATTCCCCCACCTCCCTTCCTCTTCCGACCTCAACCGAAAGGCGACGGCCGATGTCCGACCAGGCGAAGCTGCGCGAATACCTCAAGCGTGCGATCGCGGATTCCCACCAGGCCCGCAAGCAGCTGGCCGCCGTCGAGGAATCGATGCGCGAGCCGATCGCCGTCGTGGGACTGGGATGTCGCTACCCGGGCGGGGTCGTGAACCCGGCGGGACTGTGGGACCTGGTCACCCGGGGCGCGGACGCGGTCTCGGAATTCCCGACCAACCGCGGCTGGGACCTGGGCTCGCTGTTCGACAGCGACGCCGCGCAGGCCGGCCGGTCCTACAGCCGCGGCGGCGGATTCCTGCTCGACGCGGACCAGTTCGACGCGGGCTTCTTCGGACTGTCCCCGCGTGAGGCGCTGGCCATGGACCCGCAGCAGCGCCTGCTGCTCGAAACCGGCTGGGAGGCACTGGAATCGGCGGGACTGGTGCCGCGTGCGCTGCGCGGCACCCAGACCGGTGTGTTCGCCGGGCTCATGTACTCCGACTACGGCGCGCGGCCGGGTGTGGGCGGGGAGTTCGAGGGGTATCTGTTCGCCGGTAGCGCGGGCAGTATCGCGGTGGGCCGGCTGGCGTACCTGCTGGGCCTGGAGGGTCCGGCGATCTCGGTCGACACCGCGTGCTCGTCCTCACTGGTGGCGCTGCACCTGGCGGCGCAGTCCCTGCGGCGCGGGGAATGCGACCTGGCGCTGGCCGGTGGCGTGACGGTGATGTCGACACCGCAGGCGTTCGTGGAGTTCTCGCGTCTGCGCGGTCTGTCGGAGGACGGCCGTTGCCGCTCCTACGGCGCCGGCGCCGATGGGACCGGCTGGGCCGAGGGCGCTGGTTTGCTTGTGCTGCAACGCTTGTCGGACGCGGTGGCGGCGGGCCGGGAGGTGCTGGCCGTTATCCGCGGCAGCGCGATCAATCAGGACGGCGCTTCCAACGGCCTGACCGCGCCGTCCGGCCCCGCGCAGGAGCGGGTCATCCGGGCGGCCCTGGCCGACAGCCGGCTGTCCGCGAGTGAGGTCGACGCGGTCGAGGGCCACGGCACCGGCACCCGGCTCGGCGACCCGATCGAGGCGCGGGCCCTGCTGGCCACCTACGGCAGCGATCGGGCCGCCCGGCAGCCGCTGCTGCTCGGCTCGCTGAAATCCAACTTCGGGCACTCCCAGGCCGCCGCGGGCGTGGGCGGCGTGATCAAGATGATCGAGGCCATGCGGCACGGCGTGCTGCCCCGCACCCTGCACGCGGAAACCCCGACCCCCGAGGTGGATTGGTCCTCGGGGGCGGTGGAGCTGCTCGTGGAGCCCCGGGACTGGCCCGAGACCGGGCAGCCGCGCCGGGCCGGTGTGTCGTCGTTCGGGTTCGGCGGCACCAACGCCCACGTGATCGTCGAACAGGCTCCGGCGCCGGAAACCGCTGAGCCGCAGCCGATCACGGTGGAACTGCCCGTGGTGCCATGGCTCGTCTCGGGCCGGACGCCGGAGGCCGTCGCCGCGCAGACCGCCAGACTGCGTGAGTACGTGGCGGGTTCGCCCGCCGGTGCGCTGGATATCGCCTACTCGCTGGCCACCGCGCGCACCGCCTTCGAGCACCGCACCGTGTTGTGGCCCGGCGCGGACGCCGCCGACACCGCGCCCATCGTCGCCGGTGAGGGCGGGCTGGGCGTGGTGTTCACCGGTCAGGGCGCGCAGCGAATCGGCATGGGCGCGGAGCTGGCGGCCCGTTTCCCGGTCTACGCCGAGGCCCTGGACGAGATCGCGGCCCTGCTGGATCCGCTGCTCGGCCGCTCGCTGCGGGAGCTGATCACCAGCGGTGACGGTCTCGACGGCACCGGGATGGCCCAGCCCGCGCTGTTCGCCGTCGAGGTCGCCCAGTGGCGGCTGTTGCGCTCCTGGGGCGTGAATGTTCGTGCGGTGGCGGGCCATTCGGTGGGTGAGTTCGCGGCCGCGCACGTGGCCGGTGTGCTGTCGCTGGCTGACGCGGCGCGTCTGGTGGCGGCTCGTGGCGCGTTGATGCAGGCGCTGCCGGCGGGTGGTGCGATGGTCGCTGTTTCGGTGTCCGAGGCGACGGTGCTGCCGCTGTTGGGCGATCTGGTGTCGATCGCGGCGGTGAACGGTCCGGAGTCGGTGGTGCTGTCGGGCCCGGAGGAGGCGGTGCTGGCGGTCGTGGCCCTGTTGGACTGCCGCCATAAGCGGTTGACCGTGAGCCACGCCTTCCATTCGGCCCTGATGGACCCCATGCTCGAGCAGTTCCGCGCGGCCGCCGAGACCATCACCTACTCGCCGTCCACCATCCCGTTCGTCTCCACCCTCACCGGCCAGGTCGCCGAGCCGGCGGGCGCGGACTACTGGGTGGACCAGGTGCGCGGCGCCGTCCGCTTCGCCGACGCCGCGACGACGCTCGCCGGACTCGGCGTCGACGCCATCGCGGAGATCGGGCCCGACGCCGTCCTCACCCCGCTGCTGGAAGCCGTCACCGACACCCCCGCGATCGCGCTGCAGCGCCGCGACAGCGCCGAAGCCGACACCCTCGTCCGCGGCCTCGCGAGCCTGCACACACACGGCATCGGCATCGACTGGGAGGCGTTCTTCGCCGGCACCGGCGCCCGCCGGGTCGCGCTGCCCACCTACGCGTTCCAGCGCGAGCGGTACTGGCTGCACCCCAATACGGTGTCGGCCGCCTCGGGTTTCGACCCGATCGACCATCCGATCCTCACCGGCGTGCTGCACCTGTCCGATATCGACGGCACGCTGCTCACCGGTGTGCTCGACCCCAATACCCAGCCCTGGCTGACCCAGCACACCATCGACGGCGCCACCATCGTCCCCGGCACCCTGCTGCTCGAGCTGGCCTTCCGGGCCGCCGCCGAAGCCGCCGAAGAACTCTCCCGGGTCGAGGAATTCACCATCGCCGCGCCCCTGGAACTCACCGATCAGCCGGTGACGATCCGGGTCAGCATCGCCGCCGCCGACGACAACGGCAAGCGACAGATGGAGATCCGCTCCCGCGTGGCAGGCGGCCAGGACTGGCGACTGCACGCCACCGGCCTGCTGGGCGGGGCCGACGCGAGCACCGACCCCGGCGTCATCGGCGAGTGGCCCCCGCGCGGCGCACAGGAAGTCGACCTCACCGGGGCCTACGACCGCGCGGCCGACCACGGCTACGAGTACGGCCCGGTGTTCAACGGTTTGCGCAAGCTGTGGCGACGCGGCGAGGACCTGTTCGCCGAACTCGCCCTCGACGACGAGTACGCCGCCGGGGCCGACCGGTTCACCGTGCACCCCGCCCTGCTCGACGCCGCGGCGCACGCCCTGGTCCCGGGCATCTCCGACACCGATCGGCCCGCGCTGCTGCCGTTCTCGTGGTCCGGGGTCGCGATCCCCGAATTCCCGGCGACGGCGCTGCGGGTCCGGATCACCCCGGCCGGGCGTGACGCGGTCGCCATGCTCATCGCCGACGGATCCGGGGCGACCCTCATCGCCGTGGACGCGCTGGCCCTGCGCCCGCAGGCCGCGGCCGGTGCGGACCAGACGCTGTTCGAGCTGGAGTGGAGCGAAATACCCACTCCTGCAGCGGCATCCGATCGCAGCGGGTGGGTGGCGGCCGGCGAGGTGCCGGGCGTGGAGACCCGGTACACGGAGCTGGACGAGGTCACCGGCACGCCCGCCGTGGTCGTGGTCAGGCTGCCCGCCGCCGAGCAGGGCGCGGAGATCCCTTCCGCCGCACACGATGTCGTCCACCGCGCCCTCGCGGTCGTGCGCACCGCCATCGTCGACGAGCGGTTCGCGAATTCCCGGCTGGTGTTCCTCACCGAGTCCGCGGCCGGTCCTTCCGCGGCGAACCTGCCGCAGACCGGAGCCTGGGGCCTGGTCCGCGCGGCCCAGACCGAACACCCGGAGCGCTTCACGCTCATCGACGTCGGCACCGACCCCGGTGCGTGGGACGCCCTTGACGCCGCCATCGCGAGCGGTGAGCCGCAAGTGGCGATTCGCGGTGGGGCCCTGCATGTCCCGCGCCTGATCCGCGCCTGCGCCGCCACCGTCGACACCGATCCGTGGACGCGGGGCACGGTGCTGATCACCGGCGGCACCGGCACTCTCGGCGCGGCCCTCGCCCGGCACCTGGTCGACACCCACGGCACCCGCTCGCTGCTGCTGCTGAGCCGCCGCGGTCTCGACGCGCCCGGCGCGACCGACCTGCGGACCGAATTGACCGAGCGCGGAGCGGAAGTCACGGTCCTCGCCTGCGACGTCACCGATCCGGCCGAGCTGGCCGCCGTCATCGCCGCGCACCCGGTGCACGCGGTCGTGCACACCGCGGGCGTACTCGCCGACGGCATCGTGGAATCGCTGACCCCCGACCAGGTCACCAGCGTGCTGCGGCCCAAGGTCGACGCGGCCTGGGCGCTGCACCAGGCCACCCGCGATCTGGAACTCGGTGCGTTCGTGCTGTTCTCGTCGCTGGCGGGCCTGGTCGGCACGGCCGGTCAGGCGAATTACGCCGCCGCCAACACCTTCCTCGACGCGCTCGCCGAGCACCGCCGCTCGCTCGGACTGCCCGCGGTGTCCATCGCGTACGGCCTGTGGGAGCAGGCCAGCGGCATCACCGACGAGATGAGCGCCGTCGACCGCGAGCGCATCCGCCGCCTCGGCGTCCTGCCGCTGCCGACCGCGGCCGGGCTGCACGCCTTCGATGTGGCCACGGCCCTCGACGTCCCGCTGCTCGCGGTCACCGGCCTCGACACCGCCGCCCTGCGGTCCTCCGGCGACATCCCGGCGATGTTCCGCCGCCTGGCCCCCGCGACCCGCGCCCGCAAGGCTCCGCGCGACGGATTCGCCGCCCGCCTGGCCCCGCTGTCCGAGACCGAGCGCGCCGCGGCCCTGCTGGACCTGGTCCGCACCAATGCCGCCGCGGTCCTGGGGCATTCGGGCTCCAGCGCGGTCGGCGCGGACCGGTCCTTCCAGGATCTCGGGTTCGATTCGCTGACCGCGGTCGAACTGCGCAACCGGCTGGCCGAGGCCACCGGCGTGCGCCTGCCCGCCACCCTGGTCTTCGACTACCCGACGCCCGTGAGCCTGTCGGAGCGGCTGTCCGATGCGCTGGTCGGCGCGCGGCCGCAGGCCGTGGCGGCGGCCACGGTGACCGCCCGGGACGACGAACCGATCGCCATCGTCGGCGTCGGTTGCCGCTACCCCGGCGGCGTCACCGATCCGGACCAGTTGTGGGACCTCGTGTTCCACGGCGTCGACGCGGTCTCGGAATTCCCGACCAACCGCGGCTGGGATCTGGGCTCGCTGTTCGACAGCGACGCCGAACAGGCCGGACGGTCCTACAGCCGGGGCGGCGGATTCCTGATGGACGCGGACCTGTTCGACGCGGGCTTCTTCGGACTGTCCCCGCGGGAGGCCCTGGCCGTCGACCCGCAGCAGCGCCTGCTGCTCGAAACCGGCTGGGAAGCCCTGGAATCCGCGGGCATCGTGCCCCGCAGCCTGCGCGGCTCACGGACCGGCGTGTTCGCGGGGGTGATGTACTCCGACTACGGCGCGCGCCCCGGCGTCGGCGGCGAACACGAGGGCTACCTGTTCGCCGGCAGCGCGGGCAGCATCGCGGTGGGCCGCCTGGCCTACTCGCTGGGCCTCGAAGGACCCGCGATCTCGGTCGACACGGCCTGCTCGTCGTCCCTGGTGGCACTGCACCTGGCGGCGCAATCCCTGCGTCGCGGCGAATGCGACCTGGCTTTGGCCGGCGGGGTGACCGTCATGTCCACGCCGCAGGCGTTCGTGGAGTTCTCCCGCCTGCGCGGCCTGTCGGTGGACGGCCGGTGCCGATCCTTCGGCGCGGGCGCCGACGGCACCGGCTGGTCCGAAGGCGCGGGACTGCTGGCGCTGCAACGACTCTCCGACGCGCGCCGCGAGGGCCGCGAGGTGCTGGCCGTGCTGCGCGGCTCGGCCGTCAACCAGGACGGCGCGTCCAATGGGCTGACCGCGCCCAACGGCCCGTCCCAGGAACGCGTCATCCGCGACGCGCTCGCCGACGCCGCCCTGCTCGCCTCCGAGGTCGACGCGGTCGAGGGCCACGGCACCGGCACCCGCCTCGGCGACCCCATCGAGGCCCAGGCCCTGCTCGCCACCTACGGCAGCGACCGGGCGGGGGACCGTCCCCTGCTGCTGGGCTCGCTCAAGTCCAACGTCGGGCACTCGCAGGCGGCCGCGGGCGTGGGCGGCGTGATCAAGATGATCCAGGCCATGCGCCGGGGCGTGCTGCCGCGCACCCTGCACGCGGAAACCCCGTCGCCCGAGGTGGATTGGTCGGCCGGGTCCGTGGAACTGCTGAACGAGGTGCGGGACTGGCCCGAGACCGGGCAGCCGCGCCGGGCCGGTGTGTCGTCGTTCGGCTTCGGCGGTACCAACGCGCACGTCATCGTCGAACAGGCTCCGGAGCCGGAAGCGGCCGAGCCGCAGACGATCTCGCTGGAACTGCCGGCGGTGCCGTGGCTGATCTCCGGTCGCACCCCGGCCGCGGTCGACGCCCAGGCGGCCCGGCTGCGGGAATTCCTCGCGAATTCGACCGTGCGGGAACTGGATATCGCGTACTCGCTCGCCACCGCGCGCACCCCCTTCGAACACCGGGCGGCCGTGGTCGGCGGCGACACCGGGGAACTGGTCGCCGCGCTCGCCGACGCGCCGCCGGTCACCGCGCGATCGGGCGGCACCGCCTTCGTCTTCACCGGTCAGGGCGCCCAGCGCCTCGGTATGGGAATGGGCCTGTACGAACACTTCCCGGTCTTCGCCGCCGCGTTCGACGAGGCCGCCGCGCACCTCGACCCGCTGCTGGGCCGGTCGCTGCGCGAGCTGATCACCACCGGTGACGGTCTCGACGGCACGGGGATGGCCCAGCCCGCACTGTTCGCCGTCGAGGTCGCCTTGGCGCGACTGCTGGCGCACTGGGGGATTCGCTGCGACTACGTCGCCGGGCATTCGGTGGGTGAGTTCGCGGCCGCGCACGTGGCCGGTGTGCTGTCGCTGGCTGACGCGGCGCGTCTGGTGGCGGCTCGTGGCGCGTTGATGCAGGCGCTGCCGGCGGGTGGTGCGATGGTCGCTGTTTCGGTGTCCGAGGCGACGGTGCTGCCGCTGTTGGGCGATCTGGTGTCGATCGCGGCGGTGAACGGTCCGGAGTCGGTGGTGCTGTCGGGCCCGGAGGAGGCGGTGCTGGCGGTCGTGACCCTGTTGGACTGCCGTCACAAGCGGTTGACCGTGAGCCACGCCTTCCATTCGGCCCTGATGGACCCCATGCTCGACGAATTCCGCGCCGTCGCGGAATCGGTCACCTACTCCGCACCGGCCATCCCGTTCGTCTCGACCGTCACCGGTCGGATCGCCGAGCCCACCACCGCGGGGTACTGGGTCGACCAGATTCGCCGGCCGGTCCGGTTCGCGGATGCCGCAACCACTCTGGCCGCCCTCGACGTCACCGTGCTGGCCGAGGTCGGACCCGACGCGGTGCTCACGCCGCTGGCCGACCAGGTCACCGACACCGCCGCCATCGCCCTGCAACGCCGCGGCACCGAGGAGGCCCGCACCCTCATCGCCGGTGTGGCGCAACTGCACTCCCTCGGCGCAACCGTCGACTGGGAGGCGTTCTTCACCGGGACCGGCGCGCGCCGGGTCGCCCTGCCCACCTACGCGTTCCAGCGCGACCGGTACTGGCTGCACCCGACCGCCTCCACCGCCACCTCGGGTTTCGACCCGATCGAGCACCCCGTGCTGACCGGCGTGCTGCACCTGCCCGACGCCGACAGCGTGCTGCTCACCGGCGTCCTGAACCCGAACGCGCTGCCCTGGCTGGCCGCCCACACCACACCCGCGACCACCCTGGTCCCGCCCGCCGTCCTCGTCGACCTCCTGCTGCGGGCCGGCGACGAAGTCGGCGCGGACCACATCGAGCAGCTGGAACTGACCCGGCCGCTCACCGTCCCCGCGGGCCAGGAGGCCCAGCTGCACGTGGTCATCGGCGCCGCCGACGACACCGGCCGCCGCACCGCCGGAATCCGGGCCAGGTCCGCGGGCGGCGCCTGGACCGCCATCGCCACCGGCGCCCTCGCCCGCGGCGGCGATCCGGGCGCCCCGGTGTCGGCCGACCAGCCCGCCGAGCACCACCTGCCCGCCGAATCGGCCATCCAGGCCACCGGATTCGCCCTGCACCCGCAACTGCTGGACGCGGCTCTGCCGAGCACCCTCGGCACGGATTCGCTGCTGGCACCGGTCATCTGGCGGAACGTGCGCCTGTACGCCACGGGCGCGGACGCCGTCCGGGCCCACGTGCGACCGGTGGACGGAGACGTGGTCACCGCGTATCTGACCGATCCGGCCGGGAACCCGGTGTTCAGCGCCGAGGCCGTCGAGTTCCGGACCCTCGAACTCGGCGTCGACAGCGAAACCGCGGGCGACACCGGGCGATCCGCGCCGGTTCGCCCGGCCGCCGTCACGGCCGACACCGCCGAGGTGCTGCGGGCCCGGCTCGCCGATCTCGACGAGACCCAGCAGCTCGACGCCGTGGTGGACACGGTTCGTGCTCAGCTGGCCGCGGTGCTCGGCATCGCGGACTCCCTGAGCATCGAGGCCGACCGCCCGTTCCAGGAACTCGGCATGGACTCCATGACCGCGGTGCAGCTGCGTAACCGGCTCTCCGTGGCGACCGGAACCACGGTGCCCGCCACCGCCGTCTTCGACCGGCCCACCCCGGCCGACCTGGCCGCGTTCGTCCTCGACGCCCTGCGTCCGCCCGCGCCCGCCGACGTGCTGTGGGCGGAACTGGACCGCTGGGAACGCGTCGCCGACGACCTGGGCGAGGCCGACCGCGACCGGATCGCCGAGCGGCTGCGCGAACTGGCCGGCCGCTGGGCGGCGAGCCCGGTCACCGAGAACCCCGCGACCGAGGCCGTCGACGCACACCTCGCCACCGCCTCGGCCGAGGAACTCCTGAGCTTCATCGACGGCGAACTCGGCCGCATTTCCGACCACGAGCTGGGCTGAAAGAGGACACCGGCAATGCCTGAAGACAAGAAACTGGTCGAGTACCTGCGCTGGGCCACAGCCGAACTCACCAAGGCCAAGGGCCGCATCACCGAACTCGAATCGGCGGCGGCCGAACCCATCGCGGTCGTGGCGCAGGCCTGCCGCTACCCGGGCGGCGTGAACTCCGCCGCCCAGCTGTGGGACCTGGTCGACACCGGCGCCGACGCCATCACCGGATGGCCCGCCGACCGCGGCTGGGACGTCGCGGCCCTCTACGATCCCGACCCCGAGCACATCGGCACCTCGACCACCCGCCACGGCGGATTCATCGATCACGCCACCGATTTCGACGCCGGACTGTTCGGCATCTCCCCGCGCGAGGCCCTCGGCATGGACCCCCAGCAGCGGGTCGTGCTCGAAACCGCCTGGGAACTGTTCGAATCCGCGGGCATCGATCCGATGTCGCTGCGCGGCAGCGGCACCGGCGTCTTCGTCGGCGCCGGCGAGCAGAGCTACCTCGACCTGGCCGCGCCGCCCGACCTCGAGGGCTACGCCATGACCGGGCGACTGGGCAGCGTGGTCTCGGGACGGCTCGCCTACACCTTCGGGTTCGAGGGCCCCGCCCTCACCGTCGACACCGCGTGCTCGTCCTCGCTGGTCGCCGTGCACCTCGCGGCGCAGGCGCTGCGCCGCGGCGAATGCGACCTCGCGGTGGCCGGTGGCGTCACCGTCTACGGACACCCCGGCGGCTACATCGAATTCTCGCGGCAGCGCGGCCTGTCCGCCGACGGCCGCTGCAAGTCCTACGGCGCGGGCGCGGACGGCACCGGCTGGTCGGAGGGCGTGGGTCTGCTCGCACTGCAACGCCTCTCGGACGCCGTCGCCTCCGGTCGCGAGGTGCTCGCCGTCCTGCGCGGCTCCGCGGTCAACCAGGACGGCGCGTCCAACGGGCTCACCGCGCCCAACGGCCCCTCCCAGGAACGCGTGATCCGCGCGGCCCTGGCCGACGCCGGACTCTCCGCCGCCGAGGTGGACGCCGTGGAAGGCCACGGCACCGGCACCCGGCTGGGCGACCCGATCGAGGCCCAGGCGTTGCTGGCCACCTATGGCCGGGAACGCACCGCGGCGCGGCCGCTGTGGCTGGGATCGATGAAATCCAATATCGGGCACACGGTCGCGGCGGCGGGCGTCGGCGGCGTCATCAAGATGATCGAGGCCATCCGCCACGGTGTGCTGCCCAAGACCCTGCACTCGGAGACGCCCAACCCGGATGTGGATTGGTCGTCGGGCACGGTGCGCCTGCTGAACGAAGCCCAGCCCTGGCCCGAGACCGGGGCTCCGCGCCGGGCCGCGGTGTCCTCGTTCGGCGTCAGCGGCACCAACGCCCACGTGGTCATCGAACAGGCACCTGCGCCGGAAGCGCCGGAATCGCGGCCGGATGCGGTGGAACCATCGGAATCCGCCGCGCCGCAGCCGGTTCGGCTGCCCGCACTGCCCTGGCCGGTGTCCGGCAAGTCCGCGGCCGCGGCCCGGGCGCAGGCGGCCGCGCTGGCGGAATTCGCCGCCGACGCCGATGTTCGGGACCTGGACATCGCGTACTCGCTCGCGACCACCCGCACCCAGTTGGAGTACCGGACCGTCGCCGTCGGCCGTGACCGCGCGGCACTGCTCGCCGGACTGACCGCCGACCCGACCTCCACCCGGACCGGCAAGACCGCCTTCGTCTTCACCGGTCAGGGCGCCCAGCGCCCCGGCATGGGCCTGCGCCTCCACGACGCCTTCCCGGCCTTCGCCGCCGCGTTCGACGAGGTCTGCGGCCACCTGGACCCGCTGCTGGATCGACCGCTGCGCGACGAGATCACCTCGGGCGAGCGGCTCGACGAAACCGCCGTCACCCAGCCCGCCCTCTTCGCCGTCGAATACGCGCTGGCGAAGCTGGTGGCGTCCTGGGGCATTCGCGCCGACTACCTCACCGGCCACTCGGTCGGCGAACTCGTCGCCGCCCAGCAGGCGGGCGTGTTGTCGCTGGCCGACGCCGCCACCCTGGTCGCCGCGCGGGCCCGCCTCATGAACTCGCTGCCGCGCGGGGCGATGCTCGCGGTGCGCGCGGGCGAGGACGCCGTGCGCGACCAGCTCTCCGACCGGGTGAGCCTCGCCGGCGTCAACGGACCCGCCTCGGTGGTGCTCGCCGGCTCGGCCGAGGACCTGGAGGCCATCGCGGAAACCCTGGGACAGCGCGGGATCCGCTCCCGCCGCCTGGCCGTCAGCCACGCCTTCCACTCCCACCACATGGACCCGATCCTCGACGAGTTCGAGGCGGTGGCCCGCGGACTCACCTTCCGGCCCGCCCGCATGCCCATCGTGTCCAATGTGACCGGCGCGCTGGCCGCTCCCGGCGACCACGCCGATCCCGCATACTGGCCGCGCCACATTCGC
Source organism: Nocardia sp. NPDC056611 (assembly GCF_042792755.1). Classification (NCBI taxonomy): domain Bacteria; kingdom Bacillati; phylum Actinomycetota; class Actinomycetes; order Mycobacteriales; family Nocardiaceae; genus Nocardia; species Nocardia sp. NPDC056611. The sequence continues at coordinate 345,793 of NZ_JBHTVV010000003.1, forward strand.
GGCACCGTCCGGTTCTCCGAGGGCGTCGCCGCCTTGGCCGCGGCCGGGGTGACCAAGTTCGTGGAGATCGGGCCCGACGCCATCCTCAGCGCACTGGTCGACGAAACCCTCCAGGACCGCCCGCACATCTCGATCCCGGTGCTGCGCCGCACCGCCGAGGACGACGAGTCCGCCCTCGCCGCCGTCGCGGCCCTGCACGCCAATGGCGTGCGGGTCGACTGGGAACAGGTGTTCGCGGGCACCGGCGCGCGTCGAATCAGCCTGCCCACCTACGCCTTCCAGCGCTCCCGGCACTGGGCGGGCGACACCGCCCTCGGAACCGTCGGCACCGGGTCCGCCCTCGGCCACCCCGTCCTCGAGGTGGCGGTCGACCTGGCCGAGAGCGCCGCCGACGGTGTGGTCGCCACCGGCCGCCTGTCCCGCCGGCAGCGCTGGATCGATCCGGGCGCGCCCGTCCCCGCCGCCGTCCTGATGGAACTCGCCACCCGCGCCGCGGACGAACTCGGCTGCACCGAACTGTCCGCCTTGGCCGTTCGCACCCCGCTGACCATGCCCGCTGGGGCCGACCTGCACATCCAGGCCCGGGTCGGCGGCCTGCTGGACAGCGGCGACCGCACGGTGTCGATCCACTCCCGGGCCTCGGGATCCTCGGGACCGTGGACCCTGCACGCCCGCGGCACCGCCCGATTGCGCATCGGCGCACCGGATTTCGAACTCGCGGAGTGGCCGCCGGCGGCGGCCGACGACGAGACCCACGCCGAGGTCGCGCTGCCGGACGAATTCGCGGCCGAGGCAGCCGCTTTCGGCGTGCACCCGGTGCTGCTGCACGCCGCGCTGGCCGCTGTCGCCCCCGGAACCGTGCGGGAACTGCGGGACGTCCGGCTGTTCTCCACCGGTGCGACGGCCCTGCGGGTGCTGGCCCGCACCGGTGGCGACGGCTCGACCACGCTGCTGCTCGCCGACCGGGCGGGCGTGGCCGTCGCCACCCTGCGCGTGGTGACCACGCCGGTGGAATCGATTGCGGCGCGGCCGGATATCGACGAGATGGCGTTCACCGTCGACTGGATGCCCGCCGCCGTCAGCGGTGGCGCCATCCGCTGGGGTGCGGTCTCCGGCACCGAGCAACTCCCCGAGGTGGGGGAGACCACCCTGTTCACGGACTTGGCCGAGGCCGCCACCGCGGACAAGCCGGTGGACGCCATCCTGGCCCCGATCGGCGCCGCGCCGACCGGCGACCCGATCCTCGGCGCGCACGAACTCTCCCGGCGTGCGTTGACTCTCGTGCAGCGCTGGATCGCCGTCGAGGACCGCACCACCGCACCGCTGGTCGTGGTGACCGAGCGGGCCATGGGATCCGGGGCCACCGACGTCGCCGCCGCGAGTGTGTGGGGTCTGCTGCGCTCGGCCCAGTCGGAGCTGCCCGGCCGCATCGTGCTGGCCGACATCGACGACGACCCGGCCTCGACCGCCGCCCTGTCCGCGGTCGTCACGGCCGGGGAACCCCAGGTCGTGATTCGCGAAGGCCGCGTCTTCGTGCCGCGACTGCACCGGGTCGCCCTGCCCGCCCCGGCCCGCTGGGCGGGGGAGTGCGTGCTGATCACCGGTGGTACCGGCTCGCTGGGCGCCATGCTGGCCCGCCACCTGGTCACCGACCGCGGGGTCGGGCGCCTGGTGCTGCTCAGCCGTCGCGGCCTGGAAAGCCCGGGGGCGGAAGCGCTCCGGGCCGCACTGACGGCGGCCGGCGCACAGGTCGACATCGTCGCGTGCGACGCCGCCGACCGCGACGCCCTGGCCGCCGTGCTCGCCGCACACCCGGTGACCGCGATCGTCCACACCGCGGGCGCCACCGACGACGGCCTGCTGCGCGACCTCGACCCGGACCGCCTGGCCGCGGTCCTGCGCCCGAAGGCCGACGCCGCCTGGCTGCTGCACGAACTCACCCTCGACCGTGAACTCGCCGCGTTCGTGCTGTTCTCCTCGGTGGCCGGGATCATCGGCGGCCCGGGCCAGGGCAACTACGCCGCGGCCAATGTCTTCCTCGACGCGCTCGCCGCCCACCGCGCCGGACGCGGCCTGCCCGCCACCTCCATCGCCTGGGGCCTGTGGGAACAGGAGGGCGGCATCAGCGGCCACCTCGACGACGCCGACAAACAGCGCATCGCGCGCGGCGGCTTCCCGGCCCTGCCCGCCGAATCCGGGCTGGCCCTGCTCGACGCGGCCGCCGGATCGGAACGGACCCTGGTCGTGGCCACCCCGCTGGAACTGTCCGCTATCCGGGCCCGGCCGACCCGGCTGCTCTCGGGCCTGCTGCCCACCCAGCGCGCGGTGGCGGGCAATGCCGAGGCCGCCGTCTCGATCACCGAACTGCTGCGCGGCCGCACCCCGGCCGAACAGCACGCCCTGGTGCTCGACTTCGTGCTGCGCGAAGCCGCCGCCGTCCTCGGCCACCAGGGCGCCGAAGCCCTCGACAGCACGCGGGAATTCAGCGAAGCGGGCTTCGACTCGCTGGCCACCGTCGAATTCCGCAACCGGCTGCAGGCCGCGTTCGGGACCCGGCTGCCCGCCACCGTCGCCTACGATCACCCGACCCCCGAGGCGCTCGCGGCGTTCATCCTCGCCGAATCCGGCGACGGTGCGACCGGGGCCATCGACTTCGCCGCCGAAGTGCGCCTGGCCGACGACATCCGCCCCGCGGACACCGTCGTCCGGGTCGCCACCGATCCCGATCACGTATTGCTCACCGGCGCTTCGGGATTCCTCGGCGCGTTCATGCTGCGCGACCTCATGAGAACCACCGCGGCCGTGGTGCACTGCGTGATCCGCGGCGCGGACGAGGCCGCCGCGACCGCGCGGCTGATCGCCAACCTGGAGTTCTACCGGGTGTCGGGCGAGGTGGACCTGAACCGGGTTCGCGTCATCGTCGGCGATCTCGCGGCCCCGCGACTCGGGTTGTCCGAGCACGACTTCGACGATCTCGCGAAGCTGGTCGACGTGGTGTTCCACGCGGGGGCGACCGTGCACTGGCTCCAGCCCTACCCGCTGCTGCGTGACGCCAATGTCGGTGGCACCGAGGAGATCCTGCGCCTGGCCGCCCGCCACCGGACGGTCCCGGTGCACTACGTCTCCACCGTCGGCGTCTTCCCGGGCGCACCCGCGGACGGCGCGCCGCTGGCCGTGGACGACCCGACCGGTCCGCCCGAGGTGCTGCCCAGCGGCTACCTGCGTACCAAATGGGTGGCCGAGCAGAACATCGGACTGGCCCGCGACCGCGGCCTGCCGGTCTCGGTGTACCGCGTGGACGTGATCTCCGGCGACCAGCGCCACGGCGCCTGCCAGACCCGCGACTTCGTCTGGCTCACCCTCAAGGGCATCATCCAGGCGCGGGCCGTGCCGCCGGTCGGCGACGGCTACTTCCACCTGGCCCCGGTCGACTACGTCAGCGCCGCCATCGTCGCTTTGGCGGCGAACCCGGACGCCGCCGAGCGAACCTTCCACCTGCACAACCCGCTTCGGGTCGCGCTGCCCGACCTGGTCGAGCGGCTGCGGGCCATGGGCTATCCGATCGAGGACCGCGACCGGGCCGACTGGCTCGCCGAGATCGGCGCGAACACCGACAACGCCCTGGTCCCGCTGCTGGACGCCTTCGAGGCCATGATCGGCGACACCGCGGCCTTCTACCCGGCCATCGACGTGTCCGCGACCGAGGCCATGCTGACCGGCACCGGCATCGTGTGCCCGCCGGTGTCGGGCGACCTCTTCCGCACCTACGTCCAATTCTTCATCGAGTCGGGCCATTTCCCGGCGCCGGAACGGAGTGAGCACTGATGACCGAACTCGTCGAACGGCCCGTCACCACCGCGCCCGCGCGGCTGCGATCCCGGGTCGAGGAATTGCGCGGCGTCAAACACGGAGCCGTGCACGGCATCCCGCCGAGCGCCACCGAACGGCAGCACTCGATCGGGAAGCTCACCGTGCGCGAGCGGCTGGAGCTGCTGTTCGATCCGGGCACCTTCCGCGAGGTCGACCAGCTGCGCCGGCACCGGGCCACCGCCTTCGGCATGGCCGACCGCAAACCGCACACCGACGGCGTGGTCACCGGCTGGGGAAAGGTGCACGGCCGCAACGTCTTCGCCTACGGCCACGACTTCCGGATCTTCGGCGGCTCGCTCGGCGAGGCGCACGCGGAGAAGATCCACAAGCTCATGGACCTGGCCGAGGCCGCGGGCGCGCCGCTGGTCGGCCTCAATGACGGCGCGGGCGCGCGCATCCACGAGGGCGTCACCGCGCTGGCCGGATACGGCGGCATCTTCCGCCGCCACGTCCGCGCCTCCGGCGTCATCCCGCAGATCAGCGTGATGCTCGGCCCGTGCGCGGGCGGCGCGGCCTACTCGCCCGCGCTCACCGACTTCGTGTTCATGGTGCGCGGCATCTCCCAGATGTACGTGACCGGACCGGATGTGGTGCGCACCGTCACCGGCGAGCAGGTGTCCCACGACGAACTCGGCGGCGCGGACGTGCACGGCTCCGGTTCCGGTGTCGCGGGATTCGTGTACGACACCGAGGAGGAGTGCCTCGAGGAAGTGCGCTACCTGATCTCGCTGCTGCCCGCCAACAATCGCGAACGCCCGCCCGCCGTCGAGACCGGCGACGCGCCCGACCGGCGCAACGACGCGCTCGCCGACCTGGTGCCCGCCGACTCCACCCAGGCCTACGACATGCGGGCCGTCATCGAGGAGATCGTCGACGACGGCGAGTATTTCGAGGTGCACGCGCACTGGGCCCGCAATATCCTCTGCGTCTTCGCCCGCCTCGGCGGCGAGGTGGTCGGCATCGTGGCCAACCAGCCCTGCGTGCTGGCCGGCGTGCTCGACATCGAAGCCTCCGAGAAGGCCGCGCGTTTCGTGCAGACCTGCGACGCGTTCAACATCCCCATCGTCACCCTGGTCGACGTGCCCGGCTTCCTGCCCGGCACCGGCCAGGAACACGCCGGCATCATCCGGCACGGCGCGAAACTGCTCTACGCCTACTGCAACGCCACCGTCCCGCGGGTGCAGGTGATCCTGCGCAAGGCTTTCGGCGGCGCGTACATCGTCATGGACTCCCGATCCATCGGCGCGGACCTGTCCTTCGCCTGGCCCTCCAACGAGGTCGCCGTCATGGGCGCGGAGGGAGCTGCCCAGGTGATCTTCCGGCGCGAGATCGGTTCCGCACCCGACCCGGATCTGGTTCGGGCGCAACGGATCAAGGAATACCAGCAGGAGCTGATGCATCCCTACTACGCCGCCGAACGCGGCCTGGTCGACGATGTCATCGACCCCGCCGACACCCGGGCCGTGCTCATCGACAGCCTGGCCATGCTCGCCGCCAAACACGCGCCCATCCCGGCCCGCAAGCACGGGAACCCGCCCGCATGAGCGGCGGGACGGGGGTACTCGCGGGCGAGACCGGGGTGCTGGCGGTGGAATCGGGCCGGCCGGGCGACGACGAACTCGTCGCCCTGGTCCTGGCCCTGACCGCCGTCACCCGACCGGCGCGGCGGAAAGCGGAGGTCCGGGCGGCGGCCTGGACCCTACCCGCGCACGCACAGCAGCCGCCCATCTCGTGGCGGCATCGGGGTCAGTCCCGCTGACCCGGGGTCCCGATGGGCGGCAGCGTGGCCGCCCATCGGGACCTTTTTTCATGCCCGGATGGACAGACCGTGCGAGAACACCTCGCGCGGATCCCATTTCGCCTTCGCGGCCTGCAAGGCCGGGTAGTTGTCCTTGAAGTACAGGCGGTGCCACGGCACGCCCGAGTCGTTCAGCGCCGGGTCGGCCAGATCGGCGTCGGCGTAGTTGATGAAGCAGCCGTCGGTCACCTCACCCGGCACCGGCACGCCACCGGTCGCCGCGTACACGTCGGCATAGCATTCCCGGATCCAGCGATCGTGCCGCTCGTCCTCGGACGGATCCGTCCACAGGGTCACGTACAGCATCTTGATGATCGAATCCCGTTGCGCCGCCGCGGTCACGTCCGACTCCACCGCATTGATCCGGCCGCCGTAGCTGACCAGGGCCACCATGGCGTACGGGTGCGGGTAGTCCTCGCGGGTCAGCTGCCGGTACAGCGCGTCCAGCTGCGGCTCGGGAAGCGACCGGCGCATATAGGTGGACTTCACCTTCCAGCGCGCCACCGCGGCCTCCACGAAGCCGAACCACTCCTTCACCGCGTAGAACCACGGCACCCGGCTGCGGTCGTTGACCGTGTAGGTCGCGCCCGTGCCCTCGGCCATCGCGGCCAGGAACGCGTCCATGGTCTGCTCGGCGTCGGACTCGTCGGCGTCGATCTGGGTGCTCATCCGGAACGAACCCGCGGACCGGTGCTGGAGCTTGAGCTGGCTGTACAGGCTCAGATGCGCGGACTCCGGACCCGAGTGGCGTTCGTGCCACGCCCCGAAATTGCTGACCAGGCGCGCGAATCCGGCCTCGTCCAGGTCGTCCCACGACCACGAGACGTCGGAGACGATGAGCTCGGCGGGCGGGGCGGGCAGCAGGCGCGCCGGATCGTCGCCCGTGGCCTCGGGGGAGCGGAACCAATACCGGGTCACGATGCCGAAATTGCCGCCGCCCGCGCCGGTGTGCGCCCACCACAGGTCGCGGTTCGGGTCGTCGGTCTCACGGGTCGCGACGACCGGACGCACCCGGCCGTCGGAGCCGACCACCACCACCTCCACGGCGTACAGGTGATCGACGATCAGCCCGTGCAGCCGCGACAGCGCGCCGTAACCGCCGCCGGCCACATGCCCGCCCGCGCCGACCGTCGGGCAGGTGCCGCCGGGCAGCGTGACGCCCCAGCGCTTGTAGAGCGTCGAATAGACCCGGCCCAGGGTCGCGCCCGCGCCGACCGAGAACGCGCCCATCTGCGCGTCGAAATACACAGCGTCCAAAGCGGATACGTCGATGACGGCCCGCACCTTGCCATTGGCGGTGAAGTCCTCGTCGCAGTGGCCACCGCTGCGCACCACCACGCGCAGCTCGTCGTCGACCGCCTGCTGCAGGGCCTCGACGACCTGCTCGGTGTTCAGGGCCAGGCGGATGTAGTCGGGTGTGCCCACCCATCGGGTATTGGAACCGGAGATCAGTCCGCGATAGCGCGCGTCGTCCGGGCGGATCAACAGCGATTCGGTCATCAGGTCACTTCCTCGTCGAGTGTGGTTGCCGCGGAGGGCAGGTCGGATCAGCTGGCGGCGAAGGCCGCCGGATGCCGGTCGGCGGTGGCGGTGAGCAGCGCGGCCGGACGCCGCCGCTGGGCGGGCCGGCGGCCGGGCCGCAGATCGGAGGTGATGAGCGTGGACTCGCGGGTGCCCGCGATGCGCGCGAAGCGGCCGTGCGCCAGCGAACCCTCACCGGTGAGCACCACCAGCAGCGGCGCGCACTCGGCACTGTCGAGCAGGGTCTCGAGAAAGTCCAGATTGGCGTGGTCGGCCAGATGGGCGTCCTCGAAGATCAGGGTCATCGGGCCCAGACCCGCTTTGGCGCACAGCAATTCGGTCCAGGCGGTGAGCATCTGCCGGACCCGCGCCGGATCGTCGGATGGGGTTCCGGTGGCCAGCGGGTACAGGGCCTCGGCCAGCTTGCGCGCCGCCACCGGCGGACGCAGCGGATGATCCGCCGCCTCGGCCAGCCGCGCCGCGATGCTCGCGGGCGCGTCACCCACCTGGAAACCGCAGGCGGCGGCCAGCATGGCGCGATGGGTGTCGAGCCGATCCCCGTCACCGAACCGGGCGCACAGGATCAGCTCGGCATCGCTCTGCGCGCGCACGGTGGAGCGGAACGCGCGCGCCACCCGCCGGGCGCTGGTCGCGGCCGGAGCCACCACCGCCACCAGGTGCGAGGCCGCCCGCTGCTGGACCCGCTCGCGCAGACCCAGCAGCATCCGCACATCCGGATCGGTCTCGGCGGCGGAACCGTTCGTGGCCTCCAGGCCCGCCGCGTACCAGTGCCCGGTCGGGCGCTGCCGGTAGCGGATCACGGTCTCCGACTCGCGACGGGTGCGATCGCAGACGGTCACCGAGCCGGTGGGCGCGTCGAGCAGCAGCCGGTCGCATTCGTCGAACAGGTCGGCGTAGCGGTTCGAGGTGCGCAGGTCGGAATACGCCCGGGGGACACGGCCTTCGGCGTCACCGGTCACGACCGCCGCCCGGAATCGCGGCTCCAGGCGCGCCCCGAATTCGGTGCGTGCCCCGGTGATCCACTCGTGCGGCCGGATCGCGGCGGCCACCACCTCGGCCACCTCGCACGGCTCCGGGAACGCCGTCATCACCGTGGAGCCGATGACGCCGACCACCGTGCCGCCCAACGACTCCGCGGTCGCCCGGATCGCCGGAAGATAGCGTTCGCCCATGGTCGGGTTGTCCTCGGACGCGTCCGCCCCACCCGCCTCGATCCGGACCGACAGCACCGTGGAACGGGTCACCCGGTCGGCCGGGGCGACCACCACCACCGGCTCGGGCCGCACGGGTTCGGCGTCCGGCAGCACCAGCGACGGGCTCTGATTCAGGATGGCCTGCTGCAACGTCTGCAGCTCCGAACCCGGTTCCAGCCCGTAGTTCTCGATCAGGGCATTGCGCCAGGCGGTGTAGACGGCCAGCGCGTCCGAGGGGCGGCGGCCGCGGTAGAGCGCCAGCATGAGCTGTCCGCAGGACCGTTCCCGCAGTTGCCCGGAATCGGCCAGCGCGCTGAGCGCGTCCACCACCCGGGCGTGGTTGCCGCGTGCCAGCTCGATCTCGAACAGGTCCTCCGACACCGACATCCGGGCGTCAGCGGCGGCGGCGAGCTCGGGCCAGTCGACCCCGTGCTCGGTGAGATCGGACAGCGGTGAACCGCGCCACAGCGACAGCGATTCGGTCAGGCGAGCGGCGGCGGTGTCCAGGTCCGCGGCCACGGCCGCGGCGCGGCCGCTGTCGGCCAGGCGATAGAAGCGATGCAGGTCGATGAGGTCGGTGTCGACTTCGAGCACATACCCCGGCGGGCGCCGGATCAGCGCGACCGGTCCACTGTTGTCCTCCGGGAACAGATTTCGCAACGACCACACCGCGTTGTGCAGGATCTTGCGGGCCGAGGTGGGCATGGTTTCGGTGGGCCACAGGGCGTCCAGCAGTCGGCTGGCCGGGACGACGGTATTGGGATGCAGAAGTAGGTACGCGAGGGTTGCCCGCTGTTTCACGCCACCGAGTCGCAATGGCTGGTTCTGGTGCCGGACCTCGAGCGGTCCGAGAAGGCTGAACAACACGATATCCCCTGGTACTTTGGTCCCTGACGGTGCTGAATCACGGACGTCCGGTTTCCGGACGCACACGGCGCCAACGAATTTCGTCGGTCGGCGGGGTGCGCGGCGGAACGGCAGGGGTCCTGGGACACTGGCGGAACCCTGTTGTCCGAGCGCCTACGGCAATGGAGGCGCTGGTGCGGTGTCGATCTCGGCCTCGGAGTCCTCCCCAGGCCCGATCGGCCGGACCTGACCGGCGCGCATTAACGCCGATCGTGACACGCGCGACATGAACAATCGGGGCCCTGGCGGCGATCCCTTCCCTCGTCGTCGTGGCCTTGGTCGATCGTTCGGGACCATTCTGTCGGAAGGTCCTTCGGGTTCGCTTCGGGCCCACTTCCGCAGGGGCCGTGAGGGTTTCCGATCACATGATTGAAAAGTGAATTAGATAGGATCGGATCGTGCAGTTCGCGGTATTGGGGTCGTTGGAGGTCGCTACGGATCTGGGCGACCCGGTGTCGATACCGGAGTCGCTGGTGCGGGCGCTGCTCGCCGATCTCATCGCCCATGTGGGGGTCCCGGTCTCCACCGACCGGCTGATCGAGGATCTGTGGCCCGAATCCCCGCCCACCAATCCGACCCGATCGTTGCACACCAAGGTTTCTCAGCTCCGCCGGGCCCTCGAACAGGCCGAGCCGGGCGGCCGAGAACACATCGTCACCACCCCCGCCGGCTACCTGTTCCGGGTCGAACCACACCGGCTGGACTCCACCCGATTCCTGGACCTCATTGCGCGCGCCCAGCATTCGACCGACCTGCGGGCGCGGGCCGACCTGCTGCGCGAGGCCCTCGCGCTGTGGCGCGGACCCGCCTTCGCCGACTTCATCGACCTGCCCTTCGGCGAGGAGAGCTCCGCCTCGCTGAACGAGACCCGCATCGCCGCGCGCAGCGAACTCGTCGAAGCCCGCCTCGAACTCGGCGAACACCGCACGCTCATCGCCGAGATCAACGAACTGGTCCGCGAACACCCGCTGCGGGAACGCCTGCGGTCCATCCAGATGCGCGCGCTCTACCGCTCCGGCCGCGCCGCCGACGCCCTCGACAGCTTCAACGAACTGCGCGCCCTGCTCGCCGAGACCCGCGGCGCCGACCCCAGCCGCGAACTCGTCGACCTGCACCGCGCCATCCTCGAACAGCGCGCCGACCTGCAACCCGAACCGGTCCTGGTGGCGGGCCGCACCTTCGGGCACAACCTGCCCTCCCCGCCCAACGCGCTGATCGGTCGGGACGCGGCCGTGCACGAGGTGCGGGCCGACACCGCCTCGGATCGGCTCGTCACCCTGGTGGGACCCGGCGGCGTCGGGAAGTCCCGGCTCGCCCTGGCGGTCGCGCACAGCCTGATCGACAGCTTCGTGGACGGCATCTGGCTGGTCGAATTCGACGCCCTGGACCGCTCACACGGGCCGGAAGTGCTGGCGGACGCGGTGCTCTCGGTGCTGACCATAGACGTCAACGCGCCACCCGGATCCGGCGGCAAGTCCCTGTCGCCGGGCCTCAACTCGGTGGACCGGGTGGTGGCGTTCCTGCGGGCGCGCCGCGCCCTGCTGGTGCTCGACAACTGCGAGCACGTCGTCGAGGCGGCGGCCCACCTGGTCGAAGCGATCCTCGCCGAATCGGCGAACTGCCGGATCCTGGCGACCAGCCGCGCGCCCCTGGCCGTCCGCGGGGAGCGGATCACCGCCGTCGAACCCCTGGACCTGCCGCCCGCCGACACCACCGGACCCGAATCGCTCGCCACCGCCAGTGCGGTCCAGCTCTTCGCCGCGCGGGCGCCCGGCCTGCGGGTCGACGCATCCAATATCCACGACATCATCGCCATCTGCCGTCGCCTCGACGGCATCCCGCTCGCCATCGAACTCGCCGCGACCAAGGTACGTGTACTCGGGGTGCACGAACTGCTCGTCCAGCTCGACCGCCGCTTCCAGGTCCTCGAAGGCGGCTTCCGCGACTCCCCGGACCGGCACCGCACCCTGCGCGCCGCCATCGACTGGAGCTGGGCGCCGCTCTCGCGCGTCGAACGGAATGTGCTGTGCTGGCTGGCCGTTCACGCCGAGGACTGCTCGCTGGCGGCCACCCGCGCCCTCATCCGCGATCCGGGCGAGGACGGTGAGATCCTCGCCGTGCTCACCCGGCTGGTCGACCAGTCCCTGGTGGTCATGCAGGAATCGCGGCACGGCCCGCGCTACCGGCTGCTGGAATCGATCGCGGCCTACTGCGTCGAATACCTCGAGGCCACCGGCACCCTGCTGGAACTGCGGCTGCGGCACGCCATGCACTACGCCGACCGCGGCGAGCACGCCAGCGCCGAACTGCACGGGCCCGACCAGCGCCGCTGGCTCGAACAGCTCGACGTGGAATCGCCCAACATCCGCAAGGCCGCCGACTTCGCCATCGTGTGCCGCAACGCCCGCCTCGCCATGCGACTGGTCAACTCGCTGATCTGGTTCGGCTTCCTGCGCGGACGGCTCATCGAGGCGCACCGCTACCTGTCCGCGGTCAGCGCCATGGCCGGGAAGCTGCGGCCGGTCGAACGCGCGACCATCCTGCGCTGGCGGGCTGGCATGGCCCTGCTCATCGGGGAGGCCGGGCAACTGGTCAGCCCCTCACCCGCCCTCGACGGCGACGAGACCGACACCGAACTGCGGGCGCTCGCGCGCAGCGAATGGTTTCTCGGCTACGCCCAGTGGTATTCGGGCGCGCTGCCCGAGAGCCAGGACCGCGTCGGCCGGGCCCTGGCCGCCTTCCGGACCCTCGACGACAACTGGGGCATCGCGGCCTCGCTGAGCCTGCGCGCCGCCCAGAACACCGCCCGCAGCGACCTCGCCACCGTCCGCGACCACGCGCAGCTGAGCGCGGCCATCTTCGACGAGGTCGGCGACCGCTGGGGCCGGCTCAAGGCCATCGAGGCGCTGGCGGTGCTCGCCGAATTCGAGGGCCGCTACGACGAGGCCAACGACCTGCACTACGAGGGACTGCAGATTGTGGAGGAACTCGGGCTCTGGACCGAGACCTCCCACAAACTCGCGCTGCTCGGCCGAATCGCCTTGCTGCGCGGCGAATTCCGGACCGCCGACGAGCTCCATCACCGGGCCATGCGGCTCGCGGTGAGCCACGCCAACCGGCTGGGGGAGGGGTTCGCCGAGATCGGGCTGGGCCTGAGCGCGCGGCGGCAGGGCCGGTTGGAGGACGCCGAGAAGCACCTCAACCGGTGGCTGGGCTGGCTCGCCGCCATCGAGGCGCACAACGGGGTCGCGCTGGTGCTGGCCGAACTCGGCTTCATCGCCGAACTGCGCGGCGACGCCGACGCCGCCCGCACCCTGCACACCGAGAGCCTGTCGGCCGCCTCCGTCGCCGGTGACATCCGCGCCGTCGCGCTGGCCGTCGAGGGGCTGGCCGGGGCCGCGGTGATGATCGAGGACTACGAGCGGGCCGCCCGCCTGCTCGGCGCGGCGACCAAGGCGCGGGCCTCCACCGGCGCGCCCCTGGCCAGCGGCGAACGCATGGACGTCGACCGCATCACCGCCCGGGCCCGCACCGCGCTCGGCCCCGAACGGTTCGCCGCCGAATTCGACCGCGAGGGCGCCATCACCGACACCGGCCATGGCGTCTCGGTGGCCGAGTTCGCCCGCATCACCACCGACCAGCAGACCCGGCAGGTCATCGACGAGGCGGTGGCCGAGGCCATACTGCTCAGCGACGGCACCGGACTGTGGCCCGAAAAGATCGTCTGAAACGCGGAATGCCCACGGACAGTGGGGCGTTGACCGTCATGGATCGAACCGACCCACACCTCGCAAGGAGACCGCATGTCCGCTTCCTCGCCGCTCATCGACACCGACACCGAATTCGGTGCCCTGGTCACCAAACGTCTGGCGGAGGATGGCATTGTCTGGCTGACCACCGTGAGCCCCAGCGGTACGCCGCAACCCAACCCGGTCTGGTTCCAGTGGGCCAACGGTGAGTTCCTGATCTTCACCCAGCCCGGCACGCCCAAGCTCCGCAATATCGCCGCCGACCCGCGGGTGTCGCTGAACCTCAACAGCACCGCCAGCGGCGGCCAGGTCGTGGTCTTCAACGGCCCCGCCCGCGTCGACACCACCGAGCCGACCCCCGCCGAGCTCGACGCCTACGTCGAGAAGTACGCCAAGGGCCTGGTCGAGATCGGCATGACCCGCGAAGAGTTCTTCGCCGACTACTCCGTCCCGGTCCGCATCACCCCGGACCGCCTGCGTGGCTTCTGAGCTTCCCGATCGAACGAGAAACGCCCCGGCCGTCGGACTGCCGGGGCGTTTCGCGTCTCATCGATCAGTGGCGGGCGAGCCCGGCCTCGATGGCGGCGATGATGCGCGGGCGCATCTCGACGGTGCTGATGATGGCGTCCACCGAACCCACCTCGACGGCGCGCTGGATGTTGTGCACGCGGTCGAACTCCGCGGCCACCTCACCCAGCTTCTCCGCCCGCACCGAGAAGCGCAGTTCGTCGCGCTCCGCGGTCAGGGTGGCGCGGTCGGTGCCGGAGGCGTTCGCCGCGCGCAGCTCGAAGTCGCGCACCCGCGGGTCGGCCTCGGTGCGCGCGCTGACCTCGCCCGAGAACACGACCGCCGCGGCGGGGGCGCCGCCCAGCACGGAGGCGAACGAGCCCTCCAGCGCCAGCACGGTCATGCTCGGGTTCAGGGTCTTCGAGAACACCACGAAGGCGCCACCGTGGTAGCGGGAGATCACGCAGAACACGATCGGGCCGTCGAAATTGACGATGGCACGGCCGATCTCGGCGCCGTACTCCAGCTGCACCTTGCGCATCGACTCCGGCGAACCGTCGAAGCCGGACAGGTTGGCCAGCACCACCAGCGGACGGTTGCCGCTGGCCGCGTTGATCGCCCGCGCCGCCTTCTTCGACGACTGCGGGAAAAGCGTTCCCGCCGTGTAGGTGTCGGGTCCGTCGGTCGCGGGGAAGCCGCGCCGCCCCACGCTCTTGGACTCGATACCCAACAGGCACACCGGGATTCCGCCCAGACGCGCGTCGAAGACGACCGAGGTCTCGGCGTCGGCCATGCCCGCCCACCGCTCCAGCACCTCGTGGTCCTGGTCGGCCAGCGCCCGCATCACGGTGCGAATGTCGAACGGCTTCTTGCGATCCGGATTCGCGGCGGCGGAGAAGATCTCCCCGACGGTCGCGAAATCGCTGCCCTCCAGCAGGTGCGGGAAGTCGGAGACATCGCGGTCGACCGGGTCGGCGGTCTTGCCGCGCCGCGGGCCGTCCTCGCCGGGCACCACGTACGAGAAGTCGTAGTGCGCCATCAGGATGTCCCGCGCGGCAAGCAGATTCGGCGCCCAGTACTGGGCCTGGCCGTTGGGGCCCATCACGCGGTCGTAGCCGCCGATGCCGAAGTTGTCCTCGGCCGAGACCGCGCCGGAGAAGTCCAGCGCCTGCTTGCCGGTCAGCACCATCGCCGACTCCGGCGTCATCACCAGGATGCCCTTGGTGTGCATGAGCATGGTCGCCTCGGCGTTCCAGTACGGCTGCGCACCGACATTGATGCCGTTGACCACGATATTGATCTCGCCGCCGGCCTGAGTGAACTCGACGATCCGCTTGAGCGCGGCCGCCACCCAGTCCATGTTCTCGGTGCCCGACTTCATCGAGATGCGGGCGCCCGAGGACAGCGCGTACCACTCCAGCGGCACCCGCAGCGACTCGGCCAGATCGATGGCCGCGATCACCCGGCGGCACTCCGGCTCCGACAACGCGCCCAGCGACTTCGTCGGATCGCCCAGCAGGGCGACACGCATGACACCGGCCGGATGCTGCGGGGTCGGGGTGGTGACCACACCGGCCACCAGCGCCGCGCTGTTGCGGCCCTTGGGCCGGTCCACCGGCACCAGGGTGTTCGAGGCGTCGAGGTCGTACTCGCTGAAATCGCCCAGCAGACCGGTCAATTCGTACGGGTAGACGGTGTTGCGGCTACCCGCGCGCAGCACCTTCTGCCGGTACTCGTCGAGCGGCTCGACCGCGTCGTCGGTGCGCTCACCGACACTCACCTGGACACCGCCGGTCGCGTCGAAGGAGACGCGCACCGCGATCTTCTCCAGCTGACCGGTCTGCGGATCACGCTGCCGGGCGATGAGCAGGATCTCCTCGAGGCCCGCGCCCGCCGTCATCGGCAGCACGTGCCCGGCGATCACCGTCTCCAGCTCGCTGCGGGTCACATCGACCACCGGCCAGATGTACATGACGATCCGGTTGGTGTTGAACCGCTTGTTCGACGGCCGCTGCGCCTGGGCGCGGCGGATGGAGTCGAGGCAGGTGGCGATGGTGCTCTCCGCGGTCGGCAGCACCAGCAGGCGGCCGTCGTGCTCGCGCAGCGCGGCCAGGTCGCGCACCTGCGCGAACGCGATCAGACGGTCGTCGGCCGGATTCTCCTTGGCCACCGCGCGGAACAGGTACACCTCTTCGTCGTCCGAGGACGGCAGGCGGGTGAGGTCGAACTTGCGCAGCCGGCGCATCTGCATGCGCTGGGCGATGTACGGGTGCAGACCGCGGATCAGCCGCTCCTCCGACATCCCCGTGGTCGCGGGCCGGAAGGTGAAGTGGTGGTGCATGACCGCGCCGCCGCTGCCCGCCACCGTGCAGGTGATCCGGTGCACCTGACTCGGAAGCGGCTGTCCGGCAAGCGCTTCCTGCAGCGCCACCGCCATCGCCTCGAAGTCCTCCGGCTGCTTCTCCCAGCTGAGGTAGATGTCGGCCTCGACGGACGAGGAATCACGCGCCACCTCGGCCAGCCCGCGCAGCACGGTGGCGAGCGCGTCGAAGCTCACCGCCGCCGACACCAGGTTCACGCCCCGGCGCTCGGCGATGACGAAACGCTGCCCGTTCGACTCCTCGGTCCGCACATCGGTGAGGTCCTTGTTGCCGTAGTAGCGGCGCGTCAGCACCTCCAGCATGGCGGTGTTGTCGGTGCTGCCGCGGACCAGACGCTGACCCAGCAGGCGCACCAGCGGCTCGGTCGCCCGCACCATGTCCGCGATGCGGTCGGTGCGCTCGGCCGTATCCGGCTGGGCGTCCAGGAAACTCAGGTGCTTGCGCACGGTGGTGTACACCCGGGCGCGGTTGCGGCGCAGCAGCGGGTGGGCGTACCAGGCGTACGCCACACCACGCGCGAGGTCGGCCAGACCCGGGAACCGGAACTGCGTCGCGGTCACCAGGCGTTCCAGCGCCAGACCGGCGGGCTCGCGCAGCGCGCGGTCCGGCACCGGCTCGCTCAGCCACTCGCGCAGCAGCGCGGTGATGACGGTGACCGTTCCGGCCGGCCGCTGCTGGGCCAGGAAGATGCGGAAGACCGCCGCCTCCAGGTCGGACGAGCGATCCAGCTCGGCGACACCGTAGTGCGCGAACGCCGCGCTCAGATCCGCCCGATACGACTCGGGCAGCCCGGCCCGCTCCACATCGAGGCTCTGCATATAGGTGTGGAAGAACTCGCGGGCGCTGTGCACGTGGCCCTGCGAGCCGTTGTCCTCCCAGGACCGGTTGTGGCTCAGCTCGGCCAGATCCGCGAAGACCTGCACCAGCTCGACTTCCTCGGCCAGCGGACGGCGGAGGTCGGCGACGGCCGCCCGGCGCACGGCCAGGTAGTCGTCGAGCACCCGCTGCTCGTCGTGCGGGTCCACGTCGAAGCCGAGCAGCAGGCTGCGCAGATCCTGCAGGCTGCGGGCCAGGCCCTCGTGCGGCAGGACCGGCGCGGGCGCGCCCGGCAGATCCAGCTCGACCGTGGCGGCCGGAGCGGCGTTCTCGGTCTCGGCGTCATCGGCGATCGGCTCCAGCCGCAGCAGCGGGGCGCCGGTCTCCACCTGGGAGCCGACCGCGACCGCGCTCTCCTTGAGCCGGGCCCGGAACGGCGCGCGCAGCACGGTTTCCATCTTCATGGACTCCAGCACCAGCACGGGCGCGCCCGCCTCGACCTCGTCGCCGACGGCCAGCGGGGTGGCGACCACCAGCGCGGGGGCGGGGGAGCGGACCACGCCGCCCTCGTCGCGGCTGATCCGGTGCGTCACGCCCTCGATGTCGACCAGGGTGACCGGTCCGTGGGTGCCGGTGACGACCCGGAAACGGCTGCCGTTCACCACGATCTGGCCGGTGTGCCGGTCGAAACGCTCCAGATCCACATCGGCCGAACGCATATCGCCGCCGGCTTCGATCCCGATCCGGAAGCGGTGCGCGCCGATCCGCGCGACCCGCACCCGGTAGGCGGCGCCGCGCAGCTTCAGGTCGTGCGGGCGGCCGCTCTCGTGCTGCACCTGCGGTCGGCCACCGGCCGCGGTGGACAGCAGGCGCTCCCGCTCGGCCCGCTCTTCCTCCTCGTAGGCGTCGATGGCGGCCACGGCCACCGCGATCGCCGAGTGCCGGTGCGAGACCAGGCGGCCCTGCGCGCGGACGCGGTCGATCCAGCCGGTGTCGGCGCTGCCGTCGATCACCTCGGGCTGCTCGAGCAGGTCGAGCACGAAACTCTTGTTGGTGGAACCGCCCTCGATGACCACGCGGGTCTGCGACATGGCGCGGCGCAGGCGGCCCAGCGCCTCGTCGCGGTCGCGGCCGTAGGCGATGATCTTGGCGATCATGGAGTCGAAGTCGGCGGGGATCGTATCGCCCTCGCTGACACCGGTATCCACGCGAATGCCGGGTCCGGCGGGCAGATCCAGGCGGGCGATCCGGCCCGGGGCGGGCGCGAAGTCGCGGTCGGGATCCTCGGCATTGAGCCGGGCCTCGATGGCGTGGCCGCGCTCGGCGGGCGGCTGACCCTCGAGCTTGCCGCCGGAGGCCACGTGCAGCTGCGCGCGCACCAGGTCGAATCCGGTGGTGTACTCGGTGATCGGGTGCTCGACCTGCAGACGGGTATTGACCTCGAGGAACGCGAACAGTTCGTCGCCCGGGTGGTACAGGAACTCGACCGTCGCCGCGCCGCGGTAACCCACCGCGATCGCCAGCCGCTCGGCCGAGGCCTTCAGCTCGGCGGCCTGCTCGGGACGCAGCACCGGCGAGGCCGACTCCTCGATGACCTTCTGGTTGCGCCGCTGCACCGAGCAGTCGCGCACGCCCAGCGCCCACGCGGTGCCCTGACCGTCGGCGATCACCTGCACCTCGACGTGGCGGGCGCCGGTGACCAGACGCTCCAGGAACACCACGCCGCTGCCGAAGGCGCGCGCGGCCTCCTGCCGGGTCCGCTCGTAGGCGTCGACCAGCTCGTCGGGGGTGGTGATCATGCGGATACCGCGACCACCACCGCCGGCGGTGGCCTTCAACATCAGCGGATAGCCGATGTCCTCGGCCGCGGCCAGCGCGGCCTCGACGGTCTCGACGCCGCCGCGGCTCCACGGCGCGACGGGCACGCCGACCTCCTCGGCGATCAGCTTCGCGCCGATCTTGTCACCGAGCTTGCGCATGGCGTCGGGGCTGGGACCGATGAAGGTCACCCCGATCTGCTCACACAGCTCGGCGAAGGCCGGATCCTCGGCCACGAAACCCCAACCGACCCACGCCGAATCGGCGTTGGTCGCCTTGAGCGCCTGCTCGAGCGCCTTCAGATCCAGGTACGGGCGCGCCGCGGCGGGCCCGAGGTCGTAGGCGATATCGGCCTCACGGACGAAGGTCGCGTTGCGATCCACATCGGTGTGCAGCGCGATCGTCTGGATCTGCAGGCCGGTCTCGGCCGCCAGATCCCGCACAGCGTGAATGAGGCGTACCGCGGCTTCACCGCGGTTCACAATGGCAATACGGCTGAACACCCGTCAGCTCCTTTATGTTGCGAAGGCCCGGTCGGGCAGCGTTTGGACTGCCGGTCACCGGTAGTGTGCACGTCTGTTGCTCTCGATACCACCGCGGTAGGGGGTTACTCGTACGTATCGTGGGCAAAGCGTCATCTGAGGCCGTGACTGTGGGAGGCGATCCGAGTGTCCGACATCCTCGACGTACTGCACTCGCGCTGGGCGGAATCCGCGGCGGAGGCCATCCTGACCGGCGAGGAACACCCGACGCTGACCCTCACCACCCACGAGGTGGTGGACCTGATCGCCCAACTCGCCGCCCTACGCCACGCGGTCGACAGCGCCGCCGCATCCTTCGAACGGATCCGCGTGGCGCTGAACCAGCACACCGCGCACCCTGAAGCCCAGGCCCGCCAGGCCGCCAGCATCGCGCGGCATGCCGCCGACACCCTGGCCCGCCGTGACCGGGACGTCGCCTGAACCGGAGTCGTGCTCCCGAACCGGCGTCGTGAGGCCATACGGCCCCGCGGTCATCGCGGGTTCGAACTCCACGACAGCGCGCGCACCAGGGCGTCGAGCGCGGCCGGGTAGGCGCTCTCGGACGGCGCCGCGAATCCCACGACGAGGCCCTGCGGCCGATCGGGCCGCGCCTCGTGGGAGAGCCACATTCCGGACAGGCCCTCGAGCGCCAGGCCGTACTCGCGTGCGCGGGACAGGACCTCGGCCTCGGTCAGGCCGGCGGGCTCGAGCCGGATCAGCGCGTGCAGTCCCGCGGCGATCCCGGACAGGGCGAAACCCGTCAGCGGTCGCCCCGCCCGGGGTTTCAGACGATCGGCGAGCAGATCGCGGCGGCGGCGATAGCGCAGCCGCGAGGCGCGGATGTGCCGGTCGTAGGCGTGTGAGGTGATCAGCTCGGCCAGCGTCAGCTGCCCGAGCGTCTCGGAGTGGTGGTCGGCCAGGCGCTTGGCCTCGGCGACCGGGCCGACCAGGTGCGGCGGGAGCACCATCCAGGCCAGGCGCAGTCCCGGGCCGAGCGTCTTGGACGCCGTGCCGAGGTAGACCACGTGGTCCGGCGCGATGCCTTGGATCGCGCCGACCGGTTGCCGGTCGTAGCGGAATTCGCCGTCGTAGTCGTCCTCGATGACCAGCCGTCCGGCCCGGGCCCAGTCGGCGAGGTAGTGCCGTCGCGCCGGGCTCAGCGTCGAACCGATCGGGAACTGGTGACTCGGCGTGACGACCGCGGCTGTGACGCCGTCGAATTCGCCCGTGCCGAGCAGGTTCACCCGCGCGCCGTCGCCGTCGACCGGCAGCGGCCGCACGACGGGCCCGGCGGCTCGCACCGTGTCGCGGAACGACGGTATGTAGGGGTCCTCCATGGCGATGGCGGTGGTGCCGGATGCGGTCAGCACCGTGCCGATCAGCGCCAACGCCTGCTGGACGCCGGTGGTGACGATGATCCGGTCCGGTGTGGCCCGCACGCCGCGGGTGCGGCCCAGATAGTCGGCCAGCGCGGATCGCAGTTCGATCCGCCCGCACGGATCGCCGTATCCGAACGCGTCCGCCGGTGCCGCGCCGAGGGCCTTGCGGGCCGCGCCCAGCCAGGCGGTGGTGGGAAAGCGGCTGATGTCGGGACTGCCCGCGCGCAGATTATGGCGTGGCGCAGCGGGTTTCGGGCTGCCGACGATGGGCGGAGTGACCGGGCCCGGGGTGGCGACAGCCTCGGCGACGCGCGTGCCCGAGCCTTGCCGCGCGATCAACAGCCCCTCCGCGATCAGCTGGTCGTACGCCGCGCTGACCGTCCCGCGCGAGAGCCCGAGTTCGACGGCCAGGGTTCGGCTCGGCGGCAGGCGCTCCCCGGCGGCGAGACGGCCGTCCCGGATCGCTTCGCGCAATGCCTGCTCCACGCCGACCCGCCGCCCCGACCCCGGCTCGACGAGCAGATGCAGATCCAGACCAGAATTGGACCAGGAATTCGCTGTTGGATTGGCTCCTAACATTGATCCATTATCGGCTTACCGTGGAAGCATGACAACGAAAACCAGCGCATACGTCCAGCCGACCACCCGCCTCGCCATCGACGACCTGACCCCCGAGATCGCCAAGGCCATGAACGGCCTCGAGCGTGCCGCGCAACGGTCGTCGCTGGAGAAGCCGCTGCGCGAACTGGTGAAGCTGCGCGTCGCCCAGATCAACGGCTGCGTCTACTGCGTCGACATGCACTCCCGCGACGCGGTGGCCGCCGGGGACACCGCGCGCCGGGTGAATCTGGTCGCGGTGTGGCGCGAGGCCCCCTTCTTCACCCCGCGCGAGCGTGCCGCCTTCGACCTCGCCGAGGCCATGACCCGAATCGCCGACAGCGAGGTCGGCGACGCCGTCTGGCAGGAGGCCGCGGCCCGATTCTCCGAATCGGAACTCGCCGAACTGGTCTGGCACATCGCGATCATCAACACCTGGACCCGGCTGGGCGCGACCACCCGCGCCTGGACCCTCCCCGGCGACGAGAACGACTGAACCCCAACCCGATCCGACACTCGCACCGTGAGGAGCCCGACCATGCCCGCCGTCGTCATCACCTACTGCAAGCCCTGCGGCTACCTGAAGCGCGCCCGCGCCGCCGCCGACGCCCTCGACACCGAGCTCGGTATCGCACCGGAACTGGTCCCGGGCTCGGGTGGTGTGTACCGCGTCACGGTGGACGGCCAGACCGTGGCCACCAAGACCCGCCAGGGTTTCCCCACCCCGGAGGACATCGTCAAAGCCGTTGCCGAGCACGGGAAGTAGCCGAAAACGAACGAAGCCCCTGACCGGATTGCCTGGTCAGGGGCTTCGTATGGTGCGCCATCAGGGACTCGAACCCCGAACCCGCTGATTAAGAGTCAGCTGCTCTGCCAATTGAGCTAATGGCGCGTGTTACTCCGCCGGGGGCCTCGGTCTTGCGCTCCGGGCTCTCTGCGGTGCGGATAGAACATTAACAGGGATGGTTGCGGAAAGTGAAATCGCCCCTCTGAGCTGGTGGTTTTTCGAGTTGTTGAGGGTTGTTAACACGACGGGCGCGATCTCGGATGTTGTGGAGGAAGCCTTTGGAGGGTGGCCGGCCGCGCGCCGAGACGTGAAGTGGGGTTGCGATGGGTGAGTGGCGAGGCGGACGGCGGACCGGGAAGCTGTTGGGGGCCGGGGTTCTGCTGTCCGTGGTGGCGTTGGCTCTGGTCGGGTGTTCCTCCGGCGCCGGCGGCCAGAAGTCCTCGGTGGCAATCGATTCCAACCCGATCAGCGAACTGATGAAGCCGAAGCTGATCTCCCCGGTGAAGGACGGCGACAAGGGCGTGGCGCCCGGCGAGCTGAACCTGAAGGTGGAGGACGGCAAGTTCACCGCTGTCGTGCTGAGCAATCCGGACGGCAGGCCGGTGCCGGGTGAGCTCGCCGCCGACGGCCGCTCGTGGAAGTTGGCCGAGCAGCTGGGATTCGGGCGCACCTACAAGCTGGCGGTCGAGGCCATCGGCCTGGGCGGGGCGACCACCTCGGTGATGAGTTTCACCACGATCTCCCCGAACAACCGCACCCACCCGTATCTGCTGCCCGCCGAGAACGACGTGGTCGGCATCGGTCAGCCGGTGGCGGTGCAGTTCGACGAGAACATTCCGGACCGCAAGGCCGCCCAGAACGCGATCAAGATCACCACGACCCCGGCGGTCGAGGGCGCGTTCTACTGGGTCAACAATCGCGAGGTGCGCTGGCGGCCGCAGAACTTCTGGACCCCGGGCACCAAGGTCGACATCGCGGTCAACGCCTACGGCCACGATCTGGGCGGCGGCCTGGTCGGTGACAGCGATATCCACTCCAGCTTCACCATCGGCGACGCCACCGTCTTCACCTCGGATGACAACACCAAGATCGTCACCGTGGAACGCAACGGCCAGGTGATCAAGACCATGCCCACCTCCATGGGCAAGGACTCCACCCCCACCGACAACGGCGTCTACATCGTGGGTGACAAGTTCGACCGCATCATCATGGACTCCTCCACCTACGGCGTCGCGGTGAATTCGCCCAACGGCTACAAGACGCCCGTGGACTGGGCGACCCGGATCTCGTACTCGGGCATCTTCTTCCACTCGGCCCCGTGGTCGGTGGGTGCGCAGGGCTATTCGAACACCAGCCACGGCTGCCTCAACCTCAGCCCGGCCGACGCCAAATGGGTCTACGACAACGTCAAACGCGGTGACATCACGATCGTGAGGAACACCGTCGGCGGCACCCTGTCCGGTGTGGACGGGCTGGGCGACTGGAACATCCCGTGGGAGCAGTGGAAGGCGGGCAACGCCGACCGCGGCTGACCTACGGCGTCGAAGACACGGCAGAAGGGGCATCAGCAGTGCGCTGATGCCCCTTCGACCATGCTCGACGGGTGGCTGAGAATCAGCCGATGGTGCCCGGACCGTTGGGGCCGCAGCCGAGGGCGGCGAGGCCGG
This sequence comes from Nocardia sp. NPDC056611, assembly GCF_042792755.1. Lineage (NCBI taxonomy): Bacteria > Bacillati > Actinomycetota > Actinomycetes > Mycobacteriales > Nocardiaceae > Nocardia > Nocardia sp. NPDC056611. Next base: position 369,324 of record NZ_JBHTVV010000003.1, read on the forward strand.
ACAGCGCCGACGCGGTGCCCATGACGGTGCAGGTGCCCGGTTCGGCGGAGTTGGTGTTCGACGAGCCGACCGCCCCGCCCAGCTTGAAGCCGGAGGATCCGGTCACCAAGGCCTCGATCGGGCTCTTCGGCGCGGGGTCCTTGCTGGTGGGGCAGGGGGTGGTGGTCGTGGCCGTCGCGGGGCCCGCGGTGACGGTGCAGCCCGGCGTGGTGTCCGGAGTGGTGGTGCCCGGCGTCGTCGTGGTCGGCGACGTGGTCGACGGAGTCGTCGTCGTGGTGTCGATGAGGGCGATCTCCGCCATGGCGGCGGGCGCGGCGGGCAGCAGTGCCGCAACGGCTAGCAAAGTGGTTACGGCGTAACGGTTCACGTGCGAAAATCCTTCGGATCGAGCGTGGTCGGGGCCCCGACTCCCCAGATGGTCCTGAGCAGTCTACGAAGATCGCGTGACCTGCGCCGCAAAATGCGACACACTGACGTTTCTCTCACATTCCGACGCGCGCCACCGCCCGCACCGGAGCCCCGTCCGCCCCGGGCAGCTGCAAGGGGAACAACGACACTTCCACCCGCTGACCGGCCTCCTGTGCCGCCAGCACCGCCGCCAGGCCGGTCAGATTCTCCGCGATCACCGCGTGCGCCCCGCACAGGATCCGATGCACCGGAATCTCCTCGGCCGGGGTCGGGTCCACGCTGAGCGCGTCGACGCCGACCGTCCGCACCCCGGCCGCGACCAGATACTCGGCGGCCGCCACCGTCAGATGCGGATGGTTCAGGTACTCGTGCGTGCCCCAGTGCTCCGACCATCCGGTCGCCACCAGCACGATCACGCCGGCCGCCACCCGCCCCTCGAAGTACTCACGCCCGATCGACCCGCCCGCGCCCGCGGCCCGCGCGTCCACCACCACGGCCGGTCCGGTGAACCGCTCCAGCGGCAGCTCGTCGAGGGCGGGCAGGGCGTCGTCGATGTGCCGGGGCGCGTCCACGTGCGTGCCCGTCTGCGAACCCATGTCCAGGTGCAGCACATTGACGCCGTCGGCGGCCACGGTCAGCGCGGGCCGCACGCTCACCTCGGGATCGCCCGGGTAGACGGGCATTCCGGATCGGATCGGCACCGAGAGATCGAGGATGCGCATGTCAGCCGTGCTCCGGGGCGGTGGCGCGCAGCAGCCAGCAGGCGGCGGTGAAGTGGGCCGCGCCGTCGTGAACGAAGGGTTCGAAGGCGGCGCGGACGACCTCGACGACCTTCGCGCGGGTCGCCTCGTCGGCCTCGAGCAGCGCCAAGCCGACCGGTCCCAATCGGGAGACGTAGCCGGTGAGCTCGGATTCGGGCAGCGCACAGTCGGCGTCGACTGGAGCGATGTCGATATCGGTCCAGCCGGCGTCGGCCAGGATCCCGGCCACCCGGTCGCGGTCGGCGAACCCGAATTGCCCTGGGGCGTCCGGGATTCGGGGCCCGAGATCGGGGAGCAGCGGGGCGGCCGCGTCTTCCGCGGTGGTGAAGAACGGGTTGTCGGCGGCGGCTCGCCACACGACACAGGCCAGCCGTCCGCCGGACCGGGTGGCGTGGCGCAGATTGGCGAACGCGGCCACCGGGTCGGCGAAGAACATCACCCCGAAGCGGGACATGACGAGGTCGTAGACCGCGGGGTCGAAGGTGTGGGTCTGGGCGTCGGCGCACACGAAATCCACCGGGAGGCCCGCCCGTTCGGCATTGGCGCGGGCCGCCTCGAGCATCGGCTCGGCGATGTCGACGCCCGTGCAGCGCGCGCCCGTCGCGCGGGCCACGGCCAGGGTGGTGCCGCCGGTGCCGCAGCCGACATCCAGCACCCGCCGGGCGCCGTCGGTGCGGGCGGTCTCGACCAGCAGGTCCTCGAGCGGCCGCAGCACCCGGCCGATCAGGTCCTGGAAGTCGACCCAGGCAGTGCCGGAGGTGGCCCAGCGGTCGGATTGATCCTTGTCGAGCGGTGTCGTCATGATCGCTGTCCTTCATCGGGGAACGGACGGAGAACTACACTGTCTCAATTCAAGCCGACTTGAGGTCAAGTTCGAGGTAACCCCGATGACCAGCCTGGATATCGCCGAGGTGGTGCGCCGCACCGGCGTACCCGCCTCGACCCTGCGCTACTACGAGGAACGCGGCCTGATCGCGTCCACCGGCCGGCGCGGCCTGCGCCGCCAGTTCGACAGTTCGGTGCTCGAACAGCTGGCCCTCATCTCGCTTGGCCGCACCGCCGGATTCTCCCTCGACGACATCGTGCTGGTCTTCGGCCCGCAGGGCGAACTCCGGGTGGATCGGGCCCTGCTCACCGGCAAGGCCGACGAATTGGACCGCACCATCACGCAAATGACCGCGGTGCGGGACGGCCTCCGGCATGCCGCCGCCTGTCCGGCCCCGAGTCACGCCGAATGCCCGAGCTTCCGGCGCATCCTGCTGGGCGTGATGGCGGGCGAGATCGACGTCACCGAGGCGATGAGCGGACCGAAATGACTGCGTGACAGGTTATTTCAGCGCACTGCGCGCACGGCCTCCTTGGTGAGCGCGGCCACCAGCGGATTGTCGTAGGCCGCGTCCTTGTCCGGTTTGGCGGTGAGCACCACGATCACCAGCGGCGCGGACCCGTCGGCGGGCCAGGTGACGGCGGCGTCGTTGGCGGTGCCGTAGTCGCCGGACCCGGTCTTGTCGCCGGTCTTCCAGTCCGCGGGCAGCCCGGCGCGGATGCGGGCGTCGCCGGTGGTGTTGGCGAGCAGCCACGCGGTCAGCTGCTTGCGTTCCGGATCGGCGAGGGTATTGCCGACGACCAGCTTTCGATAGTCGCCGGCCAGGGCGGCCGGGGTCGTGGTGTCGCGCTCGTCGCCCGGGATATCGGTGTTGAGGTCGGGTTCCCAGCGGTCGCTGCGCGTCGTGTCGTCGCCGAGCACGCGCAGGTACCGGGTCAATCCCTGTGGGCCGCCGAGCAATTCGAGCAGTTGATTGCCCGCGGTGTTGTCGCTGCGGGTGATGGCGGCGTCGCAGAGTTCGCTCACCGTCATCCCCGAGTTCACCCGGGTGCTGGTGACCGGGGAGCCCGACACCACCTTGTCCGCGCCGAAATGGATGACCTGGTCGAAGAATCCGCTGTCGAGGGGATGCAGTTTGAGCAGCACGCCGCAGGCCAGGCCCTTGAACGTGGAGTTGAAGGTGAAGCGTTCGTCCTGCCGGTAGCCGACGGTCTTGCCGGTGCCGGTGTCGATCGCGAAGACGCCTGCCCGCGCGCCGTGCTGCTCTTCGAGGGTCCGCAGGGCGGCAGGGCTCGGCGTGGCCGGTTCGTCCTGGGTGGCCTCGCCTTTCGAGTCGGTGCCGCACGCCGCGAACAGCGGCGTGAGCACGAGTAGTGATGCCAGGGCGCGGTATTTCAGGGTCGGCAAAACAAGCCTTTCCATCGGTTTCGAGCGGTGTGGGGTGTTGCTGCTGGTCAGCGCGGGGCGCGCAGCATGCGGCCCGCGGCCTGCACGGCCGGGTCGGAACTGCCCGCGTCGCTGATGAAGACGGCGAAGGCCAGATCGCCGTCGATGCCGACGAACCAGCCGTGCGCGTGCTTGTCGTCGATGTATTCGGCGGTGCCGGTCTTGCCGAGCAGGCCGGGGATGTCGCGCAGGGCGGTGGCGGTGCCGCCGGTGATGGTCTCGCGCATCATGGATTTCACCTGATCGGCGATGCCGGGCGGCAGGGCCGGCGGCTGCCGGTCGGGCTTGCCGGGCTGCCCCTGCACGATTGTCGGCGGCTTGGCCGACCCCTGGGCGAGGGACGCGGCCAGCAGTGCCATGCCGAACGGTGACGCGGTCACCTTGCCCTGCCCGATGCCCTCCTCCACCCGCAGGGCGGGCGTGTCGGCGGTGGGCACCTTGCCGGTCACGGTGGTCAATCCCGGTGTCACGTAGTCGATGCCGAGTCCGAGCTGGGCGGCGGCATTGGTCAGCCCGTCCGGCGGCAGCTGCACGGCCAGCCGTCCCATGGTGGTGTTGCAGGACCGCGCGAACGCGGTGTGCAGCGGCACCTGGCCGAGGTCGAAGTTGTTGTCGTTGGGGATCTCCCGGCCCTCGATATTCTCCTTGCCGGGGCAGGCGACGGTGGTGTCCGGGGTGACCTGACCGGCCTGGAGGGCGGCCGACACGGTGACGGTCTTGAAGGTGGAGCCCGGCGGATACAGCCCGGTCAACCCGATCGGGCCCTGCGCGTCGGCGGGCGCGTTCTGCGCCATGGCCAGCACGTCACCGGTGGAGGGCCGCAGCGCCACGATGGCCGCCGGGGTGGTGATCGGGGCCAGCGCCGCCTCGGCGGCTCGTTGCAGGCCGACGTCGAGGGTGGTGCGAATATCGGTGACCGGCTGGGGATCCGGGCCGCCGACCCGCTGCGTGCCGTCGCTGCCCTGGGCGCGGACCGCCCATCCGGCGGCGGCGTCGGCCCGCTGCTGCCACAGATCCGACAGACCCGAGAAGGTCGGTGAGGCCAGCGCCTTGTCGACGGCCAATAGTCGCGTCTGCTGCGCGGTCGTCACGTTCGCCAGCGTGGTGAGCGCGGATTGGACGGTGGCGTAATCGGATTCGCGGAGGGTGACCGCGGTGACCGGCTTCCCCTGCGCCGCGGCCAGGTCCGCCTGCAGGCTCGCGGCCGTGATATCGGGCGCGACGGGTTGCAGCGCCGCCGCGACGGCCGCGGGGTCCGCGCCGGGCGCGACGTTCACCAGTGTCACCACCTGCTGGGTGAGCAGCGGTCCGCCGGCGCTGTCCAGGATCTTGGCCGGGTCGGGGTAGGCGACGGCGTAGGACAGCGGGCCGATGTTCAGGCCGGGCGCGATGGTGGCCGGGTCCCAGCGGATCTTCCAGTCACCGCCGGAGCGTTCGGCGCGGCCCGCGGTGGTGTAGGTCCACTCGTTCGTGCCGTCCTTGCCCAGCTTCCAGGTGGCGGAGAGGGTGAAGGTGCCGCCGTCGTCGGTCTTCTCGACCTTGCTCGCCTCGAAACGCACCTGTTTGCCGAGGTTGTCGTACAGCGTTCCCAGGGCGGTCGAGGCGGTGGCCGGATCGCTGGTGGCGGTCGCGGCGGCCGGGACGTCGTCGCGGGTCAGCGCGTCGGCGAAGGCGTCGACCGTCTTGGACAATCCGGACGTGGGATCGGATCCCGAGCACGCGGTCGCCGCCACCAGTACGGCCGCGACACAGATACCGGTGCTTGCCCTCCTGCTGAAAGCTGCCATGACAGCCACCCCAACACGAATCACCACCCGGTGTCCAAGACCAACACGGGGGAGAACCGATAAGCGTTTCCTTATCGTCGCAGCGCAAAGCCCACGGGATCGCGAAGTCGCGGGCGGTTGACGGCCCGATCCGATCGCCGGGAATGCTGGGGGAGTGGAAGCGATCTTCGGGACGGCCGGTGTCGAAGGCCGCGTGCACGCCCGCTGTCTCGACTGCGACGGCGAATTCGGCTGGGCCGCCGACGAACCGGTGGTGCTGTCCTCGGTCGTGAAGGTGCCGCTGGTGCTGGAGTTCGCGCGGCAGGTCGCGGCCGGGCAGCTCGATCCCGCCGATCGGGTGCGCGCCACGGCCGCCGACCGGCTGGGCGGGGTGGGGTCGGCGGGCTGCCACGACGACGTCGAGTACAGCCTGCGCGATGCCGCCTACTTCGCGCTCACGGTCTCCGACAACACCGCCGCGGACCTGCTGTTCGACCGCGTCGGGGTCGACAACGTCCGCTCCCTGGTCCGCGAACTCGGACTCGCCGACACCCGGGTGATGGGGTCGATCCGCGACATCCTGTACCTGATGGCCGAGGACATCGGCGCGCGTGACCTGCTCGAATTCGCCCGGCGCTATCCCGAATCCTCTCCCGAGGAGGTGTTCGGCAGCCGGGCGGTGGATCCGCTGCGCACCACGGCCGGGACCGCCCGGGACATGACGCGCATGCTCGCGCTCATCGGCCGTGACCTGGCGGGCCCGGCCGAGGCGTGCCGGTTCGTGCGAGATCTCATGCGGCAGCAGGTGTACGGGCACCGGTTGCCGTCGGCGTTCCCGCCCGAGACCGGCATCTGGTCCAAGACCGGGACGCTGCCGGGCATCCGCAACGAGATCGGGGTCGTCGAGTATCCGAATGGAAGCCGTTACGCCGTAGCGGTTTTCACGGTGTCACACAATCTGGCGGGACGGCAGCCGGTGGTGGACCGGGCGATCGGGACGGCCGCGCTGACGGCCATCGAGCGCATCGATCACTGCCTGCCCGCGACCACATCCCACGGGCGGCGCTGCGGCGCGTCCTGAAGCGGGGCCGGGGGCGCCACGCCGTCGCCCCGCACCACCGACACGATGAGCTCGGCGAATTCCCGCACCAGCGGATGCGGGGCGGCGGCGGGCCAGGTCAGGGCGAGCCGCCAGCTCAGCGTGCCCTCCGGCAGCGGCCGCCACACCACCCGCGGCTCCTTCTGCGCCACCAGGCCGGTGTCGAAGGCGACGCCGCGGCCCGACAGCACCATGCCGAGCACGAACTCCGGATTGACCGCGTGCTGCACCGAGGTGGGGTGGAAGCCGTGTTCCCAGCAGGTGCGCAGGGTGGCGTCGTAGAGGCCGGGGGCGGCGGCGCGCGGGAAGATCACCAGGCCGTGTCCGCTCAGGTCGGCCAGGGTGAGTGAAGTCCGTTGGGCCAGTGGGGAATCCCGGGGCAGCACCACGCCGAGCGGGGTCTCCACGCCCGGACCGGATTCGAGGCCGGGCGTCTCCGCCGGATATTGCAGCAGGCCCGCGTCCAGTTCCCGCTCGCCCAGCAGGCGGACCTGTTCGGCGGTGGTCAGCTCCTGCAGGTCCACCAGCACCTGGCGGTTCTCGAACGCGGTCAGCATGGCGGCGAGCACCCGGCCCGCCAGCTCGGGCGGCACGCCGACCCGCAGCGCGTCGACCTCGCCGCGGTGGGCCTTGTCGACCAGCGTTTTCGCGCGTTCCCAGCGGGCGATCAGGTCCCGCGCCTCGACCAGCAGGATCTGCCCGGCCTCGGTGAGCTCCACGCGGCGGCTGTCGCGGTCGAGCAGCCGCGCGCCGAGCTCGCTCTCCAGCTTGCGGATGCGCTGGCTCAGCGCGGGCTGGGCGATCCGCAGCCGCTCGGCCGCGCGGCCGAAGTGCAACTCCTCGGCGACGGCGATGAAGTAGCGCAGCTGACGCAGCGGGTCCATCCCGTCGACGATATAGGTTTCCTTATCGCCGGGTGGTCAGGCCCGGGCGCGCACCTCGAGGATCTGCAGGCAGCGCCCGATAGGGCCCTGCTGGTCGTGCAGCACGGTCGAGCACAGGCCGACCCCGTCGGGTCCGATCGAGGTCTCCACGGCCAGGCCGATCCATTCGCCGACCGGCAGCCGGAACAGGTCGATGGTCAGGTCGGTGTTGAGGAAGGTGTACTGCAACGGATCCAGCCGCGCGCCAACGCCATTGGCGACGTCCGCGACCGAGAACACGCGCACCAGGGGTGAGATCTCCTCGCCCTCGACCACCTCGACGCGGGGCTTGACCCACACCCGCCGGGTAATGTCGTCGCTCTCCACGCCGCGCAGGTCCACCGACTTCACGTAGCCGACGTCCCAGCCGGCGGGCAGGCCCCAGCTGACCTTGCCCTCTTCCGGCACGGGCGGCAGCGGGGCATCGGCGGTGTGGACGACCGGCGAGGTGTCGGTGGTGGCGATCCGCCACGCCGCGGCCTTGGCCACCACGCGGGCGCTGCCGTCGGGCTGCGGCGCGACCAGTTCGGCCGCGACCAGCTCGACCCGCTTGCCCGGCCGCTCGATCCAGGCGCGAACCTCGATCTCTCCCACCGGAATCGGGCCGAGGATCTCCATGGTCAGCCGCGCGATGCGCGTGCCCTCCCGGGGCGCGCACCGTTCCACCGCGCGGGCCAGCAGTGCCGAGGGCGGTGCGCCGTGCTGCATGGTTGCCGCCCACACGCTCACCGTGGACGCGGTGGCCCGGTATCGCTCGAAACCATCGCGCTGGGACTCCAGCGCGAGGAAGTACGCCCTGGTCCCGGCCTCGTCCTCCGAGGCCGCCTGATCTACCGCTGTCGCATCCTGCATTCGGGTCACCCCGTCAACGTATCAGCCCACGTCCGACCCATTAGACGGTGTACGACAAACCCTCCGCATGTCCATTCCGGCCGTTCGGCATTCCTGCCCATACCCTGATGCATGTCCGATGCACTTTCCAGGCGTGGAACGAGGTAGTCATGTCAGGCAAGTTCGAGCTGTTCGCTGATGCGACCGACAAGTTCCGGTGGCGGCTCAAGGCCGGCAACGGCGAGGTTATCGCGCAGAGCCAGGCGTACGCGAGCAAGGACGCGGCGAAGAAAGGCATCGCCTCGGTCCAGAGCCACGCCGCGAGCGCCGCGATCGCGGATCTCACCGACTCCAGGTAGCCCGACCCGACCGAGGCCCCGCCACAGGTGATTCCGCGGCGGGGCCTCAACGTGTTCAATGCCGCTGCGTCCGTGCCGCTTCGATGCGAGCGGCCAGATCGACCAGGTCGGCGGCCGGCCCGGTGGGCGGCGTGCGCCGATGCCAGATGGCCCGGAACTTCCTCGTCAATGGCGTCGATTCGGCGAGGGGGACGGCGCGCAGCGTGCCCGCGCGCAGTTCGTGCGCCACGATCAGCCGGCTGACCACCGCCGGGGCCGCCCCGCTGCGGGCGGTGGCGAGAATCGCTGCGGCGGAACCGAGTTCGGCCGCGGGCGGGGCCGGGGTGCCGTGCATCTCGAGGGTCTCCCACACCGTGTCCCGGGTGCCCGAGCCCCGTTCGCGCCACAGCAGCGGGGTGTCGGCGAGTTCGCGCGCCGTCAGCGGTCGGCGGCGGGTGGCCCACCGGTGACTCGGCGCGACGACCACCACCAGCTCGTCCGCGGCGAGTACCCGGCTGCCCAATCCCGGTGGCGGATGCGGTCCTTCGACGAACCCGAGCTCGGCCGCGCGGTCGCCGACCGCCGCCGTCACCTGGCGCGAGTTGGCCACATCCAGGACCACCGCCAGCTCCGGGCGGATCTTGCGCAGCGCGGTCAGCCAGTGCGGAATCCGGTGGTCGGCGATGGTTGTCGAAGCCATGAGGCGCAGGCTCGTCCGCTCGGCGCGGTGCAGGGCGGTGATGCCATCGGTCAGCGCCAGCGCGGCCGCGAGCACCGGGCGGCCCAGCTCGACCACCGCCTGCCCGGCATCGGTGAGCACCGATCCCGTGCGCCCGCGATCCAGCAGCCGCAACCCGAGTCGCCGCTCCAGCGCGCTGATCCGCATACTGGCGGCGGGCTGGCTGATGCCGTGCCGTCGCGCGGCCGCACCGAGACTGCCCAGTTCCGCGACCGAGACCAGCAGCGCGAGCGCGTCCAGGTCGGGCGTACCGGGCGGCAGGATCATAAGGACAGCTTATGACGTGATCGGCATTCGGGCGCTACCTGACCACGGGAAACGGCCGCAGGATCAGCACCATGACTTTCGTGATCGGCGCGGACTGCGTGGACGTTCTGGACAAGGCCTGCATCGAGGAATGCCCGGTCGACTGCATCGTGGTGGGCGACCGGATGGCCTATATCAATCCCGACGAATGCACGGATTGTGCTGCCTGCGAACCGGTCTGCCCGGTCGAGGCCATTCACTACGAGGACGACCTGCCCCTGGGACAGGAGCAGTTCGTCCTCGTGAACAGCAGGTTCTTCAGCGAAGGGACGCAGATCTAGGGGACCGGGTCGGGTTCTCGGTCCGGGATGGCTTCCACGGCGGGGGCTTTCCGCCGGCCGAGGACGGAATGGGAACGGCTGTAGGCGAAGTAGATGACGATGCCCAGGGCCATCCAGATGACGAACCGGATCCAGGTCTCGATGGACAGGTTGAGCATCAGCCACAGGCAGGCCAGGGCGGCCAGGATGGGGATGAGCGGGACCAGGGGGACGCGGAAGCCACGCGTCAGGTCGGGGCGGGTGCGGCGCAGGATCGGGACGCCCAGGGAGACCAGGACGAACGCGACCAGGGTGCCGATATTGACCATTTCCTCGAGGGTGCCGAAGTCGACGAAACCAGCCAGGAGAGCGCAGACCACGCCGACCAGGACGGTCAACCGGACGGGGGTGCCGTGCTTGCCGGTGTGGGCCAGGCCGCGGGGAAGCAGGCCGTCGCGGGCCATGGCGAACAGGACCCGGGTCTGGCCCAGGAACATGACCATGACGACGGTGGACAGGCCCGCCAGCGCGCCGATGGAGATGATGTTCTTCACCCAGGTCGCACCGTGGATGGCGAAAGCGGTTGCCAGCGTGGCGTTCCCGCTCGCGAGCTCGGTGTAGGGGACCATGCCGGTGAGGATCAGCGAGACCGCCACGTAGAGCACGGTCACGATGGCCAGCGAGGCGAAGATGCCGCGCGGGACGTCGCGCTGCGGGTTGCGGGTCTCCTCGGCGGTGGTGGCCACCACATCGAAGCCGACGAACGCGAAGAACACCAGCGAGGCCGCGGCCAGCAGGCCGTACCAGCCGAAACTGGTTCCGCCGGAACCGGTCAGGAAGGAGAACAGCGACTGGTGCACGCCGCCCGCCTGCTCCGAGGGCTGGGCCGGGGGAATGTAGGGGGTCAGGTTGGATGCCTTGAAGTAGGTCGCGCCGACCACCAGTACCAGCGCGATCACCGCCAGCTTGATGGCCACCGCCACCGCCGAGACCCGCGAGGACAGCTTGGTGCCGGTCGCCAGCAGTGTGCCGACCACGGCGATGATCACCACCGCGCCCCAGTCGAAGGTGATGGACCCGACGTGCGCGACCGGGCTCACCACCCCGTGCAGCACCTCGCCGAGATACTGCGACCACCCCTTGGCGACCACCGACACCGCCAGCGCGAACTCCAGGATCAGATCCCAGCCGATGATCCAGGCGATGACCTCGCCGAAAGTGGCGTACGCGAACGTGTACGCGCTGCCCGCCACCGGCACCGTCGAGGCGAATTCGGCGTAGCACAACGCCGTCAGCCCGCACGCGATGGCCGCGAACACGAAGGCCAGCGAGACCGACGGCCCCGCCACCTGGCCCGCGGTCCGGGCGGTGAGCGTGAAGATGCCCGCCCCGATGACCACGGCGACTCCGAAGATGGTCAGATCCCGCGCGGTCAGATCCTTGCGCAGTTTGGAATCCGGCTCATCGGTATCCCGGATCGATTGCTCGACCGATTTGGTGCGGAACACTCCGCTCGCGAACGCCACTGTTCGTCTCCTTTCCGAAGAGTTTCGGTGCCGCGATCAGCGAACTCGCGGAATGGCGTCGAGCCGCCGCTCCGCGAACCTGTTCGCCGCCGCACCGGTGCCGATGCCCTCGGCCTGGGATTCCGCGATGATGTCGCGGCACCGGTCGAAGATGCCCCTCACTGCGTCTTCGACCTCGGCCGGCGCCGCGTGCCGCAGCTCACCGGCCACCTGAACCAGCCCACCGGCATTGGCCACGAAATCCGGGACCCAGGTGATGCCGCGCTCGTTCAGGGCGTATTCCACCGCGGGCGTGGCCAACTGGTTGTTGGCCGCGCCGCAGACGAGTTTCGCCTCGATGGCCTCGGCGCTCGACACGGTGAGCGTGCCGCCGAGGGCGCAGGGGGCGTAGACGTCGACCGGAGCCGTGGACACGGTGCTCAACAGCCGAACCGAGGGATGGTCGCTCGAAAGTCGTTCCAGCGCACCTGTGTTCACGTCGGTCGCGCAGACCTCCGCGCCGTCGGCCAGCAGCAGCTCGATCAGTTCGCGGCCGACCTTGCCGACGCCCTCGACGCCCACCGTGCGGCCCGCCAGCGTCGGTGCGCCCCACACGGATTCGGCTCCGGCGCGCATGGCGTTGAACACGCCCAGGGCGGTGAGCCGGGCGCTGTCCCCGGACCCGCCCGCCGCGACGCTGCGGCCGGTCACATGGCTGGTGTAGCGGCCGATCGCGTCCAGGTCGTCGGTGTTGGTGCCGACGTCACCGGCCGTGATGTACCGCCCGCCAAGGGATTCCACGACGCGCGCGTAGGCGGCGAACAGCTCCTCGCTCTTGTCCAGCGCCGGATCGCCGATGATGACGGCCTTGCCGCCGCCCAGATCCACCCCGGCGGCCGCGGCCTTGTAGGTCATGCCCCACGACAGCCGCAGCACATCGTCCAGCGCGGCCGCCTCGGAGGCGTACGGGTACATCCGGGTGCCGCCGAGCGCCGGGCCCAGCGCGGTCGAGTGGATCGCGATGATCGCCTTGAGTCCGCTGCGGTCGTCCTCGCAGAACACCACCTGCTCGTGTCGTCGGGCGCTCAGTTCGTGCGAGCGGCCGAAAACCCCTGCGTCGGTGTGCATTGCGGTCACGGTCGATTCCTTTCGTGGACGCCGCTCGTGGCGGCTGGGTGGGGCCGCGTGGTGGGCGGCCGGGGAACTGCCACGCGGGTGGCAGCGGGTCGGGCAGGGGCGGCGGCGGGTGTGCCGCTCGACCGTGACCGATGGTCGGCGGTCGCGTCCGGTGGGCGCGGGCCGCGGCGATCCCACGCCGTGGGGTGGTCGGGGATCGCCGAGGGAGGGCGACGGTCGCTGATCGTCGCCGTATTGCTGTGGGCTGGTGTGGAATTGGTCGCGGTCGACGCGTCAGCCGTCGAGGCCGAGTTCGCGCAGGCGGGCGCGGTAGAGCTCGACATTGCCGAGCTTGACGTCCTCGTAGCCGCGGACGAGATCGGGCAGCGCCGCCGCCTCGACGGCGGTGGCGTACCCGTCGACGGTGAGACCGGCCGCGAGCCGGTGCACCATGCCGGTGTAGTGGGCCAGCAGTTCCCGCTCCACCTTGCGGACGTGGGCGTAACCGAAGGGGTCGAGCTTGGTGCCGCGCAGCGCCTTGCCCTTGGCGAGCAGCTTCAGGGCCACATGGGATTTCGGGGCGAGGCCGATCTTCTTCTTGCGGCCCAGCGCGCGCAACGCCGGCGGGTGCAGCTTGTAGGTGAGGTTCTCGCCGCCGGGGACCTGCGCCTCGACCTCGTCCAGGAACGCGGGATCGACCAGCAGTCGCGCGACCTCGTACTCGTCCTTGTAGGCGGTGAACTTGAACAGCCCACGCGCCACGGCCTCGGTGAACTCGGTGCGCTCGGTGACCGCGCGCTCCGCGGTCCACGCGGCCTGGACGGTGTCGATGTAGCGGCGGGCGACCTTGGCGTTCTGGTAGTCGATCAGCTCGGCGGCGCGCCGTTCCACCAGTCGCCGGACCTCGCCGTCGAAGCCGGTGCCCGCCAGCAGCTCGGCGGGCGCGACCCGCGGAGCACGCTGTGCCGCACCGGAATCGGTGGCCGCCGCGAACGCGGCCGGATCGGCGATGGCCACCCGGCCCCAGCGGAAGGCCGCGATATTGGCCGACACCGCGACACCGTTGATGCCGATCGCCTCCTCGATCGCCGCGGCGGGCAGCCGCAGGCCACCGGTCTGGAAGGCCGCGCCGACCATCAGGAAGTTGGCGGCGGCGGTCGTCCCGAACAGGTGTTGCGCGGCGGCCAGAGCGTCGAAGTCGACCTGCGAATCCGACACCGCCGCCAGCCGATCCAGCAGCGGCCCGGTCTCGGGGTAGGCGACCGACTTGTCGTAGACCATGTCGCCGGTCGGGGTCTTGCTGGTCGAGGCGACGACGACGGTCCCGTTCGGGTCGCCGTACTGGAGGTTCTTGGGGTCGGCGGCGGTCAGCAGGTCGATGGCCATGATGCAGTCCGCGCTGCCGGGGGTGAGCCGGTTCGACGGCTCCAATTCCGTGGTGGAGAACCGCAGATGCGACAGCACCGGCCCGGCCTTCTGGCTCAGCCCGATCTGGTCGAGGCTCTCGACCGCGTACCCGGCGCGCAGCGCGGCCGTGGCCAGCACCTGGTTGACCGTCACGATGCCGGTGCCCCCGATGCCCGCGATGAGCACGTTCTGCGTGCCCGGCGGAGCGCCGAGACCGGGATCGGCCACGGCCGGCGGTTCGGCGGGCTTGCGGCGCAGGCCGCGGACGCGCCGGGAACCCTTGCCGCCCTTGGCATCCGGCCGCAGCTCCACCGTCACGAAGGACGGGCAGTCCCCGTCCAGGCAGCTGTAGTCGGTATTGCACGAGGTCTGGTCGATGCGCGTCTTGCGCCCGAACTCGGTCTCCACCGGCTGCACCGACAGGCAGTTGGACTTGGTGCCGCAGTCGCCGCAGCCCTCACACACCGCCTCGTTGATCACCACGCGCGTAGTGCGCGCCGGTAGCGTGCCGCGCTTGCGCTGCCGGCGCGCGTCGGCGGCACAATGCTGGTCGTAGATCAGCACGGTCACGCCCTTGACCTCGCGCAGCAGTTTCTGTGCTTCGTCGAGCCGGTCGCGATGCCACAGCAGCGTGCCCTTGGCGAGCGTCTTCTTGTTGTGCCGCTTGGGATCGTCGGCGCAGATGATGATCTGCGCGACCCCTTCCATGGTCAGCTTGTGGGTGAGCTTGGCGACCGTCAGCCCGCCCTCCACGTCCTGCGCGCCGGTCATGGCGACGACCTCGTTGTAGAGCAGCTTGTAGGTGATGTTCACCCCCGCCGCCACGCACGCCTGCACGGCCAGCTGCCCGGAGTGGAAGAAGGTGCCGTCGCCGATGTTCTGGAACAGGTGCGGCACATCGGTGAACGGGGCCTGCCCGATCCACTGGCTGCCCTCGCCACCCATCTGGGTGAGGCCGGTGACCGCGCTGTCGCCGCGCCCGGACAGGGTGACCAGGGTGTGGCAGCCGATGCCGCCGCCGCCGATGGACCCCTCGGGCAGCGCGGTGGAGCGGTTGTGCGGGCAGCCGCTGCAGAAGTACGGGGTGCGCTTGGCGGACAGCACCTCCAGCGAAAGCGCCGGCGGCGGAGCCTTCTTCAGCTCGACGTGCTCGCGCAGCACGCGGCGCAGCGGGCCGAGCAGGCGGCCGGCGGTCAGCTCGCCGTCGAACGGCATGAGCGGCAGCCCGTTCCCGTCCAGCTTGCCGAGGATGCGCGGGGCGTCGGCGGCGCCGTACAGGATCTCGCGGATCTGGGTCTCGACGAAGGCGGTCTTGTCCTCCACCACGATGATCTGTTCCAGGCCGCGCGCGAACTCCGTGACCCGCTGCGCGCCAACGGGATACGGCATGCCGATGCGCAGCAGGCGGATCCCCGCCCGGTGCATGGCCGCCTCGTCGACGCCGAGATCGTGCAGACCCTGCCGGACCGCGTCGAAGGTGGTGCCGGTGGCCGCGATCCCGATCCGCGCGTGGATCGGATCGACCTCGATGACATCGAGGTCATTGGCGGACCCGAAGGCGCGCACGGTGGCCCAGCGCGGCCCGTACAGATCGGCCTCGGCGAGCACGCTGTCGGCGGGGGCCGCCATGGGCCGCTGCCGGTAGGCGAAAGTCTTGCCCTCCCACTGCACTTCGGGCACCGCGATGGGCAGGTTCGCGACCGAGCCGTCCACCGTCCAGGCCCCGTCGGCGACATCGGCCACGATCTTCAGCGCCACGATGCACCCCGAGGCCCGCGACAGCGCGATGCCCTGCATCCCCATGGTGATGATCTCGCGGGCATTGCGCGGGAACAGCACCGGCACACCCATGGCGGCCAGGGATCGTTCGCTCACCGCGGGCACGGTCGAGGACTTCGAGGCCGGGTCGTCGCCGACCAGCAGCAGCACGCCGCCGCGCGGATTCACCCCGTACATGTTCGCGTGCCGGATGGCGTCGGTGGCCCGGTCCACGCCGGGGCCCTTGCCGTACCAGACGCCGACCACGCCGTCGTGGGTCGGCGTCCCGGCGGGCAGGTCGGCCTGGCTACCCCACACCGCGGTGGCCGCGAGCTCCTCGTTGAAGCCGGGCACGAAGGCGATGTCGTGTTCGGTCAGCACGGTCGGCATGCCCAGCAGCATCTTGTCGACGCCGCCCAGCGGGCTGCCCTGATACCCGGACACGAAGGTCGCGACCCGGTGACCGGCGCGCATATCCCGCACATGCTGTTCCACCAGCAGGCGGGCGATGGCCTGCACGCCGGTGAGAAGGACCGGACCCGCACCCGACCGGTAGCGGTCGGCGAGGTCGTAGGGCGTAGCCGGTTCGGCCTGTGGTGCAGGCGCGCAGGCAACGTCGGTCATGAACAGTCACCACACTCTCCACAGCTCAGATTGTGAGCTGCAACGAAGGGACCAAGCGATCGGTGCTGCGAAATCTGCCGTGAAGGGTGATCTGTGTCAACAGTCGCGCGAAAAGTTGATCAGACTGATCAAAAGTGATCTGGAACACTGTGACCTGCGCAGCATTCTGGTCAGTCGGGGGCCGGGTGACTGGTCAGATGCTCGACGAGCGGCAGCGACCGGTATTCGATGGGCGTCGCCAGCGCCAGCATGGTCTCGGTGTGCTTGACGCCGGTGATGGCGTGCACCCGCTGGATGACGCCGAGCAGATCCGGCTGTGACCGGGCCGCCACCCGGACCAGCAGGTCGCCGCGCCCGGTGGTGGCGTGCACCTCGAGCACGTTCGGGAACGCGCGCAACGACTCCACGATGTCGTTCATCTTGTTCTGGTCCAGTTCGATGCCGAGGAATGCGTGCACCGCGAAACCGATGGCCTCGAGATCCACGTCCGGCGGATACCCCCGGACCACCCCGGCCGCCTCCAGCCGTTTCATCCGCGCCTGCACCGTGTTCCGCGCGATCCCGAGCCGTTGCGCCAACTCCAGGATCGGCACCCGCGGATCGGCCGCCAGTTCCCGGAGCAGCGCGGAATCGAGCGCGTCGATCTTGATGCTCATGCCGCATTCTCGCACAGCGGTTCTCGATAACGCCGCTGCTCACGCGGCCGATGATGAGGGCGTGACACGTGCTCGGGGAGGACTCATGAAGAACAGGTCAGCGGCTCTGCTCGCGATGGCGGCCGCCGTCGTGGCGGTGACCACCGCGTGCGATCCGGGGTCGTCGACCGGCCCGGTGACGACCAGCCCCGCCGGTCCGGTGGCGACCGTCCCCGGCGGCCCGGCCACCACCGCGGCGGGGAGTCCCGCGCCGCAGCAGCCGGGCACCGCACCCGCCGGGAGCGGGCACGGGCTGTGCTTCGACATCAACTCCGATCTGGCCCGGGCCGCCATCGCGCGGCTGTCCCCGCCGCCGGTGGGCGGCTGGCAGATCGGTCAGGCGGGGGAGGCGGAGCTGGCCTCGGGCTGTGACGGTGTGCTCTCGTGGATGATGGTGAACTCCAACACCAATCACCCGTATACGCACGTGCTGTTCTTCACCGGCGGCACCTATCTCGGCACCGCCACCTCGGACCCGTACATGTACACGCAGGTCACCGGCAAGACGCGGAACTCGCTGTCGCTGACCTACCGGTGGCTCAACGGAAGTGATCCGATGTGCTGCCCGCAGGGCGGTCCCAGCGTCGTCACCTTCACCCTCAACGGCACCAAGGTGACAGCGGACGGCCAGTTCCCGCCGCACGCCTGACGGTTCAGGACGCCGGCTCGGGCTGATTCAGGACGCCAACTCGAGCGCGGTCGCGCGCAGCGTCCACGCCGGGGCGCGGTGGTTCAGGGTGGTGGCGCTCAGCGGCGGAATGTCGAGGCGCCAGAACGACTCCGGGGGAGCGTTCAGGGTGCGCAGGACCGCGGCCCGGACGATCGCGGGGTGCGTCACCGCGACGATCCGGTCGCCGCGCCCGGCCAGGCCGTGCAGCCAGTCGCCGACGCGGTCGATCAACCCGGTGATCGATTCGCCGCCGTGCTCGCGGAAGCCCGGATCGGTGAGCCAGCCCATGAGCTGCTCGGGCGCGAGGTCGTCCATCGCCTTCCCGGCCCAGTCGCCGTGGTCCAGATCGCGCAGCGCGGGCTCCAGGGTCCCGGTGAATCCCAGGGCCCAGCAGGTCTGTTCGGCCCGCAGCTCCGGTGCGTGGAGCACCGTGGCGGGCGCCGGGCCGGGCAGCCCGCCCGCCTCGTCGGCCGACCGCGACCCGAGCGGGTTGAGCGGTTCGTCGGCCGGGAAGCGAGCGGACTGCACGGCATCGGTGATCGCATGCGTCACCAGGGTGAGACGGGTGACCGCGCTCATGCCGCCACGGCGGGCGCCGCCGGGGAGCGGTCGCCGAGCAGGCGCGGCGCCAGCCAGGCGAAGCCGACCCCGATGACCGCCCACACCATGAGCTGGGCGGCGAACGCGTACAGCCGGAAGTGGTACAGGTCGTCGGCGGGGAAGCCCGGGAAGACGATCGTGCCCGACGCGTCCTGCAGCGGCTCCGGCGCTTCGGAGAACGACGGCAGCAGCGCCAGCAGCGCGCCCATCACCACCACGAAACCCGCCGCGGCGGCGACCGAAGCGGTCCAGTTGTCCAGGCGCGCGGTCAGCCTGCGGCCCAGCCAGATCGCGGCCACCAGCGCGACCGCGGTGATCGCGATCAGGCCCACGTACAGGGCCGTGCGCTCCTCGATCGTGTCCGGATTCCCGACGGACGGCGGGTTGGCCGGGTACTTCAGGAACGGCACCGCGTACAGCGCCAGGAACATGCCGCCCGACACCAGCAGCGCCAGATTCCGCGGCGAGATCTTCCCGGCCTTGCGCAGCGCCAGGAAGTAGACGACCGCGAACAGCGCGCCCAGCGCCGCGCCGAACACGATCACGCC
This sequence comes from Nocardia sp. NPDC056611, assembly GCF_042792755.1. Lineage (NCBI taxonomy): Bacteria > Bacillati > Actinomycetota > Actinomycetes > Mycobacteriales > Nocardiaceae > Nocardia > Nocardia sp. NPDC056611. The sequence goes on from NZ_JBHTVV010000003.1 coordinate 387,950, forward strand.
GAAGCCGAGACCGACATTCTGCTGCTGCGCGCGGGTGAACAGCTCCGCCCCGTGGTCCATGTCCATGGGCTTGCCGGCGGCCTTGTCGAGCGCCATCTGCGCGTCGTCGCGGCCGCCCTCGTAGGCGATGGCGCGGTCGATGATCGGCTCGGACAGGATCCGGGCGAAGACGAACGCCAGCGATCCGCCGAGCGCCCCCAGCAGGACTCCTCGGCCGATGATTCGCTTTTCCATTGTGGTTACTCGATTCCCGGTGCTAGTGGCAGGGGAAACCGAGGAAATGGCGGCCGTCGTGCACGAACTCGTGCACGTGCATGTCGCTGCCGAACACCGACACCGCACCCTGATCGATGCCGATGAAGTAGATGGCCAGCAGGGCCAGCAGGGTGGTGCCGACCAGCCACAGGGCGGTGGACGGGATCGCGAGCGCACCGCTGCCGAGACCGGAGCGAGGAGCGAAAGAGGTAGCCACGAAGGACTCCTTTGAGTCAGGGGGATTCCGCGTCCCCGTTGCCGATCGAACCGACGATGTGAGGGTCTGACTCGCATCCGTCTCGCGGGGAGACCGGGCTGCTCACAGTGGCGCGACCGTTCCGGCATTGCACCGGATTCCTCATGACATCGTCGATCAACCATACGAAAGCGCATCGCCGCTGGTCAATCCGCCTGCCCGGGTCGACCACCTGATGGGACGACGCCGCGCGTGCGGGGATCGCGCTGTCGCTGGGCTATATTCGCCAACGCAACTGGTTCGCCGGAGGTGGAGTCGAGGAGCCCCTGACCCATTCGACGGCGTCGAAGCCCGCCGCCGCGCTCGCGCGCCGCCGGGTGAGAGGGAACCCGGTGGGAATCCGGGACTGTCCCGCAGCGGTGAATGGGAACGAACGCCGTCATCAGCACTGGGCGCATGCCTGGGAAGCGACGGCCGGTAGGTCCGCCTCGGTCTCGTGCCGGGGCCGGCCCGAGTATCGGGTCGATGCCCATGAGTCCGAAGACCTGCCCGTCGTGCCGGATACGCCGTATCCGGCGGTCGTCGCCTCGTGGACTGGGCGCTACGCCGATCGGATCCGGGCACGGTCGATGCATGGGCTCCATCAGCGTGCGCTCATATTGGGCGGCGGTCATCACTGCTGACCGTGGAGTTCATCAATGTTGAACCCTGACAACACTTTCACCGCCACGGTGCTGGGGCTGCCCCGCATCGGACCGAACCGGGAACTGAAACGCGCGATCGAGGCGTACTGGGCGGGGCGGATCGACGCCGCCGCGCTCCACGGCCTCGCCGGTGGCCTGCGCGCCACGCAACTCCTGGCGGTGCACGCCGCCGGACTGGACTCGGTTCCGGTGGGCACCTTCTCCTACTACGACCAGATGCTCGACACCGCGGTGCTGCTGGGCGCGCTGCCGGCACGGGTGCACGGCATCGCCGACGACCTGGACCGCTACTTCGCGGCCGCCCGCGGCACCGCCGATATCGCGCCGCTCGAGATGACCAAGTGGTTCGACACCAACTACCACTATCTGGTGCCCGAGCTCTCGGCCTCGACCCGGTTCGACCTGCACCCGGACAAGCCGCTCGCCGAACTGGAAGAGGCCCTGGCACTGGGCATTCCGGCCCGGCCGGTCATCATCGGACCGGTCACCTTCCTGAAGCTGGCCAAGTCGGTGGACGGCAGCGAGCTGCTGGATCGGCTGCCCGACCTGCTGCCGCTGTACGAGCGGCTGCTGGGCCTGCTGGCGGCCGCGGGTGCGCGCTGGGTGCAGCTCGACGAGCCGGTGCTGGTCACCGACCTGACGGACACCGAACTGGCGCTGGTGCGTTCGGCGTATCAGCGGCTGGCCTCGGTCGCCGCGCGGCCCGATCTGCTGGTGGCCTCGTACTTCGGCCGGCTGGGCGCGGCGCTGCCGGCGCTGGCGGACTCCGGGATCGAGGGCCTCGCCGTCGATCTGGTGTCGGGTGGAGACGCGGATATCGCTGCGGCGCAGCGGCTTTCCGGGACGTTGCTCGTCGCGGGCGTCGTCGACGGGTACAACGTGTGGCGCACCGATCCCGATCGGGCGCTGACCGGGCTGGCCGCGCTCGCCGCAGGTGGCGCGCCGGTGGCGGTGTCGAGTTCCTGCTCGCTGCTGCATGTTCCGTACAGCCTCGCCGCCGAGCCGGAGCTGGAGCCGCGCCTGCGGTCCTGGCTGGCGTTCGGGACCGAGAAGATCGCCGAGATCCGGCTGCTGGCCACCGTCCTGCATGAGGGGCAGGACGCGGCCGTGGAGCGGCTGGAGATCGCGCGAACGGCGGTGCTGGACCGGCGATCCGACGCGCGACTGCGCGACCCGGCGGTGCGTGACCGGCTGGCCGCGCTGGACGCGGCGGCCGTGCGCCGGGCGCCCGCGGCGGAGCGACGGCGGTCGCAGCGGGAGCGGCTGGACCTGCCGCCGCTGCCGACCACGACCATCGGTTCCTACCCGCAGACCGGCCGCATCCGGGTGGCGCGCGCCGCCCTGCGCCGCGGCGAGATCGACCGGGCCGAGTACGACGCTCGCATGCGCGCCGAGATCGCCGAAGTCATTGCGCTGCAGGAGGAGATCGGTCTCGATGTGCTGGTGCACGGCGAGCCCGAACGCAATGACATGGTGCAGTACTTCGCCGAGCAGCTGGACGGTTTCGCGGCCACCGCGAACGGGTGGGTGCAGTCCTACGGCACCCGGTGCGTGCGACCGCCGATCCTGTTCGGCGACGTGGCCCGACCGGCGGCCATGACCGTCGACTGGATCACCTACGCGCAGTCGCTGACCGGCAAACCGGTCAAGGGCATGCTCACCGGGCCGGTCACCATCCTGGCGTGGTCCTACGTCCGTGACGACCAGCCGCTCGCCGCCACCGCGCGCCAGCTCGCGCTGGCGATCCGGGACGAGACGGTGGACCTGGAGGCGGCCGGGACCGCCATCATCCAGGTGGACGAACCGGCCCTGCGGGAGCTGCTGCCGCTGCGCCGCGCCGATCAGCCCGCATACCTGGAATGGGCGGTGGCGGCGTTCCGGCTGGCGACCTCCGGGGTCGCCGACGGCACCCAGATCCACACCCACCTCTGCTATTCGGAATTCGGTGAGATCATCGGCGCGATAGCGGGATTGGACGCCGACGTCACCTCGATCGAGGCGGCGCGCTCGCACATGGAGGTGCTCGACGACCTCACCGCGGCGGGCTTCGACCTGGGTGTGGGGCCGGGCGTGTACGACATCCACTCGCCGCGCGTGCCCGGCGTCCGGGAGATCGAGGAGGCGCTGGCCCGGGCACTGAAAGCGGTTCCGGCCGACCGGCTCTGGGTCAACCCCGACTGCGGTCTCAAGACGCGGGGCACCGCCGAGGTGACCGAGTCGCTGCGCAATCTCGTGGCCGCCGCGCACGCGTTGCGGTAGCCGAGAACCGGGGCGTGTCGCGCCGTGGTCCATGCGAACAAACGCGGTGCGCCCCGGCCGTCCGGTCAGATGATCGGCGCGTAAGGGATGGTCCGGGAACTGTTGTCGTCCACCCGGATCGGGCGTCCCAGCTGCGGGAACGCGCGCTGTGCGCAGTCGGTGCGCTCGCAGACCTTGCAGCCCGCGCCGATCGGCACCGCCGTGCGCGGGTCGTCGACGGGCAGGGCGTGCGAGTACACCAGCTTGTCCGCGTAGGTCAGGTCGCAGCCCAGCCCGATGGCGAAATCCCGGGTGGGGGACAGGTATCCGGGCGTCTTCTCGTCGGTGGTGCGCGCCAGCCACAGGTAGTTGCGGCCGTCGGGCATGCGGGCGATCTGGGTGCGGATGCTGCCCGGTGTGGAGAACGCGTCGTGCACCACCCACAGCGGGCAGCTGCCGCCCACCCGGGAGAAGTGGAACGCGGTGGCGGACTGGCGTTTCGAGATGTTCCCGGCGCGATCGGTGCGCACGAAGAAGAATGGCACCCCGCGCTTGCCGGGCCGCTGCAGGGTCGACAGGCGGTGGCAGACGGTCTCGAAGCCGACCTCGAAGGTGGCGGCCAGCAGTTCGATGTCGTAGCGCAGGGATTCGGCCGCGTCCCAGAAGCGGGTGTAGGGCAGGATCAGGGCTCCGGCGAAATAGTTGGCGAGCCCGGTGCGCAGCAGGCCGCGCGAATTCTCGGGCATGGTGTCGGTCGCGTCGATCAGATCGGCGATCACCTCGGCCTGGGTGAGAAACGCGAGCTGCGTGGCCAATTGGAAGGCGCGCTGACCGGCGGTGAGCCGCCGCGCCAGGGTCAGCACGCGGCTGTCGGGGTCGAAAACCCGTTTGGGGCCCGGATCGCTGGGATCGTCGGTGCGGATGAGGACCGCGATGCCGTGCTGATCGCGCAGCAACCGGGTCAGCTGCAGGTCGAGCCCGCCCAGACTCAGGCCATTGCGGTCGAACAGCTGCTCGGCCGCGGTGTCGAGCTCGGGGATGTGGTTGCGCCGGTCGTAGAAGTAGTCGCGGACGTCCTCGTACGGCATGGCGGCGGCGGATTCGCCCGCGTCGCCGTCGATTCCGGCGGAGACGCGTTCCATCTGCTCGGTGGCGCCGCGCAGGCGACGGTGCAGGCCGACCAGCACCCGCGCGGCCGCCGGCACCCGGGCCACCAGGTCGTCGATCTCGGCGGTGGTGATGTCGGCGCCCTCGGGATCCTCGGCGAACACGTCCTGCAGGTCGGCGATCAGCCGGGCGTCGGTGTCGGCGGCGAAGAAGCCCATGTCCAGGTCGAAGCGGGCGTTCAGGCGCAGCAGCACCGGCACGGTCAGCGGGCGCTGGTCGTGCTCGAGCTGATTGATGTAGCTGACCGAGAGTTCGAGCGTCTTGGCCAGCGCGGACTGCGACAGGCCACGCCGCTCTCGCAAGGCGCGCAGGCGCGCGCCCGCGTACATCTTCTGCATGCGCTCAATCTAGCAATTCCAGCTTTCACAACTTTCACCGAATTCGTGCTTCGATTCCGCAAAAATAGGCTTTTGCAAGGGATTTCCGGGCTCGAAACCGCTGTGTACGGTGCGAAATATGAAGAATCATCTGGTCCGCACCCACCGCTCCGCGGAGCGCTTCCCCCGCGCGGAACACCTCGCCTGGCGCATCGCCGAGGTCGCCGCCGATCCGGTGGAGGTCGCCCCCGAGGTCGAGCGGATGATCGTCAATCGGCTCATCGACAACGCGGCGGTCGCGGCGGCCTCCCTCACCCGGCGTCCGGTCGCCAATGCCCGCGCCCAGGCCCTGGCGCATCCGTACGCACCGGGCGCGACCGTCTTCGGCGCGCCAGGCTCCTACTCGCCGGAATGGGCGGCCTGGGCCAATGGAGTCGCGGTGCGCGAGCTGGACTTCCACGACACCTTCCTGGCCGCGGAGTACTCGCACCCGGGCGACAACATCCCGCCGATCCTCGCCGTCGCCCAGCACACCGGGCGCAGCGGCCGGGACCTGATCCGCGGTCTGGCAACGGGTTACGAGATCCAGGTCGATCTGGTCCGCGCGATCTGCCTGCACGAGCACAAGATCGACCATGTCGCGCACCTGGGCCCGTCGGCTGCCGCCGGGATCGGCACGCTGCTCGGCCTGGACACCGAGACCGTCTACCAGGCCATCGGCCAGGCCCTGCACACCACGACCGCCACCCGGCAGTCCCGCAAGGGCGAGATCTCCAGCTGGAAGGCCTACGCCCCCGCCTTCGCCGGGAAGATGGCCGTGGAAGCGGTGGATCGGGCCATGCGCGGCGAGGGCGCGCCGGCGCCGATCTGGGAGGGCGAGGATGGCGTGATCGCCTGGCTGCTGGGCGGTCCGGACACGGAGTACTCGGTGCCGCTGCCCGGCCCCGGCGAACCCAAGCGCGGCATCCTCGACACCTACACCAAGGAGCACTCGGCCGAGTACCAGAGCCAAGCCCCCATCGACCTCGCGTGCCGGATGCGCGAGCGGATCGGCGACCTGGATCAGATCGCCACGATCGTGCTGCACACCAGCCACCACACCCACTACGTGATCGGCACCGGGTCGGGCGATCCACAGAAGTTCGACCCCGGCGCTTCCCGGGAGACCCTCGACCACTCGATCATGTACATCTTCGCGGTCGCCCTCCAGGACGGCGCCTGGCATCACGAGCGCTCCTACGCGCCCGAGCGCGCGCGACGCCCGGACACCATCGCGCTGTGGAACAAGATCTCCACCGCCGAGGATCCGGAATGGACGCGGCGCTACCACTCCACCGACCCGAGCGAGAAGGCGTTCGGGGCGCGCGCCGAGATCACCTTGCGGAGCGGCGAAGTCATCGTGGACGAACTGGCGGTCGCCGACGCGCACCCGCTGGGCGCGCGGCCGTTCGACCGCGACCAGTACATCGCGAAGTTCCGCACCCTCGCCGAAGGCGTCGTGGAACCCGCCGAGCAGGACCGCTTCCTGGCGGTGGTCCAGCGCGCGGGCGAACTGTCCGCCGGTGAGCTGTCGGAGCTCACCGTCACCGTGTCTGCCGACGTGCTCGCCCGCGCGCCCCGCTCGCCGCAGGGGCTGTTCCGGTGACCGGCCTGATCGCGGCGGCCACCTCGGCCGCCGACAAGCGCGCCGCGTTCCGGGCGGGTCTGACCTCGGGCACGATCCAGCGGTTCCCGGGGGCGTTCAATCCCTTGGTGGCCAAGCTGATCCAGGAGATCGGCTTCGAAGGGGTCTACGTCTCGGGCGCGGTGCTGTCCGCCGATCTGGGGCTGCCCGATATCGGGCTGACCACCCTGACCGAGGTGTCCGGGCGCGGGCAGCAGATCGCACGGGTCACCGACCTGCCCGTCCTCGTCGACGCCGACACCGGATTCGGTGAGCCGATGAGCGCCGCGCGCACCGTCACCGTCCTGGAGGACGCCGGGATCGCCGGGCTGCACCTCGAGGATCAGGTCAATCCGAAGCGCTGCGGCCACCTCGACGGCAAGGCGGTGGTTCCGGTCGAGGAGATGGTGCGCCGCCTGCGCGCGGCCGTATCCGCCCGGCGCGACCCGAATCTCGTGATCTGCGCGCGCACCGACGCGGCCGGGATCGAGGGCCTCGACGCCGCCGTCGACCGGGCCCGCGCCTACGCCGACGCCGGCGCGGACCTGATCTTCACCGAGGCGCTGCGCACCCCGGCCGACTTCGAGCAGTTCCGGTCCGCCGTCTCGATTCCCCTGCTGGCCAATATGACCGAGTTCGGCAAGTCCGACCTGATTCCGGCGTCCACGCTGGAATCGATCGGCTACAACGCCGTCATCTACCCGGTCACCACGCTGCGGCTGGCCATGTTCGCCGCCGAGACCGGGCTGCGGGAGATCGCGGCCACCGGCACCCAGTCCGGACTGCTGGACCGTATGCAGCACCGCAGCCGCCTCTACGAGCTCCTCGACTACGAGCGCTACAACGAATTCGATTCCGACATCTTCAATTTCACCCTGGGAAGGAACCAGTGATGACGGAGATCCAGACCATCCACCGGGGTCTCGCCGGCGTCGTCGTCGACACCACCGCGATCTCCAAGGTGATACCGGAAACCAACTCGCTGACCTATCGCGGCTACGCGGTCCAGGATCTGGCGGCCCACTGCACGTTCGAACAGGTCGCCTACCTGCTGTGGTACGGCGAACTTCCCACCCACATCCAGCTGGCGGAGTTCCAGCAGCGGGAACGGGCGTCCCGGCGGGCCGACCGGTCGCTGCTGGCACTGGTGGCCAAGCTGCCCGAGAACTGCCATCCGATGGACGTGGTGCGCACCGCGATCAGCTATCTCGGCGCCGAGGATCCGGCCGAGGACGACAGCTCGCCGAAGGCCAACCGCGCCAAGGCCTTACGCATGATGGCGGTGCTACCGACCATCGTCGCCGCCGACCATCGCCGACGTCACGGTCTGGATCCGGTCACACCGCACTCGCATCTGGGTTTCGCGGAGAACTTCCTGAACATGTGCTTCGGCACAGTGCCCGCTCCGGAGCTGGTCAAGGCGTTCGAGATCTCGCTGATCCTGTACGCGGAGCACAGTTTCAACGCCTCCACCTTCGCCGCCCGCGTGGTCACCTCCACCCGCTCCGACATCTACAGCGCGGTCACCGCCGCCATCGGTGCGCTCAAAGGTCCCCTGCACGGCGGGGCGAACGAGGCGGTCATGCACGACATGCTCGAGATCGGCGACCCCGCCCTGGCCGAGGCCTGGCTCCGGAACAAGCTGTCGAGCAAGGAAAAGGTGATGGGCTTCGGCCACCGGGTCTACAAGAACGGCGACTCCCGGGTGCCGACCATGCGGAAAGCCCTGCTCGACATCGCCGCCGCGACCGACGGCGGCACGTGGATACGGATGTACGACGTCCTCGAACGAGCCATGCGCGAGGCCACCGGAATCGCACCCAACCTCGATTTCCCCACCGGTCCCGCCTACTACCTGCTGGGCTTCGACATCGAGGCGTTCACCCCGATCTTCGTGATGAGCCGCGTCACCGGCTGGGCCGCCCACATCATCGAGCAGAGCGAATCCAACGCCCTGATCCGGCCGCTGAGCGAATACGTCGGCGTCCCGCCACGACCGGTCGTGGCGGGCTGAACCGTCCGCTACCGGGTCAGCGGCCGAGGTGGCTGTAGACCTCGGCGGCCACGGCGGTGTCGCCGCGCGGTGTCGGGTGGAAGGGGAGGCCGACCAGGTTCACCTTCGGGTCGAGGGCGGCCAGGACCCACGGGTCGGGGGCGCACAGGCCGTGTCCGGCGGTGGGGACGCGGGCGTCGACGAAGTCGATCGAGAGGATCTGGGCCGCATCGCGTTCGGCGTCGTCGAGGCGGTTCCAGAAGGCGTTGACGGCGCCGCCCCGAGGCTGGATGTAGCGGAAGGTGCCGAGGACGTCGAGGCACCAGGTGTTCGAATTGACCGGGGCCAGTTCGGGATAGCCGACGAGCTGGATCTTCGCGTTGGGGGCGTAGTACTTCACGTACTCGACGACCTTGCGGATGCGGTCGGCGTAGGCGGCGCCGGTGATGGTGTCGAGCTCGGGCCAGTGCTCCTTGTCGACGGCGTCGGCGTCGCAGCCCTGGCTCATGTTCAGCGCGCAGCGCAGCTGGCTGGGGGCATCGGCGACATTGGTGGAGTCGCGCGGCCAGGAGTCGTTGGCGCCCAGCTGGATCGCGACCACCTGGGTGCGCGGGCCGAACGCGCCGTTCTTGCTCGCCTTGATCGCCAGCTGCGACAGGGTGTAGCCGTCACGGCCGGGGATCTCCTTGCCGGTCGAGGTGACCGGGCCGCTGTCGATGGAGGCGTTGGTGCAGGTCGCGTTCTCGAAATCGGCTGCGGGGACACCCATCAGCGCGCTCAGCTGGACCGGCCACGAGGTGTCGCGGTGCAGGCACTCGTGCGACGCGGCGTCGTTGTTGCCGTCGCATTTGACCAGGACCCCGTCGCAGGCCGGGTTCGCGGCGAACGAATCGCCGAGTACGACAAGGGTGCGACCCTGCGCCGGGGCCGGTTCGTCGGCCGCGGCGACGCCCACCGAACCCGCGGCGGCGAGCACCGCGGCGGCGGCGGCCAGCCGCAGCGACGCGCCCTTGGTCGTGAAACTCAACATGCAAATCCTCCCCAGCGGAAACGTTGCGCTAGACCGACAGTGTTGCTCATGAGACCGACAGTGTTCTCACCAGGCCGACAGAGTTCTCACGAGGCCGGAGGAACGATCATGTAGGTCAGCTTCGGCCAGGCCACCGACAGCGGGACCAGCGGCTCGCGCAGGATCCAGATGTTCACGTGATGGTTCTGGCCGGCGATGCCGAGCTCGTCGATCATCTGCAGCGCTTGGGTTTTCTGCCCGAAGTTCGCGAGGAACGCCCGCTGTTCCGGACTGTCGTTGTACCCGACCCACAGGATGGTCGTGGCGGAGTCCGGCGGCGGACCCCACACGGCGAAACCGCGATTCGGGCTGTACGCCGGTGGAATCGACTGGAACTTGCCGTAGTGGTCGAGCGCACCGGCCTCGTTGTAGGCCTCCGCGACCACCGCGGTCGCGGCCCGCTCCTCGGGCGGCAGACCGGCCGCCACCCTCTCCACGGCGTCGGCCAGGTCCGCCCAGTCGTCGTTGCCGTAGTGCTGCAGGAAGCCCAGCTTGCTGGTGTTGGGGACGTCGATCCAGCTCTTCGGGTAGGGGAGCGTGGCCAGGGCTGCCATCAAAACGGCGGTGAGAACGGTCAATCCGGTGAACACGCGCCGCAGCACGGCCGCCGGACGCGGACCCGCGGTGTCGAACAATCCCGACAGCACCACCGCGCCCGCACCGAAGATCGCGGGAATGATCCCGGCGACGTAATAGGACCGGCCGTGGCTCGCGACCACCAGCACCACCATCAGCAGCGCCGCGACGAGCACGAAGCGGTACGGGCGCAGCTTCGGATCCCGGGCCAGGCCGTACAGGCCCAGCACGCCCAGGCCGCCGCCGAGGAATCCGGTGACCACCAGGATCGCGATCACCGTGCCCCACTGGCCGCCATCGCTCTGCGCGGTCTCGTGCGCGATGGCGGCATTGGTGGCCAGCTGCGGCCAATCGTGGGAGGCCTGCCACAGCAGGGCCGGGGTCATGGCCGCCGCCATGATCAGCAGGCCCAGCCACAGGGCCGGGCGGCGCAGGATCTCACGCGGACCCGCCACCAGCATGGCGACACCGACACAGGCGCCGAGCATCAGCACCAGCCACTTGTCCTGCACGTCGATCGCCGCCGCCACGCCCGCGGCGACGAGCAGGCGGTCGCGGCGGGTGCGCACCCACCGGATCAGCAGCCAGATGATCAACGCCTGGAACGCCACATCGATGGCGACGCTGTCGAGCACGGTGTAGGCGAAGATGAACGGCGAGGCGGCGTAACCCGCGGCGGCGAGGAGCTGGAACCGTTCCCGCGCACCGCATTCGTAGGCGACCGCGGCGGTCAGCGCCGAAACCGCGATCAGCAGCAGCAATCCGGGGATCCGCAGCGCGATCACCGATCCGGGCGCGAGCACGTCGGCGAGCCGCGCGATCAGCGGGATCAGCGGGCCGTTGTCGACGTAACTGACCGCGAGGCGGCGACCGCACGCCAGGTAGTACAGCTCGTCGCCCGCCAGCTGGAACCGGAACGCCGAGACCGACCAGACCAGCGTGATCAGGCCGGAGACCAATAGGACACCGCGCCACGCGAACTGCGGTGGCGCGGCCGTCGCCTCGGATTCAGGGGTGATGGTGAGCGTCATTGCTTCTCCGGGTCAGTGCGACGCGATGTGGCCGTGGATGGTGGCGGCCACGGCCGTGTCGCCGCGCGGCGACGGGTGGAAAGGCAAGGCGGACGGGCTCTGCCGGGGATCGAGGAAGTTGCTGAACCACGGGTCGGCGGCGCACAGGCCGTGTCCGGCGGTCGCGGGCTTCAGGTCGATGAAGTCGATGCCCAGGATTCCGGCGGCCTCGCGCTGGGCGGTCTGCAGCCGGTTCCAGTACGCGACCATGGCTCCGGCCCGCGGCTGGACCCAGTGCACGACGCCGAGGATGTCCGCGCACCACTCGGTCGCGCCCTCGGGGGCGATCTCGGGATAGCCGATCAGTTCGATCTTCGCGTTCGGGGCGTAGTACTTCACATAGTCGACGACCTTGCGGACGCGGTCGGCGTACGCCGTCCCGGTGATGGCCGTGTAGTCCGGCCACCGGCCCTCGGCCACCGCGGCGTCGTCACAGCCGTGTACGAGGTCGATCACACAGGTGAACACCTTGTTCACATCCGCGGAGAGGGTCGCGTCCTTGGGCCAGGAGTCGTTGAACCCGAGCTGGATGGTCACCACCCGGGTCCGCGGCCCGAACGCGCCGTTCTGCGCGGCGTCGAGGGCCAGCTGCGCCAGGGTGTAGCCGCCGCGGCCGGGCACCTGCTCACCGGTGGAGGTGACCGGGCCGGTGTCGATCGACGCGCTCGAGCACGAGTTGTTCACGACGTCGGCGGCCTCGACGCCCATCAGGGCGCTCAGCTGGACGGGCCACGAGGAGGGTCCGTGCAGGCAGGCCCGCAGCCCGGTGCTGTCCGGGTTCTCGCATCTGGTGAGCACCACGTCACAGGAGGGGTTCGCGCTGTAGGAGTCGCCGAGCACCACGAGCGGGCGGCCAGGTGCGGGGGCCGGTTCGGCCTCGGCGGTGCCCGCCGATGCCGCGGCGGCCAGGACGCCCATGGCGACGGCCAGCCGGGGCAGGAGTACGGCCCGGCCGGTTGTCCAGGAACTGGTCAAGTGCAAAATCCTCATCGAGCCACAGCCATGCCGAACGGGGCACGATTATGATGCAGCCCACAGCAACGGACAGATAAAGCAAAGTAACTGCATTTCACTTGGTTGGCAAGCAAGCGATTCGCACCCGGCGAAGGGGCGTCACCTGCCCCGCAACGCAGTTCGGCCCAGGCGAGAGAATATTCTCTGGCCTGGGCCGATAAGGGTGGCTGACGGGACTCGAACCCGCGACACCCAGGATCACAACCTGGTGCTCTACCAGCTGAACTACAGCCACCATTGCCGGTAACTTCCGGCGCGCTAGAGCTTAACGTGTCGCCGCTGTGAGTACCTAATCGGCTGTTCAGGAGGGGTTTACGGGCGGCTGCGCGGGGGTCGTCAATTCGGCGGCGACAGCGGCGATCTCGGCCGTGGAGGGGCCGGGGGCCGCAACGAACGCGGTGCGGCGGTAGTACTGGAGCTCACGGATGGACTCCTGGATGTCGGCCAGCGCGCGGTGCGCGAGCCCCTTCTCGGGCTGGCCGAAATAGATCCGCGGGTACCAGCGCCGGGCCAGTTCCTTGATCGAGCTGACATCGATCATGCGGTAGTGCAGGTGCGCGTCCAGCGCGGGCATGTCGCGCGCGATGAACCCGCGATCGGTGGCGATCGAATTGCCCGCCAGCGGAACCGTCCGCGGCGTCGGCACGTACTGCTTGATGTAGTCGAGCACCTGCTGCTCGGCCTCCTCGAGGGTGACGACCGACCGCCGCACCTCCTCGGTGAGCCCCGACTTGGCGTGCATCTCGGTCACCACCGGCGGCATGGCCGCCAGCGCGGCGTCGTCGGCGTGGATCACGATGTCCACGCCCTCGCCGAGAATATTGAGGTCACTGTCGGTGACGAGCGCGGCCACCTCGATCAGCTTGTCGCTGTCGAGCCGCAGCCCGGTCATCTCGCAGTCCATCCACACCACGTACTTGTCGGTCACCGCCAAACACTAACTCTTCGCGCGAACCCCACCCGGTTTGCGTCGGACCGTCCGCGCGGCCCGAACCCGATTGGTTAACCGTAGGCAACCCGCGTCGAGGCCGCTCGGACGTGCGATCGAGCAGTATCGTTGCGGGCGAATCTCACGCGCGGCGAGCGGATGGCGTGTGGGTCGGGCAGTTTCTGAGCAGTCGGCACGGCAGACGGAGGAAGCGCGATGACCACCCCGCAGGAGAAGGCAGCGGCGGCTCGGAAGGCCGCCGAGGAAGCGGCGCGGATCGCGGCCGAAGCGGCCGCCGCGGCCGAAGCCGCCGAACAGGAGGCCGCCGCGCAGGAGGCCGCGGAGAACGCCGCCACCGCGGCTACGCCTGCGCCTGCGGCGGATTCGGCCGGCAAGGCCGCGGCCACGGCGAAAGTGGCTGCCGCCGACGCCGATCCGGCGAGCAAGGACGAGGTCGCCGCCCAGGAGATCGCGGCCGGGTACGCCATGGACGGGGTGGCGCTGGAGTTGGGCACCGTGATCGTCGGCGGCACCGTGCATCCCGACGCGCGGGTGCGGATCCCGATGAAGACCATGAACCGGCACGGACTCATCGCGGGGGCCACCGGCACCGGTAAGACCAAGACCGTGCAGGGCATCGCCGAGCAGCTCTCGGCGGCGGGCGTGCCGGTCGTGGTGGCCGACATCAAGGGCGACCTGTCCGGGCTGGCGCAACCGGGACAATCCAACGAGAAGCTGCTGACGCGAGCCCAGGAGACCGGCGACGCGGACTGGAAGCCGCAGGGGTTCCCGTGTGAATTCGTCTCCCTCGGCACCGGCGGGATCGGGGTGCCCATCCGGGCGACGATCACCTCGTTCGGGCCGATCCTGCTCAGTAAGGCGCTGGGGCTCAACGAGACTCAGGAGTCGACCCTCGGCCTGATCTTCCATTGGTCGGACCAGCAGGGCCTGGCGCTGCTGGACCTCAAGGACCTGCGCTCGGTCATCCAGTACCTCACCAGCCCGGAGGGCAAGGAGGATCTCAAGGGCATCGGCGGCGTCTCCGCGCAGACAGCGGGCGTGATCCTGCGCGCGCTGGTGAACCTGGAGGCCGACGGCGGCGACACCTTCTTCGGTGAGCCGGAACTGAATCCGGCCGACCTGATGCGCAGCGCGGGCGGTCAGGGCGTGATCACCCTGTTCGAGCTGGGCGCGCAGGCCGCGCGGCCGCAGATGTTCTCGACGTTCCTGATGTGGGTGCTGGCCGACCTGTTCCAGACCCTGCCCGAGGTCGGCGATATGGACAAACCCAAGCTGGTGTTCATCTTCGACGAGGCGCACCTGCTGTTCAACGGCGCGTCCAAGGCGTTCCTGAACCAGGTCGAGCAGACGGTGAAGCTGATCCGCTCCAAGGGCGTCGGCGTCTTCTTCTGCACCCAGCTGCCCACCGACATCCCCAATGCGGTGCTCTCCCAGCTGGGTGCGCGCGTCCAGCACGCGCTGCGCGCCTTCACCCCCGAGGATCAGGCGGCGCTGTCGAAGACGGTGCGCACCTACCCGAAGACCGCCACCTACGACCTGGAGAAGGCGCTCACCTCGCTGGGCATCGGTGAGGCGGTGGTGACGGTGCTGTCGGAGAAGGGCGCGCCGACCCCGGTGGCGTGGGCGCGCATGCAGCCGCCGCGCTCGCTCATGGACACCATCGGCGACGACGCGATCCGTTCCCGCGCACAGCAGTCCACGCTGTACGGCAAGTACGGCCAGACCATCGACGCGGAATCGGCGTACGAGATCCTGACCGCGAAGATCCAGGCCGCGGCCGAGCAGGCCGATCAGGACGCGGCGGCCAAGAGCTCGCGCTCGGCCAAGCCGGCGCCGGAGGAGGATTCGATGGCGGAGAAGATCGTCAACAATCCGGCGTTCAAGAACTTCCTGCGGTCGGCGGCCACCGTGGCCGGGCGCGAGATCAGCCGCAGCATCTTCGGCACCCGGCGGCGGTAGGCCGGTCCCGGGCTCAGTGCCCGATATCGCGGCTGAGCAGATCGTCGATGGTCTCGCGGCGGACCAGCTCCCGGGACTCGCCGTCGCGGACCGCGACGATCGGGGGCCGCCCGATGCCGTTGTAGGACGAGGCCAGGCTGTGGTGGTACGCGCCGGTGCACGGCACCGCCAGCACCTCGCCGGGCCGCAGATCGACGGGTAGCCGGACGTCGCGGGCCAGGGTGTCGCCCGCCTCGCAGTGGCGGCCCGCGATGGTGGCGGTCATCTGGGGGCCGGTGGGATGCCGGTTGGCGACCACGGCGTCGTAGCGCGCGCCGTAGAGGGCGACGCGCGGGTTGTCACTCATGCCGCCGTCCACGGTCACATAGGTGTGGCCGTTCTCGACGTGCTTGATCGACAGCACCCGGTACAGCGTGACGCCCGCCCGCGCGACGATGGCGCGACCGGGTTCCAGGGCGATGCGCGGGCGCGGGAACCCGTGCCGGGCGCACGCCGCGTCGAGGGCGTCCTCGATGATGTCGGCCAGTTCGGCCAGGTTCAGTTCGGCGTCCCCGCCGCGGTAGGCGACCGCGTGCCCGCCCCCGAGATCCAATTCGGTGAGGGTGACGCCGAATTCGTCGCGGATGCGGGCCATCTCGGCGACCATCCGCCGCACCGCCTCGCCGTAGGGGAAGGTGTTGTGGATCTGTGAACCGATGTGGCAGTGCAGGCCGGTGAGTTCCAGATTGGGTTGCCGCACAATGCGATCCACCACTTCCTTGACCGCCGTGCCGCCGATCGGGAAGCCGAACTTCTGATCGGTGACTCCGGTGCGGACCGCCGGATGCCCGTCGATGTCGATATCGGGGGTGACGCGCACCAGCACCCGTTGCGGTGTCACGGCCAGCGCCGACAGCAGCGTGATCTCGGTGAGCGAGTCGACCACGATGCGCCCGACCCCGCAGCCCACCGCGGTCTCCAGTTCGGCGAACGGTTTCCCGTTGCCGTGCAGCACGATTCGCTCCGGATCGGCCCAGCCGGACAACGCGACCGCCAGTTCCCCGGCCGAGCACACGTCCAGGGACAGGCCCTCCTCGGTGATCCATTCGGCGACCGCGCGGGTGAGCAGTGCCTTGCCCGCGTAGATGATCTCCGCGTCCGGGAATCGGGTCCGGTAGGCGCGGCAGCGGTCCCGCACCTCGGTCTCGTCGAGGACGTAGGTGGGGGTGCCGTATTGGTCGGCGATGTCGGCCAGCGCGACCCCGCCGACGGTGATGCGCCCGTCGGCGTCGTAGTGCGTGTCGCACGGCCAGACGGCCGGGTCGAGACGGGGGATCATGCCCCCGTCCCGCAGCGACGGGAAGATCTCGAGCAGCGTCACGGCGTCTCCTGGTGAGAGCTCCCCGCTTTCTCTTCTGCGGGGCCGTCACCAGGACTACGCCTGATCGAGGGGTCCGAACCGGTCCGGCACGGGCTCTTGACGAGCGCCGGCCCGATCTTGACGTTTTGCTGATCAGCCGCCGAGCTTCTTGTAGGCGGCGCCCGCCACCACCGAGGTGATGGACCGCGGGCCGAACTGCCCGGCGATGCTCATGCCCTTGCTGATCAGGCCCGGGACCACCCGCATCTTGTTGCGGGCGAGCGCGTCGATGGTGATCTTGGCGGTGTGGGCGGCGGTGACCCAGATGAACTCGGGGATCTTGCTGCCCATCTCCTCCTGGTCCGGGTTGTCGGTGCGGACCGGGCCGGGGGCCAGCAGGGTGACATTGACGCCGGTGCCCTTGAGCTCGCCGCGCAGCGACTCGGAGAAGGTGTTGGTGAACGCCTTGCTCGCCGAGTAGGTGGTGTTGTGCGGAATCGGCATATTGCCGGCGGCGGAACCGGTGATCAGGATGCCGCCCGCACGCCGCTCCAGCATGCCCGGAAGCACGGCCAGCGTCAGGTCGTGCACGGCCACCGCGTTCAGTTCCATGATGTCGCGCTCGTAGTCCAGGTCCAGCTTGGCGAGCGCGCCGAAGGTGGCGACACCGGCGTTGTTGCACAGGATCGCGATGTCGCGGGCGGCCAGCTCCTTGGCCAGCGGGGCCCGCTGGTCCCGGTCGGACAGGTCCACCGCGCGCACCTCGGCGGTGATGCCGTACCGCTCGGTCAGCCGCTGCGCCAGGTCGGCCAGCAGATCGCCGCGCCGGGCGACGAGGATCAGCGAGTAGCCCCGCGAGGCAAGCTCTTCGGCGAGGGCGACCCCGATCCCGGAGGAGGATCCGGTCACGACGGCACGATTGTCGGCGGTGGGTGCAGGCAGGCTCACGGCGGAGAGCCTACCGATGTTCGCCCGAACCGGGTGGCCGGGCCACGACGCGAGAGGCGTGCGGGGCCCGGCGACGGGTCCTCCGACTAGCCGGCGTTGGCGGTGCAGGCCGAGTGGCGGAGGGTCGCGGTGCTCGGCTCGGCGCTGCCCAGGCTCACCAGCAGCGGGTTGGGGTCCGGGCCGGCGGCGGCAAGGGCATTGCGTTCGGCCTCGGCGCGGGTGGCGCCGACCGCCCAGAACAGGTCGTTGTCGCGGCGCGAGTAGGCGGCGCAGCCGTTGACCCAGCGCAGCTTGATGAAGCAGTTGCTGTAGCCGCACTCGGACAGGGCGTCGGCGTCCGCCGAGGCCTGGTCCGGGTAGTTCCAGCGGCCCACGATGTGGGTGGAGTCGTCGAGGTTGGCGATGGCGAAGGCGCCGTAGAGGTCGCCCTCGGCGTGGGCGGTGCCCATGGTGCCGGTGAGCAGGGCGCCGGCAGTGCAGGCCACGACGCCCAGTGCGGCCTTACGAGTAAGGGACATAGAGAGTTTTCTCCCCCGGATCGAACGAATCACGTGCTACGCGATCATGTCAGAGGGGTGCGACAGCGCTCACCATCCGAATCGGTTGCCGAATAGGTCATTTCGCCTTCGGATGGCAGCGCTGCCGGTATGCGGAGGTCAGGACCGCGGCTTCGGCTCCATGAACGCGACGCCCCAATTCACGTGGCCGCGCCACACTCCCGCGATGCGGCCGCCTTGGACGGCCGGTTTGGGATCGCCGATCGGCCCGCCCGCCGCGCGGATGGCGGCGACGGCGGCGTCCAGGTCGGCGGTCATGAAGGCGACGCCGACCAGGGCGGGTGGCAGGCCGGAGGTGACGGCTTCGATGAAGGGTTCGCCGACGCGGTAGAAGGCCATCTCGGGTCCCTCCGGGCCGCGGGGGAAGAAGCGGCGGCGCGGGGGGACCCCGAGGACGGCGGTCAGATCGGTGACGGCGGAGTCCAATTCGGGAACCCAGTAGACGACGTGGTCGACGATCGTGACGCCGTTGGGATGCGCCGCACCGGACTCGGACGCCGCCGAATCCAGGTAGGGCACGCCCAGGGTGGCGGGATCGGCGTGGGTTCCGTCGAAGCCCCAGGCGGCCTCGCCCAGCACGCATTCGACCTGCCCGACGCGGAAGCGGCCGTCGGTGACGGTGAAACCCAGCGCCGCCCAGGACTGCTCGTCGCCGGGCAGTCCCAGGCGGGTGAGGTTCGGCATTACAGGCTCGCCGCCAGGCGGGTGCCCTGGTTGATGGCGCGCTTGGCATCGAGCTCGGCGGCCAGGTCGGCGCCACCGATGAGGTGCACCTTCACGCCCGCGGTCCGCAGCGGCTCGTGCAGGTCGCGCACGGATTCCTGGCCGGCGCACAGGATCACGTTGTCGCATTCGATGACCTGCGGGCGCTGCCGCTTCTCACCGAAGCTGACGTGCAGGCCGCGATCGTCGATGCGCTCGTAGTTGACGCCGCCGATCTGCTCGACGCCCTTGGCCTTGACCGCGGCCCGGTGCACCCAGCCGGAGGTCTTGCCCAGATCCTTGCCGAACGCGGACGACTTGCGCTGCAGCAGTACCACTTCGCGGGCGGCGGGGGAGGGCTTGGGGGTGGTGACGAAGCCCGGAACGGTCGGGTCGTCGGAGACGCCCCACTCTTCCTTCCACTCGTCGAGCTTGAGGCTGGGATGCCCTTCGACGGTGAGGAATTCGCTGACGTCGAAGCCGATGCCGCCCGCGCCGATCACGGCCACCTTCTTGCCGACCGGTTTGCCGTCGCGCACCAGTTCGGCGTAGGTGAGCACCTTCGGGTGGTCGATGCCGGGGATATTGGGAATGCGCGGCTTCACACCGGTGGCCAGGATGACCTCGTCGTAGCCGCCCGCGATGAGCTGCTCGGCGGTGGCGCGGGTCTCCAGATGCACGCGCACGCCGGTGATTTCGAGCTGCCGGGTGAAGTAGCGGATGGTCTCGTTGAACTCTTCCTTGCCGGGGATGCGGCGGGCGATGTCGAACTGCCCGCCGACCTTGTCGTCGGCCTCGAACAGGTCCACGTGGTGCCCGCGCTCGGCCAGGCTGACCGCGGCCGACAACCCGGCCGGGCCCGCGCCGACGACGGCGAACCTCCGGGTGCGGCGGGTGGGCAGCAGCTTCAGCTCGGTCTCGTGTCCGGCGCGCGGATTCAGCAGGCAGGATACGGTTTTGGCCTGGAAGGCGTGGTCCAGGCAGGCCTGGTTGCAGGCGATGCAGGTGTTGATCTCGTCGGTGCGCGCGTCCTGCGCCTTGCGGGCCCAGTCGGGGTCGGCGAGCAGCGGACGGGCCAGCGAGATCAGGTCGGAGTCGCCGCGGGTGAGGATCTCCTCGGCGGTCTCGGGCATATTGATGCGGTTGGACGCGCACACCGGAATGTCCACGAGGTCTTTGACCTTCGCGGTCCACTCCACGAACGCGGCGCGCGGCACCGAGGTGACGATGGTGGGCACCCGGGCCTCGTGCCAGCCGATGTCGGTGTTGATGATGGTGGCCCCGGCGGCCTCCACATCCTTGGCGACGGCGGCGATCTCGTCCCAGGTCTGGCCCTTCTCCACGAAATCGGCCATGGAGAGCCGGAACACGATGATGAAGTCCGGGCCTACCGCCTTGCGGACCCGGCGCACGATCTCCCCGGCGATGCGGCGGCGGTTCTCCGGCGAGCCGCCCCACTTGTCCTTGCGCTTGTTGGTGCGCTCGGCGAGGAACTGGTTGATGAAATAGCCTTCACCGCCCATGATCTCGACGCCGTCGTACCCCGCGAACTTGGCCAGGGCGGCGGTGCGCGCGTAATCGTCGATGGTGCTCTCGATGCCCTTGCCGGACAGCGCGCGCGGCTTGAACGGATTGATCGGTGCCTTGATGGCCGAGGCGGAGACGCTGGTCGGCATGTAGGAGTAGCGGCCCGCGTGCAGGATCTGCAGCGCGATCTTGCCGCCCTCGGCGTGCACCGCCTTGGTGATGGCGCGGTGCCGGTAGGCCTCGGTCTTGTTGGTCAGCTTCGCGCCGAAGGGCAGCAGCCAGCCGGTGCGGTTGGGGGCGTAGCCGCCGGTGATGATCAGGCCCACACCGCCTTTCGCGCGTTCGGCGAAGTAGGCGGCGAGCCGGTTGGTGTGCCAGGCGCGATCCTCGAGGCCGGTGTGCATGGAGCCCATGACCACCCGGTTGCGCAGGGTGGTGAAGCCGAGGTCCAGGGGTTCGAACAGGTGCGGGTACGCGCTCATCGGCGAGTGCCTTTCGGGTCGGACGCCTGCGACCGGGCTGTGTCGCGTTTCAGGGCGTCGAGTACTTCGTCGCACCAGTCGATGAACCCCTCCTCGACGCGGATGCCGCCGCGCAGGACGAGGTACTGGTGCAGTTTCGGGCCGGTGAGGTCGGCCGGCGCGGGGTAGTCCTTCTTCTCGAAGGCGCGGTACAGGTCGAGGCGGTGGGCGTGCTGGTCGCGGTGGCGCTGCACTTCGGCGACGATCACGTCCGGATCGCCGAGGGAGGCGGCGCGCAGCTTGACGCCGAGGTCGCTGCGCAGCGGTTCCAGGTCGGCGGGCTCGGCGATCCAGCGGATCAATTCGTCGCGGCCGGCGTCGGAGACGGTGTAGACCTTCTTGTCCGGGCGGCCGTCCTGCGGCACGGTCTCGGCGATCACCCAGCCCTGCTCGTCCATGCGCTTGAGGACGCGATAGATCTGCTGGTGGGTGGCGTGCCAGAAGAAGCCGATGGATTTGTCGAACCGCTGGGCCAGGTCGTAGCCCGAACTGGCGCGTTCGGTCAGCGATACCAGGAGCGCGTGTTCGAGGGCCATGCCGTCAGGGTAACTGCTACGAGACGTACTATGCAATTCAGTGCATAGAGCTCGCGCGTTGCGCGCCGGCGTCGGCGTGTCGGTTAACGCGGCCGGTAGCGGGGCTGATTTCTGAGCGAACCACTCGCCCCTGGGGAGATACTCGGGCGGGGATGAACCTCAGGGGAGCCGATATGCGTTCGACATTCGCCACGGCGGGGGCGGCAGTCCTCATCGCGACATCCGCGGTTCTGATGACCGCGTGCAATGACGAGACGGGCACTCCGGTGCCGGTGACCTCGGTCAGCGCCGCGCCGCAGGGCGCCGGGCAGCCGGGCGCCACCAAGCCCGGTGGCGTCGACACCCGGGCGTTCCTGCGCAGTATCGGTAAGACCGGCTGGTACGAGGGCTTCGAGATCACCATCGACCAGGCCACCGTCACCGCCGACGGCTTCGGCGGCGCGAAGATCCGCGTCGACATCACCTACAAGAACACCACCACCGCCAACAAGACACTCGCCGTCGTGCCCGCCGTCCAGATCGGCGGCGCGATCGACGGCGGCGCCGGGTGGAACAGCCCCGAGGTCCCCGGAAAGGGTTCCGCCACCGGCGATATCACCGCGTCGGTGAAGTCCTACGACACCCCCGAGCATCTGCTCGACACCATCACCATCCTCTACGGCAGCGCCGCGGAGAACCAGACCAAGTTCCCGCTGAAGACCGACGCCAAGGTCGAGAGCGTCGCCCCCCGCACGCTGAACATCACCGGCAAGCTCACCCAGGATCAGACGACGGTCGAGATCACCGGCGCCACACTGACTCCCAGCTACAGCAAGAACGAGGCCGGGAAGATGGAGTTGGCGCTGCACGTCAAGTTCATCGGCGGCGGGGGCATCGCCGCGGGCGGCACCAACATCTCCTACACCGACTTCAGTGCCAAGACCCCGGCCGGGTCCACCGAGGTGGCCGACTTCCGCGGCGCCGTCATCGAACTGCTCGGCCGCAATCAGACGATCGACAAGGCCGGCAATGTCATCGTCTTCCTCGTTCCGTCGCCGGCGACCGGCCCGTATACCCTCTCCTTCGACGCCGCCAAGGGCGAGAAACCGGCGGGCACCCTGAGCTTCACCGTCAGCTGAGCCCGCCCCGCCTCTTTTGCTCCGCGGTAGCCGCGTGCGGGTAGTCGACTACCCGCACGCCACGGTGCGGAGTTCACCTCTCAGGTGGCCCTGCGTGCACCGCATCGGCCGTTTTGCCTGGTTCGGGTAGTTCTGTACCCGTGAGACCTCGGATCCGAGCGATGAGAATCGATCGTGTCGATTCGGGAAAGAGGCTTCGATGGCTACCACACAGAACGACCACAGCGGCGTGACGGTTCGAGTATCGATGTCCGCCGCGGGGATCGACCACGAGCACATGGACCGGCAGACCCGCATGCTGCGGGCCGAGCTGGCCGCGATGGACGGCGTCGAATCGGCGGTCCTGGCGCGCGACACCGCCGGGGCCGCACCGGGTTCGAAGGTGGCCGACCCGGTCACCCTCGGCGCGATCGTGCTGGCCTTGAGCGCCTCCGGCGGGGTGGTCACCACCCTGATCGAGACGGTGCACGACTGGCTGAAGCGCGATCCGGGCTCCCGCCGGGTGGCGGTCACCATCGACGGCGAGAGCATCGAAATCGATGCCGCCAGTGACGCCGAGCAGCACGAGCTGGTCGAGGCCTTCCTGCGACGACACGGCGCGGTGGCGGGGTGAGTTGTCATGGCTGGCCGATTCGCCCTGGTAGTGGCGACCTACACCTTCTCCGATCCCGGACTGCGGCAGCTGACCGCACCCGCCCACGACGCCGAAGCGCTCGCCGAGGTGCTGGCCGATCCGGCCATCGGCGGGTTCGAGGTCACCACGTTGATCAACGAGCCGCACCACGTGGTCGGTTCGGCGGTCGGTGACTTCTTCAGCGACCGCCGGCGCGACGATCTGACCCTGCTGTACTTCAGCGGCCACGGGCTCAAGGACGACGCGGGCAAGCTCTATCTCGCGATGACCGACACCCGTACGCTCAACCCGCTTTTCACCTCGGTCGCCGCGGATCAGATCGACTACGCCATGACCGGCTGCCACTCCAACCACCAGATCCTCATCCTGGACTGCTGCTACAGCGGAGCGTTCCCGGTCGGCGCGATCGCCAAGGCCGACGACCAGGTCCACGCCCTGGAGAGCTTCAGCGGCCGCGGCCGCACCGTGCTCACCGCCTCCGACGCCACCCAGTACGCCTTCGAGGGCGACACCCCGCACGGCCAGGCCTCCCAGTCGGTGTTCACCCGCCACCTGGTCGCCGGCCTCCGCGACGGCGGCGCCGATCTCGACCAGGACGGCGACATCACCGTCGACGAGCTCTACAGCTACGTCCACGACCACGTCGTCGCCGAACGCCCCCGCCAGCGCCCCAAGAAGCAGGACAACGTCGAAGGGCGCACCGTCCTGGCCCGCAACCGCAATTGGCAGGTCCCGCAACACATTCGATCCGGCCTCGAAAGCCCGGCCGTCCGCGACCGCCGCAACGCCCTCGAAGACCTGGATCAGCTGCACCGCACCGGCGGCGCCATCGTCCGGACCCGCGTCCGCGACGCCATCACCCAACTCGTGAACGACGACAGCCGCGCCATCGCCGCCGCGGCCGCTGCCTGGCTCGACACCCACCCCACCGGCACGGCAATGGCGCCTGTCGTCGGCGGCGACGGACCAGCCCCGAAATCAGACTCCCACCCGGACGGTGAGACCCTCCCGGCAACGGCGCCGGAGCGCACCAATGACGCTGCGCAGCAACAGGAATCTCCGACCGAGGACCAGACGCCACCGCCTCCCGCCCCTGAGCAAGAAGGTGCGACCGAACCGGCCACACTGTTCGGCGAACCCGAATCACCTCTCCGGCCGGAACGCGGGGGCGTCGAACGCTTCGGTGGCCGGCTCAAAGGCAAGCTCCGCGAACGGAAGTGGGCGATATCTGTGGCGGCCTCCGCCGCGGCGATCGCCTGCGTCATCGCGGCGGGCGGCTGGTATCTCGCGCCGCACAGCGTAGCCGGGCACGCCACCGCCAACAATTCCGCGCTCCGTGGGCCAGACATAGACCTGGTGAATCTGGTTGCGGCGAAAGGCTATAGCCGCAGCAACTGCGTGCACTGGGACCCTGCTCCGGGCGAGATCGCGCATATCGGATGCGATTTCAACAAGGCCGCGGGTGCGGCATTCGCGCATTTCTATCGCTTCGCGAACCTCGACAAACTCACCGGCTTCTATCAGTCCACGGCCCGAAATCTGCACTCCGGCAGCTGCCCCGGCGACCCACCCGGTCTGGACGGCCCCGTCTTCGACAATCTCCGCAAGGCGGTGGGCCGCAAGACTTGCTCCTTGGATCCCACGGGCTACCCGGCTGTACCGGTTCTGATCGTGACCGATGAACCCGACCTCGCACTCGTCCAGTACTTCTTCGACCCGAAGGACTTCTCGTCACCTGTCGCCGAGCAGCTGCGTAATTACGCGGCGGCGCAGGGGTACCGGCAGTTTCTGCCGGCTGACGAGGCCAAGGACCCGGATCAGTTCACCTCAGCCGATGACGACCTGCTGAAGCGTCTCGGTAGCGACTTCACCTATGCGAACTGTCGGCACGAACACGCGGGACCACTTCAGACCGCGGTGGTCAGCTGCGGTTCACCGGCGAACTATCCCGCCAGCTCATCGTTCGCGGGTCATCCCACCACTGCCGCCGCGAATGCGGACTACCAATCAGATATCGGCATGTTCGGGGGCCACGCCTGTGATGGTCGGCCGGGACCGGACAGTGTCTGGATCCGGGACAATCAACCGATCGGCCGGTTCAGCTGCGTCCCCACTCCTGGAGACGCGCTGCACCCCGACGACCACAGCCCCTGCCTGATCTCGGTCCATGACGGCTTGCATATTTTGAGCGTCTTCTGCGCCTGGTCCCCAGGAGCTCCCCAGGGCGCGCCCACCACCGAGTCGGACTTGCTCGCCTGGTTCCAGAAGGGATACGGATAACCGGCCCGACTCACCTCGTGCAACCGCGGTGGCCCGTCAGCCCAACCCCGCCGCGAAGGCCCGCGCCGCAGCCAGATCCGCGGCGTCGGGCCGTCCCTTGTGGATTCCCCCGACCAGCTTCAACGGCGCGAAGGTATCCAAGGCCCGCACCGAGAACGTATCCACCACCTCGAACCCCTTCCGTCCGAGCAGCCGCGTCATCGGCCCCATCACCACCGGAAACCCACTGGTGGCGAACACGAACCCCCGCCCACCCCGCCCCTCCGGCAGCCCGCGCACGAACTCCCGCAGCCGCGGATGAAACGCCATCGAGAAGATTCCCGACCCGAACCCCACCAGGTCGTACTCCCCGATCTCGGCGGCGGTCACCTCCTCGGGTTCCACGACCCGGGCCCCGAGCGTCGCCCCCATCGCCTCGGCCACCCTCCGTGTATTTCCGTGCGACACCGACACGCACACGATCAAAGCCTTCATCACAATGCTCCTCGCTCCCGCTGGATCCGGACATCTCACAGACACCGCCCGAGAACCGGATCGTGACATGTGGCGGGGGTGTCGGCGGTCACACGGATGCCGTCCCGATCAATCCACCGACGTGCTCGCGTACCGCGAGTACCGGCCGTCATCGACGCGTCCGCCTAAGTGGTGGCCGTCACGGTGCGAGCCGAACGTGCGGCGGGTCTTTCGGAGCTGACCAGGATCTCCGAGGACATGGGTCTCTACGACGACGTTCGACCGAATCCATTGAGACGGAACTGAATCGATGCGGCGGATACTTCTCGATACTTGCGTCCTGTTGGATCGGTCGGCGGCGGTAGCATCAGCGGCTATGTCGGACGGTGCGAGGCCGGTGCGGTGACCACGGCGGGGCGCGGGGACGCGGGATTCACCGGGGCGATTCCCGAGGTGTACGACTCGCTGCTGGTTCCGATGATCTTCGCGGAGCCGGCTCGGCTGCTTGCGCGGACGGTGGGGGCGTCCGGCGGGATCGATGTGCTCGAAACCGCCGCGGGGACCGGCGTGCTGACCAGGGCGCTGGATCGGCCGGGTAGCCACCGCATCGTGGCGACCGATCTGAACGAACCGATGCTGGCGGCCGCCGAGGCTCGATTGCCGTCCGAGCGGGTGCGATGGCAGGTGGCGGATGCCGCGGATCTGCCGTTTCCCGATTGCTCGTTCGATGTCGTGGTCTGCCAGTTCGGCGTCATGTTCCTGCCCGACAAGGTGCGCGGTTACGCCGAGGCCCTGCGGGTGCTGCGTCCGGGCGGGATGTTCGCGTTCACCGTCTGGGATCGGATCGAGACGAGTCCGGTCACCCAGGTCGTCACCGACGCCCTGTGTGCCGCCGCACCGGACGAACCGCTCGAGTTCCTCCGCCGAACCCCACACGGCTACTTCGACTTCGACCGCATTCACGGCGAACTCGAGGCTGCCGGATTCGACCACATCAGCGGTGAGTACCTGGACGGTTCGAGCCGTCAGACAGCGGAGACGGGCGCGGTCGCGTTCTGCCAGGGCACCCCGCTGCGCGGCGAGATCGACCGTCACTCGACCCTGAATGTCGAGTCCGCGACCGCGATCGCCGCCGCCGCATTGCGGGACAGGTTCGGATCCGGCCAGTTCACCGCCCCGACCCGCTGGTTGCAGTGGACGGCCGCCCGCCCCCCGGTAATTCGGCGCCGCGGGCCCCTCACCGGGCCGCTTTGACGGCGAGGGTGGCGGCGAGGGCGAGGGTGGCTCCTTCCGCGATGGCGGTGGTGCCTACGGCGTGGGCGGCGGCGATGGGGTTGGTGGCGAGGGTGAGGAAGAGGGTGCCGAAGGTGGCGACGCCGATGACGACGCCGAGTTGGACGCAGGTGACGAGGATGCCGCTGGCGTCGGCCGCCAGGGTGACGGGGATTTTGCTGGTGGCGCGGGCCATGAGGGGGCTGAAGGCGAGGCCGTAGCCGATGCCCATGAGGGCGAGGACGGTCAGGTCGAGGGGGTTGACGGAGTGGCCGTCGCGGAGGGACAGGGCCATGGCGATGGTGGTCGCGGCGGCGAGGAGCAGGCCGCCGGGGATCATCGCGCGGTGGAAGCGGGCGGGGAGGCGGGTCCAGTTCAGGCTCACCAGGCCGAAGGTGATGCCGTTGGGGACGAACAGGAGTCCGGCGTGGACGGGGGAGTAGCCGAGGGTCGATTGCAGGTGGATGGTGAGGATGAAGACCCAGCCGCCGAAGGTGCACATGATCAGGAAGAGGGTGGCCGCGGCGACGAGCAGGCCGGGGGCGCGGACCACGCGGTCAGCGAAGAGGGGTTCGCCGCCGCGGCGGTGCACCCAGCGTTCCACCAGGGCGAACGCGGCGAAGCCGAAGGCGGACGCGCCCAACGTGATCCGGGTCCAGGCGGGCCACTGCTGTTCGTGGCCGAGCACGAGCGGCACGGACAGCGCGAGGACCGAGGCGGTGAGGACCGCCAGCCCGGGCAGGTCGAGCCGGCGTCCGGCGCGTGGGGTGGCCGCGGGCAGGACGCGCGGCGCGACCGCGAGCAGGGCGATCCCGATCGGGACGTTCACGAGAAACACTCCGCGCCAGCCGGTTCCGGCGATATCGCTGCTCACGATGATGCCGCCGAGGATCTGGCCCGCGACCATTCCCCCGGAGATGACGGCGGCGTACACCGAGAGCGCCCGAGCCCGGGTGTTCCCGGTGGCGGTGATCTGGATCAGGCTCATGACCTGCGGCACCATGGCCGCGGCCCCGACGCCCTGCAGGAAGCGGAAGGCGATGAGCGAGGCCGGATTCCAGGCCAGCCCGCAGGTGAGGGAGGCGAGGGTGAACAGTGCGAGTCCCGCGACGAACATCCCGCGCTGCCCGAACCGGTCGCCGAGTCGTGCGCCGGTGACGAGCAGCACCGCGTAGGCGATGACGTAGCCGGAGACGATCAGTTGCAGCCCGGAACCCGTGGCGTGCAGCGAGGTTCGGATCGAGGGAATGGCGACGTTCACGATGGAGGCGTCCAGGACCGCCATGAACTGGCCGAGCAGGATGACGGTGAGGACCGCGATCGGACGGCGAACGCCGCTCGCAGCCGGTGCGGAAGGCGGAACGGGTACCGCGGGTGGGGTGTGGGTGAGGCTCTGAGACATGGGATTCAGCGTGCGCGGCGCCCGATCCCGCTGACAGGAGTCCGCTTATACGGGTACTGGCACCACCTGGATACCCCTAGCGAAAACCGCCACCATGGAGGAATGGTGTCAGCAGCGGGATACAACGTCCTCGTCGAGCGGACCGCCGGAGCGGCCACCCGCGCAGGTGATCCGCGGTCGGTGCGCAAGGTCCGGCGCGGCGAGTTGTCGACGTTCCTGAAGTCGCGGCGGGCGCGGATCCGGCCGGAGGACGTGGGGCTGCCGGTGGGTGCGCGGCGGCGCACGCCCGGTTTGCGTCGTGAGGAGGTGGCGCAGCTGGCCGGGGTGGGGATCACCTGGTACACCTGGCTCGAGCAGGGCCGCGACATCAATTGCAGTGTGCAGGTGCTGGATGCGATCGCCCGGGCGTTGTGCCTGGACGGGGCGGAGCACGCGCATTTGTACCGGTTGGCGAATGTGCCGACGGCGCCGGCCATGGTGGTCGAGGAGCCGGTGCCCGAGGAGGTGCAGACGATTCTCGATCACCTGTATCCGCTGCCGGCCACCCTGTTCAGCTCCAAATACGATGTGCTGGCCCACAATGCGGCGTACGCGGCGATGTTTCCACTGTTCGTGATCGGCAACCGCAATGCGCTGCGCAAGGTCTTCCTGGCCGACGAGTGCTGCACCCCGTACCCGGCGGACTCGGAGCCGGATCACCTGGCCCGCATGGTCGGCTACCTGCGGGCCGCGTACGCCCGCAATCTGGGTGACCCGGAATGGACGGAGTTCATCGACGGCATGGTGGCCGACAGCCCGCAATTCGCGGAACTGTGGGCCCGCAATGATGTCGCGCTCCCGATCGGCCGCACCCGGGTGGTCCGCAATCTGGCCGTCGGCATGCTGGAGATGTATATGACCAGCATGTCCTTGCCGTCGATCGCGGGCGCGTGGATGCAGGTCTGGACGCCGTCGACGCCGGCGGCCTGGGATCAGCTGCACGCCCTGCTCGCCATGACCGCCGAGGAGCGTCGCCGCCCGTGGGCCGTGCACGTCGAGCAGGTGCACGGCCGCACCCTGGCCTGACCCGCCACCCGGCGTGGATGTCGCACGCGAGTCGCGTTCGGTCGCTTAGTCTGCGCTGATGACCGAGGCGTCGGGAGAAGTCACCGTCGGGCAGGCGACCGGGCGGGGAACCGTACTGGCGTGGGGATTCTGGGACTGGGCGGGCGCGTCGTTCAACGCGGTCATCCTGACCTTCGTGTTCTCGGTGTACCTGACCGACAAGGTGGGTGCGGATCTGCCGGGCGGGATCTCGGCGAGCGCCTGGCTGGGGTGGGCGCTGGGGGCGGCGGGCCTGGTGGTGGCGCTGACCGCGCCGGTGGCGGGCCAGTGGTTCGATGCCACCGCGAGACGCAAACTGGCCCTGGGCATTCTGACCTCGGTGACCGTGCTGCTGATGGCGGCCATGTTCTTCGTGAAGGACGATTACCACTACCTGTGGGTGGGTCTGGTGCTGCTGGCGGTCGGCTCGGCGTCGTTCGAGCTGTCGCACGTCCCGTATTTCGCCATGCTGCGGCAGGTGTCCACGCCCGCGAATGTCGGCCGGGTGTCCGGATTCGGCTGGTCCATGGGCTATTTCGGCGGCATCATCCTGCTGCTGATCAGCTATGTCGGATTCATCGCGGGCAAGGGCGACAATCGTGGCCTGCTCGGCGTCCCGATCGAGGACGGTCTGAACATCCGCTTGGTCACGGTGCTGGCGGCGGTGTGGTTCGCCGGTTTCGCGGTGCCGCTGTTCCTGTTCGTCCCGGAGGTGCCGCGCACCGGCGCGGATCCCGGTGCGGCGGTGCGCGGCCGGGCGTTCCTGTCCTCGTACCGGGTGCTGTTCCGGGATGTGCGGGAGTTGTGGCGCACCGATCGCCGCACGGTGGGGTTCCTGCTGGCGAGTGCCGTCTTCCGGGATGGCCTGGCGGGCGTGTTCACCTTCGGCGCGATCCTGGCGGTGAAGGTGTACGGCATCGCCGATGCCGACGTGCTGCTGTTCGGCATCGCCGCGAATGTGGTTGCGGCGCTGGGCGCGCTGGTCGGCGGCCGGTTCGACGACCGTACCGGCCCGAAGGCGGTGATCGTCGCCTCGCTGCTGGGCATGATCGTGTGCGGCGCGTTCCTGCTGGTGTTGTCGGGTCCGCTGATGTTCTGGATCTTCGGCCTGCTGCTGACCGTATTCGTCGGTCCCGCACAGGCTTCGGCCCGTTCGTTCCTGGCCCGGGTGTCCCCGCCGGGGCGTGAGGGTCAGATGTTCGGTCTCTACGCGACCACGGGTCGCGCTGTATCTTTCCTGGCCCCAACCCTTTTCGGATTCTTCGTGTGGGCGTTCGACGCCGAGCGCGCGGGAATCGTCGGCCTGCTACTGGTGTTGATCGTCGGCCTGATGTTGTTGCTGCCGGTACGCGGGGATGACCTGCACGACAGGTGAATTCGCGGTAACGGTCCGGTCTCAGGGTCGCCAGGCGCCCATGCCGAGCGCGATGAGCCGCACCTGGAGCACGGCGCGGTCGACGGTGCGTGCGCTCTCGCGGGGTTCGGCCATCAGGTAGTCGGCGATCCGGTCGGCGACGGTGGACACGATGAGGTCGGCCGCCAGCTCCAGATCGTCGGGTGACCAGTCGTCGAGGGCCCGCACCCGGGACAGGTCGACGACCAGTTCCCGTTCGATGAGCTGCATTTCGACCGAGATGGCCCCGCGCAAGGGCGCCGAGCCGCCGTGTCGTTCGCGAATCAGGAAGCCCCACAGATCGCGCTTGCCGTCGACCTGTTCGAAAACGAATCGCACGGTCTGGGAGAGCGTCGGATTGGGTGTGCGCCGCATTTCCCGCAGCGCCAGCCGCAATTGCCGCACGCCTTCCTCGACCAGCGTGGTGCCGAGTTCGTCGAGGGAGGCGAAATGCCGGTAGAAGGCGGTGGGCACGATGCCGGCGGAGCGGGCGATCTCACGCAGGGAGAGCGCGGCGAAACCGCGATCGGCGGCCAAGGCGAGGGTGCCGTCGAGCAGGGCCGCACGGGTGCGTTCCTTGCGCTCGACTCGGGTAGCTGCCTGCTCGCTCATCTCGATGAGCATACATGCGTTCACATTCGTTCCATTCGAGAGATGTCGTGTGGGTCACACGAACTGCCGGTTGAACTGGAGTGGCTTCACCGGGCACACTATCTCAGTGTACAGATGTGCACTGAAACGGCGTCGAAGTCAGCGTGGACGGCGACGCCGGCTCGGACAGCGCGTCGAACGTGGAGAGGCGTCGCTGAGCCCGGCGACGCGACAGGAGGCTCACATGGTCGGACTACTCGACCTGGTGCAGAAGACAATGACCACCCCGCACCCGCTGGATCGCTACCTCGAGCTGGTGCGCCCGACCCTGACCCGGCGCTCGATGCGCGCGGAGATCACCCATGTGCGGCGCAGCGCGGTCGGATCGGTCACCCTCACCCTCAAGCCCGCCCGGCAGTGGACCGGGCACGTGGCGGGGCAATACGTGCAGATCGGCGTCGTGATCGACGGCGTGCGCCACACCCGCT
The DNA here is from genome assembly GCF_042792755.1 of Nocardia sp. NPDC056611. Classification (NCBI taxonomy): domain Bacteria; kingdom Bacillati; phylum Actinomycetota; class Actinomycetes; order Mycobacteriales; family Nocardiaceae; genus Nocardia; species Nocardia sp. NPDC056611. The sequence continues at coordinate 419,964 of NZ_JBHTVV010000003.1, forward strand.
GCTATTCCCCGGTCAATGCCGACGGACGTCGGGACCGGCACATCGAACTCACCGTCAAGGCCCACCCGCAGGGGTTGGTCTCGAACTACCTGCACGACAACGCGATCCCCGGCATGGTGGTGGATCTGGAGCCCGCCGCGGGCGTGTTCCACCTGCCCGCCACCCGCCCGGAGGCGGTCGTGCTGATCAGCGGCGGCAGCGGCATCACCCCGGTGCTGTCCATGCTGCGCACCCTCGCCAACGAGAGCTACCGCGGCCGGATCCTGTTCCTGCATTACAACCGTTCTCCGGAATTCGTCCCGCACCGCGAGGAGCTGGAGGCGATCGCCATGCAGCACGGCAATGTGCGGGTCGAGTTCCGCTACCCGGAGACCCAGCGTCACGCCAATTTCGGCTATGACGAGCTGGAGGCGGTCGCGCCCTGGTTCCCGACCGCGCAGACCTACCTGTGCGGCCCGCCCGGCCTGATGAACGCCGTGCGCACCGTCTACGAGGCCGAACAGCTCGGCCCGCGCCTGCACCGCGAGGAGTTCACCCTCACCACCGCGGTCGTCGACCCGTCCGACGCCGAGGGCAAGGTGACCTTCTCCGGCAGCGGCGTGGTCGCCGAGAACACCGGGGAAACCCTGCTCGAACAGGCCGAAGCCGCGGGCTTGAATCCGGAGTTCGGGTGCCGCATGGGCATCTGCTTCTCCTGCACCGCCGTCAAGCGCAGCGGCTGCACCCGCAATGTGCGCACCGGGGAGCTCGACAGCGACCCGGATCAGCCCATCCAGATCTGCATCAACGCCCCTGTCGGGGACGTCGACCTCGCTCTGTGAACGGAGACATCATGGCGATTCTGACCGAAACCCCCGAGGGCCCGCTGGTCCTCAGCGTCGAACAGGTCGAGGAGATCGGCCGCGAACTCGACGCGCTGCGCGCCCGCGTCACCGCCGACCTGGGCGAGCGCGACCGCGACTACATCTACAAGGTGATCAAGGCCCAGCGCGGCCTGGAGATCGCCGGCCGTGGCCTGCTCTACCTGGGCTTCCTGCCCCCGTTCTGGCTGGCGGGCGTGGCCGCGCTGAGCGTGTCGAAGATCCTCGACAATATGGAGATCGGCCACAACGTCATGCACGGCCAGTGGGACTGGATGCGTGAGCCGACCCTGAATTCCCGTGTCTTCGAATGGGATACGGTGTGCCCGGCCGACCAGTGGCGGCACTCGCACAACTACATGCACCACACCTACACCAATATTCACGACATGGACCGCGACATCGGTTACGGCATCCTGCGGATCGACGAGGGTCAGAAGTGGAACCCCTACTACCTGGGGAACCCGGCCTACGCGTTCGCGCTCATGGTGTTGTTCGAGTGGGGCGTGATGCTGCACGACCTCGAGGTCGAGAACATCCTGACCGGCAAGCGCAGCTGGTCGGACGTGAAGGCCCTGCTCAAGGGTCAGAGCCGCAAGGCCGGGCGGCAGGTCCTCAAGGACTACCTGGTGTTCCCGGCGCTGACCGGCCCGCTGTTCCTGTCCACGCTGGCGGCCAATTTCACCGCCAATATCGTGCGCAACCTGTGGACCTTCTCGATCATCTTCTGCGGGCACTTCCCGACCGGCGTACAGACGTTCACCAAGGAGGAGTGCGCCGAGGAGACCCAGGGTGAGTGGTACGTGCGCCAGATGCTGGGATCGGCCAATATCAAGGGCTCCAAGCTGTTCCATGTGATGTCGGGCAACCTGTCGCACCAGATCGAGCACCACCTGTTCCCGGACATCCCGGCCAACCGCTACCCGGAAATGGCGCCCGAGGTGCGGGCGCTGTGCGAAAAGCACGGCCTGCCGTACAACACCGGCCGCTTCTCCAGGCAGATCGGTTCGGTGTGGGCGAAACTGTTCAAGCTGGCGTTGCCGCCGTTCCTGGTCAAGAATTCAGGGCAGGCCGGTGTTATCGTGATGCGCCGGGGGCAGGCGAGTGAGGTGGGCGTATAGATGATCTCCAAATTCGAGAGCAACAAGGATCTGATCCAGGAATTGACGTCGTCGGGAGCACGGCACGTCGGCAATATCGCATCGATCATCACCGGCACGGTCGCCGAGGTGACCCGGGAGATCGGTGACTGGATCACCGACGCCATCGAGATGCGCGAAGCCGCGGCTGCCGCCGAGAAGGACGCCGCCGCGCAGCGCACCGCGGATCTGTCCGACGACCTCGACGACGATCTCGACGAGACCCCGGAACCGCCACGGGCGCAGGAGGATTCGGCGACGAAGCCGGTCCACAGCGAGCGCGTGGCACCGTCGGACGTCATCGACGCAGAGGTCATCGACCCGCGCTGACCTGGAGAGTCGGACCTACCACGTGGGGAGTCGCCGCCGGTGCTGGGCGACCTCCGTGATCAGATCCCGATACCCGTCGGCGAGCTCGGCCAGCCGGTACCACTGCAGGTGGGCCTCGGTGTCCACCCCGCGGTGGGGCCGGTCCTCGCTCACCCGGTGCGCCTTGGCGCGGCGCCGGGCTCGTCCGTCGGCGGCTTTCGGAACGCCGTTGGCCGGGGCCGGAGGCCTACCGTTGCCCAGGGCCTGTTGTGCCGCAACCCATTTCGCGGCCATGCGGTCGATGACGGCGCCGAGGGTCTCGGTGTGCAGGGAGGCCCCGGCGCGGTGCGGGATGTTCACCGCGACCCAGTCGTCGATGCGGGACACCAGCTCGGCGCGGCGGGTGTCGATCCGGTCGATGCGGTAGGCGTTGGCGGCGACATCGTCGGGGGTGGCGTCGTCGGCGTGGGCGGAGTCGAGGGCCCGTTGCCGCCGTTCGTGGCATCGCACCAGCTCGTGGGCCGATTCCAGGACGTCGCGGTCGCGGCGGGCGGTGTCCACCGGTTCTCGGAAGGCGCGCAGGAGCGTGTCCGGCGAGGGGAGTTCGACGCCGAAACCCGCTCCGGTGTAGTCGATTGCCATATTTCCCACCCTCGGCCGGCGCATGCGTGTGGATACGCCAGGGCCGAGGGGGATTCGGGGAGGGGCTCCCCTCGGCTCCGGCGCAGCCCCGCACCCGGAACGCAACAGCCCACCACCAGCGACACGGTGAAGTAACCGGGAAATCCGCGACGATGCGATGAGAAGACTGTCCGATAATGCGGGACATATTCAGGAAAGCGCGATAGTCGGAGGGGCGCAACCATCCGGCGCGTGATCGGCGAAGCTGCCTGAAAATCGTTATACAGCATTACAAGACGGTCACATGGCCGCTGCGGTTGAAGGCTGATCGACACCTGCGCGGGCGGTGGGTGAGACGGCTTCGAGGGTGCTTCGCGGCCGGGGTGAGGTCCTCCGGGGCCGGTTCGGTTACCGAAGCTTATGAATAGCTATCTCTGCGGCGCGCCGGGGGTGCGACGCGCCGAAGTCGGTTAGCCTCGATATTCATGTCCGCCTATGCCTCTTCGCCGGAGCTGCGGTTCGGTTTCATGTTCGCGCTGGAAGACCCGGAGCGAATTGCCGAAGTCGTCCGGAACCTGATCGTTCGCCGAACGGTGTCGGTGTTCCGGCTCGCGCATCTGTCCGACGACAACGGACCGCCCGATCGGTTTGTCGTGAACTGGTCCGCGCTGCCGCAGGTCGCCATCACGACCGCCGCGCCGGAGCCCGACGAATTGCGTTCCAGCGGAACGATGCTGGTCAACGCGTTTCTCGGCGAAGACGGCGAGATCAGCCTGTACTCGGCGGGAGCTACACCGCCACAGTAGGAACTGGACGGTCCTCTCTCTGTGATGGGTGACACAGGCCGTCTCAGCTACCTCTCAGCGACAGGCAAGGTTCGCCTAAGTCTCCCTCGGCAGTGTGGGTCCCGTCGCCGGCCGGAAATCCCGGACGGCGGCGACAACAGTAGAGAGGCTGAAAAATGATCCCGGTTATCATCAACACTGGTTCCGCTGCTCTGAACGGCGTTCTGGACACCGGCAGCGCCGCCCTGGGTGGTCTGCTGAACACGCTGTGGACGGGTTCGTTCGGCCGTTAATTCGCATTTCCGCGAAGGGTTTTCGGGCAATCGCCCCGGGTGCGTTCGCACCCGGGGCGATCTTTGTTCCGGTCCCGGGTCCGGATCAACCGGCCAGCGCCGGGGCGCGGCGCGACTGCAGGATCTGCTCCAGCAGCGCCACCAGCACCAGCTTCACCGACTCCCGATCGCGGGCGTCGCAGTCCATGAGGTGAATGGCGGGGGACAGGTCCAGCGCCTCGCGGACCTCGCTCAGCTCGAAGCGCGATCCGGACTCGAATCGGTTGACCGCCACCACGAACGGCGTCCCGCGCTGCTCGAAGAAGTCCAGCACCGGGTAGCAGTCCTCGACCCGGCCGGTGTCGACCAGCACGATGCCGCCGAGCGCGCCGTCGAGCAGATCGTCCCAGAGGAATTCGAAGCGCTCCTGGCCGGGCGTGCCGAACAGGTAGAGCACCAGGCTGGCGTCGAGGGTGATGCGCCCGAAGTCGAGCGCGACCGTGGTGGTGGTCTTGCCGGTGGCCAGGCCCGGATCATCCAGTCCCACCGACACTTCGGTCATGGCGGCCTCGGTGGACAGCGGTTCGATCTCGGAGATCGCCCCGATGAAGGTGGTCTTCCCGACCCCGAATCCGCCGCTGGTCACGACCTTCACCGAGGAGGCCAGCGGCAGCGGATCACCGGATATTTCAGAGGTTCCGAACAAGGTCCCGGATCCTTTCCAGAGCAGCGGTGGAGAGTTCGTCGGTGCGGCCCACCGACACGTGTCCGGCCGACACCAGATCACTGACCAGCACCCGCGCCACCCCGATCGGCACCCGCAGGGCCGCACCGATTTCGGCGATGGAGTGCGGGCGCTGGCACAGCCGGGCCACCCGTTCGAGTTCGAAGCGCAGCGGTGCGGACAACGCCGCCGGGGTGGCGCGCACCAGGGCCTCGATGCGCAGTCCGTCGACGACGGGGGTGGTGCGCCCGGAGGTGATCATGAAAGGTCGCACCACCGGTTCGTCGGGGTCCATGTCGCCGGACGGGCGGGCGCCGGGCGCGGCCGCGGGCGCACCGGACCAGCCGCTGGGGCGGGTCGGTGCGATCATGCGCGCGTCCGGCAACCTATGCGAATCATTCATCGGCTCAACGATTCTCGCAGTTCACTGATCAGCGCCGGGGTGAGCAGCGCGCCGGCCCGGTCGGCCAGCACCGCCATCTGGTAGCCGACCAGCCCGACGTCGGCGTGGTGGTCGGCGATGACGCCGATGCAGCTGCCGTTGGCCATGGCCGACACCAGCAGGAACCCGCGCCCCATCTCGATCATGACCAGGCGCAGGCCGTCGAAATCGTAACTGCGCGAGGCGCTTCGGCCCAGGCTGGTGAGGCCGGAGACGATGGCGGCCAGCCGGTCGGCGCCATTGCGGTCCAAGCCCTGGGACATGGCCATGAGTAGCCCGTCGGAGGACACCGCCACGGCGTCGCGGACGCCGTCGGTGGTGCGCACGAAATCCGCCAGCAGCCAGTTGAAGGTGTGCGGATCGGTATCGGTGTAATGGGTGGTCACCCGGTGTCCTCCTATGCTCGCGATCCGGGTCGGGGCGGTTCGCCGCCCTGCCCGCGCTGATGTCCGGATCGGAATCCGGCCAATATGCTGCGTATCTCGTCGGGTGAACGGTCCGCGACCGGCGTCGGGGTTGGCCGCCCGGCTGCCGGTTGAGCGCCACCCGGAGTGGCGCCCGTGTGCTCGCGAGTCTTCCGGTTGCGCTTGACGAGACCGTTTCGCGTACGTTGCACCTCCGGGACGGCTCCCGAAACGTCCGCCCCCGCCGCCGGTGAGCCCGGCGAAACCTGCTCCACGGCAGCGGTCTTGGGCGCGCCGGCCGCGGCGCCGACGCCCGCCGCCGCGGCGGGCCTCCCGGCGGCTGCCGCCGGCGTGCCAGGATTCTCGGTCGCGGCCGTCGTGCCCGCGGAGCCGGTTGCCTGCGGAACGCCGGGGGTGACAGCCGATCCGGATGCTGTGATCGACGGTGCCGGAACGGGCGGCGGCGCGGTGGAATCGATGGCCGGGCCGGTCGGCGTGGGCCGCGAGACCGCGGGTGTCGGCGCCGCGGCCTGCTGACCCTTGTCCGGCAGTGGAACGAGCTTGATCGTGCTGGGGCGCACCGGCGAACCGTTGCCGCCGGTGGGTTCGCTCGGGGCCGCGGAGCCCATATCGCCGATGATCTCGGTGAGGGCCGCGAAAGCCGCGGCCGTGTCGTAGACGGGGTCGGTGGCGGCGGGGGCCTGGGGCTCGGCCGCGTCCGCCGGTGTCTCGGCGGGGGCGGCCGGTGTCACCGCGGGCGTGGAGCTGTGGCGGCCGGGCTTGGACTCCGGCATGGTGTCCACCACGGTCGGAAGCTGCGCTCCCGCCGCGTGTTTCGAGTCCCGCGGCGCTGCGGGCCGGTCGGCGTCGGGGTCACCGAGCAGGTCGGTCGGCAGCAGCATGCGGGCCACCACACCGCTGGTCGGCGACACCGTGAGCTCGACCTCGACGCCGAGCCGCCGCGCCAGCCGGCCCACCACGTAGTGCCCGAGGAACCGGGTGGGCGCGACCAGGAAGTCGGCCTCGCCGCGCAGCCGGGCATTGGCGGTGGCGAGCTGGTCGGGCGGCATGCCGACGCCGTGGTCGACGACCGCGATCATGTACCGCGCGCCCAGGCGGCGGCCGTAGATCTCCACCTCGAGGTCGGGCGGGGAGAACGACAGCCCGTTCTCGATGAGTTCGGCGAGCATGTGCGCGACCTCGCTGACGTGCGCGCCCACGATCGCGGTGTCGTCCACCCGGCGCAGCACCACGCGCCGGTAGTCGTCGACCTCGGACAGTCCGGCCCGGATGACGTCGGTCAGCGGGATGGGCTTGGACCAGCGGCGCGGGCTGGATTCGCCGACCAGCACCAGCAGGCTCTCGGCATTGCGGCGCATCCGGGTGGCCAGGTGGTCGAGTTCGAAGAGGTTGGACAGGGCGTTGGGGTCGAGTTCCTCGCGCTCGAACTCGCTGATCAGGCCGAGCTGGCGGCGCACCAGGTTCTGATTGCGCCGGGCCAGGTTGGCCATGGATTCGGTGGAGTTGCGGCGCAGCCGGGCCTGGGCGGAGGCGAGTTCGTAGGCGGTGGTCTGCACCCGGTCCAGGGCGGTGGCCACGGACGCGATCTCGGCGCCGGCGCTCTCGTCGGCGCGGACCGGTTCGGGCGGTTCCGGGTCGGCGTCGTCGGAGTTCTGCCACGCCTCGATGAGCTGCGGCAGTCGCCGCCCGGCCACCACGTCGGCTTCTTCGGCGAGGTCGGCGAGCGGTCGCACGATGGCGCGCACGGCGGCCACCACCAGCCACACCTGGGCGGCGATGGCGAGCGCGGCGGCCAGCAGGTACAGCGCGAGCACCAGGGCGGCGTCGCGGCGCAGGTCGCTCGCCCGGCCGGTGATCTCGCCGCCGATGCTGCGCTGCACGGTGCGTTCGCCGTCGATGACCGAGCTCATCTCGCGCCACCAGTCGGCGGGGTTCACCGGTTCGGTGAGGGGTCCGCGGGTGGAGGCGATGGCGATGGCCTCGGCGGTATTGACCCGGATGGACTCGTCGGTCTGCATGGCGGCGTACAGCTTCGACCGCTGCGCGGGGGTGGAGTCGCGCTCGAATCCGGTGATGGCGGCCTGCTTGGCGGCGCGGATGTCGAGGAACTTCACGTACTCGCCGGGCGCGAACTCGCCCGCGGCGAAGACGCCCGCGAGGAAGCCGCGTTCCTGGGCGGTGAACTCCTTGACGTCGCCGAGGTCGTGCAGCGATTGCAGGCCCCGCCACAGTTGCGGGTCGGGCGCGTGGTCGAGGCCGGGCCGCGCCTGGTTCAACGCGGCGATGGCATTGGTGTAGAAGGTGAACGACGCGGCGCGGTCGACGCGCCCGGCGTCGACGTCGGAGCGGTTGGCGGTGACCCCGGAGAACTGGGACAGCCCCGAGCGGACCTGATCGGCGCCCGGCGGCTGATCGCTGAGGGTCTGATTCAGTTGCTGCAGTGCGGTATCGGTGGCCAGGCGCTGGTTGCCGATGGCGGGCCGGGCCCCGGCGTCGCCACCCAGCATGCCGTTGGTGAGGCCGCGTTCGCGCTGGATCTCGTGCACCAGGTCCTGGACGTCCAGGGCGAGGCGCACCGCCCGCGCGGTTTCCCCGGTGTCGCGGAAACTGTTGACCTGGTGGGTGATGATGACGGCCAGCAGGGCCAGTACCAGTGCGACGGAGAAGATCAGGATGCGGCGCAAGCGCGCCGCGATGGTGCGCGGCCGGATCAATTCCCGTGGCGGCGTGAGCTTCACGTTACCCGGCGGCAACATTTTCGCCGAACCCACCTTCACTCCGTCTCCCGATTATCAGCTGGCGTGCCGACCCGGGCCGAGCACATAGAGAATAGTCAGCAACGTCGCACACCCAACCGTTGTCCGCAATTCGAACGATGCCGATGTGGTGTGCGGAACTCGGCGTCGCGCGTGCTATTACGAATCTGGTCACAATGTGTGAGAAGCAGATGTGATCTTCGCGTCGCCGGGGAAACAATGGGGTGAACAACGGCTCACCGCTGTTCGCGCGGTGGTCGCCAGGTGTGCGCCGCCGCTCGAGAGGAGTGATGGCCATGCAGCCAAGTCCTGTTTATCCGGTTCGTGTACGCGGGGATCTCGATCCCGCGGTCTCCCGCTGGCTGTGGATAGTCAAGTGGATACTTGCTATTCCACACCTGATCGTCCTGCTCTTTCTGAGCATCGCCTATCTCGCGGTCGGTATCGTCGCCTTCTTCGCCATTCTCATTACCGAGCGGTATCCGAGAGCGCTGTTCGATTTCAATGTCGGCGTGCTGCGCTGGAGCTGGCGGGTGCGTTTCTATGCCCTCTCTCAGCTGGGCACCGATAAATACCCACCGTTCAGTTTGGAATCTGACCCGGCATATCCGGCGGACCTGGAGGTCGACTATCCCGAACGGCTCAGCCGCGGGCTGGTCCTGATCAAATGGTGGCTGCTCGCAATTCCGCAATATCTGATCGTGGCGGCGCTGGTGTACGGCGGCCGGAACTCGTTCGGGCCCCTGGCGATTCTCGCGCTGGTCGCCGTGATCGCGCTGCTGTTCACCGGCGTCTACCCGCAGGGCCTGTACGACTTCCTGATGGGTATCAACCGCTGGTCCCTGCGGGTGCGCGCCTACGCCTCGCTCATGACCGACGTCTATCCGCCCTTCCGGCTTGATCAGGGTGCGAGGGAGCCCGACGCCGCGGCCTCGTAGAGCCGCCGCACCACGTCCTCGATATCGGGTTCCTCGATGGACAGGTCGCGGACCTCGGCGCGCGCCGACACGGCCGCGAGCAATTGCGCGGCGGTGGTGGTCTCGGTATCGAAGGCCAGTCGCTGCCGGATGCCCGCGCCCGCGCTGTCGAGCAGTTTCGCCCCGGGCAGGTCGTCGAGGTCCGCGGTCGGCTCGGCGAGATCGACGGTGAGCACGCGCTGCGCGCCGACGGTCGCGCCGAGCCCGGTCAGGGTGCCGTCGTAGATCAGCCGCCCGTGATCGACCACCAGCACCCGCTCGCACAGTCGCTCGATATCGCCCATGTCGTGGGTGGTGAGCAGCAGGGTGGTGCCGCGCTGGGTGCGCTCGTGCCGCAGGAATTCGCGTAATCGCTGCTTGGACAACACATCCAGGCCGATGGTCGGCTCGTCGAGAATGACCAGTTCCGGCGAATGCAGTAGCGCCGCCGCGACTTCCGCGCGCATGCGCTGACCCAGCGACAACTGCCGCACCGGGGTGTCGAGGGTGCCGCCCATCTCCAGCTGTGCGATGAGTTCGGCGGTGCGGGCCCGCGCGGCGGCCGGCTCCAGCCGGTGGATGGCCGCCAGGATCGAGAACGATTCGCGCAGCGGCAGATCCCACCACAACTGTGAGCGCTGCCCGAACACCACTCCGACCCGCGAAGCCAGTTCGCGGCGCTGCCGCACCGGGTCCAGGCCGCAGGTCCGCAGCCGTCCGGCCGAGGGCACCAGGATCCCGGTGATCATCTTGATGGTGGTGGACTTGCCCGCGCCGTTCGCGCCGATATAGCCGACCGCCGCGCCGGGCTCCACGCGAAAGCTCATGTCGTCCACCGCGGTCAGCACCTCGCGCCGCCGTCGCCAGCGGCCCTCCTTCTTGCTGACCGTGAACGTCCGTGTCAGGCCCTCGATCTCGATGATGGCTCGCTCGCCGGTCAGGGTCGCGCTCATCCGCCGCCTCCTTGGTAGTGCCGGGTCCCGAGCCGCCACAGGAACAGCGCCACCACCCACACCCACGCCGCCGCCACCGGAGCCGCCCACGCCAGCCAGCCCGGCAGCGGCGCGGGCCCGGGCAGTCCGAGCAGTGCGATGGCGGGCAGATAGGAGGTGAAGGCGACCGGAATCAGAAATCCGAACACGAGTTTCATCGGTGTGGGAAACACCGAGGTCGGTTGCATCGAGGCGTAGGAGCCGCCGTAGGTGAAGGAATTCGTCAGCTCCGAACCGTCGATCAGAAAGAACTGCACCCCGGCCGCGCACACGAAAAGCCCTGCGAAGATGGCGATTCCGGAGGCCACGGTAACCGCGAACAGCGCCAGGTGCGCCGCGGACCAGTCGATGTCGTTGCGGGTCAGGCCGAACGCGAGCACGGTGGCGGCCACCGCGATGCGCGCCAGCCGCCGCAATTGCACATCACTGGTCATGAGCTGGAGCAGCAGCGGTTGCGGTCGCAGGTAGTACGCGTCGAGGGTGCCCATCCGGATATAGGTGGGCAGCGTGTCGGCGTGCCCGACCACCATGTCGGCGATGGCGAAACAGGTATTGCTCATGCCGAACAGCAGCAGCATGCCGTTCAGATCGAGCCCGCCCAGTTGCCGCACATTGTGGAAGATCACCCACATCTCGGCGAATTCCATCAGCCCGATCAGGAAGGCGCTCAGCACATCCGTGGCGAAGGACAGCGGGTACGCGCGTTGCGCGCGCAGCCGGGATCCGAGGACCGCGCGATAGGGCGCCAGACGTGAGGGGATCGCCTCACCCACCCTGCACCTCCAGCTTGCGGCGTCCGGCCCGCAACAGCAGTTGTCCGAGCGCCGCCAGGACCACCAACCAGAAGCATTGCACGGCAAGGATTTCCACCGCAGCCCACCCGGTGGTGCGGCCGGACAGCAGATCGACCGGCCATTGCAGCATGGACGGGAACGGGGTGGAGTAGGCCACGGTGCGCAGCCAGCCGGGGAACAGGTGGACCGGCGCGAACAGTCCGGCCAGGAAGGTCCCGCAGATCATGTGCAGGGACCGCAGTCCGCGCGTCTCGATGAGCCAGAACCCGGCCAGGCTGACCGCGAACATGGACAGGAACGACAGGACCATGGCCAGCAGCAGGCTGATCGCGCCCAGCGCGTACGGGCCGGGTGTGGCCGGGAAGGCGAGTCCGAAGGTGAGCGCCCCGGCCAGGACGCTGGGCAGCCCGCGCGGCAGCAGTGAGAACCCCGCGCGGCCCAGGTATTCCGCGAGGTGCGCGAACTGGATGTCGACGGGTCGCAGGAAGTCGATGGCGACGTCGCCGGTGCGGATGCGTTCCACGATGTCGGGCAGCATCCAGAAGGCGATGGCCCCCAGCAGTCCCTGGGAGAGCCAGATGTAGGCCCCGATGGTGCCGCGGTCGTAGCCGCCGAAGCCGTGGTTCTCGTGGACGGCCGTCATCAGTACGGCCGCGCGGACGAAGCCGAAGACGAGATTGGTGAGCAGGCCCGCCGCCATCGCCAGCCGATAGTGCGATTGTCTGCGAAACCCTGCTTTGACCAGCTGCCAGTAGACCCCCACGTCGCTGCGCACAAGGGTGTGACCCTACGGGTGCGGCCGGTGTCCCGCAACGAGTTATGCTGTGTGCCGGTCTGTTGCGGTGTGGGTCACGTGGTCATAGGCAGCGGGTATGGCTGCCCGATTCGAAAGAAAATGATTTCGCTTCGGTGCCCATGTGATAGAAACAACAGCGTTTCACTTAGTTGCGACGCTAGGAACCACACGATGACCATTGCAGAGACGACCGTTTTCGAGGCGCTCGAATCCAATGTGCGTGGCTACTGCCGTTCCTGGCCGACCGTATTCGACACCGCCCGCGGCGCGTGGCTGACCGACGAGAACGGCAAGGAGTTCCTGGACTTCTTCGCCGGCGCCGGCACCCTCAACTACGGTCACAACAATCCGGTCTTCAAGAAGGCCCTGGTCGACTACATCATGGCCGACGGCATCACCCATGCCCTGGACATGTCCACCGTCGCCAAGCGCCGTCTGCTCGAGACCATGCGCGATCTGGTGCTCACCCCGCGCGGCCTCGACTACAAGGTCCAGTTCCCCGGCCCGACCGGCGCCAATGCCGTGGAGGCCGCGCTCAAGCTGGCCCGCAAGGTCACCGGTCGCACCACCGTCCTGAACTTCACCAACGCCTTCCACGGCATGACGCTGGGCGCGCTGTCGGTCACCGGCAACGCCGCCAAGCGCGCCGCCGCGGGCGTCCCCCTGGCGCACGCCACGCCGATGCCCTTCGACGGCTATCTGGATGAGCCCGAGGACTTCTCGTGGATGCGCCGCGCGCTCGACGACACCTCGTCGGGACTCGACAAGCCCGCCGCCGTCATCGTCGAGACCGTGCAGGGCGAGGGCGGGGTCAATGTGGCCCGCGCCGAATGGCTGCGCACCCTGTCCGAATTGTGCTCGGCCCGCGGCATTCTGCTCATCGTCGACGACGTGCAGATGGGCTGCGGCCGCACCGGCCCGTTCTTCTCCTTCGAGATCGCCGGCATCACCCCCGACATCGTCTGCCTGTCCAAGTCCATCAGCGGCTACGGCCTGCCGATGGCGCTGGTGCTCATGCGCCGCGAACTGGACCAGTGGGCGCCCGGCGAACACAACGGCACCTTCCGCGGCAACAACGCCGCCTTCGTGACCGCCGAGGTGGCGCTGCGCGAGTACTGGTCCGACGACCTCCTGCATCGGTCCACCCTGGCCAAGGGCGCTCGCATCCACGACCAGCTGGTCACGCTCACCGAATCCTTCGGCGGCATCACCACCCGCGGCCGCGGTCTGGTCCACGGCCTGGTCTTCGAGGACGCCTCGCAGGCCGAGAAGGTCTGCCAGGTCGCCTTCGAACTCGGCCTGCTGGTCGAGACCTCCGGAGCCACCGAGCAGGTCGTGAAGCTGCTCCCGCCCCTGACCGTCAGCGATGACGAGATCACCCACGGCCTCGGCATTCTCGCCCGCGCCGTGGAGATCGTCCGCGACGGCCACTAGACGTCGGCCACCGCCCACACCGGTGCCGACCTGGTGCCGGGTTCCCAGCTGCGGAGGGAACCCGGCACCACCCCTCTCCTGATCCGCAGCATCTGACACCCAGCTCTCCCAGGCCCTCGGGATCCCAGAATCACGGGGATTCCAACCGGTGACCGGCCGGGCTCGGAACGGCACAGTCGGACAGGTGGCGCTCGAAGGCCCTCGGCCGCCACGGTCCCCGTCCCGTTCGCCCGAGGGGTGCTTCGTGTCCTCCATTGCCGTGCAGGCCAAGCCCGTCGTGGGCCGGCCCCGCCTGCCGAACGTTTCCGTCCTGGCCCGCTTCGTCGCGCCGCTGCTGGTGGTCGTGGCGTGGCAGTTGGCCGGCGTGACCGGGGTGCTGCCGGAGCGACTGCTCGCCTCCCCGCTGACGGTCGTCGAGACGGCCGTGGACCTGATCCGGGACGGCACGCTGACCAAGGCCGTGTCGGTGTCGCTGAGCCGTGCCGCGCTGGGCTTCGCCATCGGCGCGGTCGCCGGCATCGCGCTGGCGCTGGCGGCCGGGCTGAGCCGCGCGGGGGAGTACCTGGTCGACCCGCTGATGCAGATGCTGCGGACGCTGCCGTTCTACGGCTTGATCCCGCTGTTCATCCTGTGGTTCGGCATCGGGGAGCTGCCCAAGATCGTGCTGGTCGCCTTCGGCGTCGCGATTCCCCTGTACCTCAACACCTTCGCGGGCATCCGCAGCGTGGACGGCAAACTGGCCGAGCTCGCGCAGGTGCAGCGGCTCAGCCGCACGGGACTGATCCGGCACATCGTGCTGCCGGGCGCGCTGCCCCAGACCCTGGTCGGGTTGCGGCAGTCACTGGGCGTGGCGTGGCTGGCGCTGATCGTGGCCGAACAGGTGAATGCCGATGCGGGCCTGGGCTTCATGATCAACGACGCCCGCGAATTCCTGCGCACCGACGTGATCGTGGTCGGACTGCTCGTCTACAGCGTGCTCGGGCTGCTCACCGACGCACTCGTCCGTTCGATCGAGAGGAGAGCGCTGTCATGGCGACGCGGCTTCCTGGCACACTGACCGATTCGGTCATCGCGGAGACCCTGGCCGGACTGGAGGCGACCGTTCGCGCGGAGACTCCCCCGGCCGCCGAGACCCCGGCGACCGAGACTTCGGTCGTGCGAATTCGCGGTCTGGTCAAGGACTTCGGCGCACGCCGCGTCCTGCACGGCCTGGATCTCGACATCCGCCCCGGCGAGTTCGTGGCCCTGCTGGGCCGCAGCGGATCCGGCAAATCCACGCTGCTCCGGGCGCTGGCGGGCCTCGATCGGGAGACCGAGGGCGAGCTCACCGTCTCCGGCGAGGTCGCGGTCGCCTTCCAGGAACCGCGGCTGGTCCCATGGAAGCGGGTGCGCGACAACGTGATCCTGGGCCTGCGCCGTGCCGACGCCAAGGCCGCGGCCGCGGCCGCGCTGGCCGAGGTCGGACTGGCCGAGCGTGGCGAGGCCTGGCCGCTGACGCTCTCCGGCGGCGAGGCTCAGCGCGCCTCGCTGGCCCGCGCCCTGGTCCGGGAACCGGACCTGCTGCTGCTCGACGAACCCTTCAGCGCCCTCGACGCCTTGACTCGCATCACGATTCACGGCCTGGTGCTGGATCTGTGGGCGCGGCATCGGCCCGGCGTCCTGCTGGTCACCCACGACGTGGACGAGGCGCTGCTGCTGGCCGACCGCGCCCTGGTGCTCGACGGCGGGCGCATCGGGCGCGAGCTGCCCATCGACCTGCCGCGCCCCCGGCGCCGCGACCATCCCGAATTCCAGGCTCTGCGGGCGGCTCTGCTCGCCGAGCTGGGCGTCACCCCGGAAGGAACCACCGAATGAAGACCAAGCGCCTGTTCGCCGCCCTGGCGGTCGCCGCGACCCTCGCGGGCGCGGCGTGCTCCTCGGGCAATGACGACACCAAGGGCGTGAACGCGGACGGCTCGGTGGATCTGTCCCAGGTGACCCTGCACGTCGGTGATCAGAAGGGCCTGGCGCTGC
Source organism: Nocardia sp. NPDC056611 (assembly GCF_042792755.1). Lineage (NCBI taxonomy): Bacteria > Bacillati > Actinomycetota > Actinomycetes > Mycobacteriales > Nocardiaceae > Nocardia > Nocardia sp. NPDC056611. The sequence continues at coordinate 435,282 of NZ_JBHTVV010000003.1, forward strand.
AAGCCCAGCTGGAGGTGTCGGGGGAGATCGACAAGCTGCCCTACAAGATCGAATGGTCCACCTTCACCGCCGGTCCGCCGCTGCTGGAGGGCATCAACTCCGGGGCGGTCGACTTCGGTGGCGTGGGTGACGCGCCGCCGGTGTTCGCGGCGGCCGCCAAATCCCGGATCAAGATCGTCGGCTCCTACGACTCCGGCGTCGCCGGCAACGCCGTGATCGTGCCCAAGGATTCGGCCATCAAGGACCCGAAGGACCTGCGCGGCAAGAAGATCGCGGTCACCAAGGGCAGTTCCGCGCACTACCACCTGCTGTCGGTGCTGACCAAGAACGGTCTGAGCTTCGGCGATATCGAGCCGCAGTACCTGCAGCCCGCCGACGCGCTCGCCGCCCTGTCCACCGGCCGCGTCGACGCCTGGACGGTCTGGGATCCCTACGCCGCGCAGGCCGAGGTCGGCGGGGCCCGCGTACTGGTCGACGGCACCGGCTACGTGAAGCCGGACAGCTTCTACGTCACCGGCTCGAAGACGTTGGACAACAAGGCGAATGCCGCCGCCGTGCGGGATCTGCTGGAACGGCTGCGGCGCGCGCACGTGTGGATCACCGGGCACCGTGAGGAGTGGGCCAAGCGGTCCTCGGGGATCACCGGCGTGCCCTACGACGTCACCCTGCTGGCCGTGAATCGCGCCAACTACCAGGACCATCCGCTCGATGAGGCGACGATCGCCGCGGAACAGCAAGTGGCCGACGGCTTCGCCGACGCCAAGCTGATCCCCGGCAAGGTCCGGATCGCCGACTTCATCGACACCCGTTTCAACGACCGATTCACCTCCTAGGAGTCCCCGCATGAGCTTGTCGTTCCATTGGTTCCTGCCCACCTCCGGCGACTCCCGGGGCCTGGTGGTCGGCGGGCACGGCACCCCCATGTCCGGGGACCGGCCCGCCTCGCTGCACTACTTGAACCAGATCGCCGCCGCCGCCGAGAGCAACGGCTTCGAGGCCGTGCTCACCCCCACCGGATCCTGGTGCGAGGACGCGTGGCTGACCACCGCCATGCTGGTCGAGACCACCGAGACGCTGAAGTTCCTGGTCGCGCTGCGGCCCGGCCTGATGAGCCCGACCTTGGCCGCGCAGATGGCGGGCACCTTCCAACGGCATTCGGCCGGACGGCTGTTCATCAATGTGGTGACCGGCGGCGAGCCGCGTGAACAGGCCGCCTACGGCGACTTCGCCGACAAGGAGTCCCGCTACGCGCGGACCGGCGAGTTCCTGGATGTGGTGCGGTCGCTGTGGAATTCGCACGAACCGGTCACCTTCCACGGCGAGCACATTCGCGTCGAGAACGCGCTGCTGAGCAATCGGCCCGACCCGGTGCCGCCGATCTTCTTCGGCGGGTCCTCGGGCCCGGCCGGACCGGTGGCGGCCCGCTACGCCGACACCTACCTGACCTGGGGTGAACCGGTCCTCGCGGTGAGCCGCAAACTGGATTGGATCCGCGGACTGGCCGTCGACGCGGGCCGCAAGCTCGACTACGGGCTGCGCATCCACGTCATCACCCGCGACACCTCCGAGGAGGCGTGGGCGGTCGCCGACAAGCTGCTCGCGGGTATCGACCCCGCCGATATCGAACGCGTCCAGGCCGCCCTGGCGCAGAGCGAGTCCGAGGGGCAGCGCCGCATGTCGGAACTGCACAACGGCAGCACCGACCGGCTCGAGATCGCCCCCAATCTGTGGGCGGGCGTCGGCTTGGTCCGCGGCGGTGCGGGCACCGCCCTGGTCGGCTCACACGAAGAGGTGGCCGAACGGCTCGTCGAGTACTCGAAGGCGGGCATCTCCCACTTCGTGCTCTCGGGCTACCCGCACCTCGAGGAGGCGTACTGGTTCGGTGAGGGCGTGCTGCCCATCCTGGAGCGAAAGGGCCTGTGGCGGCACCCGATCCGGCGTCCGGCCGCCCCCGCCGCCACGCCGTTCGCGAGCGCGTCCAGCAGCTAGCGGTTCCCGCCGACGGCCGCCCACCCGTGCGGGTGGGCGGCCGTCGGCGGTGACGGCGGAATTCACCCCGCCGTCGTGCGTGCGTCGACGGCGTCTGACACAGTCGACAACCATGAGCGGTCGGCGTGTTCTCGGTGTGTGCGCGACGGTGCTGAGCCTGGCCCTGGTGGCGGGGTGCGGGGGAGCCGAGCACACCGCGCCCGCGACTCCGAGCGCCGTGCCTCTGGTGTCGACCTCCGATCTGCCGCCGGCGAAGCCCGGTGAGGTGCACCTGTTCGGCCTCAACGACCTGCACGGCAACCTCCAGCCGCCGGACGGGTCCAATGGCAAGGTGGGCGCGTATCAGGCCGGGGGAGCGGTATACCTGGCCGCGCACCTGGCCCGGTTGAAGGCGGCCTATCCGGACAGCGCGGTCCTCGCGTCCGGGGACGACGTGGGCGCGAGCCCGCTCGTCTCGGCGCTGTTCCACGACGAGCCCACCATCGAGTTCCTCAATTCGGTCGGCGTCGCGGCCTCCTCGGTCGGGAACCACGAATTCGACCACGGCGTAGTCGAATTGCGCCGGCTGCAGCAGGGCGGCTGCGCGCCGGACGGGTGCAGCCCGGGCGAGCCGTTCACCGGCGCGACGTTCGCGTACCTGGCCGCCAATGTCACCGACGCCGACGGGCAACAGCCGCAGGGCCTGAAGCCGTGGACCATGCTGGAACTGGGCGGGCACAAGATCGGCGTGGTCGGCGTGGTCACCCCCGACACCGCGAACATCGTCATGCCGGAAGGCATCCGCGGCTACCGCTTCGGCGACGAGGCCGACGCCATCAACAAATACGTGCCCGCCATGCGGGCCGCGGGCGCGGAAACCGTGGTGGCGCTGCTGCACGACGGCGGGACCCAGCAGACCCAGGGCCGGCCCCTGGACTACAACGGCTGCGACGGCATCTCGGCGGGCGTGAAAACCCTGGCGCACAAGACCGATGCCGCAGTCTCGGTGATGCTCACCGCGCACAGCCACCAGGCCTACAACTGCGTCCTCGACGGCAAGGTGGTCACCCAGGCCGCCTCCTTCGGCCGCCTCGTCACCGATGTGACGCTGCGCTTCCACGACGGCACGGTGCAGGCCTCGGCCGTCAACCGGGTCGTCACCCGCGACATCGCCCCCGACCCCGCCACCGCGAAACTGGTGGATTTCTTCGCCGCGCAATCGAAACCGCGCGCCGAACGCGTCATCGGCTCGGCCGCCGCGCCCCTGCCCGCCGAACCCGCGCCCGCCGGGGACTCACCGCTCGGTGATGTCATCGCCGACTCCATGCTCGACGCCATGGCCTCGGTGCGGGCGGTGGCCGCGTTCATGAATCCGGGCGGCGTCCGCGCGGGCCTGTCCGGCGGGAACATCACCTACGCGCAGGCATATACGGTGCAGCCGTTCGGCAATCAGGTGGTGGCCGTGACGCTGACCGGGCAGCAGATCCTGAATCTGCTGGAACAGCAATGGGACAATGTGAGCAAGCCCGGCGTGCTGTCGGTCGCGGGCATCACCTACTCGTATTCCGACGCCGCGCCCAAGGGGCACAAGGTGATCGAGGGCAGCGTCCGGGTGGCGGGGGAGCCGTTGAATCCGGTGGCGGTCTACCGGGTGTCGACCAACAGCTTCCTCGCCGCCGGCGGCGACGGCTTCTCGGTGTTCACGCAGAACACCGAAACCCTGGTCGGGCCCATCGATCTCGACGCCCTGGAGGCGTACCTGCGGACCCGCGGCGCCGTCGCCCCGCCGGGCGGCCGGATCGAGAAGCGCTGACGCCCCGGAGTTATTGGCCCATCACGTATTTCACGGTCGGCCCGGCTGTCCAGCCGCCGTCCACGGCCAGTTCCGCGCCGGTGACGTAGGAGGCCGCGTCCGAGAGCAGGAAGACGATGGCCGCCGCGATCTCGTCGGCCTCACCGACCCGGCCCATCGGGGTATTCGGGTAGCCGCCCTCACCCTGCTGGATGCCGACCTGCGCGGTCATCGGTGTGTAGGTCATACCGGGGTGCACCGAGTTCACCCGAATCCGGTCGATGCCGTTCTCGATGGCGGCCACCTTGGACATGCCGCGCACCGCCCACTTGGACGCGCCGTAGCTGCCGGTGAGCGCCAGGCCCATGAGCCCGGCCGCGGAGGAGATATTGACGATCGATCCGCCGCCGGCCTCCTTCAGCGCCGGAATGCAGGTCCGCATGCCGAGGAAGACCCCGACCAGGTTGATGTCGATGACCTTGCGGAAATGCTCGACCGACTCGTTCGCCAGCAGCTCGCCGGTGGAAATCCCGGCATTGTTGACCAGGCCGTTCACGGTCCCGTCGAAGGCGTCGCGGGCGGCGGCCAGCGCGGCCACCCAATCGGGCTCGGAGGTGACGTCGAGATGCTGGTGGACGGCCTGCGCGCCGAGCTCGGCCGCGAGAGCCTTGCCGTCGTCGTCGAGCACGTCCGCGATCACCACGTTCGCCCCGGCCGCGACCGCCTGCCGCGCGGTCTCGGCGCCGATGCCGCGGGCCGCGCCGGTGATCAGGATCGTCTTGCCGGACAGGTCGTGCATGGGAGGCTCCTTCCAGAGGATCCGGCGCACAGGCACGGTGACCCGCTCGCCGGTCACACACAGGTCGTTTGCTGAATATTGTCCAATGCGTTCCGGATTCGCCCGAAGCCGCACCCCGATCCCCGGACAGTCGCGCCGCCTCCCCGTCGAAGTGGGGTGAACGCCCGTGTCGCAGTGTTGGGTGAGCGGCCGGGCCGCCGCGGTGGCGAGCGCGGCCCGCACGTCATAGGGTGCGGGCGTGAACCGCGCGCCCGCCGCCCCGGCTGCCGAGGTCGTCCCCGCCGCCCCGGCTGCCGAGGTCGCCCGGTCTGCCACGGTCGCCCCGATCATGTCCGTCGCCGACCTCATGGTCCTGCTCGCCGACTGCCACGACGCCTGGGACATGCCCGATCGCAGCGGCGATCCGGTCGACATCCTCGACCACGACCGGCAGTGCGCCGAGCTGCTGCGCCGCGACTTTCCCACCGATGAGGAACTCCAGGTCGCCGGGCTGGTCCACGACATCGGGCACAAGCTGGTGGTCGGCGACGACGCGGGTCACGGGGCGCATGGCGCCGCGGCCGTCCGCGGCCTGCTGGGTGATCGCGTCGCCCGGCTGGTCGAGCTGCATGTGGTGGCGAAACGGTATCTGGCAGCAACGGATTCGGTGCACGTCGCGGCCTTGTCGGAGTCCAGTCAGCGCACCTTGGTCGCGCAGGGCGGCCCGATGACCGCGGCCGAGATCGCCGCCTTCGAAGGCGACCCCGAGTTCGCGGCGGCCGTGGCGCTGCGCCGCGCGGACGACGCGGGCAAGGTCGTCGGGCTGGCCGTCCAGCCGCTCGGCTCCTGGCGGCCCGTCATCGAGCGTGTGGCCGCCGCCCGCTGACGAGTTCAGCCGACTCGCCCCGAGGGCGTTCGCCGGGCGGTCGGCCCGCGCGGTGCGGTTCGATGGCAGCGAGCGCCTCCCAGCGGCGGGCCGGTGGTCGGTCGCGCGCTCTCGCGGCGACCTCTCTCGGGCCGTCGGGCAACGGTGAGATCTGTGCATAGACTCGATCTATGCCGTTGTCCCCCCGCGTCCCGGATCTGTCCGCGCTCGACCTGCTGCTCTCGGTGATCGAGCTGGGGAGTCTCGGGCGGGCGGCCAAAGCGCACGGGATCAGTCAGCCGTCGACCAGTTCGCGGATCCGCTACCTCGAGCAGCTGGTCGGCGTTCCGGTGTTGGAGCGGACCACGCTGGGTTCGCGGCCCACCGCGGCGGGGGCGCTGATCGCGGAATGGGCCCGGGACGTGGTGGACGCGGCCGCGCGCCTGGACGCCGGAATCGACAGCCTGCGTGCGCAGCGGGATTCGCGGTTGCGGGTCGCGGCCAGTCAGACCGTGGCGGAGTACCTGTTCCCGAAATGGCTGATGGCGCTGCGCACGCGGATGCCGGACACCTCCATCGCCCTGGAATCGGGCAATTCGACCGAGGTTGCCAAGGCGGTGCTCGACGGCCGGGCCGGGATCGGATTCGTCGAGAGCCCGCACCTGCCCCGCGAGCTGGAAAGCCATGTGGTGGCGCGAGATCGGCTGCTAGTGGTGGTCGCGCCCGGACACCCGTGGGCGCGGCGACCGGAGGTCGACGCCGCCGAGCTGGCCCGCACCCCGCTCATCTACCGCGAGCCCGGCTCGGGCACCCGCACTTCGTTCGAGCGCGCCATGACCGCCGGTGTTCCCCGGTGGCAGCCGGAGATCGCGCTGGAGTTGTCCTCCACCACCGCCATCAAGACCGCGGTCGCCGACGGCCTCGCGCCCGCGGTGCTCAGTTCGCTGGCGGTCGCGACCGAATTGGCCGAGGGCATTCTGGTTTCGCCCCGGGTGACCGGCCTGGATTTGGAGCGGCAGTTGCGAGCGGTGTGGCCCATCGGCCGGAAGCCGACCGGCCCGGCGAGTGACTTGTATGTCATTGCGAGCCGACCGATCTGAAGCATTCAGGGGAGTTTCCCTGTCACTTCGGGGAGTTTTGTCCGAAGTGTTGACAGAGTGACGCCGATCACCCTACTGTTCCGGCGCAGGCAAACCGAATTTCCGGATGGCCATGTCTGCCTGCACATTCAAACCTTCTTTACAATGGCTTCGCTGAATTCGCAGCGTGAAGACACAAGTGCGCCAACGGCTCCCGCGTGTGTTACCCAAGGGTTATGGTCACGGAATGGTGCGAACCGCCGCCGCTGCCGCAGACCCGGATGAGCCTGTCATCCCGGCTACTGCTTCGCGGCCAAAGCTAGAGGTTGTTCCCGAAACGCCCGACTCCGAAGCGCCACAGCCCCACTCCTTCGGCGCCCACGTCCTGAGCGCGGCCGATATCGAGCGACTCCCGTCCTCGGCCCGCCACCGCATCGCGGCTTTCATCCACCTGCAGGTGGCGACCCTGGAGGAGTGGCCCGAGCCGGTGCTGCCCCCGATCCCGGAGCTCGACGAGCTCTGACGGAAACCGGCCGGTCGCGGAGGGTCCGCGCCGGTCGCTGTACGGGCCGTTCGACGGCCTGTCCGGTTCGGCTATCCATGGCCCGACCGTGCCGTGTTCACCTATCGGACACCTTTCATACATTCAGGTGAACAACGGAAAACCTTGGCGCACAACGAGACATCTCGTTTGTGTAACGAGTCACTTATGGCAAATATGCATTGCCGCCATGCTGAGATCCGACTTAGAGTCTGCTTGTCAGTAACTGAACCTGCGATGAGTTCTATTTCCGCGGGCATACTCAATCGAGGGAAATCACATGCGCAAGAGCGGAATCGCGGCGATGACCGCATTGGTGGCCACGATCACGGCAATCACCGCAGGTACGGCAAATGCCCAGACCCAAACGGGTGATGTGGGCGCCATTCACTACACGGCGTCGGCCACCGACCGATCGGGGACCATTTCCACCGATGTCGGGTCGATGGATGTCGAAAACGGTGTCTTCAAGATCAAAGCAGCAAATGGCACGGTGGTAGCCGGAACCGAACTGACCTTCCGCGTGGACGATTTCGTGTTCCCGATCGCGGCCGAAATCCGGGACCGCACAGTCACTCTGACGCCGCAATTCGATCTGGGCCACGCGGCGTATCACCCGGTCGCGCTGCCGTTCGAGGACACCGCGCCGTGGAAGACCCCCTACGACCGCGAGCAGGCGGCGTGGAACCGCATGAAGGACACCATCTCCATGGGCGCCACCATCGGCACCCTGGTCGGCGGCATCGGTGGTGCGGCCGTGGGCTGCGCCCTGGGCGGCATCGCCGTCGGCGGCGGCGCCACGCTGGCCACCGGCATCATCGGCGGCCTGTTCAGCTTCCTCCCGGGCGCGGTCGTGGGCTGCCTCGCGGGCGCCGCGGCCATGGGCGCGCTCGGCGCGGTCGGCGGCCTGATCCTGGTGACCGCCCCGGTGGCCATCGCCGCCGCGATCCAGTACTTCACCACCATCAACCAGCCGTTCACCCCGGCTCCGGCCCCGGCGAAGTAGCCGGGGACCCGAGGTTTCGCAGGGTCGTGGCCGGTCAGCCGGTCACGACCCGGCGCCCTCGCCGATGCCCTCGCCCTTGCGAACCTGCCATGAGCTGAGTTCGCGTCCTCGCCACTCTCCGCGGACCAGGGGATTGTGCCCGTGCCGTCCTTTCTGCTGTTCCCGCCGGAATTCGCGGAAGTATTCGAACCGAATCCAGAGCAGACCCGAAACGATAAGCACCGCAGCGACAATCGCCCCGATTATGGTCCAGCCGTAGAACTTGGACGCGGCCGCCACGATCGTCATCCCGAGCGCCGCGATGCCGAGCAGGCACATAATCAGCGCCGGCCCTTCCCGCGGATCCTCGATAGCGTCGCCGGGATGCGGATGCCAGTGTTCGCCGTTGGCTTCGACCGCCGTCACCCTGACCATGTCCCTACCTCCCTCGAGCAGCGGAAATTCCTGTCTTCTCTCCAGAATGCACCTGCCGCCGGGGCTACGCGAGAGCAATTTCCGGAAAACCCGAACTCCGCGCGGGAGACAATAGTCAGCCCCCTTTTCCCGGAAAATGAAAGTGACGTCCGCACAGGGCATCCTGTGGCGGCTGGTCCGCATCCCGCTGATCCCGGTGGTTCTGTACCTCGTATTGCGTCCGGTCCATGGCGCTGATGGCTACCTCGCCCTCGCCGCGATCCCGATGGTGATGCGCGTGATCGCGCTGGTCATCGTCCCGGCCTACCTCGTCTACCGCCTGGTGGTCGCCGCGGTCATCCGCCTCCCGGGCGGTGGTCGGTAGGGGTCCGTGGGTGCTCTCCGTGGTCGGTTCCGTGGTCACCACGGATGTCCCCGGCCGGTCCGGAATTTAGCGTTGTAGCCATGACGAACACCGCTTCCGCCGCCGCTTCCACCACCCTCGACGTGACCCTCGAGGCCGCCGACCCCACCGCTGTCGCCGCCGCTTACGAGGCCGCTTTCGGTCTCGGCGACCAGCTCTCCTTCGCTCCTGTGTCGGCCTCCTCGGAGGGCTTCCGGGGCTTCATCATGTCGCTGGTCGTGGCCCAGCCCGGCAATGCCGACAGCCTCATCGCCAGCGCCCTCCAGCACGGTTTCACCGTGATCAAGCCCGCCAAGAAGAGCTTCTGGGGCTACGGCGGCGTGATCCAGGGCCCCGACGGCACCATCTGGAAGGTCACCACCTCCGAGAAGAAGGACACCGCCCCCGTCACCCGCGCGGTCGACAGCGTCGTCCTGCTCCTCGGCGTCGAGGACGTGAAGGCCAGCAAGCAGTTCTACGTCGACCGCGGCCTCACCGTCGCCAAGAGCTTCGGTGGCAAGTACGCCGAATTCGACCTCCCCGACTCCCCGATCAAGCTCGCCCTCTACCCCCGCAAAGCCGCCGCCAAGGAAGCCGGCGTCCCCGTCACCGGCTCCGGCTCCCACGGCCTCGTCGTCACCGGCCCTCTCGGCGCCTTCGCCGACCCGGACGGCTTCGCCTGGGCCGCCGCCTGACGCCCCGCGAATCGCTGTGCGGTGCTGGGGCTTTGCGGGTGTTGATTGAACTCGGGGGCGGCGGCGTCGACACTTGACTCTCGACTGTCGCTGGAGGTGAGGCTGGTGGGTTGGCGGAGAGCGCTCGGGCTGGTGAGCATCCTGACCGTGGGACTCGGAACCGCGGTCGCGGGGGTGGGAACCGCCGAGCAGCGCGGGTCCGGACCGCATAGCGAGGAATTTGCCAACCCAGTGGTCGCCGCGGGAGCCGACCCGAGCATGGCCTACTACCAGGGCCGGTTCTATCTGGTGCAGGGAGACTTCTACAACGACGACAATGTCGTCATCCGGGCGTCGGACACGCTCGGCGGGCTCGGGAAGAGTGAGCCGACGGTGGTGTGGGAGCACGGGGAGTGCCCGGGGGAGGCGTGCACGAAGATCTGGGCGCCGGAGTTGCAGCACATCGGGGATCGGTGGTGGATCTACTTCGCGGGGCAGGAGGACGACCGCAACGAGACGCATCGGATGTATGCGTTGCGGTCGGCCGCGGATGATCCGGCCGGGCCCTACGAATACCTCGGGAAGATGAATCTGCCTGGCGGATGGGCGATCGACGGAACCTACCTGCAGTATCAGAACGCCGGATACTACCTGTGGTCGTGTCTGCGTGACCCGGAAGACACACGGGTGCAGGACATTTGCGCGGTGCGTATGTCGGATCCGATGACGCCGGTCGGTGAGCGGGTGAGCATCGCGACGCCGACCGCGGAGTGGGAGACCGTGCCGAACGACGCCGATCTGAAGATCAACGAGGCGCCGGAGGCGCTGATCGCCCCCGACGGCCGGCTGTTCGTATCCTTCTCCGCCAACGCCAGTTTCGACGACACCTACCGGATCGGCCTGCTCGAACTGGCGAAGGGCGGCGATCCCATGAACCCGGCGGCCTGGACCAAATCCGGTGGCCCCCTCCTGCCGGGCAGCCCGGGAGCGATCGCGCCGGGCCACAACGGATTCCTCACCATCGATGGCCACCCGTGGATCACCTACCACGCCCGTCTGGAACCCGGCACCGGCTGGGAGGGCCGCAGCGTCCGCGTCCAGCCCATGAATTTCGGCCCCGACGGCCGCCCCCGCTTCGGCATGGCCTTCGGTCCCGACGCCCCGATCGTGATCGAGGGCCGGGACCCCGCCCAGCGCTAGCTGCCCGGAACGAGCGACGTGATCGGCCGGTAAGCCCAGTTCAGCATGCGTGAGGCGTCATCCTTGGCGGCCGCCCCGCTCCACGCCGAGCTGTGCAGCACCACGCCGATCATCGGAATCCCCGCTCGCACCGTCTCGAACAACAGACAAGCCCCGGCCGCATCGGTCGACCCGGTCTTGATCCCGATCGCGCCCGGGTAATCCTTCAGCAGCTGATTCGTGGTCTCCCACACGTGATCCCGATTCCCCGCCGCCGCGGGCACGTGATAGCTCCGCGTCCCCGCGACCTCCCGGAACACCGGGTGCCCCATGGCCCGCAGCCCGAGCGCGATCAGATCGGCCGGCGTCGAGAACGTCGAGCCGTCCTCGGGCACCGGCAACCCGCTCGGGTCGGCGAAATACGTTGCCCCCAACCCCATCTGCCGAGCCGTATCGTTCATCCTGCCGAGAAACACGTCCTGGCCCGGCCCATAAGCCTCGGCGAGCGTATACGCCGCATCGCAGCCCGACGGCAGCATCAGCGCATACAGCAACTGCCGCGTACTGAGCACCTCTCCCGCGCCCAGCCCCGCCGTACTCCCGTCGTTCCGCGAGCAATACGAAATCGCTTCGGCGGGAACGGTGACGGCCCGATCCAGACTGTTCGCATTGATCACCACCATCGCCGTCATCACCTTCGCGATACTGGCGATCGGCACCGGCGTATCGGCTTCCCGAGACCACAACAACGTCCCGGTGAACCCATCCGCCAGCGCGGCCCCCTGGGCCTGCACCCCATCCGGCTCACCACTCAGGAAAGGCAACTGAATCTGCGGTGCGGCAGCGGCGGGCATGGCCTGCACGCCCTGACCGGCGCCGACCACCACCGCTCCGACAACCACTGCTTGCAACACTCGGGCAAATGTCTGCATGGGCACACATTGTGCACGGCACCCCTATCGACCAGCGGTATTTCAGGGCCGGAGAGCGTGCCGCCGCAACCGTCAGAACAGCAGCGATTCCAGTTGCGCGGCATAGCTGCGAGCGGACTCGTCGAAACCGGTCATGGCGTCCAGGCGGCTGGTGGATCCCGCCAGGCAGAGCGCGGCCTCGGGGGTGCCGGATTCGCTGTGGATGGGGTAGGCGAAGCAGGTCAGACCCGGTAGCAGTTCGTCGACGGCGCGGGCGTGGCCGGTGGATCGGATGGCGGCGATGTCCGCGGCGAGGGCCGCCTGGGTGACTCGGGTGTTCGGGGTCAGGCGGATCGGGGCGGGAACCAGTGCGGGCCAATCGGTTCGGGCGGACAGCAGCAGTTTCCCCGCCGCGGAGGCGTGCAGGCATCTGGTCAGCTCGCGTTCGGCCGGGACCGGATGGTCCGGGTCCTGGTTGATCACCTGAACGGTGCTCACGCCGAAGCCGATCACGTTCACCGCGAAGCGGGTGGACGCGCGGAATTCGGCGAGGCACTGGCGTGCGGCCCGGGTGACGGTCGGCGTGTTCAATGCGGTCGCCAGGCCGCGCAGCCGTGCACCGAGACCGAAGCCGCGCAGATCGGCCGTCCGGATCAGGTATTCGTCGGCGACCAGAGAATTGAGCAGACGATACGCCGTCGCGGGCGGGAGACCGAGGCGTTGCGCGATTTCCTTGGCGGTGATTCCCACCCCGCATTCCGCCACGATCTCGATAATCGCGATGGTATTGGTGACCGACGTGCCGCGTGTGCTCATGGGCTACCGGAACAATGAGGTCAGCAACAGGTCGTCGCGTTGCGGTTCATCGAATATCCCGACACCCCGCAGCCGGTCCGGCGCGAATCGGCGCAGCGCGCCGGCGAAGGCGATGCCCGCCGCCATGACCGCGACGTACACCGCCACCACCGCGACATTGCCCGGCTGCCCCGAGAACGCGGCGGTGACCATCAACAGCCCGATCATCGTCGCGGCGGTGCCGCCGAGTATCGCCAGCGCCCGGCTCGGTTCCCCGATGCGGCGCAGCAGTATTGGACCGGCCAGGCAGGCCGGGAGATAGGACCCCAGGTAACCGAAGGCGCTGAGCGTGAGGAACGAACGGATGGCGTCCTGCGGCGCCACGCCTGCCCACAGCACCGCGATCGCGCACCCGGTCACCACGGTCATGGCCGCGGCGATGGCCGCGGCCGGAGTGTGGAAACGCCGATGCGCGCGCCCGGCCACCCGCGGCGCGATGCCCTCCCGGCCCATCGTGAACAGCACCCGCACCAGGGCGTTGATCGAGGCCACGGTGCAGGCGAAGAACGAGGCGGCGACGCCGAGATCCAGGGCGACCGCGAGCAGCCGCGAATCATGGTGCAGGAGTAGATCGGACAAGGGGGTGCCGCTGCTCGCCGTGGGATCCGCCGACAGCGCCACCGCCTCGGCGCTCACGGCGAGCAGGTAGATGACGCCCGCCGCCAGCGGGGTCCACAGCACGGTTCTCGGCACCGAGCGGAACGGGCGGAAGGACTCGGCGGACAGGGTGGTCGCGCTCTCGAAGCCGACGAACGCGCTGATCGCCACCACCGCGCTCATGGCGAGGTCACCGGTGTCGCCGTGCCAGGACATGGCCCGGACCGGATCGACGCCGTGGCGCTCGGCGACGAGCAGGTAGCCCAGGGCCGTCAGAATCGCCACCACGGAAACACATTCGATGAGCAGGGTGGCGACCGCCGACGGCCGGATGCCGCGGGTCATCAGCACCGTCGCGGCTCCCGCCGCCCCGATCGACAGCAGCATCGTCACCGTGACCGGGACATCGATCCCGGCGAGCATCGCGACGCGACCGAGATAGGTGCCGACCGCGACCAATCCCGCGACACTCACCGCGGCGTACCCGACGATCGCGGACCAGCCGACCGGGATCGCCCTGGCCGGTCCCAAACTCTTGGCCGCGTAGGTGTACAGCCCGCCGGTGACCGCGATCCGCTGCGCCATCGGCCGCACCACGAGAGCCACGCACCAGGTCAGCAGTGCCGCGCCGAGGAAGGCGAGCACGCTCGGCCCGCCGCCGACCGCGGCGATCACGAACGGCGGTGTGACCGCGGCCGTCCCAGCGGGCGCGATGGCCGCCACCGACTGCGCGAACACCGGGACGAAGGCGAGCCGCCGACGCCGGAGTCCGCTGATCGACGACCGTTCGACCACCAGCGGTGGCGTCGGCGTGGGTACGGTCACACGGAAACAGCCTTTCTTCTGCCGCCGCGGACCGGGCCTCGTCCGCGAAAGAGCCTCAGCGTAGCCAGGTGCTTGTAGCACGGCTGTTACGTTCAGTTACTTCCGCATTTCCGCGCGTGAGAAAATTCTCCGCCGGAATTCTCATCGCCGGTTATCCGGGAACGGCGCTGCCGTAACAGAACCCGATTAGCGTCTGCCGCCATTGGAATTCAACGGCTTCCGAGCCGGGCGTGAGAGGACGTTTCCCGCGATGACTTACCGTCAGCAGATCGGCGGACGGACCTACGTGTTCGGGAGCCTGATCGACGTTCTGGCGAAGGCCGGTCCGGCCCGATCCGGAGACGAATTGGCCGGGTGCGCGGCCGAATCGGATGCCGAGCGCGCCGCCGCGAAATGGGTGCTCGCCGATATTCCGCTGCCGGTGTTCCTGAACGAGCCGGTGGTGCCCTATGAAACCGACGAGGTCACCCGGCTCATCATCGATACGCACGATCGAGCCGCCTTCGCTCCCATCGCGCACATGACAGTCGGTGCGTTCCGGGATTGGCTGCTCACCGAAGTGGCTTCGGGGACAGCCGAGTTCACGATCCCCGCCCTCGCGCGCGGCATCACTCCGGAGATGGCGGCGGCGGTGTCGAAGCTGATGCGCAACCAGGACCTGATCACGGTCGCCCGGGTGTTGTCGCCGCAGGCGGCGTTCCGCACCACCATCGGCGCGCCGGGCCGGTTGGCGACCCGGCTACAGCCGAACCATCCCACCGACGATCCGCGCGGCATCGCGGCGGGCATCCTCGACGGATTGCTGCTCGGCTGCGGCGACGCGGTGGTCGGCATCAACCCCGCCTCCGACGATCCGGTCGCGATCGCCCGGCTGCTGCATCTGCTCGACGACGTCCGGCTGCGCTTCGACATCCCGATGCAGTCCTGTGTGCTCACCCACGCGACGACGACGCTGGAGCTGATCCAGCAGGGGGTACCGGTCGATCTGGTGTTCCAGTCCATCGCCGGCACGCAGGCGGCCAACACCGGTTTCGGGATCACCCTGGACCTGCTGGCGGAAACCGCCGCGGCGGCAGGCGAATCGGGTCGCGGCACGGTCGGGCACAACGTCATGTATTTCGAGACCGGCCAGGGCGCGGCATTGTCGGCGGACGCGCATCGGGGCGTGGGCGGGCAACCGGTCGATCAGCAGACCCTGGAGGCCCGGGCCTACGGCGTGGCGCGGGCCTTCGATCCACTCCTGGTCAACACCGTCGTCGGATTCATCGGTCCGGAATACCTCTACAACGGCAAGCAGATCACCCGCGCGGGCCTGGAGGACAACTTCTGCGGCAAGCTGCTCGGCCTGCCGATGGGGGTCGACGTCTGCTACACCAACCACGCCGAGGCCGACGGCGACGACATGGACCTGCTCGCGACCGCCCTGGCGGTGGCCGGGACCGCGTTCATGATCACCGTCCCAGGCTCCGACGACACCATGCTCGGCTATCAGAGCCTGTCCTTCCATGACGCGCTGTACCTGCGCCGCGTCTGCGGGCTGCGACCCGCACCCGAATTCGAGGCGTGGCTGCGGCGGATGGACATGGCCGACGACCACGGCCGCGTGCTGCCCGCGGGTCCGGCCGGATCTCCCTTGCGCGCGCTGGCGGCGAACCGATGACCCACCGGCCCATCGACGCGACGCGATCCGCGCAGCCCGGCGACGGTATCGATCCCTGGGATCGGATGCGGGCACACACCTTGGCCCGTATCGGGCTGCGCCGGGCCGGTGACACCCTTGCCACCCCGGAAGTGCTGGCGCTCAACGCATCCCACGCACTCGCCCGGGACGCGGTGCGGACGCCGCTGGATGTGGCTGCCGTGCGCACCGCCCTGACCGAGCTGGAGCTGGGCGCCCCTGTTCACGTGACCAGCGCGGCGGCGGATCGCGACCAATACCTGCGTCGCCCCGATCTGGGGCGGATGCCGTCCGGCCCGCTCGAATTCGGTTCCTCCGGAGCGGATCTGGCGCTGGTGGTGTGTGACGGACTGTCGGCTACCGCGGTCACCGACCATGCCGCGGGGTTGTGTGCCGCGCTGTCCGAGGCGTTCGCACCGGACTATTCCCTGGCGCCGCCGGTGATCGCCACGCAGGCCCGGGTGGCGCTGGGCGACCATATCGGCCGAACCCTCGGTGTGCGAGCGGTATTGGTGGTGATCGGGGAGCGGCCCGGCCTGTCGGTCACCGACAGCCTGGGCATCTATCTGACCTACGCGCCGCAGCCCGGCCGCGCCGACTCCGAGCGCAACTGCGTCTCCAATATCCGCCCGCCGCACGGCCTGGGCTACACCGACGCCGCCACCGTGGCCCGCGACCTGATCGACCAGATGTTCCACGCCGGTCGCTCCGGCGTCTCGATCAAGCCCCGAGCCTCCTCCACTCCGCTGCCGAGTCGGCCACCCGGCATTCCATCCGAAAGTGAAAGTGCTTAGCAGAGAGAGTATTTCGATGACGCAGCAGATAACCCGCGCAGCCGTGGACGGCGCGCCGACCGGGTCGGAGACCACCGTCCACCGGCTCAAGCCCAACGCCATCGGACTGCTCGGCGTGGTGTTCATGGCCATCGCCACCGCCGCGCCGATCACCGCCATGACCGGCAACGTGCCGTTCATGATCTCCGCCGGCACCGGCAAGGGGACGCCCGCGGCCTTCCTGATCGCCATGGTCGTGCTGGCCGTGTTCTCGGTGGGCTTCACCACCATGAGCAAGCACATCACCGCCACCGGCGCGTTCTACGGCTTCATCTCCTATGGCCTGGGCCGCACGATCGGACTGGCCTCGGGCTTGCTGGCGGCGTTCGCCTACATGGTGTTCGAGCCGTCGCTGATCGGAATCTTCGCCAGCTTCGGCACCAATACCGTGCTCGCGCAGTTCGATACGCACATCCCGTGGTGGGTGTTCGCGATCGCGATGCTGGCGATCAACGCGGTCGGCACCTGGTTCGGCGTCGCGGTGGCCGAAAAACTGCTGGTGGTCCTGCTTTTCACCGAGATCACCGTGCTCGCGGTGATGGCGATCTCGGTAGCGATCCACGGCGGCGGGCCGCACGGATTCTCGCCGGCGCCGCTCAACCCGGTCAACGCGTTCACCGGACCCTCGGCCGGGCTGGGGCTGTTCTTCGCGTTCTGGTCGTGGGTCGGGTTCGAGTCGACCGCCATGTACGGCGAGGAGTCCAAGAACCCCAAGAAGATCATCCCCAAGGCCACCATGATCGCCGTGCTCGGCGTCGGCGTGTTCTACGTGCTGGTGTCGTGGATGGCGATGTCCGGCAACGGCATCGGCGAATCGATGGATCTGGCCGGCTCGGCCAACCCGATGGATGTGTTCTTCAATCCGACCAGCACCTATGTCGGCCACTGGGCGGTCACCGCGATGCAATGGCTGATGATGACCGGTTCCCTGGCCTGCGGCATGGCCTTCCACAACTGCGCCGCCCGCTACCTCTACGCCCTGGGCCGCGAAGGCGTCCTGCCGGTGCTGCAGCGCACCCTCGGCCGCACCCACCCCAAGCACGGTTCGCCGCACATCGCCGGTCTGGTCCAGACGATCATCGCCGGACTGCTGATCGCGGGCTTCGGCATCGCCGGCAAGGACCCCTACACCGGCACCTACACCCTGCTCGCGATTCTGGGCACCATGGCGATCCTGGTCGTGCAGTCGCTGTGCTCGTTCGCCGTGCTGGTCTACTTCCGCAACCATCACCCCGAGACCAGGCACTGGTTCAAAACCCTGGTCGCGCCGCTGACCGGTGGCCTGGCGATGCTGGGAGTGGTGATGCTGCTCGTGGTCAATATGGGCACCGCGGCCGGCGCGGAATCCGGATCGCTGGTGCTGAAGGCGACGCCGTGGCTGGTCGGGCTGGTCGGTGCGGCCGGTATCGGCTACGCCCTGTACCTGAAGCTGCGTGATCCCGCCCGCTACGCGCTGCTCGGCAGGACCGTGCTGGAAGAAGCCCACGAACGCTGAAGACGCCCAGCCGATTACGGAGAGCACAAGCATGAAGACACGATCACTCGTGGGGCTGATCGCGGCCGCCGGCGCCCTGCTGTCGCTGACGGCCTGCGGCTCCGGCTCCGATGGGGCTGCCGCGACCACGTGCAAGCAGTTGGATGCCGGGCAGGCGTGGTACGGCGCCAACAGAGACACCCTGGCGACCTTCATCGCCACCACCGGAAGCTGCGGCAAACAGGTTGACTCGAAGCCGCTCGCCTTGTTCGACTGGGACAACACGCTGGTCAAGAATGATGCCGGTGAGGCCACGTTCTATTGGCTGCTGTCCCACGACAAGGTGCTACAGCCAACCGACTGGTCGTCCACCAGCCCGTACCTGACTCCGGCCGCCAGTGCCGCACTGCGCGCCGCCTGCGGCGCCGCGGCGTCGGGAAGCCCGCTGCCCACCTCCACCAACGCCTCGTGCGCCGACGAGATCCTGGCCATCGGCGACGGCGGCAAGACGAAAGGCGGGGCCCCAGCGTTCGACGGCTACGACCACCGCCGACTGGAACCGGCCTACGCCTGGCAGGTCCAGCTGCTGGCCGGGCACACTCCCGCGGAACTGACCGACTACGCCACCCAGGCTCGAGCCCAGAACCTCGCCGCCCCTGAAGGCGCCGAACAGACCATCGGCACCACCAAGGTCGACGGCTGGGTCCGCTACTACAGCCAGCAGCGGGATCTGGTTACAACCTTGCAGGCCAATGGATTCGACGTCCGTATCATCACGGCCTCGCCCGAGCCGGTGATCAAGGTCTGGTCACCTGAACTGGGTGTGCCGCCCGACAAGGTGATCGGCATGGTCCCCCTCACTGACAACGGCACCTACACCGGCCACATCGCGGGCTGCGGCGGCCTCGGTCCGGACCAGGTCATCACTTATATGGAAGGCAAACGCTGCGCGATCAACGAACGCATCTTCGGCATCACCGGACCGACCGCCTTCGACCAACAGCTACCCGACAAACGCCCAGCTCTGGCCGCCGGCGACTCCGACACCGACGTGGTCTTCGTCAGCGACGCCACGGCCCTCCACCTGGTCGTCAACCGCAACAAAACCGAACTCATGTGCCAGGCGTACGCCAACACCGACGGCACATGGCTGATCAACCCGATGTTCATCAACCCCAAGAAACGCAAGGACCAGCCCTACCCTTGCGCCACAACGGGTTTCACCACCGCCACCGGCGACCACAAACCGCTCACCCAGCCCAACGGCGCCGTCATCGCGGACCAACAGGACACCGTCTACTGACCAAGGAGCCCGCCGCCCCCGGAGGATCCTCCAAACCGACATGGCGGTACTCGACGTTCTGTTGGACCCCGCCCCGATTGATCGCATAGGCACAGGGGAGGACAGTCGAAGACGCCGTTGCACACCACCCCGGATTGCGATCATGTCACCAGCACCCGAACGTCGCTCCTATCGCACCCGCTACACCTCCGTAGGTAGAGGGCAGGCCGCATGGCGAATCGTCGGCAACAGCATCGAGATCCTGGCGCTGACCGTGACGAGTGCCGTGCGGCCCCCGGACACCGTCGCCTTCGACAACGACGGCTGTCACGATTTGTGCTGGGCGCGTGAACGATTCGGCAAGTTCGCCGACCTGTGGGACGCGATACGGAGCGAATACTGGCAGCTTCTGTTTCGCTCCGACCCGCATTTCACGTAGTGGTCGAGCGTCCACAGTGGCGGTCTCGACGCCGTGCGGTGGACCCGCTACCGTTGAGCTACATCTGAATGGAAGTCAAGGAGTTCCGTACCCGCGCAGTTCGACCGCGCTGTGAAAGGAGCAACGATGACGACCTATTCCCACACTGTCGCCTTGACGGCGGACTTCGCGTTCAACGAGCGAATCCCGGAGGTCCGCCGACAGGAGATCCGGAACTCGATCAGCGGTCTGATCACCCAGCAGATCGATGCGAACACCCGCCGTCGCGAGCTCGCCGCCGAGGACCGCGCCCTGGCCACCGCCTTACAGGAGCCGTACCTCGACCAGTTGCGAAACAGTCCGCGCGGAGCTGACGCCCTGAGGCTCGCCACCGAACGCAGCCGGACCAGAACCGTCGACGTCCGTGACCTGCCGCGGGAAGCCGCGGAGAATCCGTCGCGGCACGTGCCGGCGGGAGCGCTCGACTACCCGTTCCCCCCGACTCGCGACTTCGAAGGACCGCCGACGCGGATCTTCGGGGTCCCCTACGACTTCCACTGGTTCTGGCATGACCTGAACGGGAGCCCGGCGTTCAACCGGATCGTCGATGACGCGAACGGCCGTGCCGCACTCGACGCTCGGGTGGGCAACGCCTCGGGCGCGACCGGCACGCTCGTCAACGCCCACGCCGGCTACGGCGTGAGCCTGCGCTCGGATCGCCGCGTCAACTGCATGGCGCGCTCGTATCGGTCGACACAGGACTTCGGGGCGGCCGCCGCGGGCTTCGACGCCGACGCCACCGTCGAGGCCGGCTGCGAGATGACGGTCATGCAGGCCGGCAACCTGGTCGCCATCGCGACCGACAAACGTTTCCGTGGCCGAGTCAGCGGATCGATCGGCCATCCCACCGAGAACTACGGGTACGACAGCGGCGGCTTCGGCCCCGGCGCGGTCATCGAGGTGCTCTGGACCATGGAAGCCAACACCGATTACGAACTCAACGTCGGCGGATGGGTTTACGCCGAGTCCCACAACGGCATCGGCGGAGCCGGCGCCCAATCCCAGATCGACGCGAAGATCATCTTCATGAGCCTGTGGCAACAATGACCCACAATCGGCCGCCGCCCCGATCGACACGCTGCAAACGGCCGATGCCCACACGGGCACCGGCCGTTGGTGCCGCGACCGCAGGTTGCTGGGGTGTTTGACCCCCGCCCAGCTCGGGTATTGGTGGTACTGCCAGCGTTGTCGCTGGTCAGTCACCCTTGTGCGCCCCCGGCAGGAATCGAACCTGCGACCTAGGGAGTAGAAGTTCTTACCCTGGAAACTCTGTTCTGACCAGCATGAACGCAGCACGCAGGAGAGTGAAACCGCAAAATCCCTAGGTGAACCGGCTTTAGCCCACGGATCTTGAAGAATCATGATCACCCCTGGGGATCATTCCGGTCCGGGGCTCAGTGAGTTCTCAATGTTCAAACCATCCAGTTCCACTTCTTCCTGGTCGCCTCGGTTCGTGTTCAGGATCTCGAGGTTGGCCATCGCATCCGGGTGACCGGCGTTGGCAGCTCGGCGGAGCCAGGTTTCCGCTTCCTCCCAATCAGCTCGATTTGCGAGCAGAACCCCGAGGTTGGCCATCGCGGTCGGATGCTCGGCGTTGGCGGCTTGGCGGTACCAGGTTTCTGCTTCCTCCAGATCACCTCGGTCGGCGAGCATGTTCCCGAGGTTGTTCATCGCCCATTGATTTCCGGCGTTGGCGGCTCGGCGGTACCAGGTTTCCGCTTCCTCCCAATCATCTCGCTCGGCGAGTAATGACCCGAGGTTGTACATCGCGAGTGGGGTTCCGGCGTTGGCGGCTTGGCGGTACCAGGTTTCTGCTTCCTCCAGATCACCTCGGTCGGCGAGCATGTTCCCCAGGTTGTACATCGCAGTCGGATTCTCGGCGTTGGCGGCTCGCCGGTACCAAGTTTCCGCTTCCTCCGGATCACCTCGGTCGGCGAGCAGTCTCCCGAGGCTGGACATCGCTGAGGGCTCGGCGGCGTTGGCGGCTTGCCGATACCAGGGTTCCGCGTCCTCTGCATCGCCCCGCTTTTCTAGCATGTCCCCGAGGTTGTCCATCGCATACACATGTCCGGCGTTGGCGGCTCGGCGGTACCAGGACTCTGCCTCCACCACGTCATCCCGACGGGCGAGCAAGACAGCGAGATTGAACATCGCATCGAGATTCCCGGTACCGGCGGCTTGGCGGTACCAGGTTTCTGCTTCCTCCAGATCACCTCGGTCGGCGAGCAGAAGCGCGAGGTTGTAGATCGCAAGCACCTGTCCGGCGTTGGCGGCTCGGCGGTACCAGGTTTCCGCTTCCTCCCAATCGTCTCGATCGGCAAGCAGAGCCGCAAGGTTGAACATCGCTGTTGGGTGGGCGAGGTTGGCGGCTTGGCGGTACCAGGACTCGGCCTCCTCCGCATCGCCCCGATCGTCGAGGATGAAACCGAGGTTGGACATCGCGGCGGGTTGGCCGGCGTTGGCGGCTTGGCGGTACCAGGACTCGGCCTCCTCCGCATCGCCCCGGTCGGCGAGGAGACGCGCAAGGTTGAACATCGCTCCGGGGTGGCCGAGGTTGGTGGCTTGGCGGTACCAGGGCTCAGCCTCCTCCGCATCGCCCCGGTCGGCGAGGAGGAGCCCGAGGTCGGACATCGCTTCGGGTTGGCCGGCGTTGGCGGCTTGGCGGTACCAGGTTTCTGCTTCCTCCAGGTCACCTCGGTCGGCGAGCAGACGGGCAAGGTTAAACATCGAGTCGGGATGCTCGGTTCTGGTGGCTTGGCGGTACCAAGACTCCGCCCCTTCCTTGTCACCCCGCTGGGCGAGAAGGATCCCGAGGTTGGACATCGCGTCGGGGTGCCCGGCGTTGGCGGCTTGGCGGTACCAGGACTCGGCCTCCTCCACATCACCCTGATGAACGAGGACGCTCCCGACGTTAGACATCGCAAGCAGGCTCCCTGCGTCAGCGGCCCGCCGGAAAAGTGCCAATGCGACGGTCGCACTGCCACGGACGAAGGCGGTAAGTCCGATATCGTTCAGAACTTCCACCTCGATATCACGGGTTGCCGTGTGCCAGAACGTCTCTGGGATCGGGCGCGGTGTGCGGTGATCTTGGCCGTCGTCGGCCGCGACAAGGTAGTCGAATGGGCGGTAACCACGGGTCTGGTCATCGAGGTAGCGGGTTTGTAGTGCAGCTGACCGTCCGGCACCTATCGGAGGAGTGCGAGCAGCCATAATGGCGGTCCGGGCGTTCTCGTCGCCGATATCGAGTTCAGGTCGTTGTGCCCGTAACTGACGTAGTGCGAGGTCGAGCAGGGTGTGCTCGGGAACTGGGTCTGTACGCCCGATCCGCGCCCAATCGATAGTGACTTGGATCACCATGTGCTGCAAAGCGTCCGCCTCAGCGGCGTCGTCGTAGCGTTGCAGCAACTCCGGTGCACCAGCCAGAACCTCACCCAGGCCGTAGTCATCGAGGTTCTGATCGGGATACACGCGAGCAGCTGCGGCACGCTCGTCGGGATCGTCGCTAGTGGAGGTCAAGTCGATAATCTGGGCTTGTTCCAACACGAGCCGAATATCGCGCTGAAGCTCTCCATGTGCACGCAATTGAGCCCGCATTTCCGAACGCAATGTTGCCGCCACAATGGTACGGCCGGGACGGGCAGTCAAGTGTGCCAGCACATTGAGGGTGAGCCCACCCGTAGCAGTCAGATAGTCGTGCAAATCATCGAGCCACAACACGATCGTGTCGTCGGTGCCCGCGATGCGGGGGTGGGCGGCGAGCTCACCGATCCCATCCAATGCTGGCCACAGCAGTTTCGCTGTCGAATGCTGATTGCGGATCGCCTCGAACAGGGTGCGGGTCTTGCCCGCTTTAGAAGGACCGACCACGATCACCATAAGCGTGTCGGCCAAAGCATCCGCCAACCGCGCATCGACCTGGTTGCGGGTGCGCGGCACATACCGATCGCTCTGGCCGTAGTCATGAGCGTTACCGAACGCCGAACTCGTCACCCCCAACCGGTACGGGTTGAGCTGATCAACCGTCGGCAGATCCAGGTCACCGAAACACCGGACCAACTCGCGCAACGACCGCCGCGAACGTTCATCAGCGGTGGTAACAGTGAGATTTCCGTAAATTAGGTTCCCGGTGAAAGTGTTGTTGCCGCCGCTGCGCGGCACGGGCGACGCGGTGCTACCGGGACTCAGGACCGCGTATGGGAGGGGCCCGGCGGCTCCGAAAACCCCGACCGCACCCCGGCAATATGTGCGTCACCCTGAATGGTGCTGTTCGTCACTCGCACACCGTCACCAGCAGACGCAACATCGGAGATCGACAACGTGGCGGCGGTCAAGCCCTTCACATCGACACCAATCACTGCCTGCGGGTCATGCCGTTGTATCGCTTCCAACACCGCCACAGCCGCGGCCGCCAGCTCAGAATCGCCACCGACACCGGCGTCTTCGAGGTCCTCGGCCAACGACTGCTTCTTCGCATCTGAGTTCGGTCGTCGCTCCACGCCCGATACATCTACACCGCTGTACTTCCGAGATAGCAGGCTCTTCAGCCCCGAGTACGCATCTTTGATCGCTTGGCTCGCGGTATCGGTCAGCCCGGTCAGTGCCCCCGCAGCAATCGCCGAAAGCACCACTGCCGTCACGGGATCCATTATGCAACCCTCCCTGCTCACCCTCAGTAAATGTTAACGCCGTCCGGGCGGCCATCGCCGTGGTTTGGCCTGCAAGAGCCGTGTCCGCCATAGGTAGATGGCCTATCTGTCGGTAGCACCCGATGGCTGTCGCCTGTTCAAGACACGATGTGGGCCCAGCTCCCGAACTGTCCGGCCGGAAAGTCCTTCAAGTTGACGAAGTCACCGGACTCGTCCAGCACGCCTGATGCAGCGGCTCGTGTGCCGTGGTTGTAGAAGAACATGGCGATGCCACTCCTTACGCTTGGCTGCCGACCCTGGCCAGGGTCGGGTACTCCTCTACGGTGTGCCCGTTTGCCCCAACAAACACGAGTACCTCCCTACTCGACTGTTGGGCGAAGAAGTAGCGGAGTTGGTAGGGGCGGAGATGGCCGATACCTTGGCGCGGTCACGTTGCCGTCGTCATGCGCTGAGACACCCTCGACTGGTGAGCCCGGCATTGCCACGGTTGCAGTAATTGAGAGCTTGCCTATGTCCTCGTCGACGTCGAGAAGGTCAGTCGGTCTGACCAGTTCGGACCGAACAGTCGTGCGAAGCGCACGTCAGCTTGTCCTCGGGGCAAGGCTTGTGGTTGGGGGCTGCGGGTGCGGGATCGGGTGGCCGAGCGTCACCCGTTTCGGGACACTCCGCTTGGCAGGATTCCAAGCTGTTTGAGTGTCATCCGGTATGGGTATGAGTGAACCTGGCACTGTTTGTGCAGGTCACTCACTGGATGCGCCCCCGGCAGGAATCGAACCTGCGACCTAGGGATTAGAAGGCCCTTGCTCTATCCAACTGAGCTACGGAGGCAGTGCGGGCATCGGCGGTGATGCGGGCTCCAAACACCTTGACCCAAATCGATCTCGGTGTCCAGCGGGTTGAGTATAGCGAGCGTCCAGGTTAGTAATGGTTCCTCGCTTAGCAACTGTTCGGCGCGTCGGGGCGGTAGTGCGGACCGGAGGACCGGAAACCCCAGGGGAGTCTGGATGGGCGCTCCGAACTACGCTGGGCGTATGTCGTCAGTGCAGGACCCGCCCGCAGGATCGGATGTTTCGGCGAATCGGTCGGGTTCGGGGGTGACGTTCGCTGCGGTCACGGCACTGGGTGGGGCGGCGGCCGCGTTGGTGGCGGCGCTGGTCGTGGCATTGTCGGCGGCGCATGCCCTGACCTTGCTGGGGATTCCTGATCCTGGTCCGCTGACCACGTACGGGCTGCCCGCGGTGCGGGCGGTGGCGGATCTGTCGGCGGCGCTGACCATCGGGTCGTTGCTGTTCGCGGCGTTCTTCGTGCCGCCGCAGGAGAGCGGAGTGCTCGACGTCGGGGGGTATCGGGCGCTGCGGCGGGCCGGGAACGCGGCGCTGGCGTGGGCCGGATCGGCGGCGCTGCTGGTGCCGCTGACGCTGTCGGACACCACCGGGCAACCGCTGCTGAAGTCGATGCGGCCCGAGCAGGTGTGGCGGGCCGCCGATCAGGTCGAGGTCGCGGGGTCGTGGCGGTTCACCGTGTTCATGGTGCTGGTGCTGGCCGTCGCGTGCCGGGTGGCACTGCGCTGGGGCTGGACGCCGGTGCTGCTGTTGCTGTCGGTGCTCTCGCTGCTGCCGGTGGCGCTGACCGGGCATTCGTCCTCGGGCGGCGCGCACGACCTGGCCACCAACAGCCTCATCCTGCACCTGCTCTCGGCCTGCTTCTGGGTGGGCGGATTGTTCGCGGTGCTGGCCTACGCGCTGCGCGACGGCAAATACACGGCACTGGCCGTGCGCCGGTTCTCGATCGTGGCGACCGTCTCGTTCGTGGTGATCGCGATCAGCGGTGTGATCAACGCCCTGGTCCGGCTGCCCGTGTCGGAACTGCTCGGGACCACCTACGGCAAGCTCGTGCTCGCCAAGACCGCGGCGCTGATCCTGCTCGGCGTCATGGGCTACCTGCAGCGCCGCAACGCGATCCCGGATCTGGAGAAGGACCCGCAGGATCGCGGCGCGCTCATCCGCCTCGCCGGTGTCGAGGCGCTGATCTTCGCGGCCACCGTCGGCCTCGCCGTCGGCCTGGGCCGCACCCCGCCGCCGGACCAGCGGACCGTGCCGACCCCGACCGAGGTCGAGATCGGCTACAACCTGGCCGGGCCGCCGACCGTGGCGCGGCTGCTGTTCGACTGGCGCTTCGACCTGATCTTCGGCACCCTCGCCCTGGTCATGGCCGGGCTGTACCTGCGCGGCGTGCTGCGGCTGCGCAAGCGCGGTGACGACTGGCCGATCGGCCGGACCATCGCCTGGCTCGCGGGCTGCCTGACGCTGCTGCTGGCCACCAGTTCGGGAGTGGGCCGGTACGCGCCGGCCATGTTCAGCGTGCACATGGCCCAGCACATGATGCTGTCGATGCTGGCCCCGATCCTGTTCGCGCTGGGCGGCCCGGTGCTGCTGGCGCTCCGCGCGATCCAACCAGCCGGTCGGAATCAGCCGCCCGGGGTGCGCGAATGGATCCTGGCGGCCGTGCACAACCCGGTGTCGCGCTTCCTGACCCAGCCGGTCGTCGCCTCGGTGCTGTTCGTCGGCGGCTTCTACGCCCTCTACCTGGGCGGCATCTTCGACAAGTACGTCGGCACGCACGGCGCCCACATTCTGATGAATGTGCACTTCCTGCTCAGCGGATACCTCTTCTACTGGGTGGTCATCGGCATCGATCCCAAGCCGCGCCCGGTGGAGCCGCTCACCAAGCTGGGCATGGTCTTCGGCTCGCTGCCGTTCCACGCCTTCTTCGGCATCGCGCTGATGAGCATGAACACCGTGATGGGCGGCTGGTTCTACCGCGGCCTGGGCCTGTCCTGGAACAAGGACCTGCTCGGCGATCAGCACACCGGCGGCAGCCTCGCCTGGGCCAGCGGTGAGGTGCCGCTGGTCGTGGTGATGCTGGCGCTGCTCATCCAGTGGTCGCGCAGCGACCAACGGCTGGCGAACCGGCTCGACCGCAAGGCCGAGCGTGACGACGACGCGGACCTGACCGCGCACAACGCCATGTTCGCCGAGCTCGCTCGGCGCGACAGAGAGGTGCGCAAGTGAAGGATGTCGCCATGGCGACCCGGAAAGTGAAGCGGCTCTACCGATCCGACGTGCGCCAGGCCCGCCGCCTGCTGCGCGGGCACACCCGCAAGACGCCCGTCTTCCACACCGAGATCCTGGGCCCGCACGGCCCGGTCCCGGTCACGCTCAAACTGGAGCATCTCCAGCACGGCGGCACCTTCAAGGTGCGCGGCTGCCTGAACGCGCTGTTGCAGGCGCGCGGCGACCAGACCCAGGTGGTGCTGGCCTCGGCCGGCAATGCCGGGATCGCGGCGGCCCTGGCCAGCGCGGTGCGCGGAATGTCGTGCACGGTGGTGGTTCCGGAGTCGGCCTCGCACACCAAGGTGGCGGCCATGTGGTCGCACGGGGCCGAAGTGCTGTGGCACGGAACCACTTACGCCGAGGCGCACAAGTACGCCCGCCAGCTCGCCGCCGAACGCGGCGCCATGCCGTTGCACGCCTACGACCTGCCCGAGATCGTGGCCGGGGCGGGCGTGGTCGGGCTGGAGATCGAGGAGCAGGTGCGCGGCAGGCCAACGGTGCTGGCCGCGGTCGGCGGTGGTGGCCTGGTGGCCGGGGTGGCGGTGTCGCTCGGGCTGCGCGGCCGGGTGGTGGGGGTCGAGCCGGTGGGTGCGCCGACCCTGCACGCGGCGCTGGCGGCCGGGCACCCGGTGGACGTCGACGTGTCCAGCGTGACCTCGGATTCCTTGGGCGCGAACCGGATCGGTGAGATCGCCATGGAGGTGGCGCAGCGCTACGCGGTGCGATCGGCGCTGGTCAGCGATGACGCGATCGTGATGGCCCGGGAGTACCTGTGGCGCGAGTTCCGGATCGTGGTGGAGCCCGCGGGCGCGACCGCGGTGGCCGCGATCCAGGCCGGGGCGTACGTACCGGGTCCGGGGGAGCGGCCGGTAATCGTCTTGTGCGGGGCCAACACCGACCTGGCGACCCTGTAGCCCATCGCGACAGTTGTCCCCACCCCGCGAGTTGTCCACACTCGCCGAGGCGGGGTCTGCCCCCGTGCACGCCCCCCGGCGAAGCTGGAAGCCGGACCGAACGCAGGGCTCGCGGCGACGGGCTCGAATCGACAAGGGGGAGCGCGATGTACGAGGCGAATACCGCGGTGATCGGCCGGGTCGTCACCCAACCGGTGCTGCGCGCGCTGCAGAACGGCGATCAGCTGCTGAGCTTCCGCATGGCCAGTACCGCCCGCCGCTACGATCAGGCCGCCGGGGACTGGGTGGACGGTGGCACGTTGTACCTCACCGTAAGCTGTTGGCGACGGGGGATCATCGAGGGAGTCGAAGCGTCGCTGCAGCGAGGTGACCCGGTCATCGCGTACGGGCAGCTGCGCTCGAACGAGTACACCACCCGAGACGGCGCCGAGCGCACCGACCTCGAGATGCGGGCCCTGGCAGTGGGTCCCGACCTGGGTCGTTGCACCGCCCCGGTGGTGCGCAAAACCTTCGGTCGACCCGACCGGACCGACCCCGTGGAACGGCCGTCCGCCGATCCGGACACTGCCGGAGAACCCGCTACTACACACAGTTAGGCTTGCCGATATGGCTGAGTTCATTTACCAGATGGTGAAGGTGCGAAAGGCGCATGGCGACAAGGTCGTGCTCGACAATGTGACCTTGAACTTCCTTCCCGGCGCGAAGATCGGTGTCGTCGGCCCGAACGGCGCGGGTAAGTCCAGTGTGCTGAAGATCATGGCGGGACTGGACCAGCCGAACAACGGTGATGCCTGGCTCGCGCCGGGCGCGACGGTCGGCATCCTCATGCAGGAGCCGCCGCTCAACGAAGAGAAGACCGTGCGCGGGAACGTCGAGGAGGGCCTCGGCGAGATCAAGGTGAAGCTGGACCGCTTCAACGAGATCGCCGAGCTCATGGCGACCGACTACTCCGACGAGCTGATGGAAGAGATGGGCAAGCTCCAGGAGGAGCTGGACCACGCCGACGCATGGGATGTCGACTCGCAGCTCGAGCAGGCCATGGACGCGCTGCGCTGCCCGCCGCCGGACGAGCCGGTCACCAACCTCTCCGGTGGTGAGCGCCGTCGCGTCGCGCTGTGCAAGCTGCTGCTGAGCAAGCCCGACCTGCTGCTGCTCGACGAGCCCACCAACCACCTCGACGCCGAGTCGGTGCTGTGGCTCGAGCAGTTCCTCGCCTCCTACCCGGGCGCCGTGCTGGCCGTCACCCACGACCGGTACTTCCTCGACAATGTGGCGGAGTGGATCCTCGAGCTGGACCGCGGCCGCACCTTCCCCTACGAGGGCAACTACTCCACCTACCTGGAGAAGAAGGCCGAGCGCCTCGAGGTGCAGGGCAAGAAGGACCAGAAGCTGCAGAAGCGCCTCAAGGAGGAGCTGGCGTGGGTCCGCTCCGGCGCCAAGGCGCGTCAGGCCAAGAACAAGGCGCGTCTGGGCCGCTACGAGGAAATGGCCGCCGAGGCCGAGAAGATGCGCAAGTTGGACTTCGAGGAGATCCAGATCCCGGCCGGTCCGCGCCTGGGCAATGTGGTCGTCGAGGTCGAGAACCTGGACAAGGGCTTCGGCGACCGCCAGCTCATCAAGGATCTGTCGTTCACCCTGCCGCGCAACGGCATCGTCGGTGTCATCGGCCCGAACGGTGTCGGTAAGTCGACGCTGTTCAAGACCATCGTCGGCCTGGAGAACGCGGACAGCGGCAATGTGCGCGTCGGTGACACGGTCAAGCTGAGCTACGTCGACCAGAACCGCGGCGGCATCGACCCGAAGAAGACGGTCTGGCAGGTCGTGTCCGACGGTCTGGACCACATCCAGGTCGGCCAGGTGGAAATGCCTTCCCGCGCTTACGTTTCGGCCTTCGGGTTCAAGGGCCCGGACCAGCAGAAGCCGGCCGGCGTGCTCTCCGGTGGTGAGCGCAACCGCCTGAACCTGGCGCTGACCCTCAAGCAGGGCGGCAACCTGATCCTGCTCGACGAGCCCACCAACGACCTCGACGTCGAGACCCTGAGCTCGCTCGAGAACGCGCTGGAGAACTTCGCGGGCTGCTCGGTGGTCATCTCCCACGACCGCTGGTTCCTGGACCGCACCTGCACGCACATCCTGGCGTGGGAGGGCACCGAGGACAACCCGGCCGCGTGGTTCTGGTTCGAGGGCAACTTCGAGGCCTATGAGGCCAACAAGATCGAGCGCCTCGGCCCGGAAGCCGCCCGTCCGCACCGGGTGACCCACCGCAAGCTCACCCGCGGATAGCGCACCACCCCAACCGAATTCACCGCTCGCCCCCACCCGGAGATCCGGGTGGGGCAGCCGGACCGTGCCGTCATCGGCCGGCTACCGCGGGCTCGGGTTCCGATCCGGCCCGCGGGCGAGCGGTCGGTTGGTCACTTTTGCCTGGCTCGACGGTGTTTGCTGGACGGTTTGCAGTTCGCTGGATGGCGGGCGGTGGCCGAAAAAGTGAACGGTTATCGAACAGCGAACTCAGCGGTTTCGCATTCGCACTAGTGCGTGAAAACTGTTTTGGTGCAAGGTTTGTCGGAGACGACCTGGCGATATCGGGCGAACATCTCACTCATCGAACCGTCCGGTTTGTCGGTATTGCGAGACGCGGCGTGGCATTGACAGGAATTCGACCCGGTACCTCGTGGGTCCAGCTACTCTCGCATCGGCGTCACTTTGTTACGGAACCGAATCCGAGGAGTTGGCGAAATGACGGTCTCGTCCGAATTGTCCAGCAAGGCCTGGGCTGCGAGTTTGCCCAAGTCACTGGGCGGCAACCTCGTGTCCCTCGAGGAGGCGTATTTCCGTCACGTCGACGCCGGCGACGCGGACTGCGCCATTCCCGCGACCTCCACCCACATCTTCCGCTGCCACGTCGATCTGGCCGTGCGGCGCACCCCCGGCACCGCGAATGTCCATGTGTACCAGGCGGATGACGAGGCCGGGCTCGGCGTCGCCATCCAGTTGGTCACCGACGACATGCCGCTGCTCGTCGAGTCCGTCACCGCTTTCCTGAGCCGCATCGGAGTCAGTGTCAGCGAGATCGTGCACCCCATCTTCGAGGTCACCCGAGACGCCACGGGTAGCCTGGAGACCGCGGTGCCGCACGAGGTCGACGGCAACGGCGCGACCGGTCTGCGCGAATCCTGGATGCACGTGCAGCTGCATCCGGCCACCAGCCGCGCCCAACTCGAGCGCATCGAGTCCGCGCTGCCCGACGTGCTCACCGACGTGCGCCGCGTCATCGAGGACACCGAGGCCATGCGCCAGGCCCACGAACGTGTCGCCGATGAACTCGACAGTGCCGCGGCCGCCGGTAGATCCGGCTTCCCGGCGAGCGATCTCACCGAGTGCGCCGACCTGCTGCGCTGGCTGGCGAACGGCCATTTCACCGTGCTCGGCTACTCCCGGTACGAACGCAGCACCGTGGACGGCCAGGCCAAGTCGATCATCGTCCCGGAGACCAGCCTGGGCGTGCTGCGCCCCAATGTCGGCACCGACTTCCGCGTCCCGGACAACAGCGGTGACCAGCCGCTGCTCATGCTGACCCAGGGCCTGGTCCCGGCCACCGTGCACCGCGCCGTCTACCCGTACTTCGTCGGCGTCGCCGAGATGGACGAATCGGGTGTGGTCACCGGTGAACACCTGTTCATCGGTGTTTTCACCGTCACCGCCCTGCACGAGAACGTGCTCGACATCCCGATCATCCGCCGCCGGGTGAAATCCATCATCGAATCCAGCGGCTTCGACCTGGACTCGTTCTCGGGTCAGGAGATGCTCGAGGTCATCCAGTCCTTCCCGCGCGCCGAGCTGTTCTCCTCGCACGGCGACGCGCTGCGCCGCACCGCGAGCGCCGTGCTGAATGTCGGCATGCGCCGCCAGGTCCGTTTGTTCATGCGCCTGGACGGCTACGGCCGCTTCGTGGCCTGCATGGTGTACCTGCCGCGTGACCGCTACACCACCCGCGTGCGCCTCGAGATTCAGGACATCCTGGTGCGCGAACTGGGCGGCGTTTCCATCGACTACTCGGCGCGGGTCTCCGAAAGCGACCTCGCCAGTGTGTATTTCACCGTCCGCCTGCCCGATGAGGGCACCGTGGTCGACACCACCGAGACCAACCGGCTGCGCATCCAGCACCTGCTGTCCGAGGCCAGCCGCACCTGGGACGACCACCTGCGCGACGAGGTGGCCACCTCCTCGGTACTGGATCCGGCCGTGGCACAGCGCTACGCGGAGTCCCTGCCGGAGAGCTACAAGGAGGACTTCGATCCCACCCGCGCCATGGCCGACATCCTGCGTCTGCAGGGCCTGGCCGAGGGCGGCATCGATCAGCACCTCTACCGCTGGCCCGATTCCGCGGCGGGTTCTTGGCGTTTCACCCTCTATGTCGGCGGTGGCGGCATCTCGCTGAGTCAGGTGCTGCCGCTGCTGCAGAGCCTCGGCGTCGAGGTGATCGACGAGCGCCCGCACCAGGTCGACGGTGACCACGGCCCGGAACAGTGGATCTACGACTTCGGTCTGCTGGCTCGCCCCGAACTGCTGCGCAGCGCCCTGGACCGGAACATGGACGCCGAACTGGTCGAGTCCGTGGGTCGCCTCGATGTGCTCGACGCCCAGGTGCGCGGGCTGCGCGAACGCTTCACCGAGGCGTTCGAGGCGCTCTGGTACGGCCGCGCCGAGGCCGACGGTCTCAATGAGCTGGTGCTGCGCGGCGGCCTGAACTGGCGCGCCGTCTCCATCCTGCGCGCCTACTCGAAGTACCTGCAGCAGGCCGGATTCCCGTACAGCCAGGCCGCCATCACCCGCGTGCTGCTGGCGTACCCGGAGGCGGCGAGCATGTTCGTCGACCTGTTCTCCGCGTTCTTCGATCCCGATTCCGCCAATGCCGAGCATGCCGTGGAGCTGGAGGCCGCGGTCCGCCGCCGGATCGACGACGTGGTGAGCCTGGACGCCGACCGCATCCTGCGCGCCATCCTCGGCCTGATCAAGGCCACCCTGCGCACCAACTACTACGTCGTCGACGCCGAGGGCCGGTCGCGGGACTACCTGTCGTTCAAGGTGGAACCGCGCGAGATCACCGAATTGCCCAAGCCCCGTCCGCAATTCGAGATCTTCGTCTACTCGCCGCGGGTCGAGGGCGTGCACCTGCGTTTCGGCCCGGTCGCGCGCGGCGGTCTGCGCTGGTCGGACCGGCTGGAGGATTTCCGCACCGAGATCCTGGGCCTGGTCAAGGCGCAGGCGGTGAAGAACGCCGTGATCGTGCCGGTCGGCGCGAAGGGCGGATTCGTGGTGAAGCAGCCCCCGGCCGCCACCGCCGATCCGGTCGCCGACCGCCAGGCGCTGCAGGCCGAGGGCATCGCCTGCTACCGCACCTTCATCTCGGGCCTGCTCGACGTCACCGACAATGTCGATCGCGCCACCGGCGCGGTGCTGCCCCCCGCCCGGGTGCTGCGCCGCGACGCCGACGACACCTACCTGGTGGTCGCCGCCGACAAGGGCACGGCCACCTTCTCCGATATCGCCAATGACGTTGCCCAGCAGTACGGTTTCTGGCTCGGCGACGCCTTCGCCTCGGGCGGTTCGGTGGGCTACGACCACAAGGCCATGGGCATCACCGCCAAGGGCGCGTGGGAGAGCGTGAAGCGGCATTTCGCCGAGATGGACATCGACACCCAGTCCGAGGATTTCACGGTGGTCGGCGTCGGCGACATGTCCGGGGACGTGTTCGGCAACGGGATGCTGCTCTCGCGGCACATCCGCCTGCTCGCGGCCTTCGACCACCGGCACATCTTCCTGGACCCGAATCCCGACGCCGCCACCTCGTTCGCCGAGCGTGAGCGCATGTTCGCCCTGCCGCGTTCGTCGTGGGCCGACTACGACAGGTTGCTGATCAGCACCGGCGGCGGCGTCTACGACCGCACGGTCAAGTCGATTCCGGTCAGCGAGCAGGTGCGTGCGGCCTTGGGCCTGGCCGCCGATGTCACCTCGCTGTCCCCGCCGGAGATGATCCGCGCCATCCTGTTGGCCCCGGCCCAACTGCTGTGGAACGGCGGTATCGGCACCTACATCAAGGCCTCCACGGAGACCAATGCCGAGGTGGGCGACAAGTCCAACGACGCGGTCCGGGTGAACGCGAACGCGCTGCGCGCCACTGTGATCGGCGAGGGCGGCAACCTGGGTGTCACCGCGCACGGCCGCATCGAGTTCTGCAAGCACGGCGGCAAGATGAACACCGACGCGCTCGACAACTCCGCCGGTGTGGACTGCTCCGACCACGAGGTCAATATCAAGGTCCTGCTCGACGGCGTGGTGTCGGCGGGCGAGCTGTCCCAGGCCGAACGCAATCCGCTGCTGGCGTCGATGACCGACGAGGTGTCGGCGCTCGTACTGCAGGACAACGTGTCGCAGAACTATCTGATGGGCATGTCCCGTGCCGAGGCCCCGCGCATGCTGAATGTGCACCAGCGCCTCATCGAGGATCTCGAGGACCGCCGCGGCCTGGACCGCGAGCTCGAGGCGCTGCCCGCGGACACGGAGCTGAAGCAGCGCATCGAGGAGGGCGCGGGCCTGACCTCACCCGAGTTGTCGAATCTGATGGCGCACGTGAAGCTTTCGCTCAAGGCCGACCTGCTCGCCAGCGATCTGCCCGACACCGCGTACTTCGCGGCACGGGTGTCGCAGTACTTCCCGACCCCACTGCGCACCCGGTTCGGCACCGCCATCAAGCGGCACCGCCTGCGCCGCGAGATCACCAGCACCATGCTGGTGAACGAGGTGGTCGATCTGGGCGGCATCACCTACGCCTTCCGGCTGGGCGAGGAGATCGGGGCGTCGGCCTCCGACGCGGTGCGCGCGTTCACCGCCGCCACCCAGATCTTCGATCTGCACACGGTGTGGAAGACCATTCGCGCCGCGGAGGTCTCCACGGGCATGAAGGACGCGCTGGAGCTGGAGACCAAGCGCACGCTGGACCGCGCCTCGCGCTGGCTGCTCAACAACCGCCCGCAGCCGGTCGCGGTGGGCGCGGAGATCCACCGCTACTCGCAGGGCGTGCGCACACTCGCGCCGAAGGTGCCGAGCTGGCTGCGCGGCCATCACATCGACACGCTCAACGAGCAGTCGCAGGCCATCGCCGAGCAGGGCGTGCCCGCCGAGCTGGCGACGACGGTGTTCGGGCTGCTGAACCAGTTCCCCCTGTTGGACGTGCTCGATATCGCCGATATCACCGATCGCAGCGGTGAGGAGGTGGGCGCGCTGTACTACGCGCTCAACGATCATCTGAAGATCGATTGGCTGTTGCAGGCGGTCAGTCACCTGGAACGCGGCGACCGCTGGCACGCGCTGGCCCGGCTCGCGCTGCGCGACGACATGTACGGCTCGCTGCGCTCACTCACCCTCGACGTGCTCTCCGCCGGCGACCCGGAAGAGACCGCCGAGGAGAAGATTGCATACTGGGAGTCGAAGAATCAGTCCCGATTGGGCCGCGCACGCTCGGCCCTGTCGGAACTTTTCGAGTCCGGAACCCACGACCTGGCCACGCTGTCGGTTGCGGCGCGGCAGGTGCGCAGCATGGTGAGTGGGGTGGGTGCGCAATCGGAGGTACCGCGTTGACGATCGGTTCGCTGAACGGCCTAGCAGCAGGCCCGGGTGTGACGGACATGGCCACACCCGGCCGCTTCCACACCCCCGTGGAGGTCCGCTGGTCGGATATGGACGCCTTCCAGCACATCAACCATGCCCGCATGGTGACGCTGCTGGAGGAAGCCCGGATCCCGTGGCTGTTCCTGGACGAGCGGCCGACCGTGAAGCTGCGGGCCGGTTGTGTGCTGGCCGACCTGCGGGTGCAGTACAAGGGCCAGCTGCGCCACGAGGATTCGCCGCTGGACGTCTCCATGTGGATCGCGCGGCTGCGCGCCGTGGACTTCACCGTCGGCTACGAGGTGCGCGCGGCGGGCGCGGCCCCGGACTCCCCGCCGGCGGTGGTCGCCTCCACCCAGTTGGCCGCCTTCGACATCGACACCCAGCGCCTGCGCCGCCTCACCACCGAGGAACGCGACTACCTGTCGCTGTGGCTGGCCGACTGACCCGAGAACCGTCTTGTCGGGACAGCTGACCCTGCACGTTCCGGATCCCGCGGAACGCGAGAATCTGGCCACCTTCCTCATCCACGCCGTCCGGCTCGACCCGGCGGCGGTCATCCGCCTGCGCCGGCGCGGGGACCGCTTCGTCTCCGCCTGGGCCGCCACCGGATTCGAGGCGCTGGCCGTCCGCACCGTGGTCGCCGAACTCGGGATGGACGATGTGACCGTCGGCGCGGAAACCGTCCTCGCCGGGCTGCACGGGCCTGGCGCGAGCGCCGCGTTCGGGCTGGGCTTCGCCATGGATTCCGCCTGGCACGGGGCCCTGCCGCCGGAGAACGGCTTCGTCCACGTGGAGGATGTGCCCGCGCGCATGCTCGTGGAATTGGCCGAGCGCGGCGCGGAGGTGGCGCAGGAGCACGGCGGGAAACACGGCCCGCCCGCGGCGCTCTTGGACCAGACCGTGCTCACCGTCTCCAATGCCGGTGAGCGGGTCGAGGTGCCGATGCGGGTGGTGTTCGCGCTGGCCGCCATGGATTTCATTCCGCACGGCGGCGAGAAGACCGACTCCCGGCGCATCTCCGTCGACGAGATCGTGCGGGTTCGCGCGGCCCGCACCTGGCTGCGCCTGGACGCTCGCTACGGGTCGGTGGCCCGCCGCCGCGGACCCGCCCTGCCGCTGCTGACGCACTGAGCCCCACGGCCCTTTTCGAAAGATGATGTGTCCCATCGGCTGTTCGGTGGGACACATCGCCGGATCGATCGCCCGTGTCCCCGCTCGCCGCACTACGTTTGGCATATGACAGCTGTCGCGATCGAGACCGGGTGGGTCGACCTGAAGGTCGGAGACACCGTGATGAGCGCCTATGTGGCTCATCCCGCCGAGCCCGGCGCCTACCCGGGAGTC
Organism: Nocardia sp. NPDC056611; assembly: GCF_042792755.1. Classification (NCBI taxonomy): domain Bacteria; kingdom Bacillati; phylum Actinomycetota; class Actinomycetes; order Mycobacteriales; family Nocardiaceae; genus Nocardia; species Nocardia sp. NPDC056611. The sequence goes on from NZ_JBHTVV010000003.1 coordinate 472,581, forward strand.
GTTGTCGGACACGAGATCTACGGCTTGCACGCCACCGCGAAGCAGGCCACCGAGCGCATCGCGGCCCTCGGCGCGATCGCCATCCTGCCGGACCTGTTCCATCGGCAGGCGCCGCGCGCCGACCTGGAGTTCGGGGGAGAGGGCCGTGAGCGCGGCCTGGAACTGCTGCGCACGCTGAGCCGACCCGAGGTGCTCTGGGACATCTCCGCGTGCCTGGACGAACTGCGCGGCCGGGAAGCCACCTCCCTGAACATGGTCGGCTTCAGCGCGGGCGGCCACGTCGCCTACTACGCCGCGACGCAACTCCCGCTGGCCGCGACCGCCGCCTTCTATCCCGGCTGGCTCACCAATACCGATATCCCGCTGTCCACCCCCGAGCCGACCATCGAGGCCACCCCCGGCATCACCGGCAGCATCCTGTTGTTCTTCGGCGGCCTGGACCCGCTGATCGACGCCGAGGCGCGGGACGAGCTCGAAGAAGCCTTGACGGCCAATGACATTCCGCACGAGATCGTGGTCTACGAGGATGCCCCGCACGGCTACGTCTACCCGGGCCGCGACTGGTACCGCGCCGAACTCGCCGAGGATTCCTGGACTCGCATCGCGGACCTGCTCGGCCGCTGAGGTTCCCGAGTGGAGAGCTGAGGTTCCCGAGCTGAGAGCTGAGGTTCGCGAGTGGAGATCAGTGCACGCCGAGCATCCGTAGCCCGGCGGTGACGGCCGCGGCCGACAGGATCACCACGATCAGCGGCGCCCGCCGCCAGGTCAGCACGGCCGCGACCAGCACTCCGGCGGGCAGCGCCCACCCGAATGGGCTTCCGCCCGAAGGCATCAGCGTGGTGACGGCCAGCGCGGTGAGCAGCACGACCGAGGCGATTTCGAGCAGCCGGACCGTGCGCGGCGAGATCCGGATGCGGCTCCGCAACAGCGGCCCGGCGAACCGGAACGCGAAGGTGCCCAGGGCCAATGCCATGGTGGCCAGCAACAGGGTCTTGGTCATCGGGCCGCGCTCACGGTCGGATCCGCGGTGGCGTCGTCGGTTCCCGCGCGGCGGGCGACCAGCAGGACCGCGCCCAGCGCGAGCAGGACGGGCAGACCCGCACCGAGGAACGGCGTGGTCGCGGCGGCCACGGCCGCACCGGCCAGAGCGGCAGTGCGGGTGAGGGAGTCACGCAGGGCCGGAAGGACGAGGGAGAACAGCACCGCCGGGAAGACGGCGTCCAGTCCGAAGATGTTCGGGTCGGGAACGACCGAGCCGAGAATCGCGCCGACGGCCGCGCCCAGCGGCCAAGCGGCCAGAACCGCCAGTCCGCACAGCCAGTAGGCGGCGCGACGGCGGTCGCGGTCGGGCTGGGACAATGCCATGGCGACGGATTCGTCGTTCATGACGTGGGTTCCGAGCAGTCGCCGCCAGCCGGTGCCGACCACATCGGGCACGGACAGGCCGTAGGGCACGTGCCGCGCATTGACGAGCAGGCCGGCCAGCACGGCCGCGACCAGCCCGCCACCGGCGGTGAGGATGCCGATGAAGACGAATTCCGAGCCCCCGGCCACCACGGCCACGCTCAGGAGGACCGGCAGCCAGCCGGGCAGTCCCGAGGTCACCGCGGTAGCGCCGTAGGACACGCCGATCAGGGCGACTGCCAGGCAGATCGCCGCGATTCCTGTGAGCACACCCCGATCGAGTGTTCGCCATGCCGAACGCATGTTTTCTATAATGAACACACCCGGCAGGGTTCGTCAAAGGGGGAGTGCCGGAGGGAAGGAGGGAGGCCGTCCGGGACGGTACTGTGAACGCCACCATGACCCAGCAGCCCGACCGCTCCGCACCGGTGTCTCCCGCGGGGGCCTCGGCGTCCTCGCCGGACGCGATGCCCCCGTCTCCGCAGGAGGCGATCGCCGCCGCGCTGCGCCGGGAGCGCGCCCGCTCCGGGCTCTCGCTGACCGAGGTCGCCAAGCGGGCCGGGATCGCGAAATCCACGCTGTCCCAGCTGGAATCGGGCTCCGGCAATCCCAGCATCGAAACCCTGTGGGCGCTGTGCATCGCGCTCGACATCCAGTTCTCGCGGCTGCTCGACCCGCCGACGCCGCAGGTGCAGGTGATTCGCGCGGGCGAGGGCCCGGTGCTCGCCTCGGCCCAATCGGAGTACCGGACCACGCTGCTCGCGGCCTCCCCGCCCGCCGCGCGCCGCGACGTCTATCGCGTCACCGCCGAGCCCGGCCACCCCCGCGACTCGGCGCCGCACTCGCGCGGCGTCGTCGAACACATCGTGCTGTGTGCCGGTCGCGCCAAGGTTGGGCCCGCCGAGGATCCGGTCGAACTCGAACCCGGCGACTACATCTGCTACCCCGGCGATATGCCCCACGTCTTCGAAGCCCTCGAGTCGGGCACCTGGGCGCTGCTGGTCAGCGAATACAGCTGATCCTCGAATAGCCCTGTCGCCGCAGGGTTTTCACTGCACCGCCACCACCAGGCGGACAGTAGATGCACTGCCGCCAGCCCGACGCAGGTGGCGGCCATCGGCCAATTGCGCCGTCCCGCACCGATGATCGCGTCCCCGATCTGGGCCAGCCCGGCCACCACCAGGACCGGCGCGAGCCCGTTGCGCGCCCCGGCTGCGAGCAGGATCAGCACCACGATGCTCAGCGGCACCGCCCGAGCCCCGTATCCGTAGGCGAAAAACCTTGTGCCCGCGTTGATCTGGCCGCCCTCCGGCGCCGCGAGCGCGGGCCGCGCCATGCCCACCACGCTGGAGATTCCGGAGATCAAGGCGACCGCTCCATTGGCGATGGCGATTCCCGTGTACGCGTCCATATCGTTCACTCCAATAATCATTCACACTCTGAATGGTTTGAGCAGAAGTATCATCGGACCCGTGAACGATGTCAAGAAGTCGACCGAGCTGCCGAAGACCGTCGCGTTCCGCCTCGGCACCGTCGGCGCGGTGGTCGCGGACCGCTTCGCCGCGCGCATCGAGCCGCTCGACCTCAAGCCCAAGCACGCGGGCCTGATGACCGCGCTGAGCCACGGCGAGGCCGCCTCGCAGCAGGAGTTGGCGGGCCGGCTCGGCGTCGCGCCGAGTCTGGTGGTGGCGCTGGCCGATCACCTGGAACGGCTGGGCGCGATCGAACGCGTGCGGGACCCCGCCGATCGCCGGCGGCAGGTGCTCACGCTCACCGAACCGGGGTATGCCCTGCTCGCGGCATGTGAGCAGGCCGCGCGGGAACTCGACACGGAGCTCACCGCCGGATTGCGGCCCGGCGAGCGCACGGCTCTACAGCGTGCGCTCGGCGTACTGGCCGCCGAAGCCGGGCTGCCGACAGGCGAATGACGGCTAGGCCGCACCCTCGCCCAGGTACTGCAACCACGTCGGGTCCAGTTCGGAGCTGGCCGACAGCAGCCGCCAGTGCGGGCCCTTGGGCGCGACCATCGGATGGTGCAGGGCCCAGCCCAGTTCACTCAGCAGCTTGTCCGCTTTGCGGTGATTGCAGGGCGCGCAGGACGCCACACAGTTCTCCCACGAGTGGGCTCCGCCGCGGCTGCGCGGAATGACGTGATCGATGGTCTCGGCCTTGCCGCCGCAATAGGCGCAGCGGTAGCGGTCGCGATGCATGAGGGCGGCGCGGGTCATGGGTACCCGTGCCCGGTACGGAACGCGCACGTAGTTGCGTAGTCGGATGACCGAGGGGAGCGACACCGAGGTCCCGGCGGAATGCACGACCGGACCCTCCGGATTGTCGTGCACGGTATCGGCCTTGTCGCAGATCAGCAGCACGATGGCGCGGCGCGCGGACAGGGCCGTGAGTGGCTCGTACGTGGCGTTGAGCAGCAGCACGCGGCGTTTGGCCCAGGCGGGAACGGGTGCTGCGGTGGGTGGGTGGTGCGAGTGTTCGCGGTGGTCGCCCGGATGGGCGGGCTCGGGATGAGCGCCCGGATGATGCTCGGCATGAGAATGTTCGGACAGTAAGTGCAGCGGAGTAGCCCCCGACCCACGATTGTGGACATCGGCGGGCTGGAGTTGTCGATGCGTCCGCGCCTCACGGGCGCCGTGCCGCTGCTTCATGGGCCATACCCCGGTTTCGTATTCGTCCGATTGTGTGGTATCTCGGCAGACTGCCACCCAGTTGACCATGGAACGGCGCACAATGCCATCTCTTTCGACACATTGTCAGACACATTCGGATGAACACCGCGTGACGGTGTTTTATCTGCCCCTCCGCTGCGCTCCAGGGCAGGTTCGCGGCCCCCGAAGTCTCGATTCTTCCCTCCTCCGCTCCTCCGCTTCGCTCCCCCGCTCCGTCAGTCCAGAATCGAGACGGGCCGCGAACTTCGGGCGGGTGCGGGGGCTAATTAGACTCGAGGCGTGACTTCCGGCGAGCAGACTCAGATCTCCTTCTTCGAGGCCGTGGGCGGGCAGGCGACGTTCCATCGGATCGTAGCCGCGTTCTACCGCGAAGTGGCCGCGGACGAGGTGCTGCGGCCGCTGTACCCGGAAGAGGATCTGGGTCCCGCCGAGCGCCGGCTGCGGATGTTCCTGGAGCAGTACTGGGGTGGCCCGCGGACCTACTCCGACGAGCGTGGCCACCCGCGGCTGCGGATGCGGCACCACCCGTTCAAGGTGGGTCCGATCGAGCGGGACGCGTGGCTGCGGGCCATGCACATCGCGGTGGCGGAGATCGAGCCGGAGGTGCTCGACGACGCGCATCGCAAGCAGCTGCTCGACTACTTCGAGATGGCCGCCAATTCGCTCATGAACTCGCCTTTCTGATTCGTACTTCAGAAATCGCAGCGCCCCATGAGGATTCCGGCCGGTCGTGGCTGTCCGCTGATCATTTGCTGAAACTGGACAAGTCCTTCGGACGCGGCCGCGAAGGCCGCTGTGCTTTGGCACCATTACCGCTGTGACGGACAATCTCGCCGAAATCCCCTGGTGGCGGTCGGCCGTGTTCTACCAGGTGTATCCCCGTTCGTTCGCGGACTCCGACGGCGACGGCGTGGGCGATTTAGGTGGATTGCGTGACAAGCTGGGCTATTTGGAGCTGCTCGGCGTGGACGCTCTGTGGATCTGCCCGGTGATGCGCTCGCCCATGGCCGACGGCGGCTACGACGTGTCCGACCCGCGCGACATCGACCCGCTGTTCGGCGGTCAGGCCGCCCTGGACGAGGTCATCGCCGAGGCGCACGACCGGCGCATGCGGGTGACCATGGACCTGGTCCCGAACCACACCAGCGATCAGCACCGGTGGTTCCGGGAGGCGCTGGCGGCCGGGCCGGGCAGCCCGGAGCGGGCGCGCTACTGGTTCCGGGACGGCCGCGGCCCGGATGGCGCACTGCCGCCGAACAATTGGCCGAGCATCTTCGGCGGCCCGGCCTGGACCCGGGTGTACGAACCCGACGGCAGGCCCGGGCAGTGGTATCTGCACATCTTCGCGCCCGAGCAGCCGGACCTGAACTGGGAAAACCAGGAGGTCGCAACCGATTTCGAACAGACCTTGCGGTTTTGGCTGGATCGCGGCGTGGACGGTTTCCGCCTGGATGTCGCGCACGGCATGGCCAAACCCCCGGGCCTGCCGGACATGGAGCGCATCGACACCCGCATGCTGCACCTCGAGGACGACGATCCGCGGTTCAACAACGCGGGGGTGCACGAGATCCACCGGCGCGTGCGCAAGGTGATGGACGAGTATCCGCACGCGGTCGCCATCGGTGAGGTGTGGGTCAACGACAACGCCCGCTTCGGTGAGTACGTGCGCGCCGACGAACTGCACCTGGCCTTCAACTTCCGTCTCGCCCAGACGCCCTTCGATCCGGAACGCATTCGCACGGCCGTGGACAATTCGCTGCACGCGGTGGCGGGCGTCGGCGCGACGCCCACCTGGACGCTGTCCAACCACGACATCGAACGCGAGGTCACCCGCTACGGTGACGGCCCGGTCGGGCAGGCCCGGGCGCGGGCCATGATCATGCTGGAGCTGGCGCTGCCGGGCGCGGTATTCGTCTACAACGGAGCCGAATTGGGCCTGGCCAATGTGGACGATCTGCCGGAGTGGGCGCTGCGCGACCCCACCTGGGAGCGATCCGGTCACACCGTGCGCGGCCGCGACGGCTGCCGGGTGCCGCTGCCCTGGGAGGGTGCGCGGCCGCCGTTCGGGTTCACGACGGGTGAACCGTGGTTGCCGATGCCGCCGGAGTGGGCGGGGGCGAGCGTGGAGCGGCAGCTGGAACGGGTGGATTCCATGCTGTCGCTGTACCGGATGGCGATCGAATTGCGGGCCGTCCGTCCGGAATTCGCCGGGTCGGGTGTCGAGTGGTACGGGAGCCCGCCGGGCTGTCTGGCGTTTCGGCGCGCGGGCGGGCTGTTGTGCGTGCTCAATGCGACCGGCACGCCGATTCTGCTGCCCGCGGGGGAGGTGTTGCTGACCAGCGCTCCGCTGGCCGGTCGCAAACTTCCGGCGAACTCGACTGCCTGGTTGGTCTGATCGGCGAGGTTCCGCCGGTCCGAAAGGTGAATGTCACGACACGGCCGCACTAACCCTTACCGGTCGTAGTAGTCGCGGGGCGATCGACTACCGTTGGGCCGTGAGCATTCTCCAGACAGTGCTGATCTACGTCGGCATCCCGGTCGCGATCTATCTCGCGATCGCCGGATTGTCGTTCCTCGGCAAGCCGCTGCCCGGCGAGAAGCCGGAACACTACGAACTCGGTGCGAAGTGGACCCAGCCTCCGGTGCTGTGGAGCGCGACCGACGAGGTGACCGGGTCCGGCCACCACGACACTGCTGATTCGCATGGACACCATGCGGCTATCGAAACCGCCAACGCGGAGCTGATCGGAGGCCGGGCAAGTGGCAAGTTCTAATTGGCCCGTGGTGAACGAGGCCGACCTGCCCCACGGTTGGGCCCTCACCGCCAGCGGACGCGTCTCCGGCGTGCACGAGGCCGGCGACGTCTTCAAGGAAGCGCCGTTCAGCGACCGTGAGCGGCTGCTCATGGACAATGCCCTCACCGACGCCACCCGCGCCACCAAGGTGCGCTTCAACGTCTACATCGGCGACCTGGGCGCCGACTCCGCCGCCGGCGTGGACGCGCTGTTCCCGGCCACCCCGGAGGCCGCCCGCTCGGTCCTGATCGCGGTGGACCCGAACACCAGCTCCGTCGAGGTCCGCTCCGGCCACGAGATCGCCGAGCGCGCCAACGACCGCGTCTGCCAGCTCGGCGCGACAGCCGCCACCAGCTCCTTCCGCCAGGGTGAGCTGATCGACGGCCTGGTCTCCGCGGTGCGCGTGATGGCCGCCGCCATCGGCCGCGTCTAGCCGGTTCCGATTCGACGAGGGACGCCCGGGGCTCGAGCCCCGGGCGTCCCTCGCGTTCGCTGGGCCTTCGAGTATTCGCGGGGCCTTCGAGTGTTTGCCGGGCCTTCGAGTGTTCGCCGCGGAGTTCGCTCTGAGCAGATCGAGGCGCGACGGCCGGGCCAGGCACTTTACGCTCGGTGTATGTCCGAGCATCCGCGCCTGAAGGCGCTTCCTGGTGGTCTGGATCGAGCAGGCCGGTCGGTTCGGCCCGCGGCATCACCCGCGCCCGTCCGCGAGCGCACGGACCGGGAACCGCTGTGGCGCGAGGCGCTCGGCGAGCGACTGCGCTCGATGCGGCTGGACCTGGGGGAGAAGCTCACCGAAACCGCTGGGCGGGCCGGGATCTCGCCGCAGTACCTCTCCGAGGTCGAGCGCGGCCGCAAGGAACCGTCGAGCGAGATGATCGCCGCGCTGGCCGGAGCCCTCGGCATCAGCGTGGGCGGACTCACCCGCCAGGTCGCCGAGGAGCTGCTGCGGACCCGCCTGGCCCCCGCCGCACCGCCCGCGGTGCCCCACCGCTACGCCGGTCAGGTCATGCTGTCACTGGCCGCCTGACCCGCGCACCGGCCGCCCGCGCCGCGCCGCCGCGCGAGTCAGCCGTTGCCGCGCAGCCTCCGGAGACCGTGCACCACAGTCCGGTGGACCGCAATTGGTTGTGGATCAAGACAATTCGTGACGGCCGGTTCGGGTCACGGTCTCCTCGCCGAATGGTGCGGAGGCGGGGCTCGCCATCACCACGAGTGCGAACCGACGGCTCTCAGCGCGGGCCGAGCAGTTGGTCGGCGAGGCCGTAGGCGATGGCGGTTTCGGCGGTGAAGACACGGTCGCGGTCGGTATCGCGGCGGAGGGTTTCGGCGGGTTGGCCGGTGTGGGTGGTGAGGATGGCTTCGATCTGGGCGCGCATGCGGACGATTTCGTCGGCCTGGAGGATGAGGTCGGGGATGGTGCCCTGTCCTCGGATCGCGGGCTGGTGCAGGACGATTCGGGAATGCGGGAGCACGTTGCGGCGGCCTTTCGCGCCACCGGCGAGCAGGACCGCGCCGACGGCGATGGCCTGGCCGACGCAGGTGGTCACGACGGGTGACGAGATGTGCTGCATGGTGTCGTAGATGGCGAGCATGGCGGGCAGTTCGCCGCCCTCGCAATTGATGTAGAGGTTGATGTCCTGCCCCGGGCTCTCCGCGTCCAGGTGCAGGAGTTGCGCGATGAGGGCGTTGGCGACGCCGGAGTCGATGGGGGTGCCGAGGTAGACGATGCGCTCGTTGAGCAGGTGCGAGTAGACGTCCATGATCCGTTCACCGCGCGGGTCGCGGGTGATGACGTTCGGAATCGTGTAGGTGCTCATGCCGAGATCCCCAGTTTCTGTCGCGCGGGGACCACCTGGTGGAAGGAGTCCACGATGTGGTCGATGAAGCCGTAGTCGCGGGCCTGTTCCGCGGTGAACCAGCGGTCGTGGAGCGAGTCCTCGAAGATCTGGTCGTAGGGCTGGCCGGTGTCCTCGGCGATCAGGCCGAGCACGGTCTGCACCGTGTAGCGCAGGTCGTCGGCCTGGACCTCCACCTCGACGGCGCTGCCGCCGATGCCCGCCGAGCCCTGATGCATGAGGATGCGGGCGTGCGGCAGGGCGTAGCGGTGGCCGGGGGTGCCCGCCGAGAGCAGGAATTGTCCCGCGCTGCACGACAATCCGAGCGCCAGCGTCGACACCGGGCACGGCACCAGGCGCATCACGTCGCGGATGGCGAGCATGGCCGGCACCGAGCCGCCGGGCGAGTGGATCCACAGCGAGATCCCCGCCTCCGGGTCCTCCGCCGCCAGCGTCAGTAGCTGGGTCATCAGCAGCGTGCCGTTGTCGTCGTCGAGCCCGCCGTCCAGCACCAGGACCCGCCGGGCGAAGAGTTGTTCTCTGGTGCTCCAGTTGAACATCGGAGTCTTGTTGTCTGCCATGCCTTCACGGTGCCGCAGCTGGCCCCTGGAAGTCGTGCCCTGCTGCTGTGGGCAGATCCGCTCTGAGCAGCGGGAATTCGCGCCCCCGGGATCGGGGGCACCGGTTCGGAGGTCTTCAGATCGAGGGTTGCAAGGCCCTAATCTGCTGAAGGGTTGGGAAATTCGAGAGAGGACACCGCATGACCTTCGTCGCCACCTCCACCGGCAGTGATGTCGGCAGCCTGGCCGCCGCCCTGTTGAAGCTGCTGGGCATCACGTCGATGTGCACGATCTCGGCGAACTGGGCCGGGTGCAACCCCGGCCAGGTCTGGTAGAGGGCTGATCCTCCACACGAACGACAGCGCCTCCCGAAGGTTCGGGAGGCGCTGTCGTGTGTGGAAGGTGTTGCGGGGCAGTGCTTTCTAGCCGCGATCGAAGGCGCGGGCGCGCAGCGAGCGTTCGATGCCCGCCTTGCCCTCGACCACCAGGCGGCGCAGCGCCGGCGGGTGGTCGCCGCCGAGGAACTTGTCGGCCACGGCGACGGCTTCCTCGGTGACGGCCCAGTGCGGGTAGAGGCCGACCACGACGGTCTGGGCGACCTCGCTGGAGCGGCGCTCCCACACCGAGGCGATATCGGCGAAGTAGCGCTCCACGTACGGGCTGAGCAGCTCGGACTGGCCCGCGGGCGCGAAGCCCGCGACGATGGCGCGCGCGGTGATGTTGGGCACCGTGTCGTCACCCATGACGGTGTCCCACGCCGATTCCTTGACCGCCGCCTGCGGGCGGGCGGTGGAGGCGGCGGCGGCCTGCCGGCGGCCCGCGGCGGTGTCGTCGCGGGCGAGTTCGGAGTCGATGACCGGGGTTTCGACGCCGTCGGAGTCGATGGCTCCGGCGGCGGCCAGCGCCTGGGTGATCCGCCAGCGCAGGTCGGTGTCGACGGTCAGGCCGGGCAGGTCCACGCCTTCCGGGTCGCCCGCGCGCAGCTGGCGCAGCACCTGGATGTGCTGCTCGGACAGCAGCGCACCGGTGAGCGCGTTGACGAACGCCAGCTGGTGGTCCGAGCCCGCACCGGCGCCGCGGGCCAGTTCCAGCAGCCGGTCGGCGTAGGCGGGCCAGCCCTCGGCGCGCGCCCACTCCGGGTCGGCGTAGGCGCTGAGTGCGGTGCTCGCCTGCATGAGAAGCCGCTGCACGACACCGATCTCGGTTTCCGCGCCGACGCCGCGCTGCACCAGCGCCACGAAGTCGCGGGCCTTCATCTCGGCCTGGCGGGTCATCTCCCAGGCCGCGGACCAGGCCAGGGTGCGGGGCAGCGGTTCGGCGATGTCGGCGATGCGCGCCACCACGGTGTCGAGCGAGTCGGCGTCGAGGCGGACCGAGCAGTAGGTGAGGTCGTCGTCGTTGACCAGCACCAGCGTGCCGCGGCCGACGCCGATCAGCTCGGGCACGTCGGTGCGCTCGGCGGCGTCCACGTCGAGCTCGACGCGCTTGGTGCGCACCAGCTTTCCGTCCTGGTCGTCGTAGATGCCGATGGCGAGCCGGTGCACACGCCGCTCACCGGCACCGGGCTCCGCGCCGTCCTGCACGACCGCGAAGGAGGTGAAGTTGCCGGCGGCGTCCACGGTGAAGTCGGGCCGCAGGATATTGAGGCCCGTGGTCTTGAGCCACTGCGCGCCCCAGTCGGACAGGTCGCGGCCCGACGCCTTCTCCAGCGCGCCCACCAGATCGTCGAAAGTGGCGTTGCCGTAGGCGTGTTCGGTGAAGTAGTCGCGCAGACCGGCCAGGAACGGCTCCTCGCCGACGTAGGCCACCAGCTGCTTGAGCACGGAAGCGCCCTTGGCGTAGGTGATTCCGTCGAAGTTGACCTCGACGGCGGCCAGGTCGGGGATGTCGGCGGCGATCGGGTGGGTGGAGGGCAGCTGGTCCTGCCGGTACGCCCACGACTTCTCGACATTGGCGAACGTGGTCCAGGCGTTGGTGTATTCGGTCGCGCCGACCTGGCACAGCACCGACGCGAAGGTGGCGAACGATTCGTTCAGCCACAGGTCGTCCCACCACTTCATGGTGACCAGATCGCCGAACCACATGTGCGCCATCTCGTGCAGCACGGTCTCGCAGCGGCGCTCGTAGGACGCGCGGGTCACCTTGGAACGGAAGACGTAGTCCTCGAGGAAGGTGACGGCACCGGCGTTCTCCATGGCGCCCGCGTTGAATTCGGGCACGAACAGCTGGTCGTACTTGCCGAAGGCGTAGGGCACACCGAAATTGGCGTGGTAGAAGCCGAAGCCCTGCTTGGTCTCGGTGAAGAGCCGGTCGTGGTCCATGAACGCGGCCAGCGAGGCGCGGCAGTAGATGCCGAGCGGGATCTCGCCGTGCGAATCCTGGTAGGAGTCGGTCCATTTCGCGTACGGCCCGGCGATGAGGGCGACCAGGTAGGTGCTCATGCGCGGGGTGGTGGCGAAGGTGTGGCGGACGACGGCGCCGAGCCGGTGGGTGTCGGTGACGGCCCCGTTGGAGATGACCTCCCAGTCCTCGGGCGCGGTCACGACGATGTCGTAGGTGGCCTTGAGGTCGGGCTGGTCGAAGCAGGCGAACATGCGCTTGCAGTCGGCGGTCTCGAACTGCGAGTACAGGTAGACCTTGTTGTCGGTGGGGTCGACGAAACGGTGCAGGCCCTCACCGGTGTTGGAGTACTCGCCGTCGGCCTCGATCACCAGCTCGTTGTTCGCGGCCAGGTCGGGCAGGGTGAGGCCCTGCTCCTCGTCGTAGCCGCTCACGTCCAGGTCGACGCCGTTGAGCACGGCCGAGCGCAGGCCCGCGCCCACGAAGTCGATGAAGGTCTGCGCACCCGGCGTCGCGGTGAAGGTCACCGTCGCCTTCGAGTGGAACGTCTCACTGCGAGGCGCGTCGGCGCTGGTGGGCTGGCCGGTGAGGTCCAGCTCGACCTTGTAGTTCTCCACCTGGACCGTGGCGGCGCGTTCGATGGCCTGCTCGCGGGTGAGATTCGGTGCGGACAAGGAGGCTCCTTAGCTCTCGGAGAACTGTGCGGCAGTAGCCAGCTTGCCATGCCCGGGGTCGCGCGGTTGGGCGTGTCCGATGCGAGGGCGGCCACCCACTAGGCTGGGCGGCGGCAGCTACCGCCCAGCACGAGGAGGACCGTTGAAGCACATCCACGCCGGTAAGGTGCGCGACCTGTACGAGGACGGCGATTCGCTGATCCTGGTCGCATCCGACCGGGTGTCGGTGTACGACGTGGTGCTGCCGACCCCGATCCCGGACAAGGGCGCGCTGCTCACCCAGCTGTCGAACTGGTGGTTCGGCTTCTTCTCCGATGTGCCCAACCACATTCTGTCCACCACCGACGTGCCCGCCGAGTTCGCGGGCCGCGGCGTGCGGGTCAAGCCGCTGAAGATGGTGAAGGTGGAGTGCATCGCGCGCGGCTACCTGACCGGCGGCGGCCTGGCCGAGTACAACCGCGCCGGCACCGTGTCCGGCATCGCGCTGCCGCCGGGCCTGCGCGACGGCGACAAGCTGCCCGAACCCATCTTCACCCCCACCACCAAGGCCGACGAGGGCCACGACGAGCCGATCAGCTTCGCCGACGTGGTGAACCAGGAGGGCAAGGAGGTCGCCGAGAAGCTGCGCGACCTGACCCTCGAGATGTATTCGCGCGGCGCCGACCACGCCGCCGCCAACGGTGTCATCATCGCCGACACGAAAATCGAACTCGGCTGGGACGGTGACGTTCTCACCGTCGGCGACGAGGTGCTGACCTCGGACTCCTCCCGCTTCTGGCCCGCCGACGACTACGAGCCGGGCCGGCCGCAGAAGTCGTTCGACAAGCAGTTCGTGCGCGACTGGTCCACCTCCACCGGGTGGAACAAGGAGTACCCGGGCCCGGAGATTCCGGCCGACATCATCGACGTGACCCGCCAGAAGTACAAGCAGGCCTACGAACTCATCACCGGCAACGCCTGGACCGGCGTCTAGGCCGGAACCGCCTCGGCGGCAAGGAAGTTCGTGACGAACTCGTCGGCCCGGCGCTCCAGATCGGCGTACTGGGCCACGCGCTCGGCGCCGACGGTGGCCGGGTCGATGAGCAGTTGCCCGTCGGCGTCGAGCCGCTGACGGCGTTCCTCGGCGTCGGGCAGCAGGCCGACGCTCGAGTGGGAGAAGCCGCAGTAGTAGGCGATTCCCATATTGAGCTGGCCCTCCAGTGACTGCTGGAGGAAGTCCACGAGTGGGTCGCCCGCGGCCATTCCGGCCAGGCCGAGCCACAGCATGCGCTTGCCCGCCAGGCGAGGCTTGCTGCGGCCGTAGGCGAATCCGTAGTTCCACACGCGGTCGATCCAGCCCTTGAGCAGCGCGGGGACGCTCGCCCAGTAGACGGGGAAGACCGCGATCACCACGTCGGCGGCGAGGATGCGGTCCATGTGCTGGTGGACCTCGGGGGAGTAGAGCTTCTCGCGATTGCCCCAGTCCGGCTGGTCGGCCTCGATCATGCGGGGATCGAAGCCCTCGGCCCGCAGGTCCAGCAGATCGACGCGGTAGCCGTCGGACTCCAGCCGGGCGACCGTGCGGGCGGCGAGGTGCGCGGTCAGGGAATCGGATCGGTGATGAGCGACCACGACCAGCGCGGTGCGGGCGGGCTGATCGATACCGTCGTGCGACAAGGGATTCCTCCTGGATCCGGGTGGTTGTTTGCTGTGCTCCCAGTACACCCGCCCGGATGTAGACGATCCATGGGTGAAACGCTCGGCCCGATAGGAATTCGTCTACCCTCGATGGGGTGGATCCTCTGAGTAAGTTGCTGAGCGGAATTCGAGCCGAAGGCGCCGTGGTCACCCACGCGGTGATGCCCGCGCCGTGGACGATCCGCTTCGCCGACCGCGCGCCACTGACGATGATCACCGTCATGCGCGGAGGCGGGACGCTGCTGCTGCCGGACGGTGACAGCCGGACACTCGAGGCAGGCGATACCGCACTGGTGCGCGGCCCGGGTGACTTCCGGCTTGTCTCAGGTGATTTCGACAGCGGCGCGCCCCGGGCGGGCGCTCCCGCTCCGGCCGAGTACGAGATCTCCTGCTTCGCCGCCGATTCCGAGTGCGCGGGTGAGGAACTCGGCGGAATCCACTGGGGCAGTGACGCCGACGCCACCGCCCTGATGGTGGGCGCCTACCGCACCTCCTTCCGCCGCCACGAACGTCTCCTGCGTGCGCTCCCAGCGGTATTGGTGGTCAGGGAGGACTACGAATCCTGCGGCTGGTACGAGTCGGCCGCCGCCTCCGCCGTCCTGCAGAGCGCGGGCTCGCAGGCCATGATGGACCGCCTGCTCGACTGGAGCCTGGTCTGCACCCTGCGCACCTGGTTCGACCAAGCCGGACCCGAAGCGCCGACCTGGTTCCGCGGCCTGGCCGATCCGGTCATCGCCCCCGCGCTGCAATCGATCCACACGACCCCCGGCACACCCTGGACCGTGGCCTCGCTGGCCGCCGAAGCCGGTGTCTCCCGGGCGCTTTTCGCCAAACGCTTCACCGCCGTGATGGGGCAACCGCCGCTGGCCTACCTCACCGAATCGCGGATGGACGAAGCCGAGGAACTCCTCACCGACACCGACCTGACCATCGCCCATATCGCCAAATCGGTCGGCTACGCGGATCCGTTCGGCTTCTCCGCCGCCTTCAAACGCCATCGCGGCGTGAGCCCCACCGCCTTCCGCACGTCCGCCGCCTGAGGCGCGCCGCGACAGAGACGGCGGCTCCGCGGCCACGTGCGCGGCGCCACCGCGCCGGGATGCGGACCCGCGGCATCGGGTTCGCCGGGCGGAAGCTCAACCACGGCGCAGGCGGGCGGCGCGGATGGTGAGGTAGTCGCGTTCGGGGAGGCTGGTGGTGCTGCGCGCGGCCGCCGTGTAGCAGGCGACGGCTTCCTCGTGGTCGCCGGCCATTTCGTGCAGGTGGCCGCGGACGGCGTCGAGGCGGTGGTTGCCCGGCAGCGACTCCGCGAGGGTGTCGGCGAGGTCCAGACCGGCCTGCGGCCCGTGCACCATGGCGGTGGCGACCGCTCGGTTGAGGGTGACCATCGGATTGGGTGACTGGCGTTCGAGGGCGTTGTACAGCAACAGGATTCGGGGCCAGTCGGTGTCCTCGGGCCGCAGCGCCTGCGCGTGCAGGGCGGCGATGGCGGCCTGGATCTGATAGGGGCCGATGAGTCCGCGGCTGACCGACGCGGTCGCCAGGCGCACGCCCTCGATGATCATCTCCCGATCCCACAGCCCGCGATCCTGTTCGGCCAGCGGGATCAGTTCGCCGTGCTCGCCGGTGCGGGCGGCGCGCCGGGCATCGGTCAGCAGGAGCAGTGCGAGCAGGCCGGTGACCTCGGGATTGTCCGGCAGTACGCGATACAGCGCCCGGGCCAGCCGAATCGCCTCGCTCGACAGGTCGCCGCGGCGTAATCGCTCACCGCCGCTGGTGTGGCCTTCGGTGAAGATCAGGTACAGCACCCGCAGCACGCTGTCGAGGCGCGTATTCCATTCCCCGCGTTGCCCGTTCGACTCCGCCGGCATGGCGAAGGGGCGGTCCTGCTCCGCGATGCGCTTCTTGGCGCGGGTGATTCGTTGCGCCATGGTGCGTTCCGGGAGCAGGAAGGCCCGGGCGATCTCCTCGGTGGTGAGCCCGCCGACCGCGCGCAGGGTCAGGGCGATCGCGCTCGCGGGCGACAGTGCGGGGTGGCAGCACAGGAAGAACAACGTGAGCGTGTCGTCCCGGTCCTCGGTCCCGGTGTCGCGGGCAGCGCGGCCGGTGACCGCGCCGCCCGGATCGGCCGTGCCGCGAATACCGGATGCCCCGGAGGTGTCGGCCGCCCGGCTCGCACTGTCCGCACCGGGTGCGGCGGCCAGCTGGTCGAGTCCCGTCTCCGACAGTGCGGCGATGACGGCGTCGGCGGGGTCGGGCGTCGCTGTGCCCAGGCGTTCCGGGTCGCGGATCGCGTCGGCGGTCTCGCGGTTGCGGCGGGCGGAGTCGGCGCGGATGGCGTCGACCATGCGGCGCGCGCCGACCTGGATGAGCCAGCCGCGCGGGTTGCCGGGCAGGCCGTCGGCGGGCCACTGGGTGGCGGCGGCGAGCAGCGCTTCCTGGAGGGCGTCCTCGGCGGCGTCGAAATCGCCGTAGCGGCGGACGAGCGCGCCGAGGACCTGCGGGGCGAGTTCGCGCAGCAGGTCCTCGATCGCGGTGTGCGGCATCAGAGTTCGGCGGCGGGGGCGCTCATGATCTGCCGGACCTCGATGTACTCGCCGATCGGCTTGCCGCCGGGGCCCGGAGCGGCCGAGGCCTGGGCCGCGATCTCGACGGCCCGGTCGGGAGTGTCGACGTCGACGATCCAGTACCCGGCCAGCAGCTCCTTGGTCTCGGGGAACGGGCCGTCGGTGACGACCGGCGCGGACCGGCCGTCGGAACTGACGGTGATCGCCTGCCCCGGGTCGGCGAGGCCCTGGGCCTCGACCAGCTCGCCGGACTTGGCCAGCTGCTCGCCCAGGGTGCGCTGGAAGTCGATGTGCGCCTGGATCTCCTCGGGCGCCCACTGGTGGATCGGGGTGTCGCAGAAAGCGGCCGGGGTGTAGGACTTGATCAGCATGTACTTCATGGTCGGCTCCTTCGTCGGCGCGCCGCGGTGGCGCTCTCGCATACAGGTCGGAGCCCCGCACGCCGGATCGACGTATCGCGCAGCCCAAGGTATGTGACGGTGGTCACAGAGCGTCCGGGTCCACGGCCCGGCCGCTCAGGATCAGCTCCTTGATCTTGTCGGTGACATCCCACACGTTCACGTTCATCCCGGCCAGCACCCGATTGCTCGGATCGAGCCAGTACGCCACGAACTCGCGTCCGGCCAGGTCACCGCGCACCACCACGCGCGCCTGCTGCTCAGGGGAGACGTAGCCGGTGTACTCCATCCCCAGGTCGTACTGATCGGTGAAGAAGTAGGGCAGCCGGTCGTACACCGCGGGCCTGCCGAGCATGGTCAGGGCTGCCACGGCGGGCTGGTTGAGCGCGTTCGCCCAGTGCTCCACCCGGATTCGCCGACCCAGCACCGGATGCTGCTGATCGGCGATATCGCCGACCGCGACGATATCGGGGTCCGAGGTGGCCAGGCTCTCGTCGACCAGGACCCCGCCGTCCACCGCCAGTCCGGCATCCGCGGCCAGCTCGATATTGGGTCGCGCACCCACTGCGACCAGCACCGCGTCCGCCTCGATCCGGGTGCCGTCGCCCAGGAGCACACCGGTCGCGCGGCCGTCGGCGGTGGTGATCTCGCTGACCTTCACGTCCGTGCGCAGGTCCACGCCGTGCGCGCGGTGCAGGCCCGCGAACACCTCACCCATCTCGGTGCCGAGCGCGGCCCGCAACGGAACCGAGTCCGCTTCCAGCACAGTCACTTCCACGCCCGCCGCGCGCGCGGCCGCCGTCACCTCGAGCCCGATCCAGCCCGCGCCGATCACCGCTAGCCGCTGGACCTCGCCGAACATGGCCAGCAGCGCGTCGGAGTCCTCGATGGTGCGCAGCACGTGCACGCCCCGCGCGTCCACCCCGGGCATGCGCAGCATGCGCGGTCGCGAGCCGGTGGCCAGCGCCAGTTTGTCGTAGGGCAGCGTCGTACCATCCGGCAGCGCAACAGTTTTGGTGCCACGGTCCAGTCCGGTCACCGTGGTGCCGGGCATCACCTCGACGTGATGGTCGCGGTACCACTGCGACGGGTCCACGGTGAAGTCGGGCAGCGACTTCTTGCCCAGCAGATGCTCCTTGGACAGCGGCGGGCGCTCGTAGGGCAGATGCTCCTCGGCGCTGACGAGGGTCACCGTGCCGTCGAAGTCATTGGCCCGCAAGGCTTCCGCGAGCTTCGCCGCGGCGAGTCCGCCTCCCGCGATGACGAACCTGGAACTGGTCATACCGAAACCTCCCTGCTCACGCGGCCGGGATCGATCCACCGGATGTGGCCATCCTCCCGGCGAGGCCGATATTTCGACCCTAGACCCGGCGAGTCGGGCGGAGCGGAAATATCGGCAACAATCCGGGTTGTTGCCTTAGGGGAACGGCCGTGTGTCGGCCGTCGACTGTGAAAGGACTTCCCTGTGAGCGACACCAAAAAGGACCGGGTCGACTTCTGGTTCGATCCGATGTGCCCCTGGTGCTGGATCACCTCCCGCTGGATCCTCGAGGTCGAGCAGGTCCGCGATATCGACGTCAACTTCCATGTCATGAGCCTGGGGGTGCTCAATGACGGCCGTGAGGGCCTGCCGCCGGAATACGTGGAGCTGCTGCGCAGCGCGTGGGGCCCGGTCCGGGTCGCCATCGCCGCCGCCCGCGACCACGGCGACAAGGTGCTGGCGCCGCTGTACACCGCCATGGGCACCCGCTTCCACAACCGTCGCGCCGAGTACGAGCAGGACGGGCCGCGCGCCGACCTGATCGAGGTCATCATCGCCGAGTCGCTGGCCGAGGTCGGGCTGCCCGCCGAGCTGGCCGCCGCGGCCACCTCCGTCGAATACGACGAGGAACTGAAGGCCTCGCACCACGCGGGCATGGACAAGGTCGGCCAGGATGTCGGCACGCCGACCATCCACATCAACGGCGTGGCCTTCTTCGGTCCGGTGCTCTCGCGCATCCCGCGCGGTGAGGTGGCGGGCAAGGTGTGGGACGGCGCCGTCGCGCTGGCCTCCTACCCGCACTTCTTCGAGCTGAAGCGGACCCGCACCGAGGACCCCGCCTTCGACTGAGGGCAGGGCTTTCGGTGATATAGCCGCAGATCGGGCGGGATCCGTGGACCCGGACCCCGCCCGATTCGTGCGATCAGCGCGGCCGGTACTCGTGGTACGTGGTGGTCTCGCCGTACTGAGGCGGAGGACCGCCGTACGGCTGCGGAGCGCCGTAGGGGCCGGCCACGGGCGGCCGCTGCGGGACGTCGGGCCGCCAGAACAGCTTGCCGTGGCGGCTGCGGTCGCGCAGCGCCCACATGCGCCAGGTCAGCACCGGATGGCTGGCCATGGCATTCGTCATCCAGACGAAGAAGCCCTTCTCCCGCGGCGCGCGGTCGGCCATCTCGTCGAAACTGACCAGATTGTTGAGGTACTTGCCCGCCGCCAGGGTCTGCATGGCCGTCGGCGCGCCCTGCGGTCGGTTGCAGAAGCCGTGATTGTCGGCCGTGTACTCCTGCGAGCGGATCAGCGAACTGCCCAGGATCGGCAGGAACGGGGCGAGGAACATGCCCAGCTGCCGCCAGTACGAGACGTGGCCCGCCGCGATGTGCCCGACCTCGTGGCCGATGATGAAGGCCAGCGCCTCGGGATTGCGTGCGGCGCCGCTGATCTCGAACAAGTCGCTGTAGACGACCACATAACGGCGGAAGCCGTGCCCGGAGGCGAAGGCGTTGATCTGGCCGTTGCCGGTGACCACGTAGGCGTCCGGGACCTGGGTCATGCCGAAGCGGGCCGCCGCCTCCTGCACCATGCGGAAGCCGTCGGGGAACTGGGTCGGCGACATCTTCACGCCGTTGACGCGCTGCGCCGCGTAGTTCATACCGCGGCCGAGGTAGACCAGCAGCGGCGCGAACACCAGCACCAGCACGATCTGGCCGGAATAGCCCGACACCAGCATGAGCAGCGCCAGCAGGTACGCCAGCGCGGTGGCGACGATCACGATCACCAGCAGCGGGATCTCCCAGCTGTGCCGCGCGGGCATCCCGAACGGGGACAGGCCGCGGCTGCCGGTCTGCACCACCGGCGGCGGTGGCGGCGAATACGGTTGCTGCGGAGCCCATCCCGGCGGACCCACCCGCGGATCCCAGCCGGACATGCCGGTGACGGGGTTCCACGCGGGCTGGGCGCCCGGGGGCTGCGCGGCGGGGTAGGACGTCGTCGGCTGGGCGTACCCGCCGGTCGGCTGCCCGGGGTGGGCGGCGGGCCGGCCCACGACGTCGCCGGTCGGATACGGCGGATACGCGCTCGCGGGTTGCGCGGGGTAGCCGCCCGCGGACAGGCCCGGGTGAACGGTCGTGTGATCGGCGGACGGATCTGCGCTCGGCTGCGGCTGCTCGCCGCTCGGCGGCTGTCCTTGATCTCCGCCGGCGGATTGCCCCCCGTAGGCGTTCGGCGTGGATGAACTGTCGTCGGACGTCATGCCTGGATAGTACGTTCGCGCGCGTCGGCGGGTCGTGCTCGCCGCGAGTGGCCCACACCTCGTATTCCACCGGTGACAGCCCCCTGCGTGGGCGGTCGTGCGCGGGCTGACAGAATCGCAGCCATGCGCGTATACCTGGGTGCCGACCATGCCGGCTTCGAACTGAAGAACCACGTCAAGGCTCATCTGGAGGGCCAGGGCCACGACGTCGTCGACTGCGGCGCGCTGGAATACGATGCCCTCGACGACTATCCGGCCTTCTGCATCGAGGCGGCCCGCCGCGTCGTCGCCGAGCCCGGCTCGCTGGGCTTCGTCTTCGGCGGCTCCGGCAACGGCGAGCAGATCGCCGCCAACAAGGTGCCCGGCGCGCGTTGCGCCCTCGGCTGGAGCGTGGAGACCGCGCAGCTCGCCCGCCAGCACAACAACGCCCAGCTGCTCGGCATCGGCGGCCGCATGCACTCCACCGAGGAAGCCCTCGCCATCGTCGACGCGTTCATGACCACCGAATGGTCCGACGAGCCGCGCCACCAGCGCCGCATCGACATCCTCGCCGAGTACGAGAAGACCGGCGTCGCCCCCGCGCTGCCGAACTGACCTGTGCCGGAAGGCCATACGCTGCACCGCCTGGCGAAGCTGCACGACAAGCGCTTCGCCGGCGGTCAGGTCCGAGTCTCGAGCCCCCAGGGCCGCTTCGCCGACGGCGCGGCCCTCATCGACGGCCGCGTCCTCACCCGCGCCGAAGCCTGGGGCAAACACCTGCTCCACCACTACGATTCGGGCGTCACCCTGCACGTCCACCTGGGTCTGTACGGCAAATTCACCGAATCCGCCGTCCCCATGGACGCTCCCGTCGGCGAGGTCCGCATGCGCCTGATCGGCGCGGGCCGGTCCGGCGAAGCCCACGGCACCGACCTGCGCGGACCGGCCGCCTGCGACATCCTCCACGACCCGGAGGTCGCCGCCCTCACCGCCCGCCTCGGCCCCGACCCGCTGCGCCGCGACGCCGACCCCGACCGGGCCTTCGCGCGAATCCAGCGCTCCCAGCGCCCCATCGGCGCGCTTCTCATGGATCAGAAAGTCCTGGCCGGAGTGGGCAACGTGTATCGCGCGGAAGTGCTGTTCCGCCACAACATCGCACCGCACCGCCCCGGAAAGTCCCTGAGCCGCACCGAATGGGACGCGCTCTGGTCCGACCTGGTCGACCTCATGAAGGTCGGCGTCCGTCGCGGCTTCATGCACGTCGTCCGTCCCGAACACGACCACGGTGCCCCCTCCTACGCCGCCGACCGCCCCCGCACCTACGTCTACCGCCGCCTCGGCGAACCCTGCCGCCTGTGCGGCTCCACCGTCGTCCACACGGTGATGGAAGGCCGAAACCTCTTCTGGTGCCCCACCTGCCAGTCGAGTTGAACCGTGTGGCACGAACGCACCACCGCAGTCCTTCAGATATGGGCTCACGCCGATCAATTCACGCCCGCTTCCGCCCTCGCGCCGTTGGAGGTCTCGACTCACCGCGCGCGAAACTCGACGTATCAAGCGTCTTCCAGCTCGGCCCAGTGAATTATGTTGGGCGGCATGCTCAGAACGAGGCGGCATCTGCTGGGTCTGGTCGCCGTGACGACCGTTGTGGCCGCGGCGTCGGCCTGCGGGAATCCGCCGGAGGCGGCTGCGCCGCCCGCCAAAGCCCTCCGTCACGACCTCGAGCCCTTGACATCCCGATGGCCGGCCCTCGTGCAACCCGTGTCCGCGACGTGGGCCGCGGGCGTTCAGGGGATGGAGACCACGCCCTCCCGCATCGAGGCTCCCGGGCCGTCCGACTACTGGCTTCAGGCCATCGTGACCCTCGACCCCGCGGTGGCCGAATCTCTTCGCACGCGGATCATCACGGACCCGGCCGCCTCGGCGGCGCCGAATCCGGTTCCCTGGCTCCGCGCGGAACTCGCGCCATCGCTGCCCGCCGGCGAGTATCGGACGAGTCGTGAGCTCGATGCGGAGTTCGTCACTTCCGAGTTCAAAACCCTTGTCTATCTGCAGGTTTCGGGGAGTGTGCTGGTGCTTGCCGCCTACACCTCGTGACCGGCGCTCACGCACCGGGGAGGGATTGCGGGAGGCCGAATGTGGGGAGGACGGTGTTCTCGAATCGGGTCAGGGCGCTGATGCGGTCGCCGGTGAGGGTGAGGACGAAGAGGCCGGATCCGTGGGTGCCGAGGGAGGGGCGTCGGTAGACGCCGAAGGCGGGTTGACCGTTGGCTCGTGTCGGCACCAGTTCGAATCGGTGCGCCGAGTCGAAAACGAGGGCGAAGAAGCGGGCCACGAGGTCTCGTCCTCGGTATTCCAGGGGGATCGGTGGCATCGACATGAAGACGTCGTCGGTCAAGAGCGCGACCAAGGCGTCGATGTCGGCGGATTCGTAGGCGGTGACGAACTTCGCCACGATCGCGTCCTCGGCAGGTGAGTCGCCGGCGGGCGGGCACGGGGCTGTGGTCGGCGGCAGACGGTTCTGCATTCCGGCACGCGCGCGTTTGAGGGCGCTCTTGACCGATTCGACGGTGGTGTCGAGCATGTCGGCTACTTCGTTCGCGTGGAATCCGAGGACGTCGCGCAGGATGAGGACGGCGAGCTGGCGGGGCGGCAGGATCTGCAGGGCGGTCACGAAGGCCAGGGAGATGGATTCGGATTGCTCGTAGCGCGCCTCCGGGCCGAGCGGCACGCTGATCGCACCGTCCAGCAGTGCGTCGGGATAGGGCTCGAGCCAGTGGATCTCGCCGAGTCCCGTGGGTTCCGGCAGGTCGAATCCCGGGACGTCCCACTGTTTCGCGGGGCGTCGGCGAGCGGAGCGCAGCGCGTCGAGGCACCGATTGGTGGCGATGCGATACAGCCAGGTGCGCAGCGAGGCGCGCCCGTCGAACCGTTCGAGACCCCGCCACGCGGCGAGCAGCGTGTCCTGCACAGCGTCCTCGGCATCCTGAAACGATCCGAGCATCCGATAGCAGTGCACCTGCAGCTCGCGACGGTGCGGCTCGGTCAGCGCCCGGAACGCCTCGCCGTCCCCGCCCCGCGCCCTCGACAACAGATCCGTTCGCACCGACTCCACTCCCGCCACCTCATTCCCTGTGCGTAGTCCCATCCCGTATGGACGTCGGCGGCGGCGCGAAAGGGTCGGTCGCGGAGCGCCCCCTTCGACAATGCCCCACCGTCCACACCTGTGACAGCCGACAACATCGTCCAAGGAGCAGGAAATGGGAAAGATCGTCATCAGCTCGAACGTCACTCTCGATGGAGTGGTCCAGGACCCGGACGGCGCGGAAGGCTTCGCGCTGGGTGGCTGGTTCCACCGGTTCGCGGGGAGCAAGGATCTCGAGGACTGGGCCGCCCGGGAGACGGCGGAGCTGCTGGGCGTCGACGCGCTCCTCCTGGGCCGGCGGACCAGTGAGTGGTTCGAGTCCCGGCTGCGACCGGGCGGCGGCGCGGAAGCCCGCGTGAGCCCCGAATGGGCGGACAGGATGAACAGCATCCCCAAGTACGTCGTGTCGTCGACCCCCGAACCTCCCCGGTGGAACAACACCACGGTCCTCAACGGTGATGCGGTCAAGGAGATTTCGGAGCTCGAGCGTACGGTCGCCGGGGAGATCCTGGTCTACGGCAGCTACCAGCTGGTGCGCACCCTGCTGGAACAGAACCTGGCCGATGAACTGCGGCTGGTTGTTTTCCCGGTCGTGCTGGGAACCGGGCTGCGCATCTTCGACGAGACCGGCGGCAAGCCGCTGCGCCTGGTCGACACCCGACAGATGGGTGACGGCCTGGCGTTCCACACCTACGAGTTCGTGCGAGGCTGACCGCCGCGGACGACGCCCCGGTCCGGGTTATGCCCGGGCCGGGATGCGGCGTTTCAGGAGTCGGGCGAGGGCCAGGGTGAGCAGGACGGCGGTGGCGAGGATGTAGATGTCGCCCGGGAGATGCTGCCACCAGTGCCAGTGGAGTTCTTGGTGTTTGCCGTTCGGGACTATGCCGGGACCGATGAGGAAGAACAGGGCGAAGGTGGCGATCAGGGCATAGGTGGCGGGGGCCGGGCGGGTGGTGGTCCAGGCGATGGCCGCTACCAGGGCGGGGGCTGCCCAGACCCAGTGGTGGGTCCAGGAGACGGGGGAGACGAGGAGGAGGACGGCGGCGTTCACCAGGAGGGCGGCGACGGTGAGGACCGTTATGGGGGCGGGAGCGGGGACGCCCGCTTCGGCCGCGTCCTTGCGCTCGAGACCGGTCAAGTGGTGCATGAGGTACGCGCCCGCTGCCGCTGCCAGCAGGCCGAGGCCGAGCCAGACGATGGTGGCGGTGGAGGAGGAGAAGCCGAACAGGCGGAAGGCCATGCCCTTGAGGGACTGGTTGCCGACGTAGTCGGGGGAGCCGATGCGGTTGGTGTCGATGACGGCGTGGAACCAGTAGTCGCGGGATTCGTCGGGGAGCACGACGAAGCCGGCGGCGACGACGCCGAGGGCGGTGGCCGTCGCGGTGGCGGCGGCTTTCCAGTCGCGGCGGATGAGGAAGTAGAGGATGAACGCGGCGGGGGTGAGTTTGGTGACGGCGGCGATGCCGACCAGGACGCCGCGGGGCCAGCGGGGCTTCTCGGTGAGGCAGTCCAGGGCCACGGCGGCCATCAGGACCAGGTTGATCTGGCCGAACCACAAGGTGGTCCGGACCGGTTCGACGGCCAGCATGAGGACCACGGCGGACACCGTGAGGGTGAGTTTGAGGCGGGAGTCCAGGTCGGGGCGGACGCGGGACATGACCAGCCAGAGGGTGACGCCGAGACAGGCCAGGGAGCTGGCGGTCACCAGGAGTTCGGCCAGCCAGAGCGGGACGATCGCGAGGGGGATCATCAGGACCGCGGCCGACGGCGGGTAGGTGAACGGCAGGTCGGTGTGGCCGGCGACGGGGAGGGTCGGGCCGTAGAGGGTGCCGTGCTCGAGCCAGCCGCGGGTGTCGATGCGATACACCTGCAGGTCGAGGAAGCCGTGCATGGCGGAGAAGATCGCCGTGATCGCCAGCGTCAGCAGAATACCGATCACGATCGGAATGCGAGGCAGGCCCGCGCGGCCGTCAGACTTGAGAGTGCGCAGCAAGCTCTGTTGCCCCGCCCGCGTAGTGATCATCAGGGAGAGGGTAACCCTTTCAAGGTTCGGGCAAAGATGTCCGGATTGCGTTGGGAGAGCGGTTAATCGACGGCAAATCCATCGATGGGTGTTCGGCCTCCCCAGTGCGCCAACCGGCTGCCCGGACGCGCGAACCAGGTCGCGTAGAAGAGGAACGATACGGCCGCCAGCGAGCCCAGCACGAGCGCCCCCGCGAGGACCGGATACGCGGCCATGGTGTTGGCCAGGAACCGATAGGCCAGCAACAATCCGGCGAGTACCGCCGCGCCGAGCGACACCATGCGGACACGCGGATGTTCCCACCCGCGTTCGGGATCGCGCAGCGCCGACTCCACCGTCATGCACAGCACCGCGCCCGCCACCAGGTCACTGCCGTAGTGGTAGCCGAACCCGAGCGTCGCCAGCAGCGTGCACACCAGCCAGAACGTGCCCGCCCAGCGCAGCCACCGCGGTCCGCGGCGGGAATGGATGAACAGCGCGGTCGCCCACGCGGTGTGCATGGACGGCATGCAGTTGCGGGCCGTCTCGGAGTCGAAGAGCATCGGCTGCGGATCGGTGGTGAACGCGGGCCACACCTGCGGCCAGTCCCCGATCTCCAGCCCGTGCCCGAGCGGCCCGTACGCGAACACCGGCCCGACGACCGGGAACAGCACGTACCCGAGCGGCCCGATCACGCCCAGCAGCAAGAACGTTCGCACCAGGTGGTGCCGCGGCCACGAGCGCGTCGACACGTGACGCAACTGCCACACGGCCACGACCACCGCCGCCACCGGCAATTGGATATAGACGACATGCAGTACATGTGAGGGGATCGGACCGAGCGTGTCCAGCAGCCGCCCGACCACCCACGCCGGTTCCCCCAGCGCCCGGTCCGCGAGCTGCACGTACTGATCGAGGACCCGCGGCCCGGCGACGATGCTCACCATCAGCCAGGTGTCGGCGAGTTTGGACGCCATGACGAGCAACACGCCGAACGCTATGGCCTGCAAGGCGGTCCGGCGACGCTCACCTTCCCATCGGAGCACGACGACCGTCAGCGCGGTGAGCGCGAGAGTCGGCCCGGTCCCGATCGACACATGCCAGCCGCAGGCCACCTGTAGCCCCAGAGTCAGCAGATCCAGCACTCCCGCGGCAACCAGTGCGATCACCCGGGTGCGGGCGGGCACCCCGATGCAGGCGAGCCCGAGTCCTGCCCACGACACCGCCGCCGACTGCGGATTGGCGAAGTAGTCGTCGACCAGGCTGCGCAGCGGTCCCATCACGCCGTGGGCGGAGGCCCACGCCTGCGCGATGGCCAGCAAAAGCACAGCGACACCCAGCCCGGCGGCCGGGACGAGTCGAGAACGCGTCTCGCGGCCGGACAGTACCGAGCCGGAAACGTTCATCTTGTCGTCGACCAGCACCGTAAATCGATAACACAGTGCAAACGGAGGCACAACATCCGGTTACCGGAATCCGGATTCCGGGTGACTCGACACACCCGGGCGACGAGAGAGATGGGACACAGCCGGGACGACGGACGGCGCGCCGCACCGCGATCGCCGTGCGAGTGCAGTGAATTGTCCGCTTCTACCAGTGAAATCGGGATGGAGCGGCTCGAAAAATGGTCGGGGTGACAGGATTTGAACCTGCGACCCTCCGCTCCCAAAGCGGATGCGCTACCAAGCTGCGCTACACCCCGTTGCGCGTCGGATCGACGCTCCCGCAGAACGGGAAAGAGCGGGTGACGGGAATCGAACCCGCACCATCAGCTTGGAAGGCTGAGGTTCTACCATTGAACTACACCCGCAGTCACCGCATCCGTGGATGCCGTGTGCGTCAGCACTGTACCGAACCTCACTCCCGGAATGCCAATCAGGTCGTGTCTGCGCACGTCGCGGCCGGTCGGGACCGGCCTCCGGCGCGTCGCGGAAAACATGCCGAATTCGGGTGTAACACCGGAGCTCGGCCAGCGATGAGACATCCGATCGCCATTCGCGAGACAGTGGGAACCTGTTCTGAATCAGGGGTTTTCGATGTCGGGTGGCTTGCTAGGATCCTTTTTGTCCGGACGGGGGTATCTGGAAAGGGGGCGGTGAGCATGCACCACTGGTGTGGCCGACCGCGTAGTAGTGAGTTCGATCCGAAGGGCGTGACCGGCGCGCACGCCGGCCCCGACATCACGTACGCAGGGTGAGCGCGCATGCCCATCCGTCTCGATACCCGAACCTCCGCCATCGTGGCGGCGACCATCCGGGAATGGGTGCGGTCGGTGCACCCCGGCGCGAGCAGCGCCGCACTGGGCCAGGCGCCCAGCGTTCCCTCCGCTGACCTCGAGCGCATCTTCGGCGGCGTCATCGACGAACTGCTGGAATTGGCGGGCTCCGAACCGTTTCCGGTGCGCTCGGCCCGTCGGATCGGGCGCAGCCTCGCCGACGCCCCGTTCGAGCGCACCCGCATGCTCGCCCCCGCCAGCCGCGCGCTGCTCGGGCTCGCGCCGGGCGTGCGCGGGTCGCTGATCGCGACCCGCTGGTCGTTCATCGCCAGCCAGGCCATCGACGCCTACGCCGAGGCGCTGCAGCAGCGCGCCCTGGTTCAGCAGGAGCGCAGCCTGTCCGAGGCGGTGTCGGTGCGCGTGCAGGAGATCGCGGCCCTGCAGACCCGGCTGCGGCACGAGGCCACCCACGACGCGCTCACCGATCTGGCCAACCGCTCGCTGCTGCAGGAGCGGGTGCGGGTGATGGCCGCCGATCCGGCGCGCGGCGTCGGGCTGCTGCTCATCGACCTGGACGATTTCAAGGCGATCAACGACAACTACGGCCATACCGTCGGCGACGAGGTGCTGGTCAGCATCGCGCAGCGGCTTAGGGCGGCCTGTCCGCCGGAGACGGTGATCTCCCGCTACGGCGGCGACGAGTTCGTGGTGGCCCTGCCCGCGCGCCGCAATTCGCTCAGTGAGCTGGCCATGCGGGTGCTGGCGGCGCTGTGCGAGCCGGTGCCCACGGCCGCCGGATTCGTGCCCGCGTCGGCGAGTGTCGGCACCGCGTTCTGCCCGCCCGGTCGCGAGTGTGATTTCTCGGACCTGCTGCGCAGTGCGGATCGGGCCATGTACTCGGCGAAAACCGCTGGCAAACGACAGTTCGCGGTGTCGGAGCCGGACGAAGAGGAGGTTGATCCAGCCGGTCATACGACCCGCTTCGCCGCGGTAGCCGGCTAGGGCCGAGGATTCAGCGAACCCACAGCGAGTAGCAACTAGCTGGCGAATTTCGCCGCGTAGGCTGGTCGCGTGTCTACCGTCGTCGTTCTCCTCCTGGTCATCGTCGTCGTACTGCTGGCCGTGGTCGCGGTCAATCGCGGGCAACGCTCGCGCGCCGGGACCGAGCTGGCCGACGCCAAGGCCGACGCGCGCCGGGTGATCGAACGCCTCGGCGGCCAGGTCTACAACCTCACCGGCAGCGACGACGCCTCCAAGCAGGCGCTCGCCGACGCGGGGGAGCGGTTCAACGCCGCCGGCGCGCAGATCGAGCAGGCCGGGACCGCCGCGCAGGCGCGGCTCGCGAAAGAGACGGCGCTCGAAGGGCTTTACTACGTGCGCGCGGCCCGCACCGCCATGGGGATGGATCCCGGCCCGGCCGTGGCCGAACTGGACGGCCAGCGCGGCGCGGGTCGGGTGACCGAGGACCGGGCCATCGAATTCGAGGGTCGCCGGGTCGAGGCCTCGCCCACGCCGTCGCCGTCCACACCGAACTACTACCCGGGTGGCCGGGTCGCGGGTCGGCCGGTACCTGCCGGTTGGTACTCCGAACCGTGGTGGAAGACCGCGCTCGTCGCCGGAGCCTGGGGTGTCGGGTCCGCCCTGCTGTTCAATGCCCTGTTCAGCGGCATGTCCGGTGTCGGCTATGACGCGGCCGCCTTCGAAAGCGGTTATGGCGACGGCTATCAGGACGGCCTCGACGCCGCCGACGGCGGATATGCCGACGGCGGCTCCGACCAGGGCTCCTCCGACCAGGGCGGCTATGACCAGGGCGGCTACGACCCCGGCACCCAGGACTTCGGTGGTCAGGACTTCGGCGGCGGCACCGATTTCGGTGACTTCGGCGGATTCGACGGCGGCGACTTCTGATCGTTCAGGAAGACCCGGATCGCCCGGATCAGCTGTTCGGGCTGATCCTCGGGCGAGAAGGTGCACGAATCGTGGATCCACTCGATGCGCGCGTCCGGGAAGTCGACCGCCATCCGCTCGGCGTACCGCTCCGGGAAGAAGCGGTCACCCGCCGACCAGGCAAGCAACACCGGGTTCTTGAAGTCCGCGAAAGTCCGTGCGGCGGACAGGGTGTACCGGCGATCGAGACCGGTGATCGCGCGCCGGACGTCCGCCCGGATGCCCTTCGCGCCGACCGGTAGCGCGTAGGAGTCGCTGGCCGCGCGGTCGATCGGGCGGCGGGCCAGCCAGCCGTAGGCGATGGGCAGGCGGCGGATGGGCCGCAGCCGCATGGTCGCCGCCAGCGAGGTGAGCGCGCCAGGGGTGCGGGCCGCCAGGCCCAGGTAGTCGAAGAAGGACGGCGGGAAGTTCTCGTACGCGTCGCAGGACGTGAGTACCAGCCGGGCGACGAGGTCGGGGCGGGCGGCGAGCACGAGCTGGCTGACCGCGCCGCCGGAATCGTTGCCCACCAGGGTGACCGGGCCCAGGTCGAGCGCCTCGATGGCCGCGATGACCAGCGCGGCCAGGCCGGGCGGGGTCAGGTCGGCGTCGGGCATGGCCGCGGTGTGCGAGCCGAACGGGAGATCGATTGCCACGCAGCGGTATTCGCCGGAGAAGGCGGGGATGATCTTGCGCCACAGGTTGGCGTTGACCAGCAGTCCGTGCACGAAGACGATGGGATCGCCACTGCCGCTGTCGAAGACGGGCAGCGTGCCCTGCGGGAGTGCGAGTTCGCGGCGGGCGCCCAGTGCTGGATCGCGCCAGGCCGCGGGGGATTGGGGGGAGATGGTGTTCGTCATCTGTAGGACTCCCTCTGGAGTGGAGATGGTGAAGACCTTCTCAAACTAACAAACAGGCTGCCTGTATTCAATGGTTCGGCGTTACGATCCACCTACCCCGCTCAGAAAGGCGTCGATGATCAGGCAAGCCGAACGATCCGAGTCGACCCGCGCGAACCTGATGGCCGCAGCGCGCGAACTGTTCGCCGAACGCGGGTACGCCGCGGTCAGCACACCCGAGATCGTGGAGCGGGCGGGCAGCTCCCGCGGCGCGCTGTATCACCAGTTCAAGGACAAGAAGGACCTGTTCCGCGCGGTCTACGAGCAGGAGCAGCAGGCGATCCTGCAGCAGGTCGCCGAGACCATGGCCGAGGCGCCGCCCACCGACGCCATGGCCGTGCTCGAGGCGGGCCTGCACAACTTCCTGCTCTCCTGCGTCGACCCCGAACGGGTCCGCATCACCCTCATCGACGCCCCCGCGGTGCTGGGCTGGCAGGAGTGGCGCGAGGTCGACGAGAAGTACGGTCTCGGCCTGATCGTCGCGGGCCTGCAATCCGGCATCCAGTCCGGGCAGCTGCGCGCCGACCTCGACATCCGGCCGCTGTCACTGATGATCCTGTCCGCCCTCGGCGAGGCCGCCATGTTCATCGCCAACTCCGACGACCCCGAATCCGCCCGCGCCCGAACCGAACCCGCGGTGCTGGCGCTGGTCGACGGCCTGCGGGTCTAGTCAGCGCATCCCGGCGAGGTGGCTTGCGCAATATCGCCGAACGCGGCGGCACCCTCGAACTCGGGTCGGGACTCGACGGGCTGGGAACCGCGCTGGTGTGGCGGGTTCCGAGTCCGCGGGCCCGGCGATCAGTTGGCGGGCCCGACGGGCTGCGCCGAGGCGGCCGGAGTCGGTGCGGTCGTCATCTTGTCGGCCCACTTGGTGGTGCCGTCGGCGGCCTGCATGGTGGCGAGCAGGTCGATGCCGTTGGCGATCAGGACGGGGCTGCCTACGGCGATACTGCCGATGATGCCACCCACGGTGGCGCCGGTGATCAGGCCCGGGAAGCAACCGGCCACCAGGGTGACGATGCAGCCGATGGTCGCGCCGATGGCGGTGCCGACGAAGGTGCCGACCATGGTGGCCAGGCCGAACTGGCCGGCGAAGCTGCTCATGGCGCGCTGGTTCTCCAGGTCCGAGGCAACGGGTTTCACGACCAACGGCTGCGACAGTGACAGCCCGTCCGGCTTTCTGGGGGTGAGGGCCAGCACGGTGCCGTCCTGCCGGACCTCCGGCTCGACCGGGATGTCGATCAGGCCCAGGCTGAATTTCATCGGCAGGGTCAACAGCACCTTGTTGTCGGCGTCCTTCACCTTCAGGACCGGGGTCGCCCTGGCCTCCGGGTCGGTCTCCGGGGTGACGGCCGGCGCCAGCTCGAAGGTTCCGCCCTTCAGGGTGGTGATGACCGTCTTGTCCACCAGCTTGACCGAGTACTCGAAACTCGGCGCGGCGGCGGGCTGGGCATTCGCCGGGATGGTTGCCACGGTGAACGTGGCGGCCTGGGTGACGAGTGCTCCGGTCACCAGGGTGGCGGCCGCAGCAGCAATGCGGAATTCCATGCCTATCCAATCTGCATCGGGTGTGGGCATATCCGAAGCCAGGAGCTTAATGGAAATAAATGTTGCCGAAAAGGTTTCGGGCCCAAGGGAAAGGGTGGGAATTATTCGTCCTATATGGGGAAATAGTCCCCGAAGTCCTAATTGCCGCAATGTTGCTCGCGGTTGTGCCCGATGTGGGCCTGCGTCAGGGTGTTCGGCACACTCGTTTCCATGAGCTTCAAATACAGTGCCGGAGTCCTGCTGTTCCGTCGCACGAACGGCCTCGAAGTGCTGGTCGGGCACATGGGCGGCCCGCTGTGGGCCAAGAAGGACGCCGCCGCCTGGTCCATTCCCAAGGGAGAATACGATCCCGCCGAAGAACAGCCGCTCGATGCCGCCCGCCGCGAATTCGGCGAGGAACTCGGACTGCCGGTTCCCGACGGCGACTGGATTCCCCTCGGTGAGGTCGAATACGGCAGCGGCCGGGGCAAGAAACAACTCACCGTCTGGGCCGTGGAAGCCGACCTCGACCCCGCCGAGGTCGTTCCCGGAACTTTCGAAATGGAATGGCCGCCGCGATCCGGGCGAATTGCCGAATTCCCCGAAATCGACCGGGCCGCATGGTTCGATCTGGCCCTTGCCGAGGAGAAGCTCGGCAAGGGCCAGCGCCCCTACCTCCAGCGTCTGAAGGATCTCGTCGGTTAGAGACGCGGGTCGACCGGCTCGGTTTCGAGGGCGAGGATCGCGAAGACCGCCTCGTGGACCCGCCACAGCGGCTCACGGGCCACGAAACGGTCCAGGGCCTCCAAGCCCAGGGCGTATTCGCGCAGCGCCATCGACCGTTTGCCGCCCAGGCCGCGCTGACGCAGGCGATCCAGCTGACCAGGCCGCAGGTACTCCGGGCCGTAGATGATCCGGAGGTATTCCGGCCCACGGCATTTCACGCCCGGCTGCACCGGCCGCCCGCTGCGGCTGCCGGTGCCCGCCACCAGCGACTCCAGCGGCTTGACCACCATGCCCTCGCCGCCGGCCAGGGTGAGTTCGGTCCACCAGGCCGTCGCGGCGGCCTCGCTCTCGGGAGCGGCGAGGTCGACGACGCGGCGGCCGGTCGCGGTGAAGAACTCCGGGTCGGCGGCGACCAGGCGGTCGATCCGCTCCAGATGCCAGCTGTGGTCGCGCACAGCGTAATTCGCGCCGGACGCCGCCAGCAACTGGAACGGGGCCAGGCGGACGCCGTCCAAACCGTCGGTGGGCCAGCAGTAGCGGCCGTAGGCGGTGGTGAAGGCGTCGGCGTCGGCCCGCCGATCCGCGGTGCGCTCGGCGAGATCGCCCAGCTCCACCCCGCGTGCCGCCGCGGCCTCCACTACGTCCGAAGCCTGCGCCAGCGAGGCCCGCGCGGCCGCGCCGACCGCGGCGTACTGGGAACGTAACAGGCCCATCGCCTTCGCCGACCAGGGCAGCAGCTCGGTGTCCAGCAGCAGCCAGTCGGTGCCCAATTCCTCGAACAGCCCGGCGGTTTCGGCCGCCGCCCGCACCCGGGTGAGCACCGCCTCGGTCCGCGCCGGATCGTCGAAGAACGGGCGCCCGGTGCGGGTGTACACCGCGCCCGTGCTGCCGTCCTCGACCCCGAACCGGTCCCGCGCGGCCTGCGCCGACCGCGAAACCGCCACCACCGCACGCGAACCCATGTGCTTCTCCTCGCACACCACGGTGTCCACGCCCTCGGAGCGGTAGTACTCGAAGGCCTGGGCCGGGTGCTCGAGATAGCCGTCCAGGGTGGAGGTGGCGCACGGGGACATGGTCGGCGGCAGGTACACCAGCCAGCGCGGATCCACGGCGAAACGGCTCATCACCTCGAGCGCGGCGCTCGAGGCGTCCTCCCGCACGGTGACCCGGCCCAGGTGGCGGGTCTCCACCACCCGGCGGCCCAGCACGTCGTCCAGGTCCAGCACGCCCGGATCCCGCCGCACCACGGCCTCGCCGGTGGCGAAGGTGGCGGCCTGCAGCGGGCGCACCGGTTCGAACCAGACCTGTTCGGCCGCAACCGATACCGGCTCCCGCTCCGGGTAGCGCAGGGCGGTCAGGCGGCCGCCGAACACCGCGCCGGTGTCCAGGCACAGGGTGTTGTTCACCCACACCAGTTCGGTCATCGGCGTGTGGCCGTAGAGCACCAGCGCTGTGCCGCGGTAGTCGTCGGCCCACGGGTAGCGCACCGGCAGGCCGTATTCGTCGGTCTCGCCGGTGGATTCGCCGTACATGGCGAACTCGCGCACCCGGCCCGAGGTGCGGCCCTGGTACTCCTCCTTCAGACCGGCGTGCGCGACCACCAGGTCGCCGCCGTCGAGCACGTAGTGGCTGACCAGACCGCGCATGAATTCCTGTGCGGCCTTGCGGAATTCGTCGTCCTCGGCCTCCAGCTGCGCCAGCGACTCGGCCAAGCCGTGCCGCACTGTGACACGGCGGCCGTCGAGGGCGCGCACCAGCTTGAACTCGTGGTTGCCGGTGACGCACAGGGCGTTCCCGGACGCCACCATGCCCATCACCAGGCGCAGCACGCCCGGGGTGTCCGGGCCGCGGTCGACCAGGTCGCCGACGAACACCGCCGTGCGGCCGTCGGGGTGGCGGGCGTCCACCGGGCGATCCGCGTCGTCGCGGGTCAGGACGTAACCGAGCTCGCCCAGCAGCGTCTCCAGTTCGCTCCGGCAGCCGTGCACGTCGCCGATGACGTCGAAGGGCCCGGTGAGATCGGTCCTGTCGTTCCACAGCCGTTCGTCGCGGATGGTCGCCGCCTCGACCTCCTCGACGCCGCGCAGCACGTGCACCGTGCGGAAACCCTCACGCTCCAGGAACTTCAGCGAGCGCTTCAGGTCACGCTGGTGGCGGCCGACCACGTGCGGGCCCAGATCGGCGC
Source organism: Nocardia sp. NPDC056611 (assembly GCF_042792755.1). Lineage (NCBI taxonomy): Bacteria > Bacillati > Actinomycetota > Actinomycetes > Mycobacteriales > Nocardiaceae > Nocardia > Nocardia sp. NPDC056611. The sequence goes on from NZ_JBHTVV010000003.1 coordinate 507,625, forward strand.
GATCCACCCGCAACGCGTTGCGCTCCACGCACACGCTCTCCGGGACGTCCAGCACGATCGCCACCGGCAGCACGTCGTGGGCGCGCGCCAGCTCCACCAGCGACTGCCGCGCCTTCGGCTGCACATTGGTGGCGTCGATGACGGTGCGCAGGCCACGGCGCAGGCGCACGCCCGCCACATGGTGCAGCAGCTCGAATGCCGCGGCGGTCGCCGACTGATCGGATTCGTCGTCGCTGACCAGCCCGCGATAGGCGTCGGAGGACAGCACCGCCGTCGACCGGAAATGCTTGTGCGCGAACGTCGACTTACCCGAACCGCTGCTGCCGATCAGCACGACCAGCGACAGCGCCGGGACGGACAGTTCTGCCATTACGCGGCCCCCTTCGCGGCGTCGTCATCGTTCTTCCTGGTGAACACAGCCATCTGTGTCGAGGCCCCCACTTCCGCGTCCTCGGGCCCGACCGGCTCGAAACGCACGGCATACCCGTGCGTCGCGCCGACCCGGTGGGCCCAGTCCGCGAATTCTGCCCTGGTCCACTCGAACCGGTGATCCGAATGCCGGAAAGCGCCCGCGGCGAGCCCGTCGTAGCGCACATTGAACTCGCTGTTCGGCGTGGTCACGACCACGGCGCCCGGAGCCGCCGCCCCGAACACCGCCTGCTCCAGCGCCTTCAACCGGGTCGCGTCCACATGCTCGATCACCTCCATGAGCACGGCCGCGTCGAAGCCCCGCAACGAGGCGTCGGTGTAGGTCAGCGCGCCCTGCCGGACGGTGATCCGCCGCGCCTGCCACTCCGGCAGGCGCCGCACCCGTCTGGCCGCGATCGTCAACTCACGCATCGACACATCGATGCCGACGATCTCGGTGAGCGCCCGGTCCGCCGCCAGTTCGAGCAGCAACGCACCCTGCCCGCACCCGAGGTCGAGCACCCGGCTCGCCCCCTCCGCCAGCAGCGCCCGACGCACCGCCGCCCGCCGCAGTATCGCCAGCGACGGCCCGCGTTCGCCGGACTCCACCGGCTGCGGGGCCGTGTCGCCGCCGGGCTCGCGCCCCGGGCCACTCGCGGTCGAGCCGCTGCCCTCGACAAGAGCATCGCGGGAACCGGTCTCGGCGGCAGGCTGCCCGCCTGTCCCGGTCAGGGTGGGACGGACCGCGGCGTCGCACGCCGCTGTGTGCTCACCGGCCACCGGAGCGCCGGCGAGTTCGGTGGCCGGCGCGGCAATGTCGGCGCCGCGACGCGGGAGGGCCGTCTCGGCGCCGGGTCCCTCGTCGTCGTAGTCGGGCTCCATCGCGCCAAGTTCCTCCGGGTCCTGATCGTCCAGCTCCGCCAGGCGGGCCAGGGCGGTGCGGACCAGGGTGTGGCGGCGGGTCAGGTAGCGGCGGGTGATCCACTCGCGCTCCGGGTGGGCGGTGAGCCAGCCCTCGCCGAAACGGAGCAGCTTGTCGATCTCGGCGGTGTCGAGCCAGTAGTGCTTGCTGCCGTCGAGGACGGGCAGCAGGACGTAGAGGTGGGTCAGGGCCTCGGCCAGGCGCAGCGTGCCGGTGAGTTCGAGACGTACGTAATGGGAATCGCCCCACTCCGGGAACGCCGGGTCCAGCGGCAGGGGAGTGGCCGCGACGGTCCAGCCCAGCGGCGCGAAGACCCGCTCGGCGTATTCCGGGCCGCCCTTGCACGGCACGGCCGGCAGTTCGATCCGCAGGTCGAGGGCGGTGCCGGTCAGCTCCGGCCGCTGTGCGCACCGGCCGTGCAGCGCGGTCCCGAAGACCGTCGAAATGGCCACCGACAGCAGGGACGACGCCGCGTAGGGGCGGTCGTTCACGTACTGGCCGAGACCGAAGTCCGGTGTGCCCTTGGGCTTTCCGCGCACCAGGCGCACCGGGTCGATCTCCAGCAGCAGCGCCGCGGTACAGCGGTCGTCGCCCGCCTCCGGGTAGAGGACGTGCGCGACGCCGTAGGACTGCTCGAAAGTCTGTCTGCGCGAAGGATTCTTGTGCAGCAGATACCCCAGATCGGTGGCGGGCCACTCGGCTCCCACGGGGCGCGTACAAGAGATCGTCAACAGCATCCTGAGATGCTCCCGTAGGCCGCGACCGGTCGCAAACAATTTTCCGTCTACGGAAGCCGTTGCGGCAGGCCCGAATTGTCACGGACCGGTCGCGATGTCCCGATAATCGGTTGTCGCGGGTAACCGGTGCACCCACACTCGGAATCGAGCGGCTACGGGGGTGGCGGGATGCGCCGAGACGATCCGATGAACCGGCGGGGCCACGCCGGACGAATCCCACTGGTGTCCATCGCGGTGCTGGTGAGCGCCTGCGCCATCGCGGGCGTACCGCGAGCGGCGACACCGGAACTGCGCGCACTGGATCTGGGCGGCTACAGCGGTCGACCGCTCGACGTGCCCCGGGACACCGGCGAAACCTATGCGCGGCTGCTGGAATCGGTGCGCATGGCCGACGCCGTTGTCTCGCCCCGCGCCGTCGATCCCGCGCTGTCGCAGGTCTCGGCCATCCCGGTGCCGACGCCGACGGACGCGGTCGGCATCCTCGCCGAGGCGACCCGGCCCACTCTCACCGCGCACGGCATGCTGGCCGGATTCAGCATCGGCGGCACCGACGATCCGAGCGGCAGCCCGACGGAGGGCGCGGCCACCGGACTGCGCATCACGGTCCTGCGCATGCACGACCCGATGGCCGCCATCGACACCGCCCGCGAGATCGACGCCGCCGACGCCGCGGTCAATCGCGACAATGTCACGGTCCCGTTCCCCGAATACTTTGCGACACATGGACATTGGCGGCCACGTGTCCCGACCATGGCGGTGACGCTCGCCCACGGCCCCTATGTGGTGAGCCTGTACATCGTCGATCCGGCCACCGACCGCGCCGCCATGAAGGCGCTGGCGACTCGCGCCCTCGACGCGGAACTCCCACGGCTGGACGCCTTCACGGCCACCGCGCCCGAGGCGCTTCCGGCGCTTTCCCTCGATCCGGACGGCATGCTGTCGCGCCTGCTGCCCGCCGAACCCGGACGGTGGCCGTATCCCACGCTGTTCCAGGACGAATACGGCCTCATCGCGGGCTGGGGCGGCCCACGGCGCGCCACCGGAGTCGTCTACGGCCCGGTCGTCGCCGGCCAGCTGATCAACCGTCCCGGCGAGGCCGGCCTCCCGGTGCAGGCCGCAGCCGTCACGGATTCCACACGGCTGCTGCGTTTTTCCGACGCCGTCGGCGCCCGGCACGCGCTGCAGCGGCTCTCGGAGCCGACCGCCACCCGAACCGTCGTCTCCGCGCCCGGCGGCGTTCCGGAAGCCGTCTGCCTGCGCGATGCCGACGCCGCGCCGCACCCCGAATACACCTGCCTGGTACTGGACGGTCGCTATCTGGCCTCGGTGTCCGGCCCCACCGAACCGGCGGTTCACCAGATGGCCGCGGCCCAATACGCCGTCCTCGTCACCGCCCGCTGACCATGCCCGGCGCGCCGCCGAAACCCTTGCGGGCGCGCCCCGACCGGCTCGACCGCCCGAAGCCGTGTAGGTTCGGCGCGGCGTCGCAATCTGTGCGGCAACCGGACTGGACGGACAGGAGCGGGAATGCGCTTGGTGGGCAAGGTCGGTGTGATCGGTGCGGTCGCGGCCGCCATGATGCTGGCGGCCGGTTGCGGCGGCAGCAGCGACAACAAGGCGTCGTCGACCACGACGACGACCGCCGCCGCCACGACCAGCGCGGCCGCCACCACGGCCGCGAGCAAGGGCCGCGAGTGCACCGCCGAGGACATCAAGGTGGACGGCGGCTTCGGAACCGCGCCGACCATCACGCTGCCCGCCGACTGCGATCCGCCCAAGGAGCTCATCACCAAGGACCTGGTCGTGGGCAGTGGTCCCGAGGCCAAGGCCGGGGACAAGCTGAGCACCAACTACACGCTGATCACCTGGTCCAACCAGAAGAAGCTGGACAGCTCCTTCGACCGCGGCAAGCCGCTGCCCCTCACGCTGGGCGCGGGCCAGGTCATCAAGGGCTGGGACCAGGGCCTGGTCGGCATCCAGGAGGGCAGCCGCCGCCTGCTCATCATCCCGCCCGCCCTCGGCTACGGCGACCGCCCGCCGAGCGGCATGAAGCCGGGCGAGACGCTGGTCTTCGTGACCGACGCCGTCAAGGTCGGTAGCTGAGATAGCTCCCCCGCCACCCCGCGACTTTTGCCGGTCGTTAGGTGCCGATCCGCCCCGCACCGGGCCGCCGGTCGGGTGCCGGGCCGGGTTTCGGGCGTACCCGGGGAGTTACCCCGGTCGGCACCAGATCAGTCGTCAGGTCCGCTACGCATCCGATTGCGTGGTCGGAATCGCGTTCGACTAACCTGGTCGGGATGCGTTCGGGGGGAACCTAGACGTCAACCATGAACAACGAACAAGGAGCATGTCCGTGAAGAGCACCGTCGAGCAGCTGAGCCCGACTCGGGTCCGCATCAATGTCGAGGTGCCCTTCGAGGAGCTCAAGCCGGACTTCGACCGCGCCTACAAGGCTCTCGCGCAGCAGATCCGTATCCCCGGCTTCCGTCCGGGCAAGGCGCCGGCCAAGCTTCTCGAGGCCCGCGTCGGCCGTGGCGCCGTGCTGGAGCAGGTCGTCAACGACGTGCTGCCCAAGCGCTACAGCGAAGCCGTGATCGAGACCGAGGTGAAGGTCATCGGTCAGCCGGAGATCGAGATCACCAAGATCGAGGACGGCCAGGAACTGGCCTTCACCGCCGAGGTCGACATCCGCCCGGAGATCTCGCTGCCGGACTTCTCGAACATCACGGTCGAGGTCGACCCGATCGAGATCACCGACGCCGACATCGACGAGCAGCTGCAGTCGCTGCGTCAGCGCTTCGGCACCCTGACCGCGGTCGAGCGGGCCATCGAGAACGGCGACTTCGTCTCCATCGACCTGTCCGCCACCGTCGACGGCGAAGCCGTCGAGGAGGCCTCCACCACCGGCCTGTCCCACGAGGTCGGCTCCGGCCAGCTCATCGAGGGCCTGGACGAGAGCCTGATCGGCCTCAAGGAGGGCGAGTCCAAGGACTTCACCTCCAAGCTGGTCGCCGGTGAGCACGCGGGCAAGGAAGCCGTCATCACCGTGACCGTGCAGTCGGTCAAGGAGCGCGAGCTGCCCGAGGCCGACGACGAGTTCGCCCAGCTGGCCAGCGAGTTCGACACCATCGACGAGCTGAAGGAAGACCTCAAGACCCGCGTCGAGCGCGTCAAGAAGGTCACCCAGGCCGGCGAGATCCGCGACAAGGTGCTCGAGCAGCTGCTCGAGACCGTCGAGATCCCGCTGCCCGAGGGCGTCGTCAAGGCCGAGATCGACGCCGTCGAGCACGACGCCGTCCACGGCTTCGACCACGACGAGTCCAAGCTGGCCGAGGCGCTCGAGGCGCAGGGCTCCTCGCTCGAGGAGTTCAAGGCCGACACCAAGCAGGCCGCCGAGAAGTCGGTCAAGACCCAGCTGCTGCTGGACGCCGTCGCCGAGGCCGAGAACACCCAGGTCGGCCAGGACGAGCTGTACGAGCGGATCACCTTCCAGGCGCAGCGCTACGGCATGAGCCCGGACCAGTTCATCCAGCAGATCCAGCAGGCCGGTCAGCTCGGCGCCGTCTTCGCCGACGTGCGCCGCGGCAAGGCCCTCGCCGGTGTCGTGGTCCAGGCGGCCGTCACCGACACCGCCGGCAACACCGTGGACACCGCCGAGATGTTCGGCAACCCGGCCGACGAGGCCGAGGAGGTCTCCGCCGAGGAGCTGGCGAGCGTCGCCGACGCCACCGAGGCCGCCGAGGCCGAGGCCAAGTAAGAATTTCATCTCACCCCTGTGTACGGGGGTTCTCGGGATGACACCCCCGAGAACCCCCGTACACCGGAACGCGAAGCGTTGACGTAAGTTTGCGCTGTGAGCGAAGCAGGGCGGTACCGGGAGTTCGGTGCCGCCCTGCTTCGTTAGGGTTTGTGTCAGCGAATCAGTAGGGGCTTGTTAACCGAGCCGTTGAGAGAGGGCAGGTATCCGTGACAATTCATCAGGCAGGGGTGCGCATGACATCCGCGACTGCTGGTCTGAACCTCAGTGATTCGGTGTACGAGCGCCTGCTGCGCGAGCGCATCATCTTCCTGGGCACTCAGGTCGACGACGACATCGCCAACAAGCTGTGCGCGCAGATCCTGCTGCTGACGGCCGAGGACCCGACCAAGGACATCTCGCTCTACATCAACTCCCCGGGTGGTTCGGTGACCGCCGGCATGGCCATCTACGACACCATGCAGTTCGCCGAATGCGACATCCGCACCGTCGGTATGGGTCTGGCCGCCTCCATGGGCCAGTTCCTGCTCGCCGCGGGCACCAAGGGCAAGCGCTACGCGCTGCCGCACGCGCGGATCATGATGCACCAGCCGTCGGCCGGTCTCGGTGGTTCGGCCGCCGACATCGCGATCCAGGCCGAGCAGTTCGCCTACACCAAGCGTGAGCTGAACGAGCTGCAGTCCCAGCACACCGGCAAGTCCATCGAGCAGGTCACCGCCGATGCCGACCGCGACCGCTGGTTCACCGCCGCCGAGGCGCTCGACTACGGCTTCATCGACCATGTGGTCACCCACGCCAGCCAGGCGAACGGCAGCAGCAGCAAGTAGTTCCGCAGCCCACCACACAGACTTTGGAGAGACGTTTATGTCCAACATGATCGATCCGCGGGCCGCGGGCATCACCTTCGCCGCCGCCGGTAACCTGCCGCAGTCGCGCTACATCCTGCCGCAGTTCACCGAGCAGACCAGCTTCGGCGTCAAGACCTCCGACCCGTACAACAAGCTGTTCGAGGAGCGAATCATCTTCCTGGGCAACCAGGTCGACGATGTCTCCGCCAACGACATCATGGCGCAGCTGCTGGTGCTCGAGTCCCAGGACCCGGACCGCGACATCACCATGTACATCAACTCGCCCGGCGGCTCGTTCACCGCGCTGATGGCCATCTACGACACCATGCAGTACGTGCGCGCCGACGTCGCCACCGTCTGCCTGGGCCAGGCCGCCTCGGCCGCCGCGGTCATCCTCGCGGCCGGCGCTCCCGGCAAGCGCGCCGCGCTGCCGAACGCCCGCATCCTGATCCACCAGCCGTCCACGTCCGGTGGTATTCAGGGCCAGGTCTCCGACCTCGAGATCCAGGCCGCCGAGATCGAGCGCATGCGTCGCCTCATGGAGACCACGCTGGCGCGCCACACCGGCAAGGACTCGGACGTCATCCGCAAGGACACCGACCGCGACAAGATCCTCACCGCCGAAGAGGCGAAGGGCTACGGGATCGTCGACACGGTGTTCGAGTACCGCAAGCTCAGCGCCCAGAAGTGAGCTGGGTGGGTGGCGGGGTAGCGGCGCGCCGCGAACGTCCCCGCCACCCGGGCAGAGGTGAGTCCACGCACATGTCCGGCGAGAAACGTGCCCAAGTTGTCGACCTCGGTCACGCGAAACGGGTACGGTCACTCTAGGGACCTTTGCTCGTGGTTGTCGGCTCTGCTCTTCGTTCGAAATCAGGTTTGGATAGACAGCCGAATCGCCGGATCCGCAAAATCAGGGGTCGCGGCATACGCTCGAAGAAGGCAGCTCGCCGGCAACCGGGGACAGACGGTTGCACGCGGACAAGGAAGTAGGGACCCAGGAGATGGCGCGCATCGGTGATGGCGGCGATCTGTTGAAGTGCTCGTTCTGCGGAAAGAGCCAGAAGCAGGTCAAGAAGCTCATTGCGGGACCGGGGGTGTACATCTGCGACGAGTGCATCGACCTGTGCAACGAGATCATCGAGGAAGAGCTCGCCGAATCCAGCGAGGTCAAGCTCGACGAACTCCCCAAGCCCGCGGAAATCCGGGACTTCCTGGAGCAGTACGTGATCGGGCAGGATTCCGCGAAGCGGACGCTCGCGGTGGCGGTCTACAACCACTACAAGCGCATTCAGGCGGGCGACAAGGGCCGCGACTCCCGGGGTGAACCGGTCGAGTTGGCCAAGTCCAACATCCTGATGCTCGGCCCCACCGGTTGTGGCAAGACCTACCTGGCGCAGACGCTGGCGAAGATGCTGAACGTGCCGTTCGCCATCGCCGACGCCACGGCGCTGACCGAGGCCGGCTACGTCGGTGAGGATGTCGAGAACATCCTGCTCAAGCTGATCCAGGCCGCCGACTACGACGTCAAGCGCGCCGAGACGGGCATCATCTACATCGACGAGGTCGACAAGATCGCCCGCAAGTCGGAGAACCCGTCCATCACCCGTGACGTCTCCGGTGAGGGCGTGCAGCAGGCGCTGCTGAAGATCCTGGAAGGCACCCAGGCCTCGGTGCCGCCGCAGGGCGGCCGCAAGCACCCGCACCAGGAATTCATCCAGATCGATACCACGAACGTGCTGTTCATCGTGGCGGGCGCCTTCGCCGGCCTGGAGCGCATCGTGCAGGACCGGGTCGGCAAGCGCGGCATCGGTTTCGGCGCGGAGGTCCGGTCCAAGGCCGAGATCGACACCGCCGACCACTTCGCCGAGGTCATGCCCGAGGACCTGATCAAGTTCGGTCTGATCCCCGAGTTCATCGGCCGTCTGCCCGTCGTCGCCTCGGTCACCAACCTGGACAAGGAATCCCTGGTCCGGATTCTGGCCGAGCCGAAGAACGCGCTGGTGAAGCAGTACGTGCGCCTGTTCGAGATGGACGGCGTGGATCTGGAGTTCACCCAGGACGCCCTGGAAGCCGTTGCGGATCAGGCGATCCTGCGCGGCACCGGCGCCCGCGGTCTGCGCGCCATCATGGAGGAAGTGCTCCTCCCGGTCATGTACGACATCCCCAGCCGGGATGACGTGGCCAAGGTGGTCGTCAATGCCGACACGGTGAACGACAATGTGCTGCCGACCATCGTGCCGCGCAAGCGCTCCGCGCCCGAGCGCCGCGAGAAGTCGGCGTAACAGAACAACTCTCGGGCTCTCAGGGGCTTCCCCTGAAACCCCTGCTACGAGCGAAACCGGCTCCGCGAGAATTCCTCTCGCGGAGCCGGTTTTCTTGTTGTCCAAGCCCTCGGCATGGGAGGGTCGAGGTGATGTTGGTGGTCCGGCGGCTGCTCGCGGCGGGCAAGATCGCTCGCGAGCGTGCCGACCGGGCGGTCGAAGCGTTGGAGCGTCTCGCGAATGCCCGGGGAATTCGCTGTCAGGTCCAGGTCGTCGATTCGGTGTAGTTGTCCACGCGCCCTCCCCTGCGCCGATGGAGTCGGTGACGGTCGGTGGGAGCCGATCGCGCCCGCTGCGAGAATCGCCGTTGATCCTCCGTGGTTCGCCGTTGAACCTTTACTCCGCTACTCAGAAAATCGGTGTGTTCGGGTCACCTGTTACGACGGCGCGACCGCGGAGAACTCATCGCTGGGACGTGCTGCCGCGGCCGGGAAATTTGAACGTGAAGGGGGCCGGTTCCGGCACCGGGAAACGCTCGCGCGGGGCGACCAGCAGAACGGCCAGGGCGAGCGCCGGGAGCAGCAGGGCGGCGAAGAGCGACAGGCCGTAGCTGAGGCCGCTGAGCGCGTCCGGCCGGTGGAAGGCGTGGTAGAGGAAATGGGGGAGGCCGAAGACCAGCCAGCCCAGTCCCGAGACCCGGGCGATGACGCTGTCGCGGTAGTAGAGCGCGGCCGCGGAGATGGCGCCCAGCGCGAGGAAGAAGGCCCCGACGTCGGCGGCCAGGTGATGGTTGTAGGGCCCGTCGGCGCGCACCCAGTGCAGCCCGAATCCGGGATAGCTGTCGTAGAACGATTCCGGGGCGATCACCGCCCACAGTCCGGTGACCAGGCCGGTCGCGGTGAGCACCCCCAGCATGATGAGCAGGGCGATCCAGCGCCGCCGGTTGATCTCCAGCCGCATGCTGATCCGCACCCCGTCACCGGTGCCACGCAACGAGATCCGCACAGGCCCTCCCACCCTCGCCGAATCACTGTGCTGTCACCGTAATTCGGGCGGGGGTGAGGGGCAAGCCTGTGGCTAGATCTGCTCCATCTTCAGGTCGTCCTGACCCCAGTAGGCGCGCATCTTGATGATCTTGCCTTCGTCGTTCAGCTCCATCACGTCGATGGGCGCGAGGGTCATGCGGTGCCCGTTGGTCACGGTGACCAGGGTGAAGTGGGCGGCGACGTGGTTGCCGGCCACCTTGACGGTGTGCAGCTCGGTCTCGCGCTCGAGGTTCTCCAGCGCCTTGTACAGCTCGCCGATGGCCTCGTGGCCACGACGCTCGGGGCTGCCGATCGGGTCCTCGATCACGGCGTCCTCGGCGTACAGGTCGAGGATCGCCGAGGTCGGGCCGGTCGCGACCAGCTTCACGTACTGCTCCACGACATCCCGGGGCTGCGCTGCCATAGGGGTTCTCCCATCAGAATTGAAACGTGTTCTATTGCGGAGACTAGCAGCCGGAGCGGCGGAAAGGACCCCGCTGCCTCACCCTGTGGAACACCATGGGCATCACAGTGCGATGCGGTCCTCGCCGGTGTAGACGTTCATGGTTTCACCGCGCAGGAAACCGACCAGGGTCAGGCCGGAATCGGCGGCCAGATCCACCGCCAGCGAGCTGGGGGCCGACACCGCGCCCAGCGCCGGAATGCCCGCCATGACGGCCTTCTGGACCAGCTCGAAGGAGGCCCGTCCGCTCACCATGAGGATGAGATCGTTTGCGGGGAGCCGATTCTCGCGCAGGGCCCAGCCGACCAGCTTGTCCACGGCATTGTGCCGGCCGATGTCCTCGCGCACCGCCACGGCCTCGCCGTCCGCGGTGAAAAGACCCGCGCCGTGCAGGCCGCCGGTGGCGTCGAAAACCTGCTGGCGGGAACGGAGTTCGTCCGGGAGCTTGGCGAGGGTGTGCACATCGATGCGCGGTGCGCCCGCCGGGATCTCGTAGCGGATGCGGGTCCGGACCTCGTCCAGGGCCGTCTTCCCGCACAGGCCGCACGAGCTGTTGGTCAGGAACGGCCTGGGCTGGATCGGAACCGGATTCCGCAACTGGATGTCGAGGACGTTGTAGGTGTTCTGCCCGTTCTCGTCGGTGCCCGCGCAGTAGCGGGCGCTGACGATGTCCTCGGCCGTGTCGATGACGCCCTCGGCGTAGAGGAAGCCGTGCACCAGATCGATGTCCGCGCCCGGGGTCCGCATGGTGACCGTCAGCGACTGCCCGCCGGTGCGGATCTCCAGCGGCTCCTCGACGGCCAGGGTGTCCGGCCGGGTGATGGTGCCGTTCGGGGAGATGCGCAGCGTGCGGCGACGTGCGGTGACTCGGCTCATGCGGGGCCCCGGTTCATGCGGTGACGTGGGTGTGCGGTTCGAAACGGATGGTGACCGCCTTGGAGACGGGCGTGTTGGAGCGTTTCGCGACGTGGTCCAGGGGGATCAAGGGGTTGGTCTCCGGATAGTAGGCGGCGGCATTGCCGCGCGGGGTCGGGTAGCCGACCAGGCGGAACCCGGCGACGCTGCGCTCGGTGCCGTCCTGGAACTCGGAGACGACGTCCACCAGGTCGCCCTCGGTGAATCCGAGCGCGGTGATGTCGGCGGGGTTGACCAGCACCACCCGGCGGCCGTTCTGGATGCCGCGGTAGCGGTCGTCGAGGCCGTAGATGGTGGTGTTGTACTGGTCGTGGCTGCGCAGGGTCTGCAGGATGAGGCGGTCCGCGGGGACGGGCAGCCAGTGCAGATCGTTGACCGCGAAATTGGCCTTGCCGGTGGCGGTGCGGAACTCGCGGGCGTCGCGCGGCGGGTGCGGGAGCTGGAATCCGTTGCGGCCGCGCACCTTCGCGTTGTAGTCGGCGCAGCCGGGCACGACCTGCGCGATGGCGTCGCGGATCCGGTCGTAGTCGCGGCGGAACACGCCCCACGGGACCTCGTGCTCGGGTCCGAACAACTCTTGGGCGAGCTCGCACACGATGGCGACCTCACTGCGCAGCTGATCGCCGACCGGGGTCAGGCGACCGGTCGACAGGTGCACCATGGACATGGAGTCCTCGACCGAAACCTGTTGGCGCACACCGTCCTGGACGTCCGCGTCGGTGCGGCCCAGCGTCGGCAGGATCAGCGCGGTGCGTCCGTGCACGACGTGGCTGCGGTTGAGCTTCGTCGAAACCTGCACGGTGAGAGCGCACGTGCGCAGCGCGGCCTCGGTGACCTCGGTGTCGGGGGTGGCGGAGACGAAGTTGCCGCCCATGCCGAAGAACACCTTGCCGCGGCCGTCGCGCATGGCGCGGATGGCGTTCACGGTGTCGAAGCCGTGGGTGCGGGGGCTGGTGATGCCGAATTCGCGGTCCAGGGCGGCCAGGAACGGCTCGGGCATCTTCTCCCAGATACCCATCGTGCGGTCGCCCTGCACGTTGGAGTGGCCGCGCACCGGGCAGACGCCCGCGCCGGGCTTGCCGATCATGCCGCGCAGCAGCAGCAGATTGGTGGCCTCCTCGATGGTGGCGACGCCGTGCACCTGCTGGGTCAGGCCCATGGCCCAGCAGATGATGGTCGACTTCGACTCGGCGAGCAGTCGCGCGGTGCGGTCGAGGTCTTCGCGCGTGAGCCCGGTGGCTTCGACGACCGTGTCGAGATCGACGGCGCGCATGTGCTTCTCGTAGTCGGCGAAGCCCGCGGTGTGCGCGTCCACGAAGGCACGGTCCACCACGGTGCCGGGTGCGCGGTCCTCGGCGTCGAACAGCAGCTTGGCCAGGCCCTGGAACAGGGCCATATCGCCGCCCAGGCGGATCTGCAGGAAGTCGTCGGCGATGCTGATGCCGCCGGTGAAGCCCTTGACGGTCTGCGGGTCCTTGAAGCCGATGAGTCCGGTCTCGGGCAGCGGGTTGACCGCGATCACGGTCGCGCCGTGCGCCTTCGCCTCACCCAGCGCCGACAGCATGCGGGGGTGGTTGGTGCCGGGGTTCTGCCCGGCCACGATGATCAGGTCGGCCTGGGTGAAGTCGTCGATGGTGACCGATCCCTTGCCGATGCCGATCGAGCTGACCAGGGCGGTGCCCGAGGACTCGTGGCACATGTTCGAGCAGTCGGGCAGATTGTTGGTGCCGTAGGCGCGGACCAGCAGCTGGTAGAGGAAGGCGGTCTCGTTGGCGGTGCGGCCGGAGGTGTAGAAGACGGCCTCGTCGGGGGAGTCCAGGCCGCGCAGGGCGTCGGCGATCAGGCGGTAGGCGTCGTCCCAGGCGATGGGGGAGTAGTGGGTGTCGCCCTCGCGCAGCACCATCGGATGGGTGAGGCGGCCCTGCTGGCCGAGCCAGTAGCCGGACTTGGCGGCCAGGTCGTCGAGGGAGTGCGCGGCGAAGAACTCGGGGGTGACGGTGCGCAGGGTCGCCTCCTCGGCGACGGCCTTCGCGCCGTTCTCGCAGAACTCGGCGGGGCGACGCCGACCGGTCGGTTCCGGCCAGGCGCATCCCGGACAGTCGAAGCCATGGCGCTGATTCACCCGGGCCAGCGTGCGCGCGGTGCGCACCACGCCCATCTCCTCGACCGCGCGCTCCAGGGCGACGGTGACCGCCTTGACGCCCGCGGCCTCGGTCTTCGGAGCGGTGACCTGGAGCGCGGACTCGTCGATATCGCTCACAGGCGCGGCTCGATGCATGGTGACGATTGTCCTCTCGGCGCGATGGAGCGTCCCAGTCGGTCATCGCCATCGTAGGGCGCGGCACCCGAGACCCAGCGGACCGGTCGGTCCCGAGTGTGAACGGGCGTGATCACCACAGCGATAGACAGGGCGGCGGGGGCGCGGTTGGCCTTACCATCGAACAAGCGAGGTCACGCCGAATGAATACTTCACTGAATTCCACTCGGCGTGCTGGTGGGGACCGGCACGCGAAACTGGCCCGCGCGGTGAGATTTTCACCCCGGACCTTACACCTTGTTCTCCTGCTCGCAGCGCTGCTAGCGCTCGGGCTCCCGGCCGGAATCGGTTGGGCCAAACCGGGAATCAGCGCCCCGGCGCCGATCACCACCACCGTCCCGCAGCCCGCACCCCAGGGCGGCCCGCCGGTGAAAGTCGCACCTACCACGACGAATCCACCGAGATGCGCCGTCGCCGAGAACTGCGGCGGCGACAGCAAGAAGCAGCAGTGCGGCCACAGCTGTGACGACACAGGCACCCGCGACGGCTGCGGCACCGACTGCAACAAGCCCGTGTACTGCGATGACGGCACCCTGAAACCCGCGTCCGGCGTGTGCCCGTCGAAGCAAGCCACGTACTGCTGGGACGGTTCGGTGCAGCCGCCGAGTGGCGAGTGCCCTAAACACCCGACCTGCCCGGATGGTTCACAGAAACCCGCGACCGGAGAATGCCCGACCCGGTGCCCGGACGGATCCTGGAAGCCGGCCGGTGGGTCGTGTCCGACACCCGAGAAATGTTCGGACGGCACCACCAAACCCGCCGGAAGCACCTGTCCGCCACCGGTGACCTGCAAGGACGGTTCGACCAAACCCCCGAATCGTGACTGCCCCACCACGAATCCGCCGATCACGTGCGCGGACGGATCGGTCAAACCGGCGAACGGCGACTGCCCAGCCACCCAGCCGCCGAGATGTCCCGACGGTTCGGTCAAGCCCCCGAACGGTCAATGCGCCACCGGTGGCGTCAATCCGCCACCCATCACCTCGGTGACGACCGCGGCGCCGCCACCGCCGCCCACGACAACCACCACACCGCCCCCGACGACCGACACCACACCGCCGACCACCGAGACCAAGCCGCCAGTCGCTCCGCAGGTTTCCGGATTGCGGATCGATCCGCCCGCGGTCCCGCCCGGCGCGCCCGTGCTGGCCAGTGGCAGCGGGTGTGATCCCGGTGCGGCGGTGCGGCTTTCGATCGGCGGGGCCGCCGCGGCCGACACCACCGCCGGCGCCGACGGCGGGTTCCAGGCCACCCTCACCACCGGCGGGACCGAGATCGGTCAGCACGAGGTGACCGCGGAGTGCGGCCGGAAACTGGCCGCGCCCCTGGACATCGTGCTGGTCAGTCAGGTCGGCGGCGGCGCGGCGACCATGACGGTGCTGGTGTTCTTCCTGCTCATCGGCGGCTGGTTCTACGGCCACCGGATGATCTCCCATCTCCCGGCACGGAGGCCCCGATGAACGAACGCACCGCACCGCCGCTCACCGCGCGCGGTGCCCGAAGCACGCGGGGACCGGGCCGGGCGGTGTACGCCTGTCTGGCCGCGGTCGTATTCGCGGTCGCCGCACTACCGTTCGCGGCCCCGCCCGCGAGCGCCGCGGGCGGGGTCAGCGCGACCGCCACGCTGGACGGGCGGGCCATCGGCGGCGTGGACGCCGGGAATCCGGTGCGCCTGGATCCCAAGAAGGTGTCGCTGGTCGTCGTCGAGGTGACCAACAAGTCGTCCGGTTCGGTATCGATCCGGCGGGTCGACCTCGCCGGGCACGTGCTGGGGCTGAACTTCTACTCCTATTCCACGACAGTCGAATTGACGGTGGGGGCGGGCAAGACCGAGAAGCTCACCTACCGGCTGGATCCGGCCGGACTGGACGGGCAGGCGACCGGGCTGATCGGCTCCGACCTGACTCTCATCGGCCAGGACGGAAAGCCGTTGGCCGCCGTCCACACCGTCGTCGACGTGCGCGGGTCGCTGGCCTCGGTGTACGGACTGTTCGGGATCATCATCGCCGTCCTGACCGGACTCGCCATCGCCGACGCGGCCTTGACCGTTGCGCGCCACCGGCTCTCGGCTAACCGCTGGCAGCGCGGGCTGCGGCTGCTCGCACCCGGCCTCGGCATCGGACTGATGATCGGGTTCACCGGGTCGGTGGCCCGGTGGTGGGTGCCGGGCGCCGTGCTGTGGCTGTCACTGGCCGGGGCGCTGGCGGCCGTGTTCTTCCTCGCCGGGTACTTCTCGCCCACACCGCGGCAATCCGACGACCTCGGGCTCGATCCCGAAGATCTCGCCGCCGCACAGGAACTCGATGCCCGCGGCTTCCCCGCCGGGTCCGGGTCGTCTCTCGGTATCGGTGCGCCCGTCGGGATCGGCGCGCCGCGCGGGATGGGTGTGCCGTTCGGCGGCGGGCAGCACGGCGTGGGCGCACCCCAGGCGAGTGGCGCGCCGATGCCGTTCCCGGGCCCGCCCGAACCGGAGCACCAGGCCGCGCCGGTGGGCCCGAATCCGCCGTACGGCGGCACCTTCCGCGACCTGCGTCCGGTCGGGCCGGGCGGCACCTATCCCGACCTGGACATCCGGAACCAGCCGTCCGGTGCGGCAACGGAATTCGTGCCCTACGGGCCCGCCGGGTCCGGCCCGGCGGCGCAGCCCGGACCGGGTGCGCCGCACGGGCCGATGCGGGTCTTCCCGGGCGGTCCCGCCCCGGCGCCCACGCCCGATCCCGCCGCGTTCCAGAGCGGTGAGACGACCCGCATCTCGAAGTCCGGATTCGGCGGCGCGTACCCGGGCGGCGGGCCGCTGGCCTCCGCCATGCTGCCCGACACCGGCGAAAACGCCACTACCACGGTGCATTCCCCGCAGTCGGGTGGGCGGCCGGAGGTCGGCGCGGAGACGCTGCTGCCCTCGGGCGGGCCGCCCCCCGTCAGCAAGCCCGGTGGCGGGACCACCCCGGCCGGAACCGGTGAGCAGACCGCCGGGTATCCGGCCGGTGTGCAACGACCCGGCACGTCCGATCCGGACGACGAGCCGACGCTACGCGGTGACCCCGGCGGGACCGGATTCCGGTCGGAGGGTGCGGGGAGATGAGCGCGGGGAATCTCAGCGACGCCGATGTGGCGCGCGTGCGGGCCGCGCTGCCCGGGTACGAGATCGGCGGGCAGATCGGGCGCGGCGGGTGCGGGGTGGTGCTGGCCGGGGTGCATCGGGGACTGCACCGGCGGGTCGCCATCAAACAGATCCCGCCGCATTTCGCCGACGACATGCAGGTGCGAAGGCGCTTCGTCGACGAGGCGCGGATGATGGCGGCGCTCGACCACCCGCACGTGGTGCCGGTCTACGACTACATCGAACACGACGACCTGTGCCTGCTGGTCCTCGAATACCTGCCCGGCGGGACCGTCGAGAACCGTTTCATCACCGCGGGATTCGAGGCCACCGCCGCGGTCGCGGTCGCGCTGTCCTGCGCGGCCGGACTCGACGCCGCGCACCGCAGCGGCATCCTGCACCGCGACGTCAAACCCTCCAACCTGATGTTCGCCGCCAATGGGGCGCTCAAGCTCACCGACTTCGGCATCGCCAAGATCGTCGGCGGCGAGGACACCCTGGTCACCAAGGCGGGCGAGATCATCGGCACCCCCTCCTACATCGCCCCCGAACAGGTCCGCGGCCAAGGGCTCTCGCCGGCCACCGACGTCTACGCCCTGGCCACCATGCTCTACCAGCTCCTCTCCGGCGTCCTGCCCTTCCCGACCGGATCCGACGCGCTGGCCCTGCTCTTCGCCCACGCCTACTCCGACCCCGTCCCCCTCACCGAGGTCGCCCCCTTCGTCCCCCACCCCATCGCCGAAGCCGTCATGCGCGGCCTCGCCTCCGACCCGGCCGAGCGCTACGACACCGCCGAGACCTTCGGCATCGCCATCGCCGAGACCGCCGCCCACCTGTGGGGCACGAATTGGCTGACCCCCGTGGGCATCCCGGTCATCGGCGCGGACACCATCATCGCGGCGGCGACTGGCGGACCCCGCGGACCGGCCGGCCCGCACACCCCGCCTCCGGGGCACGGGCAGCCGGATCCCTTCACCCCGCAACCCGGTTTCGGACGGCAGCCGGGCCCGGGTACACGATCCAGCCCGGGGATGCGTTCCGGTCCGGGGATGCCGCCTGAGCCCGGTCGTCCTGCGGGCCCTGTGACACCACCACCAGGCCCAGGGATGTCCGCGTCCGGTCGGACGACACCGCCGCGAGGTTCGCAGCCCGGGTCTCAGGCGCCGGGCGTGTGGACTCGCGATGCCGGATCCGGTCCGACAACACCTGGGCCGCAAACGATCCGGTCGCAGCAGACGCCCGATATCGCCACCGGCGGCTCGGCGGCATCGGGAGAAACGCGCCGATCGCCGAGCGGCGCGGACGGGGCGTCGACACGATTCGGGCCGACGAGCGCCGCCGAGAACGCTTCCCGTGCGGCGCTTCCCGCCGATCGCGGGTCCGCGCCGACGATGCGGGCCGGGCAGGAACCGGGGATCCCGCCCGGTCGCGGTGGAACGATGCCGCCGATCGACCGGGGAGGCATGCCTTCGGCGAGCCGCGGTGGTTCCGGCGCCGGGGGACCGCGTCCGGGGCAGGGAGGTGGCGGAACGCCCCGCGACCGAGCGGGGATGCCTCCCGGACGTACCGCGGGGACTACTGCTGCCGGCGGGGCCGATGGCTCGGCGGGTGGCTGGACTTCGGCCAGATACGGGAACGTGCGCGACCCGTCGGGTCGCGGGTTCAGGCCGGGGTCGACGGCGCCGCTGGAGCGGATTCGGCCTCGGGAGCCGATCCAGCACGGCGGGGTGCGGCTGGTGGAGGTGGCGCGGGCGGATCTGGTGCCGGTGCAGCAGGTCGTGAACTTGCCGTCGCCTCGGGTTCCGTTCCTGGTGGCGGGGCTGCTGGCGGTGGTGACCGGCGGGGCGGCGGTGCTCGGGATCGGGACGGTGGAGCGGGAGGCACCACCGGTGGGAATGGTGCGGATCGGTGGGGTCGATCCGGCCGTGGAGACCGTGGTGCTGGATTTGTCCGAGCCGGTGCCGATCACGGTGTCGAGCGGGGCGGCCGACGGCGCGAAGCTGTCGGTGAATGTGCTCGGGCTGCGGGCCGGGGGCGCGGAGACGGCGCTGGCCGGTGGGGCCGGGGACGTGGCCGCGCCGGTGAACCGGTACGTGCTGGCGGGACGGTTGACCGGGGAATTGTCCTTGTCCCGCAATGGTTCCGAGACGGCCGCCTATCGATTCGGGGTGCGGACACGGCAGCCCGCGACCACCACGGCGACCGGGGTCGGGCTGGCATTGCTGCTGCTGTTCGCCGCTGCCTATGCCGAATCGAACGCGCGGACGCTGCGACGCGGGAGCGCCCGGTTCGCGTCGACCGTCGGGTTGGCCATCAGTGTGGGACTGCTGGGGGTGGCGGCCGTCGGCGCGGCGTGGGTGCTGCTCGGGTGGGAACCCACCCTGCTCGGTGTGATCGCCTGTGCCGCAGGCGGTGCGGCGACGGGACTGGCGCTCGCGGCCGGGTGCCGGCGGGTCGGGAAACGGTACCGCTACGTGCGGGTGCAGCGACTACGGGAGCGCGCCTGAGGGTCGCGGGCCGACGCGAACGCGGCCGGATGCGGGACGAAGCGCCTCGAGGGTAATGGTGAGCCCGGAGATCGGCGATATAAGCAGGAGCGCGGCGCGATCGGCGGCCGCGCCGGGGAAGGGGTGGGAGCATGGCTGGTCGGCCGGTCATCGAGATCCGCGAATGGGGACGGCCCGCGCGGCGGCGCATGCTGGACGGGCCCATCGTGTTCGGACGCGACGGCAGCCACGAGGTGCTCGCCGACGGCGGGGTGTCCCGGCAGCACCTGCGGCTGGTGCCCACACCGACCGCGCTGTCCGTGGTCGACCTGGGCAGCCGCAACGGCACCACCGTCAACGGGGTGGCATTGACCGGGCGGCGCGAACTGATGACCGGCGACGTGGTGCGGCTGGGACGCTGCGAGATCCTGGTGCTGCACATGCCCACCGCCGAACCCGAAGGCTTCGACGGATCCGAGACCGTGCTCGGGCCCTCCGGTGTGATTCCCCGGCCACCCGGCGCCGAACCCACACCGCCGCCCGGCTGGGTGGCGGTCGCCAACCGGGTCCTCGGCCTCGACCCCACCGGGCAGCGGAACCTGTTCCCCGCCTTCACCGAACTGCCCAGCCGGATCCCGCTGCGGGTCTGGCAGGGCGTGCGCGTACTGAGCATCACCGCGTACCTGGCGTTGATCGTCACGCTGTTCGTGCGGCCCGCGGGCGGGTTGTTCGTGTTCTTCAAGATCGTGGTGCCATTGCTGCCCGGGCTGTTCCTGATCGCACCGGGCCTGTGGCGCAACACCTGTCCGCTCGCGGCCACCAATCAGCTGCCCCGGCTGCTGCGCTTCACCCGCGGGGCGACGGCACCGGCCTGGTTGCAGCAGCGCGGGTATCTGATCGCGGTCGGCCTGTTCTTCGGCATCGCCGGATCCCGGCTGGCAGGACTGGATCGCAGCGGAATCGCCACGGGCATAGTGCTTTCCACCGTGCTGCTGGCCGCATTCACCGGCGGCATCGCGTTCAAGGGCAAGAGCGGGTGGTGCAGCAGCATCTGCCCGCTGTTCCCCTTGCAGCGCGCCTACGGGCAGACGCCGTTCGTGACGATCGCCAACAACCACTGTCAGCCGTGCCTGGGGTGCGCCAAGAACTGCTTCGACTTCAAACCGCGCGCCGCCTACCAGGCCGATATGGCCGACCCGGATCCTGGCTGGAGCGCGCCGCGCAAACTGTTCGCCGCCGCGCTGCCCGGATTCGTCCTCGGATTCATGGTGCTGGCCGGGTATCCGGGTGTCGCTGTGCCGCAACGGTATCTGGCGCTCGGGGCGGCCGTGCTGGTCGCGGTGGGCGTCTACTTCGCGGTCGAGGCGCTGACCGGGGTGAGCGCGGCCGTGCTGTCGGCGGTGTACGCGGCCATCGCGTTGAACGGCTTCTACTGGTTCGCGGGTCCGGTGCTGCTCGGGGCGTTCACCACCGTCACCGGGGTCGGGGGAGTGGCCTGGCTGCGGTGGCCGATCAGCCTGTTCGTGCTGGTGGCGACGCTGCTGTTCCTGGCCCGCACCCGGGTCGGCGAACTCCAGTACGCGCTCACCACCGGCGCGCGCACCGAACCGGTGCTGCTGCCGTTCCCGCGCCCGCGCGAGGCCGAGAAGACCACGGCCCCGGGCGCTTCGGTGGAGTTCGACGGCCGCACCGTGGCCGCCGAAATCGGTGTCAGCCTGCTCGACCTGGCCGAGAAAGCGAACCTGCCGCTGGAGTCGGGCTGTCGCATGGGCGTCTGCGGCGCGGACCCGGTCGCCATTCTCGACGGCGGTGAGAAACTGTGCGCACCGACCGGCGACGAGCAAAACACCCTGCGCCGACTGGGATTCGCCGACAACACCCGCATGGCCTGCTGCGCGCGCGTCAACGAAGGCGGCGTGCGTGTCTCGCTCACCCCGCAACCCGGCCGCGCCCCCGGCGACCGGCCCGCCCACTTCGACCGCTCCCTGGTCAGCCTGGTCGTCATCGGCACCGGCATCGCGGGCGTCACCGCCGCCGACTTCCTGCGCCGCGGCCACCCCGACTGCGAGATCCACCTGGTCGGGCGGGAATCCCACGACTTCTACAACCGCATGGGCATCTCCCGGCTCATCCCCGGCCGCTCCGCCATGCAGGGGCTGTACCTGCAACCCGAGCAGTGGTACGAGGATCACCGGATCACGCCGTGGCTCAATACCCTTGTCACACACCTCGATCCACGTGCCCGGCGAGTTCATCTCGGTACCGGCGATGTGCTGCCCTACGACCGGCTGATCCTCGCCACCGGCGCGTCCGCCGCGCTGCCCGACATCGAGGGCCTGCACCGGCCGGGCAGTTTCGTGCTCCGGGAAGCGGGGGACGCGCTCGATATTCGGGCCTACGCCCAGCAGCGGTCGTGTACCCGTGCCGTGGTCGCGGGCGGCGGCCTGCTCGGACTCGAGGCCGCGTACGCGCTGCATCAGCTGGGTTTACGGGTCACCGTGCTGGAGCGCGGTTCCCGGCTGCTGAGCAAGCAACTCGACGCGCGCGCCTCCGCCATGGTCGCCGACCACCTCACCCGGGCCCGGATCGAAGTCCGATACCGGGCCGAAACAGCCGCTTTGACAGGCAATTCCGGACCTGGAGGACCCGGCGGGCCGGGCGGACCCGGCGGGCCGGGCGGACCCGGCGGGCCGGGCGGGCCGGGTGGTTCCGACCGGCACCGGGCCGACCCGGTGCGCGGCGTCGTGTTGAAGGACGGCACCGTCCTGCCGTGCGAGGTCTTCCTCACCGCCACCGGCATCAAGCCCAACACCGACCTGGCCGTGCGCGCTGGAATCCCATGTCGCCGAGGAATTCTCGTCGACGACCGCATGCGCACGGCGGCGCCCGACGTGTACGCCGCCGGCGACGTCGCCGAACACCGTGACCGCGTCCTCGGCTTGTGGCCCATCGCGGCCGAACAGGCGCAGGCCGCCGCCGTCAACGCGCTCGGCGGACAACGGGTGCTCACCGCGGAGACACCCGCCACCATCCTCAAGGGCGTCGGCCTGGAACTGTTCAGCATCGGCCGGGTCGAACCCGAACGGCACGACGAGGTGATCGTCGTCGACGGGTCGCCGCGGCCCTCCTACCGTCGCCTGATCCTGTCCCAGGGCCGGGTGGTCGGCGCGATCGTCCTCGGCCACCATCCGGGCGATGTGGCCGCCGCCCAACAGGCCGTCCGCGCCCGCCTCGCGATCCCGCCGAACGCCCGCAACGCCCTCCAGCACGGGGACTGGTCAGCGCTGCACTGAGATTCACGCCGTGCGGTAGGTGAGGATGCGCTCGCCGATCCGCAGGCTCCAGCCCGCCTTCAACTCCATCGGCTGCTGACCGACCCGAACCCAGTCCGGCGCACCGGGCGCCGCCACATAGGTGCCGCCCGGCGTGCCCGCGTCCCGCACGAACACCTGCCCCTTCTCGATGAACACGCGCGCGTGCACCCGGGACACGTGACGGTCGCGCGCGATCACGATGGGCGAGGCCACCGCCCGCCGCACCGCCTCGTCGATCATCGGATCGCGCCCGATCACGTACGGGCGATCCAGCGGATAGGTCTCACCCTCCGCGCTCGTGAGCGAGGCGCCCGGGCCCGCCAGCGTGGACGTGGACGGCGGACCGCCCGCCGCCCGCGTCTCGGCGACCTCGGGCTCCGGCACGTAGGCGGCCGTCGGCGGCTGATCCTCCGGATCCGGGCGATCATCGCGCCGCTCATCGGTGCTCGAGGCGGCCGCGGACTGCTTCGACAGGTCGGGACCACCGGCACGCGGAGTCGTCGCCGCATTCCGGGGATACACCGGCGCGGCCTTGGGCATGGAATCCGACGCTGACGGGGAAACCGGCTGCACACGACCGGCTTCCGCACCCGCCGAGGGAGCGGAGGTGAAACCGGTGTGCGACTGCGCGGATGTGGGAGCCCGCCGGGTCACATCGGCATTCGGGCCGGAGGCGGGCCCGTGTGCGTGCGGTGCAGCGGGCCCGGAGGCGTGCTGTGCGGGTGGCGTGGACGGGTGTTCCGGGCGCGGCGCGGGCGCGCGCTGAGTGGCCGGCGTGGATGGGCGCTGACCAGGTGGTGTGGCCGCGTGCTGCGTCGGCGGTGGGGCCCCGTGCTGGGCCGGTGTGTGCCCGGTGGCAGGTGCGGGCGCGCCGACGGGCCCTGACACCGGTGCGGGACCGGACGCCGGGATGGGACCGGACGCAGGTGTGGGACCGGACGCCGGGATGGGACCGGACGTGAGGACTGGTCCGGACGGATGTTGTGTCGCCGGGCCGGATTCGGTCGGGGGCCGATGCTCGGGCGAGCGCGGGTGTGGGGGAGCGAAGTCGGGTGCGGGAGCGTGCGCGGCTTTCGCGGGCGAATCGCCGCCGCGCTGGGACGGGAGTCCGGAGAGGGGCGCGTGCACGACTACGCCGCCGCCGGGCACGACGCCCGCGCGCAGATCGCTGTGCGGGGCTTCGCGGGTCGCGTCGTCGGCGGACAGGGTGAGGCGGCGGACCGGGTCCTGAATGATCTCGTCGGCCCAGGTCATGGCGCGCCGGCCGGAGAGGACGCGGTGGCCTTCGGGTCCGTCGACGGTGGCGGTGACCGAGCCGCGCAGCAGGATCAGGATGCCGCCCGCGGTGGGGGCGACGACACCGAAGGCGGGAGGCTGGGCGGTGCTGCTGGTGAAGACGGTGGCGGCCAGGCGCTGGGCGATGGCCATGCCGGGGTCGGCCGCGTTCGCGGCGGTCTCGGCCGCGCCGAGGATGCGGTCCGTGGACGGGCTCTCGCCGTGCAGGACGATCACCACGCTTCCGAACCGGGCGACCAGTCCGGCCCCGGGTATCACCCCGACCGTCGTCGGAATCCGACCCATGCGCGCCTCCCTCTCCCCGCACCTCTCCCCGCGCTGGGAATATCGCAGCCAAGCATATGGCCGTTCCACACCCGTGGCATATGGCCGTTCCACGCCCGTGCCTATGGCCTGTTCCACAGCCGTGCATGGCCCGTTTCACAGCCGTGCCCATGGCCCGTTCCACCGCCGTTCGCGGCGACACGTGATCGGGCGGATCGCGGCAATGCGGCCCGAAGTCGCAATCCGGGGGCCAGGATCGAGGCATCGTGCCGGGGCAGTCGGCCCCGGCGGCACCCGATGAGGACCGAACCATGACGGGCTCGATCATCAGGACCACCACCGCCTCGGCGGCCACCCTCGCCGCCGTCGCCGCGCTCGCCGCACTGGCCGCTCCCGCCGGGGCCACCGGCACCCGGGTCGGCATCGACCCGGGCATCAGCTTCGGCCCGGCCACCAACTACGGCACCGGTTGCAGCTACGACGTCGACGGGATCGTCGACGACCCGGTCACCCCGGTCGTCTTCTACGACAACAGCATCCCCTTCGCCGTTGCCAACCCCTCCGGCTCCCTGGCCCAGGCCCGCTGGACCCCCACCACGCCCGGACCGCACCGCCTGCAGATCTGGCAGCGCCACCCCGGCTCGCCGGACGTCTTCCCCTACGTCGACATCCAGGTCGGCACCGGACTGCCCACCGGATCGGGCTGCGCCGTCACCGGCTGACCGCCGCCCCGCCCCGCCCCGGCTGGCCGCCGTGTTGTGCCTGGCTGGTCGCCGCGCCATCCCTAGATGGCAGCCGTGCGGTGTCTGACCGACCGCCGTGTGCCGGGCTGGCTGGCGCGGCGTCTCCAGTCGGCGGCCGAATGTATCTGGCTGACCGCCGCGCTGCCTGGTGACCGTCGCGGCCACGACCACGAGCATTTCCCGGAGAACGCCCATACGCGGGGCCGGCACAGACGCGCGGGCGGCGGGTGGGAGCTACAGGAAGGCGGCCAGCGCGGCCGGTTCGGCGGCCTTGCGGTCGGTATCGACCAGGCCGATCCGGGTCCGGCGGTCGAGCAGATCGGATTCGTCCAGCGCGCCCTCATGGCTGACGGCGTAAGCGAATTCGGCCCCGGTGACATCCATGCCGGGGGCGACCTCCGTCGCCAGCGTCGGATGTTGGCGAGCCAGTTCCAGCACCGCGGCCGCCTCGCTGCCGTAGCGCTCGACCAGGCGCGGCGGGGCCTCAATGGCGTCGCGCTCCGCACCGGAGACCGCGCCCACCAGCGGCAGCGCGCGAGTGCGGCACGGCCCGGCGGACAGCCGCGCGTGCCCGACGGCCGCGTCCACGGCGTCCTCGGCCATCTTCCGATAGGTGGTGAGCTTGCCGCCGACCACGGTGATCACGCCGGTGGGGGAGGTCAGCACCGCGTGCTCGCGGGAGATGTCGGCGGTGCTGTCGTCCCCGGTGCGCAGCAGCGGGCGCAGGCCCGCGAAGCTGCCGCGGATATCGCTGCGGCGCAACGGCTCCCGCAGCACGGTGTTGACGGTGTCGAGCAGGAAGTCGATCTCGCCGTCGGTGGCGTGCGGGACGTCCGGCACCGGGCCGGGCGCCTCCTCGTCGGTGAGGCCCAGGTACACCCGGTTGTGCGCGGCCGGGAACGCGAAGATGAAACGGCTGGTGCTGCCCGGGATCGGCACCGTCAGCGAGGCGGTCAGGCCGCCGAACGCGGCCGCGTCGAACACCAGGTGGGTGCCGCGCGAGGGCCGCAGCTCGATGCTCGGATCCACCTGATCGGCCCACACGCCGGTGGCGTTCACCACCGAACGCGCTGTCACGGACAGGGTTTCACCGGTCAGCGTGTCCCGCAGCGTGGCCGAGGTGCCGGTGACGTCGACGGCCTCGACCCGGGTCAGCACCGTCGCGCCCTCCCGCGCCGCGGTGCGGGCGATGGCCACCACCAGTCGCGCGTCGTCCACCAATTGCCCGTCCCAGGCGAGCAATCCGCCGCGCAGCCCGGACCGCCGCACGGTCGGGGCCAGCCGCAGCGCCTCCGCGGCCGCGACCCGCCGCGAGCGCGGCAGCACCGACGCCGGGGTCCCGGCCGTCCGGCGCAGCACGTCCCCGGCCAGAAATCCGGTGCGCACCAGCAGCTTCTGCGCCGCGCCGATACTCGGCAGCAGCGGCACCACCTGCGGCAGCGCCCGGGTCAGGTGCGGGGCGGTGCGGGTCAGCAGGATGTCGCGCTCGACCGCGCTCTCGTGCGCGATCCCGACCCCGCCGCTGGCCAGGTACCGCAGCCCGCCGTGCACCAGTTTGGAGCTCCACCGGCTGGTGCCGAACGCGAAGTCGTGCTTCTCCACCAGGACCGTGCGCAGCCCGCGCGCCGCCGCGTCCAGCGCCACGCCGACGCCGGTGATGCCGCCGCCGATCACCAGCAGGTCGATCGCGGACCCGTCGCCCAGCGCGGTCAGTTCCCGCTGCCGTCGCTCGCGATTGAGCGCGGAATTGGATCGATCCGAATTGCTGGTCATGTCAGGGCCTTTCGATGCGATGCGGTGTCGATGGATAGGGGGTGAGTCCGTGGCGTCGCGCCGCCGGAGGGCCGATCCGTCCGCGGATCCGGCGCCCGTTCCGGACCCCGCCGAGACCGTCCACGTGGACGGAATCGGCGCGCGGGATTCGGTCGCCGGATGCGTTCATCGCGGGCCGGAGTCGCCGGGGGCGGGAGTCAGGTAGCCGTGCAGGGCGTGGGTCAGTTCGGCGTCGAGGTGGTCGCTGTCGAGCACCACGGCGAACGCGGAGGCGGACTGGACCGCGGATTGGGCGATCAGCAGGAGCATGGCGGCGAGGTGCGCGGGGTCGCCGGCGCGAATGGAGTTGTCGGCCTGGCCGTCCCGGATGCCCTCGGCGAACAGGTCGATGAGGGCGCGCTGGTTGCGGCCCAGGCGTTCGAAGACGTAGGTCTGCATGACGTCGGCGTCGGCGCGGAAGATCTTGGCGAACAGCGGGTTCCGCCGGATCATGGAGCCGCCGCCGACGATCGCGCCGACCAGGCGTTCCCGGGCGGTGCCGGTGCTGGGGGCGGTGTCCGCGACGATCTCGCGCAGTTCCCGCACCAGCAGGTCGGCCACCAGGGAACCGGTGTCGGGCCAGCGCCGGTACACGGTGGGCCGGCTGACGCCCGCGCGGCGGGCCACCTCGGTCAGGGTGGTGCGCCGGACGCCGAATTCGGCCACGCAGGCGCGCGCCGCGTCCAGGATCGCCCGGTCGACGGCGGAAGATGGTTCGGTAGAGCTCATGGTTGCCACCATGGGAGAGTAGTTGCCGTTACTGCTTGACATTCTATGTCACACTGTAACGCATGGTCGACACACAAGCAGCGTCCGCATCCACCGCAAACTCGGGCGAGCCGCAGATCCGCCCGAGTATGGTGTGGGACGCCTGGGGCTCCCCGGCCGGACACAAACCACTGTCCGAGCAGATCCGGGGACTGCTCACGCAGGTTTTCGGGGTGTCCGGCGAGCCGGCGACCCGTCGCGATGAGGGCGACGTGGCGCTGCGCGCGTCCGCACTCACACCGGAACAGCACACCGGGCTCGTCGCGGTGGTCGGAACCGAGCATGTGTCCGTCGACCACCGCGACCGGTTGCTCCGCGCGGGCGGCAAATCCACCCCCGACCTGCTGCGCCGCCGTGCCGACGGGGAACAGAACGCGCCCGACGCCGTCGTCTTCCCCGCCGATCACGACCAGGTTCTCGCGGTCCTGAAGTACTGCGCCGCCAACGCCATCGCGGTTGTCCCCTTCGGCGGCGGCACCAGCGTCGTCGGCGGCCTCGATCCCGCACGCGGCGGCTTCGGCGCCGTCCTCGCCCTCGACCTGCGCCGCCTCGACACCCTCACCGACGTCGACCCGATCAGCGGCACCGCCACCCTCGGCGCGGGCCTGTCCGGTCCGCAGGCCGAGGAACTGCTTGCCCGCCACGGCCTTTCGCTCGGCCACTTCCCGCAGAGCTTCGAATACGCCACCATCGGCGGCTTCGCGGCCACCCGGTCCTCGGGCCAGGCCTCGGCCGGGTACGGGCGTTTCGACGACATGATCCAGCGCTTCAAGGTCGCCACCCCCGCGGGCGATCTCGACCTGGGCCGCGCCCCCGCCTCCGCCGCCGGACCCGACCTGCGTGAACTGTTCTCCGGCTCCGAGGGCGCGCTCGGCATCATCACCGAGGTCACCCTGCGCGTGCACCCGATTCCCGAGACCATCGGCTATCAGGCCTGGTCCTTCCCCGACTTCACCACCGGCGCCAACGCCCTGCGCACGGTCATCCAGGCCGGGGCCGCCCCGACCGTCATGCGGTTGTCCGACGAGGCCGAGACCGGCCTGAACCTGGCCCGCGCCGGGGATATCGGCGGCGCCGCCGTCGGCGGCTGCCTCGCCGTCACCACCTTCGAGGGCACCGCCGCGCACGTCACCGCCCGCAGCGCCGAGGCCGCCGCCCTGCTGGCCGCCGCCGGCGGCACCGCGCTGGGTGAGGGCCCGGCCAAGGAATGGGAGCACGGCCGCTTCGCCGCCCCCTACCTGCGGGACGCGCTGCTGGACGTCGGTGTGCTGTGCGAGACCCTGGAAACCGCCACCACCTGGAGCAATCTCGCCAACCTGAAGGAGCGGGTGACCGCGGCGCTGGTCGACGCGCTCGGCCAACCGGCCCTGGTCATGTGCCACATCTCGCATACCTACCCGACCGGCGCCTCGCTGTACTTCACCATCGTCGCCAAGCAGGCCGAGGACCCGATCGCGGGCTGGGCCGTGGCCAAGAAGGCCGCGGGCGACGCCATCGTGGCCGCCGGCGGCACCATCACCCACCACCACGCCATCGGCGCGGATCACCGCCCGTGGATGACCGACGAGGTCGGTGACCTGGGCGTCCAGGTGCTGCGCGCGGTGAAGAACGCCGTCGACCCCACCGGAATCCTCAACCCTGGGAAGCTGATTCCGTGAGAACCATCCGCTCCATCGCCCTGGTGACCAACCCGCTGTCCGGGCACGGCAAGGGCGCCACGGTCGCCGTCGAGGCGGCCAACCGGTTCGCCGAGTTCGGTGTCCAGGTCACCGAGATCCTCGGCGACTCCGCCGCCGAGAGCGAACGCCTGGTCCGCAAGGCCCTCGCCGACCCGGACGCCCGCCCCGACGCCGTCGTGGCCGCGGGCGGCGACGGCCTGGTCGGCGTCGTCCTGCAAGCCCTGGTCGGCACCGGCGTCCCGCTGGGCCTGATCCCCGGCGGCACCGGCAACGACCTGGCCCGCGAACTCGGCGTCCCCGACGACACCGCCGCCGCGGTGGCCACCATCCTGGACGGCCGCACCCGCGCCATCGACCTCGGCACCGTCGAGACCGAGGAGTCGGGCCGCGCCATCTGGTTCGCCACCGTCACCGGCACCGGACTCGACGCCCGGGTCACCCTGCGCGCCAACGCCTTGCGCTGGCCCAACGGACCCATGCGCTACACCGTCGCGGCCCTGCTCGAACTCGCGGGCAAGCTCGCGGTGCCGTACCGCATCGAACTGACCGGTTCCCCCGACCACCCGGACGGCACGGTCCTCGAACTCGACGCGGTCATGGTGGCGGTCGGCAACACCCGCACCTACGGCGGCGGCATGCTCATCACCCCCGACGCCCTGATCGACGACGGCCTGCTCGACCTCACCGTCGTCGGCGCCATGTCCCGCCTGGAAATGCTGCGCCTGCTCCCGACCCTGTCCTCGGGCAAGCGCATCGACCACCCGGCCGCGGTCCAGTACCAGGCCCGCGAGATCCGCCTCACCGCCCCGGGCGCACCCGCCACGGCGGACGGCGACCCGGCCGGTCTGCTCCCGGCGCTGTTCCGCGCCCACCCCGCAGCGCTGGACGTCCTCGTCCCCTGACGTCGACGCAGAGCTGTGCCCCATACCGGAAAGGTATGGGGCACAGCTGTACCCGGTTACCTGCTTGTACAACATGTTGTACGGTGGAGTTGTACGCTATGTCGTACAGCAACCTGAGGGAGGATGAACCGATGCCGTCGTTGCCGATCTCCAAGGTCCGCGAAAATCTGTTCGGCTTCGTGAAGCAGGTCAACGACGACCACGACACCCTCACCGTGGTCACAAAGACCGGCGAGAACGCGGTCCTCGTCGCCGAGGCCGACTGGAACTCGCTCATGGAGACCCTCTACGTTCTGCAAACCCACGGCGGGATCCAACTGTTGAAGTCTGCGTCCGACGCGCGCGCCGGCCGCACGGTCGTACGCGCTCTGATCGACCCCGACGCGGCCGAGCCCGGGTCCCCGGAGGATGGGGAGGGCGAGAGCGCGGAGGCCGAAGTCATCCGCCTGCTGTTGTCGGAGTTGATCAGACGAGGTGCTACGCCAGAAGTCATCCACGACCTATTGGGTGAACGGCTATCGGAGGCAGTCGAGAACTCGGGAGCGTGACCACGTGCCCGACCGCAAGCTGACCTTCACCGCCCAAGGGTGGCGCAGCTACGAAAGCTGGCTGACCCGCGATCGCCAGGTACTGCGAGCCGCGAACAAGATGATCGACGCTGTCCTGTCCGACCCGTTCAGCGGGATCGGCAAACCCGAGCC
Source organism: Nocardia sp. NPDC056611 (assembly GCF_042792755.1). NCBI lineage: Bacteria > Bacillati > Actinomycetota > Actinomycetes > Mycobacteriales > Nocardiaceae > Nocardia > Nocardia sp. NPDC056611. The sequence goes on from NZ_JBHTVV010000003.1 coordinate 538,343, forward strand.
CTTGCGTCACCAGCTGGCAGGCCACTGGTCCCGCCGCATAACTCACGAACACCGCCTCATCTACTACGTCACAGACACCGAAGTGGCGATCGTCCAGGTAGGCGGCCACTACGACGACTGAGAGCCCCGAACCTGCTCTCCTCCATATCGGCACAATCCGTCATGACGGTGGCATCGGTTGCCGCATAGCATCATTCGAGCAATTTCTGTCAGCGCCGGGAAGTTGATGGGGGACCGGCCTCGGGTGAGGAGCGAGTCGTGAGCTTCGGGTTCCGTGTCGGCGTTCCAGGGATGAGCGTGCGGGTATCGACCCGTGGTGTACGGACTTCCGTGGGTCCACGCATCGCAAGGGTCAGTATGGGCGCGGGCAGAACCCGGGTGTCCTCAGGATTCGGTCCTTTCTTCGCTTCCACGTCGCTCAGCGGTGGCAGGCGCGGCAGTACCGGCCAGCGGCGGTCGTCACGTCCGCGCGCGGCGCTGCCATCTCCGGCGCAGCTCGAACGGGCGCGCAGGCAGGCCGAACGCGCTCAGCAGGAAGCTGAACGCGCCGCGTTGATCGAGCAGCTGCAGCTATTGCGTTTGCAGATGACGAGCGTGCACCTGCAGCATTTCGAACCCGCGCGGCCTCCGGTGATTCCGAATCCGCCGCTGCCGGAACCGGCTCGTGTGTTGGCCGCCGCTCGCGCCTTCCACCTCTCCGGAATCGGAATGCTGGCGCGCAGCGATCGAGCCGCCGCGAAACAACGAGCGGACGAAGACGCTCGCCGGTACTCGATGGAGGAACAACAGCGACTCGAAGCGGTGCACCGGCAGTTGATCACCGACGCCGCAGTGTGGTGGCAGCACATCGTCTCGAACGACGAGGGAACTGTTTGCGAGGCAGTAAATCTGGCGTTCTCCGACAACCCGGCTGCGGGTTGCGCTGTCGGGGTGGACGGCTCGGTGCTGTCCGTGGTGATGCGGCAACCCGACATCGATTCTCTGCCCGACCAGGCGCCTGGGTTCACCCCGTCCGGTCGGCCGATGCTGAAGGCCCTCACCAAGCGGGACCGTGCGCTGTGGTGGCTCACTGCGATGGGGTCCAACGTCATCGGCACACTGCTCGAAGGTTTCGCGGTCGCGCCTGGCATAACCGCGATCGACCTCGCCGTGCTCTCGCGGCTTCCCGATACGCAGCGGCTGGGATTCGTGGCCTACGGGCGATGGTCACGCGATGCGGTCGCGCGCGTTCAATGGAGATACCCGAACGACGCGCTGCGGTTTCTGGATATCGGCGAGGATGTCGCGTGTTCGATTACGACCTCGGCATCCGGTCGCACCGCAAGGACGATCAAAGCACTCGATATAGACAATCTGCCGGGTTTGCGAAGTTTGCTCGATCACGCCCAGGACGACTCCGGACCGGACGATGTCATGCTCGGTGGCATCGACGGTGATCTGCTGGACAACCAGAGCCGCTCGGTCGGGTCATCTACGGATCCCTACGCATTTCGTTCGTTCGCGGAGTGGCGGAACCAACCAATCCAACCACCTCGTGGCGCCTCGGACAGCCTAAACGATTGCGCACCAATACTTCTCGCTCCAGGTCAGATGGTTTCGCTGCCAGAGCCCGCCTCGGGTCGCTTGCAGATCACTTGTGCCTTCGGGGGAGCTGATGCCGACCTGACGCTCTTGCTGGGTGACCCTTCGGCGCACGTCGCCTCCGATATGGACTTCATCTTCTATGGTCAGCCGAGCTCTGTGGACGGCTCCGTGCAGCTGCTGGGTAAACAGTCGGAAGGGCCGCATGTCGTCGAGCGGGCCGAGCTGCGATTGGCTGCGCTCCCGCCGCGGGTTCAGCGGATCGCGATCGCCGTCAACATGGATGTGGACGCCGGGCTGAGCTGGGCCGCGCTGAGTTATGCCCATATGCAGGTCGATTGTGCGGCGGGGGCGTGGTCATTCACGCCGCGCGCCGCTCCGGACATCCGTGCGATCGTAGTCGCGGAGTTGTTCCGGCACGTTGTCAACGGAATGTCGTTGTGGGGCCTCCGAGCGATCGGCCATGGCTGGGCGGAGGGATTACCCGCGCTCGCTAGAGCTCACGGGGTGACCGTGAGCTGACCGCGTCAGGAATGCGGCCGGCTCGCATCAGGCCGGGCGGGCGATGAGCAGGTGGCCTGTCATCGGCCGGTTGGTGACCTCACGCTGATCGACCGTGAGGCCGGCCCGCTCCAGCGCCGCACGAACCTCGGCGACCGGGCGCAGCGTGAATCCGTATGGGGTGAAGGGCATTTTCGCCATCGCATCCGGATCGCCGATGCCGATCACCAAGCGGCCCTTGGGTTTCAGGACACGGGCCAGCTCGGCACAGGCCGTGTCCAGTTCGGGCACGAAATAGATGGTGTTGCAGGTGATTACGGCGTCCAGCGAGTCGTCCGCCAGAGGCAGCCCGGTGAGCGACCCCTCGACCAGGCGCAGCCGGTGGGAGGACACGTCGGCCGAGTACTCGGTGCGCGCCTTCGCGAGCATGTCCGCGGAGAGTTCGACGCCCGTCACGGTGCCGGTGGTGCCCACCCGGCCCAGCAGCAGGGTGAGGCCGATGCCGCCGCCGAAGCCGATGTCGGCGGCCGCGTCGGTGGGTGTCACCTCCGCGGCGGTGACCGCGGCCTCGATCAGGGGGCGGTTGCTGCGGTTGAGCACGCGGGCGACCGCCTTGCCGAGGCGGCCGCGGGGGTGGCCCAGCTGGCCGGCGACCGTCGACATCAACCGTGTGACAATCGGATTCATGGATTTCAGGCTACCGGCCGGTCGCCTCGAAAGGGTTGTGTGACGACACGGAAACGACTCCGGTCACGACGCGGAAACAATGTGTCCGACGCAACGTGAATGCAACGAAACCTGGTCTACCCTGGCCAATTTGGCGCAGAACCTGAGAATTGGCCAAGGATCCGGGGGAATGCGCCGAAACGGCGGTAGGCTGGCCATCGAGGGCGGGGCTTTCGGTGTCCCTCATCCACCGAGAGCCCCGCCCTTCGGCTATCCAATTCGCCCCTGGGATTCGCCCCTGGGAAAAACCCGGTTCTTGGGCGATAATCCCAGCCCTTAGAATCACACGGTGACCAGCGCAGCCTCTGAGAACCCGCGTAATCGTGCCGATGCCCTCCCCAAGAGCTGGAACCCCAGCGACGTCGAGGCCGACCTGTACGAGCGCTGGGTAGGCGCCGGTTACTTCACCGCCGACCCGAGTAGCGCCAAGCCCGCGTACTCCATCGTGCTGCCCCCGCCCAACGTCACCGGCACCCTGCACATGGGCCACGCCCTCGACCACACCCTCATGGACCTGCTGACCCGCCGCAAGCGCATGCAGGGCTTCGAGGTGCTGTGGCTGCCCGGCATGGACCACGCCGGCATCGCCACCCAGACGGTGGTGGAGAAGCAGCTCGCCGTGGACGGCAAGACCAAGGAAGACTTCGGCCGCGAACTGTTCGTCGACAAGGTCTGGGACTGGAAGCGCGAATCCGGCGGCCAGATCCAGGGCCAGATGCGCCGCCTCGGCGACGGCGTCGACTGGAGCCGAGACCGCTTCACCATGGACGAGGGCCTGTCCCGCGCCGTGCAGACCATCTTCAAGCGCCTCTACGACGCGGGCCTCATCTACCGCGCCGAACGCCTGGTGAACTGGTCGCCGGTGCTGAAGACCGGCATCTCCGACCTCGAGGTGGACCACAAGGAGGTCGAAGGCGAGCTCGTCTCGCTGCGCTACGGCTCCCTGAACGACGACGAGCCGCACGTGATCGTGGCCACCACCCGCGTCGAGACCATGCTCGGCGACACCGCCGTCGCGGTGCACCCCGACGACGAGCGCTACCAGGCCCTCATCGGCACCACCGTGTACCACCCGATCACCGGCCGCCAGATCCCGATCGTGGCCGACGACTACGTGGACCCCGAATTCGGCTCCGGTGCGGTCAAGATCACCCCGGCGCACGACCCCAACGACTTCGAGCTCGGCCTGCGCCACAACCTGCCCATGCCGACCATCATGGACATCACCGGCAAGATCGCCGACAGCGGAACCGAATTCGACGGCATGGACCGCTTCGAGGCCCGGGTCAAGATCCGCGAGCGGCTCGAGTCCGAGGGCCGCGTGGTCGGCCGCAAGTACCCCTACATCCACCAGGTCGGCCACTCCGAGCGCTCCGGCGAACCCATCGAACCCCGCCTGTCCATGCAGTGGTGGGTCAAGGTCGAGGGCATCGCCAAGGCCGCCGGCGACGCGGTCCGCAACGGCGACGTGAAGATCCACCCGGCCGGCCAGGAACCGCGCTGGTTCGAGTGGGTCGACAACATGCACGACTGGAACATCTCCCGCCAGCTGTGGTGGGGCCACCGCATCCCGATCTGGTACGGCCCCGAGGGTGAGATCGTCTGCGTCGGACCCGACGAGCAGGCCCCCGAGGGCTACGTCCAGGACCCGGACGTGCTCGACACCTGGTTCTCCTCGGGCCTGTGGCCCTTCTCCACCATGGGCTGGCCCGACTCGACCGAGGAACTCCAGAAGTTCTATCCCACCAGCGTGCTGGTCACCGGCTACGACATCCTCTTCTTCTGGGTCGCCCGGATGATGATGTTCGGCATGTTCGTCTCCGACGACCCGGTGCTCACCGCGGGCAAGGACGCCAAGCAGGTCCCGTTCCAGGATGTGTTCCTGCACGGCCTGATTCGCGACGAACACGGCAAGAAGATGTCGAAGTCGCGCGGCAACGGCATCGACCCGCTGGACTGGATCAACGAGTACGGCGCCGACGCCACCCGCTTCACCCTGGCCCGCGGCGCCCAGCCCGGCGGCGACCTCTCGGTCGGCACCGCGCACGTCACCGCCTCGCGCAGCTTCATCACCAAGCTGTTCAACGCCACCAAGTTCGCGCTCATGAACGGCGCGCAGCCGGGCGAACTGCCCGCCCGCGACACCCTCACCGACAGCGACCTGTGGATCCTGGACCGCCTCGACGAGGTCATCGCCGAGGTCGACGGCGCCCTGGACCGCTACGAGTTCAGCAAGGCCCTCGAAGGGCTCTACCACTTCGCGTGGGACGAATTCTGCAGCTGGTACCTGGAATTGGCGAAGGTCCAGTTCGCCGACTCCGAGGAGCGCGCCGCCAGTACCCGCGTCGTGCTCGGCACCGTCCTCGACGCCGTGCTGCGCCTGCTGCACCCGGCCGTCCCCTTCGTCACCGAGACCCTCTGGCAGGCCCTCACCGACGGCGCGGAGGGCGAGTCCATCGTCATCTCCTCCTGGCCGGCCGTCTCCGGCGCGACCGCCGACGCCGCGGCCGCCCGCCGCGTCGCCGACACCCAGAAGCTGATCACCGAGATCCGCCGCTTCCGCGCCGACCAGGGCCTGGCCGACAGCCAGAAGGTGGCGGCGAAGCTGATCGGCATCGATACCGCCGACCTGTTCGCGCAGGAAGCCGGAATCGCCAACCTGGCCAAGCTCACCGCCGCCGGTGACGACTTCGCCGCCACCGCGTCGCTGGAGGTGCGCCTGTCCGCCGCCACCGTGACCGTCGAGATCGACACGTCCGGCACCGTCGACCTCGACGCCGAACGCCGCCGCCTGGAGAAGGACCTCGCCGCCGCGCAGAAGGAGCTCGCCGGCACCAACGGCAAGCTCGGCAACGAGGCCTTCCTGGCCAAGGCCCCCGACGAGGTGGTCGCGAAGATCAAGGCGCGCAAGGAGATCGCCGAGGGCGACGTCGAGCGCGTCACCGCACGTCTGGCCGAGATCGCCAAGCTGGCCGCCCAGTGAACGACGAACCGGAGCGTCAGTACGCGGAGGGCTCGCTGTCCCACGGCACCTCCCCGGTGGATCTCGCCGAAATGGCGCTGGTCGAGGCCGAACTCGACCAGCGCTGGCCGGAGACCAAGATCGAGCCGTCGCTGTCCCGGATCGCGACGCTGATGGACCTGCTGGGCTCGCCCCAGCAGTCCTATCCGGCCATCCACATCGCGGGCACCAACGGCAAGACCTCGGTCACCCGCATGATCGACTCGCTGCTCACCGCACTGCACCGGCGCACCGGCCGGATCACCAGCCCGCACCTGCAGCTGGCGACCGAGCGCATCGCCATCGACAACGCGCCCATCACGCCGGGGCGCTACGTCGAGGTGTACCGCGAGCTGCTGCCGTACATCGAGATGATCGACGCGCAGTCCACAGCCGCGGGTGGCCCGGCCATGTCGAAGTTCGAGGTGCTCACCGGAATGGCCTACGCGGCCTTCGCCGAAGCGCCGGTCGACGTGGCCGTGGTGGAGACCGGACTGGGCGGCCGCTGGGACGCCACCAATGTGATCGACGGCCAGGTCGCCGTCATCACCCCCATCGGTCTCGACCACACCGAATACCTCGGCCCCGACCTCACCTCCATCGCGGGGGAGAAGGCCGGGATCATCAAGAAGGCCCCCGAGGACGAACTGTCCCCGCGCGACACCGTCGCCGTCATCGCCCAGCAGGAACCCGAGGTCATGGACGTCCTGCTGCGCCGGGCGGTGGAGGTCGACGCCGCGGTCGCGCGCGAAGGCTCGGAGTTCCAAGTACTTTCGCGTCGCGTCGCCATCGGCGGCCAGATGCTCGAACTCCAGGGCCTGGGCGGCGTCTACGACGAGATCTTCCTGCCCATGCACGGCGAACACCAGGCTCGCAACGCCGTGCTGGCGCTGGCCGCGGTCGAGGCGTTCTTCGGTGCGGGCGCGTCCCGCCAGCTCGACATCGACGCGGTGCGAGCCGGATTCGCGGCCGTGCTCAGCCCGGGCCGCATGGAGCGCATGCGCAGCGCGCCCACCATCTTCATCGACGCCGCCCACAACCCGCACGGCGCCAAGGCGCTGGCCGCGACCCTCACCAGCGAGTTCGACTTCCGCAAACTGGTCGGAGTGATCGCGGTGCTGGGCGACAAGGACGCGGGCGGCATCCTCGACGCCCTGGAACCGGTCTTCGACGAGATCGTCGTCACCGAGAACGGCTCCCCGCGCGCCCTGCCCGTCGACGACCTGGCCAACCTCGCGGTCCAGCGCTTCGGCGACGAACGCGTGGCCGTCGCCCACGACCTGGCCGACGCCATCGAAACCGCCATCGCCCTCGCCGAAGGCGGGGAGGACGGCGAACTGGTCTCGGGCGCGGGCATAGTCATCACCGGCTCGGTCGTCACCGCCGGGTCCGCCCGCAGCCTCTTCGGAAAGGATCCCGCATGAGCGACGCCACCCCCGAGGTCCCGCCCCCCGCCACCGACCCGTGGAAGGGCCTGCGCGGCGTCATGGCCGGGACCCTGGTCCTGGAGGCCATCACCGTGCTGCTCGCGCTGCCGGTGATCAGCGCGGTCGGCGGCGGCCTGCGCTGGTGGTCGGTGCTCTACGTGGTGGGCCTGGCCGTGGTCATGTTCCTGGGCGCCGGCGTGCAGCGCCGCTCCTGGGCCATCCCGTTCAACCTGGCCCTGCAGGTGGCTCTGCTGCTGGGCGGCTTCATCCACATCTCGATCCTGGTGATCGGTGTGGTGTTCGTCGCCGTATGGGTCTTCGTGCTGTTCCTGCGCTCGGACGTGAAGAAGCGCATGGAGGCGGGAACCCTGCCCAGCCAGCGCATGTCGGGGGCCTGAGTAGCGCCGCCGAATCGGGCAGGCCGGGGCATCCGCCCCGGCCTGCGTTTTTCCTGCCGAGCAAGCGACGGTTAGGCTTCACGGGTGACTGAGCAGACCTTGGTACTCATCAAGCCCGACGGCGTGGCCCGTGGCCTCGTCGGGGAGATCATCACCCGCATCGAGCGCAAGGGCCTGAAGCTCGCGGCCATGAAGCTCGTGAACGTCTCCGAGGAAGTGGCTGTCGTCCACTACGCCGAGCACGCCGAGCGTCCGTTCTTCGGTTCCCTGATCGAGTTCATCACCTCCGGCCCGGTCGTCGCGGCCGTGCTCGAGGGTGAGCGCGCCATCGCCGCCTTCCGCCAGATCGCCGGCGGCACCGACCCGGTCGAGAAGGCCGTCCCGGGCAGCATCCGCGGCGACTACGCCCTCGAGACCCAGTTCAACCTCGTGCACGGCTCGGACTCGCCCGAGTCCGCCAAGCGTGAGATCGACATCTGGTTCCCCGGGTTCGCGCACTGATCTTCCGGGAGCGTTTGCTCCCGCTTCCTCCTCGGCCGGGTCCGGGGCCACGCCCCCGGACCCGCCACCCAGCGGCCGCTCGCGAGACTCGCGAGGCCGCTCCGGGCCGCGTGGGCACGACGCCCCGGCACGGTGTGGGATACTGGCTCTGGAAGTGACCGACGCCGGCCGTTTGCGGCAGGCATCGTTCACCTCCGATTGACACCGCGGAGCGACGGACGATCATCGCTGCCGCCGACGGCTCCAAGACTCGGCCGCCGGGCAGGCACGCTGGATGAACGCTCGTGACACGGCGTTGAGCCAACCAACCAGGCGCCACGTGAACTGTTAGCCCGAACGACGAGATACCGGTGATAACGGGCCACGCGGCGCGAAGACTTACGATCTCGCGCCCCCGGGCGTGAGGCCAACAAGACAGCGCCCCCGCGTCGGCCGCGTCACTCCTCGGAGGAACGCGCCCGGGGGCCCCGAGGAGATTTCGTGGCCGATCAAGAGCCGCAGGACGCATCGCAGGTGAACGGTGAAGGGGGCGCTCAGATCACCCCGGCTGCCGGACAATTGCCGGAACGGATCCGAGTGCACGCACTGGCGAAGCTGCTGGGCACCACCAGCAAACGTATTCTGGCCCACCTGACCGAGATGGGCGCGCAGGCGAGAAGCCCGCAATCCAGCCTGGACCGGACCGTCGCCGAGACCGTGCGCGACGCCTTCGGACCGCGTGATGTCGAGGCCGCCCCCGCCGGACCCGAACCGATCGCGGAGACCACCGTCGACGCCGCCATCGCCGCGGCCGACGACCGGGCCGCCGACGAACTGGCCGCCGAGGAAGTGGAGGCCGCCGAGGCCGCCGCCCCGTCCGCCACCGCGCAGACCACCCTGTTCGCCAGCCCCTTCCTGAGCGAGGCGCAGGCCGAGGAACAGGTCCAGTACCAGCCGTCCGCCGTCGTCGCGGCGCCGCTGTTCCTGTCGCCGGACGCCACCGCGGTCGAGGAGACCCGCCGCAAGCGGCGCGAGCGCAAGCCGCGCGCCGAGGAGCCGGTGGCCGAGGAGAAGGTCACCGAGGACACCGCGGTCACCGAGGAGACCGCCGCCGAGGACGCCGAGGACGAGGGCGACTGGGACGGCGATCAGGATCGCGAGCAGCGTGAGGGCACCTCGCGCCGCCGTCGCCGGGGCCGTCGCGGCCGCGGCCGGGGCCGGGGCGAGCAGCACGGGGACGCCGAGGGCGAGGACGGCGACGAGTCCGAGGCCGAGGACGAGTCGGCCGAATCCGCCGAGACCGACACCGCCGACGAGGACGACGACGCGGGCGTGCCCGAGGGTTCGAGCAGCCGTCGCCGCCGTCGCCGTCGTCGCCGCAAGGGCGGGGACGACAACGAGCCCGAGGTCTCCGAGGACGATCCGCCGAACACCGTCGTGCACGAGCGTGAGCCGCGCAGCAAGCGCCGCGCCCAGGTCGACGAGGTGCAGGGCATCAGCGGTTCGACCCGCCTGGAGGCCAAGCGCCAGCGCCGCCGCGACGGTCGCGAGGCCGGCCGCCGCCGTCCGCCGATCCTGACCGAGTCGGAGTTCCTGGCCCGCCGTGAGGCGGTGGACCGGGTGATGGTGGTGCGCGAGAAGCACTTCGCCGACCACCCGGCCTCCACCACCCAGGTGGCGGTGCTCGAGGACAACATCCTGGTCGAGCACTTCGTGACCTCCACGGGCTCGGCGTCCATGGTCGGCAATGTGTACCTGGGCAAGGTGCAGAACGTGCTGCCGTCGATGGAGGCCGCCTTCGTCGACATCGGCCGCGGCCGCAACGGCGTGCTGTACGCGGGCGAGGTGAACTGGGAGGCCGCCGGTCTGGGCGGCAAGGAGCGCAAGATCGAGCAGGCGCTCAAGCCCGGTGACACCGTGCTGGTGCAGGTGTCGAAGGATCCGGTGGGCCACAAGGGCGCTCGCCTGACCACGCAGATCAGCCTGGCCGGCCGCTTCCTGGTGTACGTGCCGGGTGGTTCGTCGACCGGTATCTCGCGCAAGCTGCCCGACACCGAGCGCAAGCGGCTCAAGGAGATCCTGCGCGACATCGTGCCGCAGGACGCGGGCGTGATCATCCGCACCGCGTCCGAGGGCGTCTCCGAGCCGGAGCTGGCCCGCGACGTGGAACGGCTGCAGGCGACCTGGCGCACCATCGAGGAGCAGTCCAAGCAGGGCTCCGGCGCGCCGAAGACCCTGTACGAGGAGCCGGACCTGCTGGTCAAGGTGGTCCGCGACCTGTTCAACGAGGACTTCTCGAAGCTGGTCATCGAGGGTGAGCGCGCCTGGACCACGGTCGAGAACTACGTCCGCACGGTCGCTCCCGACATGCTGGCCCGCGTCGAGCGCTACGACAACAGCGGCGTCGACGTGTTCGGCAGCCTGCGCATCGACGAGCAGCTGGCCAAGGCGCTGGACCGCAAGGTGTGGCTGCCCTCGGGCGGCACCCTGGTGATCGACCGCACCGAGGCCATGACCGTCATCGACGTCAACACCGGCAAGTTCACCGGGTCGGGCGGGTCCAACCTCGAGGAGACGGTGACCCGCAACAACCTGGAGGCGGCCGAGGAGATCGTGCGCCAGATGCGGTTGCGCGACATCGGCGGCATGATCGTGGTCGACTTCATCGACATGGTCCTGGAGTCCAACCGGGATCTGGTGCTGCGCCGCCTCACCGAGGCGCTGGGCCGCGACCGCACCCGTCACCAGGTCTCCGAGGTCACCTCGCTGGGCCTGGTCCAGATGACCCGGAAGAAGCTGGGCACCGGCCTGGTCGAGGCGTTCTCCACCACCTGTGAGAGCTGCCACGGCCGCGGCATCCTGGTGCACAACTACCCGGTCGAGTCCTCGGCTCCGGCCGGGGACAGCGGTGAGGGCGTGAGCCGCCGCGAGGGTTCGCGTCGTCGTCGCAAGGACCGCAACGCGGCCGCCGCCGAGGCTGCCCCGGCCGTCGAGCCGGTGGCCGAGGAACCGGCCGAGAAGCACGAGGACGAGGTGGAGAAGGCCGAGAAGGCCGCCACCAAGCGGGCCCACCCGGTCGCACTGGCCATGGCCGCCCACGCCGATCACCCCGACGAGGACGGTGTCGCCGAGGGTGCGCCGCTCACCAATGGCGCTGCCGCGGCGGCCGTGACCGAGGCCGCCGCCCTGGACGCGGCGGCCGAGGCGGCCGAGCTGGTCGAGGAGGCGCAGGCCGCGTCCGGTGTGCAGGCCGCCGCGACCGCGTCCGCGAGGGCCGCCGCGGTGGTCGACTCCGAGCCGGAGGGAATCGAATCGCCGATCGCCGAGGCGCACGCGGCCGTGGCGGCGGTCGCCGCCGTGGAAGCCGCCGCGGCCGAGCCGGTCGCCGCGGCTCGTCGTCCCGCCCGTCGCCGGGTGGCGCGAACGGCGGCGGCTCCGGCCACCGAGAGCAAGGGCGCGGTGTTCGTGCTCTCCAGCGGTGATCAGGCCGACAAGCCGGGCTTCAACCTCGACGACCTGGCTCCGGCCGTGGTGCCGCCGCGGGCTCGCCCGCGTCGCCGGGCCGCGGGCCGTCCGGCCGGTGCGCCGGAGGGCGAGAACTAGCCGGTCAGCGTGAGATGAGCTGTGGCCCCGCCGGATTCCGGCGGGGCCACAGCTTTTCCCCGGGGTGATGAACGCCATTCACGGATCGCTCACGGTCCGGCCATGTCGAGCGCACAGGCTCCGGGCGTCCGATCACGACTGAAGAAGGAAATACCATGGGCTCCGCAGCCGACTTCCTGAGCGATGTGCTCGTGCAGACCATCACCAAGCTGCTCTCCGCGGGCAGCAGCAGCGTCAGCGCGAAGTAGCGCCCGCCGCCGGACGACCGTGGCCCCGCCGGAATCCGGTGGGGCCACGGGCTTTTCCCGGCAGATCAGGCGAGTTCGTAGTCGAACCAGATGCGGTGGGTGCCGTCGGCGTCGATGGAGATATCGCCCGTGCCGGTGATGCCCGCGAGCGCGCCGGTGCCGCTGCCCACGACGATGACGAAGAACCCGTCGCGGCGATCGGCGCCCGTGGTCGAGGCCGAGTGCGCGAAGTTGAACGCGCCCGCGCGCCCGTTCAGCGTGCCTTCGAACGATTCCATCGCCAGGTAGGTCCCGATGCCCTTCTCCTGGTCGAAGGCGGCGGTGAACAGGGTGGCCGCCCGCCCGGAGATCTCGCCCTCGAACTGCTTCTCCATCATCGACAGTCCGACCGGCAGGCCGGTGGCGATGGCGGGGTCGGGGGTGACATCGGTGGGGGTGAAGGACTTGACGCTGAAGGTGCCGGTCGCTCGCATGACTCGATTCTGCCGGGGCGGCCGGGTGCGATCTTGTAAGAACGCGACAGCGCGGGCCGAGAGATGGGCTGCCCCGGTTTGGTCGGGGTTGGCGAGTCCTGTAGTCTTGGTCAGTCGCTGCCCCCTGCGATGGCACTCTGTTGTGACTAGTGCTGTGAGTGGGCCCATCGGTTCGCAGAACCTCTGGCCCGAGGCGGCGGTGAATACCCCCAGACCAGTCTGCGGCGGATGCCGGTGTGAACACCGGTGACCGGCCGTGTGAGCATAGTGCCGAGCACTTGTAAAGAAAGAAGGGCAGCCGACCGATGGCAACGTACGCAATCGTCAAGACCGGCGGAAAGCAGTACAAGGTCGCGGTCGGTGACCTGGTGAAGGTCGAGAAGATCGAGGGTGAGCCGGGCACTTCGGTGTCGCTGGCGCCGGTGCTCGTCGTTGACGGCTCCGAGCTGACCTCCGATGCTGACAAGCTGGCGAAGGTTTCCGTGTCCGCCGAGGTCGTCGAACAGACCAAGGGCCCGAAGATCCGCATCCACAAGTTCAAGAACAAGACCGGCTACCACAAGCGTCAGGGCCACCGTCAGAAGCTGACGGTCCTGAAGGTCACCGGCATCAAGTAATCCGACTTGGGGTTCGTCACCCCTGCACGAGGAGTTAGTCATGGCACATAAAAAGGGTGCATCCAGCTCGCGCAATGGTCGCGATTCGAATGCCCAGCGGCTCGGTGTGAAGCGCTTCGGCGGTCAGACCGTCAAGGCCGGCGAGATCCTGGTCCGCCAGCGCGGCACGCACTTCCACCCCGGCGTCAACGTCGGCCGTGGCGGCGACGACACGCTGTTCGCTCTCGAGGCGGGCGCGGTGCAGTTCGGCACCAAGCGTGGTCGCAAGACCGTCAACATCGTGGTGCCGGAGCCGGTGAACGCCTGACCGGCGCACCGGAGTTCGCTCCACTAGCTTTCCGAAGCGGGTCAGGGTTTGTAGTAGCCCTGGCCCGCTTCTTTTTGTTCAGACACAGTGCTGTTCACAGCCCCGCTTCTGTCATTCCTGGCCGAGGCCCGGGGCGTCACATCCAGTCGACAAGTCCTGAAGGAGGATGATCACCGATATGTCCAAATTCATCGACCGTGTCGAGCTGCACGTGCGCGCGGGCAAGGGTGGGCACGGCTGCGCCTCGGTGCGCAGGGAGAAGTTCATGCCGTTGGGTGGTCCCGATGGCGGCAACGGCGGCAATGGCGGGGACGTGACCCTCGAGGTCGACCCGAACGTGCACACGCTGCTGGACTTCCATTTCCATCCGCATGCCAAGGGCGGCAACGGCAAGCCCGGTGAGGGCAGCAACCGCAATGGCAAGCAGGGCGAGGGGCTGCTGCTGAAGGTGCCGGACGGCACCGTGGTGATGAGCCTCGACGGTGAGGTGCTCGCGGACCTGACCGGTGCGGGCACCCAGTATGTGGCGGCGCGCGGCGGTCGCGGCGGGCTGGGCAACGCGGCGCTGGTGTCCAAGGCGCGCAAGGCGCCCGGCTTCGCGCTGCTCGGCGAGGACGGCCAGGAGCGCGATGTCGTTCTGGAGCTGAAGTCGGTCGCCGATGTCGGCCTGGTCGGCTTCCCGTCGGCCGGCAAGTCGTCGCTGGTGTCGGTGCTCTCGGCGGCCAAGCCGAAGATCGCGGACTACCCGTTCACCACGCTCGTGCCGAACCTCGGTGTGGTGCTCGCGGGTGACACCACCTTCACCGTGGCCGATGTGCCCGGTCTGATTCCGGGTGCGAGCGAGGGCCGCGGACTGGGCCTGGACTTCCTGCGGCATCTGGAGCGTTGCGCGGTGCTGGCCCACGTGGTCGACTGCGCCACTCTGGAACCCGGCCGCGATCCGGTGTCGGATGTGGACGCGCTCGAGGCCGAGCTGGCCGCTTATCAGCCCGCGCTGGCCGGTGACACCGGTCTGGGTGATCTGGCCGATCGCCCGCGCGTGGTGATTCTCAACAAGGCCGACATCCCCGATGCCGACGAGCTGGCCGAGTTCGTGCTGCCGGAATTCGAGAAGCGCGGCTGGCCGGTGTTCAAGATCTCGGCGGTGAGCCGGGAAGGCTTGCGGCCGTTGACCTTCGCACTCGCCGAGCTGGTCGCCGAATACCGCACCGCGCATCCGAAGGCGGAGCCGAAGCGTGCGATCATCCGCCCGGTCATCAAGGGCGACAGTGGTTTCCGCGTGATTCGCGATCCTGAGGTCGAAGGCGGCTTCATCGTGGTGGGCGAGCGCCCCGAGCGGTGGGTGCGCCAGACCCAGTTCGACAACGACGAGGCCGTGGGTTACCTGGCCGACCGCCTGGCTCGCCTCGGCGTCGAGGACGAGCTGGTCAAGCTGGGTGCGGAGCCCGGCGCTTCGGTGACCATCGCGGACTACTGCTTCGATTGGGAGCCTTCGATTTCCGCGGGCGTGGAAACCTTGATGACCCGCCGCGGCGTGGACCCGCGTCTGGATCAGACCGAGCGCATCGGCGCGGCGGAGCGCAAGCACGCCTCGCGCGTGCGCCGTGGTCTGGTCACCGACGACGAGTAATACAGTGCCGCGTGGCCGTTCGCGAGGAGGCGAACGGCCGGTGCGGACGGACAATGAATTCGGGTGCGACGGTGCGTGGGTATCGCGGGCGAATTGAGGTGTGGTGCAAGTGAGTTCGAGTGGCGCGCAGGCCAATGGAGCGGCGGAGCTCGGCGCTGACGGGCTCAGTGCCGCGCGGCGGGCCATCGCGTCCGCGCGCAGCGTCGTGGTGAAGATCGGGTCGTCGGCGCTGACCAGCCTGGAAGGCGGTCTGGACACCGGCCGCCTGGACCAGCTGGCCGACGCGGTCGAGGGCCGCATGCGGGCGGGTTCGGATCTGGTGGTGGTGTCCTCGGGCGCCATCGGCGCGGGCATGGCCCCGCTCGGATTGTCCAAGCGGCCCAAGGATCTCGCCACCAAGCAGGCCGCCGCGAGTGTCGGTCAGCTGGCGCTGGCGCACGCGTGGGGGACCTCGTTCGCCCGCTACGACCGGGTGGTCGGGCAGGTGTTGTTAAGCGCGGGCGACTTCGGCCGCCGCGAGCCGCATCGCAATGCGCAGCGGACCCTGGACCGGCTGCGGTCGCTGCATGCCATCGCCGTGGTGAACGAGAACGACACTGTCGCAACGGAAGAGATCCGGTTCGGCGACAACGACCGGCTCGCGGCGCTGGTCGCGCATCTGGTGGGCGCGGACGCGCTGATCCTGCTGTCGGACGTGGACGGCCTCTACGACGGTGACCCGCGCAAGGGTTCGGCGAACTTCATTCCCGAGGTGCGCAGCAGTGCGGATCTGGACGGCGTGATCGCCGGTTCGGGTGGTGCGCTGGGTACCGGGGGTATGGCGTCGAAGCTGTCCGCCGCCCGGCTGGCCGCCGACGCCGGCGTGCCCGTGCTGCTGGCCGCCGCGTCGGACGCGGCGGCGGCGTTGTCGGGTGCGACGGTGGGCACGGCCTTCGCTGCGCGCCCGGTTCGGTTGTCGGCCCGCAAGTTCTGGGTCCGGCACGCCGCCGACGCGCGGGGTGCGGTGCATCTGGACGCGGGTGCGGTGGCGGCCGTGGCCGAGCGTCGCCATTCCCTGCTGGCCGCGGGGATCACCGAGGTGACGGGGCATTTCTTCGGTGGTGACGTGATCGATCTGATCGCTCCGGACGGCGGGCTGGTGGCCCGCGGTGTGGCGGCCTATGACAGCGATGAGTTGCAGACGATGAAGGGCCGTTCCACGGCCGTGCTGCCCGACAGCATGCAGCGCCCGGTCGTGCACGCCGACGACCTGGTGAAGGTTTAGTCGAGCGCCGGTTACGGGCGAATCGCGCTGGGGGAGAGGGCAAGTAACCGTACAGACTGGGCGGTCGTTCTCCTACTCGAGGGGCAGTGGGAGGGCGGGGGAAGGGCGGTGGGCGGGACCGGCGATCGGTTCATCCTGGAAGTGCACCCGGTGCCGCATCGAGATGTGCCCTTCGCCGATAGCGGTTGCCCGGATCCGGCGCGGTCCGCCCTTGCCGCGCCGGGCTCGCGGTCCGGCGGCCGCCCGCGGCTCCGGGTGCGCCCGCAGCGCCCGTGGAGGTAGGTATGTACGTACCCCAACCTGATAGCACCCAGTTGTGGCGGGCGAGCGGCCGTGACACCAGAGGCGACGACCCGCTGCTGCCCGACTGGCACGAACTGCTGGCCGCGTTCTGCGGTCACATCGGGGATCAGCCCGAGGACCACCCGGTCACCCGCTGGTCCCGCGCGCTGGCCGAACTGCATCTGCAGCGACGCCGGGTCCGCTCCGGCGACGTGGGCGGAATCGACGAGCTACGCGCTCAGCTGGTGACGTTCATCGACGAGTGGGTGTCGAGCCGAGCGCTGCGGAGGGGTGCAGCGCGGGCGGAATCCCTGGGGGCCGTGGTGGATGCGATGGCGGCCGCGCACGTGCGCGCCGTGCATCTGCTCAGGACGGCCGAGAATGTGTCGGACGAACAAGTGCACGCCGCCTGGTTCCTGCTGGCGCAGATGGCGGACGGCTGGACCGATCGGGCCGCAGGGGTTGTCGGCCCGCGGATCCGCCGTACCGCCTGAAACGCCGGTGACGCTACCGGAACCGGGCGGTAGGAGGTAGCCCGCGGTGGGCGTGTGGATTGCGCCGCACACGCCCCGCGGGCGCCTCGTTCACAGCGTCGGACGGGCCTCGATGACACAGTCCGGGGCGGCGGTCGTGGTGACCCCGGTGAGCACGAAACCGCTGCGGGACAGCAGGTTTCCGAATTCGTTCTGGGTCCGTTCCCGGCCGCCGCGGGTCTGGATCAGCATCTCCAGGTCGATGACCTTGCCCGGGTGCGGGCGGTCGTGCTCGGGCATCACCATCTCGATGATCAGCAGCCGCGCTTCGGTTTCCATGGCTGTGCGCACGGTGCGCAGGATGCGCTCGGCGTCGGCGTCGTTCCAGTCGTGGATGATGTGCTTGAGCAGATACGCGTCCGCGCCCTTGGGCACGACGTCGAAGAAGCTGCCGGGTTCGACGGTGAGGCGGCCGGTGAGCCCGGGGCCGAGCAGTTGCTCCTCGAGGCCCTCGGCTACCCGCGGCAGGTCGAACACGGTGCCGCGCATGGACGGATGGCGTTGCAGGATGTCGACGAGCAGGCTGCCGCGGCCGCCGCCGACGTCCACGATCGAGCCGAAGCGGCCGAAGTCGAAGGCCGCTTGGAGCGGTTCGGTGGCCAGGCTGCCGACGCTGGTCATGGCCCGGTCGAAGACCTGCCCGACCTCGGGGTGCTGCTCGGCGAACTCGAAGAACTCCATGCCCTCCAGCTCCGGCCACAGCGACCCGCCGGCGCGGACCGAGGTGGCCAGATGCGTCCAGTGCTTGCGATGCAGTTCGGAGCCGAAGAAGACGAACAGATCGCGCAGCGACACGTCGGCATCGGTGCGCAGCCCCTGCGAGACGCCGGTCAGTTGGTAGGTCCCGTCGCGGCGCTGCTCGAAGACACCCCAGCTGATCAGCAGGCGCAGCAGCCGGCGCAGTGCGTCCTCGTCCACGTTCAGGGTGCGCGCCAGCTCGGCGGCCGGTTTGGGGCCGTCGGCCAGCGCGTCGGCGATGCCGAGCTCGGCCGCCGCGCAGATGGCCTGGGAGACGTATCCGGCCGTCCCCAGCTCCAAGAGGGCGATATGGCCGGGGACCAGCCGCCGGTGCAGGACGGCCAGACTGTCGCGCAACCAGGTGGCGGCGCGCAGGAGTGGCAACGGTGGAATCTTGGGTGATGCGGACGCCATGCTGAACTCCCCGGGATCGTTCGGCGACTGCGGGATTCGTCCGATCCTACGCGCCGAGTCCCTGGTGGTCCGCGGTTTCCGCGACTACCCGGCAACCCGCGCGGGATCGCCGGAGGCCGCTCGGCGTGGCGCGGGCGGCTCCCCGCGGTCAGGAAGCCGCGAAGGCGGGCGCGTTCTCGCGGGCCCACTGTTCGAAGGTGCGGGCGGGGATGCCGAGCAGGGTTTCGGTGGTGTCGGCTGGGGCTTCGGGCGTGTCGGTGGTGATGGCCCAGATGTTCAGCAGGGCGCTCACGATGTAGGGCGGCATGGTGCGCGACATCTGCGCCTCGGCCTCGGCCGGGGTGATGGTGGTGATCGGGATGTCGCGGCCGAGGGCCGCGGCGAGGTGACCGATCTGCGCGCGGAAGCTGATCGCCTCCGGTCCGGTGAGAGTGACCGTGCGGCCCCGCAATTCGCTGCCGGTCAGGGCGGCGACCGCGATATCGGCGATATCGAGGGGATGGATCATGGCCAGTGCGGCATCCGGGTACGCGTGCTCGATCGGCGCGCCGGACGAGATCGCCGCGATCCAGCCGAAGGCGTTGCTGTCGAAGCCGCCCGGGCGCAGCACGGTGGTGGCGAGATCCGCCGCGTCGAGGGCGTTTTCGACGGCGAGGTGGTTCGCGCCGATGGGGTTGTCGGCGGCGTTCGGATCGCTGACCGCGGAGGAGGACAGCAGCACGACGTGTTCCACCCCGGCGGCCGCGGCGGCCCGCGCGAAGGTGTCCGCCGCGGCGGGGTCGGCGTAGAGGAAGACCTGGCGCACGTCTTTCAGTGCGGCGGTGAGGCTTTCGAGGTCGTCGGGCAGGGCGGCGCTGTCGACCCCCGCGGGGAGGTCGAGGGCCGAGGGGTCCTTGCTGGCCGCGCGGACCGGGAGGCCGCGGGCGTGCAGGGAGGTGAGAACGGCGCGGCCGATCTGGCCGCGAGCGCCGGTGACGAGAATGGTCATGAAATGCATGCTGTCATGCACACAGTTGCGAGTCAACACATATGTTCCAATATGCACGCAGATGTCGATATGCATGCAGATACGATGTGGGGATGACGACGGACGACCGCACTCCCGACGAGCTGCTGGATGCCATCGGCCCGGCCTTCGGCAAGCTCCGCCGCGGTGTCCTGCAGCAGGTCGAGAACCCGATCAGCGCCAAGGACTCCACCCGCGCGCTGGTGCTGGGCCTGGTCCTGGGCTGCGGGCAGGACGGGCCGGGGGAGATGACGGTCGGCGGCATCGCCGCGGCCATGTGCGTGGACCCGTCGGTCGCGAGTCGCATGGTCACCGACAACATCAAGGCGGGCTACCTGCTGCGCGTCCCCTCACAGCTGGACGGCCGCCGCGCCGTCCTCGAACTCAGCCCCGAGGGCCTGGAGTTCATGACCCGCTTCCGTGGGCAGCAGCGCGCCGCCTTCGAATACATCACGGCCGAGTGGCCGGAACAGGACCGCCTCGACTTCGCGCGCCTCATGCTGCGCTACGTCGACGCCATCGAGAACCTCGAGAACCGGCGGCCCACCCCCGACGCCTGAGCGTGTCAGGGCCCGGAGGTTCCCCCATAGGTGGCGGCCTTGCCGTCCGGGTCATGGCCCGGGCCGAAGTCGACGGCCGAATGCTCCCGGTCGACCTCCTCGATCCACTGTGCCGGCTCGGGCGGCAGCTTGCGCCAGCGCGCCCGCGGATCGCTGGCCTCGTCCCCGCTGTTCCCGGTACTCATGCTCTCTCCCTTCCCCGTTCGACGGTACGCCCGAAGGTCAGGAAGGGGTGGCCAATGCGAAGGGGAGGATGGCGTCGGCTCCGGCGGCGCGGAGTTGGCAGGCGGCCATGGTGAAGGTCCAGCCGGTATCGGTGAGGGCGTCGACCAGCAGGATGGGGCCGTCGACCGCGGTGAGATCCGGTGTCTCCCAGGCATTGTGGAGGGCGGCGACCCGGTGGGCGGAGTTGGCGGCGGAGACCGGGGGCAGATCGGGGCGCAACGCGAGGACGCCGAGATCTTGGAGGCGGCCGATCTCGGCGAGGCGGGCGGCCAGCGATCGGGTCAGCAGGGGGCGGGCGCCGGAGTCGAGGGCCAGGACGGCGGTCGGGCGCTGGGCCCAATCCCATTCGCGCAGCACGGTGGTGCAGGCGCGGAAGACCTCGTCGGGAACGGGGGCGTCGGGGCCGTCGAGGAGCGGGCGCAGGTGCTGGCCCCAGCCGAGATTGCTGAGGCGGCCCAGGACACGGCCGGTCTCGGGGCCGTCGGTGATCTTGCCGGACAAGGGGATTCCGAGTTTGGCCAGGCCGGTGGGCCACTGTTTGCGGGGCGCCAGGTCGATGCCGGGTCGGTCCAGACGGGTGCGGATGTCGGCCAGGTCGGAGTCGTCGACCGCCGTGTCCTGGGTGGCGCCGGTGCAGTTGTCGCAGCGCCCGCAGTGGGTGCCGAGCACCAGGCCCGGATCGTCGAGTTGGCCGCGCAGGAACGTCATCCGGCACTGGCCGGTGGACTGGTAGTCGATCATGGCCTGCTGCTCGGCCTCGCGGGCGACGCTGAGACGCTCGTAGCGTTCGGTGTCGTAGACCCACGGTTCGCCGGTGCCGAGCCAGCCGCCGCGCACCCGGCGCACCGCGCCGTCCACGTCCAGCACCTTGAGCACCATCTCCAGGCGTGAGCGATTGAGCTCCACCAGTGGTTCCAGGGCGGCGGTGGACAGCGGCCGCTCGGTGTCGAGGGCGGCCAGCACCGAGCGCACGATGTGCTCGCGCGGGAAGGCCACCGACGCGAAGTAGCTCCAGATCTGACGGTCCTCGTGGCCCGGCAACAGGATCACCTCGGCCCGTTCCGTGCCACGACCCGCGCGGCCCACCTGCTGGTAGTAGGAGATGGGGGAGGAGGGCGCGCCCAGATGGACCACGAAGCCGAGATCGGGCTTGTCGAAACCCATTCCGAGCGCGGAGGTCGCGATGAGCGCCTTCACCTCGTTGTTCAGCAGGGCGGCCTCGAGCGCCTCGCGTTCGGTGGGGTCGGTCTGCCCGGTGTAGGCGGCGACGTGGTGGCCGTGCGAGTTGAGCACGTCGGCGAGGTCGTGGGCCGCTGCGACGGTGAGCGCGTAGACGATGCCCGAGCCGGGCAGTTCGTGCAGTCGTTTGCTGAGCCAGGCCGTGCGCCGCACCGCGTCCGGAATCGTCACCACCGACAGGTGCAGCGATTCCCGGTCCAGGCTGCCGCGCAGTACCAGGGTGTCGGTGCCGATCTGGGTGGCCACATCGGTGACCACCCGGTCGTTGGCGGTGGCCGTGGTGGCCAGCACCGGCACCTCCGAGCCGAGATCGGCGATGAGCGTGCGGATCCGGCGGTAGTCCGGCCGGAAATCGTGCCCCCAGTCCGATACGCAGTGCGCCTCGTCGATCACCACCAGTCCGGCGTCGGCGGCCAGTTTGGGCAGTACCGAATCCCGGAAGTCCGGGTTGTTCAACCGCTCCGGGCTGACCAGCAGCACGTCGACGTCACCGGCGGCCACCCGCGCGTGGATCTCGTCCCATTCGGTGACATTGCCCGAATTGATGGTCGCCGCAACGACTCCCGCGCGTTCGGCCGACGACACCTGGTTGCGCATCAGCGCCAGCAGCGGCGACACGATCACCGTCGGTCCCCGCCCTTGGGCGCGCAGCAGCTTCGCGGAGATGAAGTAGACGGCGGATTTACCCCACCCGGTGCGTTGCACCACCAGCGCTCGCCGCCGGTGCACCACCAGCGCCTCGATCGCGACCCACTGGTCTTCTCGCAACCGCGCCGCCGGTCCGGCCAGCTCGCGCAGCAGCCGCTCCGCATCCTCGCGCAAGCCACGCGCGCCGGGCTGCGCGGCGGCGTCGGCGAGTTCGAGGTCGGAGACGTTCGGGTCGGCTGAGGTCACGCCGACCATCGTGCCTCACCGCACCGACACCCCACGCCCGCCGTCCGATTCTTCGGCCGACTTCGCACCCCTTGGAGCCTGTCCGGCCGCGTCGACCGACCCTGCCACCTGGCCGCGACGTGGCTGTCCGCCATCGGCGGCCGTGCCACTTCCCGCCCGCCGCGCATATCCACCGGCGGCGTGTGCGGGCGTGGCGGGGATCAGCGCGCGGTGGCCAGGTGCGCCGCGACGAGGGCGTCGACCAACCGGTCGAGGGGCAGCCAGGGGAAGCTGGGCCGGTCCTGGCGCAGTGTGATGAGGCCGTGCATGCCCGCCCACAGGCATTGGGCGGTGGCGGCGGGGTAGGGTGCGCCGGCGGCGGCCACGGCGCCGACCAGCAGGTCCATGGTGGGCAGGCCGGGGAGTCGTCCCTCGGTGGGTTCCCAGCCGGGGGTGCCGGCGGTGCCGAACAGCACGCGGTAGTGGCCCGGGTGGGTGACGCCGTAGTCGACGAAGGCGTGGCACAGCGCCGAAAGGCGTTCGGCCGCGGCCGTTTCGGGCAGCGGTTCGAGGGCGGTCGCCCCGGCCAGTCACGGCGTCCCCGAGGTGACCTTCGTGCTGCGCGCCGACGGCCACGCCGTCTTCTTCGGCGCGGACACCCTGCGCATCGCAGAACTCGACGACATCGCCCGGCGTTCCCGGATCTGGACCTGGCCCTGCTGCCGGTGAACGGCCTGCGCATCCGCCCGGCACTCAACAGGCAGGTGGTGATGGACGCGATCGAGGCCGCCGATCTGGCCCGGGTGCTGCGCCCGCGCCTGGCGGTACCGATGCACTACGCCTTCTCCAGCGGGCCGCTCGGCGACCGCCTCATGACCAAGGGTGATCGCGCGGGCGCGGAGCGCTTCCGGGCCGCCGCAGCCGATCTGGCGCCGGAGACAAAGGTGCAAATACTCCCGACCGGACAGGCTTTGCTCGTGTGAGACACCGCCGGAACCCGCCTTGATTGCGGTGCCGTCAAGATCGCGCGGAATCCGCTGCGCGGACGGACAATAGGGTTCCGGGCACGAAGGGCGTCCGGGGGCGCGCAGGGAGACGCACATGCCGGAGAAGTTTCCGTCGCCCGCGGGGTGGACTCCGCCCGGGGCACAGTTCCGTAGCAGCAGCACTGTGTCGCGGACGGTGGCCGGCACGCTGGCGGGGTTGCTGATCACCCCTGTCGGGATCGCGCTGGCCGCCCGCGGCGCGGCCGGGACCAGACAGTGGGCGATCCTGGGGGATTTCGCCGACCGCGTCGGCTCGACCTTCCAGATCCTGCTGGCCGCAGCGTTTTTCCTGGTGGTGGCGGCGCTGGCCGCCTACTCCCCGGCGGGCACCATCGTGGCCGGGCTGGTGTGGGGAGTGTTGCCCGGGATCATCCATTTCATCTTCCCGGACGACACCTTTCGACTGATCGGCGATCTACCCCTGTCGGATGAAATGCATGTCGCGCTGTATCAGTGGTTGCAGACCGGATTCCCGCTCATCGTGGGCATCCTGCTGGTGGGCGCGGGTGTAGCGGCGACGTTCCGCCGCCGCTGACCCGCCTCACCCCTTCACGCACAGCACCTGCCGCAGCGTGGCGACCACGTCCACCAGATCCGCCTGGGCCGCGATGACCTGGTCGATGTCCTTGTACGCCGCGGGGATCTCGTCGATCACCCCGGCGTCCTTGCGGGACTCGACGCCCTCGGTCTGCTTCACCAGGTCGGCCACGGTGAACTGCTTCTTGGCAGCGTTGCGGCTCATCCGCCGTCCCGCCCCGTGCGAGGCGGACTGGAACGAGGCCGGATTCCCCTTGCCCCGAACCACATACGACCGCGTCCCCATGGAGCCGGGAATCAGCGCGAGGTCACCCGCGCCGGCCCGGACCGCGCCCTTGCGGGTGACCAGCATGGGCATCCCGTCGATGATCTCCTCCGCCACGTAGTTGTGGTGGCAGGAGATGGGCTCGTCGAAACGCACTGCCAGCCCGTCGAATTCATCGCGCACGGCCTTGCATACCAGCGCCAGGATGACGGCCCGGTTGCGGGCCGCGTACTCCTGGGCCCAGGTCAGGTCGCGCCGATAGGCATCCATTTCCGGCGTGCCGGAGAGGAATACGGACAGATCGCGGTGCGGCAGGTCCTGGTTGTGCGGCAGTTCGCGGGCGACGGCCATGTGCCGCTGCGCGATCTCGTTGCCGATATTGCGGCTTCCGGAGTGCAGCAGGATCCACACGCGGTCCTCGGTGTCGACGCACAGTTCCTGGAAGTGGTTGCCGCCGCCGAGGGTTCCCATCTGGTTGTGGGCCTTGGCTTCCCGGGGCCGCACGATCGGATCCAGCGTGTCGAAGCCCTTCCAGAACCGCTCCCACCCCGCGCGCATGGTGGTGCCCGCGGCGCGCTGGCCGAAGACCTCGGCGTTCAGGCGGTTCACGTCGACCGGTTCGCGGTGCGCCGCGAAGCCGACCGGCAGCGCCGCCTCGATGCGGGAGCGCAGCGAGTGCAGGTTGTCGGGCAGGTCGGACGCGGTGAGCGAGGTGAGCACCGCTTCCATGCCGCACCCGATGTCCACGCCGACGGCCGCGGGGGCGACCGCGTCCCGCATGGCGATGACCGATCCGACCGTCGCGCCCTTGCCCAGGTGCACGTCCGGCATCACGCGGACGCCGTACACCCATTTCAGTTGCGAGATATCGCGCAACTGCTGGAGCGCGGCGGCGCCGACCTCGTGCTCGTGGGCCCACATGAGCGTCTGCGCTCGGGTACCGCGCAGCTCGACGGGAAACATCGGACAGTCCTTTCCTTCGACTGCCTTTCACGGTAGGCGCGCCGCCCGTCCCGGCGCACCGCATTATTTCGCGGTCAGGGTTCGACGAAGTCGGCGGTGAGCCCGCACAGCTTCCAGGAGCCGTCGCGCCGGACCATGGCGCCGATGTAGTCGACGTCCTTGAAGTAGTGCCGGTATTTCTCGGGCACATTGGTGAAGGATTCGTGGAATGCGAAGGTGGCGGAGTTCGGGTCGGATTGGGTGATGCCGGTGACGGTATTGGTGTACCCCGCGTTGCGTATTTCCGGGCCCAGGTTCTTGTCGTATTGGGGGGTGTATTGGAAAACGATTTCGTCGATGGCGTCGGCGTTCTCGGGGCAGACCAGGGAGCGGAATCCCTCCCAGTCGCGGGCATTGGAGGTGGCGGCGACGGCTTTGGCGGCCCGCACCAATTCCGGGTCGAGGGTGGTGGGGTCGCCGGGCTCGACAGTGCGGTCTGGGGCGTTGAATACGGCGGGCGCGGGCAGCGGTTTGTAACTGGCGGCGGTGAGGTGCTTCTCCAATGCGCGCCGCCAGCTGCCGTCGTCGATCATCATGCGAATGATCGAGGTGATGCGGCCCTGTAATTCGATGTCGCCCTTGCGTACCCCGACACCGTAGCGTTCGCGGGTGAACCGGTGTCCGGACAGCCGCAGCGTGCCGGGGTGTTCGTCGGCGTAGCCGGCGAGGATGACGTCATCGGTGGTGACGGCGTCGACGGTCCCGCTGATCAGGTCGGCCACGCACTGCGGGTAGGTGTCCCGGGTGGTCAGCCGGACGAATCGGGCGAAGCTGCGGCGGATCTTGTCGGCCGAGGTGGAGCCCTCGGCGGTGCAGACGGTGCGGCCGTCGAGGTCCTCGGGCTGGTCGATGGCCCGTTCGCTCTGCCGCACCAGCAGGTCCTGCCCGGCCAGCAGGTAGGGCCCGGCGAAGGAGACCAGCTGCTGGCGGGCGGCAGTGATGGAGTACGAGGCGACGACGAAATCGACGGCGCCGGAGCTCACCAGGGTTTCGCGCTGGTCGGTGCGGGCCTCGCGCCAGGTGATGTGCTCGGGCGTGACGCCCAGCTTCCCGGCGATATAGGTCGCGACGTCGACGTCGAACCCGCGCGGTCTGCCGTCGGTGCCCTTGACCGACAGTCCGGGTTGATCGAATGTGATGCCGATGGTGAGCGTCCGCGGGGGCGGCGGTGGCGGCGCGCCGTCGGGTTTCGGTGTATTGCCGCAGGCTGCCAGGGCTAGACAGCCGGTGACGGCGACGGCGCGGATCGCACGCTTCATCGAATCTGATCTCCTGGTGTCAGCTCCGGCGGCAATTGGTCAGCACATGGAGCATCCAAGCATCAGAGGCGGGGAAACACGCGGAGTTTGCGGAACCATGGGCGCGATTCGCCCATGGTTCAGTTTATTCCGCAATATTTCAGCGACCATTGCTCAGTGATTGCGAGCAGGGTATGTACCCGCAGGTCAGTGGTTCGCGCGCAATCCATCCGCGATCACGGCGAAGGTGCGCTCGCGCAATCCGGGTGCGGCTCCGGCCTCGTGGACGGCGAGGAACACGCCCTTGATGATGGTCAGCAGGTCGTCGACGCTGATCTCGGGCCGCACGGCCCCGGCGTCCTGGGCACGGGAAAGCAGTATCCCCAGAGCCTCTTTCAGATCATGGGACACCGTGCGCGGATACTCGCCGCCGCCGGAGCGCAGCGCGTCGGCCAGATCCCGTTTGACGCCGCCCTCGAGCACCATCATCGCGAGGAACTCGAAGAACACCGCGCCGGGATCCTCGGCCGCGGTGAGTGCGCGCGCGTGCGCGGTGATCTTCTCGACCTGATCGAGGATGGCGGCCTCGAAAAGCGCTTCCTTGGTGGGGAAGTGGCGGTACACCGTGCCCGCCCCGACGCCCGCCCGCCGCGCGATCTCGTCGAGCGGCACCGAGATGCCCTCGGCGGCAAAGGCTTCCTGGGCCGCGGCCAGCACCCGCTCGCGATTGCGGCGGGCGTCGGCGCGCAGGGGTCTGTCCGTCACGTCCGACAGCCTACCCAGCGTTGACAAGCGGGGCGCACGCCCCGATTATTGAGCGGGTCCAACGTTCCGTTTAGGAGGCACTCATGACCACTTCCGTGGAAACCCCTCGTGACCTTGTGATTCGACTCTTCGACACGCTGCCCGCGCGCGATGCCGACCGGTTCGCGGCACTGCTCGCCCCGGATGTCGTGTTCGAGATGCCGTTCCTGATTCCGGGTGAGCCGGCCCGGATCGAGGGCCGCGAGCAGATCCGCGCGTACCTCGCGCAGCGCTGGTCGGGCATGTCCGGCATCGAGATTCATGCCATCCGCCCGGTCATCCACGAGACCGTGGATCCGAACACGCTCATCACCGAGATCGACGTCGATGTCACCCGCCCCGGGACCGGCCGGGCGTGGGCGCGGACCTCGGTCAATGTGATCCGGGTCGAGAACGGCCGGGTCACGCTGTTCCGCGACTACATGGACACCGGCCGGATCGTGGCCATGCGGGCGGCGCGGGAGTGATGTGACGCCGATTACCCACCGGGTCGTCGACGAACGGTTAGTGCATTAACTATTATTGCACTAACGAAGACGAGCGAGGAGGGCGGAACGGTGGAGGTCGACGACCCGTTGCGGCTGGACCGGCAGGTGTGTTTCGCGCTGGCCGTGGCGAACCGGTCGGTCCTGGCGGTGTATCGCCCGCTACTGGAACCGATGGGCCTGACGCATCCGCAGTATCTGGTGATGCTGGCGCTGTGGGGTGAGGCGCCGATGTCGGTCAAGGACATCGGCGAGGCCATTCAGCTCGACTCGCCCACGCTGTCGCCGCTGCTCAAGCGGCTGGAGGCGGCGGGGCTCATCACCCGGCGGCGCGACAGCCACGACGAACGCAACCTGGTCGTGGATCTGACCGGCGCGGGACGCGAACTGCGCACCGAGGCGGAGAAAATCCCCCCGGCCGTGGTGGCGCGGCTGGGGGTGAGCCTGGCGGATCTCGAGGAACTGCGCGATGTGCTGAACCGGGTGAATGCCGCGGCGCGGCACTCGGTTTCGGCGGACACCGAGCGCGCCGGATCGACGAAGGGACACCGGAAATGAAGCGCCCCAACCCTGTTCAGTGGCTGGCCTACTCCTTCGGCAGTGTGCTGCCGGACGACCTGCGCGAGTGGGTGCGCAACGACCTCACCGGTTCGTGGGCGGTGCCCCGGCACATCGTGCGTCAGCTGGTGCCGCTGCTGCCGGTGTTCGCGCTGGCGTTCCTGCTGCCGGGCGAGCTGTGGCTACAGCTTTCGGTGATCCTGCTCGGTCTGCTGCTGGCGCTGTTCTACATCGTGGCCTACATGCCGATGAACCGGGCCCACCGATTGGTGAAGCACGGTTTCCCGGAGGATCTGGAGAGCCCGGCCCGTGCCGCGCGGCGTGCCGCCGAGCGCGCGGCTTACGAGGCCCAGTACCCGCACTGAGCCTCGCCGGGCACGGTGTGCCGCCGCGAAAGCCGTTGTTACTGAACGTTGGCGGTACAGGCGCTGGTGGCGACGCGGGCGGCGCGCGGCTGGGCGCTGCCCAGGTCGGGGAACGGGGGAGCGCTCTGGCCCAGCCCGGCCACCGCGTTCTGCTCGGCCTCGGCGAGGCTGGGGCCGACGGCCCAGCCCCAGGCGCCGTCCGCGCCCTGGGCGACCGCGGCGCAGCCGTCGGTGAAGCGCAGCACGATCTCGCAGTCGTAGCTGGCGCAGTCGCGGATGGCGGCGGCGTCGGCGGTGACCCGGTTGGCGTCGGTGCCCGAGACCGCGGCGTTCTTCAGCCGGGACAGCGCCAGGGTGCCGTAGTACTGGGGCGCGGCGTCGGCGGATCCCGCCAGCGCGGTGGTGAGAGCCATGCCCGAGGTGGCGAGGGTGATGGCCGCGGTGATCGCGGCCGTTCCGGTGACCGACGGGAGGAGGCGTGCAACCGACAACTGAATTCCTGACGTTTCAAACGGGCGAACGCAGCTGATGCTAATCGGTCGCGCCGTGAACGAACGCCGAAATTCAGACGACGGGCGTGCGCGCCAGCGCCCGGCGCAGCGCGGTGAACGCGGTCGCGTTGGCGTGCTGGGTTTCTCGCAGATGGAAGGCCATCGACATGAACCCGTGCACGGTGCCGTCCCAGCGGTGGATCTCGGTCTCCACCCCGGCCTCGCGCAGCCGCTGCCCGTAGGCCTCGCCCTCGTCGCGCAGCGGATCGAATTCCGCGGTGGCGATGTGCGCGGGCGGCAGCCCGGTGAGGTCGGCGATGGTGGGATTGGCGTAGGGGTCGGACTTCTCGGCATCGGAGAACAGGTATTGCTCCCAGTACCACCGGATGTGCGCCGCGGTGGTGAAGTAGCCCTCCGCGTTCTCGGTGTGCGACGGCCGATCACAGGCCGGATCCAGCATCGGGTACATGAGCAGCTGGAACGCGAGGTCGGGTCCGCCGTTGTCGCGCGCGGCGATGGCGGCGACGGTGGCCAGATTGCCGCCCGCGCTGTCCCCGGCCACCGCGATCCGGCCGGGGTCCCCGCCCAGGGCTTCGGCGTGCTCGGCGACCCAGCGCAGCACCGCGTAGGCGTCGTCGGCCGCGGCCGGGAAGCGGGCGTCGGGGGCACGGCGGTAGTCCACCGACACCACGATCACCCCGGCCTCGTTGGCCATGGTGCGGCAGAAGCGGTCGTGAGAGTCCAAGCCGCACAGCACGAATCCGCCGCCGTGGTAGAAGACCACGATGGCCGGAACGGGTTCGGCGTCCAGCGGCCGGTACACCCGCACCGGCACCTCGGGCGCGCCGGCCGGGCCCGGCACCGCGCGATCCTTTACTCCCGCAACCGGAATGGGTTCGACGGGGGCGGGGCGGCGGGCGGCCAGGAAGGCCCGTGCTTCGGTGGCGTCGAACACCTCGGTGCCCAACGCCGGGAACGCCGCGGTGGCGGCGTCGACGAAGGTCTGCCATTCGGGGGACAGGGTCATTACGGGCCTTCCTGGATCGCGCTGTGTCACTGCGGGGTTCGCGGAACTACATGCCGCGCGGGATGAACTTGCCCGCGGCCAGACCGCCGTCGACGGACACCTCCGCACCCGTGATGTAGGCCGAGGCGTCGGAGGCGAGGAAGGCGACCAGTTCGGCGACCTCCTCGGGCAGGCCGGTGCGCTCGAGCGGCAGGGTCGGGAAGCTGCCGGGGCCGGTGGTCAGGTAGGGCACCATCGGAGTGGCGATGGGTCCGGGGTACACCGAGTTGACCCGGATCTGGGACAAGCCCAGCTCCAGGGCGGCGACCTTGGACAGTCCGCGCAGACCCCACTTGGAGGAGCCGTAGGCGGAGTGGTTCATCAGGCCCTCGAGCCCGGACTGCGAGGAGATGTTCACGATGGAGCCGCCGCCATTGGCGGTCATGGCCGGCAGCACCGCCTTGATGCCGCGGAAGGCGCCGACCAGGTTGACCGTCAGGATCCGTTCCAGTTCTTCGGGAGTGGTCTCGGCGATCGGCTTCATGGTGTAGATGGCGGCATTGTTCACCAGCACGTCCAGCTTGCCGAAGGTGTCGACGGCCACCGCGACGGCGGCGTCCCAGCTCTCGGAGTCGGTGACGTCGTGGCGCACGAAACGGGCGTTCTCGCCGAGGGATTCGGCGAGCTCCTTGCCCTCGGTCTCGAGCACATCGGTGATGACCACCTTCGCGCCGCGCTCGACGAACAGCTTGGCCTCGGCCGCGCCCTGGCCGCGGGCGGCCCCGGTGATCAGGGCGACTTTGCCTGTCAGATCAGCCATTTCGGTTTCCTTCTCTGTCTGAGTTGAGACGGTGCTACTTGTTGCGGAAGTGGGGGATGACCTTCTCCCCCCACTGACGGATGGTTTCCAGGCACGCCTCCTGGGGCACGGTGCCCATCTGGATGAGGCACAGGATCTCGTCGGCTCCGGCGTCACGCAGCCGTTCGACGTAGGCGATGGCGTCCTCGGCGGTGCCGTAGGCGTGCTCGGTGTTGAAGATGGCCGTGGCCCCGGTCTTCACCGGGATCTTGGCTTCGTGCAGGTAGGCGACGTGCTCGTCGGCGACCTCGCGCATCTTGGCGAGTTCGTCCACGCCCGGGTCCACGGCCTCGTCGGGCACCGGGCCCGCGCCGTAGTAGTACTTGATGGACTGGGCGAAGAACCGCTGCCCGCGCGCGCCGATCTGGCGGGCCCGCTCGCGGTCGTCGAGCACGATGGTCGGGCACAGCGCCGCGAAGTGGTCGTTGACGACGGTGGACACGAGGCGTTCGCCGGTGCGGGCCGCGATGGCGGCGTCGTAGATGCGGCGCAGTTCGGCGATCTCCTCGATGCCCGCGAAACCCAGGACCAGCGCGCCGATCCCGTACTCGGCCGCCAGTTTCAGCGTGTCCTTCTTGGTGCAGGCCATGAACAGCGGGGGATGGGGACGCTGCACCGGCCGCGGCAGCAGGTGGTGCGGGCCGATGTCGAGCAGTTCACCGTGGTATTCGAATTCGCCCTCGGGGTCCTGCCAGGCGGCGGCGATCATCCGCAGCGATTCCTCGACCTCCTGGTAGGTGCGGTCGGGATCGACTCCGCACATGGAGGTTTCGACGGCGGTCGCGCCGCGGCCCGCGCCCAGGTTCAGGCGGCCGCCCGACAGCACGTCGAGCATGGCGGCGCGTTCGGCCGCGCGGACGGGGTGATTGAAGTTGAACGGCATGCAGACCACGCCGTGCCCGATCCGGATCCGCCGCGTCTGCGCGGCCACCCAGGTCAGGAAGATCTCCGGCGCGCTCATGTGCGCGTACCACTTGAGCCCGTGGTGTTCGACGGCCCAGACGGTGTCGAAGCCGACCTCGTCGGCCAGCACGGCCTGCTCGACGCAGTCGCGCAGCACCTGGGCTTCGTGGGCGGCGGTGGGATCGGTCATCTGCGCTTCGAAGATCATCGAGAACTTCATCCGGGGCTCCTTGCGCGCGCTGACTCACCCGTCCGGGCGTTTATGCCTAAACGAAATACAACTGCACCCATAGCCTCAGGTCATGAGGTTGTCTCAGTGGCCGGGACCACACCGTGCCGGTGTTCCGCATCCGGACTTAGCGTCGGTTGAACAGCAGCGGAAGGACGGGATCAGGTGGGACAGCTGGACGGCAAGGTAGCGCTGGTGACCGGCGGCGCCCGGGGCATGGGAGCGGAGCATGTGCGCCGTTTCGTGGCCGAGGGCGCGAAGGTCGTGTTCGGCGACGTACTCGACGACGAGGGCAAGGCCCTGGCCGCCGAGCTGGGTGCCGCCGTCCATTACGTGCATCACGATGTCACCAGTGAAAGCGACTGGCAGGCAGCGGTTTCCGCGGCCGTCGCCACGTTCGGCAAGCTGGATGTGCTGGTCAACAATGCCGGGATCCTGCGGTTCAAGCGCATCCTGGAGATGAGCCTGGACGAGTTCAACGTCATCATGAACATCAACGTCACGGGCGCTTTCCTCGGCATCAAGACCGCCGCGCCCGCCCTGATCGAGGCCGGTGGCGGGTCCATCGTGAACGTGTCCTCGGTCGAGGGCTTCGTCGGTGCGGCCGGTCTGTCGGCCTACAGTGCGAGCAAGTTCGCGCTGCGCGGTCTCACCAAGTCCGCCGCCCGGGAACTGGGGCACTCGGGTATCCGGGTGAACTCGATCCATCCCGGCGGTATCGCCACCCCCATGACCGCGTCCGTGGCGGGCGCGTCCGGGGTGGACGGCAACTCCTTCTTCTCCGAATTGCCCATTCCGCGCTGGGGTCAGCCGGTCGAGGTCTCCGAGGTGGCGTTGTTCCTGGCCTCGGACGCCTCGAGCTATTGCACCGGAGGCGAATTCGTCGTCGACGGCGGCATGCTGACCAGCTGCGGCTACTAAGGAACGAGATTCATGGAATTCGAATTCGACGTCGTTGTGGTGGGTTCCGGCGCGGCCGGCATGACCGCCGCGCTGACCGCTGCCTACCGGGGCCTGTCGGTCACCCTGATCGAGAAGAGCAGCCTGTTCGGCGGCTCCACCGCGCGCTCGGGCGGCGGCATCTGGGTGCCGAACAACCCGGTGCTGCAGGCCGCGGGTGTGCCGGACAGCCCGGAGATGGCCCGTACCTACCTGAAAGCCGTTGTCGGCGATCGGGTTCCGGAGGCCAAGCAGCGCGCGTTCCTGGAGCAGGGCCCGGAGATGTTCCGCTACATCGGCGCCCGCTCCAAGCACTGGGCGTTCGCCTACGACCGCGGCTACTCCGACTACCACCCGGAGTTCCCGGGCGGTCTGGCGCAGGGGCGCAGCATCGAGCCCAAGATCATCGACGGCCGTCTGCTCGGCGCGGATCTGGACAAGATCAACCGCCCGACCATGTCCGCCCCCAAGGGCATCGCGATCACGGTCAAGGACTTCCACGACCTGAACATGATCGCCCGCACCTGGGCCGGCAAGAAGACCGCCATGAAGGTCGGCGCGCAGACCGCGCTCAACATGATCAAGGGCGCCAAGCCGCTCAGCCTGGGCAAGGCGCTCGCCGCCCGGTTGTGGCTGTCGCTGCGCGACGCGGGCGTGCCGGTGTGGCTGAACACCCCGCTCACCGACCTGGTCATCGAGGGCGGCACGGTGGTCGGCGTGCGCGCCGAGCACGAGGGCCGCACCGTCACCATCAAGGCCCGCCGCGGCGTCGTGCTGGCCGCGGGTGGCTTCGAGCACAACCTCGAGATGCGTGAGCAGTACATCGACGGTCCGCAGAACACCGGCTGGACCGTGGGCGCGACCGAGAACGTCGGTGAGGGCATCGTCGCGGGCCAGAAGGCCGGCGCGGCGGTCGATCTGATGGACGACGCCTGGTGGGGTCCCTCGGTGCGGAACCCCGACGGCCCGCCGTTCTTCATGCTGGCCGAGCGTTCGCAGCCGGGCGCGATCGTGGTCAACGCCAAGGGCGACCGCTTCGTCAACGAGTCCGCGCCGTACGTGAACGTCGTGCACACCATGTACGAGGAGGAGAAGAAGGTGCCGGGCAGCATCCCCGCGCACTTCATCTTCGACCAGAACTTCCGCGACCGGTACCTGTTCCTGGGCAACTTCCCCAAGCGGCCGCTGCCCCAGAAGTACTTCGACGCGGGCATCATCAAGCAGGCCGACACCCTGGCCGAGCTGGCCGACAAGCTGGGCATACCGGCGAACAAGCTGGCCGCCACCGTGGAGCGCTTCAACGTCTTCGCCCGCAACGGCCGGGACGAGGACTACCAGCGCGGCGACTCGGCCTACGACCGCTACTACGGCGACCCGACCGTTAAGCCCAACCCGACCCTGGCCCCGCTCGAGCGCGGCCCGTTCTACGCGGTCGAGATGGTGCCGGGCGACCTGGGCACCAAGGGTGGCCTGGTCACCGACGAGCACGCCCGCGTCCTGAACGACCAGGGCGACGTCATCCCGGGCCTGTACGCGGCGGGCAACAACTCCGCCGCCGTCATGGGCAACGACTACGCCGGCGCGGGCGCCACCATCGGCCCCGCCATGGTGTTCGGCTACATTGCGGCCAACCACCTGGCCGACGCGGAAACCGCAGCAGCGCAGGAGAACTGACATGGGACGGGTTGATTCGAAGGTCGTCATCGTCACCGGCGGCGCGCGCGGCATGGGGGCGGCCTTCGCCCGCAAGCTCGCGGCCGAGGGCGCACGGGTGGTGATCACCGACGTGCTCGTCGAGGCCGGGGAGGCCGTCGCCGCCGAGATCGGTGACGCCGCCCGGTTCTTCCCGCTCGACGTCACCGACGAGGCGGCCTGGAACGACGTGGTCGCGCGGACCGAGGCGGCCTTCGGGCCGGTCTCGGGCCTGGTCAACAATGCCGGCATCGTGCACGTCGACCCCATCGAGAAGCTCTCGGAGGCCGACTACCGCAAGGTGATCGACGTCAACCAGGTCGGCGTATTCCTGGGCATGAAGGCCGTCATCGGCTCCATGCGCCGCGCCGGGGTGGGTTCCATCGTGAACATCTCCTCGACCGGCGGCCTGATCGGCTACTCGAACATTCTCGGCTACGTGGCCTCCAAGTGGGCCGTGCGCGGCATGAGCAAAACGGCCGCACAGGAATTCGCGGCCGACAATGTCCGCGTCAACTCCGTGCACCCGGGCATCGTGGCCACCGAGATGGTGGCCGCCTCCGAGCGGTCGGCGAGCATCGCGGCCAATCAGCCCATCGCCCGTCCGGCCACCCCGGAGGAACTCGCCAATATGGTGCTGTTCCTCATCTCCGACGACTCCTCCTACAGCACCGGCGCCGAGTTCATCGCCGACGGCGGCTTCACCACCCAGTAGGAACCCGACTCCGGGGGCTCTCAGGGGTTCCCCTGAAACCCCCACCTCACCAAACCCGGTGCGAGACAAGGAAAGACCATGAAGGATTTTCGCGGCAAAGTCGCTGTGATCACTGGCGCGGGCGCCGGCATCGGCCGTGCGCTGGCGCTGGAACTGGCTCGTAACGGGGCGCAGCTGGCGCTGTCCGGCCGTAATTTCGACAATGTCGCCGAGACCGTGGCGCTGTGCGAGAAGGCCGGCGCCAAGGCGCGGGCCTACAAGCTGGACGTGGCCGACCGCGCCGCCGTCTACGCGCACGCCGACGAAGTGGTCGCCGATTTCGGCAAGGTCAACATCGTCATCAACAACGCCGGCGTCTCGCTGACCGCCAATATCGAGGAAGTCTCCTGGGAAGACCTGGAGTGGATCTTCGGCATCAACTACTGGGGCACCCTGCACGGCGTGAAGGCGTTCCTGCCGCACGTGATCGCCTCCGGGGACGGCCATTTCGCCAATGTCTCCAGCATGTTCGGCCTGGTGGCCTGCCCCAGCCAGGGCGGCTACAGCTCGTCGAAGTACGCCATGCACGCGATCAGCGACGCGCTGCGCCAGGAGATGATCATCGCCGGGCACAATGTGGGCGTCTCGAGCGTCCACCCGGGCATGATCAAGACCGAGATCGCTTGGAAGGCACGGGCTGCCGCCAACCGCTCCCGTGACGACCTGGCCGCCAACTTCGACCGGCTGGCCCAGACCAGCCCGGAGGACTGCGCCAAGGTCATCGTCAACGGCATCCGGAAGAACAAGCCGCTCGTCCTGATCGGCAAGGACGCCAAGGCGATGAACGTCATGCGCCGCCTGCTGGGTTCGGGCTACATGAAGCCCCTGACCGCTCAGATGCGCAAGGAAATCTAACCCAGCTCTCCGGGAGCCCCCGTGCCCCGGTGCGTTCCGCACCGGGGCACGGCCCAGGGGAGAGTGTGTGCAGCAGCCCCGCGCCATCCGGTGCGGGGCTACTGGCCGTTGCTGTGTAAACATGCGCTGACCTGCGGATATATTCGATCCCAGTGAACGGGACCTCTCCGGATTGTGACCCCCGCAACAGCCACGATCGACGGGTGGCCCAGGGTGGGCCGGACCCGGAAAGACGGAGGCGTCCGATGCGCATCGGCATGCTCATGCCATATCTCGACGGACTGGTGACCTCGGGCGGATTCCTACGGGAGTTCGCCGCGGCCGCCGAGGAATGCGGGCTGGAGTCGATCTGGACCGTGGAACACGTTGTGGTGGCCCAGGATTACGAGCCGCTGTACCCGTACTCGCCCGACGGCCGGATGCCCGGCGGCGGCGGCATCGGGGTGCCGATGACCGATCCGCTCGAGACCCTGGCCTTCGTCGCGGCGGCGTCGAGCACCGTGAAGCTGGGCACCGCCATGGTGGTGGCCCCGCTGCACAGCCCGGTGGTGTTGGCCAAGCGGGCGGCCACGCTGGACCGGATCTCGGACGGGCGGCTGCTGCTGGGACTCGGAATCGGCTGGCAGAAGGAGGAATACGCGGCGATCGGCGTGCCGTTCGAGGAACGCGGCACCCGGCTCGACGACTGCATCGGCGCCATGCGGGAACTGTGGACGCGGGCTCCGGCCACCTATCACGGCAAGCATGTGTCGTTCGACGATCAGTTCTGCCAGCCGCAGCCCGAGCGGTCGATCCCGATCGTGCTGGGCGGCAACAGCGCTCCCGCGGTGCGTCGCGCGGCCAAGGTCGGCGACGGCTGGTTCCCGTACACGATCTCCTCGGAGGATTTCGGGCGCGGCGCGGACAAGATCCGCGAACTGTCCGTCGCGGCGGGACGTGCCGAGGATGCCGTCGAGATGACGATCTGGCCGGGCTCGTTCGACTTCGTGCGCGAGTTCGACGCCGAGTACGTGCGCCCCTACGTCGCCGCCGGTGCGAGCCGGATCGTGCTGACCCCGCCCATGTTCGGCCCGGAATCCCTGCTCAACGGCGTGGAAAACCTTGCGGCGTACGTGGATCGGTACCGCAACGACGTGGAGTCGAAGCTGTGAACCCCGCGACCCCCGTCCGCGTGTTCGACCGCGTCGTCCTGCCCGCCGATCGGGCCGAGGACTGGCTCACCCGGTGGCGTGACGACTACCTGCCCGGCGCCACCGCCCGCGGCCTGCGCGCCCCGCAGGTGCTGCGTGAGCACACCGGCGCGGATTCGGTGGCCGTGCAGATCATCTGGGAACTGCCGGGCATCTACGACTTCTACGGCATGCGCGCGGCGGCAGCGGCCGATCCGGGCGTGGCGGCCTTCTGGTCCGACACCGACGCGGTCGCCCTGACCAGGGAGCGGCATGTCATGGCGGTGCAGGAGGTGCAGGCATGACCCGCTGGGTGATTCTCACCGCCCCGCCCGCCGAGGACGCCGACGGCCGGCTGGCCGCCTTCGCCTCGGCGGCGTCCGCGAATCCCGGTGTGGCGCACTGCTCGGCCGGGGTCGATCTACCGGGCAGCGCGGGCGGCCTCGGCGCGCTGTGGGACCTGACCACCGAGTCGACGCCCAGCGCGGTCCTGCCGGGCCTGCCCGGTGACGCCGATCTGGTGCCGCTGGCCCCGGTGCACGCCCGCGTGGTCCGCCTCGACGCGCCCCGCCGGGTCAAGCGCACCCTGCTGCTCACCGTTCGGGAGGGCACGTCCCCGGACACGGTGTCGCGCTTCGAATCCGACCTGATGGCCATGCCCGCCCACATCCCGGCCATCCGGTCCTGGTCGCTGAGCCGGGTCCCCGGCCACGCCCGCTGGACGCACGTCTGGGAACAGGAGTTCGCCGACCCCGACGGCCTCAATGGCGACTACCTGCTGCACCCGTACCACTGGACGCACGTCGACCGCTGGTTCGATGCCGAGATCCCGGGCTCCATCGTGGACCCGGCGATCGCGCACCTGTACCGCTGGGCCGACGGCCCGGTGCTGGGGAACTGATCAGTCTGGGTCGCGCAGGCGCTGTTTGAGCACCTTGCCGCCGGCATTGCGCGGGAGGTCGTCGGCGAAGACGATCTCCCGCGGCACCTTGTAGCCCGCCAGCCGCGCGCGGGACCATTCGATGAGTGAGGCGGGATCGGTGGCGGCCCCGGCGACGGGGACCACGTAGGCGCGGCCCACCTCGCCGAGCCGCTCGTCGGGGATGCCGATCACGGCGACATCGCGGATATCGGGGTGTCGTAGCAGGACTCGCTCGATCTCGGCCGGGTAGGCGTTGAAGCCGCCGACGATGAACATGTCCTTGAGCCGGTCGGTGATGCGCAGGTAGCCGTCGGCGTCGAGGGCGCCGATGTCACCGGTGTGCAGGAAGCCGTCCGGGTCGATGGCGGCGGCGGTGGCCTCCGGATCGTCCAGGTAGCCGTGCATGACATTGGGGCCGCGGACGGTGACCTCGCCCGGCACACCGGTTTCGAGGGGTTCGCCTTCCCGGTCCACGATGCGGATCTCACTGCCGGGCAGGGGTTTTCCGACGGTGTCGGCGCCCAGTTCGGCGGGGGAGCCGGGTGGGCAGATGGACACCACGCCGATCGATTCGGTGAGGCCGTAGGCGGTGAAGACGGCCGGAACGCGCAGGTCCTCGCGAATGCGGCGGACCAGTTCGGCGGGGATGGTGGAGCCGCCGGTGCCCGCCAGGCGCAGCGATCCGAGCAGGTAGTCGTCGGGGCCGGCGGCGAGCAGATCGGTGAAAAGCGTTGGCGGCCCGGCCAGGACGGTGATGCGTTCGCTCTCGATCAGATGGAGCGCGGTGGCCGCGTCGAAGCGCTCCATCGGCACCATGGTGGCGGTGCGCAGCAGGCACGCCAGGATGCCCGCCTTGTAGCCGAAGGTGTGCGAGAACGGGTTCGCCAGCAAATATCGGTCACGCGGACGCAGGGTGACGACCTCGGACCACCGGGCGAAGACCTCGAGGGTCTGGCGGTGGGTGGCCAGCACGCCGCGGGGGGCGCCGGTGGTGCCGGAGGTGAACAGGATGTCGGAGATGGACTCCGGGTCGACGGCCGCGGTGCGTTCGATCGCTGATCGCGGCTCGACCACCGCGCCCGGGGCGAGGAACCCGGCCCACGAGCTGATGTCCCAGTCCGCCGCGCTCTCACCGCGGGCGTCGTCGAGCAGGATGAGGTGCTCGAGATCCGGTAGCGCGAGGCCGGATTCGGCGAGCATGGCCGGATAGTCCGCGCCCAGGAACTCCTGCACGGTGCACACGGCTCTGGCGTGGCTGCGGGCCAGCACCTCAGCGGTTTCCGGGCCGCGCAGCCGGGTGCTGATCGGCACCAGGGTGGCGCCGGCGCCGAGCATGCCGAGGGCGGTCACGATCCAGCGGACGCTGTTGGGAGCCCAGAGCCCGACCCGATCTCCCGCCTCCAACCCGGAGGCGATGGCGGCCCGGGTGACCGCCGCGGCCTCCTCGGCCAGCTCGGCGAACGTGAGCCGTCCGGCCGGTCCGGCGATGGCCACCGCCTCGGGATACCGCCGCGCCCGATCGGCCACCAGCGCCGGAATGGTCGCCACACTTCCGACCGCGGAGATGCCGCCCGAGTGCCGCCGATCCATCCGCCCATCCTGCCCCAGCCCCCTCACCCGATTGCCTCATTTCGCCGTGCCATCCCGCTGACCGGGCGTGCCGTGTTGGATGGCCCTCCGCTTCGCTCCGCGCGGGTTCTCGTGATCCTCCGAGCGAGTGGCGGGTGAGGCGCCGGGGCGTACCCATTCCGGTCATCGGGATGGGACTTGGGGGTGCGGGGCGTCACACGGCACCCTCGTTGTAGTGGAACCGTCGGGGGGACGGATATTGCCCGGCAGGCCGCTCGAGCAGCGGCGGAGCGCTGGAGTGCGAATGAATCCAGAATCTCGAAGGAGTGACATGACGGCCGGAACGGAGCTTGCGCAGCGCCAGGACCTCGCGGCGGGCGCGACCACCGTTGTCGAACTCGACGGCGCGTGCGGCTTGTCGCGGGACAAGATCGGCGGCAAGGCGTGGAGCATCGATCACATGCGGGCGCTCGGGCTGCCGGTGCCGCCCGCGTTCGTGATCACCACCGACGGCTGGGCCGACTACACCACCCGCGGCGCCATCGCCGAGGAGATCTGGGCGCAGGTGCTCGAGGGCATCGCCATGATCGAGCGCGGCACCGGCCGCCGCTTCGGATCGGCGGACCGCCCGCTGCTGGTGTCGGTGCGTTCGGGCGCGGCGATCTCCATGCCCGGCATGATGGACACCGTCCTCAACCTGGGTATGACCGACGCGGTGCAGCAGGCGCTGGCCGCCGAGACCCGCAACCCCGGCTACGCGGAGGACACCCGCTCCCGCTTCGTGCACCAGTACCGCGAGACCGTGCTCGGTGACGCGAACGGCGTCGTCCCCGCCGACCCGTGGGATCAGCTGCGCGGCGCCATCGAGGCCGTGTTCCGGTCCTGGGATTCCCCGCGCGCCAAGACCTATCGCGCTCACCGCGGCCTGGCCGACACCATGGGCACCGCGGTCACCGTGCAGGCCATGGTGTTCGGCAACCTCGACGAATCGTCCGGCACCGGTGTGCTTTTCAGCCGCAACCCCAACACCGGCGACACCCCCGTCTACGGCGAGTGGCTGGTCGGCGGGCAGGGCGAGGACGTGGTGTCCGGCCGCCTGACCCCGCGCCCGCTCGACGACCTGGCCGTCACCCAGCCCGCCGTGCACGAGCGGCTCATCGCCGCCGCCCAGCTGCTGGAGCACGACGGCCGCGACCTGCAGGACATCGAGTTCACCGTCGAGTCCGGCGCCCTGTGGCTGCTGCAGTCGCGTCCGGCCAAGCGGTCGGCCCGCGCCGCGGTGCGCACCGCCGTCGCCATGGTCGAGGAGGGCCTGATCAGCGCCGACGAGGCCCTGGACCGGGTGACCCCCGATCAGGTGCGCGAAGTGCTGCGCCCCGCCTCCGGTGACACCGGCGGCCAGGAGCCCCTGGCCCGCGGCGAATCCGCCTGCCCCGGACTGGCTTCCGGCGTGGTCGTGACCGATCCCGACGAGGCCGAGGCCCGCGCCGAGGCGGGCGAGGACGTCATCCTGGTCCGTCCCACCACCAGCCCCGACGACCTGCACGGCATGATCGCCGCGCGCGCCATCGTCACCGAACTGGGCGGCACCACCTCGCATGCCGCGCTGGTGAGCCGCGAACTGGGCCGCCCGTGCGTGGTCGGCTGCGGCCCGGGTGTCGTGGCCGCGCTGACCGGCAAGAAGGTCACCGTCGACGGCGGCGCCGGTCTGGTGCTGCCCGGCGAGGTCGTCGCCAAGCCGGTCGAGCAGTCCGTGCTCGACGACGTGCGCCAGCTCGCCCAGTGGGCGGGCGTGGACGGCGAACAGCTGGCCGAGCGCCTGGAAAACCGTTCCGCCGCAGGCGAGAACGCCGAGCAGGAGGAAATGACCGCCGTGAACGCTCCCGTCACCGAACTGGCCGTGCTGCGGCTGGTCGGCATCAAGGGCCGGGTGAACGCCGACAACCTGGCGCTGAGCCTGTTCGCCGACACCGCCGAGATCGCCTCCTGCTGTGAGGATCTGGTGACCGCGGGCTACTGCGCCACCACCCCGGCCGGTTTCCGCATCACCCCAGAGGGCCGCCCGCGCCTGGAGCAGCTGCTCGCCGAGGAGCGCGGCACCGTCGACGCGGCCGCCATGACCGCCGCCTACGACGAGTTCTGCGTCTTCAACGCCGATCTGAAGGTCATCATCACCGACTGGCAGATGAAGGACCCGGCCACGGTCAACGACCACGCCGACGCCGACTACGACGCCTCGGTGCTGGCCCGCCTCAACGGGACCCACCAGACCCTGCGTCCGCTGATCGCCCGCCTGGGCGGCCTGGCCCCGCGCCTGTCCCGCTACCTGGATCGCCTGGACCGCGCCGTCGAGCGCATCGGCGAGGGCGATCACACCTACGTGGCGCGTCCGATCATGGACAGCTACCACACCGTGTGGTTCGAGCTGCACGAAGACCTGATCGGTCTGTGCGGCCTGACCCGTGCCGAAGAGGCGGCGGCCGGCCGTGCCCACTGAGCCCGTAGCGACCGACGCGCCCGTGACCACCGACGCCGTGACCGGCCGCTGGATCGACTTCGCCCAGATCGACAATGTCCGTGACCTGGGCGGCCTGCCGGTCGCCGGCGGCGGCACCACCCGTTTCGGCATCGTGCTGCGCTCGTCCACCCTGCAGCAGGCCACCTCCGGCGATCTGTCGCAGCTGGTCGACACGCTGGGCCTGCGCACGGTCATCGACCTGCGCCTGCCCGACGAGGTGGAGCGCGAGGGCTACGGCCTGATCGGCGATTCCGCGGTGCACATCGCGAACCTGCCGATCCGCAAGTCGCCCCAGTCCTCCTTGGCCGCACGGGATCTCGTCCCCGACAAGACCCGCGTCGACCTGACCGAGCTCTACGGTCAGCTGCTCGGCGGCAGCGGCGAGCACATCGTCGAGTCGGTGCGCCTCATCATCGACCCGGCCCGCCACTCGGTGCTGTTCCATTGCGCCGCGGGCAAGGACCGCACCGGCGTGCTGGCCGCGGTCCTGCTGGACGCGGTCGGCGTTCCCGCCGAGGCGATCGCCCACGACTACGCCCTCACCAACGAGCGCATCCAGAAGGTCCGCGACCGTCTCGACGCCCTCCCGTCGTATGAGGGCCTGCCGCAGACGAATACCGGCATCCTCGCGGTCTCCCCGGAGGTCATGCTCGGCTTCCTGACGAACCTGCACGCCGAGCACGGCGGTGCCGGCGCGTGGCTGCTCGCCAACGGCCTCACCGAGTCCGAGCTTGAGCGCCTGCGCGAGGTGCTGGTCGCCTAGGCGGCCCGTTTCTCGAACACCACGTCGCCGCCCTCGCCCGGGGTGATGAACGGCAGCAGCCGTTCCGCCTCGGCGCGCAGGGCGGCTTCGTCGTCCGCGGCCAGGGCGTGCCACGGCGTGATCCGGATGGTCGACCCGGCCACATCCCAACGGCCGTGCACGAATCCGTCGATCAAGTACATCGGCACACCGCCCGACGCGATCTTCGCGATCCGGGTGCGATCCTCATCGCGGATGATCCGCCGCCGATCCCGATGCCCGAGGCAGGAATTGTCGAAGGCGGGCAGAAACCGCACCGGCGCAGGCGAATCCGCCGCCGCGATCGGAGCGTCCGGCACGTCGAAGAGCTCGCGCCCCGCATCATCCCGGAACACCCGGAGCTCGCCGCGCATCCCCTCGACCACCTCCGCGAGCTTGGTCACCCCCGCGAACTCCTGGATATCGCCCACGGTCGCCGGACCATAGGCCGCCAGATAGCGCCGGACCAGGGTCCGCGGTTCCGGTCCCTCCGCCAGCGGCCCGCCCACGACCTGCTCGGCCAGCGACACCGACACCGACCGTCCCCGCCACGCGCCCCACGCTCCCGCGCCGGGGTGATGCACCAGGGGCTGGACGACGCCGAGACCGTGGACCAGGTCGCGGGCCCCGCGTCCGGGGAACCGCTCCGAGAGCAGCTTCCCCAGATCCCGCCGGGACACGGCCCTGCCGTCCAGCAATTCCTTTCCGGCCGCACCGAATTCGGCGATGTCGAGACCGTCCATCGCATCGCGCAGGTAGACCGAGCGCAGTGTCGGCTCGACCGCCGGGCGCACGGTCGGATACAGCCACCGATAGTCCTGGGCGTCGGTCAGATGCACGGTGCGCCTGATCGAGGTGGCGCGCACCACGGTTCGCTCCTCCAGCAGCGCCGACAGCTCCTCGTGCCGGAATTCGCTCAGCCGCGACCACAATCCCACATACGGCCAGTTCGGCTCCTGCCCCTGCACCGCGACGAGGTGCCGGATCAGGTCGGCGACGGGCATCGCGGTTCGTTCGTGCAACCGCTGACGCAGCAGCAGGGTGCGGTTTAGGGTTCGCAGCGAGAGTTCCGGCATGAATCCAGTGTCGAAGGCGACTAGGACAGTTCTTGTCCTACATGGAGGGCGGGTCATGGGCGCGGTGCGGGCGGGGGAGTTCCGGCACATCTATGACCCCAGCGAGGCCGGTCAGCGGTGGTACATCAACGATCATTCGCTGATCAGGGATGGGCGGGGGCGGTGGCATCTGTTCGGGATCACGCATCCGGAACCGGCCGATCCCTTCGACGAGACCGAGTTCGCGCACGCCACCGCGGACGATCCGCTCGGGCCGTGGACCAA
The DNA here is from genome assembly GCF_042792755.1 of Nocardia sp. NPDC056611. NCBI lineage: Bacteria > Bacillati > Actinomycetota > Actinomycetes > Mycobacteriales > Nocardiaceae > Nocardia > Nocardia sp. NPDC056611. The sequence goes on from NZ_JBHTVV010000003.1 coordinate 582,796, forward strand.
GCATCCGTCGGTGCTGGAGGTGGACCGGGAGCGGGGAGAGCGGCATCTGTGGGCGCCGTTCGTCGTCCACGCCGGGGACCGGTACTGGATGTTCTACGACGGCGGCGGAATCGACCGCACCGCAACGGGTATGGGGCTGGCCACCTCCACCGACCTGTTCCACTGGCGGCGGCATCCGGGGAGCCCGGTGTTCCGGGACGGCTACGACGCCCGGGACCCCATGGTGCTGCGGGTCGGCGACGAGTGGGTCATGTACTACTGCGCCACCGGCACCCCCGCCGGCGGGAATCATGTCGTCGCCTATCGGACCAGTCCGGACCTGGTGCGGTGGGGCGAGCGCCGCATCGCCTACATCGATCCGGCGACCGGGACCGGGGCGGGCAATACCGAGTCACCGTTCGTGGTGCGGCACGGGGACGCCTGGTACCTGTTGATCGGTCCGCGCCCGGACTATGTCGGCACCGAGATCTTCCGCAGCGACAATCCCTTTCACTTCGACACGTCCAACCGCGTGGGGCATATCCGGGCCCACGCCGCCGAGGTGATCACCCATGACGGCGGCCTGTGGGTGACGCATGCCGGGTGGGGGCAGGGTGGAGTCGCGCTGGCTCCCTTGATCTTCCCGGACTGACCCGAAAATCCGATTTCGGGCGTGGCGGGCGGTCTGAACTGGGATTCTGGACGGTGAGTCGAGAGTCCCACCCAGTGCTGACGATCAGAACGTTGCGGGGAGGCAGGCACCATGGCCCGAATCGGCGTGATCAGTCTTTCCGACGGCCGCGATTATGTGCACGGCGGCATCGTCGGATTCATCAAGACGGCGGAAGATCGGCTGGTGGCCGAGCTGACGGCCGCCGGACACACCGTGATTCGAGGCCGGGAGCCGGTCGCGAGCAATGACCGGGCGGTCGAGGTCGCCCGGCGGGTGGCGGCCGCGGGGGTGGATCTGACCGTGCTGCACTACGCGGTGTGGGCGTTCCCGCACTTCACCATGCTGGCGGCGGGCGCGCTGCGGGGGCCGCTGCTGCTGTTGTCGAACATCGACCCGGTGCAGCCGGGCATGGTGGGGATGCTGGCCGCGGGCGGGGCCCTCGATCAGATCGGGCGCGAGCACGCCCGGCTGTGGGGCGACCCGGCCGATCCGGAGCTGGTCGCGGCGATCGGGGTGCGGGCGCGGGCCGCGGCGGCGGTCGCGGGATTGCGCGGCAGCACCTTCGGGCGGTTCGGCGGGCGGCCCATGGGGATGAACACGGCGGTGGCCAATACCGATCAATGGCAGCGGGTGTTCGGGATCGACGTGGAGGAGATCGACCAGTGGGAGATCGTGCGCCGCGCCGACCAGGCCGACGCCGGCGAGGCGCGGGCGGCGCGAGAATGGCTGGAGCGCAATGCCGCCGGGGTGCACTACGACGGGGTCAAACTGACGCCGGACCTGCTGGAGCGGCAGCTGCGCTCGTACCTGGCGGTGCGGGACCTGATCGCGGAATGGCGGCTGGACTTCTCCGGCATCAAGGGCCAGCCGGAACTGACCCAGTACTTCGCCACCATGGACATCACCGAGGCCTTCCTCAATGACCCGTACGACTGGAACGGGCCCAAACAGCCGCACGTCTGCGCCACCGAGGCCGATATGGACGGCGCGCTCACCATGCAGCTGCTCAAGCAGATCTCCGGCACCCCGGTGCTTTTCGCCGACGTCCGCCACTATCACGCCGACCGCGACATCTGGGATCTGTGCAATTCCGGCCAGCACGCCACCTGGTACGCGGCCCGCAGCGACGACCCGGCCGAGAACCTGGCCCGGGTGCACCTGTACCCGGAGGTGTTCTTCTTCCCGGCGGGCGGCGCGTCGGTGCACCACCTGGCCGCGCCCGGCGAGATGACCTTCGCCCGCCTCACCCGCCGCGACGGCGACTACCGCATGCAGCTCATGCTCGGCGCGTTCGAGACCTACGACGACGCCACCAACGAATCGTTGATGAAGCAGTCCACCTGGGAGTGGCCGCACGCCTTCGCGCGCCTGGACGCCGACGCCGGGGACTTCCTGTCCCGCTTCGGCGCCAACCACATTCACGCCGTCCCCGGTGACCAGCGCGCCACCGTGCGCGCGGCCTGCGATCTGCTGGGCGTCACCCTCGACGAGTTCACCCGGGCGGGCTGACATGCTCCTCGGCATCGATATCGGCACCTCCGGATCCAAGGGCGTCCTCACCGACCGGGACGGCGTGGTCGCCATGCGCGCCGAACGACCGCACCGGGTGTCGACGCCCCGGCCCGGCTGGGTGGAGCACGACGCGGAGACGGTGTGGTGGGCCGACTTCGTGGGCATCGCCCGCGACCTGGTGGCGGCCGCGGACGGCGCACCCATCGAGGCGCTCGCGGTGAGCGGCATCGGCCCGTGCCTGCTGCCCGCCGACGCGGACGGCCGCCCGCTGCGGCCCGCCATCCTGTACGGGGTCGACACCCGCGCGGGCGTCGAAATCGAGGAACTGGACGCGGAATTGGGGCCGCTGACCGTGCTGGAGCGGTGTGGGTCGCCGCTCACCAGTCAGGCCGTCGGCCCGAAGCTGCGCTGGCTCATCCGGCACGAGCCGCGGGTGTGGTCCGCCACCCGAATGCTGTTGATGGCCGGCTCGTTTCTCGTGTACCGCCTGACCGGCCGTTACGTCCTCGACCACCAGTCCGCCAGCCAGTGCGTCCCCATGTACGACCTGATGGCCCGCGACTGGGCCACCGACTGGGCCGAATCGGTCGCCCCCGGCCTGCGTCTGCCCGAATTGGCCTGGCCCACCGAGATAGTCGGCCGCGTCACCCCCGAGGCGGCGGCCGCGACCGGGCTGCCCGTGGGGCTTCCGGTCACCACCGGCACCATCGACGCCTGGGCCGAGGCGGCCGGGATCGGCGTCCGCGCCCCCGGCGACTGCATGATCATGTACGGCACCACCATGTTCCTCACCCAGGTGCTCGCCGACCCGCGCCCGCAGCCGGGGCTGTGGACCACCTGCGGAATTTGGCCCGGCACCTACACCTCCGCCGCCGGGATGGCGACCTCCGGCGCGGTCACCGACTGGCTGCGGTCCCTCACCGGCAGCGACTTCGCCGAACTGCTCGACGAGGCGGCCCACGTCCCGCCCGGCTCCCGCGGCCTGCTGGTGCTGCCCTACTTCGCGGGCGAACGCACCCCGCTGTTCGACCCGAACGCCCGCGGTCTGATCGCGGGCCTCACGCTCGCCCACCAGCGCGCCGACCTCTACCGCGCCGTCCTGGAGGGCATCGGTTACGGGGTCCGCCACAATCTGGAGGCGATGGCCGCGGCCGGCGCCCCCGCGACCCGTCTGGTGGCGGTCGGAGGCGGCACCAAGGGGGGCCTGTGGACCCGCATCGTCTCCGATATCACCGGTCTGCCGCAACAGCTTCCGGCCGACACCGTCGGCGCGGCCCTCGGCGACGCGCTGCTCGCCGCGGAGGCCCTGGGCCTGGACACCTCGGCCTGGAACCCGATCATCGCCACGATCGAACCGGATCCCGACACCACCGCGCACTACGGCCCGTACTACCGCCACTATCGATCCCTGTACGAGACAACGAAATCCACCGCCCACTTCCTCGCCCGGGAGCAACACCGCGCCGCGCCGTGATCTCGGCTAGGGTCCGACACGGAGGTGGGGCGGATGGCCAGATATCACCGCATCGCGGGACAGGACCTGGGTCGGCTGGGCGCGCTCAGCGACGGAATCTTCGCTGTGGCAATGACTTTGCTCGTGCTGGAGCTGCACGTCCCCGAGAGCGAGACCTGGCGTCAGCGCGCCCTGTGGACCTCCGGCGCGGCCGCCGACGAGGAGCCGGTCTGGCATGCCCTCACCCATGTCGGCCCCCAATTCCTCATCTGTTTCCTGGGTTTCCTCACCCTGGGCATGTTCTGGATCGGCCAGCAGACCCAACTCGGCCTGATGGATCGCGCGGACCGCACGCTGACCTGGATCCATCTGATGTTCCTGTTCGGCGTCTGCATGGTGCCCTTCGCGACCGCCCTGCTGGCCGCGTTCCCGCAATCGCGCCTGGCGCTGCTGGTCTACTGGGCCGACCTGCTGTACCTGGGACTCGCGCAACTCGCCGCCCTGCGCTACGCCCGCCGCGCCGGCCTGCTCACCGCCGACGCCGCCCCCGAGGACCTGACGGCCATCCGCCGCCGCATCGGAATCGTGCAATTCCTGTACGCGGCGGCGGTGGCATTGTGCCCGATCAGCACCTACCTCAGCATCGGCCTGATCATCGCCCTGCAGGTGAATTCCGCTGTGTCCCCGCGGATCCGGCCCCTCGACCGCTTCTGACCGGCTAGGCGGTCGCGGCGAATCCGGCGCGCAGATCGGCGAGGATGTCGTCGATCCCCTCGATTCCCACGGCCAGGCGGATCAGGCCCGGCGTGACACCCGCCGCGAGCTGCTGTTCCGGGGTCAGCTGCGAATGCGTGGTCGAGGCCGGGTGGATGACCAGCGAGCGCACGTCACCGATATTGGCGACATGGCTGTGCAGGGTCAGGGCGTCCACGAAACGCTTGCCGGCGTCCACTCCGCCCGCCAGCTCGAACCCGATGATCGCGCCGACGCCCCGGGGAGCCAGCTGCTTCCCGCGCTCGTACCACGGCGAGGAAGGCAGGCCCGCGTAGGAGACGGCCGTGACTTCGGGCCGCCCGGTGAGGAACTCGGCCACCGCGGTCGCATTGGCCACGTGCCGCTCGAGGCGCAGGCTCAGCGTCTCCAGCCCCTGGCTGATGAGGAAGGCGTTGAACGGCGAGATCGCCGATCCCAGATCGCGCAGCAGCTGCACCCGCGCCTTGAGCGCGTAGGCGGGCGCGCCGAGGTCGGCGTAGACGACGCCGTGGTAGCTGGGATCGGGTTCGGTGAAGCCCGCGAATCGTCCACCGCGCCAGTCGAACGTGCCGCCGTCCACGATCACGCCCGCGACGGCCGCCCCGTGCCCGCCCAGGTACTTGGTCGCCGAGTGCACGACGATGTCCGCGCCGTGCGCGAACGGCTGGATGAGGTACGGGGTGGCGACGGTGTTGTCGACGATGAGCGGAATCCCCGACCCGTGCGCGACCTCCGCGATCCCGGGGATATCGAGAAGGTGGTTCTGCGGATTGGACACCGTCTCCCCGAAGAACGCCTTGGTGTTCGGCCGGATCGCCGCCCGCCACTGCTCGAGATCGTCCGGATCCTCGACGAAACTGACCTCGATGCCCAGCTTCGGCAGCGTGTACCGGAACAGGTTGTAGGTGCCGCCGTACAGCCGCGGGCTCGACACGATGTGATCCTCGGCCCCCGCCAGGTTCAGGATCGCGAAGGTCTCCGCCGCCTGCCCCGACGCCAGCAGCAAGGCGGCCACGCCGCCTTCGAGCGCCGCGATCCGCTGTTCCACCGCGTCCTGGGTGGGGTTCATGATGCGGGTGTAGATATTGCCCGGCTCGGCGAGCCCGAACAGCGCGGCGGCGTGGTCGGTGTCCCGGAACGCGTACGACGTGGTCTGGTAGATCGGCAGCGCGCGGGCGCCGGTCACGGGATCGGGCTGCTGCCCGGCGTGGATCTGTTTGGTCTCGAAACTCCAGGTGGCGCTGGGGTCTTCGGGCAGGACGGACTCGGTCATGGGGGCCTCCGGTGGGTGGTGGTGCTGCTACTGGGTGACGAGGGTGGTCTCGACCGGGGTGCGGCCGGTGGTGAGGTCCAGGACGGGGCAGTGCTCGTCGACGGCCCGCTGCAGTTCGGCGTAGCGCGCGGCGGATTCGGGACCGTTGACCCGGACGGTGACGCGGACCGCCTGGAAGCCGGGCCGGACCGTGTCGTCCAAGCCGAAGAAGCCGCGCACGTCGAGGTCGCCCTCGGCTTCGATGGCCAGGTCGTCGATGGTGATGCCGAGGCGCTGCGCCCAGAACCGGTAGGTCACCACCTGGCAGGCGATCAGCGAGGCCAGATACACCTCCACCGGGTTGGGAGCGGAGCCGTCGCCGCCCAGGGCGGGCGGCTCGTCCACGCGAATCGTATAGCGGCCCAGCGCGATTGCGCTGCCGACTGTGCCCTCCGGAGTGCCCGCGGCCCGGAAGATCACGGTGGCCTGGGCGGGGTCCGCGGCCACCGCACGGCCGGTCGCCTCGACGATATCGTTCAAAGGGGTGCTCAGCTCGGTCGTCATACCGCGTGAAGCTACGACTCAGCGACCGGTGCTGACGATGGTTGAACTCGCCGTGAGCGCAATAGCCGGTAGGTATCCCGGGCCTCGGCTACCTGTTCGTCATGTGATGGTTGCCAACTGGACGGTCGTTCGGCAGACACGGTGACACCGGGGTGGTATGAATTCGCGGTGGCATGGACTTTGCGGCTCAGCGAGGACGAAGAAGCTGCGCTGGGTGCGCAGGCGGCGATGGAAGGGCGATCCAAACAGGAGATCGCCCGCGACGCCATCCGGAACTACATCACGCGACACAAGACCTGGGATGACTACCTGTCGGACGGGCCGGTCGTCTACGGGAACGTAAGTTATTGAGGTTGCTCTCGGAGCTTTCGCTGCTCGTCATGTGGCGTCGATGCCTCACCAGTCGTGGCTCGGATATCTTCTCCTGACGGGTGGGTTTGCTGTGTGATGAACTGCTGTACCTCCGATCGGGGTGCTCCGCTGACCGATTCGGCGAAGTAGGAGCCTGACCACAGGCGCGTTTCGTTCCAGTACGCGAATCTCAAGCCCTCGAACTCTTTTCGCAGGAGTCGTGAGGATACGCCCTTGAGGGAGTTGACAAGCCTCGACACCTGTACCTTCGGCGGGAACCGAACCAGAAGGTGTGCGTGGTTGGTGCCACCGTCGAACTCCACCAGTTCGCACTCGAAGTCCTCGCAAACGTGCCGCATCACCGTCTCCATCCACCGCAGATGGGCGTCGGTGAACAGCGGGCGCTGATACTTCGTTATGAAAACCAAATGCGTATACAGGCGCGAAACTACCTGTCTGCCAGGGCGAAAACGGTCGTCGCCATCCATGGAACCAAATAGTATTGGAGCTGTGCAGCGGCGGTACAACTTCCGCATCTATCCGACACTCGGCCAGACGCTGGCTCTGGCTAGGGCGTTTGGTTGTGCGCGAGTTGTTTTCAATGATGCACTTCGGGCACGCCGAGACGCTCACGCGGCCGGGCGCCCGTACATCAGTGATGCGGCGCTGTCGAAGGCTCTCACCGAAATGAAGAAGACTCCCGAACGCGCCTGGCTGTCGAGGGTGTCGTCGGTCGTGCTGCAGCAGGCTCTCGCTGACCTGAACACTGCCTACCGCAACTTCTTCCAATCGATCATCGGACAACGCGGCGGTGCGCGAGTGGGGCCGCCCCGCTATCGGTCAAAGAAGGACAATCGGCAGGCGATCCGATTCACCCGCAACGCCGGCTTCAAGCTCACACCCAGCGGGAAGCTGCGCCTTCCCAAGGTTGGCGATGTGCGGGTGCGTTGGTCCAGATACCTCCCATCCGACCCGTCCTCGGTGACCGTGATCAAGGACGCTGCCGGGCGGTATTTCGTGTCGTTCGTCGTGGAGGTCGCCGATGAACCGTTGCCCGAGCTTCCTACCGACGTGGGTATCGACCTGGGGCTCGCCACGTTCGCCGTCATGTCGGACGGGAAGACAATCGAATCGCCGAAGTTCTTGCGGCGCGCTGAGCGTCGCCTTCGAGGGGCGCAGCAGGCGTTGTGCCGGAAGCAGAAGGGATCGGTGAATCGGTCGAAAGCCCGTGTACGGGTGGCGAAGATTCACGCTCGTGTGCGGGATGCCCGCCGCGATTGGTTGCATAAGCACACCACCACGCTGATTCGCGACAACCAAGCGATCTATGTGGAGGACTTGTGTGTGAGGGGATTGGCTAGGACTCGGCTCGCCAAGAGTGTGCACGACGCGGGATGGGGCCAGTTCACCCGGCTTTTGGAAGAGAAGGCAGCCAGGTATGGGCGCGTCGTCATCAGAGTAGATCGGTTCTACCCATCGTCACAGATGTGCTCGGCATGCGGACGGGTGAGTGGGCCGAAACCGCTGCACGTGCGGGAATGGACGTGTGTGTGCGGTTCAGATCACAACCGTGACCTGAACGCCGCGCTGAACATCCTCGCCGCCGGACGGGCGGAGAGGCTAAACGCCTCCCAGGCAACTGGGCGACACCCACGCGGTGTCGGTGGAGGCCGGGTAAGACCGGGACGACCTGTTCCGGCACCTGCCGATGAAGCAGGAACCCACCGAGGTGCCACACGAGGCACGGTAGGAATCTTCACCTCTGAAGGTGCGGAGGACGTCAAGGGTAGTAGGTGTCTCTGATCTCGGTGTAGCGCTGGCGGATGGCGGCGCCGACTCCCGCTGCCAGGGTGTGGAATTCGGTGCCCGGCGGGGTGGGCCAGCGGGGTGGGCGGGGGCCGCCGCGCAGCGCCCAGGCGGCTTGACGGGCCGCGCCCAGGGCGACGTACTCGCTCGGGTTGGGGACCGTGACGGTGCGGCCGAAGATGGTCGCGGCCGCGTGGGCGATGAGGCGGGAGCGGGATGCGCCGCCGATCAACAGGATTCGATGCGGGACCGTCGGCAGGCGGTCCAGGGCCTCGGCGATATTGCAGAGCATGCCCTCGATGGCGGCGCGGGCCAGATGGTGCGGCCGCATGGTGTGCGGGCGCAGGCCGTGCAGGCTGCCGGTGGCGTGCGGCAGATTCGGGGTGCGCTCGCCCGCGATATAGGGCAGCAGCGTGAGACCGTCCGCGCCCGCGGGGGATTGCGCGGCCAGCACTTCCAGCCCGGACACGTCGGTGCCGAGCAGGACCGCCGTCGCGTCCAGGACCCGGGCGGCATTGAGCGTGCAGACCAGCGGCAGGAACGCGCCGGTCGCGTCGGCGAACCCGTTGACCGCCCCGGAGGGATCGGCGCTGGGCGACGCGGCCCGGGTGAACACGGTCCCGCTGGTGCCCAGCGACACCACCACGTCCCCGTCCGCGATGCCCAGTCCCAGGGCCGCGGCCGCGTTGTCGCCGGTGCCCGCGGCCACCAGCCGCCCGCCCGGCGTGTGCCCGGCGATCTCGGCGGGCGCGAGCACCCGGGGCAGCGCGGGACTGCGGCCGCGGAAGGCCATGGTCAGCAGGTCGGTCCGGTAGGCGCCGGCGGCCGGGGACCAGTACCCGGTGCCGGAGGCGTCGCCGCGATCGGTGGTGGGCTCGGTCGCCGGATCGCCGCCGCGCAGCTGCCAGGTCAGGTAGTCGTGGGGGAGCAGCACCCGGACCGTCCGGTCGGCCAGTTCGGGTTCGTGGTCGGCGAACCAGCGCAGCTTGGCCACGGTGTGCGCGGCCAGCGGCACACTGCCCACCGCGTCCGCCCACGCCTGCGGCCCGCCCAGCTCGCCCACCAGCTGACTGGCCGCCTCCGCCGAGCGAGTGTCGTTCCACAGCAGCGCGTCCCGCACCGGATGCCCGGCGGCGTCGAGCACCACCAGCCCGTGCTGCTGCCCGGCCACCGCGATGGCCTCGACATCGCGCATCATGCGGTCACAGGCCGCGCGCAGCGCCTCCCACCACATGGCCGGTGGCACCTCGGTGCCGTCGTGGTGCGGAATCTGGCGCTGCCGCAACACCGTTCCGGTATCGGCGTCGCACACCACGATCTTGCAGGACTGAGTGGAGGAGTCCACTCCGGCAACGACCGCCATTGGCCACCACCCTCTATCGTGCCGCCCGTCCGGGATGCAGCTGGATCTTGCGTCCGGTGCCCGCGCGGAAGGTCCGCAGGGCATCGCCGAATTCCTCGAGGGCGAAGTCGTGGGTGATCACGGTGTCCGCGTCGATCACGCCCTCGCCGAGCAGGTCCACCGCCCGGCCGAAACTGTGCAGTACCGCCATGGATCCGACGATGGTGATCTCGTCGTTGTAGATCCGGAACGGCGAGACGCTGGCCCGCGCCGCCGCCGGGGCCACCCCGAACTGCAGATAGGTGCCGCCGCGCCGCACCCGCGAGAGCCCGTCCTCGATCGCGGCCACCGTTCCGCTGCAATCGATCACGATCTCCCAGCCCTCGGGCCGGTCCATGTCGTCGGCCGACACGGTGGCCGCGTCCGCGCCCAGGGTGCGGGCGACGGCCAGCCGGTCGGCATTGGTGTCCACCATCGACACCGAGGCCGCGCCCGCCGCTGCGGCCAGTTGCTGCATGAGCAGCCCCATGGTGCCCGCTCCGTAGATCAGATAGTGCGAGCCGAGTCGGCGTGGCAGCCCATCGAATCCGTGCACCGCGCACGAGAGCGGTTCCACCAGCGCGCCGTGCGCGGGCGACACGTGCCCGGGCAGCCGATAACAGTTGGCGGCGGGCACTTTCACGTACTCGGCCATGGCGCCGTCCACGGTGTCGCCGATGGCGCCCCAGTTCTCGCACAGATTCCCGCGCCCGATCGCGCAATAGTGGCAGCGGCCGCAGAACAACGACGGATCCACCGCCACCCGATCGCCGATCCGCACCCCGGCCGCGTCCGCGCCGAGCGCCACCACTTCCCCGGCGAATTCGTGTCCGGGCACGATCGGATAGGGGGTGGGCGGGAATTCGCCCTCGACGATATGGATATCCGTCCCGCATATCCCGACAGCGTCCACCCGGATCACGACCTCACCGGTGCCGGGTAGCGGATCCGGCACCGATTCGACCGAGAACTGTCCGGGCTTCTCGACGACCAAGGCACGCATAGCAATACCATGCACCCGCGTGCCACGCGCTCGACGCGTTTTACGCAATAGCAATCGCATTCTTTCTGCTGTCCCACAATCGTTACGGGAGATGCGGGGGATCAGGGGAGCGATTGATACCAGAAGGCGGTGGATGCCACGTGGGCTCGGTCCAGCGGTAGGTAGTGGCCGTCCTCGCGCCAGCCCAGCGCCTGCACGGTGGCGCGCAACCCGGACTCGAAACAGATGGGGTCGGGAATGTGCCAGCGGTACATGCCGAATCGCTGGTGCGGCTCGTAGATTCGATGCGGCGGCAGCACCTGCGGCATGCCCAGATAGGCGGTGGAGTAGGGGCGATATGCGCCGTCGAGGTCGAAATTCCAGGCCCCGCCGAAATAGTCCTCGGTCCCGGTGCCGCAGAGGGTGGGGAATTCGGTGTCGTCGTCGAGATAGAACTTGAGCTCGCCCTCGCCCCACCAGCCGGTGGCGCGCGGCTGCACGGCCAGATATGTGCCGGCATACCGGCCGGGGCCGCCGTCGATCTCGACGATCGGATGTTCCGCGGGCGTGCCCAGCGGATCGGAGCAGCGCCACCGGGTGTGCAGATACCCGGCGGCGCCCGGTAAGTCCTCTTCCAGATAGGTGATCTGGTAGTACACCGGCGCGGCCCGGTCGGACCCGTTGTGCAGGGTGATCAGCGCGCGGGAGTGGAACGGCATGGGCCAGTAGCTGTTCAGACCGCCCGCGGGCGCGACCACGATCAGGGCGGAGTCGACGAGCGCGAGCTGATCCCAGCCGTTGCAGAAGAAGTCGCCGAGCGGCACCGCGACGGCCGGTTCCGGCGCGTCGTCCCAGTACATCTGGAGCGTGAAATCGCGCAGCAGCGTGCGATCGGTGGTGAGCCACAGGTGCCGGATCACCCCGGGCCCGGAAAGGTCGGCGAGCGTGGCGGTTTCGCCGGGTCGCAGGTCGATGGACGGCGAGACCTTCCAGCCCCGCCCCAGCCCCGCCGCCGCGAACGCGCCGGTCCCGGAGATGGCCCGGCCGCCCCGACCGGGCTCACCGGTCGGGTTCTCCGCGCTCACCGAGCGGGTGCGCCGCCCGTCCAGCTGCCAGATCTCATGCACCATGCGTATTTTCGCATGTAGATCGGCAGTGGGAAGCGGACATGGGGCGGACACGCGAATGCCGACGCCGTCCCACACCCGGCGTCGGCATTCAGGGGTACTGCTAGGCCAGCTTCGACTTCAGGGTCGCGAGGGTCGCGGCGTCGATGCCCAGGCCCTGCGACAGGAAGTTGTCGAAGGAACCGAAGGTGGCCTGGACGGCGTCGAAGGCGGAGTCGAGGAAGGCGCGGTCGACACCGAGGACCGGCTCGAACAGCGACGGGTCCGTGACCAGGCCGGCGTGGACCAGGCCGTCGAGGGTGGCCTTGTTGGCGGCGGCCAGGTTGTCGTTGGAGTCCAGGTAGTCGTTGTAGACCTGGCCCTTGTTGGCGCCCAGGGCGGTCAGCAGGATGGCCGACATCCAGCCGGTGCGGTCCTTACCGGCGGTGCAGTGGAACAGCACCGGGCCGTTGGCGTTCGCGATCTCCTTCAGCGCAGCCGAGAACTGACCACGCGAGGTGGCGTCGGTGACCAGCCACTTGTAGTAATCGATCATGTACTGGCTGCCCTTGCCGTCGCCGAGCAGCTGCTGCTGGACCTCGGGGCCGCCCTGCACGGCCTTGGCGAAGAACAGGTAGAAGTCGTTGTTCGGGTCGTAGACCGGCAGCGACTTGGCCGGGATGGAGGCCGGCAGCTTGTCCGGGTTCTGCGAGCGCTCGATCGGGCTGCGGAAGTCGATGATCTCGGCGATGCCCGCCGACACCAGCTGCTGCTGCTCACCGGCGCTGAGCTTGTTCAGGGCATCGGAGCGGTAGACCGAGCCCACCTTCGTCTTCGCGCCGCCGCCGAGCGGGATGCCGCTCAGGTCACGGGCGTTCGGCGCGGTGGCCAGGTTCAGCGAGACGCCCTTGGGGGTCTGCAGCACCGGCACCGGCGCGGCCACCGCGGGGGTGACGGCGATCGGGGTGATGGCGATGAGCGCTGCGGCTACGCCGGTCAGGGTGCCGCGTACGGCGCGCGAGATCGTCACTGGGGGTATTCCTTTCGATCACGGACCGGGTCGTGGGGTCAATGCCCCGGTCCGGGCTTTGCTGCGCAAGAAGGAGACTGGTTGGTTTGTGTTGTGGACCGACCGGCCTCGGACGCGAGCGCGGCGCGCCCGAGGCGGTTCGGTTGCGGGCCCGCCTATTCGGCGTCGGCCAGCAACGTGATGGTCCCGGCCGCGCCGTCCACCCGGACTCGCTGGCCGTCCTGCAGGCCGGTGCTGGCGGTCTTGGCATCCACCACACAGGGGACGCCGAACTCGCGGGCCACGATGGCGGCGTGCGAGGCCGCGCCGCCGATATCGGTGACCACCGCGCCCGCGTAGGCGAACATGGCGGTGTGGCCGGTGTCGGTCACCGAGGCGACCAGGATGTCGCCCGGCTCGATGTCGTCGTCGAGGGTCAGCACACGCTTGACGGTGCCCTCCACCACGCCCGGGCTCACGCCGAGACCGGTGATGGTCTCGCCCACCGCGATCGCGCCGGAGATCTCCTCCGGCTCCCACGGGCCGTTGACCACGTCGGGCATGCGGAGAGCCTGGAAGCGGGTGCGCTCGTCCCGGCGGCGCGCCACGCGCTCCTTCAGATCGGCCGGGGCCCACAGGATCTCGTCGAGGTTCAGGAACACCGAGTCCTCGATCTCGGTGAGCTTGCCCGCCTTCACCAGGCGCGCGGCGCGCTCCTGGGTGGCCAGGCGCAGGCAGTTGGTGACCCGGACGACGGCGTCGCGGGCGCGCTCGCGGTAGACGGTCGCGCCGACGGCCATCTTGGCGGTGCGGCTGGTCGGCTCCGGCACCGGCTCGCGGTGCGGCGCGGGCATTTCCGCGGCCCGCCCGGCCGCGGTGACCAGCAGTTCGGGACGGTCGCCGAAGGTGCTGTTGATGAGCTCGCACTCGCCCGGACCGCGGTGGCCGATCGTGGCCAGCTCCTGGTCCAGGGCCTTGGAGAACTCCGGCGACTTCTCGCGGGCCGCGCCCACGTCACCGGTCTTGGCCAGCGCCTGCAGTCCGGCGTCCTTGCGGCACACGGCCGCCAGCCGCTCCACGGCCAGCATGGTCTTGGCCGACTCCAGGCGGTTCAGGTCGATCTTGACCTCGCCCTTGTGGGCGGCGGTGGCCGCGCCGGTCATCATGACGCCGATGGAGGCCGCCTGCCACGCCTGGTTGAGACGGTCGCGCCAGAGCAGGGCGCGGGCGTGCAACTGCTCGTCGGTGAGCTCGGAGATCTGGTCGCGGTTCAGCGCTTCCGCGTGCGAGGCGGCATTGATCAGCTCGGCGGTCTTGCTGTACTGCAGGGCGGTCGAGGCGACCCGGCCCATGGCCTTGAAGGTGCCCGCGCGGGCGGCCATACCGGTCGGCATGGAGGGACGGCCCTTGGGGTGCAGCTCGAGGTCGCCGATGGTGCCGTAGACGTCGCGGCGCACGCTCTCCTCGTCCCAGCCGGGCATGTTCTCGGCCGAGAAGACGCCGATGGAGGCGTTGATGTACATGTGGTGGCCGAGCACGCTGGTCACGCGGGACACCCAGTGCTCGAGCGCGATCCCCTCGATGGCGATCATGTGGCCCATCGCCTCGTTGCCCAGGCGGATGGCCCCGGCCTGCAGGTCGATGGTGAGCGGGGTGAGCGGGCCGGGCAGCGCCTCGGAGGTGTTGGTGGCGGTGTAGACCGGGATGCGGTCGTCGACCAGGTCGTCGAACTCGCCCTGAAGCCCCTCGGGGGCGGCGGAAGTCAGCTGGTAGCCGTCGGAGGTCGGGGCGTTCTGCGGCACCACGTGGGTCGGCAGCGGGATCGCGCCGCGGCGGCTGCGGAAGCCGGAGCCGCCGCTCTTGCGGCCGTGCAGGCCGCGCGCGGTGTCGGCGATGACCTCGGTGGCGTTCCAGCCGTAGCGGAAGCCCCACTCCTCGCGGGCCGCGCTCGCGTCGACCTTGGTCTGGGTCGCCGACGACTTCGGCAGCCACGCACCGTATTTCACGCCCGCCTCGGACAGGATGCGCTTGACCTCGGCGCTGGACACCTCGCCGGGCGCGGCCAGCTCGACCACGCCGCCGCGCTGCGACAGCGCCGCCAGCACCAGGAAGCGCTCCAGGTCGTCGTAGTGCAGCACCTGCACGCTGCCCTTGCCGCCGGCGGTCAGGCTCTCCAGGGTGCGCCAGCCGCCGTGATCGACGCGGCGGCCCGCCACCAGCGCGGTGCGCACGATGAGCGCGTCGGCGCCGGAGCCGGCCACGATCTTCTCGACGCTCGAATCAGCGCCCGCCGCAACGGGAACCACGAGGCGCGCGCCGGATTCCTGGGCCGCCTTCGCGATCGCCGCGACCGCGGGGCCCGCCAGGTGCACGATCGCGTCGGCCCCGGCCGCGGCCCGCGCGCACACCTGCGCGTCGGACAGGTCGCCGACGGTCACCTCGACCCGCGAGTCCACGTAGCGGTGCCGCTGCCGGTCCAGACCGGATACCTCGTGGCCGGCGGCCAGCAGCATGCGCGCGACGGCGCGGCCGCTCGGCTCGGTGACTCCGGTGACCAGAATCCGCATTGACTCTCCTCCTCGTGCAGGCGTCCCCAACCACAGTGACGCCGTTCACACACCATCCCCATTGCACGAGGGTGTGACGGGTCGCAGTCCCGTTGAACGGGATCGGCGAATCGGTCAGCAAGATGGACCGCTAAGGAATGGCGGTCGGAGCGGGCACCGTCGAGGCATGACAGTGCGGAATTCGGTCACGCCGCGGGCGGCCGGCGAGGTGGGCCCCTACGACATCGAGACCGATGTGCTGATCGTCGGCTACGGCGCGGCCGGGGCCGCGGCGGCCTTCGAGGCCGCGCACGCGGGCGCGCGGGTGCTGATCGTGGACCGGGCGGGCGGCCCGGGCGGCGCGTCGGCCAACTCCGGCGGCGAGATCTACCTCGGTGGCGGCACCCCGATCCAGGTGGCCTGCGGCTTCGACGACACCCCCGAGGCCATGGCCGCGTTCCTGAAGGCCGCGCTCGGCGCGGGCGCGGACGCCGCCAAGATCGACGAGTACTGCGCGGGCAGCGTCGAGCACTTCCACTGGCTGGTCGACCGCGGCGTGCCGTTCAAGCCGACCATGTGGGACGCCCCCACCTGGGTGCCGCCGACCGATGACGGCCTGATGTGGCTGGGTGAGAACAGCTGGCCCTTCACCGAACTGGCCCACCCCGCCCCGCGGGGGCACCGGCCCACCGCCAACGACTTCGGCGGCAAGCTGCTCATGGAGTGCCTGGCCGCCGCAGCCGAGGCCGCCGGGGCCACCACTCGATTCGACACCTCTGTCAGCACGCTCATCGTCGATGAGGACGGCGTCGTGGTGGGCGCGGTCGCGCGCCGCTACGGCGAGGAGATCACCATTCGCGCCCGGCGCGGAATCGTGCTCACCACCGGTGGTTTCGTCGACAACGACGCCATGCTCGCCGCCCACGCGCCGCAGCTGCTCGGCCACACCAAGGTCAGCGCGGGCACCGACGACGGCTCCGGCATCCGGATGGCCCAGGCGCTGGGCGCGGCCGTGCGCCACATGTCCGCCGGGCAGGTCGGCATGTCGCTGATCCCGGGGCTGGCCGTGCGCGGCATGGTGGTCAACGCGCTGGGCCGCCGTTTCGTCAACGAGGACACCTATCCGGGCCGGATCGGCCAGCATGCGCTCTACCGCCAGAACATGGGCGGCAGCTGGGCGGGCGACGACACCGCGGTGTGGGTCATCGTCGACGAGGAGGGCTTCGAGGACGTCCCCGAACCCCAGCGCTGGGGCGTGCGGCCCACCCACGTCGCCGAGACGGCCGAGGAGCTCGAGGAACTCACGGGCCTGCCCGCGGGGTCGCTGACCACCGCCATCGGCCGCTACAACGAATTCGCCCGGCAGGGCGCGGATCTCGATCACCACAAGGCCGCGCGCTGGCTGCGGGAACTCACCCCGCCGCTGGCCGCCATCGACGTGAAGGCCGGGGTCCGCCCGCCGTCGGAGGCCGGTGACCGGCGCGGCACCGGCGCCTCGGTGTTCACCCTGGGCGGTCTGCACACCGATCTCGACGGACACGTGCTCGACCACGACGGCAAGCCGATCGCGGGTCTGTACGCCGCGGGCCGGGCGGCCAATGGCCTGCACGGTTTCGGCTACATCTCCGGAACCTCCCTCGGCGACGGCACCTTCTTCGGTCGTCGCGCCGGCACCGCCGCGGCCCGGCGCGCCTGAGCCATCCGCCGCCCGGCGCCTCGGCCCGACGGAAATGGTCGGTGGTCCAGTTGATTGCCGAGAGCCGGGATCGGGCACGCCGATTGGTTCTAGACTCGCTCGCTATGGATGTGCACTCGCGGCAGTTGCGGTATTTCGTCGCGGTGGCGGAGGACCTGAGTTTCACGCGGGCCGCGCAGCGGCTGCACGTGGCGCAGCAGGGGTTGAGTGCGCAGATCAAGCAGTTGGAGCAGGCCCTGGATCTGGTGCTGTTCATCCGGACCACGCGCAGTGTGGAGCTCACCGCGGCGGGCGAGGCGCTGCTCGAGGGCGTCCGCAGTGCGCTGACCACCTTGGGCCTGGCGGTCGAGCAGGCGCGGGTGGCGCAGCGGCGCGAGTCGGACCGGCTGGTGCTCGGGTTCCTCGAGGGCGCGGCGCTGACGCTCACCGAGCCGATCCTGGCGGCCTTCCGGGAACGGCATCCGGACGTGACCGTCGATATGCGGCAGTTCACCTACGAGGAGCCCGCCGCCGGACTGGCCGACGGCAGCGTGGACGTGGCCTTCGCACGACTTCCGTTCCGCGCGGACGGAATTCGCGTCGAACCGCTGTTCTCCGAGCCGCTGGTGGCGCTGGTGCCCGCCGGGCATCCGCTGACCGAACTGCCCGAGGTGCGGGTGCGGGACCTGCTGGACCAGCCGCTGCTCGGCGCGGACAACGACGATCCGGTGTGGAATGCGTTCTGGGAGTTGCACGATCACCGCGGCGGCAATCCCGCGCCGGTGGTGTCGCGGTCGAAATCGCTGCTGGAGGAACTGCACAAGGTGTCGGCGGGCGTCGGCGTGGTGCTGACCGTCGCCTCGGCGCGTTGGATGCCGTTTCCGCGGGTCCGGTTGCTGCCGATTGTCGATGCCCCGCGCAACGAGGTAACCGTCGCCTGGCCCGCGGAACACGAATCCCCGCTGGTGCGTTCGTTCGTCGAGATCGCGCGGGAGGTCCGGGCCGCGCGTCCGGAACTGGTCGAGCTGCTCGAACGGCCCGATTTCGAGGATCGCACGCTGCCCGCCCACCTCTGATTGACAAGTGCCGCTTGTCAATCACCGAAGAATAGCTGTTTCACTTTGCTGGGGGAACGCCTTACTGTTGCCAGACGTGGGCGGACAACGCGGGGGGCTGCGTCGTCCACCGCGAACCTCCCTGCGGTTCGTGGCCGCCTCATTGTTCCCGATGAGGCGCACCCTCATTACCCGATGAGGGAATCTCGGATACCCGGCGCCGCCGGACACCGGCTTGAGCCCCCGGCGTCCGTCGGCGCCGGTTTCGTCCGCGCGTGTCGCTGCGGCCCGGGCGAGTCCAGGCGACCAGACTCGGAGACATGACGGCCGACAGTCAGGACCTCGACAAGCCCGCTGACGAGAAGCCCGCTGACGAGAAGCCCGCCGACGACGCGCAGCCGGACACCCGATCGTTCCCGTCTCGCGTGTGGGCGGTCATCGCCCGCGTGGAACGCGCGATCAACCCGAACTATCCCGGCCTGATCGTGGCGTGGATCTTCTTCCTGTGGGCGGTGTCGCCCTCCCTGCTGCCCCGGACCTGGCTGTTCGAGGGTCTGGTCTGCGGGATCAGCGCGGCCATCGGCTACGGCGTGGGCTGTGTGCTGGCGTGGGCGTTCGCGAAGTGGGTGCAGCCGCGGCTGCCCGACTCCGCCGAGGGCCTGGCCACACTGTGGAATCCGAGCGAAACCACCCGGGCCGTCGGCAAAGTCGTGATCCTGGTCGGCACCATCGTCGGCGCCGCGCTGGTGCTGGCCCGGTCGGCTCGCTGGCAGCGCGACCTCGAAACGCTGATGGGGATGGAACCGACCACCACGTCGAGCTACCTGCGCGCCGAACTGGTGGCCGCGGCCACCCTCGCCCTGGTGATCGCCGCGTACCGCGTGGTGCGGTGGCTGATCCGGCTGATCGTGCGGTTGCTCAATATCGACTGGCACATTCCGCGCGGCCTCGCCTACCCCGGCGCGGTCGTCGTGGTGGGTGTGCTGGCGGTGCTGCTGTTCCAGGGCGTCCTGGCGAAAGCCTTCTTCGCCACGGCCAATTCGGCGTTCAGCCTGCGCAACGGCAAGACCTCGGAGAGCGCCGTGCAGCCGCAGCTGCCCGAAAGGTCCGGCAGCCCACAGTCTCTGGCCGGATGGGACACCCTCGGTTCGGAGGGCCGCTGGTTCGTGGCGACCGCGCCGACCGCCGAGCGGATCGCGCAGGTCACGGGAAAGCCCGCGCGCGAACCGATTCGGGTGTACGCGGGCCTGGACTCGGCGCAGCAGCCCGAGGACATCGCCGCCCTGGTGGTGCGTGAACTCGACCGCACCCACGCCTTCGACCGCAAGGTGCTGGTCGTGGTGACCACCACCGGCACCGGCTGGGTGGACTCCACCACCGCCTCCTCGATCGAGTACATGTACGGCGGTGACAGCGCCATCGCCGCCACCCAGTACTCGTATCTGCCCAGCGTGCTGTCGTTCCTGTCCGACCGCGAGAAGGCCACCGAGTCCGGGCGACTGGTCATCCACGCCGTCCATGAGCGGTGGGCCCAGCTGCCCCCGGAGCACCGGCCGAAACTGCTGGTCTACGGCGAGAGCCTGGGCTCGCAGGGCTCCGAGGGCGCGTTCTCCGGACTCGACGACATCCGCAGCCTGGTGGACGGCGTGCTGTGGGTGGGCCCGCCCAACTCGAATCGCATCTGGAGCCAGATCGAGCAGCGCCGCGACGTGGGGACGCCGGAGATTCTGCCGATCTACGCCGACGGCCTCATCGTCCGCTTCGCCGCCACCGCACCGGATCTCGGCCGCCCCGACCGCCAGTGGATCGACCCGCGCGTGGTCTACCTGCAACACGCCTCCGACCCCATCGTGTGGTGGTCGCCGGATCTGCTGTTCACCCAACCGGATTGGCTGAAGGAACCGCGCGGCAAGGACGTCTCCAAATCCATCCGCTGGTGGCCCATCGTCACCTTCTGGCAGATCAGCGCCGACCTCGCCAACGCCCAGGGCGTGCCCTCGGGCCACGGCCACCGCTACGGCGACCTGGTCCTCGACGGCTGGGTCGCCGTCGCCCAGCCGACCGACTGGAACCCCGGCCTCGACGCCGCCATCCGAAAGGCCCTCGACGAGGACATCACCTGGGAGTACGCCCACAAGTAGATCCGGTGGGGCTCCCACCCCGGGTGTCCGCCGGGCCCCTGCTCACAGCGGGCCCGGCACTACTCTTGTCTCCGGAACCGATGTTCCGATGATCGGGACTATTTCGGTTCGAAACAGTGTGTTGGTCATAACTTCGATGGCAGGAAACTCTGCACGAGGAGGAACGCCCGCATGACTAACAAGGTGCTCGATCGGGTCCGCGATCTGCTGCCCGCGATCCGGGAACGCGCGGTTCAGGCCGAAGAGCAGCGGCGGGTGCCCGACGCCAGCATCGCCGAGCTCACCGAGGCCGGTGTGTTCCGCATGCTGCAGCCGGCCCGCTTCGGTGGCATGGAGGAGTCCCCGGTCGCCTTCTACGAGGTGATCCGCGCGATCGGCACCGTGTGCCCGTCCACCGCATGGGTGTCCTCGGTGCTGGGCGCGCACCCGTGGCAGCTGGCCCTGTTCGAGGACCAGGCGCAGCAGGACGTGTGGGCCGAGAACCCCGACACCCTGGTGTCCTCCTCCTACGCGCCGACCGGCAAGCTGACCGTCGTCGACGGCGGCTACGAGCTGTCGGGCCGCTGGCAGTTCTCCTCCGGCTGCGACCACGGCCAGTGGGTGTTCCTGGGTGCGCTGGTGCCGACCGCGACCGGCATGGACTACTACACGGTCCTGGTGCCGCGCACCGACTACCGCATCGAGGACACCTGGAACGTGTCGGGCCTGGCGGGCACCGGCTCCAACGACATCGTCATCGAGAAGGCGTTCGTCCCGGCCTATCGCGCCTACTCGGCCGCGGATCAGGCCAACCTGATCGGCCCCGGCCAGGCGGTGAACACCAACCCGCTGTACAAGATCTCGTTCGGCGCGCTGTTCTCCAACACCATCACCGCCCCGATCATCGGTGCGGCGCAGGGCGCCTACGACGCGCACATCGAGCGTCAGCGCGAGCGCGTGCGGCTGTCCTACGGCGGCCAGAAGGTCTCCGAGGATCCCTTCGCCCACGTCCGGATCGCCCGCGCCGCTTCGGAAATCGACGCCGCGGTGCTCCAGATGGAACGCAACATGTCCGAGCAGCTGCGCTACGCGCAGGCCGGTGAGGAGATCCCGTTCGAGCTGCGGCTGGCCACCCGCCGTGACCAGGTCCGCGGCACCGAGCGCGCGCTCGAGGCGATCGACCTGCTGTTCAAGAACTCCGGCGGCCACGCCATCCGCCAGCCGAACATCATCGAGCGCAACTGGCGCGACGCCCACGCGGGCAGCGTGCACGTGATCAACGACGTGGAGCGCGCGCTGGCCATGTACGGCAAGGGCGCGATGGGCCTCGAGGTCGCGGATCGGATGCTCTGATGACCCTCACCGCGGAGAGCACCACCAGGTGGGTGACCGTCGACGGTCACAAGCTCCGCTATCACGAGGCCGGCGAGGGCCCGGCGCTGGTGCTGTTGCACGGCTCCGGCGCGGGTGTCTCCGGCTGGGCAAACTTCGGTGAGAACCTGCCGGTGCTGGCCCAGCACTTCCGCTGCCTGATCCTGGATCAGCCGGGCTTCGGCGAGAGCGGTCGTCCGGAGGTGTACGAGCGCAACTACCTGCGCATCGCCGCCGACGCGGTGATCGGCCTGCTCGACGAGCTGGGTCTGGAGCAGGCGCACGTGCTCGGCAATTCCATGGGCGGCACGGTCGCGACCCTGCTCGCGCTCGAGCACCCGGGCCGCGTGGACCGCGTGGTGCTGATGGCCCCGGGCGGGGTCGGGGTGAACATCCTGGGACCCGAACCGTCCGAGGGCATCAACCGGCTCATGGAGTTCAACATGAACCCCAGCGACGAAAAGGCCATGGGCTTCCTGCGGGCCATGGTCTCCAACCCGGCCACCCTCACCGAGGAACTCGTCGCCAAACGCCTGAAGGCCGCCGCCGACCCGAAGGGCCAAGCCGCCCTGCGCGACGCCTACGCCACCTTCTACAACCCGAAGCTGGCCGAGCCGGTTCCGCTGTGGGCGCGGCTCAAGGGAATCAAGCAGGAAGTGCTGATCCTGTGGGGCCGTGACGACCGGGTCACCCCGGTGGAGGGCTCGCTCTTCGCGGCCCGGCAGATCCCCAACGCGGACCTGCGCACCTTCGCCCGCTGCGGCCACTGGGTCATGGTGGAGCGCAAGGACGCGTTCGAGCGTTCGGTGATCGACTTCCTGAACAACGGCTTGTAGCAAGCGGTTTCCCGTGATTCGGGGGGTGGGCGGTACCTCATGGGTGCCGCCCGCCCCCCGAATTCGTTTTCCCGGATTCGGGCCCGGCGCTAGAGTCCGACCATGACGTGGACTGCCCCCGAGGTCACCCGTTCGCAGCAGCTGCTGGCCGGCGACGAGCGCGCCATGCTGCATTCCCTGCTCACCCGCGGGCGAGAGATCCTGCTGTGGAAATGCCAGGGCCTCACCGGCGCTCAGCTCGCCACCCGCAGCGTGGAGCCGTCCACCATGTCCCTGCTGGGCCTGATCCGGCACATGACCGAGGTGGAACGCGGCTGGTTCCGCATGCGCGCGGCGGGCGAGGACCTGGCCTATATCTACTCCGACGAGATCAATCGTGACGGCGACTTCGACGACACCGACCCCGAGCGGGCCGAAGCCGACTACGCCCGGTTCGTCGAGGAACTGACCTTGTGCGACAAGGCCGTCACCGACCTGGCCCTCGACCACACCGCCCCGCACCCCCGCACCGGCAAGGACCTGTCCCTGCGCTGGATCTACCTGCACATGATCGAGGAGTACGGTCGGCACGCCGGGCACGCCGACCTGTTGCGCGAACGCATCGACGGGGCCACCGGCTACCAGTGATCACTCCGCGGCTCGGCGGCGGCCTTCCCGGAAGAACTCGGTGAGCGCGTCCAGGTCGCCGAGTTCGGCGATGGTGCGGGACGCGCCGAAGGACTGGTTCCAGAAGTCGCCGGTGCGCGGCCGCCACGGGCCCACATAGGCGTAGGGCTCGCCGATCAGGCCGTCGCCGGGCGAGACGCCGTAATTGACTTCGTCGATGTCGATCCCGAGATCGAAATGCTCGGGCCACAGCACCGGCGTGCGGTCGGGGGCCAGGGCGCGCAGGGCGTCATCGCCGAGTCCGTAAGCGCTGGTGAGGATCCGGGACTGCCGGGCGTCGACGAACAGGGGCGCGTCCGGATCGAACGTCGTGCGGCTCGCGTACACGCCCTCCGGCATCCCGGGTTCGACACCCGCCGCGGCGGCCAGCTCCGCGATCGTCGCGCCGTCGATCTTCCCGATCGGCAGGTCGTCGAGCAGGAGGACATCGGCGCGCACCGCGAGTCGTGGCTCCCGCACCGTGGCGAATCCGCCGGGCACCGGGATCAGCCGAATCGTCTTGCTGCGCGAGTATTCCGGTCCGGCCAGCAGTTGTTCTGCCACCGCGTGCAGGCTTTCGCGGGTCCGGCGGTAGTCGTCGATGGTCGTCATGCGAGCAAGTCCTCCGGAATGGTGGTCGGGACCTACAGGTCGTGTTCGTGGGCCCAGGCCGCCAGCTGGGTGCGGGAGGTCAGGCCGAGCTTGGTGAGGATGTGTTCGACATGGGTCTCGGCGGTGCGCACCGAGATGACCAGGTCGGCGGCGATCTTCTTGTTGCTGTGCCCGGCCGCCACCAGGCGGGCCACGTCCTTCTGACGGCGGGTCAGCACATTGGTCTCCGACAGCGTCGCCGTCACGGAGCGGGCGGGGCGCTTGAGCGCGGGCGGTGCGGTGACCGGTTCGGGCTCCGGCGCGGCGGTGTGGCCGAGCGCGTAGTCGATGGCCTCGCTCAGCGGCAGGCTCGCGCCGGCGCCGAACGCGGTGCGGAAGGCTTCCTCGCCCAGGGCCTCGCGGACCTTGAGCCGCTCCTTCTCGCCGACCGCGACCGTGATGGTGTGCGCCAGCCGGATGGTGCTGCGCTGCAAGGACTCCGCAGCGCCCAGCAGCCGCGCGGCCCGCTCGTGGTCGCCGCCCGCCGAGACCGTCCAGGCCAGGCCCTCGAAGGCCGACGACAGCCAGATGCAGCGCTCGAACAGGGCCAGCTGCTCGATGGCGCGGCCGTGGAATTCGGCGGCCGCCTCGAGTTCGCCGCGCCGCCAGTGGTCGATGCCGACCGTCCACAGCGCCAGCCCGCCCAGCAGATGCGAACCGGAGTCGGTGGTGAGTTCCAGGAACCGCTCCGCCAGTTCGGTGCGGCCGGGCGCCTCCAGGACCATCGCCGCCATGAAAGAGAAGGCGTGCGAGTCCATCTCGATCGCGTTCTGCCCGGTCTCGGCCGCCAGTTCGATGGCGCTGCGGCCCAGTTCCAGCGAACGTTCGCGGTCGCTGGCGAAGGCCAGCAGCGACCGGTCCAGCGCCACCTCGGCGAGGATGTCGTCATCGTCGAGGGTGGCGGCCAGTTCCATGCACTCGGTCACCAGCCGCGCCGCCGACTCCTGATCGCCCAGCAGGGCGGCCAGTGAGGCGGCCGAGGACAGCGCCTTGGCGCGTTCGGCGGTGCGCTCGGGGTTGCGGGTGAGCGAGTCGGTGAGCCAGCGGTAGCCCTCGGACAGGAACCGGTTGTGCTCCCAGAACGGCCGCAGCACCGTCACCGTGGCCATGGTGCGCAAGGGGTCGTCCTCGAGGCCCGACCGCAGTGCCGCACGCAGATTCGCGTGCTCGCGGCTCAGTTCGCGGAACCACGCCACATCGGCGGAGGTCCAGTACGCGGTCTGCCCCTGCATGGCCAGCCGCCGGTAGTGCTCGCGGTGCCGGGCCCGAACCTCCTGCGCCGTACCGCGTTCGGCGAGCCGGTCGGCGGCGAACTGGCGGATCGGCTCCAGCATCGAGTACCGGGCCACGTCGCCGTCGAAGCGCAGCATCACCACCGACTTGTCGACCAGCCCGGTGAGCGCCTCGATGAGCGCGCCCGGCGCCAGCTCGCACACCGCTTCCGCGGCGTCGATGTCGAAGCCGCCCGCGAACACCGAAAGCTGTTCCCACAGCGTCTGTTCGGCGGTGGTGCACAGGT
Organism: Nocardia sp. NPDC056611; assembly: GCF_042792755.1. Lineage (NCBI taxonomy): Bacteria > Bacillati > Actinomycetota > Actinomycetes > Mycobacteriales > Nocardiaceae > Nocardia > Nocardia sp. NPDC056611. Next base: position 608,035 of record NZ_JBHTVV010000003.1, read on the forward strand.
CGTAGCTCCAGCGGATCGCACCCTCGATGGTCTGCTGCCGTTGCGGCGCGGTGCGCGGCCCGGCGCTGAGCAGCCCGATGGTGTCGTCGAGGCGGTCGCGGATCTGCTCGGGGGTGAACATGCGCAGTCGCAGCGCGGCGAGTTCCAGCGCTAGCGGCATGCCCTCGAGGCGGCGGCAGATCTCGGCGAGCACCGCCCGATTGGCGGGGGTGGCCTCGAAGCCCGGGTTGGCTGCGGTGGCCCGCTCGATGAACAGTTGCAGCGCGTCGCCGTCCTCGCCCAGGGTGTCGGGCACGGTCAGCGGCGGCACCGGCATCACCTGTTCGCCGGGGATGCCGAGCACCTCGCGGCTGGTGGCCAGCACCCGCACATCGGGGGTGGTGGCGATGATCCGGCCGACCAGCGCGGCGCACGCCTCGATCAGATGCTCACAGTTGTCCAGAATCAGCAGCAGCCGCTTGTCGGCCAGGAATTCGGTGAGCCGGGGCAGCGGCGCCGTGGACTCGTCGCGTAGGTTCAGGGCCTCGGTGACACTCAGCGTGACCAGGGCAGGATCCTGCACGTCGGCCAGCTCCACCAGCCACACCCCGTCGGGGAACGCCCGCGCCACCAGGTGCCCGATCTGCCGCGACAGACGGGTCTTGCCCATGCCGCCGGGGCCCAGCAGGGTCAGCACCCGGGTGGTCGGCAGCAGACGTTTCGCGGTAGCCAGTTCTTCGCGACGGCCGACGAATGAAGTGACCTCTTCAGGGAGGTTTCCATTGACACGCCGCGCCATGGGGTCCAACCTATGTGATTTGCCGCATTCAAGGCCAGCAGGCACGCATAAACCCAGCTCACGGGCGCCCTCGGTGTGCGCGGCGATACACTCGACCGGGTGCCGAGCAGAAGCCGCCGCGCCCGCCTCGCCGACGTCCACGACCTGGCCGGGGCCATGCCGCACGTCTCCGTCGAGCACGGGCCCGCGGGCAACCCGGTCTATCAGGTGGGCCGCAAGTCCTTCGTCTATTTCCGCACCCCACGCCCCGACGCCGCCGACCCGGACACGGGGGAGCGCTACGACGACGTCATCATCATCTGGGTGCCGTCCGAGGACGACAAACTGGCCCTGACGCAGGATCCCGGCTCACCGTTCTTCACCACGCCGCACTTCCGGGGACACCTGTCGGTTCTGGTGCGTGGCAGCCGAATTCCCGAACTGACCCTGGGCGAACTCGCCGAAGTCGTGCAGGACGCCTGGCTTTCACGCGCCTCGGCCACCCGTGCCCGCAGGTGGCTGGCCGAGAACGGGCCCGCCGCTCAGGGCTGAGCCGACGGCTCCGCGCCGTTCGGCCGGGTCAGCGCCGCACGCAGACTCGCGATCAGGACGGCCTGTGCCGCACGGCCTTCCGGGGTCGGCGTCAGCGGATAGACGTGCACCAGATCCGCGGCCTCGTGATAGTCGACCGCCACGCCCGCGGCCCGGGCCTTGCCGACCAGCAGCCGCGCATCCGGCATGAGAATGTCGCGGGTGCCGCAGAACACGGTCAGCGGCCCGAGCCCGGTGAAGTCCGCGAACAGCGGGCTGACCTGCGGGTCGGTGATGGACAGCGGCCCGCTCCAGCGCTCGCCGAGCACCAGGCCGCCGGGGCGGCCCAGCCACGGGTCGCTCGGCTGCACCTCGGCGATCTCCGGATTGCTCATCGACAGGTCCAGGGCGGGGGAGATCAGCACCGTGCGCGGCAGGATCACCTCGTGCTCGTCGCGCAACAGCAGGGCGGTCGACAGCGAGATCTGCCCGCCCGCCGAATCACCGGCCAGGCACACCTCGCCGTAGCGGGCCCGGTTGGCCAGCACCAGCTCCGCGAAGGCCGGGATCACCCGATCGGCGGTTCCGAAGGGGATCAGCGGGTAGATGGGAAGCGTGACAGTGGTTTCCGCGCGGGCCGCGATCTCCGCGGCCAGCCGCCAGTGCTGCGGCGCGATCTCGTTCACCCAGCCCCCGCCGTGGGCGTAGACGACATTGCCGCGGGCGCGACCGGACCGCGACGTCAGCGTGTAGACGGGCCGGACCGAGTCGTGGAGCACCGAGACCTCGACATCCGAGCGCAGTCGGCGCGGCGGGCCGTAGGGCAGCGGCCGCAGGGTGCGCTCCCGGATGCGTTCCCGCGCGCCCTCCGCGGTGATGAACGGGCGATTGGCGCGCGTGGCCCGCAGATACCAGGGCACGATCCGGCTGAGCAGGCTGGGCATTCGCGCCTCCGGGGGTTCTCTGGTGCCCACACCGCGTCGTGTGGCCGCTCCCGCCGACGATACCGAAACCCCGGCCCGGCCTATCCGTTCTCGATGACGGCGCCGGTCAGGAAGGCGGACATGGCCTCGGCCACGGCGTCGGGGCGATCCAGCATCGACAGGACGTAGGCGTCGTCGAGTTCGACCAGGCGGGCCTTGGGGATCAGCTCGGCCAGGCGGCGGCCGTGCTCGCGCGGCATCACCTTGCCCGCCGACGACCACAGGATCAGGGCGTCGCCGGGGAAGTCGCGCAGCGCTTCGGTGTTCGCGATGTACTCGGCCTTCGACCGCGGGGAGCGCGCGTAGCCGAGCAGGTCCCGTCGAATCCGCTTGTCCCGCAGGCCCGGTTCGGTCCAGCCGCGGACCAGGTCGTCGTCGATCGGGCGACGCGCCATCCAGCCGAACATCACCGGGGTGGCGCGCAGCCACGACACCCGTAACTGCCTGAGCGCCAGCGTGACTCCGCCGGGCAGTGCGCACGCCACGATGGCGGTCTTGCCGGGCAGTCCGGGCGGGAAGTTGTCGAACGCCTCGCAGGGCAGCACGATCAATCGCCCGACCCGCTCGTCGAGGCCGTACGCGGTGAGGAACAGGCCGCCGCCCCAATCGCTGTGCACCAGGGTGACATCGCGCAGATCCAGCGCGGTGAGGAATTCCGCGAGCAGGTGATTCAGCCCCCGCATGCTCAGGTCGGCGTCCGCGCGCAGCGGCTCGGGATGCGCGCCCAGCGGCAGATCCGGCAGGACGTATCGGAAGCCCGGGGGCAACTTGCCGATCACCTCGTCCCACACCGTGTGATTCATCAGCAGTCCGTGCAGCAGCACGACCGCCGGTCCCTCGCCGCGTTCGGCGTAGTGCACCTGGCCCACGCTCAGTTCGACTGTCGGCATCGCCTTCTCCCCTCTAGAGCACACGCTCTAGTGCGTTTGCTCTAGTCTGGACGGGTGCACGAGAAGCTGTCAACCACCACCCGGGATCGCCTGGTCACCGCCGTCGCGGAGCTCATGCGCGTCCAGGGCTACAGCGCGATCACCGTCAAACAGATCACCGCGGCCTCGGGCGCCCCGATGGGCTCGCTCTACCACCACTTCCCAGCGGGGAAGGCGGGCATCGCGGCGGAGGCGCTGCGCACCTCGGGTGCGGCCTACATCCAGTTGCTGCCGCTGCTCATGGACGCGCACGAGGATCTGCGCGAGGCCGTGCCCGCCGCGTTCACCGCCGCCGCCGAGACCATCGAGCAGAGCGGATGGATGAACATGTGCCCGGTCGGGACCGTGGCCGGGGAGGTGGCCGACAGCGAACCCGGGATCCGTGAGGTGGCCGCGGACGTCATGCGGTCCTGGATCGATGAGGGGACAAGCTATTTCGTGCGGCGCGGCCTCACCGAAGCCGCTGCCCGGGAGCTGATGGTGGCCGTGTTGTGCGCCCTGGAAGGCGCTTTCGTGCTCAGCCGGACCCTGCGCTCGACCGAGCCGTTGCTGGCGGCGGGACGGGCGATGGGAGCCCGCGTGAGCCAGTTACTTGACATCAATATTGGTTGAGGTTGGAGGGTGGGGTCATGTCGACCGAAACCACTCTCGCCGTCACGCCCTTCGATGACACGACCGCCGAGACCCTCGCGCGGTCGCTGTCGCCCGCGGTCGTCGTCGGCATCGGCGAGTCCACCCGTTTCGCCCACCAGACCTTCGCCGTGCGCGACGCGATCTTCCGGAACCTGGTCGAGCGCCACGGCTTCCGCACCCTGGCCGTGCAGGACAGCGCCGACGTCGGCGCGACCCTGGACGCGTACGTCCGCACCGGCGCCGGCACCGCCGTCTCCGCCCTCGACCTGTCCTGGCGGCCTTGGCGCACAGCGGAAATGGCGGAGGCCCTGACCTGGATCCGGGAGTTCAATCAGGCCCACCCCGACGATCCGGTCGGCATCATCGGCGTCAAGCCGGTGCAGGCCAAGCCCGAGGACTACGACACCGTCCTGGACGAGGTCCGGGCCCACGCGCCGGACCGCGCCGCCGAACTGGCCGCGCACCTGGACCCCATCCGCACCGCGCACACCCTCGACGAACACGTCCAGCGCGCCCGCGGCGTCCACCCGGGCCGCCTCTTCCTCGACCATGCCCGCGACGCGTCGGCGCTGGTGGCGTCGATCCCGGAACTCGGCGAGACCGCCCGCGCCCGAATGGCTTTGATCGAGGATTTCCATCGGCACAGCGTCGCGGGCCGGGGGAGTTTCGCCGGCGACGCCGAGCGGTGGGCGGCCACGATCATCGGCCATCATCAGCGCACCGGATCGCGCACCGTGTACTGGGACGGCATCGCGCACATCTCCGCCGGGGCCGCCGCGATCGGGCTGGCGGCGGGGCAGGAGGCGACGGCCAGTGTGGGCGGTGTGCTGCGCGAGCATTTCGGCCGCGACTACGCGGCGGTCGCGATCGGATTCCATCACGGCGATGTCGGCGTGGCCGAGATCCCCGCTCCAGCAGCGGATTTCCTGGACGCGCGGCTCGGGACCGCGGGCCCGGACCGGCTGTGGCTGGATCTGCGCACCGATCCGATCCCGGGTCCGGCCAAGCTGCGGGTGATCAGCGGCGTCTACGACCCGGTCCGGGATGCCGACGAGCACTTGGCGATTCGCGATCTGCCGCGGGCGTTCGACCTTCTCGTACACATCCGTGCGGTAACAGCTGTGCGGTGGCTGCCCTGAGACCACCCCGTCGTCGAATACGCTGCGCCGGTGAGTGCAGACCTTGGGGATGACTTCCGGCAGCCGACGGAAGAGCAACGGCGGCAACGCGATGCGGAGGCGAACGAGTGGTGGGCGCGCAATTACGGTCGCCGAGTGGAGCTGGGCGGCTTCGGTGAAGCGCTCTCGGCGCTGCTGGCCACCGAGCTCACGGACTGGTCATGGGCCGAGATCGATGAGGTCTATACGAAATTGGCCTGGGAGTCGACCCGCGACGACGCGGCCGGGCTGGTCTTCGCGGCCGTGGACGGCGCGGAACTCGTCGCCGTCGAGACCCGGCGGGTGGCCACCGCGCCGGGGTTCGGGTACGGGGAGTTCACACAGCTCGTGCTGTCGTATCCCTGCGGGTCGGCCGTCGTCGATCACGTGTTCACCACCGCGCTGGCCGACTGCGTCGGCGTCCTGGGCGAACCGGACCTGGTCGGCGGCCCGGGCGCGCAGGCGATGTGGTGGCGCGGCGGGGAGATCGTGACGTTGGGCCGGTCGATCCGGCCGATCGAGGTGAGCCTGCGGATCGAACCGCGCGGCCCGCGCGAGACCGAGCGGGAGTTCGACTGGGAATACCATGAGGACCACTGGCCGGGGGAGTGCTGGCTGGCGTGGCCGGACGAGTCGCGCGCCTGGGACATCGGGGCGCTGGGCGACAAGGAGCCCGACGCGGCCACCCTCGAGGAGCTCGAGGACCACATCGACCGCCTGTTCCTGTCGCTGACCGTGGACCTGCCGGTCCTGCATCCCCTTGTCCCGCACGTGATCTGGGTGATCACCCTGGCCGATCGCCCGCACTGGATCGCGCAGGGCTTCTTCGCCGCCAACGCCCAGTCCCGGCTCGAGGTGCGCGAGGACGACCACGCGCGCGGGCAGATGTACAACCACGGTGTCGGCGCGGCCCGGCAAATGGCGGCCGAGACCAAGGCCGCGATCCGCCGTTCGGGCGTGAAGTACCCGTCGGACTTGCGTTTTCAGGCCTGGGTGTCCCCGGCGAAACCGGCTTTGCAGGCGTTCCGGCTCGGGCTCCGCTGGGACGAGCACCGCCGGGACGACGACTGAACCCGGTCGCTAGCCGACCGCGGGAATGTCGGTCAGCAGGTGGCTCATCCGATCCCGCTTGGTGGTCAGATAGTGCACATTGTGCTCGGTCGGCTGGGTCTGCAGCGGGATCCGGGCGTGCACCGCGATGCCGTGGGCCTGCAGCCCGGACTGCTTGGCCGGGTTGTTGCTCAGCAGCCGAACCGAATTCACCCCCAGATCGCGCAGGATGTGGGCGGCCGCCCGGTAGTCGCGGGCGTCGATGGGCAGGCCGAGCCGGACATTGGCGTCCACGGTGTCGGCCCCGCCGTCCTGTAGTTCGTAGGCGCGCAGCTTGTTGAGCAGCCCGATGCCCCGGCCTTCCTGACCACGCAGGTAGACCACGACCCCGCGGCCCGCGGCGGCCACCGCTTCCAGGGCGGCGTCGAGCTGTTCGCCGCAGTCGCAGCGCAACGACCCGAAGGCGTCACCGGTCAGGCATTCGGAATGCACTCGGGCCAAGGCGTTCTCGCCCGACGGGTCGCCCAGGACCAGGGCCAGGTGTTCGGCGCCGGTGTGGGCGTCGGCGTAGCCGTAGACCCGGAAATCGCCGAAGCGGGTGGGCAGCCGGGTCTCGACCTCGCGGGAGATGCCGTGCTCCAACCGTTTCCGGTACTCGATCAGGTCGGCGATGGAGACCAGCGGGATGTCCCATTCCTTCGCCAGGATCAGCAGATCGGGGAGCCGGGCCATACCACCGTCGTCATCGACCACCTCGGCGATGACACCGGCGGGCCGCAGCCCCGCCAGGCGCATGAGGTCCACGGCGGCCTCGGTGTGGCCCGGACGGCCCAGCACGCCACGGTCGTTGGCGCGCAAGGGGAACACGTGGCCCGGGCGGGAGAGCTGTTCGGCGGTGGTGCGCGGATCGGCCAGCAGGCGCATGGTGTGCGCGCGGTCCGCCGCGGAGATGCCCGTGCTGACACCGGTGACGGCGTCCACGGAGACGGTGTACGCGGTGCCCTTGGGATCCTCGTTGACCGCGGTCATGGGCGGCAGCCCGAGCCGGTCGCAGTCCTCGCCGGTCATGGGCACGCAGAGGACGCCGCTGGTGTGCCGCACCAGGAACGCGATGTTCGCCGCGGTCGCGTGTTCGGCGGCCAGGATCAGATCGCCCTCGTTCTCGCGGTTCTCGTCGTCCACGACCAGCACCATGCCGCCGCGGGCCACCGCCGCCACCGCGCTCTCGATGGAGTCCAGTGCACCGGTCATCGTCGACCAACCTCTCCGGCCGCACGAACGATGGCTTGCAGAACTTGGGCTTGCGGCCTATTACCAATAGAAATATGACTGACGGAGAACATCGAGGTCAGGTCTCGGTGAGCGGTCACGGAAAGGGCCCGGAAGCATATCGCTCCCGGGCCCTTCCCCTTCAATCAGTGCCTCGCGGTCGGTGCCACAGAATGCCCTGCGGTCAGTGCCACAGAATGTCCTGCGGTCAGTGCGCGGCACCACCCGTCGCCGGGGTCCGGCCGTGCTTCATGATGAGCGCTCCGACGAGCGCCACCGCCGCGGAGGCAGCCACGAAGTAGAAGCCCAGCTCGTAACCCTTGTCGGCGTACAGCATCGGGATCTCCTTGGTGACCGGCGGCGCGCCCGTCACCGACACCACGGCCTTGACCGGGTTGGCGGTCAGCAGCGCGGTGGCCACCGCGAGACCGATCGCCGCGCCCATGGCCTGCATGACGCCGAGCATGCCCGCGCTGATGCCCTGCTGTTGCGCCGGAACGCCTTCCACGATCAAGTTCGGCGTGGACGCGTAGTAGAAGGCGAACGCGACACCGTAGACCGCGCTGATCAGCGCCTGGGTCTGCCAGCCGTGCGAGAGCGCCGCGTAGGCCAGACCGCTGCCCACGAAGATGGTCAGCGCCGTCACCAGCGGCCAGCGGGCGCCCGAGCGCCGGATCCACAGACCGCCGAGGAATCCGAAGATCATGGCGATCAAGGACTGTGCGAGCGTCACGTGGGTGGCGAACTTCATCAGCGTGAAGTTGTCGCCGTAGCTGTAGCCCGGTTCCAGATCCACCTTCACCATATCCGGCGGCAGGTGCTGGTACACCGCCTCCGGCGGCACCTGGGCGTTCACCATCTCCGGGGTCACCTGGGCGTTGACCTTGTCGGTCAACTGCTGCTTCAGTTCGGCCGGCAGCTCCATGCCCGGGGGCATGGCGGCCTTGGCCTGCGCCTCGGCCGCAGCCAGGCCCTGGGCCCGCGCCTGGGTCAGCGCCTGCGCCTGCGCCTGGGCCAGCGCACCCTGCTTCACCTGTTCCCAGGTGGCGTCCTTGACCTGCGAGACCACCTCCGACGACGGCGGCGACTGGGTCATGTAACCGGTTGCGTAGGACTGGTATCCGATCATGAACGAGGCCAGCAGACCGATGAACAGCACCACGCTGACGCGCGGGTTGAACAGCAGCTTCATGTCCATGATGGGGTTCTTGGCCCGCATCTCCACGATCGGGAACAGCGCCAGCAGCGCCAGGCCGCCGATCAGCCAGACCAGCGTGGACGGCTTGCTCCAGCCCCAGTCCTGGCCCTTGTCCAGGTACAGCAGGGTGAGGGTGGCGCCCGCGCCGAGCAGCACCGCGCCGATGATGTCCAGGCGCTGCGGGGTGCGCAGCTTCGACTCCGGGACGAACAGGATCAGCAGCGGCGTCATCACCAGGGTGAAGATGAACAGGAACCAGAACAGTCCACGCCAGCTGGTGTGATCGGTGATGTAGCCGCCGATCAGCGGACCCGCGAGCGCCGAGACGCCCAGGCCCGTGGAGGCGATGCCGAGGCCGATGGGCACCATGCGGCGCGGCATCAGGTCGCGGATCAGGCCGTAGGACACCACGGTCGTCGCGATGGCGGTGGCCTGCAGCGCGCGGCCCACGAGGAAGATCGCCCAGGTGCTGGTGAGCGCGCACAGGACCGTGCCGATGAGGAACAGCCCGCCGCAGATCAGGAACATCCGCTTCTTGCCGTAGATGTCGCTGAGCTTGCCGATGAGCGGGGACACCGCGGCACCGAAGATGCCGAACACGATGATGGCCCAGTTGATGTTCGCGCCCTGGTCGGGGAAGGTCGGGGCGATCTGGCGCAGGGCGGAGGCGACCATGACGTACTGCATCGGGGAGATCTCGGTGAACAGCACGATGATCGCGAGGACCGACCAGATCCTCAGGTTTGACGCGCCATCGAGACGACCCGAGTCGTCAGGCGCAGTTCCGGGCGGCACCGCGGTGTCGACGGAGGTGGACATAGTGCGTCCTCCAGGGTGGGTAGTAACACGATCCTGTGAACCGTGTCACGCCCGAGGAGTGCTGCCCATCACAAAGTCCGGTCAGTGGGAATCACCGGAATTCTATTTCTTCGCGGTCTTCCTGCGGCTACGCTGTCTCGCCAGTTTGTCCAAATCTGACAGCAAGTCCTCTGCGAATTCCTTCTCCGCCTCGTAATGCTTGACGCACCACCGCAAGACCGCGCTGGGGTAGGCCCAATCCGGATTCACGTCCGCGCCCTCGGCGTCGGCCTGCGCCCGGCGGCGCATGGTCTCGGTGTATTCGATGTGCTGCTGCAGGATCTCGCGCATCCGGTCCGGCTCGGCCAGATGACCGAGCCAAGCCCGCAGCATCACACTGTGTTTGAGCACCGGGGCCTCGACGGGGGAGTGGTTGACCCACTCCGAGGCGGCCTCGCGCCCGGCCTCGGTGATGGCGTACATGCGCTTGCCGCGCATGCCGTCCTCGGAGACCACGGTCCGCGACACCGCGTACCCGTGTTTCTCCAAACGCTTGAGCTCGGCGTAGATCTGGGAGAACGAGGGGCTCCAGTAGAAGAACTGCAGACTCCAGTCGGCCCACTTCTTGAGGTCGTATCCGGAGAGTTCCTCGGCATGCGAGAGCATTCCGAGCACCGCCCACGCGGTCGTGGGCAGGTCCGGAATCGCCCGCGCCTCCGCGGACGGCACGCCATCGATCATCATCGAACTGTATCGCCCCGGCATGTGCCCGCTCCGATCAACGCCAGTGCGCGCGACGCGGGAACAGGGTGCGGCCGGCCTCGTGGGCGACCTCGAGCACGACGCGGGCCAGCCGGTCGTAGCTCATGCCCTCGGCGCGACCCGACAGCGACAGCGCGGCGGGCGCGGTGCCCCGCCCCCGCAGCGGCGCGGCGACGCAGGCGATGCCGGCGATGGCCTCCTCGCGGTCGATGGCCACGCCCTGGCGCAGGCGGATCTGCTGCAGCTCGCGGGTCAGCGCCTCGGGCTCGCAGACGGTGCGCGGGGTCAGGCGCGGCAGGCGGGTGCGCAGCGCGGCCTCGGCGATGTTGGGCTCCAGACAGGCCAGCATGGCCTTGCCGAGAGCGGTTGCGTGCGCGGGCATCCGGCCGCCCAGGCGGGTGGGCAGGCTCGCGGCGAAGCGGCCGCCGGCCTTGTCCAGGTAGACCACGTCGCGGCCGTCGAGCACGGCCAGGTGGCCGACCATGCCGGTGCGCTGGCTCAGCTCGTGCAGCAGCGGGGAGACGGCGTCGCGGATCTCGTTGTGGTCGGCGGTCAGACCGCCCAGCTCGAGGGCGCGCATGCCCAGCCGGTAGCCGCCCGAGGTGTGGGCCAGCCAGCGCAGCTTGATCATCTGGTCGAGGATCCGGTGCACGGTGGACCGCGGCAGCCCGGTGCGCTCGACCAGACCGAGCAGCGTGAGGGTCGGGGTGGAGGCGTCGAAGGCGTCCAGGATCAGCGTCATGCGCTCGATCATCGAGACGGGGACCTCGGCACTCGCGCGAGATTCCTTGGCGCGCATGGGGTTGTGGGGGTGTCGAGTATCCGCGGGCGGCAGCATGGCGATGGTCATATGTACCTCCGTTGGTTCATATCCGGGCTGGGTGTATCGGATGGGGCTATTCCGATTAGGCATGTACCTAGCTCGGACCTTGTGCTACCCATCACAGTGCCGCACGCCACAACCTGCGGAATCGGGAGAACTACGTAAAACCTACGGATCCGTGTCCCGATCACCGAACCACCGTGTTGACGCCTCCTGCTCACGACCTGCTGTCATGACTGCTAGCTATATTTCGGATCGAAATAAGGAGGAGCCGGTGCTCGATCAGACCCCGGCCATCGACGCGACGGCCTTCAAGACCGTCCTCGGGCGTTTCTGCTCGGGGGTCACCGTGATCACCGCCCTCGACGAGGACGAGCCGCTCGGCTTCGCCTGCCAGTCGTTCGCATCGCTGTCCATCGACCCGCCGCTGGTGAGCTTCTTCCCGGCGCGCAGCTCGAGCACGTGGCCGCGCATCCGCGAGATCGGGCGGTTCTGTGTCAACATTCTGGCCGACGACCAGGCCGAGCTCTGCCGGCAGCTGGGCCGCCCCGGCCCGGACAAGTTCGCGGGCGTCGAGTGGGCCCCCTCGGAGAACGGTTCGCCGTTGCTCGCGGGCGCCATGGCGTCGATCGACTGCGAGCTCTACGACGAGGCCGACGGCGGCGACCACACCATCGTCATCGGACGCGTGACCTGCTTGAATGAACATTCCGAAGCCAAGCCGCTGCTGTTCTACCGCGCCGCGTTCGGTCGTCTCGAGCATCCGTAATCGGGCCCGTCTCGACTATCAGTAGTCACCGCCCGGCCAGTGAGACTGCGCTGTCGTCACCGTCACACCGGCCGCAACCATCGAAGCAAGGCAAGGGAGAGGAATTCACATGACCACCACGGACAGTGAGGTGCGAGTCATCGATGCCGGGAAGCCCCCGACTCGATTCGCGCGCGGCTGGCACTGCCTGGGCCTGGCCGACTCCTTCCGCGACGGAAAGCCGCACACCGTCAAGGCTTTCGGCACCGAGATCGTGGTGTTCGCGACCGAGAGCGGCGAGCTCAACGTGCTCAACGCGTACTGCCCCCACATGGGCGGCAACCTGGCCGACGGCACCGTCAAGGGCGACTCCATCGCGTGCCCGTTCCACGACTGGCGCTGGAACGGCAAGGGCAAGTGCACCGGCATCCCCTACGCGCGCCGCGTGCCCCCGCTGGCCCGCACCAAGGCGTGGCCGACCATGGTCGAGAACAAGCAGCTGTTCGTCTGGCACGACCCGGAGAACAAGCAGCCGCCCGCCGAGCTGGCCATCCCGCGCATCGACGCCGCCTTCGACGACCAGTGGACCGACTGGACCTGGAATTCCATGATCGTCGACGCCAACTGCCGCGAGGTGGTGGACAACGTCGTCGACATGGCGCACTTCTTCTACGTGCACTACGGCTTCCCGACCTTCTTCAAGAACGTCTTCGAGGGCCACACCGCCAGCCAGTACATGACCTCCGTATCGCGCGAGGACATGATGGGCGAGACCGCCAAGGCGCTGGGCGGCAAGAACGTGCTGCAGTCGGAGGCCTCGTACTACGGGCCGTCCTACATGATCGACTACCTCAAGAGCGAGAGCCCGAACGGGCTCGTGGTCGAGGGCTACCTGATCAACTGCCACTACCCGATCAACGAGAACCAGTTCGTGCTCATGTACGGCGCCATCGCCCGCAAGCCCGACGGCGTCCCGGCCGAGCAGGCCGCGGAGATCGCCGCCAAGTTCGTCGGCGGCCTGGGCAAGGGCTTCGAGCAGGACGCGGCCATCTGGAAGCGCAAGTCGCGGATCAACAACCCGCTGCTGTGCGAGGAGGACGGGCCGGTCTACCAGCTGCGTCGCTGGTACGAGCAGTTCTACGTGGACGCCGGCGAGGTCGCGGACGAGATGACCGACCGCTTCGAGTTCGAGGTGGACACCACCCGCGCGGTCACCGCCTGGGAGGCCGAGGTCGCCGACAACCTGGCCAAGCGCGACGCCGCCGTGGCGGGCCACGCATCCAGCACCGGCGCCTGAGAGGCATTGCCATGGACAAGGTTTCGTGCCGGTCCTGCGGGACCTGCGTGCAGGTCGAGAAGTTCAGTGACCAGCACACCAGCGTGCAGTGGAACAAGGACGCGCAGGCCGCGTGCACGGAACTCGAGAAGACCGGGTTGCGTTCGCACACCTGCCGTGAGCTGCGGGCCAGCATCGACGAGGCGGTCGCCTCGGGTGCGCTGACGGTCAGCACGCGGGATACGGACGTCCGTACCCGCGGGCGAACTCTGGCCTGAGTGAGTGCCGGCCCGCCGCGGGCCGGCCTCCTCCGGGTGGGCCTTCCGACGTCGTCGGCGGTCGGCCCCGGTTTACTGATACCCGCCTGGGCGGGTTCGAAACGAACAGCACAGGAATGGAACTGGTGGAACGGATGACGGTCACAGACTTCGAGGTAGACGAGGCCGTGGCGACCGCTCAGGTGAGCGGGATCACATCGGTGACGATCGTGCGCGTGGTGCGCGAGACCGCCGACGCGGTGTCGCTCGAGCTCGTTCCCGACGCCGCGCACACCGAACGGTTCTCCTACCGTCCGGGCCAGTTCCTCACCCTGCGCATCCCCAGCGACCGCACCGGCTCGGTCAGCCGCTGCTACTCGCTGTCGAGCGCCCCGCACGAGGGCGGCCCGCTGAAGGTCACCGTCAAGCGGACCGTCGACGGCTACGGCTCGAACTGGCTGTGCGACAACGCCGCCGAGGGCCTGGCCCTGGACGTGCTGCCGCCCGCCGGCATCTTCACCCCCGAGTCGCTCGACACCGACCTGCTGCTGTTCGCCGGGGGCAGCGGCATCACCCCGGTGCTGTCCATCCTGAAATCCGTGCTGGCGCAGGGCAGTGGCCACTGCACGCTGATCTACGCCAACCAGCACGAGAACTCGGTGATCTTCGCCGAGGAACTCGCGGAACTGGCTGCCGCGCACCCGGATCGGCTGCTGGTGCTGCACTGGCTGCAGTCCGTGCAGGGCCTGCCCAGTGTGGCCGGCCTGGCCGCGCTGGCCCGGCCGTGGGCGGGCCGGGAGGTCTTCGTCTGTGGTCCCGGCCCGTTCATGGACGCGGTCGCCGCCGCCATGACCGAGCTGGGCGCGGACCGCAAGCGCGTGCACGCCGAGAAGTTCGTGTCGCTGTCCGGCAACCCGTTCGAGGCGGACACCGGCGCGAGCGAGGCCGTGATCGACGACGGCGACGCCGCGACCGTGCGGGTCGAACTCGACGGCGAGAACCACGAAATGCCCTGGCCGCGTCAGCGGACCCTGCTCGACACCATGCTCGCCAAGGGACTGGACGCCCCGTACTCGTGCAAGGAAGGCGCGTGCAGCGCCTGCGTGTGCCGCGTCCTGACCGGCGAGGTCACCATGCGCCGCAACGAGATTCTGGAGGAGGAGGACATCGCCGACGGCTATGTGCTCGCCTGCCAGGCCGTTCCGGTCACCGACGACGTCACCGTCACCTATTCCTGATATCCCGAATCTCCCGAGGAGTATCACCATGGCTGCCTTCGCCTCGCTCGGCTACGTGCGCGCCCACATCGCCGATGTGGACGCCTGGCGCGCGTTCGCCTTCGACACCATCGGTTTCGCCGAGGGCACCGGCCCCAATCCGGACTCCATCTACCTGCGCGTCGACGAGCACACCTACCGCCTGGAACTGGTGCCCGGCGACCGCGACGCGGTCATCGCCGTCGGCTGGCAGGTCGCCGACCGCCGCTCGCTGAACCTGGTGCGAGAGATCCTGGAGCAGGCCGAGATCGAGGTCACCGAGCTCTCGGTCGCCGAGGCCGTGAACCGCCACGTCGAGGAGGCCATCTCCTTCGTCGACCCGTCCGGCTTCACCATCGAGGTCTTCCACGGCCCGCTGCTGGACCACAGCCCGGTGGTCGGCAAGTTCGGCAACCGCTTCGTCACCGGCGACCTGGGCCTGGGCCACGTGGTGCTGCCGGTGCGCGACATCGAGGAAGCCCGCCAGTTCTACACCGAGGTGCTGGGATTCGCCTCGCGCGGCTCGTTCCGCGTCGGCCCGCCCGAGCACCCGATCTGGATCCGCTTCATGGGCGTCAATCCGCGCCACCACAGCCTGGCGCTGATCCCCGGCTCGCGCCCGGACGGCCCCGGCATCGTGCACGTCATGGTCGAGGTCGACTCGCTCGATGACGTGGGCCGCGCCCTGGACCGCGTCAACAAGGCCGGCTACCACCTGTCCTCCACGCTGGGCCGCCACACCAACGACAAGATGATCTCCTTCTACGTGCGCACCCCCGGCAACTGGGATCTCGAATTCGGTTGCGAGGGCATGCTCGTCGGCGACGACTACGTGGCCGAGGAGATGACCGCCGACAGCTACTGGGGTCACGAATGGGCCCGCGGCTAGGACAGTGAATTCTCGACGGTGACCCGAGGCTGGGAAGAGACATGCGCGCGGTAGTCATGCGGAACCGGAAGCTCGTCGTGGACGAGATTCCGGAACCGGTGCCCGGACCGGGTCAGGTGCTGGTCGAGACCATCGCCTGCGGGATCTGCGGGTCCGACAAGCAGGCCCTCGACTACACCGACGAGTTTCTCCAGGCCTCTCGCGACAGCGGGGTGCCGACCTTCCTGTTCGATCCGTGCCGGGACCTGGTGCTGGGCCACGAGCTGTCCGCCCGGGTCATCGGCGCCGGACCGGACACGCCGTTCGTCGAGGGACAGGCCGTGGTGGCGCTGCCCTGGGCGCTGGACCGCGCGGGCGGAATCCACGGCATCGGCTACTCCAACGAGTTCCCCGGCGGGTTCGGCGAGCGAATGGTGTTGCAGGCCATGGCGCTCGAACCGATTCCCGACCATGTGCCCCCGCACGTCGCCGCGCTCACCGAACCCCTCGCCGTCGGCTTCGGCAATGTCGCCCGTACCGGCATCGGGCCGGACGGCACCGGCATCGTGATCGGTTGCGGCCCCGTCGGTCTGGGTGCGGTGGCCGCGCTGGCCGAACGCGGCGTCGCCCCCATCGTCGCCTCGGACCCCTCGGCACTGCGCCGCGAGGCCGCGCTGCGGATGGGCGCGCACCGGGTGGTGGACCCGGCCGTCGAGGATCCGGTGGAGGTCTGGCAGGAGCTGGCCGCACCCGGCCAGAAGCTGCACGTATGGGTCTGCGCCTCGGTGCCCGGCCTGCTCAACGACCTCATGTACAAGGTGCCGCGCGAGACCGCCATCCTGCAGATCGGCGCGGTCATGACCGACGACGTCATCCGTCCGATCGTCGGCCTCTACAAGGACATCTCGCTGCAGATGTGCATGGTCTACCCGCAGGAGGAGTACGCGAAGACCTTGCGCCGCATCGCCGACGGCACCGTGGACGCCGCCTCGCTCATCACCGATCAGGTGGGACTGGACGGGGTCGCCGACGCGATCGAGTCACTGCGCAATCCCGACGACCACATCCAGATCCTGGTCCGCCCTCAGTTGTGAGCGCGCACCAATCGGCAGAAGTCCACGGGCGCCAGGCCATCCGTGCGTTGCCACAACGCGGCGTCGACCGCCTCGCGCTGGGAGATGTGCTCGGCGACCGTGAACCCGTGCTCGTTCAGCAGCGCCGTCACCGACTCGGGGGAGAAGTAGCTGAGCATGGGCTCGCCCTGCTGCGCGGTGGCCAGGCGGGCGAATTGGGCGAATACCCGGCCGGATTCGTCCTGTAATTCGTCCGGGAGTGCGTATTCCATGATCAGTTCGGTGCCGGGCGTGAAACCGGACAGGGTGTCCAGGGTGGCCGCGATGGCAGGTTCGGTCAGGTACATGGCGACGCCCAGCCAGCTCACCAACGAGCGACGATCCGGGTCGAAGCCGTGGGCCTTCAGCTGCGCGGTCAGATCGTCGCGCTCGAAGTCGACGCCGACGAATTCCACCGCCGCCGTATCGAATCCGGCGTCGGTCAGCAGCTCCCGCTTCCACGCCTGCGTGGCCGGATGGTCCACTTCGTAGACGGAGACCCGCCCGGCGGGCGCGGTGCGCCAGGCGAAGGTGTCCAGGCCCGCGCCCAGGATCACGTACTGCTCGAAACCGCCTGCCGCCAGCCGCGTCTCGGTGTAGTGCGCGCGGGCGCTGACCTGGGATCGGCTGCCGCTGAGGACCGGGTGATCACCGGATTCGCGATGGTAGGCCACGAGTTCGGCGGCTCGCTCACCCAGCAGCGTCGCGGCCACGGTGTCGTGGAACAGATGCGGCGGGTGATCCACGACCAGATGCGCGGCGCGCGCCGCGGCGGCGATCATCGCGGTCCGGCTCGGGCCCTTGTCGTTCGGTGAGCCGTCGTCCATCGAATTTCTCCCATCGTTCGAAAGTTGGCGAATAGCCGTGAGATCCGATGGTAGACAGGAGAATTCGATTTCGCTTTCACCATATCACAAGCAAATAACTTTCCGGTGACGGTGAATTGTCATCGGATCATCGATCCGTGAAGGTGATCCGGACGGTCACCGGATCGCTCTCCAGGGCGGCGAACATGCCGCGCGCCAGCGGAGCCAGCAGCGGGTGCGGGGCGAAAGCGCGGGTGCGTGCCACCACATCGTCGTCGGGGAGCAGGGCGGCGGTGCCGGTCCGCCAGCGATCACCCTGGCGGACCCGGACATTCGGGTTCGCGGAGATGTTCAGCCCCCAGCCCGAGCGCATGCCGTGCTGGCAGATGGCCCAGGCGCCCTCGTCATCGAACAGCAGCGACACCGGGACCCGGCGCGGCTGCCCGGACTTGCGGCCCACGGTCTCGATCTCGCTGGCGAAGGCGGTGCGGATGCCGATCTTGTCGAGGGCGCGCACGGTCGGGTTCATGACCGCGCGGCCGACGGCCCGCTCGATCCGGAACTTGCGAGCGGCCCGCTCGGCGGCGCTCCGGGGCGCGGCGGGGCGCTTGCTGCGGAAGGCATCGAAACCATTGCGGCGCAGCATGATCACCGCCGTCCGCCAGGGCGATCGGTCCGGATCGGGGGCGTTGCCCGCGCCGAGCAGGTGCAGCTGGTCGGTGTGCCACTGCAGGTCGATCGCGCCGTCCATGGCCTTGAGTCCGCGGTTGGCGGCCAGGCGCGGCGGCAGGCTCAAGGTGATGTGCGGGGACCGCAGGGCGTCGGTGCGCTCGGTGATCAGGTCGCCCGCTGCGGTGGGGATCACCGCGGTCGGGCGGCCCAGGCCGATCACGTCGCAGGCCCCCTCGGACAGCGCCTCGGACATGGCCGAGCGGGACCGGAAGCCGCCGGTCACCGCGATCGGCACCGAGCCCGCGGCCTGCCGGGCGGTGCCCGCGTAGTCCAGGAAATACGCCTCGCGGGCGCGGGTGCTTGCCGACACGGTGCTCGGACGGTTCAGCATGGCGGGGGATTCGTAACTGCCGCCGCTGATCTCGATCAGATCCAGCTGCTCGGTGGACAACTGTTCGATGACCGCGCGCGACTCCTCCTCGGTGAAGCCGCCGCGCTGGAAGTCCGCGGAGTTGAGCTTGATGCCCACGCCGAACCCGGGGCTCACCGCCGCGCGGATGCTGCGCGCCACCTCGAGCACGAAGCGCCGCCGCCGTTCGGCGTCACCGCCCCAGGCGTCGGTGCGCTGATTGGACAGCGGGGACAGGAACTGGGAGACGAGATAGCCGTGCGCGCCGTGGATCTGCACCCCGTCGAATCCGGCGGCCTCGGCGACCCGGGCGGCGGCGCCGAAGCGGGCGACGATGTCGAGGATCTCGTCCTCGGCCAGCGCGCGCGGGGCCGGGATGCCGGGAATGCCCACCGCGATGGCGGAGGGGGCGACCGCGCGGGTGCGGGTGACGATCGGATTGGCCTGCCGTCCGGGATGATTCAGCTGCACCCAGACCTTCGCGCCGCCCTCCTTGGCGATCGTGGCCCAGCGGGTGAGCGCGGCCAGGTGGCGCTCGTCCTCCATGGCCACATTGCCGGGCTCGCCGCAGTGTCGCCGGTCGACCATGACATTGCCGGTGACGATCAGGCCGTAGCCGCCGCGACTCCACTGCCTGTAGAGGCGTTCCAGGCGCGCGTCGGGGGCATTGTCGCCATTCGCCAGTCCCTCGCTCAGGGCCGACTTCATAATGCGATTGCGTAGCACCTGCCCGCTGGCCAGGGGCAGGGGATCGGACAGGGTCGGCTGTGGGGCTGCCGGGGGCATGGGTGCTCCGATTCCTCGTCGAAGTGCTGATCGGCGGACTACACTCGGTAGACCAATCGGTATATCACTGACGGTAGTACACCGATCGGTATACAACAAGGAGGAATCGACCATGGGCGCCCGCGACCGCCTCATCGACAGCGCCATCGCCCTGATGCGCTGCAATGGCATCGCCGGAACCGGCATCGCCCAGCTGCTCGAACACAGCGGCATCTCCCGGCGATCCATCTACCTGAACTTCCCCGGCGGCAAATCCGAACTGGTCGCGGAGGCCACCCGCACCGCCGGCAAGGCCACCAGCGCGCTCATGCGTACCGTCACCGGTGGCACCGACCTCGCCAGCGCCATCGCGGCTTTCCCGGCCATGTGGCGCGAAGTCCTGGTCGCCAGCGATTTCGCCGCCGGCTGCCCGATCACCGCCGCGGCGCTGGGCCGCACGGAATCGCCGGAGGCCGCCGACGTGGCGGGGGAGACCTTCGAGGAGTGGGAGACCATCCTCGCCACCCGCCTCGAGGCCGAGGGCGTCGAGCCCGACACCGCCCACTCGCTGGCGACCACCATCATCGCCGCCGTCGAGGGCGCGGTCGTCATGTCGCTGGCGAGCCGGACGACCGCGCCCCTGGAACGCGCGGGCCGGCAGATGGCCGACCTCGTCGCCCTGCACACGGCGACGAAGACGACCGTCTGAGCCTC
This sequence comes from Nocardia sp. NPDC056611, assembly GCF_042792755.1. Lineage (NCBI taxonomy): Bacteria > Bacillati > Actinomycetota > Actinomycetes > Mycobacteriales > Nocardiaceae > Nocardia > Nocardia sp. NPDC056611. Next base: position 627,808 of record NZ_JBHTVV010000003.1, read on the forward strand.
GGATCCGGCCCGGGTCCGATCAGATCAGGCTGAGACCGCCGTCAATGGTGACCACGGTCCCGGTCGTGTAACCCGACCGGTCGGAGGCGAGAAACGCTGCCATATCGGCGATCTCGCGCGGATGGGCCGGTCGGCCGAACGGGAAGTCCGCGGCCATCTCCGCGAAGCGGGCATTGTGCTCGATCAGCGCGGTGATGCGCGCGGTCGCCACCGGACCCGGATTGATCCCGACCACCCGGATGCCGTCGCGCCAGCTGCGACTGCCCAGGGCGCGGGTGAAGGCCATGAGCGCGGCATTGCCGGTGCTGCCCGCGATGTACTCGGCATCGGGGCGTTCGCCCGCCGCGCCGATGACATTCACGACCACGCCCCTGCCCTGCTCCTTCATGCGGGCGTAGACGAGGCGGCTCAGGTTGATGTAGCCGAACACCTTCAGCTCCCACCCGTGCCGCCAGGCCTGCTCGTCGACCGCGGTGAGGGAACCGCCGGGCATGTCCCCGGCATTGTTGACCAGAATGTCCGGCGCGCCGACGACCGCCGCGAGCCGTTCGATATCGGCGGCCTCGCGCAGGTCGGCCGGGTGGGTGTGGACCTCGACGCCGTGCACGGCGCGCAGCCGCTCGGCGAGGTCGTCGAGCCGTTCCTTGCCGCGGGCGGCCAGGTGCAGGTGGCAGCCCTCGGCGGCCAGCACACGCGCGATCTCCGCGCCGATGCCGGCGGACGCGCCGGTGATGAGGGCGGTCCGCCCGGTGAGTCCCAGATCCATGTGCTCGATTCCTGATTCAGTGGGCGGGGGTTCAGTGGACGGGGGCGGGTTCGATGCCGGACAGGCCGAGGGCGCGCTGGAAGACGCTGTCCCGCAGCCGGGCCGGGATACGGGACAGCCACACGGCGAGCCGCGCATCGGTTCCCGCGACGTAGACGGCTTTCGGTCGCCGGGCCGCGACGGCGCGGACGATGGCGGCGGCCGCGACCTCCGGCGGGGCGTACCGCTGTCCGGCGGCCGCGGTGTCGAAGGCGACGAGCTGGCGTTCGTAGAGTTCCACCCTCCGCGGATCGGCCTGTGCCCGTGCGGATTCGGCGGCGGCGGTGGACTTGGCGAAGATCTCGGTGCGCATGGCCCCGGGCTGCACGATCGACACCGGAATACGCCACGGGGCCAGCTCGACCCGCAGTGATTCCGAATACGACTCCAGTGCGGACTTGCTCGCGCCGATCGGGCCGAGGAACGGGAAGGCGGCCCGGGCGCTGGCCGCGCTGACGTTGACGATGCGGCCTCCGCCGGCGCGGAGCAGTGGCAGGAACGCCTGGATGATGCGTACGGGGCCGTGCACATTGACCTCGAATTGGCGGCGCCATTCCTCGATGGGCACCAGTTCGACGGGGCCCTGCACGAGTACGCCCGCATTGTTGATGACGGCGTGCAGGCCGTGCCCGTCCTCGGCTTTGCCGATGTACTCGGCGGCCGCGGCGACGCTGCCGGGGTCGGTGACGTCGAGGGTGATCTGGGTGATGCCGGTGGCATCGAGCTCGGGCGCCGGTGTGCGGACACCGGCGTAGACGTGAAATCCCTTGGCGGCCAGGGCCTGTGCGCAGGCACGGCCGATGCCGCCGTTCGCGCCGGTCAGCAGGATGGCGCGCACGTTGGTGGGTGCTGTCATGGGAAGCCTCGGATCGAGTCGCGGTTGATTCGCATATACCCGGGTACATGAACAAGGGTACATGTCCCAAGGGACATGTCAATGGATACGAGTGCCCCTGCCGATGCGAATCCCGGTGTGGTGCGGTGTTTTACCGATCCTCGGCGATCTCGTCGCGCGCCCACTCCGCCCATTCGGCGAGCGCCTCGTAGAGCCGGATACCCGCCTCGACCGTGATCCGCTTGGACTTGGCGTGCGGGTCGTCGCCGAAATCGCCGCGGTCCTTGGCCAGCGCGAGCTCCCGGTACATGGCCGCGGTATCGCCGAAGAACGTGGCCTCGCGCTCCAGATGCTCGTCCAGATCGGCGGGGTCCATCAGCCAGGAGAAGAACGACCGCAACAGCGGCTCCACCCGCAGGGTGTGGTCGACCTCCTCCTCGACCAGCCAGCGGCGCACCTCGGTCAGGCCCGACTCGGTGATCCGGTACGCCTTGCGGCCCCGCGCGCCCTCGCTGTCGATCTCGATCATCCCCGCCTGGGCCAGCTTGCCCAGTTCGGCGTAGATCTTCGGATGCCGGGCCGGCCACACCGGGCCCAGCGCCTCCTGGAACCGCTGGGCCAGGTCGTACCCGCTGGCCGGGCCCTCCGCCAGCAACCCCAGCAACCCATGCCGCAGCGACATGCCACACCCTTTCGTCGAGCCTCAGCCCATCATCACATTCGGCTATCGAGCGCCGGCCGCCGCGAGTACCGCCTCGACCTCGGCCGCCGCCGGAACCGATGCGCTGGCGCCCAATGTCGTGGTGGCCAGGGCCCCGGCCGCGCAGGCCCAGGCGAGCGCGGCCGCCGGGCCCTCGTGCCAGTGCGCGGCGAGCGCTCCGGTGAAGGTGTCGCCCGCACCGGTGGTGTCCACCACGCGCACCGGAAAACCGGGGTGGGAGAGCGCGAGTCCACCGGGACCGCGATAGGACGCGCCCGCGCCGCCGAGCGTGGTGACGACGTGCGGGACGTCGCGCAGCGCGGACTCCAGGCGCGCGGCCTCGCCGGCATTGACCACGGCGATATCCACCTCGGCCCAGACGTCGCCCGGAAGGTCCCGCACCGGAGAGGGATTCAACAGCACGACGGTGCCGTTGGCCCGCGCGTGCCGGGCCGCCGCGAGCACCGTCGGCACCGGAATCTCCAACTGGCACAGCAGTACATCCGCGCCCGCCACCGTCTCCAGATCCGCCGCGCTCAGCTCCGTCATCCGCCCGTTGGCTCCCGCCACCACGATGATGGTGTTCTCGCCGCCCGCGTCCACCACGATGGTGGCGATCCCGCACGGCCCGTCCACCTCCCGCAGCCGCGCGACCCCGACCCCGTCCTCCCGCAACACCTTTCGCAACGCGTCCGCGAACACATCCGACCCGACCGCGCCGACGAACTCGACCTCCGCGCCGGCCCGGCGCGCCGCGATCGCTTGATTCGATCCCTTCCCGCCCGGCACCAGGGCGAACCCGTCGCCCGACACGGTCTCCCCGGCCTCCGGCCGTCGGCCCACGGTCGTCACCAGATCCATATTGATGCTGCCCACCACCGCGATTCGCGCCATGGCCGGGACCCTAGTGCAGCCGGATCAGCCGAGGGCCGATTCGACGACGGCCTTCGCCTCCGGGGTCACCGGATCGACGATGTCGTCGAAGTCGTGATGCTTGTCCACATACGCCTTCACGAACGGGCAGATGGGGACGATGCGGCGGCCCGCCGCGCGGGTGGCGGTGAGGGCCGCCGAGATCAGTTTCGAGGCCAGGCCCTGACCGCTGTAGGCGTCGTCGATCTCGGTGTGGAAGAAAATGCGCTGACGGCCGTGATCGACGTAGGCCGTCAGGCCCGCGCGGGTCTCGCCGACCTTGATGCCGAAGAACTGGGGGACGGTGTCGGTGGACTGGGTGACGGTCGGTTCGGTGGTGGTCATGCGCGCTCGCTTCCGATGGTCGGGGTGTGGTGATCGGGTTCCAGGGGTGGGCTCGCCACGGCGGAGAAGGTACGGCATTCGGGCTCGCACTCGGGCGGGGCGGTGCGCAGGGCGTCGTCGCGGACGGTGAAGAAGGCCAGGGCGGCGGCCGCGAGCATGAGCACGGCGCAGATCACGATGGCCAGGTGGAAGCCGTGCGCGAAATCGGGCGGGTTGGTGTAGGCCGCGCCGGTGAGGCCCGCGAGCGGCGGGATGGCGGCGACGCCGAGCAGACCCGCCGCACGGGCGACCGCGTTGTTGACGCCGCTGGCCACGCCCGCGTGCCGTTCGTCGGCCGTGGCCAGCACGGTCGCCGTCAGGGGCGCGACCGCCAGGGTCAGGCCGAGGCCGAATACCATCGCGGCGGGCAGGACATCGCGCAGGTACGAGGTGTGCAGGCCGACGCGGGTCATGAGCAGCATGCCCGCCGCCGCCAGCAGGACGCCGATGGTGATGGGCCGGCGCGGGCCGATGCGCTGGGCGAGCGCGCCGGAACGGGCCGAGAACAACAGCATCAGCACGGTCACCGGCAGCATCGCGGTGCCCGCGGCGATCGGATCGAACCCGGACACCACCTGCAAGGTCAGCACCAACAGGAAGAACACCACGCTCATGGCCCCGTACATGACGAAGGTGACCACATTGATCGCGGTGAACTGCTTGGAGGAGAAGATGGTCACCGGCAGCATGGCGGCGGGGTCCTCGCCCGGGCGCGAGCGCCGTCGCTCCACCATCACGAACGCCGCACCGGCCACGATCCCCGCGATCGCGCTGCCCCACACCAATATTCGGCTCGCGTCGCGTTCGGGAGCCATGGTCAGCGCGTAGGTCAGCCCGGCCAGGCACAGCGCGGCCAGGACCGCCCCCAGGACGTCGAACCGCCCGCGGGCGCCGGCATCCCGCGTCTCGGGCACGTGCTTGACGGTCACCGCGATCACCAAGGCGGCCAACGGAATATTGAGCAGGAACACCCAGCGCCATCCGGCCGCCTCGACCAGCCAGCCGCCCAGGAACGGCCCGATGGCCCCGGCCACGCCGCCCAGCCCGGACCAGGCCCCGACCGCCCGCGCCCGTTCCCCGGGTGCGAACGAGGCCTGGATGATGGCCAGCGATCCGGGTGTCAGCAGCGCGCCACCGACGCCCTGCAACGCGCGCGCCGCGATCAGCATCGAAATATCCTGCGCCGCACCGCACAACGCCGAGGCGACGGCGAACCACACCACCCCGATCAGGAACACCCGCCGCCGCCCGTACCGGTCGCCCAGCGACCCGCCGAGCAGGATCAGTCCGGCCAGGGTCAGCGTGTACGCGTTGACGGTCCACTGCAGGCCCGCCATCGACGCGCCGAACTCGTCCCCGATCCGCGGCAGGGCCACATTGACGACGGTGGCGTCCAGCATGGCCATCCCCGAACCGAGGACGGTGGCCAGCAGAACCCATCGACCGGTGCCCGAGGACAACCGGATGCTCGCGGTCATGGGTCCAAGGTAACAACCTGCCCGCGACCGGCGTCGGAACGCAGTCAGTAATCTGTCGGTATGACTGCTCCCACGACCACCGACCGGGACGCCGTCCGCGAGGCGGTGCACGACTCGGCGCGCCGGGCTCGGGTGGCGTCGCGGACGCTCGCCCAGCTCACCACCGCGCAGAAGGACGCCGCGCTGCACGCCGCGGCCGACGCGCTGCTCGCGGCCGCGGCCGCCGTCCTCGCGGCCAATGCCGAGGACATCGAGATCGCCAAGGCCGGCGGCACCGCCGAATCTCAGCTGGACCGGCTGCGGCTCACCGAGGCCCGGGTCGACGGGATCGCGGCCGGGCTGCGGCAGGTGGCCGCGCTGCCGGACCCGATCGGCGACGTGGTGCGCGGCAAGACGCTGCCCAACGGCCTCGAGATCCGCCAGGTGCGGGTGCCGCTCGGCGTGGTCGGCATGGTGTACGAGGCGCGGCCGAACGTCACGGTCGACGCCTTCGGGCTGGCGCTCAAGTCGGGCAATGCCGCGCTGCTGCGCGGGTCCTCCTCGGCCGCGAACTCCAATGCCGCCCTGGTGAAGGTGCTGCGGGAAGCCCTTGCGGCGCAGGGTCTTCCGGCCGACGCCGTGCAGCTGCTGCCGTCCGAGGACCGCTCCAGCGTGACCCACCTGATCCAGGCCCGCGGCCTGGTCGACGTGGTGATCCCGCGCGGCGGCGCGGGCCTGATCAACGCCGTGGTGCGCGACGCGCTCGTGCCGACCATCGAGACCGGCACCGGCAACTGCCACGTCTTCGTCCACAAGGACGCAGATCTGGATATGGCCGAGTCCATCCTGATCAATGCCAAGACCCGCCGGCCCTCGGTGTGCAACACCGCCGAGACGGTCCTCATCGACCGGGCCATCGCCGAGGTCGCGGTGCCGCGCATGATCCGGGCGCTCGAGGACAAGGGCGTCACCATCCACGGTGACCTGCCGGGCCTGGTGCCCGCCACCGACACCGACTGGGCCGACGAATACCTGTCCCTGGACATCGCTTTGAAGGTCGTCGACGATCTCGACGCCGCCGTCGACCACATCAACGAGTGGGGCACCGGCCACACCGAGGCCATCGTGACCGCCGACCTGAAGGCCGCGCGCGAGTTCAGCGCCCGCGTGGACGCCGCCGCCGTCATGGTCAACGCCTCCACCGCGTTCACCGACGGTGAGCAGTTCGGCTTCGGCGCGGAGATCGGCATCTCGACCCAGAAGCTGCACGCCCGCGGACCCATGGGCCTGCCCGAACTGACCTCCACCAAGTGGATCGTGTGGGGCGACGGGCAGATTCGCCCCGTCTAGCGAAACCCGGCTTCGCCGGTTGGAATTGGGGTCCGGGCTTCTCCCGGACCCCCGAAAGTAGGAGGACCGCCCGTGGCTCCGACCACCGCGCCCACCCAGGAGCCGATCTTCTCGTCGGTCGACGATGTGATCGAGCGGCTTGCCGGCACCGGCTATCTGGCCGACAAGGCCACCGCCACCTCGGTTTTCCTCGCCGACCGACTCGGCAAGCCGCTGCTCATCGAGGGGCCCGCGGGTGTCGGCAAGACCGAGCTGTCCAAGGCCGTCGCCCAGGTCGCGGGCGCGGAACTGGTGCGGTTGCAGTGCTATGAGGGCGTGGACGAGGCGCGGGCGCTCTACGAGTGGAACCACGCCAAGCAGATCCTGCGCATCCAGGCGTCCTCGGAGAACGACTGGGCCGAGACCAAGGCCGACGTCTTCACCGAGGAATTCCTGCTGGAACGCCCGCTGCTCACCGCCATCCGCCGTGACGAGCCGACGGTGCTGCTCATCGACGAGACCGACAAGGCCGACGTCGAGATCGAGGGCCTGCTGCTCGAGGTGCTCAGCGACTTCACTGTCACCGTGCCGGAACTGGGCACCATCGCCGCGAGCCGCAAGCCGTTCGTGGTGCTCACCTCCAACGCCACCCGCGAGCTGTCCGAGGCGCTCAAGCGGCGCTGCCTGTACCTGCACATCGACTTCCCCGACGAGGAGCTCGAGCGCCGCATCCTGGCCAGCCGGGTGCCGGAACTGAAGCCCGCCGTGGCGGCGCAGCTGGTGCGGATCGTGCACGTGCTGCGCGGCATGCAGCTCAAGAAGCTGCCCTCGGTCGCGGAATCCATCGACTGGGCGCGCACCCTGCTCGCCCTGGGCGCCAAGGACCTCGACGACAAGACCGTGCGCGCGACCCTCGGCGTGGTGCTCAAGCACCAGGCCGACCACGTGCGCGCCCAGGCCGAACTGAAGCTGGCCTGACGTCATGGCGGGCACGGGCCGGGAGAACACGCCGCGCGGGCTGGTGTCGGCGGCCATGCGGGCCTTCACCAGCAATGCCACTCCCGCCAAACCGGTGACCACGGTCCCGGGGCCGACGGCCGAGCACGGCCTGCCGGGGCATCTGGTCGGCTTCGTGGAAGCGTTGCGCGGCCGGGGAATTCCGGTCGGGCCGTCCGAAACCGTGGACGCCGGACAGGTTCTCACCGTCCTGGACCTGATGGACCGCGAGGCCCTGCGCGAGGGTCTGGCGTGCGCGCTGCTGCGCCGCACCACCCAGCGCGCCACCTTCGACGGCATGTTCGACCTGTGGTTCCCGGCCGCGCTCGGTGAGCGGATCGGAGCCGAGGAGATCGAGCTGCCGGTCAAGCCCGACGGCTCGGTCGACATCCTCGAACTGCGGAAGATGCTGGCGGAGTTGCTGGTTCAGGACCCCTCCGGCGAGCAGGCGCAGCAGTTGCAGGCGCTGGCCGCGCAGATGGTCGACCAGATGGGCCAGTACCAGGCCGCGGGCGGGCCGTCCTTCTCCGCCTACCAGACCCTCAAGGACCTCCAGCCCGAACTGCTGGTGAGCAAGATCCTCGCCGGCCTGGCCCAGGGCATGGACAACTCCGACTTCGACACCGAGGTGGCCCGCCGGGCGGCGCGGCAGCGCATCAAGGACTTCCGCGGCACCGTGGAGGCCGAGACCCGCCGCCGCGTCGCCGAACGCATCGGCCGCGAACGCGTCGCCACCTACGGGGTGGCCCGCCAGGCCGAGGACGCCGACTTCCTGCGCATCTCCCAGAACGAACTCGACGAACTGCGCCGCGGCAGCCAGCGCCTGGCCCGAGTCCTGGCCTCCCGCTTGGCGGCTCGCCGCCGCCGCTCCCGGCGCGGCGAGATCGACCTGCGCAAGACCATGCGCAAATCCATGTCCACCGGCGGCGTCCCGGTCAACCTGGTCACCCGCAAGCCGCGCCCCGGCCGCCCGGATCTGGTGCTGCTGTGCGACATCTCGGGCTCGGTGGCCGGATTCTCCAGCTTCACGATGCTGCTGGTGAACGCGCTGCGCGAACAGTTCTCCCGAGTCCGCATCTTCGCCTTCGTGGACCGCGTGGACGAGGTGACCGGCCTGTTCGACGCCGCCACCCCGCTCGATCAGCTGACCCGCCGCATCTTCACCGAGGCCGAGGTCGTCGGCATCGAGGGCCACTCCGACTACGGCTCGGCCCTGGAGGGTTTCGCCGAGCGCTTCCCCGACGCCGTCACCAGCCGCACCTCCCTGCTCATCCTCGGCGACGCCCGCACCAACTACCGCGACCCAGCCCTGGATACCCTGCGCCGGCTCGTCGAGACCGCCAAACACGCCCACTGGCTCAACCCCGAGGCCGAGAAGATGTGGGGCACCGGCGATTCCGCCGCCAACCGCTACGCCGACATCGTCGACATGCACGAATGCCGCTCCGCCCGCCAGCTCACCGCCCTGGTCGGCCGCCTGCTGCCTGTCTAGGAGCTCAGCCGGCCAGGAAGGACAAGCGCACCTGGCGGATCGGATTGTCGATATTGAGGTCGACCATCGCGATGGATTGCCAGGTGCCCAGGGCCAGTTCGCCGCGGAGCACCGGGATGGTCGCGTAGGGGGCGATGAGGGCGGGCATCACGTGGGAGCGGCCGTGGCCGGGGGAGCCGTGCGCGTGGCGCCAGCGGTCGTCGGCGGGGAGCAGGTCGCGCAGGGCGGCGAGTAGATCGTCGTCGCTGCCCGCCCCGAGTTCGATCAGCGCGATGCCCGCGGTCGCGTGGGGGACGAAGACGTGTAGCAGACCGTCGCCGCCCGCGGTCACCTCGCGGAGGAAGGCCGTGCACTGCGATGTGAGGTCGTGGACGACGTCGCTGCGGCCGGTTTTCACTTCGATGAGGGTGCTCTGCATGACCACCATCGTCCTCCGGGGGCCGGGGTGAATCCGGGTGCCACGTCCGGGAGATTCGGGGCGGCCGGTCCGGATCCGGGCCGCCGCTGCGCGGGCGGCGGCTCAGCCCCCGGTAAGCTCGCGTTTCGTGCAGACGAACGGCCGCCGCAAGCTGGGCGTGATGGGTGGCACCTTCGACCCCATCCACCACGGGCACCTGGTCGCGGCCAGTGAGGTCGCCAACCGGTTCGACCTGGACGAAGTGATCTTCGTCCCCACCGGACAGCCCTGGCAGAAGGGGGACCGGCCGGTCAGCCCGGCGGAGGACCGCTATCTGATGACGGTCATCGCCACCGCCTCCAACCCGCGCTTCTCGGTCAGCCGCGTGGACGTGGACCGCGGCAAGGAGACCTACACCGTCGACACCCTCCGCGACCTGGCCGAACAGCACCCCGACGCGGATCTCTACTTCATCACCGGAGCGGACGCGCTGGCCAGCATCCTCACATGGCAGGATTGGTCCGAACTGTTCGAGCTGGCGAAATTCGTCGGCGTGACCCGTCCGGGGTACGAATTGAATATCGACCATCTCGCCGAACACCTCCGCGACTTCCCGGAGGGCACGGTCACGATGATCGAGATCCCGGCCCTGGCCATCTCGTCGAGCGAATGCCGGCGACGGGCGGGGGAGGGCCGGCCGGTGTGGTACCTCGTCCCGGACGGGGTCGTCCAATACATATCGAAACGGCACCTGTACGTGTCGCAAGAGCGTGCATTGTGAAAGTGCGCAGGGAAGAGGTAGCAGGGTGACAGCATCGGCAGAAGCGGTCAAGATGGCGACGGTGGCCGCACTGGCCGCCGACGAGAAGCTGGCCGTCGACGTGGTCGTGCTGGATGTCTCCGAGCAGCTGGTCATCACCGACTGCTTCGTCATCGCGTCCGCGCCCAACGAGCGCCAGGTCAACGCGATCGTCGACAATATCGAGGACAAGCTGCGCGACGCCGGGCACAAGCCGGTGCGGCGCGAGGGCACCCGCGAGGGCCGCTGGGCGCTGCTCGACTACGTCGAGATCGTGGTGCACGTGCAGCACGAGGACGAGCGCGACTTCTACGGCCTGGAACGACTGTGGAAGGACTGCCCGCAGGTGGCGGTCGAGGGGATCGGCGACCCGCGGACCGCGGCAGCGGACCGGGACGCCACGACAGATGAAGACAAGGCTGGGGACGACGAGTGAGCAAGATGGCCGGCGTCCGCCGGTTGATTCTGCTGCGGCACGGACAGACCGAATGGAATGCCACCGACCGCATGCAGGGCCAGACCGATACCGAACTCAGTGACATCGGCCGGCGCCAGGCCAAGGACTGTGCCCCCGACATGGCGACCAGCGACCTGATCGCCATCGTCTCCTCCGATCTCAAGCGCGCCCACGACACCGCGCTGGCCGTCGCCGAATGCGCCGCCATGCCGGTCGTCACCGACCCGCGCCTGCGCGAGACCAACCTCGGCGACTGGGAGGGCATGGACCACCGCCAGGTCGACGCCCAGTTCCCGGGCGCGCGCAAGGCGTGGCGGCTCGACGCCCGCTTCACCCCGCCCGGCGGCGAATCCAAGCTCGAGGTCGGCGCGCGTTCGCTGCCCGTGGTGCAGGAACTCTTCGCCACCCGCGAGGACTGGCCCGGCCGCAGCGTCATGCTGGTCGCGCACGGCGGGCTCATCGCGGCCCTCACCGCGGCTCTGCTGGAACTGCCCGAGTCCAGCTGGCCCGCCCTGGGCGGCCTCGCCAACACCAGCTGGGTGCAGCTGACCAGCCACGGCCCCGGCATCGACCGGCCCGGCTGGCGACTGGACGTGTGGAACGCGGTCGCCAAGGCGGCTCCCGATGGCCTCTGACAACGGCGCCGACCGGCCGAAGAGCGAAGCGGCAGCCGACGATTCGGTGATCGAGACCGCGTCGCAGCGCAAGGTGCTGGTCGTGGTCGCGGACTCGCTGTCCTACTTCGGCCCCAAAGGCGGTCTGCCCGCGGACCATCCGCGCATCTGGCCCAATCTCGTCGCTGCCGAACTCGATTGGGACGTCGAGCTGGTCGCGCGCATCGGGTGGACCTGCCGGGACGCCTATTGGGCGTTGATCGGGGACCCGCGCGTGTGGGCCGCCGTGCCGAACGCCGGAGCGGTCGTATTCGCCACCGGCGGTATGGATTCGCTGCCCTCGCCGCTGCCCACCGCGCTGCGCGAGCTCATCCGCTACACGCGTCCGGCGGCCCTGCGCCGCCGGGTGCGCGAGGCCTACAACTGGCTGCAGCCGCGGCTGTCCCCGCTGGGCCGGCCGGTGGCGCTGCCGCCCAAGGTCAGCGTGGACTACCTGGAGCAGTCGCGGAACTCGCTGGCGCAGTTGCGGCCCGAGCTGCCGTTCGTGGCGGTGCTGCCGTCGGTGCACAAGTGCGAGGCCTACGCGCAGGTGCACACCGGCCGCGAACCCATGGTGCGGGCCGTGACCGCCTGGGCCGCCGAACACCACGTGCCACTGGTGGACCTCGGAGAAGCCGTGCGCGACAACGTGTTCAACGGCCCGGCCAACCCCGACGGCATCCACTGGGGCTGGGAAGGCCACACCGCGGTCGCGCGGGCCATGGTCAAGGTGCTGACCGAGGTGACGACCGACGAGGTACACACTGCATGACCGTGGTGGTGGTGACCGACTCGTCGGCCAGTCTCCCGGCCGAACTCGCCGCCGACCTGGGGGTGCTGGCGGTGCCGTTGCACGTGCTGGTCGACGACCGGGAGATGCGCGAGGGTGTCGACGAGTGCGATATCGACTACGGGTCCTCGCAGGTCACCACCTCCGCCGCCTCGCCGGGTGAGCTGCGCGCGGTCTACGAGCGCGCGCTGGAGCTCAGCGACGGCGACGGCGTGGTGGCCGTGCACATCTCGCGGCAGCTGTCGGGCACCTGGGAGGCCGGACGGCAGGCGGTGCGCGATATGGACGCCGCCCACCGCATCCGGCTGGTGGATTCGCTCAGCGCCGGGCTCGGCACCGGCCTGCCCGTGCTCGCGGCCGCCCGCCGCGCCCGCTCGGGCGAACCGCTCGACGTGGTCTACGACTCGGCGGTCGCCGCCGCCAGCCGTGGACGGGCGTTCATCGTGGTCAACCGGACCGAGCAGTTGCGCCGCGGCGGCCGATTGACCTCCGCCGCGGCCTTCTTCGGCTCCGAACTGGTGACCAAGCCGATCCTGCAGATCGTCGACGGCCGCCTGGAACTGCGCGAGAAGGCCCGGACCCGGTCGAAGGCGTTCACCAAACTCGTCGCCGCCGCGGTCGACGCGGCCGGTGAGGACGGCGCGGCGGTCGCCGTCCAGCACCTCGGCGCGGAGGAAGCCGCCGCCACCATCGCGGGTCAGCTTCGATCCCTCATCCCCGGCATCCGCGAGGTGATCATCACCGAGTTCGGACCGACCCTCGGCGTCCACCTGGGCGTGGGAGCAGTGGGCGCGCTGGTCGTCCCGGGCGGCTGCGGCTGACGGGGTCCCCGCGCACCGCGGGGACTGCCGGTCGGCCAGTGTCACCAGCTGGGGCGGGGTGACGCGGCCGGTGCTGGAAATCTGCTTGTCCACAACGAGTTTCTGTATCCACAGCCCGGCGAAAACCCCAGTTCGCGGTCCCAGCCGGCCCGGCCCCGGCTCCTACCGTGAGCCCCATGCCGCAACTCGACGAACGCACTCCACTCCAGCGCCTCACCGACCGCCCGGACAGCGAACCCCGTCCGAGCCCAACGGAATTCACCCCGGGACGCCCCCATCCCTCCCGGTGGGACGAGGACTCGCTCGACGACCTCGGAGACCCCGGCTCCGCCCCTCCCGCCTGGCTCTCCGAGCCGTGCGGCCCCGTCTCCCTCTGGCACGAACGCCTCGTCCCCGAACGCTTCCGCGGCACCCGCTGGGACCCGGGCCCGCGGGGTGTCCTCGTCCTCGCCGCCCTGGCCCTGTGCGCGGTCCTCTTCGCCGCCTACATCAGCCTGCGTGAAACCCCTGTCTCCCAGCCGGTCCCACCCATCGCCTCCCTCAGTGGAACAGCCCCCGCCGACCAGGACTCGCCGCCCACCGACCCGGCAGCGCGCGGCGCCGACGCCTCGGCATCCCCGCTTGGAGCCGCCGTGCCCGGAGCTGCCGGGCCGGCGCGTCCCCTGCCCGGTGCAGGCGCGCCGGTACCCGCCGAGGCGCGGCCGTCCACCGGCCCGCAGGCGGATCGAAACCCGGTCGTTCCCACCGCGAATCCGGGTGGCACCGCGGGACCAGCCGAACTGGTGGTCAGCGTCATCGGCCTGGTCGAGCACGGCGGTCTCCGCCGCTTCCCCACGGGAGCCCGCGTCGCCGACGCTCTGCGTGCCGCCACCCCGCGCCCGGAGGCCGACCTGTCCACCCTCAACCTCGCCCAGCCCCTCATCGACGGAGACCAGATCGTCATCGCCCGCGCCGCGCCCCGCCCGACCCCCGACCGAGCCGTCAGCACCATCGTGAATTCCGCGGGGCACCGGTCTGGTTCGCCTTCCGCCCCCGCCCCGCCCCGCTCCACCGCCCCCGCCGCCAAGGTCAACCTCAACACCGCCACCGAACCCGAACTCGACACCCTCCCAGGCGTCGGCCCGGTCACCGCCAAAGCCATCCTCACCTGGCGCGCCCGCCACGGCCGCTTCACCTCCGTCGACCAACTCGCCGAAATAGACGGCATCGGCCACTCCCGCCTCAACCGCCTCCGCGACCGGGTGACGGTATGACAACCGCCGAACCCGCCGCGGCGCCCCGGTGGACGAGCGCGATCATCGCGCCCGGGCTGCCGGCCATCGTGGCCTCGAGCGGTATCCGCCGGCGGGAATCGGAGTGGCGGCGATGACGGGGGAGCCTCGCGCCGGATCGGTGGATCGGGAGCCGGACGCGGCGCCGGAGGTGCTGGATGCCCGGCTGGTGCCCGCGGCGGTGTGCGGTTGGGGCGCGACGGTTGTCGCCGTGGTGGCGGGGTGGCAGGCGGGCATCGGGATCGCCGCCGGATGCGTGGTGGCCGGGCTGGGGGTGTCCGCCCTGGCTGTTCGACGCGCTCGGGCGGGCCGGGTCGGTGGGGTGGCCTGGGTCGTGTTGGGGGCCTTGCTGATCGGGGTGGGATTCGGGCTGGCGGGGGCATGGCGCGCGCATCGGGTGCAGGAGCATCCGCTGGGCGCGGTGCGGGCCGGGCAGCGGGTCGTGGCGGTGGTGGAGCTGGGGGAGGACCCGAAGCGATTGTCGGGCAAGACGTTCGGTGGTCCGACAGTGATGGTTCGGGGCGAATTGGTCGAGTATCGGGTGGGCGGACGGATCGTGCGGGCGGGTGGTGCCGTCACCGTGCTGGCTCCGGCGGGCGGGTGGCGGACGCTGATGCCGGGGCAGCGGGTGGAATTCGGTGCGCGCGTGGGGCGTCCGTGGCGGGCCGATCTGACGGTGGCGGTGCTGCGGGCCGACGGTGCTCCGGTCGCGGCGAGTACGGCGCCGTGGTGGCAGCGGGCCGCCGGACGGATGCGCGATGCCTTCGGCGGTTCCGCTCGTCGAGCCCTCTCGGATGACGCGGCGGGGCTGCTGCCGGGTCTGGTGATCGGTGACACCTCGAGTCTGACCGAGCACGTGCAGGAGAACTTCCGCGAGGTGGATCTGGCCCACCTGTTAGCCGTCAGTGGCGCCAATGTGACGATTCTGCTTGCGGCGGTGCTGGTTTCGATGCGTGCGCTCACGGTGGATCCGCGGGTGGGGGCGGTGGCGGCGGGCGCGGCGCTGGTCATGTTCGTGATCCTGGCCCGGCCGTCACCGAGCGTGCTGCGGGCCGCGGTCATGGGGGCGATCGCGCTGCTCGCGGTGTGCACCGGGCGCAGGAAGCAGGCGCTACCCGCGCTGTGCGCCGCGGTCATCGGGCTGCTGGCGTGGTCGCCGGGGTTGGCGGTGGATGCCGGGTTCGCGCTGTCGGTGCTGGCCACGGCCGGGCTGATCGTGATCGCGCCGGGCTGGTCGGAATGGCTTCGGGCGCACGGCTGGTGGCGGATTCCGGCGGATTCGTTCGCGGTGGCCGCCGCGGCTTTCGTGGTGACCACCCCGCTGGTGATCGCCCTGACCGGCCACCTCAGTCTGGTGGCCATCGTGGTGAACATGCTGGTGGAGCCGGTGATCGCGCCCATCACCATCCTGGGGGCGCTGGGTGCGGTGCTCGCGGTGGTCTGGTCGCCGCCCGCCGCCGTGGTCATCCACTGCACCGCGCCGCCGCTCTGGTGGCTGCTGACCGTGTCCGACCGCGCCGCGGCGCTGGGCGCGTCGGTCACCGTGCCCACCGGATTGCGGTCGGGTCTGGTCGCGGCGGTGGTGTGCGGGCTGGTGCTCGCGGGGTTGTCGGGGCGGACTCGTAGGATCGTTGCGTGAACCAGCGACCCGCGCCCCTGCATCTCGTGCTCGGTGAAGAGGAACTGCTGATCGAACGGGCGGTGGCGGCGATCACCGCACAGGCTCGGGCCACCACCGCGGATCCCTCGGCGCTGCCGGTGGATCGGCGGCGGGCGGGCGACGCCAGCACCCCGGAATTGGCGGAGCTGCTGAGCCCCTCGCTGTTCGCCGAGGACCGGGTGATCGTGCTGGAGTCGGCGGCCGAGGCGGGCAAGGACGCGGTCGCGGTCATCCAGGACGCCGCGTCATCACCGCCGGAGGGCGTGGTGCTGGTCGTGCTGCACAGCGGCGGCGGGCGGGCCAAGGCGCTCGCACCGGCCCTGCAGAAGATGGGCGCGGTCGTGCACAACTGCGCGAAACTGACCAAGGCGGGGGAGCGGGTCGAGTTCGTGCGCAACGAGTTCCGGGCCGCGAATGTGAAGGTGTCCGCGGACGTGGTGCAGGCCCTGCTCGAGGCGGTCGGCTCGGATCTGCGGGAACTGGCCGCCGCCAGTTCACAGTTGGCGGCGGACACCGGCGGCAAGGTGGACATCGCGGCGGTGCGGCAGTACTACTCCGGCAAGGCCGAGGTGACCGGATTCGAGGTCGCGGACCTGGCTGTGTCGGGGGACCGCCCCGCGGCCATGGAGGCGCTGCGCTGGGCCATCGACCGGGGCGTGCCCGCGGTGCTGCTCGCCGACGCCCTCGCGGATTCGGTGCACACCATCGCGCGCGTCGGATCGGCCGGGCGCGGGGACCCGTTCAAGATGGCGGGCGACCTGGGCATGCCGCCGTGGAAGGTGAAGAAGGCCCAGGGGCAGGCGCGCGGCTGGACCGGCGCGACGATCGGCGCGGCCCTGCAGGTGGTGGCCGGACTCAACGCCGATGTGAAGGGGCAGGCCGCCGACGCGGATTACGCGCTGGAGCACGCGCTCTCGCGGATTCTGGATCTGCGCGAGAGCGCCTCGTAGGCACCGGATAGAGCGGCTGGGCACCGGAAGAGCGCCCTCGTAGGCGCGGCGGGAGCGCCGCGCCTCAGGGGATCAGGCCTCGGGCTTCCAGATGATCTTGCCGCCCTGGAAGTCCTGGGCCTTGCCGCCCTCGTAGTCGTACTCGTCGCCGCTCGGGAAGCCGTAGCGGCCGTTCTCGGCGCCATTGCGCACCCAGGTGTCGCGGATCGCGCCCCACACGATGTGGGTGCCCGTCTTCTGGGTGGAGTAGATCGCGCCGCCCTCGAACAGCTGGATGTGGGTCGAGGAGCTGTTGGTCTTGTTCTCGTCGGCGATGGGGAAGCCGAGCGGGCTGTTCTCCCAGCCGACGGAGGCGAACTTGTCGCGGATCACGCCGCTGAGCACGTGGGTGCCCGAACCGACCGACCAGTAAATGGACCCGCCCTGGAAGTGCTGGAACCGACCGGGCTTACCGGTCTGACCCTCGTCGGTGACGGGGTACTTCAGCGAGCCCGACTCCGCGCCGGTGCCACGCCACTTGTCGCGAATGGCGCCGCCGATGGCGTGCGCGTCGGTGGCCGGGGTCCAGTAGATGGAGGCGTTGTTGACGAACTCCTGCTTCTTGCCGCCGCCGGCCGCGTCGGTCTCCGGAGTGGTCGGGTCGCCGAAGAACTCCGGCCCGCCCGCCCGGTCGTATTCGGCCTCGATGGCCCCGCCCACCTCGAACGGGCCGATGGGCCGCGCGGTCGCGACACCCATTCCGGTGGTCAGCGCGACCGCGGCCACGCCGGCGGCCAGCGAGCCGCGGGTCCAGAAGGAACGGTTGTCACGCAGCGATGCCAAGAGAACTCTCCAGTACAGGTGTCGATGTCACCCCGACGGTGTCGCAGCCATCCTGCTGCGTGCCGCCGAAGTCAGCAAGTCTCTCCGACACAGTCGACAACACAACGGTTCCCGTTACAGGCGTCACAACTGATCTCGCGCCCATGGGGTAACTGGCCGGGTACGCCCACAATTGTTTCGGCTGTCAACCGCCGGCCCGCATGCATGGCGGTCAACGGCACTGAGCCGTGCGCTGAAGTCCCGGGGAGGCGGTACAGCAAAAACCGCCGTGGTCTTCGTGGCCACGGCGGCTATTCGAGAGCATGATCCGGTAGCTACTACCGGAGTCGGATCAGCCGAGCTTGTTGAAGGCCAGCGAGATCGCCGACTTCTTGTTGGCGGCCTGGTTGGCGTGGATGACGCCCTTCGAGGCGGCCTTGTCCAGGCTCTTGCTCGCCGACTGCATCAGCTCGAGCGCCTTGTCCTTCTCGCCCGCAGCAGCGGCCTCGCGGAACTTGCGGATCGAGGTGCGCAGCGCGGACTTCACCGACTGGTTACGCTGGCGCGCAAGCTCGTTGGTGCGGATCCGCTTCATCTGGGACTTGATGTTGGCCACGCCGGTTCCCTCGTGTTCCTTCGTTTGGTGTGTATGCGGGATGCAAAGTCTTCGTGCGCACTACGAGATGGGTAGTCGCAGCACCGACCGTCGAGGCTACCAGGCAAGGTGTCGAGGCACGAAATCGGCCCGGTCCGCGACATGGCCGAAACCAGAAATTTATCCCCGTCCAACTGCGCGTTGCCCCTGCGTGATGGACCATTTTTGCATGGCCGCGCTCACTCCCGCCGCACTCGCTCCCGCCGGGGTGTTCGCTGGCTATCAGCCCGGACGCTATCACCGCGCCTACGACGAGATGTTCGATTCCGCGGGCCGGCCGCGCGCCCCCTACCGGGGCATATTCAATGCTCTGGCCGCCATCGACGCCGAGGACCTGGCCGCCCGCGCCGAGGCGCTGGACCGCGCCTTCGTCGATCAGGGCATCACGTTCTCGCTCTCGGGTCAGGAGCGGCCCTTTCCGCTCGACCTGGTGCCCCGGGTGATCGCGGCCACCGAGTGGACCAAACTCGAGCGCGGCATCAAGCAGCGGGTGCGCGCCCTGGAGGCCTTCCTCGCCGACGTCTACGGCGAGCAGACCATCCTCCGCGACGGCGTCATCCCCCAGCGCCTGGTCACCTCCTGCGCCCACTTCCATCGCGAGGCCGCGGGCCTGGTGCCGCCCAACGGCGTCCGCATCCACGTGGCCGGAATCGACCTGGTGCGCGACGAGCACGGCGATTTCCGTGTGCTGGAAGACAATCTGCGCTCCCCGTCGGGCGTCTCCTATGTGATGGAGAACCGCCGCACCATGGCCCGGGTGTTCCCGGACCTGTTCGCCTCGCACCGGGTGCGCGCGGTCGGCGACTACCCGGCCCACCTGCTGCGGGCGCTGCGGGCGGCGGCCGCCCCCAACGAGGCCGACCCGACCGTAGTGGTGCTGACCCCGGGCGTCCACAACTCCGCCTACTTCGAGCATTCGCTGCTGGCCCGGCAGATGGGCGTGGAACTGGTCGAGGGCCGGGACCTGTTCTGCCGCGACAATGTCGTCTACATGCGGACCACCGCGGGGGAGCGGCAGGTGGACGTCATCTACCGCCGCATCGACGACACCTTCCTCGATCCCATGCAGTTCCGGCCCGATTCCATGCTCGGCGTGGCGGGCATCCTCAACGCGGCCCGCGCGGGCACCGTGGTGCTGGCCAACGCGGTCGGCAACGGCGTCGGGGACGACAAGCTGGTCTACACCTACGTGCCCGCCTTCATCGAGTACTACCTGGGCGAGAAGCCGATCCTGCCGAACGTCGACTCCTACCGCTGCTGGGAACCGGCCGAACGCGACGAGGTGCTCGACCGGGTGGCGGAACTGGTGATCAAACCGGTGGAGGGCTCCGGCGGGTACGGCATCGTGATCGGCCCGGCGGCGGGCCCGCGTGAGCTGGAGGCGACCCGGCGCAAGGTGCGGGCGAATCCGCGCGGCTGGATCGCCCAGCCGGTGGTGCAGTTGTCCACCGTGCCCAGCAAGATCGACGGCCGCCTCGCGCCCCGGCACGTGGACCTGCGCCCGTTCGCGGTCAACGACGGCGACGACATCTGGGTGCTGCCGGGCGGGCTGACCCGGGTGGCGCTGCCCGCGAACTCGCTGGTGGTGAATTCCAGTCAAGGGGGCGGTAGCAAGGACACCTGGGTGCTGTCCCCGAGAACGTCTGTGGCGCAACGGGAATTGGCGGGCTCGGAGCTGGTCGGCGAATTACATCTGGCCCCGGAAAGAGACCAATCCAGAGAGCCCTCGGTGATGCGGGCCAAACAACAACAGCAGTGAACAACAACAGAATTCGTTGAGGCTGAGCTCACAGTTCGCGGCCCGTCTCGTTCTGGACTGAGTGGAGCGGGGGAGCGAAGCGGAGGAGCGGAGGGAGGGAAGAACGAGACCTCCAGGGCCGCGAACCCGCCGGAGCGAAGCGGAGGCAGATAGGCAGAGAATCATGTTGGCGCGCAATGCCGAATCCTTGTTTTGGATCGGGCGTTATGTCGAGCGTGCCGAATATACGGCGCGCATTCTGGATGTCGCGGTCCATCAGCTTTTGGAGGAAGCCACCGTCGATCCGGATCGGACTTCGCGAGTTCTGCTGCGGGTATTGGGCATCGGACCGCCCGACGCGGAACAGGAATTGGATGTCTGGTCGGTGACGGAGTTGGTGGCTTTCGGCCGCGACGGCGGCTCGATCGTCGATTCCATCAGCCGGGCGCGCGAGAATGCCCGCGGCGCACGGGAAGTCACCTCCACCGAAATGTGGGAATGCCTCAATGCCACCTTCAACGGCCTGGCCGCGGCCGAACGGGCGGCGCGGGCGCTGGGGCCGCACGAGTTCTGCCACTACATCACCGACCGCGCGGCCATGTTCGTCGGACTCTCCGATTCCACCCTGAGCCGCGACGACGGCTACCGTTTCCTGCTGCTGGGCCGATCCATCGAACGCGTGGACATGACCGTGCGCCTGCTGCATTCGCGCGCCGGGGACCGCACCTCGTCCCCGGCGTGGGTGACGGTGCTCCGTTCGGCCGGGGCCCACGACCCGTACCTGCGCACCCACCGCGGCGTGCTCGACGCCAATCAGATCGCGGAATTCATCCTGCTGGACCGCCTGTTCCCGCGGTCGGTGTTCCATTCGCTGCGGGTGGCCGAGGCCTGCCTGCAGGAACTGGATCAACGGCCCAACAGCCGGTTCGCGGCCCGCCACGAGGCGCACCGCCTGCTCGGGCGGGCGCGCAGCGAGCTGGAGTTCCTGCCCTCGACGGTACTGCTGGAGGACCTGCCCAGCCGGCTGCTGTGGTTGCAGCAGACCTGCCGCGAGGTGGGGGAGGCCGTGGCGCTGCAGTACTTCCACGCCGAGTCCTGGGTGGCGTGGACCGGCCTGCACGGACGTGCGGCCGAGCGGATGGAGGAGCCGGCGTGAACGAGGAAACAGCATGAGCTGGCGCATGCGGGTGGTGCACACCACCGGATACGTGTACGACGCGCCGGTCACCCGGTCGTTCAACGAGGCCCGGCTCACGCCGCGCGCCGACAGCCGGCAGAACGTGATCCTCAATCGCGTCGACACCGTGCCGTCCACCCGGTCCTACCGGTACACCGACTACTGGGGGACCGCCGTCACCGCCTTCGACCTGCACGCCCCGCACACCGAACTGGAGGTGACCAGCGCGTCGGTGGTCGAGACCGAGCCGTTCGCGGGCCCGCCCGAGGAGCTGTCCTGGGAGGAGCTGCGCGACGACGCCATCGGCGACCGCTTCGACGAACTGCTGGAACCCACCGAGTTCGTGCCCCGGGCGCGGCGGCTGGCCTCGGTGTCGCGGCAGCTGGCCCGCGGCGTGCCGCCCGCCAAAGCGGTTGTCCGCGCTGCCGAATGGGTGCACCGGGAGATGAACTACCTGGCCGGGACCACCTCGGTGCACACCTCCGCGGTGCAGGCGTACGCCGAACGGCAAGGCGTGTGCCAGGATTACGCGCACCTCACGCTGCTGCTGTTGCGCGGCATGGGGATTCCCAGCCGGTACGTCTCCGGCTATCTGCACCCCGACCCGGCGGCCGAGGTGGGCCACACCGTGGCGGGCCAGATGCACGCCTGGGTGGAGGCCTGGACCGGGCAGTGGTGGGGCTACGACCCGACCAACAACATCGCGGTCACCGAGCAACACGTCTCGGTCGGTGTCGGTCGTGATTACGCGGATGTGCCCCCCTTGAAAGGTATCTTCAGCGGAAGCGGCTCGACCGATCTCGACGTGGTGGTGGAAATAACCCGCCTGGCCTGAGGGTTCCGGCTCGCGCCGCTCGCTCTACACCGGTGCGTTGTCCATGCAAGCGGAAGGTAGCCGATGTCTCCCACAGCTCAGGAAGTCGCCGAGGATCTCACCGACCTACAACCACCCACCCTGGGGCGCAAGCTGTTCGCTGAGGCGCTCGGCACGTTCGTGCTGGTCCTGGGCGGTGTCGGCACCGCGGTGCTGGCCGGGAGCCGGGTCGGCGCGCTCGGTGTGGCACTGGCCTTCGGTCTGACCCTGTTGTTCCTGGTGTACGCGATCGGCCCGATCTCGGGCTGCCACGTGAACCCGGCGGTGACCGTGGGCCAGCTCCTGCTGGGCCGGGTGAACATCGTGGTCGCGGCGGGCTATTGGGTCGCGCAGATCGTCGGCGGTCTGATCGGTGGCGCGGTCATCTACGCCATCGCCAAGAACCTGCCGTCCTACGACCGCGCGAAAGACGGTCTGGGAGCGAACGGCTGGGGCGCGCACAGCCCGTCCAAGCTGACGCTCGGCGAGATCACCGTCAACGGCTACGGCCTGGCGGCCGCCATCACCGTCGAGGTGATCCTGACCGCGCTGCTGGTGTTCGTGGTGCTGGCCTCCACCGACCAGCTGTCGGACGTGCCGCTGGCGGGTCTGTCGATCGGCTTCACCCTGGCCGTCATCCACCTGATCTCGATTCCGGTGGACAACACCTCGGTGAACCCGGCCCGCAGCCTGGCGGTGGCCTTCTACCAGGACGGCGCGCCCGCGCAGCTGTGGGTGTTCATCGTGTTCCCGCTGATCGGCGGCGTGCTGGGCGCGCTGGTGTACAGCCTGATGTTCGGCCGCTCGCGCAACATGATCAGCTGAGCATCGGACTCGATCCGGCCCCCGTTCCGTCCCGGAGCGGGGGCCGGTCGCTTGTTCGGGAAAGCCCTAGTGCCAGTGGTATTCGGCGCACAGCCGGTGCGCGACCTTGTCGAAGGTCTTGCGCGGCACGATCGCGCCCTCGCGGCGAATACCCATCTCGGGCACGTCCAGCACGCGGTCCAACCGCACCCAGCTGTCACGGCCCTCGTGATCCCACGGCCCGTTGCCGATGCCGACCCAGTTGTCGTGGCGCGCGTGATCGGCGTTGGAGGACAGCATCAGCCCGAGCAGCGTCCCGCCGTCGCGGCCCACCACCAGCACCGGCCGGTCCTTGCCATTGTCCGGGTCCTCCTCGTAGGGCACCCAGGTCCACACGATCTCACCCGGGTCGGCGCGCCCGTCCAGCTGCGGGCTGTAGACGATCATCCGCGCGCGCTCGTGTGACGGCACCCCCGCCGAGGAGGTCGGCCGCACGTTCACCCCCGGACCCTTGCGCGGCGTCCCCACCGCCTTCAGCGCGCGATCCCACACCGTCGACTGCCGCACCTTGCCGATCAACTTCGGCGCCTGCTGCGTGACGAGCTGGGTCCCCTGCTCCTTAGCCACGATCCCCAACTGCTTCCCCAGAGCGTTCCACCTGCCGGCCATGACACCGCAGCCTAACGGCGGAGACCCCGATTCTCATCCGCAGTGGATTCGCCTGCGGCGACGGGTCGTTCACGCCCGGGGAAGACCGGGGCGAGGACATCGGGCCCAACCCCGTAGACTTGCCGGTTGACATGCCGCTGTTTCGCCATGCCGAGGAGTGACTCCGATTAGCAGCTTCGCCGACAAGACGTTCACCGATCCCAGCCGGATCAGGAACTTCTGCATCATCGCGCACATCGACCACGGGAAATCGACCCTGGCCGACCGGATGCTGCAACTCACCGGTGTGGTCGAGGAACGCGCCATGCGCGCCCAGTACCTGGACCGCATGGATATCGAGCGGGAACGCGGCATCACCATCAAGGCCCAGAACGTGCGGCTGCCGTGGAACGTCGACGGGGAGGACTACGTCCTGCACCTGATCGACACCCCCGGACACGTCGACTTCACCTACGAGGTGTCGCGGGCGCTCGAGGCCTGTGAGGGCGCGGTGCTGCTGGTCGACGCCGCGCAGGGCATCGAGGCGCAGACCCTGGCCAACCTGTACCTGGCCATGGAACGTGATCTCACGATCATCCCGGTGCTCAACAAGATCGACCTCCCGGCCGCGGACCCCGACCGCTACGCCGCCGAGATCGCGCACATCGTGGGCTGTGAGCCCGAGGACGTGCTGCGGGTCTCCGGCAAGACCGGCGTCGGCGTGCCCGAGCTGCTGAACAAGGTGATCGCGGAGATCCCCGCCCCGGTGGGCGACTCGGAGGCGCCGCCGCGCGCGCTCATCTTCGACTCCGTCTACGACACCTATCGCGGCGTCGTCACCTACGTGCGTGTGATCGACGGCAAGCTGACCCCGCGCCAGAAGATCAAGATGATGTCCACCGGCGCGCAGCACGAACTGCTCGAGATCGGCATCGTGTCCCCGGAACCCAAGCCCACCCAGGGACTGGGCGTCGGCGAGGTGGGCTACCTCATCACCGGTGTGAAGGACGTCCGCCAGTCGAAGGTCGGTGACACCGTCACCACCGCCCGCGACGGCGCGACCCAGGCGCTGGCCGGCTACCAGGAACCGCGGCCGATGGTCTACTCCGGCCTCTACCCGGTCGACGGCTCCGACTACCCGGATCTGCGCGACGCCCTGGACAAGCTGCAGCTCAACGACGCCGCGCTGACCTATGTGCCGGAGACCTCGGTGGCCCTGGGCTTCGGCTTCCGCTGCGGCTTCCTGGGCCTGCTGCACATGGAGATCACCCGCGAGCGCCTGGAACGCGAGTTCGGCCTCGACCTGATCTCCACCGCGCCCAACGTGATCTACCGCGTGGTCATGGAGGACGGCACCGAGCACATCGTCACCAACCCGTCGTTCTGGCCCGAGGGCAAGGTGCGCGAGACCCACGAGCCGATCACCAAGTGCACGGTGATCGCCCCGAGCGAGTTCGTCGGCACCATCATGGAGCTGTGCCAGGCCCGCCGCGGCGAGCTGCTGGGCATGGACTACCTGTCCGAGACCCGCGTGGAGATGCGCTACACGCTGCCCATGGCGGAGATCATCTTCGACTTCTTCGACTCGCTGAAGTCCCGCACCCGCGGCTACGCCTCGCTCGACTACGAGGAGGCCGGTGAACAGCAGGCCGACCTGGTCAAGGTGGACATCCTGCTGCAGGGCGAGGCGGTCGACGCCTTCTCCGCCATCGTGCACCGCGACGCCGCGCAGGCCTACGGGCACAAGATGACCACCAAGCTGCGCGAGCTCATCCCGCGGCAGCAGTTCGAGGTGCCGATCCAGGCGGCCATCGGCTCCAAGATCATTGCGCGCGAGAACATCCGGGCGATCCGCAAGGACGTGCTCGCCAAGTGCTACGGCGGTGACATCAGCCGTAAGCGCAAGCTGCTCGAGAAGCAGAAGGAAGGCAAGAAGCGCATGAAGACCATCGGTCGCGTGGACGTGCCGCAGGAGGCCTTCGTGGCGGCGCTGTCGACCGACTCGGCCTCGGACAAGAAGAAATAGCCGACTCTCCGGGCTCCCGTGCCCCGCTCCCTGTTGGGAGCGGGGCACAGTACTAGAGGGGGCGGGTTGGAGTTGGATCCCGTGCCTCGCTGCTACCAAGGGTGCGGTGCCGGAGCGGGTTGGAGTTGGATCCCGTGTCCGGCGCCCCCTCAGGGAGTGGGGCAGAGTAATTGGGGGCGGCGCGCTGTTCTCGGGTGCCGTGGCCGGGGGGGATAGGGTGGGGTAACTTCCGGTCGGCCGGTCAGAGCGCAAGGTTCGGTATGCAGGTCCAAAATGGGGCTTCCGTCCGGATTCGCAGGGTGACAAGCTGTGTGGCACACCGTTGAGCGCACCATCTCCTACCTGGTGGATGTGACAGACCGGTTCTCCGGAAATAGGGTGTGAAACGAGTTTGGTCCGGTGGCCCGCGTACGGTGCCGCCGGAGCCCTGAGAGCGGAGCCAGCATGACACGTGATCTGCCCTTCGACGATGCTTCCGGCGCCGATGAGAACGACGGTGACGCCGCCTACCGCATTGCCAACGGTGTCGCGCGCGTGGCTCGGGGCGGTGCGTATGTGACCGGTGGCGCGCTCATCGCGGCCGGCGGTAGCCGCGGCGGATCGCCCGCGATCAACCACGACAGCAAGAACGTCGGCTGGTCGCAGGCCGAGGACCCGCAGCCGAACGTGCCCAGCCCGACCGTCACCTTCCCGGACCTGACCCCCGACTCGCTGCCGCAGCACCACGGTCCCGTGGTCGCGCCCGTCAACGGCGCCTTCGGTCCGCTCGGCGAATACCACGGCACCGACGCCGGACTGTTCCCCTCGCTCGACGCCATCCCCGCCAACGAGCCCTCGCACGCCGGCTTCCACGGCATGGGTCTGCCCGACACCGACACCGGCGCGTCCCTGTCCGGCTTCCCGACCTACGGGCCGCGCCCAGGCTGGGGTCTGCCCATGGACAGCGACCAGCCGACGGAATCGGAACCGGCGCAGGAGAATTCGCAGCTGCCCTCGCTCGAGCAGCCGCACCTGCCGGGCCTGCCCGGCTTCGCGTCCGGCCTGCCCGGTTTCGGGCTGCCCGGCTCCGACGGCATGCACCTGCCCGGCATGGGCGCGACCGGCCTGGTGCCCGATCACCAGCCCGGCCTGGCCGATCACTCCGGCGCGTTCGACGGCATCGGCGCGGGTGCCGGTCAGGGCGGCACCGGCGTCTTCCTGGGCACCGACTGGGCCTTCGACGCCCACATCGGCCTCGACGGCGTGTGGTTCCACTCCAACCTCAAGGCCGACCTGGGTGTCGGCGCGGTCGGCAACCAGCTCGACGCCTACAACCAGCAACTGGGACAGGGGATTTCGCACATTCCGGCGAACACCACCCTGCCCGACAACGGCGCGCCCGCCACCCCGGGCACGTCCACGCCGCAGTCCGCGCAGCCCGCCGACAAGTCCGGCGCCACCACTGCCGCCGGCGTGAACGGCGTTCCGGGACACGGTGTTTCCGAGCCGTCGTCCGCCGCCCCCGGTGCCGGTGCGCCGGGCTCGGCGTCGCCGGTCGCGCCCTCCGGTGCGCCGCTGGCGTCCCCGGCCGCTCCCGCCGCGCCGGCTCCCGCGCCGGGCCTGTCGCCCGCCGCGCCGGTGGCCCCCGCGCCGTCGAACCCGATCGCGCTCACCACGATCGCGCCCACCCCGGCCGCGCAGCCGATGCCGCCCGCGCCCGCCCCGGTGCCGCCGGTCGCCACCGCGCCCGCCGCGCCCGTGTCGGTCGTGCCGCTCGCGCCGGTGTCGGTTCAGCCGGTCGCGGTGACGCCGTTGCAGACCACCATCCAGCCCGACGCCGCCAACCAGCCGATCGCGAATCTGCTGACCACGCACGGCGGTCCGTCGCCGCTGACCGCGCCCGCGTCCGTCGCGCCCGCCCTGTTCGATCACGGCCGCACGCCGGTGCTGGCCAATGGCGACGCGTCCGCGCCCGGACACCAGCCGACCACGCTGGCGACCAAGCCGGTCCCCGCGGCCACCCCGGCCCCGACCGTGCCGCACGCCACCCCGCCGACCAAGGTCGATCACGGCCCCACGCTCACCGTGCCGCCGATCCCGACCAAGATCCCGGGCTTGGACGACCTGACCAAGGGCCTGGACACGCCGTCGACCATCAAGCCGGTGACCCCGCCGGTGAACACCGGCGACACCGACCTGCCCACCAAGCCGCACTCGCCGTCCGACGACAACACCGGGACCCGTCCCACCGTGCCCACGGTCACCGTGCCCGACGATCCGACCCCGCATCAGCCGACCGTGACCGTCGCGCCGCGCCCGACCGCGCCGACCGTGCCGACCCAGCCGTCGGTCCCGGATCACGGTGGGCAGCCCAGTGTTTCGGTCGCGCCGGTGCCGACCGTCGCGCCCGCGCCGACGATGCCGTCGCCGATCACCACCGCGCCGCACATCGACCCGCCGACCCAGGTGAAGCCGATCGCGGACCAGTACGCCCCGGTCGTGCACGCGCAGCCGGTCTCCGCCGTTCTCCCGGTGCATGATTCGGTCCTGCCGGTTCAGGACGCGTCGTACGGCGTGCATGATTCGGTGCTGGCCGTGCACGATGCGGGCCTGCTGGTGCACGACGCCGGTCTGTTCTCCGGCCTCGGCGACGCCGGGTACGCGGACCTTTCCGCGCAGGGTCCGGGCGATCACATGCTGCTGCTGTGAGCGCACCGGGTCATCAGGTAGCGGTGAAGAATCCCGATGCGCTGGGTCCGCTGGTCGAGCTGCTCGACCGGCTGCTCGAACTGACCCATGCCTCCGGCCGGCTCGATCTGACCGGCCGGCTGGGCATTGCCCGTGCTCGCCTGACCGATCCGCGGGTGCGGCTGGTCGTGGTGGGTGAATCCCGTTCCGGGATGAGCACATTGGTGAACAGCCTGGTCGGGGCCGCGGTGAGTGCCACCGACGGGCAAGCCAGTGTCCCGGTGATCGCCGAGTACGGCCCGCAGGCCGCGGCCACGCTGGTGAAGGCGGGCGCGGGCGGCACTGCCCAGCGCACCGCCGTCGACCCGCAGTCGGCGCTGGCGGAGCTGGGGTCGGGCGAGGTCATCCGGGCCGAGTTCACCCAGCCCAGTCCGCTGCTCGCGGAGGGCTTCGTGGTGCTGGACGCGCCCGGCTCGCCCGAGGACTCCCCGGCCACCTGGTCGCTGATCGCGGCTGCCGACGCGGTGCTGTACGTCGCGGACGCGCGCGCCCCGTTCACCCCGGCACAGATCGAGCAGTTGCAGCGCGTCCAGCAGGTGTGCCCGACGGTCGTCTGCGTGCTCAACAAGATCGACCAGTATCCGCAGTGGCCGCAGGTGCAGCAGCACGACCGGCAGCTGCTCGACGACGCCGGGCTGGCCTTCGCGGTCGCGCCCGCCTCGGCGCGGCTGCACGCGCACGCCACCGCCAACGGCGACCAGCGCCTGGATCTGGAATCCGGTGTGCCGCAACTGCTCGATCATCTGCGCGCCCACGTGCTGGGCCGCGCGGACGCCGTCGCGGTGGAGGCCGCGGTCCGCGATATCGGGCTCATCACCGACCACCTGTCGCTGGCGCTGCGCAGCGAGGCCGAGACGCTGCGCGATCCGCGCCGCCTGACCGTGATCACCGAGCAGCTGCGGCGCACCCGCGAGGAGGCCGAGCAGCTCCGCCAGCGCACCGCCAACTGGCAGGTCACCCTGGCCGACGGCGCGGGCGAGCTGATGGCCGACACCGAACACGATCTGCGGCACCGGCTGCGCAGCCTGATCCGCGACGCCGACGCCGACATCATGAAGGGCGATCCGGTCAAGGGCTGGAACGACTTCGGCGCGGATCTCGACGCCAAGATCTGCGAGGCGGTGGAGGAGAACTTCGTCATCGCCCACTACCGCTCGGTGGAGCTGGCCGAGCAGGTGGCCGCCAAGTTCCCCGAGAGCGGCATCCCCACCCCGGATCTCAAGCTGGACAATCCCGGCGATGTCGGCGCGGTGCTGGAACCCGTCGCGGCGCTGGACAAGCTGGACAGCGCCAAGCTCGGCATCACCGCCCAGGTGCTGACCGCGCTGCGCGGCTCCTACGGCGGCCTGCTCATGGTCGGTCTGATCACCAGCCTGCTGCACATGTCGCTGGTGAACTGGTACTCCGGCGGCGCGGCCATCCTGCTGGGCCTCAATGCCCTGTGGGACGACCGCAAGGCCCGCCGCGCCCGCCGCCAGGCCGAGGCCAAGGTGGCGGTCGCCCGGCTCATGGACGACGTGATCTTCCAGGTGAGCAAGGAGTCCCGCTACCGGCTGCGCGCGGTGCAGCGCAGCCTGCGCGACCATTTCACCGAGATCGCCACCTCGACGCTGCGGTCGGTGGACGCCTCGCTGCGCGCCGCCGAGGAAGCCGCCACGGTGGGGTCCGGCGCGGGCCGGGAGGCGCGGCTCACCGAGATCGAGCGATCGCTGGTGCGGCTGCGCGATATTCGCGAGACCGCCGACGGGATCGGCGAAAGGTCTTCGTACTGAGAGAAATCGGCCGCGAGAGCGGCCGATTTCCTTGTCACGGTGGTCTTCTCAGCGTCCCGGGTGCGCCGGATGGAACTGACCGGTGTGCTTGGACTCCTCGGCCCGGATCACGTGCATGACCGCGTTGATCAAGGCCAGGTGGGTGAACGCCTGCGGGAAGTTCCCCAGGTGCCGCCCGGTGCGCGAGTCGATCTCCTCGGCATACAGCTTGAGCGGGCTGGCGTAGCCGAGCAGCCGCTCGCACAGCTGCCGGGCCCGTTGCAGCTCACCGATTTCCACCAGCGCCGACACCAGCCAGAACGAGCAGATGGTGAACGAGCCCTCCTCGCCGGACAGCCCGTCGTCGGTGGTCTCGGTGCGGTAGCGCAGCACCAGGCCGTTCTCGGTGAGGTCGTCGGCGATGGCGAGCACGGTGGCCCGCACCCGGTGGTCGTCGGGCGGCAGGAAGCGGGTCAGCACCACCAGCAGCAGGGAGGCGTCGAGGGTGTCGCTGCCGTAGCTCTGGGTGAACACGCCCTGGGCGTTGACGCCGTTGTCGAGGATGTCGGCGCGGATCTCCTCGGCGATGTCGTGCCACTTCTTGGCGTAGTCCATCTCCCCGTGCAGCTCGGCCAGTTTCGCGCCGCGGTCCAGCGCCACCCAGCACATCACCTTGGAGGAGGTGAAGTGCTGCGGTTCGCCGCGCACCTCCCAGATGCCGCGGTCCGGATCGCGCCAGCTCTCGATCGCGGCCTGCACCTGCCGTTCGAGCATGGGCCACAACGTTTCCGGCACCTGCTGGCGTGACTTCACGTGCAGGTACACGGAATCCAGGATGGTGCCCCAGATGTCGTGCTGTTCCTGGTTGTAGGCGCCGTTGCCGATGCGGACCGGGCGCGCACCGTCGTAGCCGGACAGGTGCGGGAGTTCGGATTCGGTGATCCGGCGTTCCCCGCCGATGCCGTAGAGCACCTGCAGCGACACCGGTTTCCCGTTGTCGTCGGTGGCGGCGTCGTGCAGGAAGGCGAAGAAGTCGTCGGCCTCGCGGTCCAGGCCCAGGGTGTAGAGGCCCCACAGCGCGAAGGTGGAGTCGCGCACCCAGGTGTAGCGGTAGTCCCAATTGCGTTCGCCGCCTGGGGTTTCCGGCAGCGAGGTGGTGGCCGCCGCGAGCAGCGCGCCGGTGGGCGCGTAGGTGAGGCCCTTCAAGGTCAGCGCGCTGCGCTGCAGGTAGCCGCGCCACGGGTGATCGGGGAAGCGGCCCAATGTGATCCACTGCCGCCAGCATTCGGTGGTCTGCCACATCTTGTCCGCCGCCTCGGCGAAGTTCTGCGGCGGCGGCAGATCCGACCAGGACAGCGCCACGTAGACCTGGTCGCCCTCCTTCATCCGGGTGCGGGCGCGCGCCTCCCGGCCCTCCAGGCCCAGGCGCAGATCGGTGGTGAGGGTGAGGGCGGGCGCGCCCTCGATCTCGCAGGTGGCCTGCGCCTGCTCGTAGACCGTGCCGCTGTAGGCCCAATTGGCCGGGCCGCGGTGGTACTCGAAGGCGGGTTCGCAGCTCATCTCCAGCTCCACCACGCCGTTCACGCATTTCACGGTGCGCAGCAGCATGTGCTCGGCGTCCCAGTCCATGGGGGTGCGGCGGTGGCTGCGGCTGCGGGACCGATTGTTGTGCCAGGGTCCCAGCACCAGGGCGTCGCGGACGATGAGCCAGCCGGTCTCGGTCTGCCAGGTGGTCTCGACGATCAGGCCGCCGGGCAGATAGCGGCGCGCGGCCGGCACATTGCGGCCGTAGGGGCCGATCCGGAAATGCCCGGCGCTGCGGTCCAGCATGGCCCCGAAGACGCTGGGGGAGTCCGGGCGCGGCACGCACATCCACTCCACCGCGCCGTTGCGGGCGATGAGGCAGTTGGTCTCGCAGTCGGACAGGAAGGCGTAGTCGTCGATGGGCGGGAACACCGAGTGGTGCATCCCGCCCACCGCCGACGGCAGGTAAGCGTCGGACGGAGAGGGGTCCGTCGTGGCCAGCGGGTCTCGTGGGGCTTCGAGCGACTCGGGTTCGTCGTACGACTCCATGACATCAATGATCGTTCCGAACAGCCCGAATCGTCCACCACGACGTTCGCGGCCTAGGCTGGGGTCGTGCATGCGATCGCAGGATGGTGGGACGGTGTGGAACTGTGGGTGGCCGGGCTGCCCTTCGTTCCCCAGTTCGCGGTGGTGCTGGCGGCCATGGTGCCGGTCTGCCTGGGCATCGCCTACCTCCTCGACCGGATCCTGCGCCTGGTGCTGCACGTGCTCGGCCGCGATCGGATCGCCGCCCGCGAGGCCACCGTGACCACCGCGCAGCCGCGCCGCATCCGGAAGGAAGCCGCCTGACATGCCGCGCTCTCGTGTCCAGCTCGCCCTGATCGCACTACTTGTTCTCGTAGTCGTCGCCTGGTTGTTCACTCGCTGAGCGAGTTTCGGTACCGCTTCGGCGAACTCTGGGCGTACTGTGCTGACCCATGTCGACTACCGATGAAGGTCTGGAACTCGTGCTGTCCGACGAGGACTTCGAAGACGAGCCCCGTCTGATCGCCACCCACTACGCCGGTCCCGAAGAGGCCCTCGAGATGGTCAGGGCCGCCCAGCTGCTGGGTCTGGGCGTGCGCCTGAGCAACCGCATCCGCCCCGACGAGGAGGATGCCGAATCCGCGACCGAGGAGTGGATCCTCGACATCCTCGAGACCCCGCCGGTGGTCGAGGGCGACGAGTAACCCGAGGGCTTATCGCCGAGCGAGAAGCAGGGGTCCGGGGCCGATGCCCCGGACCCCTTTTCTCATTCCTTGTCCTCGCTCATTCCTTGTCCTCGTTGCCCTCGCCGCGCAGCCGCTTGCCCAGCTTCGACAGCGTCTCGCCGACTTCCTGGCCCACCGTGGTGACCGTGGCCCCGACATCGCGGCCCAGGTTGCGCACGGTGCGGATCAGCGGGTCCTCCGACTGGTCGAAGCTCTCCTTGTACGACCGCGCCGCGTGCTTGATCTCCTCGCTGATGCGCGCGTCCTTGTCCTGTTCCCGGCGCGGGTACTGCCCGTCCAGGACGCGGTTGTACTCGCCACTCGCGATCCAGCGCCGCAGCTCGGCGGCCCGCAGCACCGAGAACGGGTGGCTGGCCAGTTCCAGGTTCAGCAGTTTGAGCACGCCGTCGCGCAGGTCGCCCGCGCGGTCGTAGTCGTCGGCCTGGGTGAGGAAGGCCGCGTGGCTCATCTCGTCCACCCGGGAGCCGCCCGCGAGCTTCATGTGCACTCGCACCGACGCCTCCACGTCCTGCCCGACCAGCAGTCCGGCCCGGTCGCCGGACAGCTCGGACTTGCGGCTCCACTCCATCAGCGCGGCCACGATGGCGCGAACCGCCCAGCCGCCCACCGGCATCCAGCCGATGCCGTCGGCGATTCGCATGAGGTGCATGAGCATGGTCCGGTAGACCGCGTGCCCGGACAGCGCGTGCCCGAGCTCATGGCCGACCACGAACCGCAGCTCCTCGTGGTCGAGCAGATCGAGCAGGCCGGTGGTCAGCACGATGAACGGCCGGTCCATGCCGATGGTGAAGGCATTGACCTCGGGCTGCTGCAGCACGAACATCTCCGGGGTGCGCTGCGCGTCGAGGATCTTGACCGCGTCCGATCGCAGCTGGTGGAGGTTCGTGAACTGCCGCTCGTCGACGCGCACCGCGGTCGCCAGATACATGAGCCGATGCTGCCGCTCCTGCAGCAGACCCGAGAGGGTGCGCAGCAGGGTGTCGAAGCCACTCAGCTGCCGCAGGCCGACCAGTGCGGTGCGGTCGGCGGGATGCTCCCAGGCGCGAGTGGAGATGCCCGGGAAGTCCCGGCGGATACGTGCGGGCGCTGTCGTCATGGAATGTCCCCCGTTGGAAAGTCGCAGTCTCGATACAGTCTGCCGTGTGCGACCAGGGTTGTGCTCGAGACGATTTCAAACCGCCGGAGATTAGCGGCCTGACGTGCACCTCTGCTAAAGTCGCCCCGTGCTGTCGAGCGTTGTTCCCCAGGTCCGCCATGAATTGGCGTTGATCGCTGTGGGTTGCCTCGCGGTCGCTGACATTCACTGTCGCTGATCGCCTATCGGGCACTGCTGCACGTCTGAGTAGACTTGGCGCGCGCATTTTTCGCAGTTCGTGTTCGTTCCCCCGGCGGCCTTCGGGCCGGAGCGCCACCGTCGCGTATTTCTTCCCGTGACGGGTCTACGGCAAACGTTCATTCCCGCCGGTCGAGGTCCCTTCCGGCGGGTAGCCCGAAAGGTCCACGCCGATGTCCCGCAATATTCGTCTCTCTCGCCGATCTACCTTCGCCGTCGCGCTCACCGCGGTCGCGGCCACCGTGCTCACCGCCTGCAGCGGCGGCGCGGCCGACACCAAGGACGAGGGTGCGGCGGCCGGTGGCGGCGGCAACATCAACCTGTTCGCGTACTCGGTCGCGAAGGCCGCCTACGACAAGGTGATCCCGGTCTACAACAAGACCGACGCCGGCAAGGGCACCCAGTTCCAGGCCTCCTACGGTCCCTCGGGCGATCAGTCCCGCAAGGTGAAGGACGGCGCCGAGGCCGACGTGGTGAGCTTCTCGGTCGAGCCCGACATCACCCGCCTGGTGGATTCCGGTCAGGTGGACGCGGGCTGGAACGCCGACGCGAACAAGGGCGTCCCGTTCGGTTCGGTCGTGGTGATCGCGGTCCGCAAGGGCAACCCCAAGGGCATCAAGAACTGGGACGACCTGCTCAAGCCGGGCATCGAGGTCGTGACCCCCAACCCGTTCAGCTCGGGTGCGGCCAAGTGGAACCTGCTGGCCCCCTACGCCGCCAAGAGCGAGGGCGGCAAGAACGCGCAGGCCGGTCTGGACTACCTGACCCAGCTGCTGGGCCACGTGCACGTGCAGCCCAAGTCGGGCCGCGAGGCCACCGACACCTTCCTGCAGGGCACCGGTGACGTGCTGCTCAGCTACGAGAACGAGGCCATCTTCTCCGAGACCAAGGGTGACCCGATCGAGCACGTCGTGCCCGACACCACCTTCCGGATCGACAACCCGGTCGCGGTGCTCAAGAACGCCAAGAACCTGAAGAACGCCATCGCCTTCCGCGACTTCCTCTACACCAAGGACGCCCAGAAGGCCTTCGCCGAGGCGGGCTTCCGTCCGGTCGACCCGCAGGTGCGCGCCGACAACGCCAAGAGCTTCCCGACCCCGCAGAAGCTGTACACCATCGACGACCTCGGCGGCTGGAAGACCGTGGACAAGGAGCTGTTCACGCCGAACACCGGTTCGGTGGCGCAGATCTACGACAAGGCCACCAAGTAGCCGGGTGACCTGCGACACAAGCGATACTCGACACTGTGAGTGACAGCAGCTCGAACGCCGGGACCGAGAGCGGTCCCGGCGTTTCGGTAGACGACAAACCCCGCCCGACGGCGGGTAGGGGCCGGATCCGGTCCTGGTTCCGGGTGACCGGGTCGGTGGGCCCGCTCGGCATCGGCACCTCGGTGCTGTGGCTCAGCATCATCGTGCTGCTGCCGCTGGCGGCGCTGACCGCCAAGTCCCTGGAGAACGGCTGGTCCGGTTTCTGGGACGCGGTGACCGCGCCCGCGGCCCTGGACGCGCTGAAGGTGACGGTCCTGGTGTCGGTCATCGTCACCTTGATCAACGTGGTGATGGGCACCCTGATCGCGTGGGTGCTGGTGCGCGACGAATTCCCGGGCAAGGGGATCGTGAACGCGCTCATCGACCTGCCGTTCGCGCTGCCCACCATCGTGGCCAGCATCGTGCTGCTGGCCCTGTACGGCCCGCAGTCGCCGTTCGACATCCACCTCAATGCCACCCAGCCCGGTCTGGTGGTGGCGCTGGCCTTCGTGACGCTGCCGTTCGTGGTGCGCGCGGTGCAGCCGGTGCTGATCGAGGCGGACAAGGATGTGGAGCAGGCGGCCGCGTCGCTGGGCGCGGACAACTGGACCACGTTCCGCACCATCATCCTGCCGACGCTGGCCCCGGCCATCGTGAGCGGTTCGGGCCTGGCCTTCGCCCGCGCGATCGGCGAGTACGGCTCGGTGGTGCTGATCGGCGGCGGCATTCCGAAGAAGACCCAGATGGCCTCGCAGTACATCCAGCAGCAGATCGAGGTGGACCGGCCGGTGAACGCCGCCGCGGTCTCGGTGGTGCTGCTGGCGATCTCGCTGGCGACGCTGTTCGTGCTGCGGGTCACCTCCGAGCGCTTGGCGCGCCGGGAACAGGAGTCCTAGATGAAACTCGGTTTCTGGACGCGGATCTCGCTGCGCACGGTGGCGCTGGCGTACATCTTCGTGCTGCTGCTGGTGCCGCTGGGCATCATCCTGATGCGCACCTTCGAGCGCGGCATCGGCGCGTTCTTCGATTCGATCTCCACGCCCGCCGCGGTCTCGGCCTTCAACCTCACCATGCAGATCGTGGCGATCACGGTGCCGGTGAATGTGATCTTCGGTGTGATCGTGGCGCTCGCCCTGGTGCGTGGCCGATTCCCCGGCCGCAATCTGCTGCAGGGTGTGGTGGATCTGCCGATGGCGACGTCGCCGGTGGTGGTGGGTGTCTCGCTGATCCTGCTGTGGGGCGCCCACGGCTGGTTCGGCGGGCTGGACAGCCACGGCCTGAAGATCATCTTCAACCTGCCGGGCATGGTCATCGCCACCATCTTCGTGACGCTCCCGTTCGTGGTGCGCGAGGTGGAGCCGGTGCTGCACGAGATCGGCGACGATCAGGAACAGGCGGCCGCCACCCTGGGCGCGTCCGGCTGGCAGACGTTCTGGCGCATCACGCTTCCGGCGATCCGCTGGGGCCTGACCTACGGCATCGTGCTCACCGTGGCCCGCGCGCTCGGTGAGTTCGGCGCGGTGATCATGGTGTCCACCGGCCTGCCCGGAAAGTCACAGACCCTCACCCTGCTGGTGAACGGGCGCTACGTGAACGATCACAACACCTTCGGCGCGTACTGCGCGGCGACCCTGCTCATGGGCATCGCCCTCGTTGTCCTTCTGCTCATGACCCTTCTAGAACGCAAGCGGGGCACTGCCAAATGATCACCGTGACCAATGCGAACAAGCGATACGGCACGTTCGCCGCTCTCGACGACGTCAGCCTCGACATCCCCTCGGGCGAGCTGACCGCGCTGCTGGGTCCGTCCGGTTCGGGCAAGTCCACGCTGCTGCGCTCCATCGCGGGCCTCGAGACCCTCGACGGCGGCATCGTCACCATCGCGGGCAAGGACGTCACCAATGTGTCGCCGCAGAAGCGCGATATCGGTTTCGTGTTCCAGCATTACGCCGCGTTCAAGCACATGACCGTGCGCGACAATGTGGCCTTCGGCCTGAAGATCCGCAAGCGGCCCAAGGGCGAGATCAAGAAGAAGGTCGACGACCTGCTCGAGATCGTCGGCCTGGACGGCTTCCAGCACCGGTATCCGGCGCAGCTGTCCGGTGGTCAGCGTCAGCGCATGGCCCTGGCTCGCGCGCTCGCGGTGGACCCGCAGGTGCTGCTGCTGGACGAGCCGTTCGGCGCGCTCGACGCGAAAGTCCGTGCGGACCTGCGCACCTGGCTGCGCCGGCTGCACGAGGAGGTGCACGTCACCACCGTCCTGGTCACCCACGACCAGGAGGAGGCCCTCGACGTGGCCGACCGGATCGCGGTCATGAACAAGGGCCGCATCGAGCAGGTCGGCAGCCCGGAGGACGTGTACGACCGGCCCGCCAACGAGTTCGTCATGTCGTTCCTGGGTGCGGTGGCCAAACTGAACGGGCATATGGTGCGGCCGCACGACATTCGCGTCGGCCGGGACCCGAGCATGGCGCTCGCCGCGCACGAGGGCACCGCGGATTCCTCCGGCGTCACCCGCGCGACGGTCGAGCGCGTGGTCCGGCTGGGCTTCGAGGTGCGCGTGGAGCTGCGCAACGCGGCCACCGGTGACCTGTTCACCGCGCAGGTCACCCGTGGTGACGCGGAGGCTCTGCACCTGGCCGAGGGCGAGACCGTGTACGCCCGCGCCACCCGGATCCCGGAGCTCCCGGTCTCGTAAGTTCGTCCCGTATAAGCGATTTCGGCGAGAAGTCGCGACACGCCCAACTCGTCAAAAACCTGGCGAGTCGCTCTGACGAGGTCCGCCGCGCCGCACGCTGCCGTAGCGTGTGGCGCGGCTGTGCCTGTTCGTTCCAGAGGGGAATACGCGGACGTGACGAGTGCGGGTGGCGTACGGGTCGGGATCATCGGGGCCGGTATCGCGGGCTTGGTGACGGCGAAGGTATTGCGCGACGACGGCTTCGAGGTCGTCGTCTTCGACAAGGAGACCGCCGCGGGCGGGGTGTGGATCGAGTCGCGCACCTATCCGGGGTTACGCACCAACAACTCCCGGGCCACCTACGCGTACTCCGATCATCCCTACCCGGAATCGGCCGATGTATTCCCCACGGCCGGGCAGGTGCGCGACTACCTGGCCTCGTACGTGGAACGCTTCGGCCTGTACCGCTACCTACGCCTGGGCACGGAAGTCATCCGGGTTTCCGAGGCGGGCAAGGGGTTCGAGGTCGAGGTGGTCGGGCCCGACGGGGTCGAGACGCTCGCGTTCGATTTCGTGGTGGTGTGCGCCGGAACCTTCTCCGAACCGAATATTCCAGATATTCAGGACAGCAACCTCTTCCGCGGTGTGATCGCCCACTCCAGTCAAGCCCTGGAACCCGCCGCTTTCGCGGGCCGGCGCGTGGTGGTCGTGGGCGCGGGCAAATCCGCGCTCGACTGCGCCGCCTGGGCCGCCGAACGCGCCCGCGACTGCACCCTGGTGTTCCGCAAGCCCTATCCGATGCTGCCGCGGTTCATCGGCGGACAGCCCTCGGACCAGCTGTACCTCAATCGATTCTCCGAGTCGTTCTTCCGCTACCACCGGCTCAACCGGGTCGAGGGGCTGCTGCACGGCCCGGGCAGACCATTGACCGAGCTGGTCTGGCGGTACCTGAAACTCCTGATGCGACTCTCGTTGCGGATGCCGCGGATCATGGTGCCCGAGCCGCCGCTGCCCGCCGGCGTCGAACACGGCGGCGTCAGCGAGGAGTTCTACCGGGAGGCCCGGCGGGGGCGGATCCGATTGCGGCGCGGCCACATCGCGCGCTGCACCGGCGACGCCGAGCTCACCCTCGACACCGGTGAACGGCTCGCCGCGGATCTGGTGGTGTTCGCCACCGGCTGGCGGCAGTCGCTGCCGTTCCTGGACCGCGAACTACGCACCGACGTCCTCTCCGACGGCCGATTCCTGTTGTACCGGCACATCCTGCCGCCGGAGCATCCGCGCCTCGGGTTCATCGGGTACGGGTCCTCCACCGCCTGCCAGCTCTCCGCGGAGGTCTCCGCGCACTGGCTGTCCCAGCACTTCCTCGGCGAGCTGGAGCTGCCGCCCGCCGCCGAGATGCACCGCGAGATCGACCGGGTCGGCGCCTGGCTGGCCGAGGTCATGCCCGCGCGGCCCGAAGGCTATTACGTCGGGCCCTACGTCTCCCACCACATCGACGATCTGATGGGCGACATGCGATTGCCGGTGCGGCGCACCGACAATTTCGTGTCCGAGTATTTCGACACCTTCCTGCCGGGCCGCTACGCCGACCTCACCGAGGAACGCCTGCGGGCGCGGGAGGCGCGGCGCACCAAGTTCCGGCACCGCCGTCCGCGCTATGTGAGTGCGGGACAGTCGCTCGGTGGCATCGCGGCGCTCACGGTCGGGTACGCCTGCCTGCGGCGCTTGCGCGGGGGCGCCGCGTAAGCGCCGCTGCTCAGCGCAGCGTCCGCAACCACCGGCGGGTGTCGGCGGGGTCGATGACATCGTCGAGTTCGAGAACCGTTGCGGCGGTGAGGGCCTTGCCCGCGTCATAGGCGGCGTTGACCAGAGCGTCGAAGGCGGCCTGCCGCTGGTCCGGGTCCTCGATGGCGGCCAGTTCCTTGGCGAAGCCCAGCCGGACCGCGCCCTCCAGGCCCATGCCGCCGATCTCGCCGGTGGGCCAGGCGATCACGAAGCGCGGCGCGCGGAACGAACCCGCCGCCATGGCCTGCGCGCCCAGCCCGTAACCCTTGCGCAGGATCACGGTGCCGAACGGGACGTCCAAGGCGGCGGCGTCGATGAACAGGCGGCTGAACTTGGTGACGGTGGCATGCTCCTCCGCCTCGGGGCCGACCATGAAACCCGGTGTGTCGCACAGCGAGACGATGGGCAGGCCGTGCGCTCCGCACAGCCGCAGGAACGCCGAGAGCTTGTCGGCGGCCGGGGCGTCGATGGCCCCGCCCAGGTGGTGGCAGTCATTGGCGATGAGCCCGAACGGACGGCCCTCCACCCGGACCAGGGCGGTCACGATGCCCACGCCCCAGTCCCGGCGCAGTTCCAGCACCGAGCCGACATCCACCACCGAGGCGATGGCGGCGCGGATATCGAAGGCGCGCAACCGGTTCTCCGGCACCACGTGCCGGGCCGACCGCGGATCCGGAGCCTCCCACTCCGCCTCCGCGCCTTGGAAATACGAGAGGTAGCGGCGGGCGACATTCACCGCCTCGGCCTCGTCGGCGGCGACGACGTGCACCACGCCATTGCGCCGCTGCACCTCCACCGGTCCGATGTCCTCGGGCGCGTACACGCCCAGCCCGCCGCCCTCGATCATGGCCGGGCCGCCCATACCGATATTCGCGTCGGGCGTGGCGATCACGACATCGCACATGCCCAGCAGCGCGGCATTGCCCGCGAAGCAGCGCCCCGACACGATGCCGATCAGCGGCACCCGCCCCGACAGCGCGCCCATGGCGCGGAACGTGGTGACGTCCAGCCCCGAGATGCCGCCGTGATCGGTGTCGCCGGGCCGCCCGCCGCCGCCCTCGGTGAAGAACACCACCGGAAGCCGTTGCTCCCGAGCCAGTTCCAGCATGCGGTCGGTCTTGGCGTGATTGCGCATGCCCTGGGTGCCCGCGAGCACGGTGTAGTCGTAGGACATGACCAGTGCTCTGGACCGGTCGGGACCGAACCGGTCCGCGTTGACCGTGGCGATACCCGCGATCAATCCGTCCGCCGGGGTGTTGGCGATCAGGTCTTCCAGGCCGCGGCGGCTGCGCTGGGCGGCCACCGCCAGCGCGCCGTATTCGACGAAGCTGTCCGCATCGACCAGATCGGAGATGTTCTCGCGAGCCGTCCGCCGTCCGATCCGATGCCGCTTCGCCACCGCTGCCTCGCGCCGGGCGTCGAGGGTGGTCTCGTGGCGCTCCAGCACTTCGGCGAGGTCGGCACGCACCGAATCCAGGTCCACCACGGTCGATTCCGCGGCCGGACGGTCGTGATCGGCCGCCTCCCAGCGCACCAGCACGGCATGCGGATCCACCACCTCGCCGGCCGCGACAGCATGCCGCAGCACCCGCAGCGGCTCGGTCGCCCGCACCACGTGCTGCATCTTCATCGCCTCCAGCACCGCGACCTCGGCCCCGGCGGCGAGGACGGTACCCGGCTCGGCCAGCGACACCACGGTCGCGCCCATCGGCGACCGCAACGCCTGCTCCCCATCGGCCGGCTCGAACCCGGCGGCAGCGCGATCAGCGGAGCCGTGCGACGTGCCGGGCGCCGCGCTGTTCGCGGCAATATCCACCGATCCAGCTGTGGTCGCATCCTCGAAAGTCTCAGCGCGCGAGCGCAAGTCGTCGAGCCTCCGCTCGAACCAATCCGTGGTGACGCCCCCGCCGCCCCTTCCCCCGCTGCCCGTGCTGCCGTTGCCGTTGCCGCCGCTGCCCCCGCTGCTGTCGCCGTTTCCGTCGTCGCCGTCGCTGTCGTCGTTTCCGCCGTCGCTGTCGCTGCCGCCGATGTCGGTCCCGCTGCTACTGATGTCGGTGCCGCTGCTGCTGATGGTGCGCGCGGTTGCTGTGCTCGGCGGTGCGGGTCTGGTCGCTTCGGTCCTGCTGTCGGCGCCGATCGGTGCGCTCAGCTCGTGCAGCTCGTGCAGCTCGGCGAGCACGGCGCGCAGCAGGTGCAGGTTGGTGTCGACGCCGCCGATCATGGTCTCCGCGAGCGCGTCCGCGCAGCGGCGCAGGGCGGCCGGGTGGGTCGGGGCGTGGGTGATGACCTTCGCCAGAAGCGAGTCGAAGAGCACGCCTTGGCGCATTCCCACCTGGGCGGCGGTGTCCACGCGGACGCCGACACCGGTCGGGGCGTCGAAGCGGCTGATCACGCCGGTGCTGGGCAGCACGGATCCGTCCGCCGCGAGCAGTTCGGCGTTGACGCGCGCCTGTACGGCGTAGCCGCGCGGCTCGTTCTCGAGCAGATCGAGTTCGGCCAGGGTCCGGCCCTGCGCCAGATCGAGTTGCAGGGCGACCAGATCCACGCCGGTGACGGCCTCGGTCACGGTGTGCTCGACCTGGAGGCGTGGATTCACCTCGAGGAACCACACTTTCGCGCCTTTCTCGCTCGAGCCGGGCTCGACCAGGAACTCGACGGTGATGACGCCGCGGCACCCCACCGCTTCGGCGATGCGGATCGCGTCCCGGTGCAGCCGATCACGCAGCGCCGCGGGCAGATCCGGGGCGGGCGCGATCTCGATCAGCTTCTGGCGTTGCCGCTGGACGCTGCAATCGCGGTCGCCGAGTGTGGCGGCCGCGATCCCGTCCGCGATCACCTGCACCTCGATGTGCCGGGCGCGGGTGACGAGCGCCTCGGCGTACACCCGGTC
This sequence comes from Nocardia sp. NPDC056611, assembly GCF_042792755.1. Lineage (NCBI taxonomy): Bacteria > Bacillati > Actinomycetota > Actinomycetes > Mycobacteriales > Nocardiaceae > Nocardia > Nocardia sp. NPDC056611. The sequence continues at coordinate 670,432 of NZ_JBHTVV010000003.1, forward strand.
GTCGCCGAATCCGGCGAGCGCCTCGGCCCGGCAGCGGTCGATGGTCGCGGCCAGGCGGGACGGGTCGGTGACGGGGCGCATGCCGCGTCCGCCGCCGCCCGCCGCGGCCTTCACCATGATGCCGTCGGGGTGGTCGGCCAGCAGGGCGGCGATCTCGGCGGACTCGGCTCCCGCGCGGGTGGCGGGGAGCACGGTCAGTCCGGCGCGTTCGGCGGCCGCGCGGGCAGCGACCTTGTCCCCGAAGATGCGCAGCACCTGGGGGGAGGGGCCGATGAAGGTGAGGCCGGCGCCGGCGCAGGCGGCCGCGAATTCGGCGCTCTCGCTGAGGAAGCCGTATCCGGGGTGGACCAACGCGCCGGGCCCGCAGGCCCCGGCGGCCCGCACCACCGAGTCGATGTCCAGGTATCCCGCCGCACCGCTGCCCGGCAGCACGAGCGCCCGATCGGCGAGCCGCACCGCCAGGCTCGCGCTGTCCTCGGCGGTGTGCAGCACCTCCGTCGGGTACCCCAGTTCCCGTGCCGTCCGTACCACCCGGACCGCGACCTCACCACGATTCGCAACCACAACTCGCACGCCGCCAGGCTAGGGCACCGTCGCGCGTCCGCGGCGAAAACGAGCCGCCTCGCTTGTTTCCGTTCCCGGTTACCGAGCTCGGTTACTGAACCCGTGCCGCGATGCCCGGATAGTCCGAGATCAGCCCGTCCGCGTCGTAGGTCAGCCGGCACGCGAAGTCCAGGTCCGGCGCGGTGTAGGCGACGTGCCGCGCGCCGATGCGGCAGTAGGTCTGCTCCAGGCGCGCGACCGACAGGTCCGCGGCCCGGACGTACGCCGCCGGCGCGGAGACGGGGTGGTCGCCGAGCGGTCGCAGCCGGTGCACCGGAAAGGTATTGGTCATGGCAGAGGACTCCAGGTCCAGATCCAGGCAGCCGTTGAGGTGCGGCGCGGGCGTGCCGTCGACGGTCCACCGGCCCCGGCCGTCGGCCTCCAATTCCACCACCCGGACCCCGTGCGCGCCACGCCCGGTGATCCGGGCCGATCGGGTCACCCACGAGGCGTCCAGCAGCACAACGTAATCGATGATCCAGGACGCGCCGTCCTCGGTGGCGGTGGTGGTGCCGCGGATGAGCAGCCCGCGTTCGTCCTCGGCGAAGAACGCGACCTCGAATCCGGTCCGCGCGCCGCGATGCCGCCACGAGGCCACTGCCGGGAACTCGTTCACTCGGCCAGTCAATCACGGCGGCGTCCCGCGGTGGGGATATGTTCGGGGCATGCATTGGGATCAGATGACGGCCACGCCGGGCGCGTTGCGGACCGCCGCCGCGCGGTTGCGCCGCGGTGTCGGGCAGTTGGAGATTCTGGCGGCCATCATCGAGGCGGCGGACGGGCCGTGGCTGGGGGCCATGGACTCCGACGGCCGCGGCACCGCCGAACTGCGCATGCACCTCGCGGGCAAGTACCGGTTCACCGCGGTGGTGACCAGCGCCGGCAAGCTGTCCCTGGCGGAGATGAACTCGCCGGGACGGGGTAAGAAGGCGGAGCTGGTGCTGTCCACCAAGGCGGTTCAGCGCAAGGGGTGGGACGATCCCAAGGACGTGCCCAAGCCGCAGGAGTGGGTGGCGTTCGCGGTCGACTGGGTGCGCGCCGCGAGCGCCGCGGTCGGGCGACGGGATGTGGTGGAGTGGCTGCTCAAGGGCGCCGATCAGCGGCTCGCGGCCATGAACGACAGTGTCGAGACCATGCGGGCGGCGCTGGCCGAACGCGAGTCGATGCGCGACGAGCTGGCCGCCGAAGTGGCCGAGCTGCGCGCCGAACTCGAGGCCGAATCAGCCCTCGCCGACAAGCGACTGGTCACCGGCGACGTAGCGCCAGACCGGGAGCAGGGCGTGGTCGTCGAGGGGATCGGCGGCGGCGTGGACGGCGCCGCGCAGCCGGTCGGTGACGGCGTCGGCGTCGAGACCGGAGCCGATGAGGACCAGATTGCTGACCCGGGGCTCGTGGCGGGCCCAGGCGGTGGGTTCCAGGGTGATGTGGCGGCCGACCATGTGCAGCACGAACTTTCGCGGATCGTCGGCGACGGCGAACGCGAGCACGCCCTTGGCGCGGAACAGGCCTGACGGCGGATCCTCCAGCAGCGCGATGAGTTCGCGCGGATTGAGGTCGGTGTCGGAGGTGAAGGAAACGCTGTCGTAGCCGTCGTGCAGATGCCGGTGGTCGTGCGAGCAGCCGTCGTGGCAGTGGTCGCCGTGACCCGGGTCGTCCTCGCCGGGCGCGCCGTCGCCGTGCAGTAGTTCGTCGAAGCTGAGCTGTTCGCCGACGCGCGGGGCGCGGGGCGCGTGGGTGGGCAGATCGAACAGCAGGCCGGGGTCGATGCGCCCGTGGCTGGTCGGGTACACCGGCACCTGTCCGACCACCTCGCTGATCTCCGCGCGCAGCCGCTCCAGCGCGTCCGCCTCGACCCGGTCGGACTTGTTCAGCACCACCAGATCCGCCATCCGCAGATGCGTGGTGAGTTCGGGATGCTGGTCGCGGCTGGCGGGGAAGTGCTCGGCGTCGACCACCTCGATCAGCCCGCCGTAGCGGATCCGCGGATTGTCGCTGTTCACGACCATGCGGATCAGATTGCGTGGTTCGGCCAGTCCGCTGGCCTCCACCACGATGACGTCGATCTTCTGCTTGGGATGCGCCAGCCGGTCGAACAGCTCGTCCAGTTCGCTGACGTCGACCGCGCAGCACACGCACCCGTTGCCCAGCGACACCATGGCGTCGACCTGCCCGGCCACCAGCATGGCGTCGATATTCACCGTGCCGAAGTCGTTGACCACCACCCCGATCCGCGCGTTGCGGGTTCGCAATAGCCGGTTGAGCAGCGTCGTCTTGCCGGCACCGAGGAACCCGGCCACGATCAGGACTGGTATGCGCCGACTCACGGCGACCACCCTACCGAGGTGTGATTCCTCGGAAACGGGGTGGCAACAACCGGCTTCTACCGTGACGGACAATTCGGACCGACCACGGGAGGTGCGCCGTGCGAGTGCGCGACATCCTCGATGCGCCGCAACTGCGCATGCGGCTGCTACACGGGGACGCGGGGGACTTGGACCGCACGGTCGCGCGAGTCTGCGCCACCGATATGCCCGACCCCCGGCCCTTCGTCACCCCGGGCGCGTTGGTCTGCACCGGCCTGGTGTGGCGGCAGCACGCCGCCGACTCCGACCGCTACGTGCACCTGCTGGCCGGGTCCGGGGTGGCCGGAGTGGTGGCCGGGCAGGCGCTGCACGGGCACATCCCCGACGACGTGGTGGCGGCGTGCCGCCGACACGGGCTGCCACTGCTGTCCGCGCCGCAGAGCGTGCCGTTCAGCCGGATCATCGAATATCTGGCCGAGCAGGCCGCCGACGTGCGCTGGCAGCGCGTGCGATCCCGAGCCGACCGGCAACGCCGCCTGCTGTCCGCCGTCGCCGCCGGGGCCGGGATCGAGACCCTGCTCGCGGATTTCGCGGCCGAGCAGCAGGTCTCGGTGTGGCTGCTGACCTCGACCGGGACCGTCGTCGCGGGTACCGCGGACCTGTCCGAACCCGAGATCGACAGGATCCTGGCCACCGCGCTGACCGCGCCGCGCCTGCCCGCCGTCACCGCCGGGGCCCTGCGCGTCCTCCAGGTGGGCGCGGGCGATCGAATCACCGCCTGGTACCTGGTGATCCGCCCCTCCGATCCGGACCTCGACCCGTTCGGCGCGGACTTGGCCGCCGTCGCGGAACTCTATCGGCAGCGCCGCGCCGACCGGCAGCACCTGGATTGGGAACTGGCCGACCGCTTCCCGACGCCGTTCGCCGAGCGATCCGGATCGTCGGAGGCGGCGATCGTCTGCGAGGTCCATGCCGCCACCGGCGCCGCGGCCACACTCGAGGCCGTGCGCGCCACCCTGCACGATGCCCTGCCGGATCTCGTCACCGCGATCGACGGGGAGGGCAGGCTGGTCGGAGTGACAGCCGGGACGCAGGACGGGACGGCCGGTGTGCTGAACCGCCGATTCGGTCGGATCGCACCGGCGCTCAGCGGCATTCGGCTCGCGGTCGGGGTGAGCGTTCGGCAGCCGGAGGAGCCGCTCGCGGGGACGATCGGCGCGGCGGCGGCCGCGTCCACCGCGGCGCGGGAGGACGTCGGGCCGGTCAGTGTTCGGGTCGCCGACATCGATTCGGCCGTCGGACTGCTCACCGCGGTCCCGGGCGGCCTGCAACGGCGATTCGCGGAACGGGTTCTCGGCGCGGTGCTGGAATACGATCGGAGGCACGGGGCCGGGCTCCTGGCGACGCTCGAGGCGTTCCTCGGCTGTGACGGCTCGTGGCGGTACGCGGCGGAGCGAATGCATGTGCACCCCAACACCGTTCGCTACCGGATCGGGCGGATCGAGGTATTGACCGGGCGCGATCTCGGGCGGCTCGACGATCGGCTGGACCTGTACCTGGCGGTGCGGACGCTGTCGGGTCAGACCGCGCCGGTGTAGGGGTCCCAGGCGATGCCCGGGTCCGGTGCGCCCTCGCGCAGGACACTGGCCTGGATCAGGCCGTACGGCCGGTCGTCGGCGTGGAACACCTCACCGTTGTTGGGTACGCCGAAACGGCCCGTGTCATAGGCGAAGTGATGCTTGTTCGGGGCTGAGAAACGGATCTCGGCCAGGCAGGGATAAGCCTCCAGGGCGGCGCGGCCCATCTCGTACAGGGTCTGCTGCAAGGCTTTCGAGTGCAGGGTGGCGAAGGTTTCGATCAGGGCGGCCCGGATGCCGTGGTAGGCGGCGTCCCAGTCGGCGGGTGGGGTGGCGAAGCGCCAGTGGGCGTCGAGGCTGGTGGCGAGGATGCGGTCGTAGGCGGGTTCGAGGACGGTGAACGAGTCGGTCAGGAAGCCCGCGAACTCCGAGCCCGTGGACTTGAGGATCACCAGGTCCTTGACGCCGCCGATCACCCATTCACGGAGGTCCGTGCCCCGTCCGCTCACCGTGATCGCGGCGGTCCGCACCTCGGGACCCACCCGCGTCCAGGTGTGGTCGTGGCCGCTTCCGCCGACCGGAACCCGTTGCCACGCATACTCTTCGATCTCGATGCTGGCCGAGGTCACCGGCTCGATCTCGGCGGTGAAATGCCGCGCCAACGCCAGCCCGTAGTCCTCGATGCTGCCGTCGCCGTGGCTCTTGGCATAGGTGTAGATCGTCTGTTTCTGCGAGTCCGTCGGCAGCACCGCGCCCTGATCGCCCACGGTGTGCGCCTCGTCGAACGCGCCGCGCAGGCACGAAGACACATTCAGGTCCCGGATCTCGTGCCGGGCGGTGTCGCGGTAGATCCGCACCACCCGGTTCTCGGCCTTCCCGTACTGGTGCGGGCCGAGCACGATCCGGCCGTCGGCTTCACTCATGGTCGCCTCCCGTGGTCGCTGATCACTGTGCCCCACTGTGACCGACGACGGCGGTCGCACACGCTGGTTCCGCGGACAAATCGCCGCACAGCGTGACCGTGACGTTTGGCCTGTCGGACAAAGGCCCACACCGGGCGATCTGCCTAGCCTGACGAGCAACCCACCCCGACGGAAGGCAGGGCCACCCATGACATCACCGCATCCCGTGGACACGCGGCTGCCCTGGCATCGCCTGCTGGTGTTCGGCTTGCAGCACGTACTGATCATGTACACCGGATGCGTCACGGTGCCTTTGGTCTTCGGCGCGGCCGCGAAGCTCGACCCATCCACCATCGCCCTGCTGATCAGCGCCGACCTGCTGGTCGCGGGCATCGTCACCGTGGTGCAGAGCCTCGGACTCGGCAAGCTGGCGGGCGCGCGGCTGCCCATCGTCACCGGCGCCACCTTCGTGGCCATGAGCCCGATGATCCTGATCGCCAAGGACTACGGGCTGCAGGCGCTGTACGGGTCCATGCTGCTGGGCGGACTCCTCGGCATCGCCCTGGCCTGGCCGTTCGCGTCCATCGTGCGGTACTTCCCGCCGCTGGTGAGCGGCACGGTGCTGACCGTGGTCGGCATCTCGCTGATCGGCGTGGCGGGCGGCCTGATCGTCGGCAGCGACCCGAAGGCCGCGACCTTCGCCGCGCCGTCCCGGATCGCCTTGGCGGCAGCGGTTCTGGTGGTCGCGCTGGTGTGCACCGTGCTGGGGCGGGGCGTGTGGTCGCAGCTGGGCGTGCTGATCGCCCTGATCGCCGGCATCGTGATCGCGATTCCGATGGGGCTGGTCAAGCTCGAGGGTGTGTCCCGTGCGGCCTGGCTGGGCGCGCCGCAGCCCTTCCACTTCGGGGCGCCGCAGTTCCCGGTCGCCGCGGTGGTGGCCATGACCATCGTGCTGGCGGTCGTGTTCGCCGAGTCCACCGCGAGCATGCTGGCGCTCGGCGAGATCACCGGAAAGCACTTGACCCGAGCCGATGTGGCGCGCGGCCTGGTCGGCGACGGCCTGTCGGCGGTGCTGGCCGGGGTCCTGAACTCGTTCGTGGACACCGTCTTCAACCAGAATGTCGGCGCGGTCGCCACCACCCGCGTGCACAGCCGCTACGTGACGGCGGTGAGCGGCGCGATCCTGATCGTCCTGGGTCTGGTGCCGCGCTTCGGCGCCCTGGTCGCGACCGTCCCGCAGCCGGTGGTCGGCGGTGTCGGCCTGGTGCTGTTCGCCACCATCGCGGTGATCGGCGTGGACACGCTGCGCCGCGCCGACCTCACCGACCGCGTGAATCTGACCATCGTCGCCGTCTCGATCGGCGTCGGCCTGGTGCCGGTGCTGACCAAGGGCATGTTCGAGAAGTTCCCGTCCTCGGCCCAGATCCTGCTCAACAGCGGCATCAGCCTCGCCGCGATCACGGCCTTCACGCTGAACCTGCTGCTCAACCACACGCGCCTGGGTGAAATCGCACGGCGTTCAGGGCAGTTCGTGGCGGTGGGCCGGCAGGTGCTCTCGTGAAAGGGGTTTCAGGGGAAGCCCCTGAGGGTTACGACAGGTGTCCTACCCGCAGGCGTTGACCCATTCGGAGAGTCCGTCGGCGAACATCTGACGCTTCCAGATCGGGACCTCGTGCTTGATGCGGTCCACGAGTTCGGCGCAGGTGGTGAAGGCTTCGGCGCGGTGCGGGGCCGCGACGGCGACGGCGATGGCCAGATCCCCGATGGTCAGATCCCCGACCCGGTGCACCGCGGCGACCGGCAGTCCGGAGGACGCGGCCACCTCCTCGCACACCTTGCGCAGGAACTGCTCGGCCTGCGGGTGCGCCGAATACTCCAGCGCGGAAACCGATTGCCCGCCATCGTGATCGCGCACCTTGCCGGTGAACACGACGACCGCCCCGTGGTGCGGCCCGTCCACGGCCTTCTCGACCTCGGCCGGATCCAGGTCCTGGTCGCTGATCCGGGCCAGCAGCTCACTCATGGTTGCCTCCTCCGGCCACCTGGGCCAGCAGATGTTCGAGCAGCGGTGTCAGCACGGCGATGCCGTCCTTCACCCCGCCCGGCGAACCGGGCAGATTGACGATCACGGTGCGCCCGGCCAGTCCGGCCACGCCCCGGCTCAGCGCCGCGAGCGGGAACTTGGCGGTCCCGGCCTGGCGGATGGCGTCGGCGACGCCCGGCAGTTCCCGATCCAGCAGGGCGAGTGTGGCTTCCGGGGTGGCGTCGGTGGGGGAGGCCCCGGTGCCGCCGGTCGTGACGATCAGGTCCGGCTCTCGGGACAGGGCGTCCTCGAGGCCGTACGTGATGTCGGAGTCCGCGAAGACCAGCGGTCCGCGCACCGAGAAACCCTGCGCGGCAAGCCATTCGGCGAGGACCGGGCCGGTGGTGTCGGTGCGGGTGCCGGCGGCGACGCCGGTCGAGGCGACCACGACGGCGGCGGTGCGGCCCTGACCCGCGAGCGGAGTCGTCGCGGCGGCGGCCTGCTCGCGCGCCGCGTGCTTCTCGTGCTGGTGCCCGCCGTGCTGCTCGGTCTCGGGCCGCACCCAATGTCCGTGCTTGCCACCTTCTTTGGTGACCAGCCGCACCCCGTTGAGCGTGGCCGCCGGGTCCACCGCCTTCACCATGTCGTGCAGCGTGAGCCCCGCGACCGCGACCGCGGTCAGTGCTTCCATCTCGACCCCGGTGGGCCCCTTGGTCTTCGCGGTGGCCTCGATGGTGATGGTGGTGTCGGTGAACCCGAAGCTCACGTTCACCGACGACAGCGCCAGCTGATGGCACAGCGGAATCAGTTCCGAGGTCTTCTTGGCCCCGTTGATCCCGGCGATGCGAGCGGTGCTGAGCACGTCGGCCTTGGGCATGTCGTCCGACCGGACCAGCCCGATCACTTCGGCGGTGGTGTGCAGTTCGCCCGCGGCGACCGCGATGCGCGCGGTGTCGGCCTTCGCGCTCACGTCGACCATGCGGGCGCGACCTTCACGGTCGACATGCGACAACTCACTCATGGGCACCACCTTGGCACAGCGAATTCAGTGTGTTCACAGCGGCCGGACCTCGACGATCGTGCCCGCGGGCAGCTCGGTGACCTCGGCCGGGACGTCGATCAGCACATCGGCGTGCGCCATCGCCGCGATCAGGTGCGAACCCTGCCCCGACACCAGCGTCACCCCCTCGCCGGTCAGTTTGCCGCGCAGGAACTGCCGTTTCCCGGCGGGGGAACGGACCGCGTCCAGTAGCGGCAGCGCGGTGACCGGCAGCGCGGGCAGGCCCGCGAGTTCACGCAGGATCGGGCGGGCGAACACCTCGAACGACACCATGGTGCTCACCGGATTGCCCGGGAAGCTCAGCACCGGGACGCCGTCGACCGTGCTCAGCCCCTGGGGGCCGCCGGGTTGCAGTGCGACCGGGCCGAATTCGCCGCCCTGGGCCGCCAGCACCTCCTTGACGACCTCGAAGTCGCCCATGGAGACGCCGCCGGAGGTGAACACCACATCGGCCTGGGCCACCGCCTCGGCCAGCCGCCGCCGGAACTCGGCGTGCTCGTCGGTGGAGTGCGCGACCGACACCACCTCGACGCCGTTGTCGGACAGGGCCGCGGCCAGCGCGATGCCGTTGGAGTTGAAGATCTGGCCCGGCAGCAGGGTCGCCCCCGCGGGCCGCAGTTCGTCGCCGGTGGTGAGGACGGCCGCCCGTACCCGCCGCGTCACCTCCAGCTCGCCCAGCCCGACCGCGGCCAGCGCCGCGATGTGCCGGGGCCGCAGCAGCGTGCGCGCCGCGGCCAGCAGCTGTCCGGCGCGCACATCGGTGCCGGGCTCGCGCACGAAATCGCCGGGGGCACGGCTGGTTCGGATCGTCACGGTGACGCCATCGGATTCGGTGTGCTCGACCGGCACCACGCAGTCCGCGCCGGGCGGCACGGGCGCGCCGGTCATCACCTTCACCGCCGAGCCCGCGGGCAGGGTGAGCTGTTCGGTGTTGCCGGCCGCCACCACGCCCGCCAGCGGCAGGGTCGCGGGGACGATCGCCACCGATTCGGCGGCGACCGCGTAGCCGTCCATGGCGGAATTGCGGAACACCGGCAGGTCCAGGGGCGCGTACACGTCGACGGCCAGACGGCGGTCCAGCGCCGCGGCCATCGGGACGGTTTCCGTGCTCCGACCGGCCAGGGGCCGCAGGGCGTCCTCGATGCGCCGGCGATGGTCGTCGACGGGTCGGGCCGGGGCGGTCGCGTGCCGGGAACTCATGCCGCTGAGCCTATACGCGGGTGAATCCTCCATACCGTGACCGGCTGATCACGGGGTCGGGCTCGTAGGAATCTACGAAGACTTGCGGGTCCGGCAATAATGGTCCAATGACCGTGGTCGCGATGGGCATGCCCGCTGTGCGAACCGGGCGGCCCGATATCGACGGCCGTCCGGACACCCCGCTCCTGCTCGACCGTTTCGGGCGGGTGGCGCGGGACCTGCGCGTGTCCATCACCGAGAAGTGCTCGCTGCGCTGCACCTACTGCATGCCGGAAGAGGGCCTACCCGCGATCCCCGCCGACGAACTGCTCGCCACCGAGGAGATCGTGCGCCTGGTGACCCTCGCGGTCCGCGAACTCGGCGTGCACGAGGTGCGCTTCACCGGCGGCGAACCGCTCATGCGCCGCGACCTCGAGCAGATCATCGCGGGATGCCATGCGGCACTGCCGGATACGCCGCTGGCCATGACCAGCAATGGCGTCGGACTCGAGCATCGCGCGCAGGCGCTGGCCGCCGCGGGCCTGAAGCGCATCAATATCTCCCTCGACACCGTGGACCGTGACGGTTTCCACCGCCTGACCCGCCGGGACCGCCTCGCCTCGGTGCAGGCCGGGATCCGCGCCGCCATCGCCGCCGGGCTCACCCCGCTCAAGGTGAACGCGGTCCTCATGCGCGAAACCCTCGACGGCGCGGCCGATCTGCTGCAGTGGTGTCTGGAGGTGGGTGCGGAGCTGCGCTTCATCGAGGAGATGCCGCTCGACGCCGACCACGAGTGGGCGCGCGCCAATATGATCACCGCCGCCGAACTCCTGGACGTGCTCGGCAAGCGCTTCACCCTGGCCGAGACCGACCGCGAGGACCCTTCCGCCCCCGCCGAACGCTGGCTCGTGGACGGCGGCCCCGCCACCGTCGGCATCATCGCCTCGGTCACCCGCAAGTTCTGCGGCGACTGCGACCGCACCCGCCTCACCGCCGACGGCCGCATCCGCTCCTGCCTGTTCAGCGACCAGGAGTACGACATCCGCGCCGCCCTCCGCTCGGGCGCCACCGACGCCGACATCGCCGCCCTCTGGCGCGGCGCCATGTGGAACAAATCGGCCGGCCACGGCATCGACGCCGCCGGCTTCGTCCCGCCCACCCGAACGATGGGAGCCATCGGTGGTTGAGGTCCGCTATTTCGCCGCGATCGCCGACGCCGTCGGCAAGGACAAGGAAACGCTGGACCTCCCGTCCGGCGCGACCATCGCCGACCTGCGCTCCACCCTCTCGGCCACCTACGGCCCGAAACTCGACCCCATGTTGAAGGTCTGCGCCTACCTCATCGGCGACGAACTCACCCGCGACGCCACCACCCCGCTCTCTCCCCGCGTGGACGTGCTGCCCCCGTTCGCGGGCGGCTAGACCCCGCGCCGAGCCCGGCCGCGCATCGCGGCGAGTCGCCGTGCCGGGCGCTAACATTCGCCGGTCCCCGCACGTCGTCGCCAGGAGACCGACCCGAATGACGCAACCGCCGCAACCGGCACCGCCTCCGATCCAGCCGCATCCGGCGTTCGCGCAGGTCCAGGAGGCGCGCGCCGCCAGCCTGCAACTGCGGGCCGCGGACTGGATCACCAAGTTCGCGGGCTCGATGACCTTCGTCTACATCCACGCCATCGGCTTCGCGGTCTGGATGCTGCTGGTCGAGAAGAGCCCCTGGCCGACCCTCACCCTGGTCGTCTCCCTGGAAGCCATCTTCCTGTCCACCTTCGTGATGATCGGCCAGAACCGTCAGGCCGACTTCCAGCAGGCCAAGGCCGACCACGACTTCCAGGAACAGGAACTCGAACTCAAGACCAACACCGAACTCACCCGCGCCATCCACGCCATGACCTCGGAACTGCACCGCCGCCTGGTCGAGGACCCGGATCAGAAGAAGGGCTGACGCAGGCGGTCGACCACCGTCATACCGAGCCGGCGGGGAGGATCCACCGTGTCGGCTGGCCGGTGACCTTGGCGATCGTGTCGAAATCAGCGTCGTAGTGCAGGACGGTCAGCTCGGCCAGTTCGGCGGTGGCCGCCACCAGGAGGTCCGCGATACCGGCGCTTCGCAGGCAGCCTCGCTTGGCGAGCTCGTACTGCACCTCGCGGACCCGGGTCCACACTCGATCGGGCATCGGTTGCCAGGGATAGATGGCGGAGAGGTCGTCGCGGTCCTGTTCGAAGTCGCTCAATGACCTTGCGGAGTAAAGGAATTCGGTCTCGGTGGCCGCGCAGATGTGGACCAGTCCGGCTTGCAGGGTGCTGGCCCATACGGCCGAGACGTCCGGATGCCCCATCCGGGCCAGGGCGCTCGTGTCGATCAGATACCGAGCTATCGCCACGCCTCGTCCCTTCGGCCCGGGTCGATCACATCGTCGTAGGCACCGGCCCTCGATCGGGCCTGCATCCGTTCCAGCGCGGCGGAACGCCGGTGGCAGGCAATGACCTGACGCAGGGCGGCATTCACCGTGTCCTTCTTGGTGGTGGTGCCTAGGAGGCCGCTGACTTCGGCCAGGGCCTCATCGTCGATGTCGATCATCGTGCGTGACATGGCCGCCTCCTGTATGCCTGAACGGGATGTCCTCAAGCATACGGATGCGGCGGTTCATATGCCTCGGTTCAACGCCACCAGGTGTCAAGCGGGGTGACGGGGACCGCGCGCTTGTGGCGGGTGTTGAGGAAGATCCGTTCGAGCTTCTCCGAGACCTCGGGGCCGACGTCCTTGCCCTCGAGGTAGTCGTCGATCTGGGAGTACTTCAGGCCCAGGGCTTCCTCGTCCGGCAGGGCCGGGCGGTCGTCCTCGAGGTCGGCGGTGGGGACCTTCTGCCAGACGCTGGGCGGGGCGCCGAGTTCCTGGAGCAGGGCCGCGCCCTGGCGCTTGGTGAGACCGGTCAGCGGGGTGAGGTCGACGCCGCCGTCGCCGAACTTGGTGAAGAAGCCGGTGACCGCCTCGGCGGCGTGGTCGGTGCCGACGACCAACAGCTCGAGCTGGCCGGCGATGGCGTACTGGAGCAGCATGCGCTCGCGGGCTTTGATGTTGCCGCGCACGAAGTCTCGCAGGCGGGGCTCCTCGTGCAGTTCCACGATGCCGGTGGCGGCCTCGCCGGCGGCGGCGTCCGCGCTGGGCTTGACGTTCACCACGACCGAGCGGTCGGGCTGGATGAAGGACAACGCAATCTGCGCGTCGTGTTCGTCGGCCTGGATGCCGTACGGCAGGCGCGCGGCCACGAAGGTGGCGTCGTGGCCCTCGGCGCGCAGTTCCTCGACGGCCAGCTGGCACAGGCGTCCGGCGAGGGTGGAGTCCTGCCCGCCGCTGATGCCCAGCACGAACCCCTTGGCGGGCGTGGACCGCAGATAGTCCTTGAGGAAGTCGATGCGTCGCCGCACTTCGGTTTTCGGTTCGATCGACGGCAGGACGCCCAATTCGGCGATGATCTGTGCGCGCAGGTTCCCCATGGGCACACTCTACTGAACGGGTCCGCCGCCGCTACCGCTCGGCGGGCGCGGTCACCTGCCGGACCAGCGTCTCCCAGTGGTCGCCCACCTGATCGGGCGTGTAGCGCAGCTGCCGGATCTGGTGCAGCACCAGCCCCGCGTCCAGACTGGCCAGCAGCGTGTCGGCGGTCAGCCCGATGTCGCCGGGCGCTCCGGCCTCCCGGAGCAGCAGGGAGACATGGGTTTTCGCGATGTTGTAGGGCGGTCCGGAGTATTGCCCGCCGATGGCGGCGTTCTTGCGTACATCGCCCTCCACCTCGACGGTGGCCAGCCGGGCCCGCCCATAGGCGATGAGCCGTTCGGCGGCGGGCGCGCCCGGCCCCAGCGGCGGCGGCCCGAACATGTAGGCCCACTGCAGTTTCTGATCGGACTGGTCGAGCAGCGCCAGCATCAGCCCGGCCCGATTGCCGAACCGGCGGAACACGGTGCCCTTGCCGACGCCGGCCAGTTTGGCGACCGCGTCCATGGTGACCGCGTCCGCGCCCTGTTCGCGCACCAGCGTCTCGGCGGCGTCGAGCAGCAGTTGCCGGTTGCGGGCGGCGTCGCTGCGTTCGTGGCTGCTGCCGGGCATGAGGAGTGGGACCGAATGCGGCGGGGGCTGCTGGGTGCCGACGGGTTCGATCGGGAGGGCGATGTTCGGCAGTGCCGGAACGACGTCATCCGGTGATGTGTCGCGTGTCACAGGCTGTCTGCTCCTACCCGGGAATGTAAGCGGACTGGGGTCCGGTTACAGTCTATCGAAAGATCCACCGCTGCATCAGTAACCCTTGGAGTGATCATCATGTCGCAGACCCGCATCCTCGTCCTGGTCGGAAGCCTTCGCGCCGCGTCGATCAACCGCCGTCTGGCCGAGGCCGCCGTGCAGACCGCTCCCGAGGGCGTCGAGATCGCCATCTACGAAGGTCTCGGCGATATTCCTTTCTACAACGAGGACCTCGACGTCGAGGGTCAGGTCCCGGCCGCCGCGCAGGCGCTGCGTGACGCCGTCGGCGCCTCGGATGCGCTGCTGCTGGTCACCCCCGAATACAACGGCACCCTGCCGGCCGTGCTGAAGAACGCCATCGACTGGGCGTCGCGGCCCTACGGCGCGGGCGCGCTCAAGAGCCGTCCGGTCGCCGTGGTCTCCGCCTCGATCAGCGCGAACGCCGCCAAGTGGTCGCACGACGACGCGGTGAAGGCGCTGGGCGTCGCGGGTGCGGAGGTCGTGAAGGAGGCGTCGCTGAACTTCGGCGCCATCGGTTCGCGCTTCGTCGAGACCCACCCGGCCGACGATGCCGAGGCGCTCACTCAGCTGGCCGCCACCGTGCGTTTGCTGGCGGAAGATGTCAAGGCTCGGGCAAACGCCTGATACGCCTCGCGATCACTCGCTGAATTCAGCGCAAGGCCACGGCTTTCGAGTCGTGGCCTGCCGCTCTTCTCGGACAATTCGGGCTAACGTCTGTCCATGAAGTTATCAACGGGCAACTCTGTGTGGGGCCGTTGTTTCATGGCGGTCACCCTGGCCGCGTCCGCCGCCTCGATGGCGGTCGGCAATGCGGCCGACGCGACGGCCGAGTCGTACGCCTCGGATGTCTCCGATCTCTCGAATGCCCGCCTCTTCCTCGGCAATTGGGCCGGGTACGTGGTGAAGGGCGACTTCCGGGAGATCAGCGCCACCTGGGTGCAGCCCGAGATCGAATGCCGCAATCCCGGCGTCCTGCAGCGCGTCGTGCCCTGGGTGGGGCTCAACGGCGCCACCGGCCTGGACGGCCAGGTCGCGCTGCCGCTCATGCAGACCGGCGTCGAATCCCTGTGCGCCAGTGACGCCGCCGTGTACGCGGCGCTGCCCGGGCTGCAGATCGAATCGGTCGCCGCGGGCCTGGCCTACGCCGATCCGCATCTGGCGGGGACGGTGATGAACGCCGGCGGCAAGGTCTCCAACGCCTTGGGCGCGGCCGCGGACGGCCTCTGCTCGCTGGGCGTCTTCGGCGGATTCTGCCGCCCGGAGAAGCAGGTCGACGGGTGGTGGGAGAGCTATCCCGCCGCACCGGTGGCCTACGGCGACGTGACGATCAACCCCGGCGACACCATGCGTTCCACGGTCAGCTGGGACGGCGGTCGCTATGTGATGACGCTGGAGAACCGCACCGCGGGCTGGGCCCGCACCACCGTGGCGCCCTCGGCCGTGCCGGCCCGCACGGCCGAGATCGTGGTGGAGGGTCACCTCGACGCCGCGCTGCCCGGGTTCGCGCCGATCACCTTCACCGAGGTCGCCATCGACGGTCGGCCGTTGTCCGATTACGACGCGCAGACCTACGGCATCCCGGCCACCAATCGGTTGCTGGCGCCCGGTCCGATCGAGGGCGGGTCGTTCACCATCCGCTAGACCGGGGGCGATGCCGCGACACGCCGGGGCGAGCGGGCGATCGGGAATCGGTCGCTCGACCCGGAAGGATCGCGAACCGGGTGGTCGCTCGAGTCTCCTGTGACTCGTGAGATGGGTGTTGATCAGCGGTGATGGTGTGTTTGCTGGAAATGAACTGAATGCCGAAATTGTGATGTGTGACTCAGTCGTGTCGAGTTGCGAATCGACTGTCCAGGTACTTACCCGCCCGGAATTTCACCTTTGTGAGTCGCAACATGTCGTGTTGTATGAGTTTGTCGGCCACTAGGTGTAGTGTCTTGGGAGCTGGAAGGCCACAAGGACGAGACCTCGATCACGAGCCGGTGACCAGGAGCTTCGGCTCCGCTTCCAGGGGTTTGCGCAATTACTACGTGGATCTTGTTTCAGGTGTGCACTGCAGACAGATCAAGGCTGAGGAGAAGGGGATACCAATGACCATCACCGTTTACACCAAGCCCGCTTGTGTCCAGTGCAACGCGACCTATCGCGCCCTCGACAAGGCTGGTGTCGACTACAGCGTCGTCGATATCTCCGAGAGCCCGGAGGCGCGCGACTACGTGATGGCCCTGGGTTACCTGCAGGCCCCCGTCGTGGTCGCCGGGGATGACCACTGGTCCGGCTTCCGCCCGGACCGCATCAAGGCGCTGGCCGACGTCGTCGCCGTCGCCTGACGCTTCCGTCAACGGTCAGGAGATGACCGATATGTCGAGTGAGACACCGAATCTCGTCTACTTCTCGAGCGCTTCGGAGAACACTCACCGCTTCGTCGAACGGCTGGGCCTGCCCGCCGTCCGCATTCCGCTTCACACCGCCGACTCGCTTCGCGTCGACCAACCTTTCGTGCTGATCGTCCCCACCTACGGGGGAGGTCGGCACGTTTTGGGTGGGCAGCGATCCGATAAGGAATTCGTGCCCCGCCAGGTGGCCAAGTTCCTCAACGATCCGCACAATCGCGCCCTGCTGCGCGGCGTGATCGCGAGCGGCAACACCAACTTCGGCGATACGTACTGCTATGCGGGAGAAGTGATCTCACGTAAGGCAGGGGTTCCGTACCTGTATCGCTTCGAACTCATGGGAACTGCTGAGGACGTCGAGCGCGTCCGCGAGGGATTGGGAATCTTTTGGCAACGACAACCGCACCGGTCGGAAAGACTGCCCGCGTAGAGCGCCCCGTCAGCGGCGACTCCGCGACCGAGGGACTGGACTACCACGCCCTCAACGCCATGCTCAACCTGTACGGACCCAACGGCGAGATCCAGTTCGACAAGGACCGGGAAGCCGCGCACCAGTACTTCCTCCAGCACGTCAACCAGAACACGGTGTTCTTCCACAACCTCGACGAGAAGCTCGACTACCTCGTCAAGGAGAACTACTACGAGACCGAGGTGCTCGACCAGTACTCGCGCGCCTTCATCAAGAGCCTGTTCCAGCAGGCGTACGCCAAGAAGTTCCGGTTCCCGACCTTCCTGGGCGCGTTCAAGTACTACACCTCGTACACGCTGAAGACCTTCGACGGCAAGCGCTACCTGGAGCGCTTCGAGGACCGCGTGTGCATGGTCGCCCTGACCCTGGCCGCCGGTGACGAGACCCTGGCGGGCGAGCTGGTCGAGGAGATCATGGACGGCCGCTTCCAGCCGGCCACCCCGACCTTCCTCAACTCGGGCAAGAAGCAGCGCGGCGAGCCGGTGTCCTGCTTCCTGCTGCGCATCGAGGACAACATGGAGTCCATCGGGCGCTCCATCAACTCCGCCCTGCAGCTGTCCAAGCGCGGCGGCGGTGTCGCCCTGCTGCTCAGCAACATTCGTGAGACCGGCGCGCCGATCAAGAAGATCGAGAACCAGTCCTCGGGCGTCATCCCGATCATGAAGCTGCTGGAGGACTCCTTCTCCTACGCCAACCAGCTGGGCGCGCGGCAGGGCGCGGGCGCGGTCTACCTGCAGGCCCACCACCCCGACATCTACCGCTTCCTCGACACCAAGCGTGAGAACGCGGACGAGAAGATCCGCATCAAGACGCTCTCGCTGGGTGTGGTGATCCCGGACATCACCTTCGAGCTGGCGAAGAAGAACGAGGACATGTACCTGTTCTCGCCGTACGACGTCGAGCGCATCTACGGCGTGCCGTTCGCCGACATCAATGTCACCGAGAAGTACTACGAGATGGTCGACGACAAGCGGATCCGCAAGTCCAAGATCAAGGCTCGCGAGTTCTTCCAGACCATCGCCGAGCTGCAGTTCGAGTCGGGCTACCCGTACATCATGTACGAGGACACCGTGAACCGGGCCAACCCGATCGCGGGCAAGATCACCCACTCCAACCTGTGCTCGGAGATCCTGCAGGTCTCCACCCCGTCGGAGTTCAACGACGACCTGTCCTACTCCAAGGTGGGCAAGGACATCTCCTGCAACCTGGGCTCGCTGAACATCGCGAAGACCATGGATTCGCCGGATCTGGCGAAGTCGGTCGAGACCGCGATCCGCGCGCTGACCGCGGTGTCGGATCAGACCCACATCTACTCGGTGCCCTCGATCGAGCAGGGCAACAACGAGTCCCACGCCATCGGCCTGGGCCAGATGAACCTGCACGGCTACCTGGCGCGCGAGCGGGTCCACTACGGCTCCGAAGAGGGTGTGGACTTCACCAACATCTACTTCTACACGATCGCCTTCCACGCCATCCGGGCGTCGAATCTGATCGCGCAGGAGCGGGGTTCGTACTTCGGCGGCTTCCCCGAGTCGAAGTACGCCTCGGGTGAGTTCTTCGACAAGTACACCGAGCAGGCGTGGGAGCCGGCCACCGAGCGCGTCCGGCAGATCTTCGCCGACGCCGAGGTCCACATCCCCACCCAGGACGACTGGCGCGAGCTCAAGGCCTCGGTCATGCAGCACGGTATCTACAACCAGAACCTGCAGGCCGTCCCGCCGACCGGGTCGATCTCCTACATCAACCACTCCACCAGCTCCATCCACCCGGTGGCGTCGAAGATCGAGATCCGCAAGGAAGGCAAGATCGGCCGCGTCTACTACCCGGCCCCCTACCTGACCAACGACAACCTCGAGTACTTCGAGGACGCCTACGACATCGGCTACGAGAAGATCGTCGACACCTACGCCGCGGCCACGCAGCACGTCGACCAGGGCCTGTCGCTGACGCTGTTCTTCAAGGACAGCGCCACCACCCGCGACGTCAACAAGGCCCAGATCTACGCCTGGCGCAAGGGCATCAAGACGCTGTACTACATCCGCATCCGGCAGATGGCGCTCGAGGGCACCGAGGTCGAGGGCTGCGTGAGCTGCATGCTCTGACGATCGCCTCCGAAAGGGCGTTTCCGGCTTCCGCCGGGAGCGCCCTTTTTCGTCGCTGTGGCCGATCCCACGTTTGCGTCGGGCCCGATTGTGAACTCTCCAGAAGGTGTCTTTCACGCTGTCGGCCGAGGTCGGCGCCTGGTTAGGCTCGCCGTGATTCGGGCATCGGTTTCCATCGAATTGCGCGGGTGATGCCGGAATCGGGAAACGCATCGGTACAAGCGTTGTGGAGGTGAGTCGATCGAAACGAAGACCCATC
Source organism: Nocardia sp. NPDC056611 (assembly GCF_042792755.1). Lineage (NCBI taxonomy): Bacteria > Bacillati > Actinomycetota > Actinomycetes > Mycobacteriales > Nocardiaceae > Nocardia > Nocardia sp. NPDC056611. Next base: position 689,560 of record NZ_JBHTVV010000003.1, read on the forward strand.
GGGTGTATCAACCTCGCACCCGCCCGGTGGGTTCTTCGGACATCACGCAATCCCGCGCACCGCATGAGGAGTTGGCTTGTCGCACTGCCTGATTCGAAGACCCCGATCCGGGGCGGAGTCGTGAGGCGGCGGGCGGCCGCCGGGGTCGCGCTGGCGCTGGCGGTGATCGCGAGCTCGTCGTTCGGGGTGAGTGCCCAGGCGGGCCCGCCCGGGCGGATCGCGTCGCGGGCTGCGGTGACGCGGGTGGAGCAGGTGGGGCCGCGCTGGGAGCGGGTCGAGGTGGCCTCGGCCGCCATGGGCCGCACCGTCGCCCTCGATGTGCTGCACGGTTCCGGGTCCGGGCCCCGGCCCACGTTGTATCTGCTCGACGGCGTCGATGCCGAGGGCGTGTCCGACTGGCTGACCAAGGGGCATGCGGCGGACTTCTTCGCCGACAAACCGGTCGACGTGGTCTTCCCCGCCGGTGCGACCGGCAGCATGTACACCGACTGGCAGCATCCTGATGCCGCGCTCGGCTGGAATCGCTGGGAGACCTTCCTGACCGCCGAGCTGCCCGGTGTCATCGAACCGTATCTGCGCTCGGACGGCCGTCGCGCCATCGCGGGGGTGTCCATGGGCGCGCAGGGCGCGATGATGCTCGCGCACCGGCATCCCGGATTCTTCAAGGCCGTCGCGGGATTGAGCGGCTGCTACTCCACGGTCGACGGGCCGGGCAGCGCGGTCACCGCGGCCACGGTCGCCTCACGCGGCGGCAATATCCTGAATCTGTGGGGGCTGCCGGGCACCTTCGATTGGCTGACCCACGACAGCACGGTGGGGGCGGAAGCCTTGCGCGGCACGGTGATCTATCTGTCGGCGGCCTCCGGTGTGCCCGGTGCGCCGGATCTGAACGAGGTGCTGAAGTCGCCGGATCGGCTGGCCTCGCTCGGCGTGGCCGCCGGCGGCGTGGTGCTCGAGGCCGGCGCCCGGGTGTGCACCGAGCATTTCTCGAAACGGTTGAGCGACTTGGGGATTCCCGCCACCGTGCATTACGAGCCGACCGGTATTCACGCCTGGGAGGATTTCTCGGCTCAGCTGGGCCCGGCCTGGGACGCCCTCGCGGCGGCCTTCGCGCCGGCGTCCGGGCGGTAGCGGGACCACCCGGGCGCCCTGGGCCGCACGGTATCTCAGTGCCGGAACCCGTAGCGGGGTAGTCGCCGCAGTCCGGGCCGGATCCGGCTGTCCACGGTCACGGCCAGGCCGACGTGGACGGCGGCCACGGTGAAGTCCGAGGCCTCCTGCCAGGTGGCCGCGTATTCCATGGTGAGTTCGGCCCCGTCGGCGGGTCCGCCGAGGTAGACGGTGACCCGGTGGGTGAGCGCGTCCATAGTGCTGCTCCTCGAGATCGTGCGGGGGAGAAGCGCGAGCCGACCCCTTCGTCGGCTCGCGCGTCTCTGGTACCGAACGTAATCGGATTGCCGTGCGCAGGAACGTGTTCCGGTTTCTGCTTGGACATGTCACAAGCGGTGTGCGGGAGTTGTTGTTACGCGGTGGAACAGAAACATATGCGGCTCAAAACTTCGTCACGCGTTCACAAACCACGCCCGCCCCGATTGTGACTATTCGGAAGGTTCGCTCACCCCTCTGGCCCGGTGTGACCGCCGTTCCTACGCTGCCCCGCATGAGGATTCGTGTACCGATCGCGGTGATCGGCGCTCTGCTCGTGACCGTCGCCGGCGGATCGGCCGCGGCCCAGCCGCTGCTCGCCACACCGGACCCGGACCCCTTCTACGCCGCCCCCGCCGATATCGCCGCCCACCAGCCCGGCGACGTGCTGGCCACCCGCGCCATGCCCGCGCTGCCCAGCTTCCCGGACAGCGACATCACCCTGATCAAATTCCGTTCCACCGACTCCACCGGACACCCCATCGCGGCCACCACGACGGTGATCTCCCCGCGCCGACGCGTCGCCGACGCGCCCGTCCTGTCGTTGCAGCAGATCGTCAACGGCCTCGGCGCGCAGTGCGCGGTCTCGCGTGAGCTGTACACCAGTGACCCCAACCTGATGATCCGGGAGGCCCCCGGCTGGAACCTGGTCCTGCAGCGCGGCTGGACCGTCGCCCTGCCCGACCACCTCGGCCCCCGAATCGCCTACGGCGCGGCCAAACTCGGTGGCCAGATCACCCTGGACGGCCTGCGCGCGATCCAGCGGCTGCCGGAGTTGCGGGTCGAGCACAGTCCGCTGGTCATGGCCGGCTATTCGGGCGGCGGCATGGCGACCGCGTGGGCGGCGGCGCTGGCCGCGTCCTACGCCCCGGACCTGCGTATCGCGGGCGCGGCCATGGGCGGGGTCCCGATGAACCTGGCGTCGATGATGGAGGGCCTCGGCATGAACCGGCATCCGGCCTTCGGTCTGGCGCTGGCGGCCGGCCTGGGCCTGGAACGCGAGTATCCGGACCGGTTCCCGCTCTCCGACCAGCTCAACGATCGCGGCCTCGCCATGCGCGACCAGCTGGTCAACAGCTGCACCAACGACATCCTGAGCGCGGGCGCGGGTCAAGGCGCGCTCGACGTCGCCAAGACGACGATCATGTCCGACGACCCGCGGGCCCGCGCCGTGGTGGATGAGAACAGCGTCGAGCTCTACCCCGGCGTCCCGAATATGCCCGTCTTCGAATGGCATTCGCCCATCGACGGGCTGATCCCGATCAACGCCGTCGTGAACACCGTGCACCGCTACTGCGCCGCGGGCACGAAGGTGTGGTCCGAGCAGGTGCCGGTGCCCGACCATCTCACCGCCGCCGTGCTCGGCCTCCCGGCCGCCTACGCCTGGATGGACGCCCGCCTGCGCGGCGAGCCGGCGCCGACCAACTGCTGAGGGCGGACGGCGACAGCGGGGTCTCAGCCCGCCTGATAGGTGCGCGCCACCAGCGCTGAACGCAGATACCAGAGACCGGACGGCTGGGTCGGATCGAATCCGGTCAGCTGCCCGATCCGTTTCAGCCGGTAGTCCACGGTATTGGTGTGCACGTGCAGCATGCGGGCGGTGCGCTGCCGGTTCAGGTTGTTGCTGATGTGGGATTGCAGCGTCTCGAGCAGTTCGGTGTGCGCGTCCAGCGGATCCAGCAGCGACCCGAGGTGGTCACGGCCCGGGCCGGGGCGGGTCAGCTGATATTCCAGGGCCAGCTCGTCGAAGCGGAACAGGCCGCGCACCAGGCGCAGGCGGTGCACGATGTCGAGGAGTTCGTGGGCCTGGTCGGCGGCGTCCGGAATCTGTTGCGGCGCGGCCGGAACCAGCGTCGCGGTGATCGGCACCCGCGCGGCCCGCGACAGCTGCTCGACCAACTCGTCGAGCTGATCGTCGGCGACCGCGGTGGCCGGCACCAGCAGCGTGCCGCCGTCCACGCTGAGCAGCGACAGCACCTTGTCGGTGTAGCGGGTGGCCAGTTCGGCCTGCACCCGCCGCAGCTTGCGGCGTGCCACCACCGCGCCGTCCACGGTGGGGGAGTCCTCCTCCGGATGTTCCGGAATGGCCAGCGCCAGTACGTGATACGTCTCGGCGATCTCGATGCCGCACTCGCGCGCCATGGTGGAGGTGCTGTGCCCGCCCAGCAGCGCGGAGGTGAGGGTGTGCACGGCGGTGTGGTGTTCGCTCACCACCGAACGCAGTTCGCGTACGTAGGCCATGGCCACCGCGGAGGTCATCCGGTCGAGCAGTTCCACCACCAGCTTCGCCCCGCCGACGATGTTGTCCATGTCGGCGGCCGCGATGACCAGGGTGACCTCGCCGTCCTCGTCCTCGCGGCGCACGTGCCGGGACAGGGCGCTGGCCATCACCAGCTCCGAGCCGATCTTGAAGCCCTCATGGATGGCATGGTGGATGGTGTCGATCGGGATGCCCTCGCGCGCCCACTGCGCGGCCGCCTCCTCGAGGCGCTTGGTCTTCTCCGGGATGTCGCGCCCGTCGAGCATGCCCACCGCCAGCTCCAGGCAGGTACGGGTGATGACGGTGACGTCGCCGTGAATGGCGTCGCCGGGCAGGGTGCCGCACGGCGCGACCGTCTCCACGAAATGCCCCACCATGTGCTGGGCCACGCCGCGAACATCCTTGAGCGGCGACGAGATCGGCGTGCCCGACACGGTGAGTCCGGGCCGGGCCGGAATTCCCACGGCCATCCGTGACTCCCTTCCACCCCCGGGTTGCGCCCCGTGCGGGACCTGAAACGCTAACGCAGGCCGTGTGTCCGAACGGCCGGATCGATCCCTCCCTGTGATGCACAGTAATGCGCGCCGGGCGGTGCTGTGACTTCTCACATGTGCCAGGCGGATTCGGCATGACCACCCCGCGTCGGCGGACGGAAGCATCACCGTGGTCGGAGCGGGAAGGTGACGGCTCGAGAGTGACACCGGCCGCCACGGCGAATCCGGTTCCGGCCGTGACATTCCTGTCTGCCCGCCTGGACACCCGCCAGGCCCGGCCTGGCGGGTGTCCAGGCGGGCGGCTCGCCTAGTGGCGCGCGCCGACCGGACCGCCCACCGTGATGTCGGCCGGCGGCAGCCACAGCGTCGCGATCGCCCCGCCGCCGGCCGCGGGCTCGATGGAGGCGTTGCCGCCGTGCGTCTGCGCCACCCACGCCACCAGCGCCAGCCCGATGCCATTGCGACCGGTGCGCCCGGCCGCGCCGCGATCGAAGGGACTGGCCGACATGACCGGATCGACGCCCGGACCGTGATCGCGCACGCTGACCCGTCCCTCGGCCACGTGCACCTCGACCGGCGCGGACCGGTTCACCGCGCCGTGGGTGAGCCCGTTCTCCAGCATGTTCCGGATGGCCAGGCTCAATAGCTGCGGATCACCCAGCACCACGGTCGGATGTGCGGTCACCGCGATGCGCTCGTCCCCGGCCTCGTCGGCCACCATCTCGGCCAGCTGATCCAGCCGCAGCAGCGTGCGCTCGGGTTCGGCGATGCCCGCCTGCATGCGTGCGCGGGCCAGCAGCCCGGTCACCAGCCGCGCCATCCGGTCCGCCAGCCGCTGCGCCTCGGCGAGGGTCTGCGGTACCTCCTCGGGCGCCGGCCGCGAACCGGTGAGCAGCTTCAATGTGGTGAGCGGCGTACGCAATTCGTGCGCGGCGTCACTGAGGAACTGCTCGTGCTCGGCCAGCAGGCGCAACGCCTGGGCCTGGCTGCGGCCCGCCAGCAGATACGTGACGGCGGCCGACAGCAGGACCAGCAGGGCGCCGCTGATCACCAACTCCCACACCAGGGTTCGATGTTCTCCGGCATCGGCCATGGTCTCGGCCCCGGCCAGGATGACGACGGTGGCGTCCCAGCCGTCCCAGAAGACCGGACTGCCCGCCAGGGTCACCGTGCGGCCGGTGATATCGGTGGCGGTGAACCGTTTGCCGGCGTAGATGACGGTCTCGGAGTGATCCTCGACCTGCGTTGCGAGCGTGGCGATCTCGGAGTCGTCGGGCAGCAGCGAGCGCTGGTAGGTGTGCGCCTGTTTCCACGGCTCGCCGGGTGTGCGCATCAGCACGGCGACCGCCGTGGTTCCCGTGGCCAGCTCGTCGTCCATGACCGTCGACAGGTCCAGGGCCGACTTGTCGTCCTGCTGGATGGCGCGCGCCAGCCCGCCCGCCACCCGCTCGACCTGATCATCGGCGCGGGTCTCGCGCGCGTGCGCGTCGATCGTGGCCGCCACGAAGCCGAAGATCAGGACCGCCGCCGCGGTGATCACCGCGGCCAAGGCGGTCATGAACCACCGGGCGCGCTGGAGCCGGGCCACGGCGGGGGAGCGGTGTGCGCTCACGCCGCTCCACCGGCGATCAGGAAGCCGGCGCCGCGCACGGTCTCGATCACGCTGGGCTCCCCGAGTTTGCGCCGCAGTTTGGCGACCACCGCGTCCACCACGTTGGAGGCGGGCTCTGCCATCTCGTCCCAGCAGCATTCGATGAGGTCGGTGCGGGTCACCACGCTGCCGCGGCGGGTCGCCATGAGTTCGAGGACCGCGAACTCCTTCGGGCTGAGCATCAGCAGGACGCCGCCGCGGGTCACCCGGCGGCGCATGAGGTCGATGTCGATGTCCGCCACCGCGATTCGCGCGGCGGTGGGCTGGTCGCGGCGGCGGCACAGGGCCCGCACCCGCATCACCAGTTCCGGCAGCGCGAACGGCTTGGTCAGATAGTCGTCGGCCCCGTGCTCGAATCCGGCCAGACGGTCGTCGAGGCCGTCGCGGCCGGTGAGCATGAGCGCGGGCACCGTGTGCCCGGCGGTACGCGCCCCCGCGACCAGGTCCAGGCCGTCGCCGTCGGGCAGGCCGCGGTCCACCACCAGGCAGTCGTAGCGATTGACGGCGATCTTGAAGTCCGCGTCGGCGAGGCTCTGGGCGAGGTCCACCGCGAACCCGGCCGTCCGCAACCCGTCGGTCACCTCACGACACAGCTGATGATCGTCCTCCAGCACCAAAACTCGCACAGGGGCAGAGATTAGGGCATTCCGGACCCCTGCCCCAACGGCCCGGACGACCGGCTCATCGGAAAATGATCGAAAAACAATTCGGCGTCGGTCCGCGCCCCTCGGAGCGGGGATACCGGACATGGTGAGCCGCGTTAGGCGACCCTCTGTATCCTGTACATGGTTGTTTCTGTCGGCGTTCGCGAAGGGGGTGAGGTCCGTGCGCGGTGAACCTCCCAGTCGAAGGCCGCGTGGCATCGCTCTCGGATTCCGTCGATAGGACAGCTTTCTGGCGACGGGTGGGTGCGGTGCCCGCGGTGTGATCCGGTACCCCCGACCACCCTCAACCGCCACCCGGCCGAGGTTTCGCCATGACGCAGACCGAACTGCCCCCTGCCGTGCCCACGGTCGCCGCCGACATCCCTGTCCCCGAACGGGATTCGCTGCGCGACATCGTCGACTGTCACCACCTGACGCCCGCCGTGGAATGGCTCGACAACCATCCGCCGCACGTCATCGCCGACGAGCTGGCCCGCATGGACGCCGTCACCGCGGTCATGTCCTTCCGGCTGCTCGACAAGGACCGCGCGCTGGCCGTGTTCGAGGAGCTCGAGCCCGTGGACCAGCAGCAGATCCTGGCCGGACTGCGCGATCAGAGCTTCCGCGACCTGGTCGAGGGCATGGATCCCGACGACCGCGCCCGCATGCTGCGCGAGGTCCCCGCCAAGGTGGCCAGGCGGGTGCTGGCCGGGCTCAGCCCGCACGAACGGCGCATGACCGCCGGACTGCTCGGCTACCCGGAGGGGTCCGTCGGGTTCTACATGACCCCGGAAGTCGTTGCGCTGCCGCGGAATCTGCCCGTCGGCGAGGCGCTGCACATGGTGCGCGCCAAGGGGGCGACCGCCGAGACGGTGTACACGCTGCCCGTGGTGGATTCGGGCCGCCGTCTCATCGGTGTGGTCGAACTGCGCGATCTGGTGCTCGGCTCGCCCGACACCATGATCGCCGAACTCATTGCGTCCGAACCGGTCTCGGTGCGCGCCACCGGCTCCGCGGAGAAGGCGGCCCGGCTCATGCAGGGCGCCAACCTGATCAACCTGCCGGTGGTGGACAGCGAGGACCGGCTGGTCGGGCTGCTCACCATCGACGACGCGGTCGAGGTCATCGAGGCGGCCGACTCCGAGGACATGGCGCGGCAGGCCGGAACCTCCCCGTGGTCGGGCCACTACATGGCCGCGGGCGTGTTCCAGCTGGCCCGCTACCGGGCGCTGTGGCTGATGCTGCTGCTGGTCGCGGCGACCCTCACGGTCACCGTCACCAACTTCTTCGAGCCCACCCTCGAACAGGCCGCGCACCTGGCGCTGTTCATCCCCCTGCTCATCGGCTCGGGCGGCAACGCGGGCGCGCAGGCGGCCACCACCTGCGTGCGCGCGCTCGCGGTCGGCGAGGTGCGGGTCTCGGATCTGCTCGCGGTGATCTGGCGCGAATGCCGGGTCGGGCTGTTGCTGGGCTGCATGCTGGCCGCCATCGGCATGGTGATCGGCACGCTGTTCGTGGGCCTGAAGATCGCGGTGGTGGTCGGCATCGCGCTGGTGATCATCTGCGGGTGGGCGGCCACCATCGGCGGCACCATGCCGCTGCTGGCCAAGAAACTGCGCATCGACCCGGCCGTCATCTCCGCGCCCATGGTGACCACGCTGGTGGACGCCACCGGTCTGGTCATCTACTTCACCACCGCGAAGGTGGTGCTCGGCATCTGATCGGCTAACCCGGGGCGGGTCCGGAGGGGCCTACCCCGGTGCGCTGTGACGGATTGCACCGCTGTAATTTTCTGCCGTTGGTGACGTGCTTGCCCATCTCCGTTTCGGATTCTCGCAGGACAACGCGATAGCTACGTGAAGACACAACCTATTGTGCTGCGCGGGGATGTCACCTACCAGTAGTAGTGTTCATGGCAAGGGAATTCGCAGGGTCCGGAAGCTGAGAAGGGTGTGTGAGCGGGGCGTGAAGCTCATCGATCGAGTTAGTGCGATCAACTGGAACCGCGTGCAGGACGAGAAGGACTCGGAGGTCTGGGATCGACTCACCGGCAACTTCTGGTTGCCGGAAAAGGTCCCGGTGTCCAACGACATCCCGTCGTGGAACACGCTGACCGCCAATGAGAAGCAACTCACCATGCGGGTGTTCACCGGTCTGACCCTGCTCGACACCATCCAGGGCACGGTCGGCGCGGTCAGCCTCATCCCCGACGCGATCACCCCGCACGAGGAGGCGGTGCTCACCAACATCGCGTTCATGGAGTCGGTGCACGCCAAGAGCTACAGCTCGATCTTCTCCACGCTGTGCTCCACCCGTGAGATCGACGAGGCCTTCCGCTGGTCCGAGGAGAACCGGAACCTGCAGCGCAAGGCCGAGATCGTGCTCGAGTACTACAACGGCGACGACCCGCTCAAGCGCAAGGTGGCCTCCACCCTGCTGGAGTCGTTCCTGTTCTACTCCGGCTTCTACCTGCCCATGCACTGGTCCTCGCGGGCCAAGCTGACCAACACCGCCGACATGATCCGCCTGATCATCCGCGACGAGGCCGTGCACGGCTACTACATCGGCTACAAGTACCAGAAGGGTCTGGAGCTGGTCTCCGAGGCCGAGCGCGAGGAGCTCAAGGCCTACACCTTCGAGCTGCTCTTCGAGCTCTACGAGAACGAGGTCGAGTACACCCAGGACCTCTACGACGAGGTCGGCCTCACCGAGGACGTCAAGAAGTTCCTGCGCTACAACGCCAACAAGGCGCTGATGAACCTCGGCTACGAGGGCCTGTTCCCCAAGGACGAGTGCGAGGTCAACCCCGCCATCCTCTCGGCCCTGTCCCCGAACGCCGACGAGAACCACGACTTCTTCTCCGGCTCGGGCTCCAGCTACGTCATCGGCAAGGCCGTCAACACCGAGGACGAGGACTGGGAATTCTGACGCTCCGCGTCGCCCCACCCGTCTGAAAAGCCAACGGCCCCGAGCGAATCCGCTCGGGGCCGTTCGCTGTCGAAGGCCGTGTTCGCGGTCGCTGAAAAAACCGCGTTTGTCGGGTGTGTCCGCGGGGAATACCGGTCATCACGCACTGTTCACGGCCGGGCCGGTGAACTTCGCGGTCGGGGCTCGGCCGGGTGGCGACTTCCCCACGTCATCGGGCCGAGCGCCGGATCGAATCGGCCGGTGCGGTGGCCGTGGATCAGTCGGCGACGTAGCCGTTGAGGTTGTTGCGGACGTCCTCGAGCAGGGCGCGGGCGGCGGTGATGCCGCTGCCGTGCCAGATGGTGTCGTCGACGGCGAACTCGCGGCGGTCGCTGACCGCGCCGAGCTGTTTCCAGTTGTCGCCCTTCATGATCGACTTGCCGTAGTCGAGGCCGTCCTGGCCGTCGAACATGAGGAAGATCAGGTCGCCCTCGAGCTTGTCGCGGTCGGCCGCGGCGCCCAGGCCGGAGACGTCGAACGAGTCGCCGCGCTGCGCCTGGGGGCGCTGCACGCCCGCGTCGCCGAGCACCTGGGCGGCGAAGGTGTTGCCGCCCTGCACCTGAATCGTCTTGGGCTCGAAGCGGATCACCGACGCCTGGGTGAGCGCGGAGTTGGCGGCGACGCCGGTGTCGCGGGCCGCGGTGCGGTAGTCGTCGAGGGCCTTGGCGCCCGCGGTCTTGCGGTTGAGGGCCTCCGCGAAACCGGTGAAGGTGGCCTGCCAGCCGTGATCGTCGCCGACCAGGACGGTCGGGGCGATGGCCTTCAGGGCGTCGTAGTGGCCGCGGTCGGCGGCCGGGCCGATGATCAGATCCGGCTTCAGCTCCGCGATCCTCGCCGGATCGGGGCTGTCCACCGTGCCCACCGCCGGGATCGCGGCGATCCCGGAGCCCAGATACGACGGCTGTGGCGTCGGCCCGGTGACGGTGGCCGCGCCGACCACGCGCTCCCACAGGCCCAGCGCGCACGCGGCGTCGAGGGCGGGGGTGGACAGCACCACGATGCGCTTGGCGTCGGCGGGCACCTCCGCGGAACCGGCCGCGTGCGCGACGGCGCGGGTGCCGCCGGTCGAGTCGGGGGCGGTCGGCAGCGCGCACGCCTTGGTGGTGTCGCGCTCGATCCCGACCACGCCCGCACCCGCGATATTGGTGGTGGTGCGCACGATCGACGCCGAGTTGTCATCGGTCTTCGCGCACCCCGCGGCCAGGCCAACCGTCAGCAGGGTTGCCGCCGAGACCAGTCCCACACTGCGCAAATGCCGCATAGGGGAGAAGGTGGAGGCGAACGTGTTTCGGGTGGAAGCGGACTCGCGCACCGGCATGCCGGGCAGCCTACAGCCGCGCCCCGCGACTCCCAATTACGACACCGGCGCCCTCACGGATACGACCATCGGCAGAGCCGAATACGACACAGAGTAGGACCCGGAGGGAGCGCCGATGGGACACGGTTTACGATCTGTCACAGCGCAAGCCACCGTCGTTCGTCATGTTGCCGAACCGGACGCCGGAAGCAGCGTACGAACGATGGCATACCTGTGGAGGTTTCGTGACTGCCGTAGAACCGCGGCCGGCCAGCCTTGTGGAGGCGGAGCGGCCCTATCCTCAAAGGACGGGTCCGAAGGGATCGTTCATCTTCAAGATGGTCACCACGACGGACCCGAAGGTTCTCGGCGTCATGTACCTGGTGACGGCCATCTCCTTCTTCATGGTCGGCGGCATCATGGCGCTGCTCATGCGCGCCGAGCTCGCCCGTCCGGGCATGCAGTTCCTGTCGCCGGAACAGTTCAACCAGCTGTTCACCATGCACGGCACGATCATGCTGCTCTTCTACGCGACCGCGATCGTGTTCGGCTTCGCCAACATCATCCTGCCGCTGCAGATCGGCGCCCCTGACGTCGCCTTCCCGCGTCTGAACGCGTTCAGCTACTGGCTGTACCTGTTCGGCGGCTCGATGGCGACCGCCGGCTTCATCACCCCCGGCGGCGCGGCGGACTTCGGCTGGACCGCGTACACCCCGCTGTCGGACATCGTCCACTCGCCCGGCGTCGGCGCCGACCTGTGGATCCTGGGTCTGGCCGTCTCCGGTCTGGGCACCATCCTCGGTGGCGTCAACATGCTCACCACCGTGGTCTGCCTGCGCTGCCCGGGTATGACCATGTTCCGGATGCCGATCTTCACCTGGAACATCGCCGTCACCTCGGTGCTGGTGCTGCTGGCCTTCCCGCTGCTCACCGCGGCCCTGTTCGGCCTGGCCTACGACCGCCACCTGGGCGGCCACATCTACGACCCGGCCAACGGCGGCGTGCTGCTCTACCAGCACTTGTTCTGGTACTTCGGCCACCCCGAGGTGTACATCATCGCGCTGCCGTTCTTCGGCATCGTCTCGGAGATCTACCCGGTCTTCAGCCGCAAGCCGATCTTCGGCTACACCACCCTGGTCTACGCGACCCTGGGTATCGCGGCCCTGTCCATCGCGGTGTGGGCGCACCACATGTACGCCACGGGCGCGGTGCTGCTGCCGTACTTCTCGTTCATGACGTTCCTCATCGCGGTCCCGACCGGTGTGAAGTTCTTCAACTGGATCGGCACCATGTGGCGCGGCCAGCTCACCTTCGAGACGCCGATGCTCTGGTCGGTCGGCTTCCTGGTGACCTTCCTCTTCGGTGGTCTGTCGGGCGTCATCCTGGCCTCGCCGCCGCTGGACTTCCACGTGTCGGACACCTACTTCGTGGTCGCGCACTTCCACTACGTGCTCTTCGGCACCATCGTGTTCGCCACCTTCGCGGGCATCTACTTCTGGTTCCCGAAGATGACCGGCCGCATGATGGACGAGCGTCTGGGCAAGTGGCACTTCTGGGCCACCTTCGTCGGTTTCCACACCACGTTCCTGGTGCAGCACTGGCTGGGCAACATGGGTATGCCGCGTCGGTACGCCGACTACCTGCCGAGCGACGGCTTCACCACGCTGAACACCATCTCGACGATCGGTGCCTTCATCCTGGGTTCGTCGATGCTGCCGTTCATCTGGAACGTCTTCAAGTCCTACCGCTACGGCGAGGTCGTGACCGTGGACGACCCGTGGGGCTACGGCAACTCCCTGGAGTGGGCGACCTCCTGCCCGCCGCCGCGCCACAACTTCTACGAGCTGCCGCGCATCCGCTCCGAGCGTCCCGCGTTCGAGCTGCACTACCCGCACATGGTCGAGCGCATGCGCGCCGAGGCCCACGTGGGCTGGGGCTCCAAGTCCCACAACGTGCACGAGCTGGAGAAGGCGTCGCACTAGTCGCCTGACAGCCGGAACATCCAACGCGGCACCCGTCCTCGGACGGGTGCCGCGTCGCGTTGCGGGGTGGGGGACCACCGGCGTATGACGGGGCCGGGCGGACGCCGATGACCGCGGCGCGCTTTCATGGTCGGGTGACGGAGGATGCGGGACTGCGGACCGACTGGTCGGACGCGATGGGGTTGCGGGTGCCGATCGTGAACGCGCCCATGGGCGGAGTCGCCGGTGGCCGGCTCGCGGTCGCGGTCGCGGCCGCCGGGGGACTGGGGATGATCGGGATGGGCAGTGCGGGCTCGGTCGAGGCGCTCGAACGCGAGCTCGCCGCGGCCGCCCTCGAACGCGAACTGCCCGCGCTCGAACGCGAACTGATGGGGAACGCCGCAGCGCCCGCACCCGGCCCGATCGGAATCGGGTTGGTCGACTGGGTGGCGGCCGCGCGACCGGGACTCCTCGCCCTCGCCCTCGCCGCGAAGCCCGCCCTGCTGTCGGTGAGCTTCGGGACGGATCTGTCGTGGGCCGCCCGCGCCCACGCGGCCGGAATCCGGACGGCGACACAGGTTTACACCCTCGAGGATGCTCGGCGCGCCCGCGACGCCGGGATCGACGTGCTGGTCGCGCGCGGTCTCGAGGGCGGCGGGCACGGTGCGCCCGAACTCGCCACGCTGCCGTTGCTGGAAGCGGTGCTCGACGCCGTGCCCGGTCCGGTGCTGGCCGCCGGTGGCATCGGTTCGGCGCGCGGGGTCGCCGCGATGCTCGCGGCGGGGGCCGCGGGGGTCTGGCTGGGCACCGCCGTGGCGGCCGCCGAGGAATCGCTGCTCGCCCCGGGCGGTCGCCGCGCGCTGCTCGCCGCGCAGGGCACCGACACCATCGTCACGCGGGTCTTCGACATCGGCATGGAACTGCCCTGGCCGCAACGGTTTCCGGCCCGGGTGCTGCGCAACGATTTCACGGCGCGCTGGCACGACCGGATCGACGAGTTGTCGGCCGCCGCCACTTCCGAACCCGAACCTGCCGCGACCGCTCGAGCCGACCGGGCCGCCGCCGCGCGGGCCCAGCTGGCCGCCGCGAACGCCGCCGACGATCCGCGGATCGCGCCGGTCGACGCGGGGCAGGGGGTCGGGCTGGTCACGGCGGTGCGGCCGGTCGCCGAGATCCTGGGCGAATTGTGTTCCGGCGTGGCGCGAGCGTGATGCCCGCCACCGTGGGCGGACGTCGGCGCGGTCCCGGGCGGGCCGACCTGACAGAATGAGCTGCCGCCGCATGTCGGGCGGGCCACGCAGTGCCAGGGACAAGGAGTCATCGATTGAGCGCAAGCACGGAGAGGCGGAGCGCTGACACGACGGTTCTGGTTACGGTCACCGGACCCGACAAGCCGGGCGTCACGTCGGTGCTACTCGCCGCGCTGGCCAACAACGGTGTCAGCCTGCTGGATGTGGAGCAGGTCGTCATCCGGGGCCGCCTCACCCTGGGCGTGCTGGTGTCGTGTCCCACCGACCCCGAGTCGCTGCAGGATCAGCTCGAGGACGCCATGGCGTCGATCGGCATGGACGTGGCCGTGGAGATCGGGGCCAGCGCCGTGTCGGGCGCCAAACTGTCCACCCACGCGGTCGTGGTGCTGGGTTCGCCGGTCACCGCCCGCGCCTTCAGCGCCATCGCGCGCAAGCTCGCCGCGCAGGGCGTGAACATCGACTCCATCCGCGGCATCGCCGACTACCCGGTCACCGGTCTGGAACTGCTGGTGACCGTTCCCGCCGCCGACGCGGACACCGAGACCGAGCTGCGCACCGCGCTGTCGGCGGTGGCCGCCAAGGAGAGCGTGGACGTCGCGGTCGAGAAGGCCGGTCTGGCGCGACGGGCCAAGCGGCTCATCGTGTTCGACGTGGACTCCACCCTGATCCAGGGCGAGGTCATCGAGATGCTGGCCGCGCACGCCGGTGTCGAGGACGAGGTCCGGGCGGTCACCGAGGCCGCCATGCGCGGCGAGATCGACTTCTCCGAATCGCTGCGCCAGCGCGTCGCCACCCTGGCCGGGCTGGACGCCTCGGTCATCGACGAGGTCGCCGAGCGCATCGAACTCACCCCGGGCGCCCGCACCACCATTCGCACGCTGCGTCGCCTGGGCTTCCGCTGCGGCGTGGTGTCCGGCGGCTTCCGTCAGGTCATCGAGCCGCTCGCGCACGAACTGGAACTGGACTTCGTCCAGGCCAACACCCTCGAGATCCGCGACGGCAAGCTGACCGGCGCGGTCACCGGCGAGATCGTCGACCGGGCCGCGAAAGCCGTTGCGCTGCGCCGGTTCGCGGCCGAGACGGGCGTGGCCATGGAGCAGACCGTCGCGGTCGGCGACGGCGCCAACGACATCGACATGCTCAATGCCGCGGGCCTGGGTATCGCGTTCAACGCCAAACCCGCGCTGCGCGAGGTCGCCGACGCCGCGCTGTCGCATCCGTTCCTGGACGCGGTGCTGTTCATCCTGGGCGTCACCCGCGACGAGGTCGAGGCCGCCGACGCCCGCGACGGCGGTATCCGCCGGGTGCCGCTGCCGCAGTAAACCGTGCGGTAGCCGCAACGCGTCCAATTCGCTTGCGCCACCCTCGGCTCCGCGCTCGGTACCGTGGTCGGAAACCCGGCGATGACCGAAGGAGTCCGAGTGCGTGTGCGTATGCCGCTGGTGATGGTGATGGCCGGCCTCGCGCTGGCCGCTTGCGGCACCACCGATCCGAACGAGGCGCGACCGGTCTCGGCGACGAGTGTCGCGGGCACCACCGCCGTGCAGGCGACCCCCGCGGACCGTGCGGCCGAGCGGATCGGTGCGGACTCCGACGGCAAGGACGTGAGTCTGGCTGTGGGACAGGGCCTGATCGTCACCCTCGAGGCGAATCCGACCACCGGATTCGGCTGGCAGCTGGGTGGGCTGGACCAGAACGTGGTGAAGCAGAACGGTTCACCCGAGTACGAGCAGGACCCCAACCCCGACGGCAAGGTCGGCGTCGGCGGCAAGTCGGTGCTGAATTTCGTGGCGGTGGCCCCCGGCTCCACCACGCTGAGCCTGGCGTACATGCGGGCCTGGGAGCAGGGCGTCGAGCCCGCCAAGCGGTTCACCGTGAACCTGACGGTGCGTTAGAACGTCGTTGTAGGAGTGGTTGTGTCGAGCGTTGGATCCACCGTCGATGCCGGTTTCGAGGCCAGGCACGCGGAACTGGCCCGGGGCTACGGCGGCGGGGGCGATCCCGCCGACCCGGCTCTGGTCCAGGCCATGCAGATGGTGTTGCACATTCCGAAGAACGATCCGCCCGCACGGTCGGCGCTGCTGGCGGCCGCCGCGTCGGCGGCGGTCGCAGTGTGCCTGGACGAGCGGGTCGGGCCGGGCGGGGAGTGGGAGGAGCGCTATCTGACCTGGAAGCGGTCGCGCATCCGGAAGGTGGCGCGGCGGGCCCGCGGGGCGCAGTGGCTGGCGGCGCAGGAAGTCGACGGTGTCACAGTCGATTTCGGCGGCGCGCAGGCGCGGGCGCTGGTGCCGGGTCCGGTGGGGGACGTGGATCCGCGGATCCGTCGGCTCCAGATCAGCGGAACCGAGCTGCCGGAGGAGCCGGACATCGCGATCGATCCGGAATATCCGGTGCTATGGGTGGACTCGGAATTGGGTATGACTGTCGGGAAGGCAGCGGCACAGGTAGGGCATGCCAGCATGTTGCTGGCAGGCGCCTTACCGGTGCGGCAAGCGTATGCGTGGGCCGCCACCGGGTTTCGGTGCACCGTCGCGGAGGCCGATCCGGGCCACTGGGCGGAATTGCGACGGCGGGTGGCCCGGGGCGACGCGGTGGCGGTGCGTGACGCCGGGTTCACGGAGGTGGCCCCGGGGTCGATGACCGTGATCGCGGTGCCGTAGGCCGGATGGCACGGAGGCGACGGCGCGCATGGCGCACTAGCGAAACCGAAGGGTCGGCGTGCTGACCCATATGGGTAGGGCGTATCGACTTCCCCGACCGGGTGGTCCAGGATCGATTCACGAGTTTCCTCGAAAGGAAACCACGAAATGACAACATTGCTGGTTGTTCTCATCGTGTGGACGGTGCTCTCGATCCCGGTGGCACTGATCCTGGCACGGATGTTCCGCTCCACGAGCGCCGATGCCCGGGGCCGCGGAATGCGGGGCCCGGAGTGCGATCTACCGGAATTCGATACGAGCACCCATGAAATCGCTTATCGTCCCCGCACTTCCGGAGAGGACACGCCCCGAATTCAGCCACCACGTTGACGATCGTCCAGGGTGGTGGGCCAAGATGGACCCCGTGCCGCAACCGGATCCCGATCTGCTCATCGATTTCAGCGACGTCACCGTCCGACGTTCCGGACATACCTTGGTGGGTCCGGTCACCTGGCAGGTGGAATTGGACGAACGCTGGGTCGTGCTCGGCCCCAATGGCGCCGGCAAGACCTCACTGCTGCGGATGGCCGCCGCCGAAATGCACCCCACCTCCGGAATCGCCAATCTGCTCGGCGAAACCCTGGGGCGGGTCGATATCAACGAACTACGCCCGCGCATCGGAATTTCCTCCGCCGCCATCGCCAGCCGGGTGCCGATCGACGAGAAGGTCTCCGATCTCGTCGTCTCGGCGGGTTACGCGGTCATGGGCCGCTGGCGGGAGCGCTACGACGACATGGATACCGACCGGGCCATCGACATTCTGGAAAGCCTCGGCGCGGAACACCTTTCCGACCGCACCTACGGCACCCTCTCCGAGGGCGAGCGCAAGCGTGTGCTCATCGCCCGCGCGCTCATGACCGACCCGGAACTGCTGCTGCTCGACGAACCGGCCGCCGGACTCGATCTCGGCGGTCGTGAGGAACTGGTCGAGCGTCTCGGCGACCTGGCCGCGGACCCGGACGCGCCGGCCACCGTGCTGGTCACCCACCACGTGGAGGAGATTCCGCCGGGCTTCACCCACGGGCTGCTGCTCAACGAGGGCGCGGTGGTCGCGCAGGGTCTGCTCTCCGATGTGCTGACCTCGGAGAACCTGAGCGAGGCGTTCCGGCAGTCGATCCAGTTGGACCGTATCGACGGCCGCTACTTCGCGCGCCGCAGCCAACGTTTCGGGCGTCACCGCAGCTAGCCCGCCGCTCCGCGACGAGCTACCCCATCGCACCGAGATCAGTTGTCACTTCGGGAATCGCGGCGCGCTGCGATTGCGCCGGCTGTGGCTGCCGGGCAAACTGTCCGCAACTGCCGCTGACGGAGGGAGCTGGCTGTGGGCCGGACCATCGGTGCCATCGCAGACCGGGCGACCGGTCCCATCGCGTCCCGGGGCACCGGCGCCCTCGCGGTCCTCGCCGTCGCCCTCGCCGCCACCGGCTGCGTCGCCGATCCACCGGCGGCCCAGCAGGTTTCGAAGTCGCATGCCGCCGAGACGCTGGGCAAGGCCGCGGTGCCCGAGGATCTGAACGGCAAGACGGCGCAGCTCACCTATGACGTCGGCTCGGGCGGCACCATCACCTTCGCCGCGGACGGCCGCAGCCTCACCTACACCGCCGCCGACACCGGACGCCGGACGAATACACCGGTCGCGGTCGCGCCCATCGAGGCGGGCATCTTCCTGGTTACCTGGACCGACGATTTCGGGGCCGTGGTCAGCCAGGTGCAGGACTACCGCACCGGCAAGGTCGAGGGCACCTGGACCCGTCATCCGGATCCCGCCGGGCCGCCCGTCATCGAAACCCGCACCGGATCAGTCCATTTGACCGAGTGAATCGGGGCCGATGTTATTTCGCTCGGGTAAGGGTTATGGTGCGGAATGTGAGCGAGACAGTTGCAGAGCCCGGATCCCAGCCCGCCGCGCGTCCGGTCAAGGACGCGTCCACGGTCATGCTGGTGCGCGACGGTGCGCACGGGCCCGAGGTGTTCCTGCAGCGCCGCGTCGGCGGCATGGCCTTCGCGGCCGGGATGACCGTCTTCCCCGGCGGCGGCGTCGATCCCTCCGACGCGTCGGCCGCCCTGGACTGGGCCGGACCCGACGCCGCCTGGTGGGCCGAGCGATTCGGCATCGACGCGGGCCGCGCGCAGGCGCTGATCTGCGCGGCCGTCCGCGAGACCTTCGAGGAATGCGGCGTGTTGCTGGCCGGTCCGACCGCCGACACCGTGGTCACCGACACCGCCGTCTACGCCGAGGCGCGCGGGCAGCTGGAACGCCGCGAGCTGTCCTTCGCCGAATTCCTCACCCGCGAGAACCTGGTGCTGCGCGCCGACCTGCTGCGCCCCTGGGACAACTGGATCACCCCGGTGATCGAGCCCCGCCGCTACGACACCCGCTTCTTCGTGGCGGTGCTGCCGCAGGGCCAGCTGGCCGACGGCGCCACCTCCGAGGCCGAGGTCGTGACCTGGTGCACGCCCGCCGAGGCCATCCGCCGCTGGCACGAGGGCCTGGACGTGCTGCTGCCGCCGACCTGGACCCAGCTCGCGGCGCTCGGCGAATTCGCCTCCACCGCCGAGATTCTCGCCGCCGACCGCACCATCGTCCCGATCATGCCGGTCTACGACCCCGAGGCCGAGGGCCCGGCGCTGGCCTTCCCGCACGCGGACCGCTACTTCGCCGAACTGCCGGAGAACGCCCGCATCCGGGGCTCGCAGCGACCCGAGTAGGTCGGTAGCTCAGTGCTGCGGCGTGGCCGCGGCCCACACCAGGCTCCACAGCATGGCGCTCACCGCGAATCCGAGCGCCACGGCCGCGGCCACCACGTCGGCCTGGATTCCGACCCCGACCGCGACCGGCAGCCCGACCTGGATCAGTGCCACCGCGAACACGCGCAGCCAATACGACGGCGGCTGTTCGGGTTCGGGTTCGGGCGGGCGCTCCGCCGAGCAGAAGGGGCATCGGCTCGCTACGACCGGCAGGGTCGAGTCGCAGCTGGGGCACCACATGTCACGCATAAGAACTCCACGATCGAGCACGCCCGCACGGGCGGAGGGACACCATACCCAGCGCCCGAAGTAGGGTGATCGGCTGTGGCCGAATTCGTGACCGTGGACCGGGGCGTGGCAGAGGGTGTCGCGGTGCTCCGCATCGCCCGCCCCCCGATGAATCTGATCGATCTGCAGGTGGCGCTCGAGGTGGCGGCCGCCGCCGACGAGATCGCGGCCGACGGGTCGATCGCGGCCGTGGTGGTCTACGGCGACGCGCGGGTGTTCAGCGCGGGTGACGAGCTGGCCGAGCTGGCCCGCCTCACCCCGGAGCAGGCGCGGGCCGTGGTGGCGGACTTCCAGTCGGCGCTGGGCTGCCTGGCCCGGGTGCCGCAGCCGACGGTCGCGGCGATCAGCGGCTACGCGCTGGGCGCGGGGCTGGAGCTGGCGCTGGCGGCGGATCGCCGCATCATCGGCGACAACGTGAAACTGGGCCTGCCGCAGATCAAGGCCGGGCTGATCCCGCTGGCGGGCATCCGCCGCCTGAGCCTGCTGATCGGGCCGTCGCACGCCAAGGATCTGGTGTACAGCGGACGCTTCGTGGATCCGAAGGAGGCCGCGGCGCTGGGCCTGGTCGACGAGGTGGTGGCGCCCGACGATGTGTTCGCCGCCGCACTGCGCTGGGCGGGGCAGTTCGCGGGTGGTCCGGGTGCGGCGATCGCGGCCGCGAAACGGGTCTTCGAGGCCGGTACACATGGTCATGATCGGGCCCGCCGCGAGTGGGCTGACCTGTTCGGAACCGAAGATCAGCAGGTTGGAACACGTTCTTATTTGGTCGACGGACCGGACGCGATTCCGTTCACCGGTCGTTCAGTGGCCCGATAACACCGCTCACCGGGCTATTCATTAGGCTTGCCTGCATGACAGTTGGTCCTGAAGACCCCGCGCCGAACCCGCACGCCACCGAGGCCGAGGTCCAGGCCGCGTATAGCGACAACAAGCTCGCCCAGGTCCTGTATCACGACTGGGAAGCCGAGACCTACGACGACAAGTGGTCGATCTCCTACGACGAGCGCTGCATCGAGTACGCCAAGGGTCGCTTCGACGCCGTCGCGCCCAGCACCGAGCTGCCCTACGAGCGGGCCCTCGAACTCGGCTGCGGCACTGGCTTCTTCCTGCTGAACCTGATGCAGGCGGGCGTGGCCGAGCGCGGCTCGGTCACGGACCTGTCGCCGGGCATGGTCAAGGTCGCCACCCGCAACGGCCAGAACCTGGGCCTCGACGTCGACGGCCGCGTAGCCGACGCCGAGACCATCCCCTACGAGGACGACACCTTCGACCTGGTCGTCGGCCACGCCGTGCTGCACCACATCCCCGATGTGGAACTCGCGCTCAAGGAGTGCCTGCGCGTGCTGAAGCCGGGCGGTCGCTTCGTCTTCGCCGGTGAGCCGACCACCATCGGCAACATCTACGCGCGTCGCCTGGGCCAGGTCACTTGGAAGGTCACCACCACGGTCACCAAGCTGCCGTTCCTGAGCGGCTGGCGTCGCCCGCAGTCCGAGCTCGACGAGTCCTCGCGCGCCGCGGCCCTCGAGGCCGTCGTCGACCTGCACACCTTCGACCCCTCCGACCTGGAGCGGATGGCCCGCAGCGCGGGCGCCGTCGAGGTGCAGGCCAAGACCGAGGAATTCGCCGCCGCCCTGTGGGGCTGGCCGGTCCGCACCTTCGAGGCCGCCGTGCCCGAGGAGAAGCTGACCATCGGCTACCGCATGGCCCAGTACAAGGCGTGGCTGGCGTTCTCCGCCCTCGACGAGAAGGTGCTGCGCCACGTGGTGCCCCGCCAGTTCTTCTACAACGCCATGATCACCGGCGTGAAGCCCGGCGCGTCCGCCAAGTAGGCCGACTCCGCGAAACCCCGTGGGCTACGCCTTCACTCGCGACGACATCGCCTACCTCTCCAGTGCCGCCGGCGCGGCGGCCCTGGCCGAGGTGGGCGATGTCGCGCTTTCCTCCGCCTCGCTCCTCAAGGATCTGGAGCGGATCCGCCGCGGGCACGGCGAGCGGGCCGCGGCCCTGGTCGAAACCGTCCGCCTGCGCCGGCGTGCCACCGCCAAACTGGCCGACGCCGGGGACTGGCTGTTCACCGACGACGCCCTCCAGCAGGCGACCCCGTCGGCGGTGGCCGCGCACCGCGCCCAACGGCTCGCCGGGCGCACCGTCCACGACGTCACCTGTTCGATCGGCGCGGAGCTCGCCGCGCTCGCGGCGGTCTGTCCCGCCGTCATCGGCAGCGACCTCGACGACATCCGACTGGCCATGGCGGCCCACAACGCCGGGGCGCGAAATATGCTGCTGGCCAAGGCCGACGCGCTGGTCCCGTGCAGCACCGCCGACGTGGTGATCGCCGATCCCGCCCGCCGCGCCGACGGCCGCCGCACCCACGATCCGGCCAAACTCCAGCCGCCGCTGCCGGACCTGCTCACCGCCTACTCCGGCCGCGACCTGGCCGTGAAGTGCGCTCCCGGACTGGATTTCGACGCCCTCGGCTGGTCGGGCGAGGTCGAGGTCGTCTCCCTCGACGGCGCGGTCCGCGAAGCCTGCCTGTGGTCACCGGGTCTCACCGAACCGGGCGTCACCCGCCGCGCGACGGTCCTGTCCGCGAAGGCCGACCCCTGGACCCTCACCGACACCGCCCCCGACGACATCCCCGAACGCGAGCCGGGGGAGTGGATCATCGATCCGGACGGCGCCGTCGTCCGCGCGGGCCTGGTCCGCCACTACGCCGCGAAACACGGCCTGTGGCAACTGGATCCCCGCATCGCCTACCTCACCGGCGACCAGGTCCCCGACGGCGTCCGTGGCTTCCGCGTCCTGGACCGCATGGAATTCCGCGAGAAGCCCCTCCGCGCCGAACTCCACCGCCGCGACTGCGGTCCCCTCGAAATCCTCACCCGCGGCGTCGATATCGACCCCGACGCCCTGCGCGCCCGCATCAAACCCCGCGGCTCGGTGCCGCACACCCTCGTCGTCACCAGAATCGGCCGCGCCGCAACGGTTTTCCTCTGCGCGACCCCGTAGGGCCTCAGCCCTGATAGGTCGCGTGCGTCGGCCGCATCACCAGCACCACGCGATCGGGGTGGTCGCCCACGGGCTTGTCGTAGGGGAGTCCGTAACGCCGCGCGAGGACATCGAAGAACTCGCCCTCCGCATCGGTGTCGATGCGTTCGATGACGCCCCGGATCTCGAGGTAGCGGTACGGGGCCTCGGGATCGTTGATGCTGACCGCCACGTGCGGGTCGCGAGCGGTATTGCGGTGCTTGGCCCGGGTCGTCGTGGTGGTGAAGCGCAGGAATTCCCCGTCCCAGATCTGCCAGATCGGGGTGACCTGCGGCGTGCCGTCGGGATTCAGCGTGGCCAGGTGCGCGAACAGGGGCCGGGTGAGCAGGTCGGTGTACTTCTCGGGAATCACGGTGTGGGACATACGCACGCCTTTCAAGTCGGTAGAGATGACATCGGAATATGAGAGCGAAGATAGATTAGAGCTCTAATGATCGTCAAGGTTCGAACAAGGGGGTGAGCTATCATGCCGGGGTGACGTCGATGCCGGTCGAAGAGCGCCTGGGGACCTATATCAAGCGCGCCGAGCAGGCGCTCATGGGCGCGAAGAACGCCGCCCTCAAGCCCGCGGCCGTGACCATCCCGCAGTACGCGGCCCTCTACGTCCTCAGTGAGAATCCGGGCATCTCCGCCGCCGAACTGGCCCGCCGCTGCGGCGTCACCCCGCCCACCATGAACACGGTGCTCACCAACCTGCGTGAGCGCGGCCTCATCGAGCGCACGCCGCACGAGTGGCATCGCAATGTGCTCGAGACCCGGCTCACCGACGAGGGGCGCAAGGTCATGCGGGCGGCCGACAAACGCGCGGTCCCGGTCGAACGGGCACTCGCGGCGGAGTTCACCGCGGCTGAGCGCGCCGCGCTCATCGACCTGCTCGAGCGGGCCGCCACTGTTCTCGAATCGGTCCGCCCGGACTGATCGCTACCGGGCGTCGTCCGGCCGGTCGGCGGTGGCCGTCTCGAAGTCGGCGACGAATCGGGTGAGCAGCCGGGCGAATTCGGTGCGGTCGCCGTCGGGCCAGTCGGCGGTCGCGGCATCGAGCGCGGCCCGCCGATTCGCGTGGGCGCGGTCCAGGGTGGTGCGCGCGGTGGCGGTGAGGTGCAGGTGGATGCGTCGCGCGTCGGTCTGATCGGCCCGTCGTTCCACGAGACCCTCGGCGACCGCCCGCGCCACCAGCCGGCTGGCCCGCGGCTGGTCCACGCCCAGGGCGGTGGCGATATCGGTGACCACCACCTCGCCCTCCCGGGCCTCGACGGCGTCCAGCACGCCGAACAGGGTCGGATCCACGGCCGGGCCCCCGGCGCGGGCCGCGAGCTTGTTCAGTGCGCGCCGACTCTGGCTGCGGCGAATGGCCACCATGGCGCGCTCGATGGCGACGATCGCGGGGTCGCTGTCCTTCACCCTTGTCATCCTACAATTGCTTGTTAAAATACATACACATGTACTTTGACAAGTATTAGGAGACGAGCATGTCCGACGCCCCGAAGTTCCTGGGCTACTGGCTCAAGCGCATCGACAAGACCCTCGAGGACAATTTCGCCGCGTTCCTGGCCGCCGAGGGCCTGCTCCGCCGGCACTGGCAGACCCTGCACACGCTCGCCGGCGGCCCGCTCGACACGGCGGGCCTCGACGTCGCACTGTCCCCGTACCTCGACGCCCACGACCCCACCGCCGCACCGTATGTCGGCGCGCTGGTGGATCGGGGCTGGGCCGACCAGGACAGCGCGGGAACCTACGCGTTGACCTCGGAAGGCGTCGCCGCGCACGCGAAACTGTGGGAGCGCATCCGAATGCAGCGCGCGGCCGCCACCAAGGGCCTCAGCGCCGACGACTACGGCGTGTTGCTGGACCTCCTGCAGCGCGTCGCGGCCAATGTCGACGCCTACGCGCTGACACTGCGCGCGGACGGGGCTACTTCTCCGGCTTGAACACGAACAGCTCGCCGATCCGGGTGGCCACCACGACCTCGCCCTTGCTGCCCACGGCGGTCGCCACGGTGGTGCCCTCCGCGCCCGGAAGATCGTTGGACTGCACCGTCGCGCCATTGCGGGTGTCGAAGGTGACCAGCGTCAGCTTGTCACCGATCGGGGCCACCGTGTAGCCGGTGCCGCCCGCGGTCTGGACCGGGCGGCCGCGCAGTTCGAGATCCTTGCGCTCCCAGGCAATCTCGGCCTTGTCGCCCTGATCGCGCAACGCCATCAGGTGGCCCTCGTCGCCGGCGGGCACCAGCAGGCCGTCCGCGACGGAGATGCCGCCGCGCGCCGGGAAGCCCAGGTCCCGAGTCCATTTCGTCTTGCCCGTGGCAGCGTCCACGGCGATCAGGCGGTTGGTGTTGTCGCCGACGTAGACCGTCGAGCCGTCGGCCGAGAGCGCGGGACTGGTGGCGCTGCCCTGGTCGAGCAGCTTCGCGTTCCAGTCGACGCGAACCTCTTTGCCGTTGTAGGTGAGCGCCACCAAGGCGGCATGAGTGTCACCGGGCTTCCACACGGTCGCGTAGAAACGGCCCGACTTCTGGTCCACCGCGGACACATTCGCGATCGGGCACTGCGGTCCGCCGGTCGCGCAGTCGTCGAGGCCCTGCCCGTCCGGCGGCCGGCTCAGCGACGGGTTGGCCAGGAAGTCGGGTTCGCCGAGCAGCTGGAAGGTCGGGACCTGGCGTTCGCCGGTCTGCCGGATCAGGACGTCCACCTGCCCGGACTGGGTGACCGACAGGACCTTTCCGTCCCCGGTGAACTGCACCGACACCGGCGTCCCGGCGGCGGGGGTGCGCCAGCGCGGCTGACCGAGGTTGTTGAACGAGTTCACCGCGCCGTCGTCGCCGACGTACACATTGCCGCTGCCGTCCACCGCCGCGCCGCCGTCGACGGCGCTGGGGCCCAGCGGATTACAGAAACGCTTACGGCCCGTCGGCATCTGGAACGACAGAATGGTGCAGCCGGTGGCGCGGGTGGTGACGTACAGCTGCCCGTCGCCGCCGATGGTCACCGGCTGCGCGACCGGACCCCCCACGGGCCGAGACCAATTCAGTGCCAGATTCCGCGACCCGGTGACCGAGCTGGACCCGCTGTTGCGGGCGTCCCCGAACGCCATCGGCCAGCCCTTGCCGGGACCGACGCCGATATCGTCGACCTCGGTACTGCCGTACGAGCACCCCGTCAGTGCGAACAGCCCGGCGCCCGCCAGGGCCAGCACCGTGGACCCGGTGCTCGAGCGTCGATCACGTCCGGTCCGCCGCCTGCCGTTTCGCACCTGCTGGTGTCCCTTCTGCCAGTACGGAAGTCTGAGGATTGTCGCCGGGTTGCCACAGCCGCAGCCCTGCCGTTGCCACAGCCGGAGCACAGCCTACTTTCGTGCCCGTGGAAGGGGACGGATACCCTCGTTGAAACGACCGGTGAACACAGGGAGTAGTTCGTGACGAGCATGTGGGGCGCACCGCTGCGCTCGCGTTGGCGGGGTTCGCGCCGCCGGGATCCGGAGCAGGCCCGTTTCCTCACGCCCGCGTCTCTGAAGTGGGTCCTCGCCAATCGCGCCTACACGCCCTGGTACCTGGTGCGCTACTACCGGCTGTTCAAGTTCAAGATGGCCAACCCGCACATCGTGCTGCGCGGCATGGTCTTCCTCGGCAAGAACGTGGAAGTCCACGCCACCCCCGAGCTGTCCCGGCTCGAGATCGGCCGCTGGGTGCACATCGGCGACGGCAACGCCATTCGCTGCCACGAGGGTTCGCTGCGCATCGGCGACAAGGTGGTGTTCGGCAAGGACAATGTCGTCAACACCTACCTCGACATCGAGATCGGTGAGTCCACCCTGGTCGCCGACTGGTGCTACATCTGCGACTTCGACCATGTCACCGACGACATCAACCTGCCCATCAAGGATCAGGGCATCGTGAAGTCGCCGGTCCGCATCGGCCCCGACACCTGGATCGCCGCCAAGGTCACCGTGCTGCGCTCCACCCGCGTCGGCCGCGGCTGCGTGCTGGGCGCGCACGCCGTCGTCAAGGGCGACTACCCCGACTACTCCATCTGCGTCGGCGCGCCCGCCCGGGCCGTGAAGAACCGCAAGGAGACCTGGGACGCCGCCGCCGAGGCCCGCGCCGCCCACCTCGAGGCGCTCGCCGACATCGAACGCAAGAAGAGCGGCGTCGCCGCCTCCTCCTGACTGTCACCCCGCGCGGGTAGGTTCACGGCCATGCACCGCTACGCCGCCTTCCTGCGCGGGATCATGCCCACCAACCCCAACATGCGCGGCGAGAAGCTGCGCGGCGTCTTCGAGGGACTGGGGTTCGAGAAGGTCAGCACCTTGCTGGCGAGTGGCAACGTGGTCTTCGGGACCGAGGACACCGACGTGGCAGCCCTGGAATCGACGATCCAACAGGCGCTCACCGCCGAACTGGGCATCCCCGGCGGGACGCTGATCCGCACCCAGGCCCAGCTCCGGAAGCTGGTCGACTCCGATCCCTACGCCGGTCTCACCCACGGCCGCGAGACCTATCTGACGGTCACCTTCGTGCGCGAGCACCCGAAGTCCATCCCCGATTTCGAGGGCTCCGCGGTCCGCGTCGTCCGCTACGACAAGCCCGCCGCCGCCCTGCTCACCGTCATCGACAACACCGATCCCAGCACCACCGGCTTCATGTCCACGATCGAGAAGGCCTGGGGCAAGGACATGACCACCCGCACCTTCCTGACGGTCCAGAAGACCCTGAAGAAGATGGACGCCTAGGGTTCTCGCCGACCGGTGGCGCGCGATAGCGTGGCGGGGTGACTCTCGGTTCTCGAGCTGTACTGGCCGCGCTGGCATCGTGCGCGTTGGCGGGGTCCTGCGCGGCGACCGCGCACGCGACGCCGTCCGACGGCGTCACGGGGGTGATCCTCTCGCGCACCACGATCGGGGACACCGAATACATCCTGCGCGAGATCACCATCGTCCCAGGCGGTTCCACCGGCTGGCACTATCACGACGGGACGCTGTACGCGGTCCTGCGCCAGGGCGAGCTGAGCCATTACGGACCCGATTGCGCGATCGATCAGGTCGGCGGGGCGGGGACCGCGTTCGTGGAGCGGGCCGGGACCAGCAATGTCCATCTGGAACGGAATCTGGGGACCGAGTCGCAGATTCTCGATGTGCTCTACGTGCTGCCCGCGGGGAGCCCGCTGTCGGAGGACGCGCCGAATCCGGGCTGCTCGTTCAACTGACCCGAGCCTCGAATTAGAACTCGTTCCAATTCGAGGTGCAGACGTGTCCGAGGGAAAACCGAGCGGCACCGCTCAGTACGGCTGGTTCGGATCCCGTTCCGGCAGTGGACGTTCCGAGATGACCGGGCGGCCGACCGGGTTGCGAACCCGGCGCTTGGCGCCCTGATAGACCAGCGCGGTCTCCTGCGCCACCACATCCCAGGCGAAGTCGGCGGTGAGGCGCTCGCGGGCGGCCCAGGCGCGCTCCTGCGCGGCGGCCGCGTCGTCGAGCACCGAGATGACCGCTTCCGCAACGCCGTTCACGTCGGCCGGTTCGAACGAGGCGCCGGTGACGCCGTCGGTGACCAGGTCGCCGAGCCCGCCCGCGGTGGAGGTGATCAGCGGGGTGCCCGCGGCGGCCGCCTCGAGGGCCACGATGCCGAAGGGCTCGTAGCGGCTGGGCAGCACGATGGCGTCG
This sequence comes from Nocardia sp. NPDC056611, assembly GCF_042792755.1. Lineage (NCBI taxonomy): Bacteria > Bacillati > Actinomycetota > Actinomycetes > Mycobacteriales > Nocardiaceae > Nocardia > Nocardia sp. NPDC056611. The sequence goes on from NZ_JBHTVV010000003.1 coordinate 717,947, forward strand.
GCGCTGTGCAGCCAGCCCAGCAGATCGGTGTGGTCGAGTTTGCCGACGAAACTCACCGCGCGCGCGACGCGGTGGGCGCGGGCGCGCTCCCGCAGCCAGTCGAACTGGGTGCCGATACCGGCCACGGTGAGCGTGGTGCCCGGATGCGCCTTGCGGATGCGCGGCAGCGCGGCGATGGCGTCCTGGATGCCCTTCTCGTATTCGAGACGGCCCACGTACAGCAGTCGCGGCGGCCCGGAGCGGGGGGCGCGTTCGCGGAAGGTCCACGCGCCCACGTCGATTCCATTGCGGATCACCGTCATCGGCACCTTCTCGGCGCCGTAGAGCCGGTGCACCTCGTCCTTCATGGACTCCGAACAGGTGATGAGCGCGTCGGATTCGTGGGCCAGCCACCACTCCACCGAGTGCACCTGCCGGTTCACCCGGCCCGAGACCCAGCCGCTGTGGCGGCCCGCCTCGGTGGCGTGGATGGTCGAGACCAGCGGCACGTCGTAGTACTCGGCCAGCGTGATCGCCGGGTGCGCGACCAGCCAGTCGTGGGCGTGCACCACGTCGGGGGTCCAGCCCTCGCCGATGCCCGGCTTGTTCAGCGCGATCCCGGCCCGCACCATGGCGTGACCCATGGCCAGGGTCCAGGCCAGCATGTCCTCGCCGAAGTCGAACACCGGCGGATCCTCGGCGACCGCCACCACCAGCACGCCCTCCTCGATGAAGGAGTGCGTCGGGTGGGTGGTGGCGTCGGTGCCCATCGGCCGGCGCGCCAGCACGACGACTTCGTGCCCGGCGGCGGCCAGCTCGACGGCCAGGTGATGGACGTGGCGGCCCAGCCCACCGACTACGACGGGTGGGTACTCCCACGACACCATCAAGATCTTCATGCGGGTCCTTCTGAAGCGGGGCCGAGCCTGCGCGCATCGAGCGCGGGGAAGAGTCCGTCGGCCGCGTACCATCCTGCCGCCAACTGACCCGCTTTGGCGAGTTGCCCGGCCGTCACCGCGGCCGCGATCTCGCGCACGGCGTGCGAGTGTTCATGGGCTCGATCACGCGCGTACCCGGCCGCCGAATCCTTCGACACCATGAACGCCCAGTCGCTGGAGACGGCCAGGATCGCCTCCCGCAGCAGCTGGTCGGCAACCGTGTCGCGCAACCCGTATCGGGTGTTCTCGACCGTTCCGGCGTCCACCCGCATCTTGTCGAGGGTGTCCAGCGCGAGCCGCACCACCTCGGCGTTGAGCTGGACCAGATCGGACACCTGGTCCCCGGCCCACACCCGCCAGTCCTTGCCCGAACCCCAGGAGGAATCGGCCAATTCGACGTGTTCGCCCACGTAGCCGCGGGCCCGCGCGTCCGCGAGGGTGCCGACGGTGACCCCGGCCTCGGGCAGCGCGCGCAGCACCTGCTCGAGCCACTGCGGGCCCTCGTGCCACCAGTGGCCGAACAATTCGGTGTCGAAGGCGGCCACCACGAGGGCGGGCCGGCCGATGCGTTCCGACTCCGAGATCAGCCGTTCGCGCACGGTCGCCACGAAGTCCGCGACGTCCTTGCCGATGGCCGCCGAGGCGAGTTCGGGATCGTAAGGAGCCTTGTCAGGGCCCGACACGGTCTTGCCGGTGACACGCGCGGGCTTCAGTCCGGTGGCGTGGTCATAGTGATGGAAATCACGGTAGTAGGGCTGTCCCGGGTACCCGGATTTCGGCGACCAGACGCGATAGCTCACCGCGAGATCGCGGCCGAAGGCCACCACATCCGAATCCCACACCGGCCGGCCGAGCGTGGTATCGCCGCGCAGAGCGGGACCGTCCACCATGAAGTGCGAGATGCCGACCTTGTCGTAGGTCTGCTCCATGCCGGGCGTGAACCCGCACTCGGGCGCCCAGATGCCCGACGGCGTGTGCCCCCAGCGCGCCCGCGCGTCCGCCAGGCCCTCGACGAGTTCGAACTCGCGCAGCCGCGGATCCAGCAGCGGCTGGAACGGATGCGACAGCGGACCGCCCAGCAATTCGATGGCCTCGGCGTCGATGAGCTCGCGCCACACCGGGGAGGCGCCGTGCATCCAGCGGGTCTCGAAATCGTCGAGAGCGGCTGCGGCGAGCCGGTGTTCGTGCCGCCCGAGCGCGACATTGCCCGCCATGGAGGCCTCGTCGGCGCGCAGCCGCCAGTTGCCCAGCCAGTGGTGCATGCCCTCGAGGCAGTGCGGGTCGTCCAGCTGCGCGGCCAGCACCGGCGTGATGCCCAGGCTGATCAGATGCGAACGGCCCTCGGCGGCAAGGGTTCTGAGCACCTTCGCGACGGGCAGGTAGGACGCGGCCCAGGACTGGTAGAGCCATTCCTCGCCGACCGGCCAGCGCCCGTGATGGGCCAGCCACGGCAGGTGCGAGTGCAGGACCAGCGTGAACTGGCCCGGCACCGGGGAATTCGCGTCCGTCACGGCTTCACCGCGACGGCCAGCAGGTCGAGGCTGGCGTCGATGTCGCGCTCGGAGTCGGCCAGCAGTGCGAAGTCGTCGATGGTCACCGCGGCCACGTCGGCGGCCAGGTCGGCGGGCCACGGCTCGCCCGCCAGCGCCCGCTCGATCTGCGCGTCGATGATCGACCCGCCCCACTTCTCGTCCAGCGCAGCGAGTTCGGGCCCGTGGAAGATCCCCGCCATCAGGTCGACGGTGAAACCGGCCTCGACGAGCAGGTCGGTCATCTCGGCGGCATTCAGCTCACGCGTGTGGAAGGGGTTGAGCGGCGTGTCGCGTCCGGGGGAGAAGGTGATCCGGTTCGGGGTGGAGATCAGCAGTTGGCCGCCGGGCCGCAGCACCCGCAGGCATTCGCGCAGGAACTGGGCCTGGTCCCACAGGTGTTCGATGACCTGGAAGTTGACGACGATGTCGACCGAGGCGTCGTCCAGTGGCAGCGCGGCCAGGTTGCCCTGCACCATTTCGACGCGCGGGTACTTGGCGCGCACGTGCGCGACCGCGCTGTCGTCGTAGTCGAGGCCGGTGACACGCGCGGCGACGCCGGCGATCATATTGGCCCCGTAGCCTTCGCCACTGCCCGCCTCGAGCACGACCTTGCCCGCGCAGCGGTCGAGCATGCGCACGTAGGCGATCTCGTGGCGCCGGAACCAGTAGTTCTCCTCGGCGATGCCGGGCACCGTCCGCTCGCCGGTCAGCGGCAAGGGATCGGTGTGGTTTTCAACAGGTCTCACGGCCTCGCTCATTGCTCCGACGTTAGCGGTTGCACATATCACACCCGCGACCGGATCGACCGATGTAGAAAGTCACACGCTAAGTTACCCACGAGTAACTTAACGTAGGGTAATCTCCCGAACGAGCTACTTGTGGACGTACGGCAAAACTCGTGCGACCGCCACACCCAGTGCCACCAGAACAGGAGGTCGACGAAGACCAATGCCGAACATCGTCGTACTGATCAAGCAGGTTCCCGACACCTGGTCCGAGCGCAAGCTGACCAGCGGTGACTACACCCTCGACCGCGAGGCCGCCGACGCCATCCTCGATGAGATCAACGAGCGCGCCGTCGAGGAGGCGCTGTTGATCAAGGAGGCGCAGGGCGGCGAGGTCACCGTGCTGGCCGCCGGCCCCGATCGGGCCACCGAGGCCATCCGCAAGGCCCTCTCGATGGGCGCGGACAAGGCCATCCACATCAACGACCCGGCGATCCACGGCTCCGACGCCGTGCAGACGTCCTACATCCTGGCCGCCGCTCTGGGCCAGATCGAGGGCATCGAGCTGGTCATCGCGGGCAACGAGGCCACCGACGGTCGCGCGGGCGCCGTTCCGGCGATCATCGCCGAGTACCTGGGCCTGCCGCAGCTGACCCACCTCCGCAAGCTGACCGTCGACGGCGAGCGCATCGCCGGCGAGCGCGAGACCGACGAGGGCGTCTTCAAGCTGGAGGCCACCCTCCCGGCCATCGTCTCGGTCACCGAGAAGATCAACGAGCCGCGCTTCCCGTCCTTCAAGGGCATCATGGCCGCCAAGAAGAAGGAAGTTCAGACCTTCACCCTGGCCGATCTGGGCGTCGACCCGGAGACCGTGGGCGTTGCGAACGCCGGCACCCAGGTGACCGGTGTGACCCCGAAGCCGGCGCGCACGGCGGGCGCGAAGATCGTCGACGAGGGCGAGGGCGGCAACCAGATCGCCACCTACCTCGTTGGTCAGAAGATCATCTAAAGCCGCCCCCGAGCGAACGCAGGGGCGCAGTGCTTGCAGCTCGCCCCCAGAGACCCTGCAGGAGAAAGAACAATGGCAGAAGTACTCGTGCTCGTGGAGCACGCTGAGGGTGCCCCCAAGAAGGTCACCACCGAACTCCTCACCGCCGCCCGCTCGCTGGGCACCCCGGCCGCCGTCGTCGTCGGTGCCCCCGGCACCGCCGACAAGCTGGGCGACGCGCTGGCCGCGGCCGGCGCCGAGAAGATCTACGTCGCCGAGGGCGATGACGCCGAGGGCTTCCTCGTCACCCCCAAGGTCGACGTGCTGGCCGGCCTGTCCGAGTCCGTCGCCCCGGGCGCGATCCTGGTCGCCGCCACCGCCGACGGCAAGGAGGTGTCGGGTCGCCTGGCCGCCCGCATCGGTTCCGGTCTGCTGATCGACGTCATCGCCGTGAACGGTGACGGCTCGGTGCAGCACTCCATCTTCGGTGGCGCGTTCACCGTGGACGCCAAGGCCACCGGCGACGTGCCGGTGATCTCGGTCCGTCCGGGTGCCGTCGAGGCCGCCCCGCAGGCCGGCGCCGGCGAGAAGGTCGCCGTCGAGCTGCCCGCGCAGGAAGAGGGCGTCACCAAGGTGATCTCGCGTGAGCCGAACGTGGGCGGCGACCGCCCCGAGCTCACCGAGGCCGCGATCGTGGTGTCCGGTGGCCGTGGTGTCGGTTCGGCCGACAACTTCGGCAAGGTCGTCGAGCCGCTGGCCGACGCCCTCGGTGCCGCCGTCGGTGCTTCCCGCGCCGCCGTCGACTCCGGCTACTACCCGGGTCAGTTCCAGGTCGGTCAGACCGGTAAGACGGTCTCCCCGCAGCTGTACGTGGCCCTGGGCATCTCCGGCGCCATCCAGCACCGCGCCGGCATGCAGACCTCGAAGACCATCGTGGCCGTCAACAAGGACGAAGAAGCCCCGATCTTCGAGATCTCGGACTACGGCATCGTCGGCGACCTGTTCAACGTCGCCCCGCAGCTGACCGAGGCGGTCAAGGCTCACAAGGGCTGATCCACCTTCTGGTGAGAGCACTGTGACTGTCCCCCGGCCGGAATCGGCCGGGGGACAGTCTTTTTCGTTTCGGGTAGCGTGGCCCCGTTTCGGGGGCCACAGGAATTGAGGGCGCGGGGGTGCGCCGGATTCCGGCCAATTCTGAAACGTGTTCACTTATCTTGTGAGCGCGGCTCGGCGAAGGCTCGGGCCATGGCTCCTCGAAAGGTCGTGCACCATGCGCACTCTCATCCTCGCCGGCCTCGCCGCGGGCGCGCTGCTCGCCGGAATCGGCCCGGCGTCGGCCGCCCCGCTGCCGCTGATCGATGCCTCGGGAACCCCGGTGGCGACCGACACCGCGGGCACCGACTCGACGGGGAGCGCGACGCAGAGCGCCGCCGGGCTCGCCGGAATCTGGTGCATCCTGACCAACGGTCACTGCTGGAGCGACGTCGGGCCGGGCATGCCGTCGTAATATGGCACGGTGCTCGGGCGATTCGATCCTCGGCGTCGGCAGGCCGAGCCGGTCGCCCCTGAGAAGACCGATGCGGCAGGCGATGTCGACCTGATCGGCATCGTCACGGCCTTCCACGTCGACCTCGCAGAGTGGCTGGGCTCGGACGCGCCCCCGAAGATCTTCGACCGCATCTCCGCCCAACTCGACGACCAATTCACCTCCGTCGTCACCACCGGCCAGACCGTCGACCGCGACACCCTGCTGGCCGGACTGTGGTCGGCCCGCAACCTCCAGCCCGGATTGCGGATCGAGATCTCCGAGGTGCGGGAACTGGCGCGCAGCGGAAAGCTCCTGGTGCTGCGCTTCGTCGCGGAGAACCGCCTGGCCGAGACCCGAACCGGCCGTACGGTGACAGCAGCGCTGATCACCGACGGCCGCACCTACCGGTGGCGAACCGTGCACGAAACCCCGATGCCCGAAGCCTGAAACCGATGCGGCCGGGATCGGGCAGCGGTGTGACGCAGGGCGCGCAGAGCACGGCTGGAGTCTGATGCCTGTTCACCAACCCGTACCCCGATCAAGTTCGATCCGACTCGCAACGGGTAGGGCGGAGTGGCCGCACTGATCGCGTAGGTCGGTTGCCGGGTGGGGGCGGGGCTGCGGCAGGCTGGGGCGATGCAGATCTCACTTCCGCCCGATGTGGCCGAGAACATCGCGGGGGCTTTCGGGGAGCGTGGGCCGCGGTGGCTGGCGGAGCTTCCCGGGGTGGTGGAGCGGTTGTGCGGCGCATGGGGGTTGGAGGTTGTCGGAGAGAGTTTCGGGGGTGGGACGCATTCGTGGGTCGCGCCGGTGCGGCGGGGCGGCGGGTCGGTCGCGGTGCTGAAGGTGCCGGTGGTCGACGAGGAGAACTGTGGGGAGCCGACCGGGCTGTACTGCTATGGCGGTGACGGGGCGGTGCGGTTGTTCGAGTTCGATTCGGGGAGTGGGGCGATGCTGCTGGAGTGGGCGCGGCCGGGGACGGAACTGCTGTATCAGCCGGGGTTTCCGAGTCTGGAGGGGCGGGACGAGAACATCGGGAAGGTGGAGCAGGCGTGCCGGTTGTATCGGCGGCTGCGTCGGGAGCCCGGTGAGGTGCCGGAAGGGTTTCCGGAGCTGCCGACGGCGGCGGGGATGGTGCGGGAGTGGGAGGGGATGTTCCTGGAGCCGGAAGCCGGTGTCGCCGAAGTGATTCCGGCCTGGCTACTGGATCGGGCCGCAGCGCGATGCCGCGAACTGGCGGTGCCGGACGGGCCGCTCCTGGTGGTCAATCGCGATACTCATCTGGGCAATATCGTTGCGGCGGAGCGGGAGCCGTGGCTGCTCATCGATCCGAAGGCGTATCTCGGCGAGGCGGCCTTCGATGCCGGGTTCCTGGTGATGATCCAGGTGCAGGCCGATCCCACTACCGAACATGCGCGGGCTGTGGTCGAGCGGACCGCCGCTGCGCTCCAGGTGCGCGCCGATCGCGCGCACGCGTGGGCGTTCATGCGGTCGATGGAGGAGATCGTGTGGGCCATCGAGGACGAGGAGCCCGAGGACCTGCGCCTGCACCTCGCGGTCGCGGCGGCGCTGGCCTGAAACGCTGCGGACCGATCAGGAGCAGTGCAGGGCCGCCAGCAGGGTGGTGACGATGGGGGAGGGGCGGCCTTCGGTGCGGGTGACGGCGGAGACCGGGATGCGCAACGGGTGGCCGGTGAGGCGGAGGGTGGCGATGCCCTCGGTCTGGCTGTCGGCGTAGAGGATGGTCCAGGCGTCGGGGCGGTTGATGAGTTCCATGGTGGCGGTGTGGTCGGGCGGGATGGGCGGGCCGAAGACCGGGCCGGTGGGGAGATCGGCGAAGGCGGCGCGGACCACGTTGTGGAGGAGCACCTGCTCGGACTCGGGCGGGAGCAGCAGGGGGTAGTCGCCCAATTCCGCGAGGGTGACGTCGCCGCCGCGCATGGCGAGGGGGTGGGCGGTGGAGGTGGCGATGACCGGATCCTCGACCCAGAGCTGTTCGACGGTCAGTCCGGGCTGATCGACGCTGCCGCGGATGAGAGCCAGATCACAGTCCCCGTCGGCGACCGCTTGGATGCGCTGCCGGAACGGCTTGATGACGAACTCGATCTCCGCGCCCGGGTGCGCCTCACGCGCACCGGCGATGGCAGACAGCGATCTAGTTGCGAAGCTCATATTTGCCGCCAGGCGAATCCGCGGCCCGGAGGCCCTCACAGCTGCGCGAATGGCGGATTCCAGGCTCAACATTTGTTTCGCAAGGGGAAGTAGCCGAGTGGTCGCGTCGGTGGGTACGACCGATCTTGTCGAGCGTTCGAAGAGGTTCACGCCAAGGTCGCGTTCCAGCCGGGCGATCTGGTGGCTGATGGCCGACTGCGAGATGAAGCAGCGGCTCGCGGCCCGGCTGAAGCTCAGCTCCTCGCAGACCGCCACGAAGTAGGCGAGTTGGCGCAGCTCCACCGCATTCTCCAATTCATGATCAACGTAGATAAGAGTCATCTTGATTATGCGCCCTGACCCCTGGAACAACCGCGTTCCGAATCACGGTTAGTCATGAGAGAAGGGAGCAGTCATGTACAACGTGGAGGCGGATATCGAAACCGCCGATGTCGTCATCGTCGGATCGGGCTTCGGTGGTCTCGCCGCCGCCAAACAGCTGAACAAGTCGGGCGTGCGCTACGTCCTCATCTCGGGTACCCCCGAACACCTCTTCCAGCCACTCCTCTATCAGGTTGCGACGGGTGTGCTGGCTTCCGATGAGATCGCGCCGCCCATCGCCAACATTCTGCGCAAGCACAAGCACGGTGAGACCCGCCTGGGCAAGGTCACCGCCATCGACGCCCCGAACGCGATCCTCACCTATGAGACGCCCGAGGGCCCGCGCCGGATCCGCTACGGCAAGCTGATCGCGGCGACCGGCGCCAGCCAGTCCTATTTCGGCCGTGACGATTTCGCCGACAAGACGTTCTCGCTCAAGACCATCGACGACGCCCGCAATCTGCGCGCGCAGATCGAGCGCGTCTTCGAGCAGGCCAAGACCGCGGACCCGGAGACTCGCCGCCGGCTGCTCAGCTTCGTGGTGGTGGGCGCGGGCGCGACCGGTGTCGAGGTTGCCGGTCAGCTGAAGGAACTCGCGAAAAGGTACTTCCACCTGGAGGACACGGTCACTCTCGTGGAGGGTGCGGGCGTGGTGCTGCCGCCCTTCGGCGGCCGGCTGTCGGAATATTCGAAGCGGTCGCTGGAGCAGAGCGGCGTCGAGGTGCTGGTCGACACGTTCGTGACCGATATCGAGGACGGCAAAGTCACCGTCAAGAGCAAGGACGGTGTGGAGCGCGGCATCGCCGCCGAGACCGTGGTGTGGTCGGCGGGCGTGCAGGCGGGCGGCTTCGCCCAGGTGCTGGCGGAGGCGACCGGCTGCGAAACCGACCGCGCCGGACGCCTTCTCATCAACCCGGACTGCACGGTGGGCGGTCACGCCGACATCTTCGCGATCGGTGACATGACCTTCCTCAACGGCTACCCCGGCCAGTCGCCGGTGGCCATGCAGGAGGGCCGCCACGTCGCCGACATCATCCGCGGCAAGAAGGCCGCCGCCACCCCGTTCACGTACTGGGACAAGGGTTCGATGGCGGTGATCAACCGCTTCAACGCTGTCACCAAGCTGAACGACCAGGTGAAGTTCACCGGTTTCGTGGCCTGGGTGACCTGGCTGGCGGTGCACCTGTTCTACCTGGTCGGCTTCCGTAACCGCTTCGCCGCGGTGCTGTCGTGGCTGGTGGCGTTCATCGGCAGCGGCCGTCCCGGCTTCGGTGAGGTCGAAAAGGGTTCGGCGGCACCGGCTCCCGATCGGGAGCGCGTCGCCGCCTGACCGCTGGATCGAGAAACGAGCCGCCCGGTGATCCACCGGGCGGCTCGTTTGTCATGTGGGGAGGGTTAACCTGCGAATATGGCTGTTCCTACAACCCGATTGCTGGTGCTGGCGGTGGTGCGTCTGCTGCAACCCGTGCACGGCTACGACGTCCGCCGCGAATTGCTGTCCTGGCATGCCGACGACTGGGCCAATGTGAAGCCCGGTTCGGTGTACGGCGCGTTGAACACTCTGGAGCGGGATGGGTACATCTCGGTGGAGGACGTGGGGCAGGAGGGTGCGCGGCCGGAGCGGCGGACGTATCGGCTGACCGCGGAGGGGGAGAAGGAATTCGGGGAGTTGATGCGGGAGTCGCTCTTCGTGGCGGAGGGGTTCAAGCATCCGTATTTCGCGACGGTGGCGCTGTTTCCGCACGCGCCGAAGGAGGACGTGATGGCCGCGTTGCGCAGCCGGATCCTCCAGTTCGAGGCGCGGCTGGTGTTCCTGGAGCGGGAGGAGGCGCGGATTCTGGCGGGCAGCGGGGATCCGCGCGAGGCGGAGCCGCATCACGTGGCGGATGCGATGAATCTGGCGGCGGCGCATGTGCGGGCCGATCTGGAGTGGTCGCGGCGGACGTTGCGGCGGATCGAGAGCGGTGAGCTGGATGTCTGGTCGGGATCCATGGGCGGGGCTCCGGTGCCGCCGCCGGTGAAGTAGCCCGCCCGCGGCGCTAGTCAAGTTTTAATAGTCAAGCTTGACTATTTGAAAAGTCGTTTCTACGGTTGTGGTGTGGATACGACAGCACCCGTTCGCGGTGAACCCACCGACCCGGTGATCCGGGTCCGTGGGCTGGCCCGGACCTTCGCGACCAAAACCGGTGACGTGCAAGCGGTCTCCGGTATCGACTTCGACGTGCGCTACGGGGAGATCATCGGTCTGCTCGGCCCCAACGGCGCGGGCAAGACCACCACCCTGCGCATGATCTCGACCCTGCTCGCCCCCACCGCGGGCGAGGCCACCGTGGTGGGCGCGGACCTGCGCGCCGAGGCGCGCACCGTGCGCTCCCGGATCGGGTACGTGCCGCAGGGCGGATCGACCGGTGAGACCGAGCTGGTCGAGGACGAATTGATCCTGCAGGCCAGGCTTTTCGGTCTTTCCAAGGCCGAGGCCGAGCGCAATACGGCCGACCTGGCCAAGGCGCTGGAGTTCGACGGCCTGGAGCGGCGCAAGTGCGGGCAGCTCTCCGGCGGTCAGCGCCGGCGGGTCGATATCGCCCTGGGCCTGGTGCATCAGCCCACCCTCATCTACCTCGACGAACCCACCACGGGTCTGGATCCGCAGAGCCGCGCCAACCTGTGGGATCACATCCGGCGGCTGCGCGACGAGGGCACCACGGTCGTGCTGACCACCCACTACCTGGAGGAGGCGGACGCGCTGTGCGACCGCATACTGGTGATGGATCACGGCACCATCGTCGCCGAGGGCACGCCCGACGAGCTCAAGCGCCGCATCTCCGGTGACGTGATCAGCCTCGAAATCGAGTCCGGCAGTGCCGATCTGGCCATGGACATCGCGCAGGAGGTGCTCGACCTGCGCTCCCGGCTGCGCACCGAGGGCCACGAGAACGGCCACGCCGGAAAGAGTCTCGTGCACCTGACCGTGGAACATGGTGACGCCGCGGTGGTTCCGCTGCTGCGCGCCCTCGGCGATCGCGGCATTACGCCGGGTTCGCTCACAGTCAAGCGCCCCAGCCTCGACGACGTATTCCTCACGCTCACCGGGCGTTCGCTCCGGGAAGGAGACCGGTCATGACATTCCTGCGCGACACGGGGCTGATCTTCTGGTCCCAGCTGCGGGCCAACCTGCGCAATCCGGTGTGGGTGATCATCGGCCTGATGCAGCCGATCATCTACCTGGTGCTGTTCGGGCCGCTGGTGAAGGGCATCGCGCCCGCGCTGGGCCCGGGCGCGGACCCGTGGAAGATCCTGACCCCGGCCCTGGTCATCCAGATCGGTTTGTTCGGTGCGTTGTTCGTCGGCTTCGGCATCGTGGGCGAGCTGCGCGCGGGCGTGGTCGAACGCCAGCGGGTCACCCCCGCCTCGCGGGGCGCGCTGCTGCTGGGCCGGGTGCTCAAGGACATGGTGGTGCTGGTGGCGCAGGCCCTGGTGCTGGTCGGCGTGGCCGCCCTGGCCTTCGGACTGCGACCGAACCCGCTCGGTCTGGTGCTGTCGCTGGCGTTGATCGCGGTCATGGGCGCGGGCCTGGCGTCCGCCTCGTACGCGCTGGGCCTGTGGGCGCGTTCGGAGGACACCCTGGCCTCACTGCTGAATTCGGTGTCGGTGCCGGTCATGCTGCTGTCGGGCATCCTGCTGCCGATGACGGTGGGGCCGACCTGGTTGCAGAACCTGGCGAAGGTGAATCCGTTCTCGCACACCGTGGACGCGGCGCGAGCGCTGTTCCGCGGCGATTTCGGGGCGCACGAGGTGTATCTGGGGACCGCGGTCACGGTGGCGGTGTCGCTGCTGCTGATCCTCGTCGCCTCGCGCAGTTTCGCGCGGGAGAACGCCTGACCGACGCGTCGAGGACACCGCCCATCGCTCCGGCCCGCACGGGTCGGAGCGATGCGCCGTGTCCCCGGTTCTTCGCTGCGGGCGAAAAGTCATTGACCTGAACAGCGCTTCAGGTTTCACGATGGCGGTATGCCTGAGAACACGAGAAGGGCCCTGGTCACCGGGGCGTCGGCGGGCTTCGGCCGGGCGGTCGCGCTCGCGCTCGCCGAGCGGAATTGGGAGCTGATCATCGTCGCGCGCGGCGCGGATCGGCTCGAGCGGGTGCGGGCCGCGACCGGCGCGCACGCCATCGCGGGGGATGTCGCCGACCCCGAGGTCCGGGACCGCATCGCGCGGGCCGTCGGATCGCGGCGACTGGACCTGGTCCTCAACAACGCCAGCACGCTGGGCCCCAGCCCGCTGCCGAGGCTGGACCGGTACCCCCTCGACGAGCTGGCGACCGTCCTCGACACGAATGTGATCGCGCCCCTGGCGATCCTGCAACTCACCATGCCCGCCCTGCGCATCGCGGGCGGCACCGTGGTGGATATCAGCTCCGACGCGGCCGTGGGCGGCTACGAGGGCTGGGGCGGCTACGGCGCGTCCAAGGCGGCGCTGGACCAACTCACCAATGTCCTCGCCGCCGAGAACCCCACCCTGCGCATCTACAGCTTCGACCCCGGCGACATGCGCACCGAGATGCACCAGGCGGCCTTCCCCGGCGAGGACATCTCCGACCGCCCCGAACCGGAAACCGTGGTCCCAGCCCTGCTGCACCTCCTGGAAACCCGTCCCCCGAGCGGCCGCTACCTCGCCACGGACATGCGAGTCGCGCCATGACGATCAGCGCGAACGCGGTGGGCGGAACGCAGGCGGCCGCCGAGACGTCGGCGGTTTCGAGGCAGCAGGTCGGCTCGCCGTGGTCCCGCCGGGGCGTCACCACGGGGCCGTCCAGCCGCGGAAAGTCCGGTGGCGGTGTGGCCCTCGAATCCGCCGCCGTCGATTTCGTCCTGCCGGACGCATTGTCCGCCGCCGCTCCGCCCGAGGCGCGTCGCCTGGCCCGCGACGAGGTGCGCCTGCTGGTGTCCGACGGCCCGTCGCTCACCCACGCGCGGTTCCGGGAGCTGCCGTCCTTCCTGCGGCCGGGGGATCTGGTGGTGTTCAACAACTCCGCCATGATCACCGCGGCCGTGGACGCCGAGTACGCGGGTGCGTCGGCGGTCCTGCACTTCTCGACGTGGCTGGACGACGGCGGCTGGGTGGTGGAGCTGCGCGACCCGGCGGGCGTCCCGTGGCGCGGCGCTGCTCTGAAATCCGGTGCGCGCATTGCTCTTCAGGGCGGTCAGGTCGCCACGATGCGTGGTCCGTGGCTGCCGGATGGGGATCGACTGTGGGTCGCCGAGGTGTCGGGGGTGCCCGGCGGCATCGATATCGACGTCCGGACGGTGCTCGCCCGGTATGGCCGGCCGATCACCTATTCCTATGTGGCCGAGCGCTGGTCGGCGTCCTACTACCGGACCGTGTTCGGGATGATCCCGGGCAGCGCCGAAATGCCCAGCGCCGGTCGGCCTTTTACGGAGGCGCTGGTGACGGGTCTGATCGCGGGCGGCGTCGGCCTGGCCCCGATCACCCTGCATACGGGCGTGTCGTCGCCGGAGGCCGGGGAGCCGCCCAGTCCGGAGCGGTTCGAGGTGCCGGAGATGACCGCGCGACTGGTCGACGCCACGCGCACGGCGGGTGGGCGGGTGGTGGCGGTCGGGACCACGGTGACACGGGCGCTCGAATCCGCCGCCACCGTCGACGGCCGGGTCCGGCCGATGGCCGGGTGGACCGACCTGGTGCTGAGCGCCGACCGGCCGGCGCGGGTGGTGGACGGGCTGATCACCGGGTGGCATGCCCCGGGCGCCTCGCATCTGCATCTGCTGGAAGCGGTGGCGGGCGGGGAGGTGATCCGCGAGGCGTACCGCGCCGCGCTCGATTCCGGTTATCTGTGGCACGAATTCGGCGACGCCGCCCTCCTCTTCCGGAACTGACCCGCGGCCGTTCCGGAACTGGACCCCCGGGATGCAAGCTTCACCGACGGTGGCGTAGGCTGGCATCTTCCGCGTTGCCGAGTGCTCGCCGCCCGATTCCGGGCCCGCGGCAACGGGTTTCCTACCCGCCGGTACCCATCAGGGATACGAGCGTTTGTCCTGGTAGGGAACGTTCAGAGGCGCTTCGATGAACTCCCGGTGCGGTCTGCGTCGCGTTCACCGGACTGGCATCGACAGGTAATCCGGCGGACGCTCCGACGCAGTCTGGGACTGGCTTGATCAAGCCTATGACCACCATGGCAGCGTCGAATTCCAGCCTGCTGGCAGCCGCGTCGAAGCCCGCCCCGGAACCGCCCCGCACCACCGGACGGTCCCAGTACTCCCTGGTCGTCTCCTCCGATGCCGAGCATCGTGAGGCCGCGCAGCGCCTGCGCTACCAGGTGTTCGCCAATGAGCCGGGATTCACCATCCCCGACAACGGAACCGGCCTGGACGCCGACCGTTTCGACGACCACTGCGACCACCTGCTGGTGCGCGACGAGCTCACCGATCAGTTCGTCGGCTGCTACCGCATGCTGCCCCCGGACAAGGTGACCGCCGCCGGCGGCTACTACACCGCCACCGAATTCGATTTGGCCGCACTGGATCCCGTCGGTCACCGGATCGTCGAGATGGGCCGCGCCTGCGTGGTTCCCGACCACCGCAACGGCTCGGTGCTGACCCTGATGTGGGCGGGCATCCTGCACTACATCCAGCTCACCGGCTACGACTGGGTGATGGGCTGCGTCTCGGTCCCCATGCGGATGACGCCCGAGGACGAGCCCGGTGTGAACGTGCGCGGCGTGCGCGATCTGCTGCTGCGCAAGCACGCGCTGGACGCGGAACGCCATGTGCGCCCGTACAACCCGGTCGTGGTGGACGGCCGCGGCCTGGACGAGCTGGCGGCCCCGGCCCGTCCGAAGCTGCCGCCGCTGCTGAGCGGTTACCTACGCCTGGGCGCGGAGATCTGCGGCGAGCCCGCCCACGACCCGGAGTTCGCGGTCGCCGACTTCGTCGCGCTGCTCGGCCTCGAGACCATCAACACCCGCTACCTGGAGCGCCTGCAGGGCGCGGCCAACAGCCTGGATGCCCGGTGATATCCCATGATGCCCGCTCTGCTCTCCCCGGAGGCCGGTGCGCTCTCGTGCCCGCCCGCCGAGCCCACCGCCCACTCCTGGATGCCCCACAGCCCGTGTGGCGCTTCGTGTGTCGACTCTCCCGCTGAGGCGGGCACGCTGCGGGTCGCGGCCCGCGTGCTCGGCATCGCGGGGGTGCTGCTGAGTTTCCCGATCGCGCATGTCGCCACGCCTCGCCGCCGCCGCACCGGTCTGCAGCGCCGCTATGCGCGAGCCCTGCTGGCCTGCTGCGGAATTCGGGTCCGGATCGCCGACGAACGCGCCGCGGGGGACCGTCGTGACGGCGGTGTCCTGGTGGTGGCCCGCCACATCGGCTGGACCGACATCCTCGCGCTGACCGCTGTGGAGCCCATGGGCTTCGTGGCCCGCGCGGATCTGGTGGAGTGGCCCGCGCTCGGTGACGTGGCCAAGAAGGTGCGGGTCATCCCGATCGATCGGGAGCGGCTGCGCCAACTGCCGTCGGTCATCGAGACCATGGCGGCCCGGCTCTCCGCCGGTGACCGCGTCTGCTTCTTCCCCGAGGGCACCACCTGGTGCGGTCGCGCGCACGGCACGCTGCGGCCCGCGCTGTTCCAGGCGGCCGTCGATTCCGGGGCGCCGGTGCAGCCGCTGCGGCTGCGGTATGTGAACGCCGCGGGCGAACTGTCCACGGTCCCCGGCTTCGTCGGCGTGGACTCGCTGGCGGACTCGTTCCGGCGGGTGCTGCGCTCCAAGGGCGTGGTCGCCGAGATCACCCTGCGGCCGCAGCTGGTCCCGGACACCGACCGGCACGAGCTGGCGCGGCGCTGTGAGCAGGAGCTGGAGGGCGACACCGTCGCCCGTGCCTTCACCGATGTGATCCACGGTTCGGAGCACCTCGCAGCTATCGGTACCGGCGCGACGCGGCAGGCCGCGGTCGACCGGGTGTGATTCGGATCAATTTCACAGGGTATTAGGGGATTTCACCGGTTTGCGCTGAATGTCCGTTAGGGGGTTGCGCCGTCGTCCGGTCTCCGGACCCCCTAATTGTCGCTAGTTCTCAGCTTCCAGGCCGACCAGTCGGTAACGCCCGGCCCGCGTTATTCGACGGCAAGGCAATCGAATAACGACGTCTGGAAGCGAATACATCAATGTCGGCAAGGACATTCCCGGCTGCCGTGGTCATCGCCGCGGCCGTAGCTCTCTGCGCGCCGTCAGCCACCGCTGACCCCACCACGACCGCGCCCGCCCCGGGCCTCGGCCTCGGCGTCGATGTCAACGTCGGCCCGGGCGGGCTCGGCGTCGACGTGAACACCGGCGCCCACGTAGGCGGAAACGCCGGTGGCGGTGTGCAGGCCGGCGGTAATACGCAGGCCGGTGGCAATGCCAATGGTGGCGTCCAGGCGGGCGGTAATACGCAGGCCGGCGGGAATGCCAATGGTGGCGTGCAGGTCGGTGGCAATACGCAGGCCGGTGGCAATGCCAATGGTGGCGTGCAGGTCGGCGGTAATACGCAGGCCGGTGGCAATGCCAATGGTGGCGTGCAGGTCGGCGGCAATACGCAAGCCGGCGGAAACGCGGGCGGCGGCGTGGATGTCGGCGGTGGCGTCCAGACCGGCGGAAACGCCGGTGGCGGTATCGATATCGGTGGCGGTGTGCAGACCGGCGGGAATGCCAACGGCGGCCTGGACATCGGTGGCGGCGTGCAGACCGGTGGCAATGCCAACGGCGGCCTGGACATCGGCGGGGGAGTGCAGACCGGTGGTAATGCCAATGGTGGCGTGCAGATCGGCGGGGGAGTGCAGACCGGTGGCAATGCCAACGGCGGCGTGCAGATCGGCGGCGGTGTCCAGACCGGTGGCAATGCCAACGGCGGCGTGCAGGTCGGCGGCAACACCAATATCGGTGGCGAGGCGCAGGGCGGCGGCCTGGGCGGCGTCGACCTGACCGTGTCCGGCGGCGCGGCCGCGGGCGCGGATGTGGTGAACGGCATGACGATTCCGATCGGCGCGAGCACCGGCATCCCCGGCGGCATCGCGGCGACCGACGCGGTCCCGGCCGGCGGCTACAAGATTCCGAAGGGCGCGCCGGAGACCGGTGCCGGTGGCATGGCGGGCGTCCGATGATGACCGGACGCCGAAACATGATGAGCACGACGCCGGTCCGCCGCAGACCGTTGGCCGCCGTGGCCGCGGTGCTGGCGGTCACCGCGGCCCTGGTCTCGGGCTGCGGTTCCTCCGGCGGTTCGGACGCGCCGTCGACCTCGCGGGTGCCGACCACGGTCGCGGTGAAGACGGCCGCGTCGATCACCCGGTCCACCCCGGTGTCGTTCGCGATTCCCTCGATCAATGCCGCCGGATCGCTGATCTCGGTGGGCCTCAATGCCGATGGCTCGGTCCAGGTGCCCGCCGACTATCAGCAGGCCGCCTGGTACCAGCAGGGTCCTGCCCCCGGTGAGCAGGGCTCGTCGGTCATCCTCGGCCATGTCGACTCCTACAAGGGCCCGGGTGTGTTCTTCGCCCTGAAGAAGGTCAAGAAGGACGACATGATCGACGTGACCCGCGCCGACGGCAAGGTCGCGCACTTCAAGGTCACCGATGTGCGGATGTACCTGAAGTCGGAATTCCCCGACCAGACCGTGTTCGGCCCTCGTGGCGGCGCGACCCTGCAGGTCGTCACCTGCGGCGGCGACTTCGACAAGAACGCCAAGAGCTACCTGTCGAACGTGGTCGTCTTCTCCTCGCTGGACTCGGTGACCTAGCCGAGAGTGACGGTGACCTAGCCGAGAGTGACGGAGCCCACCGCGCGGTCGCGGACTGATCAGGAATCGAGAAGCACTGGTCAGGCCCGCGACCGTAGCGTCGTGGACATGACCTCCATCGAATTCATCACTCTCGATGTCGCCGATCCCGAGGCGGCCGCCCACTTCTACGCCACCGCCTTCGGCCTGGACGCCGAGCTGCGGTTCCGCGCCGCCCAGGAGCCCAGCACGGGCTTCCGCGGCTACACCCTGTCCCTGACCGTCGCCCAGCCGGCGGACGCCGACGCCTACCTCGACGCGGCCGTCGCCGCGGGCGCGACGGTGCTGAAGCCCGCGGCCAAATCGATGTGGGGCTACGGCGGCGTGGTCCAGGCCCCCGACGGCGCGATCTGGAAGGTCGCCACCTCCGCCAAGAAGAACTCGGGCCCCGCGACCAAACGTTTCGAGTCCCTGGTCCTGCTGCTCGGCGTCGCGAATATCGGCGCCGCCAAGCGCTTCTACATCGACCACGGCCTGCCCGTGGCCAAGAGCTTCGGTCCCGTGTACGTCGAATTCGACACCGGCTCGGGCCCGATCAAGCTGGCCCTCTACAAGCGCCGCGCACTCGCGAAAGACGCGGGCGTGCCCGCCGACGGCACCGGCTCCCACCGGCTCACCATCGGCGGCTCCGAAACCTTCACCGACCCCGACGGTTTCGCCTGGACACCCGCCACCCAGCCCGTCACTCGGTGATCCGCGGCGCGGTCAGGGCACGATGACGGCGCGGCCAAGCCTTGGGGGAGTGGTCTCAGTCCCAGGCGTAGGTGCCGTCGAGCAGGGCTTCCAGCAGCGGGCGGTGCATGACGAAGTCGTCGCGGTCCTCGGGTTCGGTGGTCTCGCCGAAGTGGATCATGCGCCGCCAGATGCGGGCCATGACGATGCCGTGGCGCAGTGCGGCGTACAGGAGATGCCAGTCCATGTCCTGCGGCGCGTGGCCGGTGCGCTCGGTGTAGAGCCGCTCGACGTCGCTGCGGCGCAGGAAGTCCGGCAGTCCGGGCTGGTCGAAGCGGACGGCCATGTCCTGGAAGAACCGGTGCATGAAGATCGGCCACGCCACGTCGAGTTCGCGCGGGCCGATGGCGGCCATCTCCCAGTCCAGCACCGCGGTCGGGTCGCCGCCGTCGAACATGATGTTGCCGGGCCGGGCGTCACCCCAAGTGAGCACGTCCGCGCCGGATTCGGTCGGCCAGTTGCGCTCGAGCCAGTCGAAAGCGCGCTCCAGCACGGGGATTCCGAAACCGTCGCGGGCGAGCGCCCACTCGTACCAGTCGCGCTGGGCCTGGAAGTGGCTGCGCAGCGCGGAGCCGTCCCCGGCCAGCATGGGGAAGCGCCGGGCGGGTTCGTCGATGGCGTGCACCTGCGCGATCACCTCGACGGTGTGGCGGGTGATCGCCGCCCGCTCCTCGGGCGTTGCGTCGAACAGCCAGCCGGTGAAGACGTAGGGCGGATTGTCCTCGCAGACCCGCCCGGCGACGCGGCCCATGACGAAGAACGGTGAGCCGAGCACGCCGGGATCGGTTTCCAGCCAGTGCAGTTCGGGCAGCGGTGCGTCGACCGCGTCGGCCACACCCGACATGACGGCGAACTGTGTTTCCAGATCGTAGGTTTCGAACAGCGGGAACGAATCCGCCTCGGGGGCGAGCCGCGCCACGAACCGCCCGCCGCGGGATTCCCCGCCGACGCTCCATTCGGCGTCGAAAAGCAGTGTGGCGCTCGACATCCCGCCGCCCTTGGGCTTGACCAGGCCGGTGACCCGCGGCGTGGCGTCGGCGTCGACGCGGGTGGCCAGCCAGTGTTCCAGCCGCACGGTCAGCTCGTCGTTGTCGCGGTCGGAAACCGTGAGTTTCCAACTCTGGTCGGGCGCGGGGGCGGACATCTGCGGAGTTCCTCCTGGGGCGAAGAGCGAGTGAGCCGAACCATGCTCTCCGGGGACTGTAACGCGTTCTAATTTGTCGGCGAAACTGCCACGGCGCGTGCTCCGGTAGGTGGGACTCAAGTTGATATTCAGGGTTTTCGAGCCATTTACCCGAACCGCTCGGAAATTGTCACTTGATGTAACACGTATCAGATTTCCCAATGCGGCGCTCCGAGCGCGGAGTGTGTTTTGTGGCCAGGTTCGCATTTGCTACGCGGTTTCCGCGCGAGTTGTCTACCGTCATGAATGCGCGCCGGTCATGTGGCGGACGGAAGGGGGCGGGGCGCAGTGACAACAGGATTGGCTTGTCCCAGTTGGTGTATGGCGCATGAGGAGACCGATCGGCCGGGACTCGACAGCGGGGGAACGCATTTCGGCCTGATGCTCGATGTCGATGACGTATCAACGTCGGCATCAGCGGGTTTCGTGCAGCTGCGGGCGACCGGTGAGGAGCTGCGGCACCGGCGGGTGGACCTGGTGTTCGCCCCGCATCTGTGGGTCGAGATGACCGAGGGGCAGGCCTCCGATATCGCGCGGGCGCTGTGTGCCGGAGCGGCGCTGTGTGATCGGACCGTCGACTCCCCGGCTCGCTGTCCGGCCTGGTGTCGCTGCCACGACGATCCCGAGGGCTGGGTGCACTACGGCCCGAAGCGGGTGGTGGAGGTGTCGGGCGAGCCGCGCTCGGTGGAGATCCAGCTGTGCGCCTTCAACTGCGGCCACGACCGCAGGCTCATTATCGAATTCACCGTCGGCCACGAGGAGATCGTGGAATTCGCCCCGGCCGCCGCGCGCCGGATCGCCGCCCATTTGATGGAAGCCGCCGACCTGCTGGGTTGACGGCCCGGATTGTCGGCTCTCCGACCGGGTATTCGCCTACGATAGCTGGTGATTTGCGAGCTGTGGTCGCTTGCGTTCGTGCATGGGCCTGATCGTTCCTTCTCACGGCAAAGGGGATCGGTGTGCGAAACATAGGTTTGTCCAGTTCGGTCCGGTTGCGCAGGGCGGCGCTGCTCGGCTGCTCCGCGGGCCTCGGCGTGGCCCTGCTGGTGACTCCGGCGCAGGCGCAGGTGCCCGGGGCCGAGGAGATCGCCCAGAAATACGAGCAGTTCGGCGGCACCGGATCCTTGCTCGGCAACCCGTCCGGTGACGTCCGCGAGGTGGCGGGCGGCGCGGTCCGCGATTATGCGGGCGGCGCGATCTACTACTCGCGGCCCACCGGCGCGCATATCCTCTACGGCGACATCCTGGCCGACTATCGGCAGCTCGGCGGGCCCGGCAGTGATCTCGGCTTCCCCACCAACGACGAATCGATGACGCCCGGCGACACCGGACGGTTCAGCGACTTCTCCGCGCCCGACGGCGCGGCCATCTACTGGACGCCCCGGCGGTCGTGGGTGGTCCGCGGTCCGATGCTCGCGGCCTACCGCACGCTGGGCGGACCGGCCGCCGAGCTCGGCTTCCCGGCCGCCGCCGCGACCGTCGACGCCGACGGCACCGTCACCCAGAAGTTCACCGGCGACAATGGCGCCGCGGAGATCTCCTGGAACCCGCAGCGCGGATTCGGCACGGTGCCACGCGGTTTGGCTGCGGGTTTGGCCGATTTGTCGGTTCCTGGCGTGGCCGGTCAGCTCCCCGGCGGCACGGTGAACCTGCCGGAGGGCTCGGTGAACCTGCCCGACGGCAAGGTGCGGCTCCCGGACGGATCGATTCGTTTGCCAGACGGTAGCTTTCAGCTGTCGAATGGGAATGTCGTGCTGCCTGACGGCTCCATCAAGCTCCCCGACGGCTCGATCACCTTGCCGGAGGGCGCGGTTCGGCTGCCCGACGGTTCGCTCCGGTACGCGAACGGTCTGATCCGGATGCCGGACGGTGCATTCACGCTGCCCGAAGGCGCGGTGCAGCTGCCCGACGGCACCGTGAAGATGCCCGACGGCTCGATCGTATTCCCCAGTGGCGGTGTGAAGATGCCCGACGGGTCCTTCAAGCTCCCGGGGATGTCGGCGCCGAGCACCGACCGGGCCGAGGGCTGGTTCACCAAGTTCAAGCACAACCTGGGCTGGTGGTGGCTGATCGCGCTGCTGGCCATCGCGGCAGCGATCATCGGACTGCTCGCCCTGCTGGTGTGGGCGTGGCGGAAGTTCCGCGGCGGCAACGGATCGGGCCGCTCGGATGCGGCGGTCGGCGCGACCAAGCCCGTAGGGGATGCCAAGAGTTTGACCGCGGAGGCGCAGAGCGACACGATGCGCATGACGGGTGGCGGATTGGATGGGCGGGGCGGCGGGGTCGATGCGCGGGGCGCCGCATCCCGGGCCACGGGTGCGGTCGGTGACGCCGCCGCGGGCACCGGCAACCTGCGCAGAAAGGCGGGTCTGGCAGCCGCGGGAGCCGCAGGTGCCGGAGCCGTCGGCGTGGCCTCGCTCGGCAGGCGCAGCAGGATGACCACCGCGCCGCTGACGGCCGACCCCGAGCTGGACACCATGCTCCGCGGTCTGGGTGACGGCGCCGTCCTCGACATCACGTACGGCGAAGCGTTGCAGGGTCTTTCGCCGGTGGTGGTCGGCACCAAGCTGCTGGTCGACGAGAACCTGAGCCCCCGGCTGGCCGAACGGCTGGAGGCCGCGGGCTACGACGTGGCGCACGCGCGGGATATCGGCCTGTTCGGTGGCGACAACCGGCGGGCGCTGGAGCAGGCGAAGTCGAGCGGCCGCACCCTGGTGACCGCCGAGCGGGCCTACGTTCCCGATCTCGTCGCGGGTGCGTCGGTGCCGAGCGTGGTGCTGCTGCACTCAGCGGACGCCACGGTCGACGATCAGGTGACGGTGCTGAAGCAGGCGCTGCCGCGGCTGAATCAGCTGCTGTCCGGTGGCGCCCTGGCGGTGCTGTCGGAGCAGCGGATCCAGGCGTGGCGTCTGCCGTCGTCGCGCGGCTAGGTTCGAATTCGCCGGTTCTCCCGTGGCGCCGGCGCCGATGCGTTCGCAGTGGCGCCGACGCCATTTCTTTTGTGCGACTCGTCCTTTTTGTAAAGAATGCGCGGCGCGCCCGCGACGCATGAGGTGACGCAATCCCGTATTCGGCTCGTCTATCCCAGTGACATCGGCCCGGCATTCGTCTGCGTCACCACTTCCTTTCGGTTAGGACGGTGTCGTGAACAACGTGAGGTCTGGATCGTCACGGTCGCGAGCACGATGTCTGCGAATTCCGCGGGCCCGAGGTCGGGTTCGAATTGTGTTACGGGAAGCGGGGTTCCGGCCTGGCCGCCACCGCCGGCCTCGTCGTGGATCGGGTCTGCTCGCTGCCCTTGGACTTCTCGATGATCGAGCTGAGCCGCCCGCCCGGCCGCTGACAGTCTCGAGCGCTCGGCGGTTTCCGCTGTCAGCGCGCGGTCGGCGGGCTGTCAGCGGCCGCGGCCATCGTCGTGTGTGTGCCGGAGCGACGGCACACCACCACGAAGGAGGACACCATGAACAACTCGGCGATCGCGCGGCTGGAAACGCTGGCGCATCGGATGGAGCCGGCCGCACGGGTCGACCGCGACGCGCGGGACTGGCTGACCGAGGTGCGGACCGCCATCCTCGAACTGCGGCAGCAGCCCGCGCCCGGGTCCCGATCGGGCGGCGGCCTCCTGGAGTCGGTCGGTGAGGGCCTGGCCCTGGGCGCGGGCTTCGCCGTCGGCGAGGAGATCGTCGAGGACCTGTTCGACTGGTGAACCGGCCCGCGGGTATGGCGGGAATACCGACGCGACGGCGGCGGCTATCCTTGGACGGTCATGAAGTCGGCTTTCCCGGGTCCGGTCGGTGCCCAGACGGTCTACCTCGATCACGCGGCGACTACACCGATGTTCCCGGTCGCGGTCGAGGCCATGTGTGCTGCGCTGGGGGTGACGGGGAACGCCTCGTCGCTGCACGGGTCGGGACGGGCCGCCCGGCGGCTGCTCGAGGAGGCTCGGGAGTCGATCGCGGCGGGGCTGGGGGCGCGGCCCTCGGAGGTGATCTTCACCTCGGGCGGGACCGAGAGCGACAATCTCGCCGTCAAGGGGATCTACTGGGCGCGCCGTGACGCCGACCCGACGCGGAACCGGATCCTGGTGAGCGCGGTCGAGCATCACGCGGTGCTGGACACCGTGGAGTGGCTCGAACAGCACGAGGGCGCGCGGATCACGTGGCTGGAGTGCGACGCCGAGGGCGTCGTGTCGCCGCGCACGCTGCGGGCCGCGCTGGCCGAGCACGCCGAGGAGACGGCGCTGGTCAGTGTCATGTGGGCCAATAACGAGGTCGGGACGATCCAGCCGATCCCGGAGTTGGCCGCGGTGGCACAGGAGTTCGACGTGCCGATGCACAGCGACGCGGTGCAGGCGGCCGCCCAGCTGCCCATCGATTTCGCGGCCAGCGGGCTGGCGGCGGCCAGTTTCGCCGGGCACAAGGTCGGCGGGCCGCACGGGGTCGGGGTGCTGCTGCTGGGCCGGCAGGTGCCGGCGGTGCCGCTGCTGCACGGCGGCGGACACGAGCGGGATCTGCGCTCGGGCACCTCGGACGTGCCCGCGGCGGTGAGCCTGGCGGCCGCCCTCCGTGAGACCGTGGCGGGCCTGGAGCTGCGCGCGGTGGAATTGGAGCGGCTGCGGGACCGGCTCATCGACGGTGTGCGCGCCGTCGTGCCGGACGCGGTGCTCAACGGGGGTACCGGTGAGCGGCGGCTGCCGGGCAACGCCCACTTCACGTTCCCCGGCTGCGAGGGCGACTCGCTGCTGATGCTGCTCGACGCCGCCGGGATCGAATGCTCGACCGGATCCGCGTGCAATGCCGGAGTCGCCGGACCCTCCCATGTGCTGCTGGCCATGGGCGTGGAACCGGGCCGCGCGCGTGGATCTCTGCGATTCTCATTGGGACACAATTCGACCGACGCCGATATCGATGCCCTGCTGGCCGCGCTGCCGCAGGTGGTCGAGCGGGCGAAGGCGGCCGGACTGGCCGGAGCGAAGGGAGGCTTCTAGATGCGAGTACTTGCCGCGATGAGTGGTGGCGTGGATTCCGCCGTGGCGGCCGCCCGCGCCGTGGACGCCGGACACGAGGTGGTCGGCGTGCACCTGGCGCTGTCGGCGAGCCCGGGCACGCTACGCACCGGGTCGCGCGGCTGCTGCTCGAAGGAGGACGCCGGTGACGCCCGGCGGGCGGCCGACGTGCTCGGAATCCCGTTCTACGTCTGGGATTTCGCGGACCGGTTCAAGGAGGACGTGATCGACGACTTCGTCGCCGCGTACGCCGCCGGCGAGACCCCCAACCCGTGCCTGCGCTGCAACGAGAAGATCAAGTTCTCGGCGCTGGCCGACCGTGCGGCGGCGCTCGGCTTCGACGCTGTCGTCACCGGGCACTACGCCCGCTTGGCGGACGGCGTGCTGCGCCGGGCCGTGGACGCGGACAAGGATCAGTCGTACGTGCTGGCCGTGCTGACCGCGGATCAGCTGTCGCGCGCCATGTTCCCGGTCGGCGACACCCCGAAGCCGCAGATCCGCGCCGAGGCCGCCGAGCGCGGGCTGGCCGTCGCCAACAAGCCCGACAGCCACGACATCTGCTTCATCCCCTCCGGTGACACCCAGGCCTTCCTGGGCGCGAAGATCGGCATCCGCCCGGGCGCGGTGCTCGACGCCGACGGCACCAAGCTCGCCGACCACGAGGGCGTGCACGGGTTCACCATCGGCCAGCGCAAGGGTCTGGGCCTGCCCGGCCCGGCCGCCGACGGCAAGCCGCGCTACGTCACCGGCATCGACCCCGACACCGGCGACGTGCACGTGGGTTCGGCCAAGGACCTGGAGGTGTGGACGGTGCTCGCCGACCGCGCCATCTGGACGTCGGGCGAAACCCCTTCCGGCCCCATCGACTGCGTCGCCCAGGTGCGGGCCCACGGCGGCACCGCCCCCGCGGTCGCCGAGGCCGTCGACGGTGGCCTGGTGGTGCGGCTGCGAGAGCCGCTGACCGGGGTGGCCCGCGGCCAGGCCGTGGTCCTCTACCGCCCCGACACCGACGGTGACGAGGTGCTGGGCAGCGGCACCATCTCCGGCACCGAACGCGAACCGCACTCGTACGCAAGCGAACTGGTCTCGGATAGCGCCCGGTGAGCGACCGTCCCTCGCGCAGCGGCGCGAAGTCATATGTGGCACGACAGATCCGGCCCGTTCTCGGTGGCCGGATCGTGTGGCGCACCGGTCTGGCGCAACCGGCCGGTCTGCGGCCCAAACGCGGCCCCGGCAAGGTCCGGCTCGGCAAGGGCGCCAATCGGGCCTCGGCCGACCCGGTGGGGCAGCCCGCCCGCGCCGATACCGGCGAATTCCAGCCCGGCGAAGCGCAACCCGGCCCCGAGGGCCCGCACGACGCCGGGACCGGACCCTCGTCGGACCGCAACCCCGACCATTCCGGGCGCAAGCGCGCCGTGACCGTCCGGGTCGCCCCCTACGCCGAACGCGGTCGCGTCCCCACCGGCGCGCCCGCCGAGGGCACCGCGGGCAAGACCTGGGACTGGTTCGTGAATACGACCTGCTGGGACTGGTACACGAACTCGAGCGGGAAGACCGATCGCGGCGATGCCGGTGAGTGACAATGCCTTCGCGCTGCCCGGCGGTATCGCGACCGGCGTCGGTTCGTGGCCGGGCGCCGACCCGCGCGAGGCGGCGGCGACCGTGGTGGGGGAGCTGGGTCGGCTGCCGCACCTGGTCGAGCTGCCGGCCCGCGGCTTGGGCGCGGACATGATCGGGCGGGTGTCCGGGCTGCTGGTGGACATGCAGTTCGACAGCACCACCCGCGGGTACCGGCTGGGCGCGCGGCCCGGCGCGGTCTCCCGGCGCGCCAACGACCTGTTGCGCACCGATCTGGACGCGCTCGAAGAGGCGTGGGAGACCGGTGGTTTGGCCGGCTCCGGTCATCCGGTGAAGGTGCAGGTGGCGGGCCCGCTGTCGGTGGCCGCGGAGGTCGAACTGCCCGGCGGGCATCGCATCCTCACCGATTCCGGTGCGCTGCGCGACCTTTCGGAATCCCTGGCCGAGGGGGTCGCCAACCATGTCGCCGAGGTCGCCAAGCGGCTCGGCACCCCGGTGATCCTCCAGATCGACGAACCGCACCTGACGGCTGTCCTGAACGGGACGCTGAAGGGCGTGAGCGTCCTGAACACGGTGCGCGCCATGCCCGAACCCGAGGCCCTGCACGTCCTCGACGCCGTCGCCGCGCGGCAGTCGGTCCCGGTCCTGATCCACTCCTGCGCCGACCGCCCCGCCCTCGGCTTCCTCCGCACGTCCGCCGCGAGCGCGATCGGGTTCGACCTGGCCGCCATCGGCACCCGGGACCTGGACCGCATCGGCGAATTGCTGGACGCCGGAAAGCATCTGGTCCTCGGCCTGGTCCCCACCACCGAACCGGCCAAGCCGGTCACCTGGCGTGACATCGCCGAACCCGGTGTGCGCCTGATCGACCGTCTCGGCTTCCCCCGCCGCCTGCTCGCCGACCAGATCCTGGTCTCCCCGGCCTGTGGCCTGGCCGGCGCCTCCCTGTCCTGGGCCCGCCGCGCGGTGAGCCTGGCCGCGGAGACCGCCCGAGCCTACGCCGACGAGCCCGAGGCCCTCAGCTTCGAGTAGCCGCTACATCCGCTCGACGATGTCGAGTGCGATGGCCACCGCCGCCGCGTTGCTCTCCTCGTCGGACAGCTCCAGGTCCCCCATCATGGACAGGCTCCAGCTGATGGCCAGGAGCGCCTGCCGGGCGTGGAACACGGTCAGCGGCTCCCGGCTCGGCGCGCTCATCAGGTCCGCCAGCACCCGGAACTGGTAGCGCAGGCTCGTCCCGAACCCGAGGTCCCGGAACGCGGGCTGATTCTCGTGCCAGAACCGGATCATGTCCTTGCCGAGACTGTGCAGCAGCGCCCCGTACCGGATCACGATCGCCCGGGCTCGCTCCCGCCCCTCGGGCGCGCCCTCGGCCCAGGTCACGATCTCGTCGATGCCGCCCCGCAGATCCTCCGACAGACTGGCGACGATGTCTTCCTTGGTCCGGAAGTGGTAGTACAGCGCGGCTTTCGTGACTCCCAGGCGTTCGGCGATCTCCCGCAACGAGGTCTTCTCGTATCCGCGCTCCGAGAACAGCTCCATGGCGACGGCCCGAATCCGCTCCCGCGTGTCACTACGACGCCCGTCCATCGAATCCCTTCGTTGCTTGCCCGCCATTTTGCTTGACGCCCGGCTAGGTGAAAGCCTAGCGTCTTCCTCACCGCCAGATACCTAGCCGGGCGGCAAGTTAATTCACTCGCGGGGAGCAGTGACATGACCGAATCAGCAGCGAAAGTGCCGGTCGACGGCGTGGCCATGACGGCGATCGGGGTGGCCGTCATCCGGGCGCGGGAGTCCGAACGTCCCGACCGCCTCTACGACGACCCGCAGGCCGCGGCCTTCGTGGCCGCCGCCCGCACGGGTTTCGATCCGGGCCGTTGGGCCCGCGTGGAGGCCGTGGCCGACCAGTTCTACGAGGGCCGCACCGTCGGCGTGCACCTGGTCGACGAGCGATTCCGTGCGGCGATCACCGCGGGCTGCGCCCAAATCGTCCTAGTGGGAGCCGGTTTGGACACGCGCGCCTACCGCATGCCCCTCCCGCCCGGAACCCACGTGTTCGAGATCGATCTCCCGGAACTCTTCGCCTTCAAGGAGCCCGTCCTCGCGACCCTCCCCGCCACCCCCGCCTGCCACCGCCACGTGGTCGTCTCCGACCTCCGCGACGACTGGCGAACCCCCTTGCTGGCAGCCGGTTTCGCCCCGAGTGTCCCCACCTACTGGGTGGACGAGGGCTCGCTCGGCTACCTCAACCAGGACTGGAACCAGCGCGTGGTCCGCACCCTCACCGACCTCTCCGCCCCCGGCAGCCGCTTCGGCGCGGCCCGCTACGTCGTCGACCCCGACGCCCCGCAGTACCGCGACCTCCGCCGCCTGGTCGCCGGTGACCACGCCCCCGACCCGGCCCCCATCACCACGTCCCAGGACTTCGACGTCCGGTCCTGGCTCGATTCTCTCGGCTGGTCCACCGAGTTCCGCAGCTGGAACGATATGACGGCCCACCTCGACCGCCCGGTCGGTCCCCTCGACCCCCGCATCGGCAATATCGCGGCCGTCCGCCGCTGACGATCACCGCGTGGCCGGAGGATCAGCCCTGATCCTTCGGCCGCTTCGAGCCGAAGTAGGGGCGGGCGCCCGGGTGGCCGAGCTGCCATTTGTCGGGCTTGCCGGTGGGATAGGCGACGGGGATCCGGTCGCCGATCGACGGCCACTGGTTGACGTCCCAGGCGAAGCGGCCGTAGACCTCGTGGGCCACCACGGTCGGGCCGGAGATGCTGCCGCTGATGGTGACGTACTGCTCGCCGGGTTCGGCCGGGCGGGGGCTCACGCCGGTGACGTGCAGGGTGCCGGATTCGAGTTCGGCGGGGGCGCCGAAGCCGGGCAGGGCGCGGGCGCCGCCACCGTTGGCGCGGCGGTAGTACATCACGGTCGCGGCCAGAGCGCCGCCGATCAGCAGGACGAACGCGAGCTGGATGAGCATGGAGTCCATGCTAGGCGGCGTCGCGTCCGGCCCCGGGCAGCGGCTAGTGGGCGGTGAGTTCGGACACGCCGTGGTGGCGGCGGAGCTGCCAGACCGTGGTGCGCTTGGACTGGGAGCGGCCGTTGCCGCGGTCGATCAAGGTGCGGTTGGCGGTGGTGAACACCAATTGCGCGCCCTGGGTATTGGTTTCGGGGTTCTGGAACAGCTGGATGAGGCTGTCGGCGGTCTCGGGGGTGAGGGCGGCGTCGATATCGTCGACCGCCAGCACGCCGCCGGTGTCGAGAGCGTCCAGCATGGGCGGGAGCAGGCGCAGCATGGCCAGGGTGGCGCTGGACTCGTCGGCGATGTCGAAGGCGGTCTCGATGCCCTCGTGGGTGAGACCCAGGCCGACGCCCCGACGGGCCACCATGCGAGAGTACAGGGCGTCGCGGGCGGCGTAGAGGTTGGCCAGTTCGCGCTGCAGCAGGGTCACGGTGATGCCGTGCTCGAGGAACATCTCCTCGGCGTAGTTGGCCGACACCGTGCAGTTCTCGATTTCCTTTGTGGTGGACGAGATGTCGGTGTCCAGGTCACGCAGGTAGTCGGCGTACATGGGATCGTCCGAGGGCAGCAGCAGATCGGTGATGCCCAGGTCGGCGCCGCGCAGCAGGGTCAGCAGCCGCACCGCGTGATCGGTGGAGCGCGAGATGTGCGAGCCGACGCGGTGCGCGATCTCCTGCGGATCCGGTTGCCCGCACTGCACTTCCAGCAGCGACTGGAACCAGCGGTAGGCGGGCACCAGCGGTTCGGCGTACAGCTGCCCGGACAGGCTGAGCAGCAGCGCGTTCGGCCGCACCAGCGGCACCACCGCACCCAGGCCGTACCGGGCGGCCTCGAACATGGGCCCGATCCGGATGTCGTCTCCGGCGCGTTCGAAGACCACCCGCTTGCGATTGTGCGGATGCGAGTGCAGCCATTCCGCCGCCACATCGGCATTGTCGAGCCGGAATCCGTAGGTGTACGGGCAGCCCTCGGCGACGAAGTTGGCCACGAATTCCGAAGGGCGATCCGAGAATCCGAGATGCGGGGTGCGGTCGGGCCCGGAGTACGGGTCCCACCCGGTGACCGAGTTCAGCACGGCGTCGCGCATGCGGTCGAGCGCGTCGATGAGGCCGGTCTTGCCGGTGGCGGCCGCGCCGTACACGGCGGTGACCGGCGTGGCGACCGGTCCGCTACCCCGGGTCAGCCGCAGCTCCTGCGGTTCGGCGAGGGACCGATGGTTCGTCACCTGAAAACTACGCAACACCCTGGACATCCTGCCGGTCGCGGGTCGGAAATGCGACTCACCTTATTCGGACGTGGCGGTCGGATCGCGGGCGGGCCGCGAATGACGCTGCGCGACAGCGCGAACGGTCGCGCGCGAGGGCCGCGACGCGCTCGCGGCGACTCGGCGCTGAGCCGTGCCGGTCCCGCGCGAATGCGGCTCGACGTGCGGGAATGTTTGATCAAACCTGTCGGTGGGGCGGGATAGAGTGCCTGCTGTGAGCGAATCGGGCAGCGAATCGGGCAAGGAGATCACCGCGGCGAGCGGGGACGAGCGGGTCGAGTGGCAGCGGCTGGCGGAGGAGGTTCGCGACCATCAGTTCCGCTACTACGTGCGGGACGCGCCGATCATCACCGACGGTGAGTTCGACGAGCTGTTCAACCGGCTGGTGGCGCTCGAGGAGTCGCATCCGGATCTGCGGACTCCCGACTCGCCGACCCAGCTGGTCGGGGGCGGCTTCACGACGGCGTTCGCGCCGGTCGACCACCTGGAGCGGATGTACTCGCTGGACAATGTGTTCAACGAGGACGAGATGCGGCAGTGGATCGCCAAGGTGGAGGCCGACGCCGGCGCCGACCTGCACTACGTGTGCGAGGTGAAGATCGACGGTGTCGCGCTGAACCTGGTGTACGAGGACGGCAAGCTGGTGCGCGGCGCCACCCGCGGCGACGGCCGCACCGGTGAGGACGTCACCCTCAATGCCCGCACCATCGAGGACATCCCGCACGAGCTGGTGCACAGCGACGAGTTCCCGGTGCCGAAGCTCCTCGAGGTGCGCGGTGAGGCGTTCATGACGCTGGCCGAGTTCGAAGCGCTCAACGCCGCCATCGTGGCGGAAGGCAAACCGCCGTACGCGAATCCGCGCAATACCGCGGCCGGCTCGCTGCGCCAGAAGGATCCGGCGGTGACGGCCCGGCGGCGGCTGCGCATGATCTGCCACGGCTTCGGCCGCCTGGAGGGTTTCGCGCCGGAGTCGCAGCACGAGGCGTATAGCGCGCTGGCCGCCTGGGGTCTGCCGGTGTCGGCGCACACGGTGCGGGTGCGGGGCGCGGACGCGGTGGTCGACCGCGTCAACTATTGGGGCGAGCACCGCCACGACATCGAGCACGAGATCGACGGCCAGGTCGTCAAGGTCGACGAGTTCAGCCTGCAGCGCCGCCTGGGCGCCACGTCGCGCGCGCCGCGCTGGGCCATCGCCTACAAGTATCCGCCGGAGGAGGCCACCACCAAGCTGCTCGACATTCAGGTGAATGTCGGTCGCACGGGCCGGGTTACGCCGTTCGCGGTCATGCAGCCGGTGACGGTGGCGGGCTCCACGGTCGCCATGGCGACGCTGCACAATGCCTCGGAGGTGCAGCGCAAGGGCGTGCTCATCGGCGACACCGTCACCATCCGCAAGGCCGGTGACGTGATTCCCGAGGTGCTGGGCCCGGTGGTGGACGCGCGCGACGGCTCCGAGCGCGCCTTCGTGATGCCCACGCACTGCCCCGAATGCGGCACCGAGCTGGCCCCCGCCAAGGAGGGCGACGCCGACATCCGCTGCCCCAATCAGCAGTACTGCCCGGCGCAGCTGCGGGAGCGGGTGTTCCACGTGGCCGGGCGCGGCGCGTTCGATATCGAGGCGCTGGGCTACGAGGCCGCCATCGACCTGCTCAAGTCGGGCGCGATCGCCGACGAGGGCGACCTGTTCGCCCTCGACGAGGAGACGCTGCTCACCACCACCCTGTTCACCAACAAGGCGGGCACGCTGTCGCAGAACGGCAAACGCCTGCTGGAGAATCTGGAGTCCGCCAAGGATCGCCCGCTGTGGCGCGTGCTGGTCGGCCTGTCCATCCGGCACGCGGGTCCCACCGCGGCCCGCGCCCTGGCCACCGCCTTCGGCAGTATGGACCGCATCCGCGAGGCCTCGGCCGAGGAGCTGGCCGCCACCGACGGCGTCGGCCCGACCATCGCCGCCGCGGTCACCGAATGGTTCACCGTGCCATGGCATCTCGACATCGTCGACAAGTGGGCCGCCGCCGGTGTCCGCATGGAGGACGAGCGTGACGAGTCCATCGAACGCAACCTCGAGGGCCTGTCCATCGTGGTGACCGGTTCGCTGCAGACCTTCACCCGCGACGGCGCGAAGGAAGCGATCCTGATCCGCGGCGGCAAGGCCGCCGGATCCGTCTCCAAGAAGACCGCTTTCGTGGTCATCGGCGACTCGCCCGGTTCCAAGGCCGACAAGGCGGAGGAACTCGGTGTCCCGATCCTCGACGAAGCGGGCTTCGTCAAACTCCTCGAGGGCGGCCCCGAGGCGGTTTCGTAGCGACCGCCGGGTGCCGGTGCGGTGCGTGCTCGTGCGCTGCCCGCACCGGCGGGTGTTCGAGGCCGGGCGCGGATGCCGAGCTCAGATGCCGGGCGACGGCGGGATGACGGTGTGGGATCGATCGAGGACGGAGTTGTGCTGATGGGCGCGGACGGTGCCGCCGTGGTGATTCGGGATGCCGGGGTCGAAGATTTCGCCGCGGTCGGTGAGCTGACCGTCGAGGTGTACGTGGGCGAGGGGCATGTGAATCCCCAGAGCCTGTACGTCGCGGAGCTCGCCGACACCGCCACCCGCGCGGCGTCGGCTGAGATCCTGGTGGCCGTGCGCGGCGGGGAGCTGCTCGGCTCCCTGACCATGGCCCGGCCGGGCACGCCGTTCGCCGATATCGCCCGGCCCGGGGAGCTGGAGTTCCGGATGCTCGCGGTGTCCAAGCGCGCCCGCGGCCTCGGCATCGGCCGCGCCCTGCTGGAGCGGGTGATCGAGACCGCCCGCGCCGAGGGCTTCGACGCGGTGGTTCTCACCACCATGCCGACCATGCAGGACGCCCGCCGCATGTACGACCGGTTCGGTTTCGCGCATGTGCCGGAACGCGATTGGCACACCGATTCGGGGCTGCCGCTGACCGTCATGCGATTCGAGATCGCGGCGGGGGACTGACTCCGGCTCCGCCGCCAGTTGCGCGGATCGCCTGGTCGATAGGACCGGGCGCGGCGGACCGGCTCGGCCGTTCGGGGCCGAGTCGGCCAACCTCGCGGGCCCGCGGGATGTCTCCCGCGGGTGGGGCTCAGGTCAGCACACCGTCGATGCAGAGCGATGCGGTGCGCCAGGTGGGTGTGGGCCGCGCGCCGTCGAAAGTCCATCCGGCGATGGGTTCGGCGGCCTTCCACAGCAGCACGTCCCCGGGCAGCCGGACCACCTGGTACACGTCGTCGGTGCCCGGGATCAGCTGATTGCCGACGCAGTAGTCGGTGTAGCTGGTGCCGGGTTGCCGTGCGCCCGGACTGAATTGACCGATCGGACTGCCGGTCGCGCCCGGAGTCCGCACCGTGGCGGGCCGGTCGGTATCGGCACCGGCGAACCAATACGGCGCCCCGGCGTCGGTGCCGCACCGGAAGCTGGTGCCGCCCGCGATGACGGTGCTGTCCTGCGGGTAAGTCGTTCCCGCCCACAGACACCCGGCGCGGGCCCGGCGCTCGCCGGTCTCCGCCTCGGCGGTCGCGGCGAGCGGCAGCCCGGCAACGGCCAGGGCGGCGATCGCGATGGGCGCGGCGGCGGCCCGCCCGAAGCGTCGTGAACCGCGCCGGGTGGAGATCGAGGTGGAGCGCTCGGCGATCGAGGTAGGGCGCTCGGTGGTCGAGGTGGTCGGTGCGGGTCGGTGGGGCGTCGAAGCAGGCATGGTGGCTCCCTGGTCGCGGTGCGTGGTCAGCAGTGGCTGGCGAGCGCGGGACAGACGGTGTAGCCGGAACCGTCCCGGTTCCAGGTGGGTGTCCAGGTGGCCGGGTCGCCGCCGCCCACCCGGTTCGGGAGTGGGCTCGGCGGGCGGACCGCGCCGGGTTGGCGCGGATGCTGGTTCTGGAGCACGGGATTGGTGTCCCGGTGCTGGAAGCCGAGCGGATCGCGGGCGTGGATGCCGGTGTTGTCGTTGCCGTGAGTGACGATGCCGGGCCGGTTGCCGCGGTCCCCGGACGACCGCGACGGGTCGGAGGATCCGGGTGACGTGCCGTGCGTGGACGGTTCGGCGGATGCCTGTCCCGCGGCGAGCACGGTGGCGCCGGCCAGCGGGGCCAGGATCAGGCCGATGCGGCGGAGGTGGGGTTGTGGTCGATGGGCGTGCTGCATGGCGTCATTGCCTCTCTGCGCGGCGTCTCGGCCGTTCCTTATCTACTAAGTGAGACCGTAGATGATCTACGTAGGTGAATAGTAGATAAAACCTGGGAATCTACTGAGTTCCTACGTAGGAAACGGGAGGCGCGCAGCGGCCCGTCAATGCGAAACGCCCCCACCGGATCTCCGGTAGGGGCGCGAAACGCGAGGTGAAAGGGGGTGTGGCTCAGCCCAGCACGGTCGCGACGATGCCGGCCAGGTAGCCCAGCCGAGCCACCTCCGAGGGCCGGAAGTCCGGTCCGCCCGGGCGGCCCAGCAACAGCACCTTGCCGGTGTTGCCGAGTGGCGCGGCCGCCAGTTTGGTGTCCATGTCCTTCCATAGATCCGGTACCCAGTCGGCGTCGCCGTCGAGCACCGACGGCTTCTCCAGGGGCATCCACGGTGCGGAGGCGGCCTGTGTGGACGGCGCGCTCTGGGAGCCCACCACCCGGTAGGCGCCCTGCGGTCCCATGTCGATCACAGTCGACCAGCCGACCCGCAGCACCCGGGGCGCACCGTCGACGAGCACCTGCAACCGGTCGTCGCGTGCGTTGGCGACCTGGTCGATGAGCTCGAGTTCGCGGTGGGTGTCGAGGATCCCCGAGTACGGCCGCAGCGAATCCACTTGCACATCGTGCAGTGATTCGGCGGCGGTGATGAGGGTGTCGGGCAATGCGCCCGTCGGCACCTCGACGACGATGTCGTCGATCGCGAAGCCGTCGCCGCGCTCGACGACATCCAGCGAGAGGATGTCCGCGCCAACGGAACCCAGTGCCAGCGCCAGCGATCCGAGACTCCCTGGGCGATCCGGAAGTTGCACGCGAAGCAGGTATGACACGTGCCTTCCTTTCTTTACTGTGCGACCGAAACTTTCCGACGGGTACCCGAGTCCCGCAATACTTACACCCTCGAGAGCCCGTTATCGAATCGAAGCATCCGCTGTGACGTGGGCCACCTACCGGTGGGTCACACATTGATGGTGCCAGGTCCGGCGCGTACCTGCGACCGGTGGCCGAAGGTGAACCCACTAGGCTGTCGGATGGCCAATCACCTAGCTCGAACCATGCCGAAAGGGGTCCCGCGGTGCCCGCCATCTCCAGGGACGAGGTAGCCCACCTCGCCCGGCTGTCCCGGCTCGCTTTGACGGACGACGAACTCGATCTGTACGCCGGTCAGCTGGATTCCATCCTGACCCACGTCGCACAGATCTCGCAGGTCGCCGCCGCCGATGTGCCCGCCACCGCATCCCCGAATCCGGAGACCAACGTGACGCGCCCGGATGTGCCGCAGCCGTGCCTGACTCCGGACGAGGCGCTCGCCATGGCCCCGGCCGTCGAGGAGCAGCGGTTCATGGTTCCGCAGATTCTGGGAGAGGGAGAATGAGTTCATCGCGTAGCGATTCCGTTGGGGGCGGCGGCGGGGCGACGGGTGGGCCCGACCTGACCAAGCTGTCCGCGGCGGAACTCGCGGACAAGATCCACGCCCGCGAGGTGTCCTCGGTCCAGGTCACCGAGGCCCACATCCGCCGCATCGCCGAGGTCGACGGGGAGATCAACGCCTTCCTGCACGTCGCGGGCGAGCAGGCGCTGGTCACCGCCGCCGAGGTGGACCGCCAGATCGCGGCCGGGACCGTGGCCTCGCCGCTGGCCGGTGTTCCCTTGGCGCTCAAGGACGTTTTCACCACCGTCGACATGCCGACCACCTGCGGGTCGAAGATGCTCGAGGGCTGGGTGTCGCCCTACGATGCGACGCTGACCACCAAGCTGCGCGAGGCGGGCATCCCGATCCTCGGCAAGACGAACATGGACGAGTTCGCCATGGGTTCGTCGACCGAGAACTCGGCGTACGGCCCGACCCGCAATCCCTGGGACACCGAACGGATTCCGGGTGGCTCGGGTGGCGGCTCGGCCGCGGCGCTGGCCTCCTTCCAGGCTCCGCTGGCGATCGGCACCGACACCGGCGGCTCGATCCGCCAGCCCGCCGCGGTCACCGCGACCGTCGGCACCAAGCCGACCTACGGCACCGTGTCCCGCTTCGGCCTGGTCGCCTGCGCGTCCTCGCTGGATCAGGGTGGCCCGTGCGGTCGCACCGTGCTGGACACCGCGCTGCTGCACGAGGTCATCGCCGGGTACGACCCGCGTGACTCCACCTCCCGCAACGTGCCGGTGCCGCCGGTGGTCGCCGCCGCCCGCGAGGGCGCCAAGGGCGACCTGTCGGGCCTGAAAGTCGGTGTGGTGCGCGAGCTTCACTCCGACAGCTACCAGCCCGGCGTCCTCGCCTCCTTCGACGCCGCGGTCGCGCAGCTGAAGGAGCTGGGCGCCGAGGTGATCGAGGTGTCGTGCCCGCACTTCGAGTACGCGCTGCCCGCCTACTACCTGATCCTGCCGTCGGAGGTGTCGTCGAACCTGGCGCGCTTCGACGCCATGCGGTACGGCCTGCGCGTCGGCGACGACGGCACCCACTCGGCCGAGCAGGTCATGTCCATGACCCGTGAGGCCGGACTGGGTCCGGAGGTCAAGCGCCGCATCATGATCGGCACCTACGCGCTGTCCTCGGGCTACTACGAGGCCTACTACGGCCAGGCCAA
The DNA here is from genome assembly GCF_042792755.1 of Nocardia sp. NPDC056611. Taxonomy (NCBI): domain Bacteria; kingdom Bacillati; phylum Actinomycetota; class Actinomycetes; order Mycobacteriales; family Nocardiaceae; genus Nocardia; species Nocardia sp. NPDC056611. The sequence goes on from NZ_JBHTVV010000003.1 coordinate 755,529, forward strand.
CAAGGTCCGCAACCTGATCGCGCAGGACTTCGACAAGGCGTATGAGACGGTCGACGTGCTGGTCTCGCCGACCAGTCCGTTCACCCCGTGGAAGCTGGGCGAGAAGGTCAACGACCCGCTGGCCATGTACCTCTCGGACCTGTGCACGCTGCCCACCAACCTGGCCGGGCACTGCGCCATGTCGGTGCCGTCCGGGCTCAGCGCGGACGACGGCCTCCCGGTCGGTCTGCAGATCATGGCCCCGGCGCTGGCCGACGACCGCCTGTACCGGGTCGGTGCGGCCTACGAGGCGGCCCGCGGCCCGATCGCCTGATCGGTCCGATCCCGCAAGCGAATTCGGCTCCCGCCGGTGTTGACCGGCGGGGGCCGTTCGCTGTCCGCGGCGGTGGCGGGTCGTTCCGGCCGATCCGGCATTGCCTGCGACGCGTCGGTCCCGACCGGTAGGCTGGCAGCGTTTCGGCGTGTGTGAAGGGTTTGTCAGGGGATGTTGCGACGCGGCGAAGTCTTCGCGGGCTACGTGATCGAGCGCGAAGTGGGCCGTGGCGGAATGGGTTCGGTCTACGCGGCCCGCCACCCTCGGCTCCCGCGGCTGATCGCGCTCAAACTGCTGCACCGGGAGATGTTCGGCGACAACGAGACCCGGCAGCGCTTCGAGCGTGAGGCCGATGTGATCTCCCAGCTCGACCACCCCAACATCATCACCGTCTTCGACCGCGGCGACGAGGGTGAACAGCTGTGGATCGCCATGCAGTACGTGGACGGCGTCGACGGCGCGTCCATCGACCCCTTCGACCTGCCCCCGGACCGGGCGGTCGAGATCGTCGTGCAGACCGCGGCCGCACTGGATTACGCGCACGCGCGCGGCGTCCTGCACCGCGACGTGAAGCCCGCCAACCTGCTGCTGTCGCGCTCCGGCGGTATCGGCACCGGCTTCGCCGAACGCGTCCTGCTCAGCGACTTCGGCATCGCCCGGGTGCTCGACGACACCGCGCACCTGACCCGCACCGGCATGCTCAACGCCACCCTCGCCTACGCCTCCCCGGAGCAGCTGACCTCCGCGCCCATGGGGCCGCGCTCGGACCAGTACTCTTTGGCCTGCACACTGTTCCGGCTGCTCACCGGGCGCGGGCCCTTCGACGCGCCGAACATCGCGACCGTCATGCTCGGGCACTTGCAGTCCCCGCCGCCCCCGGCGAGCCAGTTCCGGCGCGACGTGCCCGCCGAACTCGACGCCGTGCTGCGGCGCGCGTTGTCTAAGGACCCGCGCGACCGCTACGAGACCTGCTACGAATTCGCCCGGGCCGCATGGGAGACGGTCGCCGAACCGGTGTCCCTGGTCCGGCGGCCCCGCGCGGCGGCCGCCGACCGGCTGCCCCGCGAGGACACCGTGCGCGGCTGCCTGTTCGGCGGCGCCATCGGGGACGCGCTGGGCGCGCCGATCGAAACCATGCTGCTGCGGAACATCCAGCTGCGCTACGGAAGTCAGGGCGTCACCGGTGAGGGCGGCGGCTACAAGGGCCGCATCTCCGACGAGACCCAGCTGACCCTGTTCACCATGGAGGCGCTGATCCGCAGCGCGCGCGTGCGGGCTCGTGGCAATGCCGCGGCCGTCGGCATGATCCAGGAGAACCTGCTGGTGTGGCTGCGCGGGCAGGGTCAGGCCGCGGTGCCCGAACAGCCGGTGCCGTTGCAGAGCGGGCTGACCATGTATCCGGAGTTGATGACCTACCGGGGTCCCACCCAGACCACCATCTCGGCCATGCTGCGCGCGGCCGCCCGGCAGCGGCCGGGCACGCCGCTGGGCACCCGCGACCATCCGATCAACGACTCCAAGGGCTGTGCGGCCGTGGTGCGTTCCGCGCCCTGTGGATTCACCCCGTCGCTCGAGCACGCCTTCGAATTGGCCTGCGACGCGGCGGCCCTCACCCACGGCAACCCGAGCGGCTGGCTGCCGGCGGGCACCTTCGCGGCCACCGTGTATGGGCTGGGCCGGGGACTGGACGTGCGGACCGCGGTGGAACAGGCCCGCGCGCAGCTGGTCCGGAACCGGAACCACGAGGAGACCTCCGAGGCGCTCGACGCGGCCGTGCGGCTGGCCGACACCGTCGCCTTCCGGGGGCGGCCCATGCCCGCGCCCGGACTGCTGGAACGACTGGGCAGCGGAGTCATCGGCTCCGAGGCGCTCGCGCTGGCCGTGTGCGCGGCGGTGTGCGCCGAGAACGTCGGCGGCACACCGGAAGAGATCTTCCGCAACGGCGTGCTGCTGGCGGTCAACCACTCCGGGGACAGCGATTCCACCGGGTCCATCTGCGGCGCGCTGCTCGGGGCCCGTCTGGGCGCGGACGCCATCCCGGAGGTCTGGCGGGCTCGGCTCGACGCGGCCGCCGCCATCGACCGGCTGGTCGCGGACTTCACCCGCGAAGTCCGCGAACCCACTCAGCAGCCCGGCAGTACCGTGCCCTGGTCGACGCCGTAACGGTGCCCGTGACCGGCCGGAGCGTCCAGCGCGCCCAGCAGGTCGGCGGAGGTCTGCAGGAAGCTCACCACCGGAAACCACGGCGGGACCGGAGCATCCGGCCGGGTGCCGGCGAGATCCGGTGCGCGCCACAGCAGGGACGGCGACCAGCGCACCACCGGATCGGAGGCATTGGCCAGCACCGCCGCCCGCCCGTGCCGCACCTGGCCGCCCGGCGGACCCGCCCAGAGCGCGCCGCAGGTACGGCGGTCCAGGTCGGCGTCATCGGTGAACACCGCGCTGCCGCCCAGCGCGCCCAGGCTCTGCCCGTAGATGTAGAGCTTCGGCGGGTCCGGCAGTGTCGAGATCCGTTGTTCGACAGCCCGGAACAGGGCCCGCGCCGACTCCTCGGCGGCATCGCGCCCGAAGACGAAGGTGACCCAGCTGGGCGCGTCCGAGTACTGCAATCCGACCAGCGCCACATCCCCGCCGAACCGCGCGTCCAGTCCCTTGGCGGCATCGCTGTCGATCCACCCGGACCCGGTCGGCACGGTCACCACCAGATTCCGCCGTTCGAACCCGCCCGTCCGCTCCAGCTCCCGCACCGCCAGCGCCACCCGCGCCTCCAGCCCCGCCGCCGAGTTCAACCCGACGTACACCCGCACCGCCCGCGCCGGCGTCCCCGCCACGAACCGCCGTCCCTGCGCCCCCAGCGACGGCCAGCTCGCCATCGACACCGGACTCCCCGACCGGGTCGGTGAATCCGGTTGCACCAGCGCCGGATCCACGAACGAATCCGCCGCCGCGTACGCCGCCCGCCGCCACTCCACCACACTCGGCACCACCATCAGCTGCGCCGCCACCCCCAGCGCCACCCCCGCCGCGATACTCCGCGCCCGCCCCAATCGGCGCACCACCCACCGCACCCCGTGCGCCAGACCCACCACCACCGCCACGATCGGCACCGTCCACGCCAGCCACTGCACCCAGTACCCCGGCCCGATACCCCCGACCCCCATGGCATTCCGCAGCGAGTTCTGCCAATGCTCCGCGTACCCCATCGCACCCCCGACCAGCCCCGTCCCCGCGACCGCCACCGGAACCCGCCACCGCACCAGCCGCTCCACCCCGAACCGAGTCCAGCGCAACACCAGCCGAACGATCCCCGCCACCGCCAGTCCGATCAGCACCAGCAGCGCGGTCACGATCGCCTGCGCCGACGGTGTGCGCGGCAACAACCCCGGCGCCAGCGACACCAGCGTCCCGCCCGCCACCGCCGCGCTCGTCCCGACCCGTGGCGCGTGGAACCATGTCCATCCCGATGCCCCACCGGACCGGCGCGCGGCAGCACCATTTCTCCCCGTCGGGGCGTTGCCCGGCGTGGGTCCGGTGCGATCGCCCGACTTCCGCAGCGCGACGGTCGCATCCGTACGCACCCGCTCGGGGCGCACGCGACGAGCGGCGTGCCCGGCGGGGATCACAGCGCCACCGCCGAGGCGGTACCGGCGATCGCGACGCCGCGTTCCCGCGCCGCCGTGCCACGGCGGGAGCGGGTACGGCGCACCAGAACGGTTGCCGCGGACGCCAGTCCGGCGATTCCGGCTCCGGCCGCACCGAGGGCGGCGGGCGTGGGGCCCGCGCCGGTGTGCTCGAAGAACGGCTCGTAGACGGGGCTTCCGTAGTTCTGGCGGATGGAATTCAGGTCCACGGCCGTCGCGGCGATGGTCGCCATGACCTGGCACCGGGTGCGCGATATCGCGTCCTCGCGGGCTGCGCAGGCGGTGTGCATGCGCTGTTCCAGTGCGGCGTCCACGGATCGGCGAGCCCAGGGACCCAGCGGCTGGCCGTGGGCGGCGGCGTAGCGCAGCAGGTCGTAGCCGAGGTCGTGGGATTTGCAGGCCAGGTCGAATTCGGCCGGGAGGGGGACGGGGGAGGAGCAGTCACCCTCCGGGTCGAGGAGCATGCCCGCCTCGACGACGGGGCGGTACCCGGCTGCGGCCGCGAAGTCGTCGGGGATCGCGGTGGAATTCGGTCGCGCGGCGATCGACTCCAGCAGGCTCGCTCGGGCCGACGAGCTCTCGGGCCGGCGCGGCAGGTCGGCCGCCGCGCCGGCGGACGGGGCGAACGCGACGCCGACCGTGCACACGACGGCGGCCGCCGCCGCGAGCGCGCCGTAGCGGCGGAGCCCGGCGGAGTCGTGCGACGGGAGGACGGACGAGGGGGAACGGGGCGAATTCCTGCGGGAAATCGGGAACGCTCTCATGGGGATCGACGCTAGGAATCGGCCTCCGACCGGGGCGTCAGCCTGTGGGGCGGTTGCGTCGTGGGCGGTGCGGGGGACACCCGTGCCGGTGTCGTACCGGGGTAGGGGGTGGGAGATCACTCAGGGGTATGAGGTGCCGCGCGGGCGGAGTCTCTACCGTCGATGGCATGGGTGGAAAGTTGTCAGGGCAGGCCCGGGTGGCACGGGCGCGGCAGTGGTTCGACGGATTCACGGTGCTGCTCGCGCTCATCTTCATCGCGGTGGCGTGGCCGACACTGCATCTGACCCACAAGGTGCCCGCGGCCGCGGCGCCGTTCATCGCCGGGTTCGCGGCGTTCCCGATTCTGCTGGTGCGGGTGAATCCGCCACTGGGCTGGGCGGTTTCGGCCGGGTCGGCGCTGCTGATCACGCTGGCCGTGCCGCATCAGCCGGGAAACACCATCCCCTTCCAGGTGGTGCACATTCTGGCGCTGTTCGCCCTGGTGTTCGCGGTGGCGGTGCGCGCGCCCATCCGGATCGTGGGCGTGGTGTGGCTGTCGACCTCGCTGCTGTTCGCCACCGCCATGGCCCAGACCGGCGACAGTTTCGCCGAGTCCGGTTTCGGCTGGCCGCTGGCCATCACCGGGCTGGTGGTGTTCGGTCTGCTCATCCGGTGGGTGGTGCTGTCGCGGCGGGCGCTGCTGAAGTCGGAGGAGGAGACCGAGCTGGAGCGGGCCCGGCGCGCGATCCTGGAGGAGAAGGCGCGCATCGCCCGCGACCTGCACGACGTGGTGGCCCACCACATGTCGATGGTGGTGGTGCAGGCGCAGACCGCGCCGTACCGGATCGACGGGCTCTCGGCCGAGGCCCGCGCCGAATTCGAATCCATCGGGACGGGTGCGCGGGCCGCGCTCAACGAGATTCGCGGCATGCTGGGCGTGCTGCGCAGCGACGGGCAGCTGCCCGAGCACGCGCCGCAGCCCTCCGCCGCCGACCTGCCGGGCCTGCTGGAGGGCGCGCAACGGGCCGGGGTGCCGCTCACCTGGACCGTCGACGGCGAGCTCGGCGCGGTGCCGGAGACCACCGGACTGGCGCTGTACCGGATCGTGCAGGAGTCGCTGGCCAATGCCTCGCGGCACGCGCCGGGCGCGGCGGTGCGGGTGCGCATCGCCTGCACGCACGAGCTCACGCTGACCGTCGGCAATGATCGCCCGATCGCGGTGCGCACCGGCGACCACTCCGCCGCGGCGGGCTCCGGTATCGCGGGCATGCAGACCCGCGCGGCGGCGGTCGGGGGCGTGCTCACCGCCGGACCCCGGTCCGACGGCGGCTTCGACGTCCACGCCCGGCTGCCCTTGAACGCCCTCACGCCCGTCACGCTGTAAACCCGGTCCCTACCCGGCCGGGGTGCGAAGTTGTCTTCGTGACGGCCGTTCCGCCCCCGGCATGGCAAACTCGGTTGCGTGCGTGAGGTGGGACTGTGGCGATAACCGTGTTGATCGCCGACGACCAGGCGATGGTGCGGCAGGGGTTCGGGGCCTTGCTGGCCGCGCAGCCCGACATCAGCGTGATCGGTGACGCTCCGGACGGGAAAACCGCTGTGGCCGAAGCGAAACGGCTGCGGCCGGACGTGGTGCTCATGGACGTGCGCATGCCCGAGATGAACGGGCTCGACGCGGCCAAGTCGATTCTCGACGCCGGATTCGACCCGCCGGTGCGGGTGCTCATGCTGACCACCTTCGACATCGACGACTACGTGTACGAGGCGCTCGGCATCGGCGCCAGCGGCTTCCTGCTCAAGGACGCGCCCGCCGAGGAACTGGTGCGCGCCGTGCGAGTGGTGGCCGCCGGGGACGCGCTGCTCGCGCCCACCGTGACGCGCCGGCTCATCGCCGACGTCACCAGCCGCCGGACCCGGCGCGCGCCCGCCCCGCAGCTGTCGGTGCTCACCCCGCGCGAGCGGGAGGTGCTGGAACTGGTGGCGCGCGGCATGTCCAATGCCGAGATCGCCGAAAGCCTGTTCGTGGCGGAACAAACCGTGAAGACGCACGTGTCGAAGGTGTTCACCAAACTGAACCTGCGCGATCGGGCGCAGGCGGTGGTGCTGGCCTACGAATCCGGACTGGTGACCCCCGGCTGACCTGCCCCGACAGCGTTTCGGCGGGTAGGCTCACGGATTTGTACGTCACCGGAAGGGGGTCGTGGACAGTGCTGAATGGCGGTGACGTGTTCGCCGGGTTCACCATCGAACGACTGCTCGGTCAGGGCGGGATGGGCTCGGTGTATCTGGCCCGGCATCCGCGCCTGGGCAAGCTGACGGCACTGAAGCTGCTGAACCGGGAACTGTACGCGGACACCGAGATCCGCGCCCGCTTCGAGCGCGAGGCGGATCTGGTCGCGCGGCTGGACCACCCCAATATCGTGGAGGTGTACGACCGCGGCACCGAGAACGAGATGCTGTGGATCTCCATGCAGTACGTGGACGGGGTCGACGCCGCGGGCGTGAACGTGGCCACGCTGCCCCCGGAGCGCGCGGTGCAGGTGATCGAGGGCGTCGCCGACGCCCTGGACTACGCGCACGGGATGGGCGTCCTGCACCGGGATGTGAAGCCCGCCAACATCATTCTGGCCCGCGCCGTCGCCGGCCACGGTGAACGCGTCTTCCTCACCGACTTCGGCATCGCCCGCCTGCGGGAGGACTCCACCCACCTCACCCAGGCCGGGATGTTCACCGCCACTCTGGCCTACGCCTCGCCCGAACAGATGACCGGCGCCCACCTCGACCCCACCACCGACCAGTACTCCCTGGCCTGCGCCCTGTACTGGCTCCTGATCGGGGCGGGCCCCTTCGATTCCCCGCACCCCGGCGAACTGATCCGCGGCCACCTCCAGCTCCTCCCGCCCCCGGTCAGCCTCCGCCGCCCCGGCCTCTCCCCGGCCATGGACGCCGTTCTCACCAAAGCCATGGCCAAACGCCCCGCCGACCGCTTCCCCACCTGCACCGACTTCGCCAAGGCCGCCCGCCGAGCCCTCTCCGGCCCCCCGGCCCAGCACCCCGCCTACCCCAACCCGCCCGCCCCCCAACCGAACTACGCCCAGCCCTACCCCGCTCCGCCGTACCAGGCCCCGCCCGCCGCCTACCCGCCCCCGGCGGTCCCCCCGAACCCACAGCCCTACCCCGACCCACAGCCCTACCCCGCGCCGCCCGCCGCCGCCCAGCCTCCGGTCGCACCGAACTACCCGGCATCCCAGCAACCGGCCGCGGCGCCCAATTACCCCGCGCCGCAAGCGCAGTCCGGCCAGCCCGTCTTGCCTCCGCCGGTAGGGCCCGCCTATCCGGTGCCGCCGCCGTCCCCGGCCGTGCCCTCCGCGTATCCCGCGCCGGTCCAACCGGCCGCCGGGACACCGGTCCCCCCGGCGGCACACGAGGCTGACCGGGTCGGTTCCGGCCCGACCGTTCGCCCGCACCCCCAGGCGCCGGAGCCCGCTGCCGCCGGTCCTTCCCTGCCACCGCAATCGGCGCCCGCCGGTACACCGCCTTTCCTCGGGTACACGCCGCAGGTCCCGGGGCAGCCGGAGACGCAGGTTCAGGGCCCATCCCAGCCAGGCGGCGCCGGTTACCCAGCGGCGCAGCAAGTCCCGGGTGGGCCGCAGACTCCTGCGGTGGCCGTGCGGCCCGCCGTGGTGGCCGACCAGGTCGGGTCGGCGCCGAGGTATCGGCCGCAGCCGTCGGGGGATGAGGTATGGCAGCGGCCGACCGATGTCGTTGCGCAACCGGTGGTTTCGGCGACGCCTTCCGACGCGGAGGTCGAGAAGGCGGTGCATGGGGCGGAGTCGGCTGGGGGCGTTGCCGCCGATTCGGCGTCGGAATCCTCTGTCTCGACGGATCTCGAGGCGGTGGTGGCGGATTCGCCGACCGGCGCGGTGGACGGTTCCGGATCGACGGGTGGCGACGCGGCGACGCACACTGGTGATTCGGTCGGCGCCGAGGCCGAGGACACGCCCGAGGCGGTAACCGGCGGCGGGGACGAGGCGGGCGGGATGTCGCGGCATCCGGATTCGGGGGCGTTTGTACCCGCGGGTGCGGACCCCTCCGCCGGTGGCGCGGTGCGGGCCGCGCCTGCGACGGAGTTCGTTGTGGCCGAGCCGGCTTCGAGTGGTGCCGGCGAGATGGCGGCGTCCGGGCAGGTGGGGATGCCGGGGCATCAGGGGTACGGGCCGCCACCGTTCGGGGTGGGGCCGGTGCGGCCGGCGGTGATTCCGGCGGCCGGGCAGCGGGTGGGAGCCTCGCAGGCCACCGCGTTGGTGGTGCTGGGGCTCGCCGTGTTGGCGCTGGTGCTGCTGGTGGCCGTGACCGTCGTGGTGGTGTCGGGCTAGGCGGCCGGGCCGGTTCAGGGGCGGGGATATCGGGCGCGGTCGCCGAGGACCATTTGCCCTTTGTCGACGAGGATTTGGCGGGCTCGGCGGCGGACCAGGCAGTTGTCCACGGTGCAGAACTTGTGGATCTGCATGGCTTGATGGGCCTGGGGCAGGCCCAGGTCGCCGGGGTCCATTGTGCAGTCGAACAGATACATCATGGGTGTCCACCGGGGCAGCGCAGGGGGCTGAACAGTTCGCGGTCCGGCGCTGGCGCTCGGTATGCGGCGCTGGTGCGCCGGGCCCACACAAGCCTACCGAGATTCCTTGCGCGCCACGCCGCAATCGGGTCCTTGTCGCACCCGATCTCGGAGGTCGGCACGGGAGGGATTTGGGTGCGCCCGGCTCGGGGACGAGTGGGTCCAGAGATATCAGGGCTCCGGTTCTCACCGGGCGCGACTCAAGTCCAGCACCGTTTCGGCGAACCGACAATCACTGCCCGCCCGCGGTGGGAAACTTTCCGAAAGCTCCAGGTCGGCATTCATATCGCGTGGGAGCATCATTCGCAGTGACCGAAAACAGCCTTCGTGGGGGAGGATTCGATGTCCGATCATGGTTCGACTTTGCCGCGCCGGCAGCTGGGGAGGTACCTGCGGGAAGGCCGGATGCAGTGCAATATGACGATTGCCGAGGCCGCCGCCCTGATGGAGTGGAGCGAGTCCAGACTGCAACGTCTGGAAACCGGAAATGCCGAGAAGATCCGGGTTCTCGATGTCCGCGAATTGTGTCGGATCTACGACTTCGACGACGAATTCTGTTCGGCCCTGACCGGCCTCGCGCAACAGACCAGCGTCAAGTCGTGGTGGCACGAGTACGACGATCTGATACCCGAGGGTTTCAATATGTATGTGGGCCTGGAGGCTTCGGCCCGCGGCCTCATCTCCTACCAGCCGGAGATCATTCCCGGCCTGTTGCAGACCGCCGAGTACGCGCGGGTGCTGATCAATGATTACTGGCCGGATGCTGAGAGTGACCAACTGGACCGCCGGGTGCAGTTGAAGACCCGTCGTCAAAGCCTCTTGACGCGCAAGCGAAGTCCCGCGCATTTCGATGTGGTGGTGCACGAAACCGCACTACGTCGCGTTGTCGGCGATTCGCGCGTCATGGCGGGGCAGCTGCGGCGGCTGGCCGACATGTCGACTCTGCCGACGATCGCTGTTCGTGTACTACCCTTCTCGGCGGGGGTGCCGATCGGCCATACCGTGGGCCCGTTCGTGATCCTGGATTTCGGCCATGACGCGGGCAATCGGCCCGTCGAACCCACGGTCGTCTACCTGGAGAACTTTCTCGGCGATCTCTACCTGGAGAAACAGGCCGCGGTCGACCGCTACCGCGAGGCCTACCAAGCGATTCGGCGCGCCGCGCTGGACGAGACGACGAGCAGAGACCTCCTGCGGAGGGCGGCGAAGGAGTACGCGACGTGACCGTCGAACCCGGCGTCCGGTGGTTCAAGAGCGCCCGCAGCACCGGGGCCAAGGAGTGCGTAGAGATCGCGTTCCTGGCCGGCGGTGTCGGGGTGCGGGACAGCAAGAATCCCGGTGGTCCGGCGCTGGTTTTCCCGCCGGCGGATTGGGATCGTTTCACCACCGCGGTGGCCGCGGGGCGGTTCGACCACTGAGGTCGTGCGCGGGCTGCGTCGTCCGTGTTCAGGCGGCGCGTGCGGCGGCGCGGGCGGAGTTGAGGGTGATCGCGGCGGCGTTCCAGATGGCGTAACCGCTGACCGCGTAGGGGACCCAGGTGGGGTGGTGGATGGCGAGCAGCACGATGGTGGCCACGGCCAACGCGACCGCGCGGACCACGATGCCGTTGTGCAGCAGGGAGCGCAGCACCCGCGCGTCGATCGGGTTGGAGGACTTGACGCCGTTCATGAGTGTCGACCTTAGGTATCCGCGTGCGGCCCCCGAGGGAGCCGATCACGCCATGAATGGGACAAATTATGCGGCGGGCCAGTCGTTTTCGGTCTCGCCGACCTTGTTGACGTAGTTGGTCAGGGTCTGTAGGGCGACCAGGGCCACGATTTCGAGCACCTGCTCCTGGGTCCAGCCGGCGGCCAGCGCCTGGGCCGGATCGGCCTTGCCGCGGCTCTCGGTCAGCTCGCGCGCGAAGGCCACGGCCGCGGCCTCCTTCGTGTCCGCCGAGGTGCCCTGCTTGGCGGCCTCGATCTCCTCGGCGCTGAGCTTGGCGACCCGCTTGCCGGTGAAGGTGTGCGCGGCGACGCAGTAGCCGCAGTCGTTGGCCGCGCCGACGGTGAGCGCGATGCGCTCCGAGGTCGGGGCGGGCAGCGTGCCCTTCTTCAGCGCGCCGGCCAACCCGAGGTAACCCTCCAGTACCACGGGCGCGTTCGCCATCACCTTGGTCATGTTCGGCACCCGGCCCATGCGCTTGCGGACCTCGTCCAACAGCGGTGCCTGCTCGATCGGAGTGATCATGACGTCCTCGACTTTCTAACGGAAGATCGTGCTTTCACACGTTAGAACATCATGGCTTCGGAAATCAATACCCGTTAGAATCGAGTCATGGTCGATCCCTTGGCACTTCGTTTGGCGAACACCATCCGCGCCACCAGCCGCGGTCTGACGGACGCCTTCGGCACCCGTGAATCCACCCGGGAATGGCTGGTCGCCCATGCCGCCGACGTCGGCGTGTACGTAGACCTCGAGGCCTGGCTGCCGACCGAGGACGACCGCGCCGCCCTGGTGGACCTGCGCCAGCAGGTGCGCGCGCTGTTCGCGGAATACGTTGCGCCGCATCCGCCCAGCTCCGCCGACGCCACCGTGCTGCCGCCCTTTCCCGAGTCGCTGGCCGCGATCAACCACGCCGCCGCCCCCGCGCTGCGGCTGCTCGAGTGGGACAGCGAGGGGCAGCGTCTCGAATACCGGCTGCTCACGAAGACCGAACTCGACACGGTCAAGGCCGGATTGGCCGATGCCGTCATCGAGTTCTTCGGGGGACCGCAGGCCGAGCAGATCCGGGTCTGCCCCGCCCCGCGCTGCGTGCGGTACTTCGTGAAATCCCATCCGCGTCAGGAGTGGTGCTCGGTGGCCTGCGGCAATCGCGCCCGCGCGGCCCGCCACTACGCCCAGCACCGCGACGACTGAGCCCACTACCGTCCCGGACGCCCTCCGTCCCGGGCTCGACCAGCGTCGCCTACTCGATCTCCGGACCGTGCCTTCCCGAGACGCGAAACGGCCCTCGCACCAACGGGTGCGAGGGCCGTCTCTCACGCTCGATGAGAGCTGTTCCGGCTCAGCCGAAGAAGGCGGCGGCCTCCCGATACCGGTCCTGCGGCACCAGCTTCAGCTGTTTGGTGGCCTCCGAGAGCGGCACCAGCGCGATCTCGGTGCCGTGCAATGCCACCATCTGCCCGAATTGCCCGGCGTGCACGGCTTCCGCCGCGTGCACGCCGAACCGCGTGGCCAGCACCCGGTCGTACGGCGTCGGCGTGCCGCCGCGCTGCACGTGCCCGAGCACGGTGACCCGGACCTCCTTGCCGATGCGCCGCTCGATCTCCGGCGCCAGCTGCTGGGCGACCCCGGTGAACCGGACGTGCCCGAATTCGTCGATCCCGCCGTCGCGCAGCGTCATGGACTCCGGATCGGGGTGGGCGCCCTCGGCGACCACGCAGATGAAGTGCGAATCCCCGCGCTGGAAGCGCCGTTTCACCATGGCGCAGACCTCGTCCACGTCGAACGGCACCTCGGGCACCAGGGTGAGGTGGGCGCCGGCGGCGATGCCGGAGTTGATGGCGATCCAGCCCGCGTGCCGCCCCATCACCTCGACGAGCATGACGCGCTGGTGGGATTCGGCGGTGGTGTGCAGCCGGTCGATGGCCTCGGTGGCGATGGCGACCGCGGTGTCGTGGCCGAAGGTGGTGTCGGTGCAGTCGATGTCATTGTCGATGGTCTTGGGCACGCCCACCACGGGCACGCCCTCGTCGGCCAGCCAGGAGGCGGCCGTGAGGGTGCCCTCGCCGCCGATGGGGATGAGTGCGTCGATGCCGTTGTCGTCGAGGGTCTGCTTGATGCGGGGGAGTCCGGCGCGCAGCACATCAGGATTGGTGCGCGCGGTGCCGAGCATGGTGCCGCCCTTGGTGAGCAGCCGGTCGGTGCGGTCGTTGTTGAGGATCTGGATCTTGCGATCCTCGAGTAGCCCGCGCCAGCCGTCCTGGAAGCCCACGATGGCATCCCCCCAGCGGCCGTTCGCGGTGCGAACGACAGCACGGATGACGGCATTCAGGCCGGGGCAGTCTCCGCCTCCGGTCAAGACTCCGATGCGCATGGACCCCATCTTGCCCTGAGGTCGATGGTTCGTGGGCTGCACCCCCGTGAACCGCCGGTTACGGTTCGCGGCGGTTCGTCCCGGCCACTAGCCCGCCGCGCAGACGCCGCCGCGGAGCTCGTCGAGGTGCTTGCCGATGAGGGTGGCGACCTTGGTGAGAATGACGGTGCCGTCGTCGAAGGAGCCCGAATTGGGCTGGGTGGCAATCGCGATGGCGATCTGCCCGCCGGCGGTGGGAATCAGGCCCAGCTGCCTGACCAGGTAGTTCCCGCCGGTGTCGGGACCCCAGCCGCCCTTGAACTCGGCCCCGTCCAGAGTGCCCAGGCCCCAGCGCTGACCGGAGCTGACCTTGCTCATCAACGAGGTGACCGCGTCGGATTCGGGCAGGCAGGGCAGTTTGGCCGCGAATTTGACCTGATTGGCCAGTGACCAGTCGGCTTGTCCGAAGGCCGAGTAGTCGGATCGGGTGCGGGTGGCGGGCACCGTGGTGTCGGTGTCGCCACCCTCGCGTAGCACGTCCTGGACGGTCTGGGCGGCGATGTCGGGGGAGCCCAGCGCCTGCCAGAGGGTGTCGGCCGCGCTGTTGTCGGAGTACTCGATGGCATTGATCGCGGCCGTCTGGTTGGACGAGCTCTTGCGCAGTGCGGCCAGGGTGAGCGGCACCTTCATGGTCGACCAGCCCGGTCCCGAGCTCCAATCGCCCAGCGCCACCGTGCGATCGCTGCCCACCGGGGTGATGGCCAGCCCCACCTTGCCCGACAGCGACGGCTTCAGCTCGTTGACGAAATCCCAGGCCAGCGTGCCCGGCAGCGCGACCACGGTGGCGGGGACGGTGGCCCCGGGCGTCGCGACGGTGCTCGTTTTGTCCGGTACCAGTACGGGTTTACTGCTGCAGGCCGTCACAGCGCCGAGCAGCAACACCAGGGCGCCGCGACCGGCGGTCCGGGCGAGCCGCCGCCGTCCGCGTGAAATCGGTGCGTGCACCCGTGAACCTCCATCTGCCCCGGCGTCCGGCGCGTTCCCTGTTCCTAGCGGACGCACCGGAACCCCGTCAATCTCAGGGATTGTCACGGTCCCGGACGACGGGGGTCAAATGCCGTGGGTATGGGTGGTTTTCGGTGGGCGCGCGGCCGAAAAGGGCCAGTGCGAGCGCAAACGGGTCAGCGCGAGCAGAGTCCGCCGTGCAGGTCGGGCAAGTGGTCGCCGACCAGCAGCGCCAGTTTGTCCATCATGTCGGTGGCGTCATCGAAACTGCCCGAGTCGGGTTCGGCCGCCAGCGCCACCGCCACCGGTCCGTTCAGCGTCGGGACGAGGCCGAACTGGCGGACGGTGTATTTGCCGGTGTCGTCGTCGGGACCCCAGCCGCCCTTGAATTCCGCGCCGATCAGCCGGCCCAGGCCCCAGCTCTGGCTGGGGGTGATCTCACTCATCAGCGAGACAACGGAATTGGCGCGCGGCAGGCAGGGCAGCCGGGAGGCGAAGTGCACCTGGTCGGCCAGCGACCAGTCGGTCGCGCCGAACGCGAGCAGATCGTCGGATTCCAGCGCGGCCAGCTTGGTGTGGCGGGCGGCGACATCGGTGGCGACATCGCCGGCCTCGCGCAGGATGGACTCGACCGCCTCGGCGGCCTCGCTGCCGGTGCCCAGCGAGTTCCACAGCGTCTGCGCCGCATCGTTGTCGGAGAAGGTGATGGCGGCCTCGGCGGTGGAGCGCATGCCGGTGGGATCGTGGCGCAGTGCGGCCAGGGCCAGCGGCACCTTGATGGTGGACCAGGCGATGCCGGTGGTCCAGTCGCCCAGCTGGGTCATGTCGCCGCCGCCGACCGGCATCACCGCGAGGCCGATCCGGCCCTCCAGTCCGGCCTTCAGCTCGGCGAAATCCGCCGCGAACGCAAGGGTTTTCGGCAAACCGAACAGTTCGGGCAATTCGGGCGCGATCAGGGGCGGGGACTGCAGCTTCGAGCTGTCCCCGACCGGCTTGATCTCATCCGCCTGCGCCGAAGGATGGTGCACCGCACCGACATTCACACCACACCCGGACACGGCCAGGACAGCCGCCACCGCCAGCCCGCGCACAAAACCCTTGCAACAGGCCGGGATCGGATCAGTAGACATACACCACCGCGTTCTCGCCACCAGCGCAGGTCACCAATTTGCCTGCGGCCGTGCAATTCATCGTGTAAGACCGGCCCGTCACCGGACTCACTGCCACCACAGTAACCGGCGACCCCGGCCGGCCAGTAGCCGTATCGGCATAAGACCGGCGCACCGCCTCCGCGAAAGGACAGGACGTGACCGTGTTCCCGATCGCGGAATTGGCGAAGCCGCCCAGCGCCGCATACGTCGGTGGACACGGCGTAGCACCCGCCGGCAGCTGGACCGCGTTGGATGTCGTGGTGGGCGCGACCGGGCTCGTCTGCTGCGAGCGCGGGGGCGTGGTTCCCGGAACACCCTGTGCTGCCGTCGTTATGGGTGTTTCGTTGCCGGAACGGTCGAGGACTTGCCAGCCGATCGCACCGGCGATCGCGGCCAGCGCCACCACCAGCACGGCGATCGACACCGGCGCCGCCACCGACCTCTTGCGCCGCCGCCCCGGCTCCCGCGGCTCGGGCTGCACGATGGCGTGCTCGGAGGTCGGATACAGCGAGGGATCCGGCGCCGGCGCGTACGGGAAGTCCCGCTGTTGCGCCTGCGCGTGACCCCACACCGCCCGTTGCTGGGCATCCGGCGGCAGCGGCGTGTAGTGGAAGTCGCTGACCCGCACCCGGGTCGGGTCCGAGGGCGTGATGATCGGCAGATCGCTCGACGGCGAGGGATCCTCGGCCGCCGGGAAGGAGCCGGTGATGTACGCCGGGATCGACGTGGTGTTCGGGCGGCTGGGATTGGGCTGCCGCACAGTCGGATCGGTATTGCGGGCGGGCGGCGGGGTGCCGCCCGGCAGCATGGTCGTCGCCGGCCCGGCCGGGCCGCCGGTCGGCAGCACGGTGGTCGGGGGCGCGCCCACGGGCGGGCCGGGCGGCACGGTCCGCCCGGGCCGCGGCGGCTGACCCGGCGCGCCCGGGCCGCCGGGGCCCGGCAGGTTCGGGGGCAGGCCCTGACCGGCCAGCGCCGCGCGGGCGGCCCGCGCGAATTCGCCCGCGGTGTAGAAGCGGTCGTTCGGGTCCTTGGCGAGCGCCTTGCCGATCACCGCGTCCAGGGCGGGCGGAATCCCGCCGCGCAGCATGCTGGTCAGCGGCGGCGCCTCGGACAGGTGCGCGCGGATCAGCACGCTCATATTGTCGGCCGGGAACGGTTTGCCGCCGGTGAGGCATTCGTGCAGCACGCAGCCCAGCGAGTAGATGTCGGCGCGGCCGGAGACCGGGCCCGCGTCGAACCGCTCGGGGGCCATGTAGGCGTAGGAGCCCACGGCCGTGCCGGTCATGGTGATGGTGGAGTCGCCTTCGGCGCGCGCGATGCCGAAGTCCGCGAGATAGGCGAAATCCGCATCGGTGACCAGGATGTTGGCGGGTTTCACGTCACGGTGCACCAGCCCCGAGTAGTGCGCGGCGTCCAGCGCGGCCGCCACCTGCTCGATGATCCCGATGACCCGCAGCGGCGGCAGCGCCCCCGAACCGTCCAGCAGCGAGCGCAGATCGCGGCCGCGCACCAGCCGCATGTCGATGTAGAGGACGCCGTCGATCTCGCCCCAGTCGTGGATGGGGATGATGTGCGGCTCCGCCAGCCGGGCCGCCGCCTGCGACTCGCGCCGGAAACGCTCCTGGTAGGAGGGATCTTTGGCGAGCTCGGCGGGCAGCAGCTTGAGAGCGACGACCCGATCCTTGGACGTGTCGTAGGCCTCGTAGACCTCGCCCATGCCGCCCTTGCCGAGCAGCGAGCGCAACTCGTACGGCCCGAACCTGCTCCCGGCCCGCGATGGCGCATCCACCCCGTCAAACCTCCACACTCTTGGGAGGGAAGCAGACGAGGACCCGCGACCCACCCCTCTAAGAGGTGGATTCTCCCGGTGCGACTACGCCGTGGTCAAACGCAAAGACGATGGCAGCGGAGCGGTCGCGTAACCCAAGCTTCCCGAAGATATGTCCCACGTGGCTCTTCACCGTTACTTCGGAGATGCCGAGCGCGGTCGCGATCTCCGCGTTGACCCGGCCTCTGCCGATGAGTCCGAGCACCTCGAGCTCGCGAACCGTGAGCTCGGACAGGCGATTGCCGGCGGGCGCCGGGGTGGGACGCGCCGAACGGTAGGTGTTCAGGACACGCGGGGTGACGGTCGGGTCCAGCCACGAGCCGCCGCCCGCGACCGTGCGCACCGCGCGGATCAGATCCTCGGCGGGGGAGTCCTTGAGCAGGAACCCGGCCGCGCCCGCGCGCAGCGCGCCGGACAGCAGCTGGTCGTCGTCGAAGGTGGTCAGCACCAGTACCGGGGGCGCGTCGGGGGCGGCGCGCAGGGTGCGGGTGGCCTCGATGCCGCCGATCCGCTTCATCCGTAGGTCCATCAGGACCAGGTCGGGGCGGTGGGCGGCGACCGCGGCGGGCACCTCGTCCCCGTCGGAGCATTCGCTCACCAGGAAACCGTCTCGGCGGCGCAGGATCCGGCGCAGTCCGCCCCGAACCAGTTCCTGGTCGTCGACGACGAGGACGCCGATCAGTTCCTCGTCCGAGCGGTCGGTCACACACCCTCCTGGGCGGTCTTGCGGAACAGCGGTTGCAGCAGCGACTGCAGGTGGTCGTCGGCGGCGGTGAAGCCGCAGGGCACGGTCCCGGTCAGCGGGATGTGCGCGAACACCCGCCAGCCGTCGTCGTCGGGTCCCGCGGTGAGCCGCCCGGCCAGCGGTGCGACCCGCTGCCGCATACCGGAGATCCCCATGCCGTTCCCGGCCCGCGAGGTCGCCCCGGCCGCCAGCGTATTGGTCACGGTGACCTCGATGTACTTGGGGTGCAACTGGATTCGCAGCCGCGCCCGCTCGCCGGGGGCATGCTTGGCGACATTGGCCAGCGACTCCTGGCAGATCCGGTACATGGCCAGCCCCACCCCGGCGGTCACCGCGGACCGGTCGCCCTCGAGGCGATAGTCGACCGTCACCCCGGCGCGCACGAAGTCCGATACCAGCTCGTCGATGTCGTCGAGATCCGGCTCCGGCGCGAGGGTGGCGGGCCGGTCGCCGAGCAGGCCGACCGTGCGCCGGATATCGGCCATGGCCTGACGGCCCAGCCGTTCGGCGTCGGAGAGCGCGTCGATCGCCTCGTCCACGTCTCGATCGGTCTGCAGGGCGTGCCGGGCGGCCGTCACGTGCAGCAGCGTGATGCTCAGCGAATGCGCGATCACGTCGTGCACCTCGCGGGCGATGCGGCGGCGCTCCTCGTCGGCCGCCGCCTGCGCGCGAATGTCCTGGTAATCGCGCTCCTGGTACAGGTAGCGACGCTGATAGTTGAGCAGCTGGCCGGTGAACCAGGCGAACAGGATGCCCAGAGCGAACCAGGTGAATCCCTCGATGTGCCCGATCGATTCGAAGAACATGAGCTCGGCGAACATGACCAGGGCCACCGGCACGCTCACCGCCGGGCCGGTGATGGCCGCGATCTCCCCGGCGATGATGATCAGGACCAGCGGCGCGACGTCCAGCGGGACCGGCTGGGTCAGGAACAGCGCGGCGGCGGCCACGGTCAGCGTGGCGAGCAGCACGGGCCGCGGCTTGAAGTCCAGGATGATGCACGGCGGACCGGTCACGCAGATCAGCATCAGCGCGACCACCGCGACGACGCCGGGGAAGTACCCGGCCACCACTCGCTGCACGAAGGCCACGGTGGCGACCGTGCACATCATGGAATCCACCAGGATGGCCATCGACGCGGGGTAGTCGAACCCCGTCGACTCCACCCAGCGCTGATAGTCGGCGAACGGATTGCGTACGAATCGCCGGAACCCCACGCCGACGCGGCGCAGTCCCTCCAGCAACTCCTGCCCCAGGGCGGCGGGGGTGGCGCTGGTCACGTTCATTCTGCAAGGCTATCCGTCGAATCAGACGGCGTACATCGTCCGGCGGCAGGGGTCCGTCTCCTACCGGGGTAGGAGGTCAAGTCGCGTCCGCGGCACGAAGACAGGAGCCGCGGGCCGCTCGTAGTTTTGGGACAACAGCCGACACGTCCGCCACCAGCGGGCGTTCAACGAGAGGTTGGCGTCATGTCCTGGGCAGATTTTCACGCTCGCACCGACATTCTGCACACCGTCCTGGACCGGGCGGCGCGCCGCGACTTCGCACGGAATCCCGTGGACCCCACGCTCTTCCACGACCTACCGGACCTGGACCGGCTCTTCGGCGGACCCGACGGCGTACTGCTGGCGCTGCGGAACCGGTGGGAGAACCACCTGACCGTGAAGCTCGAGAACGCAATGGAGAAAGGCATTCTGGCGCAGGAGGCGTACGCCGAACTCTGCGCCGAGCAGCCCGCGCTGCGCGCCCTGCTCGATGCCTACGACACCGATCACCTGTACTACCGCCGTCCACGCCTGCGCGCGCTGGCCGGCTGACCGCACCACACCGATGGCACTGATCTTCGAGGGGTAGACCATGCTGGAATTGACCGACGTCACCAAGGAATACCGGGTGGGTGAGCAGGCCGTACGCGCCCTGGACGGCGTCAGCCTGCGGATCGGGGCGGGGGAGTTCACCGCGATCATCGGGCCCTCCGGCTCCGGCAAGAGCACCATGCTGCACCTGCTCGGCGCGCTGGACTCGCCGGACTCCGGGTCGATTCGCTTCCAGGACAAGGAGATCGGCGACCTGGACGACGACGCGCAGTCCGAATTCCGTAGGCACCGGGTCGGTTTCATCTTCCAGTTCTTCAACCTGCTGCCCACCCTCACCGCGTGGGAGAACGTCGCCATCCCGAAACTGCTGGACGGCACCGGCCTGCGCAAGGCCAAGCCGCGCGCCCTCGAACTGCTCGACCTGGTCGGACTCGGCGAACGCGCCGGCCACCGGCCCGCGGAGCTGTCCGGCGGGCAGATGCAGCGCGTGGCGGTGGCGCGGGCGCTGATCATGGACCCGCCGCTCATCCTCGCCGACGAGCCCACCGGCAACCTGGACTCCAAGACCGGGGCCTCGATCCTGCAACTGCTGGCCGACATCACCGAGGCGGGGAACTCGGTGGTCATGGTCACCCACGACATGGGGGCGGTGCGGTACTGCGATCGGGTGATCAACCTGCGCGACGGGCGGATCGGGTCCATCGACCGGGTCGAGCGGGGCGATGACGGGGAGGTTCGGACGGTTCCCGAGACCGACGCGTCCGAACCCGCCGGCAGCGGTGCCGAACCCGCCGTCAACGGTGCCGAGGCCGCCGCGCAGGGTGCTGCCGCCAACGGTGCCGGGGCGGTGCGCGCATGATCCGCGCCGCCTGGGACCGCCTGAAGCTGTTCAATATCGGTGAGCTGCTCGCCCATCGGGCCCGCACCATCATGGCCATGGTGGTGATGGGAGTCTCCGCCGGACTGCTGGTCTCGGTCTTCAGCATCTCCGGCTCCATCACCGGCTCGGTGGACAAACTCACCCACAGCCTCGGCGGCAAGGCCGCGCTCGAGGTCAGCGGCATCACCGACGCGGGCTTCGATCAGTCACTGCTGCAACAGATCCGGACCGTGCCCGGCGTCGAGACCGCCGCGCCGATGCTGCGGCAGTCCATCGGGGCCGACGACGACCGGGCGCTGCTGATCGGCGTCGACCAGTCCATCGCCCAGCTGGGCAGCGATCTCGGCGGGACGCTGAAAGACCAGGCGGGCAAGCTGCTCACGGTGCCCAACGGCGTGCTGGTCGGCGCCGCCATGGGGCACGGCGAGGGGGAGCGGTTCCAGCTCGGCACGGTGACCGCCACGGTCGCGGGCGTCATCGACGACGCCACCGCCGCGAAACTCAACGGCGGTCACATCGTGTTCGCGCTGCTGCCGGTGGCGCAGAAGATCACCGGCCGGGCCGGGCACATCGACTCGGTGCAGATCGTGCCCGCCCCGAACACCGATGCGGGACAGTTGCGTTCGGACCTGACCACGGCGGTCGCGGGCCGGGCCGTGGTCGCCGATCCGGACCTGCGCACCGCGCAGGCGGGCGGCGCCATCATGCTGGTGCGCTTCTCCACCCTCGCCTCCTCGGCGGCGGCGCTGATCGTGTCGACCTTCCTCATCTACAACGCCATGAGCATGGCGGTCGCGCAACGCCGTCCGACGCTGTCGCTGCTGCGGGCCATGGGCGGCAAACGCGGGCCCATGGTGCGCGACCTGCTCACCGAGGCCGCACTGCTCGGCCTGGTGGGCGGCCTGGTCGGCGCGGTCATCGGAATCTTCATGGGCCGCACCGCGATCCATCAGCTGCCCGCGGCGATCGTGAACTCGGTGGAGTCGCGCACCGAGTACGAGGTGCCCGGGTACGCGGTGCCGGTGGCGATCGCGGCCTGCGTGCTGGCCAGCGTCGCGGCCGCGGCCCTGGCGGCGCGGCAGGTGTACAAGGTCGCGCCCATCGAGGCGCTGGCCCCGGTCGGCGTCGGCACGGCCGACCAGGTGAGCCCGATGCTGCGCTGGTCCGCGGCCGCCCTCGGCCTGGTCATGGTGGGCGGCGGCATCGCGGTGGCCGAGCTGGATCTGGGCCGCTACTCGATCGGCGCGATCTCGCTGTCGATCGCCGGATCGGTGGTGCTGTGCTTCGCCGCCACCGGGCCCATCGTGCGCGCTGTCGCCGCGGTCGCCGGACTCTTCGGCGCGCCGGGAGCCTTGGGCGCCACCACCATCGAACGCGCGCCACGCCGGGTGTGGGCCACCGTCATGACGGTCATGATCGGCATCACCGCCATCGTCGCCATGGGCAATGCCAGCCGCAATATGGTCAGCGCCGCCACCGACAGCTTCGAGGGCCTGGGCCGCACCGACGTGTTCGTCAGCCCGACCGCCATGGAGCAGTTCCCCACCGGGCCGCTGCTGCCCGCCGACCTGAAGGCCAGGCTGGCCGCCATCCCCGGCGTCGGCGGAGTCGGCTCGGCGCAAATGGCTTTCGCGACCCTGGGCCGCGGCCGCGTCATGCTGCAGGGCTATGAGGACGGCGTCGCACGCACCTCCGCGCTGGACTCGGTGAGCAAGACCGAGCAGGCGCGCATGGCCGCCGGCGAGGGCATCGTCATCTCCCGCGACGTGGCCCGCTCCCTCGGCGTGGAGGAAGGCTCCGAACTCACCCTGCCCACCCCGTCCGGCGAACACCGGGTGCGGGTGCTGCGGGTGGTGCCGTACTTCTCCGCCATCGCCGGGGTGGTCGTGCTCGACCTCGACATCATGCGGCAGTGGTACCAGCGGCCCGGCGAGACCATCATCGGCATCGACTTCGCGCCCGGCGCGGACCCCGCCGCGGTGATGGCCGCCGTCCGCGCCGCCGTGCCCGCCGACATCCACGTCAGCACCGGACGGCAAGCGGTGGACGCGATCTCGTCGAGCGTCCAGCAGGGCACCGCGATCAGCGCCGCCATCCTCTGGATCGTGGTCCTGGTCGCCACCATCGCCCTGCTCAACACCCTCATGCTGTCGGTGCTGGAACGCCGCCGCGAACTGGGCGTGCTGCGGGCCATGGGCACCAGCCGCCGCTTCCTGCTGCGGACCGTGCTCACCGAGGCCGCGGGCATCGGATTGACGGGCGCGGCCCTGGGGCTGGCGATCGGGTCGGGCGTGCACTATCTGGCGACCGTCGCGCTCGGGCACGCCATCGCCATGGACATCGCCTATCGTCCCAGCCCACTGCTGGTGGCGTACGCGATCATCGCGCTCGGACTGGCCCTGCTCGGGGCGATTCCGCCCGCCCTGCGCGCCGCCCGGATGCCCATCGTGGAGGCCATCGCCGTGGACTGATCGGCGGGTAAATAGGATGGAGCGCATGAGCGCAGCGACCGTGGACTTGATGGACTACTCCGATGTCATCGACCGGTACGACCCGGTGCTCGGCATGGAGGTACACGTCGAGCTGGGCACCGCGACCAAGATGTTCTGCGGCTGCCCGACCGAATTCGGCGCCGAGCCCAACACCCAGGTGTGCCCCGTGTGCCTGGGCCTGCCGGGCTCGCTGCCGGTGGTGAACGAGAAGGCCGTCGAGTCCGCGATCCGCATCGGGCTCGCGCTGAACTGCTCCATCACCCCGTGGGGGCGGTTCGCGCGCAAGAACTACTTCTACCCGGACCAGCCGAAGAACTACCAGATCAGCCAGTACGACGAGCCGATCGCGCAGAACGGCTACCTCGACGTGGTCCTCGATGACGGCACGGTCTTCCGGGTCGACATCGAGCGCGCCCATATGGAGGAGGACACCGGCAAGTCGCTGCACGTCGGTGGCGCCACCGGCCGCATTCACGGCGCCTCGCACTCGCTGCTCGACTACAACCGCGCGGGCGTGCCGCTCATCGAGATCGTCACCAAGCCCATCGAGGGCGCGGGCGAGCGGGCGCCCGAGGTGGCGCGCGCGTACGTGACCGCGCTGCGCGAGGTGCTCAAGTCCCTCGAGGTCTCCGACGTGAAGATGGAGCAGGGCTCGATGCGTTGCGACGTCAACGTGTCGCTGATGCCCAAGGGCGCCACGGAATTCGGCACCCGCACCGAGACCAAGAACGTGAACTCGCTCAAGAGCGTCGAGGTCGCGGTGCGTTTCGAGATGCGTCGCCAGGCCGTGGTGCTGTCCTCGGGCGGCGAGATCCTGATGGAGACCCGCCACTTCCACGAGACCGACGGCACCACCTCGTCCGGCCGCATCAAGGAGACCGCCGAGGACTACCGCTACTTCCCCGAGCCCGACCTCGAGCCCATCGCGCCCGACGCCGCCTGGGTCGAGGAACTGCGCGGCACCATCCCCGAGTACCCGTGGCTGCGCCGCGCCCGCATCCAGTCCGACTGGGGCCTGTCCGACGAGGTGTTCCGCGACCTGGTCAACGCCGGCGCGCTCGACCTGATCATCGCGACCGTCGACGCGGGCGCCTCGGTCGATGCCGCCCGCTCCTGGTGGGTCGCCTACCTCACCGAAAAGGCCAAGGAGAGCCAGGTTTCGCTCGAGGACCTGCCCATCACCCCCAAGCAGGTCGCCGAGGTGGCCGGGCTGGTCGAGGCCAAGACCATCAACAACAAGGTCGCCAAGCAGGTCGTCGACTTCGTCCTCGCCGGCGAGGGCGAGCCCGCCCAGATCGTCGAGACCAAGGGCCTGGGCATGGTCTCCGACGACTCCGCCCTGCAGTCCGAGGTCGAGAAGGCCCTGGCCGCCAACCCCGACATCGCCGAGAAGATCCGCTCCGGCAAGGTCCAGGCTGCCGGCAAGGTCGTCGGCGACGTCATGAAGGCCACCCGCGGCCAGGCCGACGCCGCCCGAGTCCGCGAACTCGTCCTCGCCGCTTGCGGAGTCGAGGGCTGACCAGCCCCGACACCGACCCGGCGGCGCGCGGCTGACTCGCGCGCGACGGAGGACCTCACCTACCGGACTCTCGTCATCGGGGCGCGTGGCTGAACTCGTGCGCCACGGGCGGACCTCACCCACTGGACTCTCGTCATCGGGGCGCGTGGCTGAACTCGTGCGCCACGGGCGGACCTCACCCACTGGACTCTCGTCATCGGGGCGGGGGGGCCCCCCCCCGCGCCCCCCCCCCGTTTTTAGTAAAATAGAGTTTAACCCACAAACCTGGA
>NZ_JBHTVV010000003.1:780614-1057233 GCF_042792755.1 Nocardia sp. NPDC056611
GGCGCCCGGGTGCACCCCCCCTCGGTCATTCTCGTCTCGGGGGGGGGGGGGGTACGGGGGGCCGCGGGGGGGCACCACCCCCTGTGCAATTTCTACTGGGGGGCGCGCGCCCCCCCCCCCCCGCCCCGAGCCTTTTGAGCGATCATGAGCTTGACCCTCACACCGTGTGAGGCTCGAACCTGGAGGAGTCATGTTCAGTATCGGAGACTTCGCCAGGTTCGGATCGGTGTCGGTGCGAATGCTGCGCCATTACGACGAGATCGGACTGCTGCCGCCGTGCGAGGTGGATCCGTATTCGGGCTATCGGTTCTATGCGGCCGATCAGCTCGCGCGGCTCAACCGCATCGTCGCGTTGAAGGATCTCGGCTTCACCTTGCATCAGGTGGCCGAGATGCTCGACGGGCAGCTGTCCGCGGATCGGTTGCACGGCATACTGCAACTGCGTCGCGCGCAGCTGGCCAATCAGGTGGCCGCGGATACCGCCCGGCTCGCGAGCGTCGAGGCGAGGCTCCTGCGTATCGAAAGGGAGGGCGTCATGCCCGAGCAGGAAATCGTCGTGAAAGCACTGTCCGCCACGCTGGTCGCCGAAATGAGCGATGTGGCAGCCGAATCCGGTGAGGCCGCGGTCGGCCCGATCATCGAGCGGCTGTATGCCCGTCTCGGCAAGGCGATTCCGGAGTCCGGACTCACCATCACCGGCGCGCCGGTCGTGTATTACGAAGAGCTCGAGGAAGGTCTGCGCGTGCACGTCGCGCACCAGGTCGCCGGTGAGTCTGTCCCCGGCGCCGACTTCGACCTGCGGCGCCTGCCCGAGATCACCCACGCCGCCACGCTCGCCCACCGCGGCAGGCTCACCGACCTGTGCGTGTCCTTCGAGGCGATGGGGCGCTGGGCCGACGAACACGGATACACCCCCAACGCACCCATCCGTGAGGTCTACCTCAACGCCCCCGGCGATCCCGCGTCCGCCGAATGGGTCATCGAACTGCAGATGCCGGTCGTGCGGGCCACGCGTCCGTGACCCCTCACGCCCGCGCGTCGGCCTGATCCGGCAGGGATTCGGCCGAAGGTGCTCGAAACAGTGCGGCGCACAGCAATCGCTGTGCGCCGCACTGGATTCGGTGGCTAGTCCGGTCCGCCGTTCCCACTGCCGGACGGGGGCGGGATGCGCACGACGCGGTCGTCGTACTGGTTGGGATTGCCGTCGGGCTTGTTGACGGTGCCGGCCCAGATATTGCCGTCGCCGCCGATCGCCGCGCCGTCGAGGCGGCCGTACTTGTCCTGCGCCAGCAGCGCCGGCGTGGCGGTCACCGCGTGGGTGTTCTTGTCGGCCGCGGCGATGGCCAGCGCCTTCTGATTGGTCATGGAGATGGCGACCGCGTCGGTGGCGGCCGCGCAGCCCGCGACGCCCGGATGATCGGACCAGGTCCACGCCTTCACCGCGACGCCGTCGGCGCCGATACGTTGCAGCCGGTCCTCGGTGGCGGTGCGGTCGGTGAACCAGATGGAATCCTTGCCGTCCGCGCACACGCCGCCCGCCACGCCGATCCCGGACGCCATCACCTCGGGGGCCGCGCCGGGCGCGGGGGCGGTGATACCGAGCAGCTTCCCGGCCAGCGAACTGGTGTCCCCGGCGAGCACCGGGTTGCCCGCGTCGCCGGTCAGGACCAGCATGCGACCGTGCAGGAAGCTGATGGAACCGCGATTGCCGTTGGCGCCCTTCGGAATTCCGGTCAGGATTGGCTTGGGCGCGCCGCCGTCGGTGGAGACGCGCACCACCCGGTTGTCGCTCGGCGTCGTCACGTACGCGTAGAACAGGCCGTCCTCGTCGAAGGTGGGCGACAGCGCCAGGCCGGTGACCCCGCCGTCCCCGGAGGGATCGACGTCCAGCCGCGCCACCTCGACCGGCGCGGGCGGCTCGCCCTCGTCGGTGGCGACCACCTTCAGGATGCGCCCGGTGGTGCGTTCGGTCACCAGCGCGCTGCCGCCGTCGGGCAGCGCGACCAGACCGCCGGTGGTGTCCAGGCACGAGACCACCACGGCCAGATCGGGATCCACGCACGGCAGATCCGGACGCTTGGCATTGCTCGGCGGCGTCTTGGGGGTGGTGGTCTTGGGCTCGGCGTCCTGCCAGGTCGGCTCGGTGGTGAACGGGCTGGAGGCGCGATCGTCGAAGCGCGCGCACCCCGACAGCAGCACCGCGCCGAGTGTCATGCCCAGCACGATCCGCCCGGCGCCCGCGCGGACCATCCGTGCACCCACCCCGACACGGTCAGCGGCAACCAGACTCATGGTGGAGACGTTACGGAAAACCTGCCGTCACCGCTCGGACGGGGTATCGCAAAAAGGCGTGCCGTGGCGAAACAATCCACCGTGGCGTGAATCGGACAGCGGACACGCCCGCGTTCTGCCGGGTGCCGGACGGTTGCGGCTAATACTCTGGCCCGGGTGACGAACAAGCCGAACGAGCCGTCCGCCGCGGCGGGCGACGCCACGCCCGCAGCTCCGCGCCCAGCCGGTGCACCGGTCCGCAGCCCCTTCGACTCGCCGACCGAGCAGTTCGCCGCCCCGTCCGGCGTGCAGACCACCGAGACGATCACGCCGCCCGCCGACCCCCTCGGTCAGGCCGCCGAGCAGACCGGCCCGGCCACCGAACAACTCGGCCAGATCGGCGGCCAGGCGACCGAGAAGATCACGCCGCAGAAGGTCGGTCACGGCACCGAGCGGAATCTGCCGCGCACCGACGAGGAACTCGGCCTCGATCTGGACGTCCCGCTCTACTCACAGGTCAAGAACGCCATCCCGGGCGCGGCCGACAGCAGCACCGCCGAGCCGTCCTCGACCTACTCCTTCGCGAGCATCCCCCCGGCCCCGGCCGCGCCCCCGGAGAACAACGGCCGCCGCCGTCGCGACGACCGCCGCGGCACCCTGGACCTCGGACTCCTCTTGCTGCGCTTGGTCATCGGCGGCACGTTCATCTACCACGGCCTGCAGAAGGCCTTCGGCTGGTTCCACGGACCCGGCTTCGACGGCATCAAGACCTCCATGGAAGGGGGCGGCTGGAAGCATGTCGACCTGGCCGCGCCCATGCTCATCGCGGGCGAGCTCGGCGGTGGCGTGCTGGTGGTGATCGGCCTGGCCACGCCGCTGGCCGCGGGCGCGCTGCTCGCGGTGATCCTGGACGCGTGGATGTGGAAGCAGGGCATGGTGCCCGGTTTCCAGTACTCGGCCAAGACCAACTCGGTCGAGATCGACTCGATCCTGGTCGGCATCACCACCGCGCTCATCCTCACCGGTCCCGGCCGCTACTCGATCGACCGCAATCGCGCCTGGTCCACCCGCCCGTTCCTGGGCTCCCTGGCCGCGTTCGTCGCGGCGATGGCCGCGGCCATCCTGGTCTACATCTACCTGCACGGCGGCAACCCGCTCACCGGTATCGGCCCGTTCAAGTAATAGGCCGCGGCCGCGGACGACGTGGCCATGGGCTCGAAAAACCAAGCGGCCGGGCTCGATCCACTGGATCGAGCCCGGCCGATTCGTATCCGGGGTGCGGGGCGGGGGCCCCGCGGATCTCCTCGAGGAGTGTGTGGGGGCTTGCCCCCGGCCTCACTGGCGTGCGGTCCAGGCTTCCCACTCTTGGAAGGTCTCCTGGTGGAGCTGGAGCACCCGGCTCGACTTCGCGTCGATCTCGCGCTGCAGCAGCGCCCGGTGCGCCCCGATCCGAACCTGCTCGTCGGGAGTCGCCATGAACTCGGCATTGTCGAGGTCACGCACCTCGGCCGCCAGGGCCTCGGCGTCGGCGAGCAATTCGCGGGCCTCGGCATTGCGGGCGTCGGAGCGATGCAGCATCGCCGTGTAGTCGGCCAGCATGGATTCGGCCTTGCCGACGAATTCGGTCTCGGCCTGGCCGATGTATTCGATTGTCATTCCCTTGCTTTCTCGATTACGGCACGCGCCGGACGGCACCCTTGTCGGCGGAGGTGGCGAGCGCGGCGTACGCGCGCAGCGCGGTGGTGACCGGGCGCTCCCGGTTCACCGGCTGCCACGGCCGCTCGGAGGCTTCCATCTTCACGCGGCGCTCCGCGAGAACGTCTTCGGGAACCAGCAATTCGAGCGCGCGGGTGTGCACGTCGATGCGGATGCGGTCACCGTTCTCGATGAGTCCGATGGATCCGCCGCCGGCGGCCTCCGGGGACATGTGGCCGATGGACAGGCCGGAGGTGCCGCCGGAGAAGCGGCCGTCGGTGATCAGTGCGCAGACCTTGCCCAGGCCCACGCCCTTCAGGAACGACGTGGGGTGCAGCATCTCCTGCATGCCCGGACCGCCGCGAGGACCCTCGTAGCGGACCACGACCACATCGCCGGGCTGGATCTCCTTGCCCAGGATCTTGGAGACCGCTTCCTCCTGGGACTCGACCACCACGGCCGGGCCCTCGAAGGTGAACAGGTCCTCGTCGATGCCGGCGGTCTTGAGGATCGCGCCGTCGGGAGCGATATTGCCGCGCAGTACGCACAGGCCGCCCTCGACGGTGTACGCGTGCGGGACGTCGCGGATGCAGCCGCCCTCGGCGTCGGTGTCCAGCGAGGACCAGCGGTTGGCGGTGGAGAACGGCTCGGTGGTGCGGACCCCGCCGGGCGCGGCGTGGAACAGCTGCACGGCCTCGTCGGACGCCTTGCCGGAGCGCACGTCCCAGGTGTCGAGCCACTCGTCGAAGGAGGCGGTGTGCACGGTGGTCACGTCGGTCTCCAGCAGCCCGCCGCGGCGCAGCTCGCCGAGGATGGCCGGGATGCCGCCGGCGCGGTGCACGTCCTCCATGTGGTAGTCGGAGTTGGGGGAGACCTTCGACAGGCAGGGCACGCGACGCGAGATCTCGTCGATGGTCTGCAGATCGAAGTCGATCTCACCCTCCTGCGCGGCGGCCAGGGTGTGCAGCACGGTGTTGGTGGAACCGCCCATGGCCACGTCCAGCGCCATGGCGTTGCGGAAGGCCTTGGCGTTGGCCACGTTCCGCGGCAGCACCGAGGCGTCGTCGTCGCGGTACCAGCGGGTGGCGATGTCCACGATGACCTTGCCGGCCTTCTGGAACAGCGCGCGGCGGGCCTCGTGGGTGGCCAGGGTGGAGCCGTTGCCCGGCAGCGCCAGGCCCAGCGCCTCGGTGAGGCAGTTCATCGAGTTGGCGGTGAACATGCCCGAGCAGGAGCCGCAGGTCGGGCAGGCGGAGCGCTCGACCTCGCTGAGGCCCTCGTCGCTGACGGCCTGCGAGGCGCTGGCGGAGATGGCGGTGATCAGGTCGGTCGGGGCCTGCGCGACGCCGTCCACGATCACGGCCTTGCCGGCCTCCATCGGGCCGCCGGAGACGAACACGGCCGGGATGTTGAGCCGCATGGCGGCGTTCAGCATGCCGGGGGTGATCTTGTCGCAGTTGGAGATGCAGACCAGCGCGTCGGCGGTGTGGGCGTTGGCCATGTACTCCACCGAGTCGGCGATGATCTCGCGCGAGGGTAGCGAGTACAGCATGCCGCCGTGACCCATGGCGATGCCGTCGTCGACGGCGATGGTGTGGAATTCGCGCGGGACGCCACCGGCCGCCCGCACCGCCTCGGCCACGATCTCGCCGACGTCCTTCAGGTGCACGTGGCCGGGTACGAACTGGGTGTAGGAGTTCGCGATGGCGACGATCGGCTTCCCGAAGTCGGAGTCGGTGAGGCCGGTCGCGCGCCAGAGCGAGCGAGCGCCCGCGGCATTGCGTCCGACGGTGGTGGTGCGTGAGCGAAGCGGTGGCATTGGTCCTCGGTTCGTGTCGCAGGGGGCTGTTGAGCGACTGTCCGGTGGTTCACGACACGAGAATTCGGGTCTCGCGACGTTCTTCCGGCGGCTCTCAACGTTACTCCCGGCCCATGACCCCGATTACCGCCGGTGGAAACTCTGCACCCTCGAAACGCCTAGGACTTGCCGGATTCGCCCTCGGTCTCGGTGCCTTCGGTGTGAGATTCGTCCGCTTCGACCGGTTCGTCGGTTTCTTCCGGCTCCTGGGCGAACGGGTCCGGGATGCGCCCGCCCGAGGCGTCCACGAGGTCGGCGAGCCGGTTGTAGCCGACTGCGGGCAAGGTCACATCGGTGTCGTCGGCCAGGTGCAGCCGCAGGTACCCGCGCTTGGGGATGACCAGCCCGCGCACGTCGGCCCAGTCGATGTGCCGGGAGCCGAACAGGGTGCGGGCGTCGATGCCGTTGTCCGAGACGGTGGTCCGGGTCCGCTCGATCCACACCACCAGCGCGGCCGGGATCGCGAACAGGATCCACAGCACCTTGGGCGCCCCGAAGAACGGGAAGGCCACGGAGAACAGCAGGATGAACACCCCGAGGTGAGCGAGCCGGGGGATGCGGATCACGCGACCCGCGTCCGATTCGGCACCGGGCGTGTGGGACGATCGAGCAGGTGGCACGGACTGATGCTGTGAGGACACACCCACATCCTCGCATCATGGTGAACGGACCCGAACAACCGCACTGTCTCACATAATGAGACCCCATAGGTCAGCTGTTTGACTGAACGAGTAGCGCGCGCATACCGTCGAGCGCGTGAATCGAATCGAGTTGCTCGTAATCGGCCGGCGCGTCCAGCGCTGAGCCGACGACTGTAGGTCCATTACGTCAGCTCGCAGCTGCGACGCGCCACCCTCGAACAGCCCATGGCTGTCGGGGGCTTTTTTGTGTTCAGGCAAGTCCACGACTGGAACGACAAGCAGTAAGGAACCAAGACGGTGAGCGCACCTACCGCACGGCCCGGGCCCTCGGCCCGCAAGCCGGCGCCTTCGGCCACTCAGCCGACCGCGGCTCCGGCCGCGACCCCGAACCGCCGCCAGGTCCCGCCCGAGCGGGTCACCGGCGCGCAGTCGGTCGTCCGTTCGCTCGAGGAACTGGACGTCGACACGGTATTCGGCATTCCGGGCGGTGCGATTCTTCCCGTCTACGACCCGCTCTTCGATTCCACGAAGGTCCGCCACGTGCTGGTCCGCCACGAGCAGGGCGCGGGTCACGCCGCGACCGGCTACGCGCAGGCCACCGGCAAGGTGGGTGTGTGCATGGCCACGTCCGGTCCGGGCGCGACCAACCTGGTCACCCCGATCGCGGACGCGCAGATGGACTCGGTGCCGCTGGTCGCCATCACCGGCCAGGTCGGCCGTTCGCTGATCGGCACCGACGCCTTCCAGGAAGCCGACATCTCCGGCATCACCATGGCGTGCACCAAGCACAACTTCCTGGTCACCGACCCGATCGACATCCCGCGGATGATCGCCGAGGCGTTCCACATCGCCTCCACCGGCCGTCCCGGCGCGGTGCTGGTCGACATCCCGAAGGACGTGCTGCAGGCGCAGACCACGTTCTCGTGGCCGCCGGAGATGAAGCTGCCCGGCTACCGTCCGGTCACCAAGCCGCACGGCAAGCAGGTCCGCGAGGCCGCCCGCATGATCATGGAGTCCAAGGCTCCGGTGCTCTACGTCGGCGGCGGCGTGATCAAGGCCGACGCCTCGGCCGAGCTGCTCGAACTGGCCGAGCTGACCGGCATCCCGGTGGTCACCACCCTGATGGCGCGCGGCGCGTTCCCCGACACCCACACCCTCAACATGGGTATGCCGGGTATGCACGGCACCGTGGGAGCCGTTGCGGCGCTGCAGCGTTCGGATCTGCTGATCACCCTGGGCGCGCGTTTCGACGACCGCGTCACCGGCCAGCTGGACTCGTTCGCGGTCGGCGCCAAGGTGATCCACGCCGACATCGACCCCGCCGAGATCGGCAAGAACCGCCACGCGGACGTGCCGATCGTGGGTGACTGCCGCGAGGTCATCACCGAGCTGATCGAGACGCTGAAGGCCGATCCGGCCACCGGCGGCAAGACCCCGCTGCTGGACCTGACCGAGTGGTGGGGCTACCTGAGCGGTATCCGCGATGCCTACCCGCTGGGCTGGAAGACCCCGTCGGACGGTTCGCTGTCGCCGGAGTTCGTGATCGAGAAGCTGGGTCAGCTGGCCGGTCCCGAGGCGATCTACTGTGCCGGCGTCGGCCAGCACCAGATGTGGGCCGCGCAGTTCATCAAGTACGAGAACCCGCGCACCTGGCTGAACTCGGGCGGTCTGGGCACCATGGGTTACGCGGTGCCCGCGGCCATGGGCGCCAAGATGGGCATGCCGGACTCCGAGGTCTGGGCCATCGACGGTGACGGCTGCTTCCAGATGACCAACCAGGAACTGGCCACCTGTGCCGTGGAGGGCGTGCCGATCAAGGTCGCGCTGATCAACAACGGCAACCTGGGCATGGTCCGCCAGTGGCAGACCCTGTTCTACGAGCAGCGCTACT
Organism: Nocardia sp. NPDC056611; assembly: GCF_042792755.1. Taxonomy (NCBI): domain Bacteria; kingdom Bacillati; phylum Actinomycetota; class Actinomycetes; order Mycobacteriales; family Nocardiaceae; genus Nocardia; species Nocardia sp. NPDC056611. The sequence goes on from NZ_JBHTVV010000003.1 coordinate 788,971, forward strand.
CCAACACCGACCTGGGCACCCACACCCTGCGCATCCCCGACTTCGTGAAGCTCGCGGAAGCGCTGGGCTGCCACGGTATTCGCGTGGAGAAGGAAGAGGACGTGGAGGCCGCGATCCGCGAGGCGCAGTCGATCAACGACCGTCCCGTGGTGATCGACTTCATCGTCGGCAAGGACGCGCAGGTGTGGCCGATGGTCGCCGCCGGCACGTCGAACGACGAGATCATGGCCGCGCGCGGCATCCGCCCGCTGTTCGACGACGACGAGCAGGCTTCCGAGCCGGCCGTCATCCACGAGGCCATGTCGCACGAGAAGGCTTCGCTGGCCGCCCACGAGCGCGCCTCCCAGAAGGGGACCGAGGAATGACCACCACCCACACCCTCTCCGTGCTGGTGGAGGACAAGCCCGGCGTGCTGGCCCGCGTGGCCTCGCTGTTCTCCCGGCGTGGCTTCAATATCCAGTCGCTCGCGGTCGGTGGCACCGAGATCCCGGAGATCTCGCGCATGACCATCGTGGTGACCGTGGAGGACCTGCCGCTCGAGCAGGTCACCAAGCAGCTCAACAAGCTGGTCAATGTCATCAAGATCGTGGAGCAGGACACCGATTCCTCGGTCGCCCGTGAACTGATCCTGGTGAAGGTGCGCGCCGACGCGAGTGTGCGCACCCAGGTGATCGAGGCCGTGAACCTGTTCCGCGCCAAGGTGATCGACGTGTCGCCCGACGCGCTGACCATCGAGGCCACCGGCACCCGCTCCAAGCTGGACGCGCTGCTGCGCATGATGGAGCCGTACGGCATCCGTGAGATCGTGCAGTCCGGCGTTGTCGCCGTGGGCCGCGGACCCAAGTCCATCACCGCGACCCGATAAAGCCCGCGATAACCGCTGGCCCGATACTTCTCACTAACCAAACAATCTGAAGGGAACCACTGTGGCAGTCGAGATGTTCTACGACGACGATGCCGATCTGTCGATCATCCAGGGCAAGAAGGTCGCCGTGATCGGCTACGGCAGCCAGGGCCACGCCCACTCGCTGAGCCTGCGCGACTCCGGCGTCGACGTGCGCATCGGCCTCAAGGAGGGCTCGAAGTCCCGTGCCAAGGCCGAAGAGGCCGGCCTGACCGTCGGCACCCCCGCCGAGGTCTCCGAGTGGGCCGACGTGATCATGGTGCTCGCGCCCGACACCGCGCAGGCCTCCATCTTCACCAATGACATCGAGCCGCACCTGAAGGACGGCGACGCGCTGTTCTTCGGCCACGGCCTGAACATCCACTTCGGTCTGATCAAGGCTCCGGCCAACGTCACCGTCGGCATGGTCGCCCCCAAGGGCCCCGGCCACCTGGTGCGTCGCCAGTTCGCCGACGGCAAGGGCGTTCCGGCCCTGATCGCCATCGACCAGGACCCGACCGGCACCGGTCAGGCGCTGGCCCTGTCCTACGCCAAGGGCATCGGCGGCACCCGCGCGGGCGTCATCAAGACCACCTTCAAGGAAGAGACCGAGACCGACCTCTTCGGTGAGCAGGCCGTGCTCTGCGGTGGCACCGAGGAACTGGTCAAGACCGGTTTCGAGGTCATGGTCGAGGCCGGTTACGCGCCGGAGATGGCCTACTTCGAGGTCCTGCACGAGCTCAAGCTGATCGTCGACCTGATGTACGAGGGCGGCATCGCCCGCATGAACTACTCGGTCTCCGACACCGCCGAGTTCGGTGGCTACCTGTCGGGCCCGCGCGTCATCGACGCCGGCACCAAGGAGCGCATGAAGGCGATCCTGACCGACATCCAGGACGGCACCTTCGTCAAGCGCCTGGTCGCCAACGTCGAGGGTGGCAACAAGGAGCTCGAGGGTCTGCGCAAGGCCAACGCCGAGCACCCGATCGAGGTCACCGGCGCGCAGCTGCGCAGCCTGATGAGCTGGGTCGACCGCCCGATCACCGAAACCGCGTAAGGTTTCAGGTACTCGAAAGGGCCCGGCATCCGATTCGGATGCCGGGCCCTTTCGTCGTCGTGTCCGGCTGCTCCCTCCCCGGTTGGGCACGCCGGCGTCACGCGGCGGCGCGGCGCGCGACCTTCTCCAGATCCACGCGCAGGGATCGGGCCAGCAGCGGTGCGATGACCGGCAGCAGGATTCTCGCGAACGTGGCGGTCGGTTCGATGTGCCAGCGGTAGGCGACCCGGGTGTTCTGTCCCTCGGGGTGGAAGTCGATCTCGTACCGGCCCCCGAAGGGACTGTCGAGCACCGCGTTGACCGAGCGGCAGGGTCGTTCGTACACGGTGTAGTCGGAGGTACTGCGGATGGCGCCGGGGCCGACCTTGGTCACCATCACGTAGCGGGGAGTGCCGTCGGCCCGCATCTCGTAGTGCTCGACCGCCGCGATCGAGTCGGACAACTCGACCAAGTGCTTCATCTCGTCACCGAAGACGAGATCCCAGGTCTGCTCCGGCCCGAGCGGAAACAGGGCCTCGCCGTGGATGGTTCGGGTGGTCATGGGCGTGCCATTCGTCGTAGTTGGTGCCGGGCATGGCGTTTCGCGCACGCCATCCGGATCAGGTAGACGGGGTTCGGGGGGACCCAGCCGAGCTGCTGTGCCATCCCGAGGTCGTCACGATTCGCCCAGTGCTCGGCGATCTTGCCGTTGTCGATTCGGAACCAATGGGATTGGGTGATCGCGAAGGGCTTGCCGGTGGCCGGGAAGACGGTGTCGACCCGGCCGTCCGCGGTGTGGAAGACGATGGCGCCGGTGTGGCGACCGCGCATGGTCGAGTTGACCGTGACGAGATCGCCGTCGGTGACGGCGTGGTGGATCTCGTACGACAAACCCTCGAATGCGGCCCGCAGCCACCGCGCCAGTTCGTAGAAGGCCGCGGGCCCGTTTCCCTTCGCCGCCGGCGGCGCGGCCCGGCGTTCCCGGGTGAAGCCGTCCTCGGCGATGACCTCGTCGAAGTCTGCGCGGCTGCCGCGCGCCATGGTGTGGATGCTGCGGATCGCAGTGGATTTCGGGTCGCTGGATACGGCCGTGAAGTTGGCGTTCATCATTGCCCCAAATGGATACAGTTAGACTGTATCTAAAGTATCGGACGGGTGATGAACGAAGTCAAGAGGTCATACGACGCCTCCCGACGCCGGGACCAGGCACGAGGGCGTCGGCGGGCGGTCGTGGTGGCGGCGCAGGAGCTGTTCGAGCGGGACGGTTTCCGTGCGACGTCGATCGCGGCGGTCGCGCGTCTGGCGGGGGTCTCGGCGGAGTTCGTCTACAAGGCGTTCGGCACCAAAGCCGCACTGGCCAAGGCGGTTTTCGACTTCGTGATCGGGGGCGACGACGAAGAAGTGCCGGTCGCGCAGCGTTCGTCCGTCCAGAACGCGCTGGCCGAACCCGACGTGCGGCGCAAGATCGAGCTCTATATCGACGGCCTGGCCCTGCGTCAGCAGCGCTCCGCGAAGGTCCAGATCCTCATTCGCGACGGGCGGCACACCGATGACGCGCTGGTGGAGGTCTGGCAGAAGCTGCTCGACGAGCGGCTCGCGGGCATGACCATGTTCGGGCGCCATCTGCTGGATACCGGGCAGCTGCGCGACGGGCTCGACCTCGACGAAGTCCGCGACGTCCTGTGGACCTCCATCGCCGTGGAGTTCTACGAACTGCTGGTCCTCGCCCGCGGCTGGTCGTTGGATCGCTACGCGCAGTGGACCGCGCGCGCTATTACGGCAGCCCTGACCTGAATGCGCGAAGGCCCGCCGGGGAATCCCGTGGCGGGCCTTCGCCGTTCGCGCGGGAAGGAGGGCCGCGCGAGCGTGGTTACCAGCTGCCGAAGCTGCCCGGCAGCATGTGCCGCCACCAGCAGTCGTTGTCGTGGCGGTGGGGGCGGTTCCAGTCGTCGCGATCGCGATCGCGCCACCAGGCGTCCCGATCCCGATCCCGGTCGTGACCGCGGTCCCGATCCCACCAGGGGTTGTTCTGCTGGTGCGGCCAGGCGACGTCGGCGGGCGCGCTGTCGACGGGCACCTCGGCGCTCGCCGGAATCGTCACAGCCGCAAGAGGAATCACAGCAATAGCACCGGCGACGGCCACGCGGGCCGCCGTCCGGCGTAGAAATGTCTGCTTCATGATCTGCACAATGCCCCAGTAACCTCCGCGCGGGGAATGCTTTTCCTGTGAATTCAGGGCCGAATGGTCCTTCTGTATGACATTCACCCCGAGACACCCTGAAACTCATTGCACGGCAACGGCCCCGCAGGATTCCTCCCGCGGGGCCGTTCGCAATTCGACTGTGGCAGTGGATCAGTAGTGCGTGCCGCCGTCGATCCGGATCTCGGTACCGGTGATGAACGCACCGTCATCCGACGCCAGCATGGCCACCACACCGGCCACCGTGTCCGGCGACGCGAAGCCCTGCCCGATACCCGGCGCCAGCTTCATGAACAGGCTCAGATCGGCGTCCGCGGGCAGACCCGGCCCCCGGCCGCTGGTCATATCGCTCGAAATCGACCCCGGCGCAACAGCGACCACACGCAGCCCCTGCTTGGAGTATTCCGCGGCCAGCGCGTGCGTCATCGACATGATCCCGCCCTTGGACGCCGCATACGCGGACATGTACGGGTGCGCGAAGAACGCGGACGTAGAGGTGAAGTTGACGATCACACCCTTGTCCGAAGCCAGCAACTGCGGCAGCGACTCCTTGATCATCAAGAAGGTGCCCGTCAGATTGATGGCGATAATCTTGTTGAAATCCTCGACCGGCTGCTCATGCGTATGCGCCGACCGCAGAATCCCCGCCGCATTGATCAGCGCATCGATCCCGCCGAGCGCCTCGGTAGCGGCAGCCACCCCAGCTTTCACCGACGCCTCATCCGAGATATCCACGGTCAGGGTCGTAAGCCGATCCCCATTCCCGTTCTCCGCCGCCTGCTTGGCAGTCTCCGCCAGCCCCGCCTCATTGACGTCAGCCCCCACAACCTGCCCACCCTCGGCCAGGATCCGGTGCACGGTAGCCCGCCCAATCCCCGACCCAGCCCCGGTGATCACTACTCGACGCCCGTCAAAACGCTCCATTGCGACTCTCCTTAGCTATGTTCCAGCCTCTACAAGACACGTTACGCCTATGTGGCACGCCATGCCAGACTGGCATCCCGTCGACTAGGATTGGTTCAACCAGCCCACCCAAAGGAGGTGAAAATGTCCGCCCACCCCATACTCCGCCCCACCCTCGCCGAACGCCGCAAACAAGAAACCCGCATGGACATAGCCCGAACCGCCGCGCGGTTGTTCGCGGAACACGGAACCTCCGAGGTGACGGCGGAGCAGATCGCCTCCGAATCGGGCGTGGCCCTGCGCACCTTCTACCGCTACGCCCGCACCAAGGAGGAAGCGGTAGAACCCCTCCTGGCCACCGGCGCCCAACGCTGGCTCGAGCTGGTAGCCGCCGGCCCCCGCCGCCTCCCCACCCTCTCCGAACTGGAAGCGGCCATCCAAACCTCCCTCACCTTCGACGGCGCCCTCGAAGACCTGGAAACCACCCGCGGCCTCATCCACGCCATGGACGACGACCCAGCCCTCCGCACCCTCTGGCACCGCATCAACCTGGAAGGCGAACGCGACCTACTCCGCGTCCTCACCGATTTGGCCGGTCCTACCGCGGACCCTTTGCAGCTCCGCCTCCTTGCGGCCGCCGCAGCGGGTGCCATCCGAATTGCCGTGGAACAGTGGGCATCCGACAACGCCCCGGCCACCGGCCCGGGCTCTCCGGCAGACTTGGCGGTACGTTCGCTCGGCGCCCTCGCGGGCGGTATCAGCGTCTGAAACGGCCTCTCACGCTGAGGGTCAGCGGCTGTCGGCTTCGGAGTCGGTCATGGCGGATTCGATCGTCCATTCGGCCCGAGCCAAAAGCTCGTCGAATGTAACGACTTCGGGTTGGACCAGTTCGCGGCGGTAGAGCTCGAAAGAACGCACCTTGTCCTGATTCTCGCCGCCGCTCTCGCCGTACAGACTCGCGAGATTGCCGATGACCAGATACGACCGCGGGCGCAATAGATAGGTGAACTTGCCAGGGATGTCACTGCCATCCGCGGCAGTATCGTTCAGTCGCTCGCCGATCTGTGTCACCGCGCGATGAACTGTTCCTTGGATCTGGACCACGCCGCCGGACAATTCGAATGACGGAGCCCAGCACCCGGAGCGGTAGGGCTCCCGGACTGGTTCGAGCAGTTCTTTCCGGTGCGTTTTGATCTCGGCGAAAACCATTGACTGGATACGGCCGGAAGTCCGGAGCAGTGCATCGGTGCGTTTTCCGACCGACGCGATCGAGTGGCCGGCGACCACCTGCTCCAGCTTGTCCGGACTCCACGAGGTCAACAACTGACCCGAGAGCGAGACGCCGAAGATCCAGGGATTCCTTTCGAAGAAATCCTGCCAGACCGCTTCGCATCCCTGATTCGGAAAGTTCGTCTTCCGCACTGCATCGAAATAGTCGTCATCCGTCATCAGTCGGCTGAAAGTCTCGACTTGTTTCCTACGGTTGGCCAACGCAACCACATCGGCGGCCGTGTCGTCGCTGCTGATCAGTGCTCGAAATACCTCGGGGTTCTTTCGATAGAGGTGCGCGAGCGACCGAACATCCGCTGTGGTTCCGCCCGCAGGGAAAGCGACATCCAGCCGCGGCTGCAGGTTCAGCTGCAGAGCATCATCGCCGAACGTGTCTCGGAGAATGTCCACCAGCTCGGCGGCGATCCCGGCGTCGAACTGCAGGGATTGGCTGCTCTTGCGATGAGACTCCCGATTCTTGGAGCCGAAGGTCGACAGGTGGAGCAGAGTGTCTCCACCGTCATCGGTGACCTTCTTGTGCTCGCAGTCAACGCCTTTGTCTACGTCATGTGCCTCGATCCGCTGCTGGCCCGGTGTCAGGCGGAGCACTCGTGCCATGTCAGCACGCCTCCTGGAAGCGTTCGAAGCGAATGCGTAGCCGGTCAGTGTCGGGCCGGTCTGAGGTGCGGGTCGGTAAGGCGATTTCTCCGCCGTTCAGCTGTTGAAACCCGTACTGGATGACGGGGCTTTCGTTCGACCCGAGCAGCTGAGGACTGATGTGAATGCGATAGTTCGGGTCGATCCCGAGCAGTGCTGTGTCGTAGGCACCATGGTGGATCTTGCACAGACTCAGGCCGTTATCGACAGTTGGAGTACCGTCCTCGTCCGGATCGGGAATGATGTGCGCCGCGTCCAGCAAACGCCCATGGTCCAGGCGGCAGACAGCGCATCGCGACTTGTAGGCGAGGAGTACCCGTGCGCGGAATTCCGGCTGGTGTAGTCGACGCTTCGTAATCTGGCTGACGTACTTCCGCTCGAGTGGGGTGGGACTCGATGGTTGTGCGATGTTCAGTAGGTCGGCGTCGAGTGCGATCAGGAACTGCCGCTTTTCCGTATCGTCCTCCACGACGTAGACCGGGCAGATAGGAACATAGACGCCCGGGGATAGCCTGCGAAGCAGGATGATGGGCAGCTCGAGCTCGTATGCCCGGCGTAGCTTCGCATTGTCGCCATCGACGGTGCCCTCTCGATAGGCATAGGCGAACAATGACCCGTCAAGGTCTTGATCGGTATAGGGGCCGTCAGGTGCGGACATGATCGATAGCGTGGCCTGCATATCCCTCGGGTTGCGGATGCCGCGACTTCGATCGATCAGCCGGTGCGTTGTTCCATCGAGATCGAAGTCCCAAAGTTGTTCGCGCGTCACGGTTCCCGATGCGCTGACGATCCCCTTGAGATGCTCGATGATCTGTCCCCTGAGGATCTTCTCCGCCCCGATACTCATGCTGAGAGCATGCCACCGGTGGTGCAGCTTGTCGATCTTGTTTGCGCGACCGTGTCTGTTGCAGTTTGCCTGTGGTGCAGTTGATCTGAGGGCGCTAGCGTGGGTTATGACTGCTGATCAGGATCCGCCGGTAATCCCGGGTGTTCGTCGAAGCTATGTGGAAGCGCGGGGTGCTCGATTCCACGTGACGGAGGCTGGGGAGGGGGAGCCGGTGTTGGCGTTGCATGGGTGGCCGCAGCATCACTATGTGTACCGGGATCTGTTGGGGAATCCGCCGGTGGGGATGCGGGTGATTGCGCCGGATCTGCCGGGGTACGGGTGGTCGGGGGCCGCGGGGCATCGGTGGGCCAAGGATGATGTGGCGAGTGATTTGTTTGCGCTGATGGATGCGCTCGGGTTGGAGGGGAAGACACTGCTGGTCGGGCATGACTGGGGTGGGTTCGTCGGGTTTCGGATGATTCTGCGGGAGCCTGAGCGGTTTCGGGGGTTCCTGGTCTGCAATATGGCGCATCCGTGGGCGCCGGCTGGTGTGGTGGCTCGGCAGTTCTGGCGGCTGTTGGCGTATCAGCCGTTGATGGCGAGTGTGGGGGTGCCGTTGCAGCAGCGGACGCGGTTCTTGGAGGCCCTTTTCGGGGCGGCTGCCAAGGGGGAGGGTCGGTTCGATCCGGAGACGATTGCGATCTTCGCGGATCGGTTCAAGGATCCGCGGGTTGCGCGGGCTGCGCGGGATACGTATCGGACGTTCCTGTTGCGGGAGGTGCCTGCGTCGATACGGAATCCGGAGCGCCGGCGGGCATCGGTGCCGGTGCGGGCGCTGTTCGGGAAAGACGATGCGGCGGTGCACTATTCGCTGGCCGCGGCGGAGACAACCAAGGCGGACGACTACACGCTCGAATTGGTGGACAGGTGCGGGCATTTCGTCGTCGACGAGCGGCCCGATCTGGTGCGGGCGCGGTTGATCGCGTTGGCGGCCGAGACCGAGTAGGCAGCTAGCTGATGGTGAACACCCAGGAGCCATTGCAGCCCGACGCAGGGGCCCAGCCGGGCTCGTAGCGCCAGGAGGTTTGTGCGCTGCCGGGGGTGTAGCTGATGTTCCATCCGCCGGTGGCGGTCGCGATGGGGTTGTCGTTGTAGTTCAAGGAGGACAACGTGTAAGGGCTGATGTCCCAGTCGACATCGCCGAGAATGCTGCTGTGGACGGTGATGTAGGCGGTGCCGGCCAACTGGTTGTCCACGTATAGGCAGGCGTTCGGATAGAGGTCGGCGTGCGCCGGCGCGGCCATGCCGGTTGCCGCGGTCGCGGTCGCGGCGGCTGCGAGTGCGATTCTGACTGCGGACGTCGGTCCCATGCTTTTCACCTTTGCGGCTCGATATCAATTGATTTGTGCTGGAACGGAAGTGCTCCGCAGAGGTAGTTGATCGTGGTGACCTTGAGGGTGGCTTAACGATTGCTTGGAGGTGTGGTTGGCCTCCGGCTCCAAAACGGGTGGCTGCCGGCCAGGAAACTGACTAAGGGAGGGGTGTTTTGGAGGGATAGGACAGTCAGGGGTGCCAGCGGGTTCGGCGGCGGTGGCGGATCGCCGCAGCTGCTTCGTCCGCGCACGCATCCAGACGTTGGAAGACGTCGGCCGCGGCGTACCGAAGGATGAACCACCCCTCGAGGGCGAGAGCGTTCTGCCGACGGCGATCATGTCGGAACGCTGCCGGGCTCGAATGGAACTCGCGTCCGTCGATCTCGACGATGGTGGACGAGCGTTCATCCACGAAGTCGCACGTGTACTGGCCGACTGGATGGTTCTGGAGTAGACGGATATTGCGCTCGAGCATGGCGCGGCCGAAAATCCGTTCCGGTTCCGAGGCGAAGCCTGCTGCGGCGGCTCTGAGGTGCGCGCGCAAGGCAGGCGAGCCGTGCAAGCCCGAACAGAGGTCGAGCAGATCCTGTGGTCGCACAGTATGACCGGCGTGATTGTCGATCAAAGCCTCGGCTTCGGACTTCGAGAGGACCCGGAGGCAATCCAGCAGAGTGCGGGCAACGGACGTCACCGGAAGGTCGGCTGTGAGGTCGACCCAGTCCGGCCGGAGGTCACGGCGGTAGAGATGCAACCAAGGTGGTGTCTTTCGGCGGATGGTGGTCGGAGCGGTCGCCTCGATCTGAGGCGGTTCGGGGAGCATTCCGGCCAGCCAGGCCGCGGTGCGGTGGCTCAGGACGGCGGACGGGAGCCAACTGATCACCGCGTGGCATTTCACGAGGGTGGTCGGCTCGACGGCGCAGTAGATCCCGGGAAGCAGTCGGGTCGAAGTGCCCTGGCGGCAGCGATAGTCGATGGTGCTGTCGGGTATGCCGTCGGCTCGGAGTTCGGCGCGGGTGCGGATCACTATCCGAGCGTGGCAGAGCTGGTGAGGTGACGGTCCACCTCCAACTGGGCGAACACCGCGAGCTGTGGACAACCCTGAGGGTGTGAAGAATGCCGGGCGGACTGGCGGTGACCTGGCGGTATCGGCGCGTATGAGGGGCGAGGTGGGGCTGCGGCGGATAGGGTGGCGGGGGCGATTCTGGACGGATGGCTAGAAATTGGTCAAGTGACCGACTAGTCTTCGGGCAACCTGAAATGGAACAGGTTCACTCTTTGGCGTCGAGCGGCTGGGTCGTGGTGGCGCGGTGAGGATTGTGAGGGTCTTATGAGTCTGTCCCGGCGGGCTGTGTTGGCTGGCGCTGCTGTTGGTGGCGTCGGGGCCAGTGTGGCGTTCGGTGCGAATATTGTTGGGGCGCAGCCCATCAAGCATCGGGAAGCTGGGGCGGGTTATCTGGTTGGCGTGGGGATCGCTGACATCACCGGTGCGCCTGCGGGCCAGGGGATGATGGGGTATTCGGAGGCTGATCAGATCACCACGGGGCTGTTGTCGCGGTGTTATGCGCGCGCCTATGTCGTGGTGGATCAGGCGACAGGGGATCGGGTGGTGTTCGTCAATACGGACAATGCCTGTTTGTTCCAGTCGGTGCATCTGGTGGTGATGCAGCAGTTGCAGCAGCGGTTCGGTGGGTTGTACACCGAGCGGAACGTCAACCTCAATGCGACGCACAATCACAACTCTTGTGGTGGGACCGCGCGGGAGTACGCGTATTCGCTAGCGGCCATGGGGTTTCAGCAGAACTCGTATGAGGCCGAGGTGAGCGGGATCGTCAAGGCGATCGTCAACGCGCACGAGAATTTGGCGCCGGGGGCGATCATGCTCGGGCGCGGGGAGTTGCATGACGCGAGCGTGAACCGGTCTCGGGGGGCGTTCGAGGACAATCCGGCCGAGGATAAGGCAGCGTTCCCGGATGCCATCGACCCGCAGCTCACGGTGTTGAAGTTCCGGCAGGGTGGCAAGGATGTCGGGGCGATCACCTGGTTCGCCACGCACGGGACCTCGATGACCGACCGGAACACGTTGATCTCGCAGGACAACAAGGGGTACGCCAGCTATCGCTGGGAGCACGACGAGATGGGGGTGCGGCATCTGGATGGGCCGCCCGCATTCGTGGCGGCGTTCCCGCAGACCAATGCCGGCGATATGACGCCGAATTTGTGGATCAAGAAGATGCACCCGTCGGGGCCCACCGAGGACAATCGCACCAACTGCGCGATGATCGGCGAGCGTCAGTATCAGGCGGGGCGGAAGGCTTTCGACGCCGCGGCGCCGATGAGCAGCACCGGCGTCGACTCGGTGCTGCATTACGTGGACCTGTCGGACACCGCGATCGACGGCGCGTACACCCCGGACGGGAAGCCCGCCCGTACCGCGCCCGCCATGATGGGCGCCGCGGCGATGGCGACCAGTACCGAGGACAACTGGAATTCGCAGCTGTCGTTCCTGCAAGAAGGTGACGCCAACCCGATGGTGGCGGCGCTCGGCGGATTGAACTCGCCGATCGAGGACTGGATGCGGGATGTGCAGTCGCCCAAGCTGATCCTCGCGCCGCTCGGCGTGCTGCCGCCGCGGCCGTGGGTGCCGCAGGTGGTGCCGCTGCAGTTGATGCGGATCGGCGATCTGGTGCTTGCGTCGGGGCCCGCGGAGTACACCGTCGTGTCGGGGCTGCGGATCCGGCGGCTGGTGGCGCGGGCGCTCAACGTTCCGCTGGAGAACGTGCTGCTGCAGGGTTACGCCAACGGGTACTGCGGGTACGTGACCACGCCGGAGGAGTACGCCAGCCAGCAGTACGAGGGCGGCGAGACGCTGTTCGGACGGTGGACGCTGTCGGCGCACATGCAGGAATTCGACCGGCTGGCAAAGGCTTTGGCGGCGCGCGTCGACCTCGGACGCGGACCCGCGCCGCTGGACTGGGCCTTCGGATTGCAGCCCAACCTGCTCGTCCCGGTCCCCGCCGACACCCCGCATGCCGGTCGTGCCTACGGCGACGTGCTGACCCAGCCGCAGGCGAACTACGCGGCGGGACAGACGGTTTCGGTGGAGTTCGTCGGAGCCCACCCGAACAACGACTTCCGGCTCGACGGCACCTACTTCGAGATCCAGCGGGGCAGCGGCGACGACTGGCGGCGCGTCTACGACGACAACGACTGGTGCACCGAGCTGCACTGGTCCCGCCCGGCCGGCCAGGACACCGCCTCCACCATCGCCATCCAGTGGACGGTGCCCGACAGCGCGCCCGCGGGCCGCTACCGCATCCAGTACACCGGTGACAGCCGCGACGGCGCCGGCGTCAACCATGAATTCACTGGCACAACAGCGGAATTCGTGATCGGCTGAGCCGATGTTCATCCGACCCGCCGAGCCCGCCGACGAGAAACTCCTCTGGGCGATGCTCTACGAAGCCTCCTACGCCCGTGACCAGGGCATGGACTCACCCGACCAACTTCGAGACGTGTCCGGACTCGGGCACTACGTCGAAGGATGGGGAGCCGCAGGCGATCTCGGCGTGGTCGGCGGCTTCGACGGAGTGCCGCTCGGCGCCGCCTGGCTGCGGTTGTTCAGCGCCGGGGACCCGGCCTTCGGCTACGTCGACGCCGACACTCCGGAACTGGCCATCGGTGTCGCGCCTGAGAGCCGTGGCACCGGACTCGGCACCGCGCTGATGACCGCGCTCATCGACGCCGCGCGGAAAGACTACGACGCCGTCTGTTTGAGTGTGCGGCAGGACAATCCGGCGCTCCGGCTCTACCAGCGCCTCGGATTCGTCGCGGTCGACGGCTCCGACAAGGTCAATCTCGCCGGAACCACCAGCATCACAATGGTTCTCCGCTTCCGCTGACATCTGTGCTGCCCGCCTGTGCCCCCCCGCGGAGAGCGTGCCCGATAGTGCGGTAAGACTTGTCCCCGGATTCGGCGTCAGCGACCCGGGCATCGGGTTCGCCCTCGCGGTCAAGTTCGCCCCCAGCGACGACGGCTGCTCGCGCGGCGCGGCGGACAGCGCTGCCGGGTACGGTCGGTCAGCCGACGATCGCCGGACCGCCGTGTCAGCCGGTCAGGGAAGTCCCAGCGCCCCGGTTGTTTCGTGGCGCCGCCACAGCCGCTGGGCGAGGCCACTCGCGGTGGCAGCGGCATCATCCGCGCCGTTGTTGCGACTCAACCCTTCGGCGCGAGGTCGAACGATAATCTCCCGGGCGCGAGGTAGTCGTCGCGGTCCAGCAGCATCCGGATCTCGGGCCGCGAGCCCTCTGGCAGGCGCTCCAGCTCCGCGTGCAGCGGGGTCACGAACGCCTCGCCGCGGGCCGTGATCAACGGCAGCCAGTTGTCGTGATGGTTGGGCACGAACACCTTCGGCCGCAGGGCCTCGATGTAGCTGCGCGGGTCGCGCAGCCCGTTGGTGAACTGGTTGTAGCCCTGCACCGCGCCGATGTGTACATCAGAGGTGGGCAGACCCCGCAGGACGTCGAGAACCTCCGGCGCCTTGTCCAGCAGCGGGCCGGAGGAATCGTGCCACGTCAGCACGAAATCGCCGAGCCGGAACTGGTAGAGCAGCACCCCGCCCTCCGGCGCGAGCAGGTTCCGGGCCAGGTGTCCGGCCTCGGATCGGCCCGGGGGATAGGCGCGGATATCGCACAGGCACGGCCTGGGCCGGATCGGTGCGGAGGCGTCGGGCCCCTCGTGGCGAGGCGTGCGGGCCGAGTGCAGGTGCCGGACGGCGGTCACCGACAGCCCCGGCGCGAGTTCGAAGTCGTAGCGGTCGCCGGGCGCCGACGCGTCGGAACCCAGTTCCCGGCAGGCCAATTCGGCCCCGCCGACCTGCTTGCGAGCGGTCGCGCAGTGCGAGGCCGTCCCGTGCACCACGGCCCCGCCGGCCGCGGCGATGGCCCCGGCGTCGGCGGCGTGGTCGAAATGCCCGTGCCCGATGAAGATCGCCGCGGGCTCGAGCGCCGCGACCTCCTCCGGCGTGGTCGGCACGTACCCGGCGGTGAGCCCGCGCGGCACCCAGGCGTCCAGCAGGAACACCACCCCGCCCATGGCCACCGCGAAACTGGCGCAGCCGAACCAGGACACGAGCACCCGGTCCGCGCGCACGGCCCCGCTGCCGGGGTCCACGGCGTCCGCGCCGAAGAAGCGCTGTCGTGCCGCGATCATCCGACTGTCGGCCACCGTTCCCCCTGTCTCCGTGGGTGGCGGACCGCGCTGTCCGCCGGGGAGCATTCTGCCCCGAACCGACCGGACTGTCACTCAACGGCTTCCATCGGGACACGGAAGCGGTTGCCGAGATCTTGCCGTTGCTCTGGGCTACCGCCAGGTGAATCCTGGAATCACACCGTGACGAAGTGGTGGGTGAATGTTCAGCGCGTTGTTAATCAATCGGCGTTGCATCGTATTCAGAGGTAGCTGAACGGAGGCTGCCCCGAGGGCAATTGGGGGCCCACCATGTACAACGACGTGCATGTGGCCGCGCAGGATCGCGAGGACCGCAAATACACGATGCGCATCAGCCGGTTGGCGATCGACAAGCTCGGCATCCGGCTCTACGACCGGGTCTCGGCGGTGCTGGCCGAACTCATCGCCAACTCCTACGACGCGGACGCCACCGAGGTCGAGGTGGTGCTGCCGTGGGGCGCGATGCTGGCCGGAACCATCAGGGCCGCCGACGAACCCGCCTACGAGATCGTGATATCCGACAACGGGCACGGCATGACCGCGGCCGAGGTCAACGAGCACTACCTGATGGTGGGCTCGGACCGGCGGGTCCGCACCGGCTCCGACCTGTCGCGCGAACGGCGGCGTCCGGTCATGGGGCGCAAGGGAATCGGGAAACTGGCCGCCTTCGGCATCTGCCGCACCATCGAGGTGATCACCGCGGGCAGCCGCGACGACGACCGAACCCCGATGGGCTGGACCGTCTCCCACATCGTCATGGACCTCGACGACATGCTCTGCGACACCGAGAGCGACTACTTCCCGCGCCCGGGCGCCCTCGACGGCACGGTCACGGCCACCCGCGGCACCACGATCATCCTGCGCAACTTCTTTCGGAAAAGGGTGAATTCGGGAACCGAACTGAATCGGCAACTGGCCGCGCGTTTCGGGATCGAACGCCAGGACTGGCGGGTGGAGGTCCGCAACGCCATCGGCCGGGAGAGCTTCGTGCTCAGCCGCCTGCCGATCGACGTCATGGAGGAGACCCGCATCGATGTCAGCCGCGTCCCGGTCCGCTTCGGCCGGCAATATCTGCCGGTGACCGGCTGGATCGCCTATTCGAAACAGCCCTACCGGGACGAGGCCATGGCCGGGGTGCGCATTTACGCGCGCGGCAAGATCGTCGCCCAGACCCGGGATTTCGGTATTTCCTCCGGATTCACCGGCGAATTCAAACTGCGCTCCTACCTGGTCGGCGCGATCGACGTGGACTGGCTCGACGATGACGACGACCTGGTCCGCTCCGACCGCCAGGACATCATCTGGAACTCCCCGCGCGGCGAGGCCCTCGCCGAGTGGGGACAGGCCCTGATCAAGGAGATCGGCCGGCTCGGCGAGAAATCCATTCGCCGCCGGGTCTGGGAGGAATTCGTGGAACGCTCCCGTATCCACGAGACCCTCGACGCGATCGCCCCCGGGGACCGCCTGTTCCGTGACTCGGTGCTGGACGCGGCGCGAATCCTGGTCGCGCACAAGGACAGAGCCTCGCTCGACGATCCCGCGCACCTGGAGAACATGCTGCGGCTGGCGCTGTCGCTGGGCCCGCAGCGCAGCCTGCTCGACACCCTCAAGGAGATCGCCGAGGACGCCGACCCCGCGCTGGACGTGGTGGTCGCGCTCTTCGAACGCGCCCGCGTCGCCGAGATCTACTCGCTGGGCCAGATCGCCAGCGAACGGGTCGCCGTGGTGGATCGGTTGCGCTCGCTCATCGACGACCGCCGTTCCCTGGAACGGCCCTTCCAGGAGCTGATCGAATCCGCGCCCTGGCTGCTCGCCCCCGAATGGACCCCGCTGGGCATGAACGAATCCCTCAAACGCGTGCGCGCCAGCTTCGAACGCTGGTACGCACAGAAATTCGGGACGCCGCTGGTGACCACCACGATCGGCAGCGAGAAACGCGAACCCGATTTCGTGCTGCTGCACGACTCCGGCGAACTGTGGATCGTCGAGATCAAGCGCATGGACTACCACCTCACCGACGAGGAGTACAACCGCGCGGTCAACTACCTCTACGAACTCGACCACTTCCTCGACGAGAACCCGCGCATCGGTGCGCAATTCCCGCGCCGGCGGCTCACTTTCATCGTGGACCACATCGATCGCCTCGGCCCGGCATCACTGTCCTCGCTGGTCAGTGACCAGCGCGTGGATCGCCGCACCTGGCGCGAACTGCTCGACGCCACCCTGCGCGCGCACCGCGACTTCCTCGAACGGGTGTACGCCATGCGTGTTTCCGAGCCGCCGGGCGACGCGGCCTCGAATACGAGAGCGGGCTGAGCGGCCACCGCGCCGCACCGCCGCACCGGGCCGGATGGGCGCGACCCGGGTGAGGCGGTGGTGCGAGGTGCGGGAAATGCGGGTGTCCGGGTCGCGGGGAAGGGCCGGCCCGGACACCCGCTCCGGCGTGCCGCGAAACGCGTTGCGCGCGTGCGGGTCCGCGCCCGCCCGGGATTGTCGGAGGTACCGCTGATACGCGGCGGCTCCGGTTCCCGATAACGGTGCAAGGGAGCGCGGGCGGAGCGCAGTCGCATCGGGGCTGGCCAGAGCGCGTGACCACCCGCGATAGCCGCGGCCGTGACACCATGGACCGCGGCGCGCGGGGGGACGTGATTGTCCGGTCGGTTCGAGAAGGTTCGGTAATGGTGCACGGCACGGTGAAGTGGTTCGACAGTGAGAAGGGGTTCGGGTTCCTGACCCCGGACGTCGACGGCCCGGAGGTATTCGTGGAATACACCGCGCTATCCGGCGCCGGATTCCGGTCGCTGGCCGAGGGGCAGCGCGTCGAATTCGAGGTGCGCGGCACCAAGCCGGGGCCGGAGGCGGTGGCCGTGCGGGTCATCGCGGGAGCCGACTACTGACCTCCGCTCGCGCCTCGGGCAGCTGGATGCGGCGAACGCCGGCTGCCTTGGCTCGGATGGCAGCCCACCGTTCTGCCTGGCGCTCACCGCGCGTCGAGGACCGCCGCCGCAGCGGCGTCGGTGCGATCCGGCTTCAGCCGACCTCGAGCGGCAGCGACTCGTCGGAGACCTGGCGGGCGAAGCCGTGCGTGTCCGCTGTGGCGATTATGAACTGCCGGTCGGGAACGGGCTCGACAGACTGCAGCCGCCCTGTGCGACAGGGGTGTCCGGCGTGCTGCCGGGCAGGGCTGCCTCGACGTCGACGGCGAGCGTCTTCGTGGACTTACCGTCGTCGACCGTGATGACGTGGTGCCCCGCCGTCGCCGGGACCCACTCCACGACTGCGGCGAAGGTCTCGCCCAGTATCGAATTGAAGTGTGCCGCCGACTTTCCGATGCACTGGCCATTGTCATAGAAGGCCATCATCGATTCGGGGTCGGATCCCGCCGTGATGCGGTAGTCGGTTCCGACGTAATAGGTTTGCGCCGGCGTCTCGAATTTTACCCACGTGACGGCGGCGGATGCGGTAGGTGCGGCGCCCGTGACGATGGCGACCGTCGCGGCCAATCCGGTGATGCCACAGCCGATTCGGCGGCCATGGCGGGTGCTTGTGATCATCGTTCTCCTGTCTAGAACCCGAGGTTCCGGGCCAGGAGAAGCTATCGCTCGACCTAAGTGAAACGTATGGATTTCAACATCTGGGGGTGACCCAATCTGGGGCGGTCACCGGGGGCCGGTCCAGAGCCGCAGCTCGCCCCTGAACCGGCCGGCCGGCGCGGGCGATGCCCGGAGGATTCTCTCAGCCCCGCACTCGGCGTCGGAAGAACTCGGCTGAGCGGGCCTGTGCGTGTTCCCGCCGGGCCGGATCCACCTTCGCGAACTCCAGGGCGGCCCGCTCGAACTCGGCTGAGATGAACTCGGCGATCGGTGCGGGCACCTCCCCGGAACCCATTTCACGCGTGCGTGACTTCAATTCCGTCAATTCCCGGACGGAATCCACGAAATCACTGCTCAGCTCACATTCGCCGAGCAGGGTCGGCAAATGCATGGGAGCAACCGCATTGTCCGGATGCTCGTGTAGCCACCGCAATGCCATTGCGGGATGCAAAGAGTAGAACACCTTTTTCAACGATCGCTTGGAATCGAAGAGACGCCATTGCCGGCGGCCCAGATGCAGGTAATGTCGAGCCACCCGATCCCGGTCGGCGATTTCGTCCGCCAGCGCGCGCAATTCGTCCCGGAATCCGCTGTCGCCGCGATACACGATCGGCGACATCAGCCATTCGATGAGCACCGCGTTGCCGTTCACCAGCAGGCGCAGCGCCTTCACCAGATCCCATCCGTTGACATCCAACAGACCTGCCAAGGGCGTCTCGATGACGTCGCGGCCGGGCCACGGCGTCAGGTAGTCGTCGATCGGCCGGAGGTAGACGAAACGGCAGTCGTAGTCCGAGTCGGGTGACGGGAATCCCCAGGCGCGGCTGCCGCTCTCGATGGCGAGCAGCACGTCGACGCGGTGTTCGCGCGCGATCCGGTCGAGTTCGCCGTCGATCGTGGCGACCACCGCCGGGTCCATGGATGCGGGGATCGAGCGCAGGGTCATGGCAGGCGACGGTAGCGCCCGCGATCACGCTGGTCCATGAGTTTTCCGCGCGCCCGCGCCCCCAGAAATGGGGGCGTGATAGGTGCGTTATATGGCGGGAATTCGACACCATATGAACGAGGCCACAGAATTCCGAACCCGTGACGCCGGTCACATCGCGTAAATCCCCCGTAACGTCCGGCGAAATCGGCCCGATAGGCTCCACGTCAGAAAGTTCGTACGGATTTCAGAAGAGGTATTCCCATGATCCCCGTTATCATTGACACCGGTTCCGCTGCTCTCAGTGGCCTGCTCGACACCGGCTCGGCCGCGCTGCACGGCATCCTGAACACCCTGTGGACCGGTTCTTTCGGTCGCTAAGGACTGCTGACGTCGTTCAATCGACTTTCGAAAGCCCGGCCTCGGACTCCGTAGCTCCGACGCCGGGCTTTCGGGTTTTCATGCGCTGAAGATCGGCGGAAAGTGGCGCCCGAATTTTCGTGTGGACGTGGGCGCGGCAACCCCCCGACCTGGACGGTTGCCCAATATTGCGGTCGCCGGTCCGATGCCGTCCACCGAGACAGCGGCCGGAATCACACTGGCCCGCCGAAGCCGTACCGCGCGGCCGGTTCCGGTCGGCGCCGGTCGCGGCCACGCCGAAACCCGCAGTTCACGGCTGTGATGGCGGTTGCCTACCAGGCGGTACAGCGCCGCGAATCCCAGCCCACTAAGCTGACGCCCGTAAATCCCGGATCCCATCCTCAGGAGTACCCCACCGTGAGCCAAGCAGGCCGTCCTGTTGTTCTGATCGCCGACAAGCTCGCCCAGTCGACCGTCGACGCGCTGGGCTCCGATGTCGAGGTGCGCTGGGTCGATGGCCCCAACCGCCCCGAGCTGCTGGCCGCCGTGCCGGAAGCCGATGCGCTGCTGGTCCGTTCGGCCACCACCGTCGACGCCGAGGTGCTCGAGGCGGGCAAGAACCTCAAGATCGTCGCGCGCGCCGGCGTCGGCCTCGACAATGTCGATGTGCCCGCGGCCACCGAGCGCGGCGTCATGGTCGTCAACGCGCCGACCTCCAACATCCACACCGCCGCCGAGCACGCCGTCTCGCTGCTGCTCTCGGCCGCGCGCCAGATCCCGGCCGCCGACGCCACCCTGCGCGAGCACACCTGGCAGCGCAGCAAGTTCAACGGTGTCGAGATCTTCGGCAAGACCGTCGGCGTCATCGGCCTGGGTCGCATCGGCCAGCTGTTCGCGCAGCGTCTCGCCGCCTTCGAGACCAAGATCGTCGCGTACGACCCCTACACCTCCCCGGCCCGCGCCGCCCAGCTGGGCATCGAGCTGCTGACCCTGGACGAGGTGCTCGAGCGCGCCGACTTCATCTCCATTCACCTGCCCAAGACTCCTGAGACCAAGGGCATGCTGAACAAGGAGACCCTGGCCAAGACCAAGAAGGGCGTCATCATCGTCAACGCCGCCCGCGGCGGTCTGATCGACGAGCAGGCCCTGGCCGACGCCATCACCTCCGGCCACGTGCGCGGCGCCGGCATCGACGTGTTCGAGACCGAGCCGTCCACCGACAGCCCGCTGTTCGAGCTGCCGCAGGTCGTCGTCACCCCGCACCTGGGCGCCTCCACCGCCGAGGCCCAGGACCGCGCCGGCACCGATGTCGCCAAGTCCGTGCAGCTGGCCCTCGCGGGCGAGTTCGTGCCCGGCGCGGTGAACGTCACCGGTGGCGCGGTCAACGAGATCGTCGCCCCGTGGCTGGACATCGTCCGCAAGCAGGGCGCGCTGCTGGGCGCCCTCGCCGACGAGCTGCCGGTCTCCATCGAGGTCCAGGTGCGCGGCGAGCTGTCCTCGGAAGACGTTGCGGTGCTGGAGCTTTCGGCGCTGCGCGGCGTGTTCTCGGCTCTGATCGAGGACTCGGTGACCTTCGTCAACGCCCCGTCGCTGGCCAAGGAGCGGGGCCTCGAGGCCACCGTCACCACCCACAGCGAGTCCCCGACCCACCGCAGCCTGGTGGACCTGCGCGCCGTGTTCGGCGACGGCCGCACCCTGAACGTGGCCGGTACCCTGACCGAGCCCGCCCAGGTCGAGAAGATCGTCAACATCAACGGCCGCAACTACGACATGCGCGCCGAGGGCCTGAACTTGGCCGTCCTCGCCTACGAGGACAAGCCGGGTCAGCTCGGCCGCCTGGCCACCAAGCTCGGCGACGCGGGCATCGACATCCTGGCCGCCCAGCTCACCCAGGACCTGAGCGACGAGGGCGCCACCGTCGTCCTTCGCGTCAACAAGGAGGTCCCGGCCGACATCCAGGCCGCCATCGCCGAGGCCGTCGGCGCCGCCAAGGTCGCCCTGGTCAGCCTCGACTAGTAGATCTCGCGCAACGCGATACGGGCCCCCTCCACGGAAAGTGGAGGGGGCCCGGTGCGTTCGGTGGGGTGGGTGACCGCCGTCAGCGGCGATCGCGGGCTTCGACCGCGTCGCGCGCCTCGACCAGACTGGCCGTCGGATCCTGCTCGCGGTACGCCTTGATGGCGTGGATCTTCTTGCCGCGCAGCAAATGCTCGTCGATCGCGGTGTAGTCGATGGCGCTGTCGGGATCGTCGATGCCGAGATGTTCGAGGATCAGATCGATCTTGCGTTCCAGACGGCGGAGTTTGCGCTCGAGACGGAGATTGTCGAACATCCTCCCGACACTACCGGCGCGATCCGCCGATCGAGAGCTTCGCGCGACCGCGTCGATCCCACTGGTTGGGAGCGATTCGCCCTGGTGAAAGGGGTCATGGCGGCACCCGCTATGGTGGCCGGGACTCTCCTGTCAGCGCGGAGAGGACCACCCGCGCGTTATCGAAACGGAGCATGGATTTCATGAAACTCGCTGTCATTCCGGGCGACGGTATCGGCCCCGAGGTCATCGCCGAGGCCCTCAAGGTGCTCGATGTGGTGGTGCCCGGTGTCGAGAAGACCGCATACGACCTGGGAGCCAAGCGGTTCCATGCCACCGGCGAGATCCTCCCGGAGAACGTGATCCCGGAGCTCAAGCAGCACGACGCCATCCTGCTGGGCGCCATCGGCGACCCGTCGGTGCAGTCCGGCCTGCTCGAGCGCGGCCTGCTGCTGCGCACCCGCTTCGAGCTGGACCACCACGTGAACCTGCGCCCCTCGAAGCTGTACCCGGGCGTCACCAGCCCGCTGGCCTCGAACCCGGACATCGACTTCGTGGTCGTGCGTGAGGGCACCGAGGGTCCGTACACCGGCACCGGCGGCGCGATCCGCGTCAACACCCCGCACGAGGTGGCCACCGAGGTCTCCACCAACACCCGCTTCGGCGTCGAGCGCGTGGTCCGCTACGCCTTCGAGACCGCCCGCAAGCGCCGCAAGCACCTGACCCTGGTGCACAAGAACAACGTGCTGGCCTTCGCCGGTTCGCTGTGGTCGCGCACCGTGGCCGAGGTCGGTGCCGAGTACCCGGACATCGAGACCGCCTACCAGCACATCGATGCCGCCACCATCCACATGGTCACCGACCCGGGCCGCTTCGACGTGATCGTCACCGACAACCTGTTCGGCGACATCATCACCGACCTGGCCGCCGCCGTTTCCGGTGGCATCGGCCTGGCCGCCTCGGGCAATATCGACGCCTCGGGCACCAACCCGTCGATGTTCGAGCCGGTCCACGGTTCGGCCCCCGACATCGCGGGCCAGTCCAAGGCCGACCCGACCGCCGCGATCCTGTCGGTGTCGCTCCTGCTGAACCACCTCGGCAAGACCGAGGAGGCCGCCCGCATCGAGGCCGCCGTCGCCAAGGACCTGGCCTCGCGCTCGGGCGCCGCCTCGACCGTCGAGGTCGGCGACCGGATCGCCGCGTCGCTCTAGGGTTTACACGCCGCCGATGACGACCGAAGCCCCCGTTCCGCAACCGCGGAACGGGGGCTTCGTCGTCGTGCCGGAGCCTCTCCGGAGTGTCATCCTGGAGGGGATTCGGTGAAATCAACTGGGCCAGTGGGGCGTTTCGTCCGGATAGTGAGGCGTATCGCACAAATGCATTCGGATGCGAAAACGTAACGGGCGCAGGTCTTCCTGATTTGCCGCGAATCAGCCGCTACCGGGAACCCCTGGGTACCAACGGGACTGCCGCCAGTGCGATCAGCGACGTCAGCAGGTAGGTGATCGGAAAACCGGCCGCCGTGATCAGCGCGCCGAAGGCCGGGGCGATCGCCGCCGCCGCCAGATTCTGGCCCGTGTTCTGGATCCCCAGCCCGCGACCCGACCAATACGGTCCCGCGATCTCGGCCACCGCCGTGAAGGCCAGGCCATTGTCGGCCACCGTGATGACCGAGGCCGCGATCAGGATCGGGATCGCCGCCCACCACTGCTGCGTCCAAGCCGCTACGGCCAAGGCGGACAGGGAGATTACCGCCGCCACCGCCACCGTGCGCAGCGGCCGCAGGCGGCTGCCGACCCGGTCCGACCACGCACCCGCGCCGATCCGCCCGGCCGCGCCCAGGATCTGGGTCACCGTCACCAGCGCGCCCGCCGCGGGCAGCGACAGGCCCACATCGCGGTGCAGCCACAACAGACCGAACGTCCAGATGGTGGCCTGGGGGATGACCAGCAGCACCGACACCACGTGGATGCGCAGCAGCGTGGAGTCCCCGCGGTACGGATTCGCGGGACGTCCTGAGCCCCCGGCGGATTCGGGTCGCGGCGGATCCACAATCCCGGCCAGGCAGCCGATCGCGGCCGCGCCCGCCATCACCGCGGGCACCAGCACCGCCATCGAGAACCCGTGTGCCGCAGCGATGGCCGGGATCGCCAGCGCCCCGATCGCCACGCCCAGCGGCTGTGCGGTCTGCCGGATGCCCATGGCCAGCCCGCGCTGATCGGTCGGGAACCAGCCCACGATGACCCGCCCGCTGGCGCCGTTGGTGCTGCCCGCGCCGGCCCCGGCCAGGAACAGCAAGGCCCCCAGCGCAACGTAGTTCGAGACGGCTGCGGCGGCCAGGCCGGCCGCGAACATGACCACCGGACCGGCCACCAGCGCCTTGCGCTCGCCGACCTGATCGACCACCCAGCCCCACGCAATCAGCGTGCAGCACAGGCCGACCAGGGGCATGGCCACCAGCAGACCGGCGGTGGCCAGCGGCATTCCGCGCTGGGTCAGCGCGGGCAGCAGGAAGGCGGCGCCGTTCACCATCACGGCGCTGGCGGTCTGGGCGAAGACGCCGAGGCCCAGCATGGTCCACCGTCGTGTCGTGCCCATCTCCGTCACGGTGGTCATGGCCTCACCTCGTGTCTCACTATATGGAATCGATGTCCTACAGTTTGAACATCCGGCCTTACGGTACACCTGGGGCGCAAGACGATTTCCGGGGCGAGCTGTCTATTTGCTCACATCTGGGCGTTGATCTTGTGAGTCCCGCGGGCCGGTCCGAGATCGCTTGCGTGTAAGGGCATTCCACATTCGGTCCGGGGCGCTGCGGGCCGGTATGCCCACCCGGTCCGGGGCCCTCGCGGGCATCCCCGCCGCCGCCGTGCCCCCGCCCGGTCCCGCCCCGCGGTCGGGCGCGTTCGGGCAGGTCGAAGCCGGTCGATAGGATGCCAACCATGCGCCTAGGTCGAGTTGCCAGCCCAGATGGAGTCGCTTTCGTCAGCATCGAAGGGGACGGCTCCGACGCCGTCGCCCGAGAAATCGCCGAACACCCGTTCGGTACCCCGACCTTCACCGGTCGCAGCTGGCCGCTGGCCGATGTGCGCCTGCTGGCCCCCATTCTGGCCAGCAAGGTGATCTGCATCGGCAAGAACTACGCCGCGCACGCCGAGGAGATGGGCGGCCCGGCCCCGGCCGACCCGGTCATCTTCATGAAGCCCAGCACCTCGATCCAGAGCCCCAACGCCCCGATCACCCTGCCGCCCAGCTCTTCTCAGGTGGACTACGAGGGCGAACTGGCGATCGTGATCGGCCGCCCCTGCAAGGACGTGCCCGCCGCCCGTGCCAACGAGGTCATCCTGGGCTACACCGTCGCCAACGACGTCACCGCCCGTGACCAGCAGCGACACGACGGCCAGTGGACCCGCGCCAAGGGCTACGACACCTTCTGCCCGCTCGGCCCGTGGATCGAGACCGCCCTGGACCCTTCGGATCTGGAGATCGTCACCGAGGTCGACGGCCAGGTGAAACAGCGCAGTCGCACTTCACTTCTGCTGCACGATATTCCGAAGCTCATCGAGTGGGTCACCACCGTAATGACCTTGCTGCCTGGCGATGTCATCCTCACCGGCACCCCCGAGGGCGTCGGGCCGCTGCAGGCCGGTCAGACCGTGTCGGTGACCGTGTCCGGTATCGGCACCCTGTCCAATCCCGTTGCCGCCAAGCGCTGAACGAAAGAGAGCCATGTCTGACGTCCGGGTTCGTTTCTGCCCGTCACCCACCGGCACGCCGCACGTGGGTCTGGTCCGCACCGCCCTGTTCAACTGGGCCTTCGCGCGCCACCACGGCGGCACCTTCGTCTTCCGCATCGAAGACACCGACGCCTCACGCGATTCCGAGGAGTCCTACGCGGCCATCCTCGACGCCCTGCGCTGGCTCGGCCTGACCTGGGACGAGGGGCCCGAGGTCGGCGGCCCCTACGCGCCCTACCGGCAGTCGCAGCGCCGCGAGATCCACCTCGACGTGGTGCAGCGCCTGCTGGCGGCGGGGGAGGCCTACGAGTCCTTCTCCACTCCAGAGGAAGTCGAGGCCCGCCACAAGGCCGCCGGCCGCGACCCCAAGCTGGGCTACGACAACTTCGACCGCGACCTGACCGACGAGCAGATCGCCGCCTACAAGGCCGAGGGCCGCCCCGCGGTGGTGCGCCTGCGCATGCCCGACCGCGATCTCACCTGGAACGACCTGGTGCGCGGCGAGACCACCTTCCGCGCGGGCGTGGTTCCCGACTTCGCGCTCACCCGCGGTAATGGCGATCCGCTTTATACGCTGGTCAACCCGGTCGACGACGCGATGATGAAGATCACCCACGTGCTGCGCGGCGAGGACCTGCTGTCGTCCACCCCGCGTCAGCTCGCGCTCTACGACTCGTTGAAACGAATCGGCGTCGCGGAGTTCACTCCCGAGTTCGGTCATCTGCCCTTCGTGATGGGCCAGGGCAACAAGAAGTTGTCGAAGCGTGATCCGGAGTCGAATCTGTTCCATCACCGCGACCGCGGGTTCATTCCCGAGGGTTTGCTGAATTATCTGGCACTGCTCGGCTGGAGCATCGCCGATGATCATGACGTCTTCTCCATGGCGGAGATGGTGGCGGCGTTCGAAATCTCGAAGGTGAATTCGAATCCGGCCCGATTCGATCAGAAGAAGGCCGACGCACTCAACGCCGAACATATTCGGATGCTCACCCCCGGTGATTTTGCTCACCGGCTGCGGGAGTTCCTCACCGGACACGGACATATCGGCGCCGAGATCGACGAGAAGCTGTTCGAAACCGCGGCCGATCTCGTGCAGACCCGCATCAAGGTGCTCGGGGATGCCTGGGATCTGCTGAAGTTCCTGTTCATCGCGCCCGCCGACTTCGCGATCGACCCGGCCGCGAAGGAAAAGAATCTGGGCGCCGATGCCGCTCCGGTGCTGCAGGCGACGGTGAAAGCCCTCGAAGGCGTCTCGGAATGGGCCACGTCCCCGCTCGAGACCGCGCTGAATACCGCGCTGATCGAGGAGCTCGAGCTCAAGCCGCGCAAGGCGTTCACCCCGGTGCGCGTCGCGGTGACCGGATCCCACATCAGCCCGCCGCTCTACGAGTCGATGGAACTGCTGGGTCGCGAGGTCACCATGGACCGGTTGCGCGCGGCCCTCGCGGAGATCGGCTGACGCCGGTGTCCGGCCGGGCCTGAGGGTACGCCGAATTGATGCACAAACCGGCCTCTGACCAGCCGGTTTGTGTATCTACCGGGGGATGCTGCTAATCTTCTTCTCGGCCGCAGAGCAGCCAGGAACTTCCTCCGGGGAGATCCTGAAAGCCCAGGTCAATGGGGTATGGTGTAATTGGCAACACAGCTGATTCTGGTTCAGCCATTCTAGGTTCGAGTCCTGGTACCCCAGCTGCGAGAGCTCCGGCTCTCGAATTCGAGAAGGCCGGTGGATTGCGAAATCCGCCGGAATCTCATCCTGGTCCCGTCGTCTAGCGGCCTAGGACGCCGCCCTCTCAAGGCGGTAGCGCGGGTTCAAATCCCGTCGGGACTACAAAGTGCAGGCCCCCAGCCAACCGGCTGGGGGCCTGCACTGTTTCCGGGGTTCTTACGGCTCCTGACCGTGGGTGCTGCCGCCCAGCGGCATGGCGGGCAGGCCGAGTTTGCGGTGGTCCCAGCTGCGGGTCCGCTCGGGCACCACGCGCACCGCCACCCGCTTGTGCAGCATCTGCTCCACGAACGGCTTCATCTCTTCGCTGTAGGGCCCGGTATAGCGTTCCCACACGCTGATTCCCACTTTGAACAGCGCCTCGGGGTCGTCGACGACCTCGGCGCGGCCCTCGATGGCAATGCCGCGCAACTGGTCGTAGGTGTCGCCGGCCTCGACCATCACGGTGATGCGCGGATCGCGCCGCAGATTCACCGTCTTCTGGGCCTTGGCCTTGGTCTCGAACCAGATCTCGCCGTCGATGAGCGCGTACCACATGGCCACCAGGTGCGGCCTGCCCTCGGCGCTCAGCGTGGCCATGGTGGCGACCCGGCTGCGCTCGAGGAATCCCGTGATCTCCTCGTCGGACATCACGATCTGCGCGCGTTGATTAACTCCCATGGGCCGACTGTAATTTACGGCGTATGAGCGCGGTCACACCGGCCATTTCCTGCCACGCGCGGGGTGTCACCGGCCGGTTGCCGGGCCTCGGAGACGCCGCAGCCCCCGCCGGATCCGGCGGGGGCTGCGATCGGCGCCCGGTTCGCGGGCTGTCAGGAGTGTCGAGCGGCCGCTGAGGCTGTCGTGACGGCTGTGGCCACCCCGAGGGTCACCCGGGGCCGCAAAGTCCGTCAGAGACGCTTGTGGAGGGCGTCGGCGGCGGCCACCAGGTCCGCGGCCCAGCGTGCGCCCGGGCGGCGGCCCATGCGGTCGATGGGTCCGGAGACCGAGACCGCCGCGATCACGCCGCCCGCCGCGTCGCGCACCGGCGCGGAGACGCTGGCCACCCCGGCCGCGCGCTCGGCCGCGCTCTGCGCCCAGCCGCGGCGGCGGACCTCGGCCAGCGCCCGCTCGCCGAAGACGGCCTCGGGCAGGATGCTTCGCTGCGATTCGGGATCGGCCCAGGCCAGCAGGACTTTCGCGGCCGAGCCCGCGGTGAGCGGTAGTCGGGCCCCGATGGGCACGGTGTCGCGCAGGCCCGCGGCCGGTTCCATGGCGGCCACACAGACGCGGGCATTGCCGTCGCGGCGGTAGAGCTGCACGCTCTCGCCGGTGATCTCGCGCAGGCGCGGCAGGATGGAGGAGGCGGCGTCCAGGAGCGGGTCGCTGGCAGTTGTCGCCAGCTCCGACAGGGCCGGACCGGGCCGCCACAGGCCCTGGCTGTCGCGGGCCAGCATGCGATGCGTCTCCAGGCCCACGGCCAGGCGATGCGCGGTGGCGCGGGGCAGGCCGGTGCGGGCGCACAGCTCGTTGAGGCCGCAGGGTTGCTCGGCTACGGCGTGCAGGACGGCCATGGCTTTGTCCAGAACCCCGATACCGCTATGCTGTCTCATAGAACGATATTAGCGTCTCGCATGTTGGGAAATGCAAATTGACTGCGCGGCAAACCGGCCGCTCCCCGGCGTCGGACGCGAGCCACCGTGTCACCAGCCCGGGCACGGGAATGTCTATCGAGAGGTGATGGAGCTATGGCCGACCGGCCACGCACTCTGGCGGAGAAGGTCTGGGACGAGCATGTCGTCGTGCGCGGCGAAGGCGAGGGTGAGCACCGCCAGCCCGACCTCATCTACATCGACCTGCACCTGGTGCACGAGGTCACCAGCCCGCAGGCGTTCGACGGCCTGCGCGCCGCGGGCCGCCCGGTCCGCCGCCCGGATCTCACCATCGCCACCGAGGACCACAACGTCCCCACCGTCGACATCGACAAGCCGATCGCGGACCCGGTCTCGCGCCTGCAGGTCGAGACGCTGCGCAAGAACTGCGAGGAATTCGGTGTCCGCCTGCACTCCATGGGCGATGTCGAGCAGGGCATCGTGCACGTGGTGGGCCCGCAGCTGGGCCTGACCCAGCCGGGAACCACGGTGGTGTGCGGTGATTCGCACACCTCCACCCACGGCGCGTTCGGCGCGCTGGCGATGGGTATCGGCACCTCGGAAGTGGAACACGTGCTGGCGACGCAGACGCTGTCGCTGCGCCCGTTCAAGACCATGGCCATCAATATCGACGGTGAACTGCCCCACGGCGTCACCGCCAAGGACGTCATCCTGGCGGTCATCGCCAAGATCGGCACCGGCGGCGGTCAGGGCTATGTGCTGGAGTACCGCGGCGCGGCCGTGCGCTCCATGTCCATGGAGGCCCGGATGACCATGTGCAACATGTCGATCGAGGCCGGCGCCCGGGCGGGCATGGTGGCCCCCGACGAGGTCACCTACGAGTACCTGAAGGGCCGTCCGCACGCCCCGCAGGGCGCGGACTGGGATGCCGCCGTGGCGGCCTGGGACGCCCTGAAGAGCGACGAGGGCGCGGTTTTCGACGCCGAGGTGCATCTGGACGGCTCGGCGCTGACCCCGTTCGTCACCTGGGGCACCAACCCGGGACAGGGTGCGCCGCTGGGCGACTCGGTGCCGGATCCGGAGCAGATCCACGACGAGAACGAGCGCGCGGCGGCCGAGAAGGCGCTGGAATACATGGACCTGACCCCGGGTACCCCGCTGCGGGACGTCACCGTGGACACGGTTTTCGTGGGTTCGTGCACCAACGGCCGGATCGAGGATCTGCGCGCGGTGGCCGACATCCTGAAGGGCCGCAAGGTCGCGGGCGGGGTGCGGATGCTGATCGTGCCGGGCTCGATGCGGGTGCGGTTGCAGGCGGAAAAGGAGGGTCTGGGCGAGATTTTCACCGCCGCGGGCGCGGAATGGCGTCAGCCGGGCTGCTCGATGTGCCTGGGCATGAACCCGGATCAGCTTTCCCCCGGTCAGCGCTGTGCCGCCACCTCGAATCGCAACTTCGAAGGGCGACAGGGCAAGGGCGGGCGTACGCACCTGGTCTCGCCGCTGGTCGCGGCGGCCACCGCGGTGCGCGGAACCCTGTCCTCACCTGCGGATCTGAACTGATCGCCCGCCGGTAGCGGCCCAGATTCCGCTGCCCCCACTGACTCAGGAGAAACAACGATGGAAGCCTTCAAGGTCCACAAGGGGATCGGTGTTCCGTTGCGCCGATCCAATGTCGACACCGACCAGATCATCCCGGCCGTCTATCTGAAGCGCGTAACCCGAACGGGTTTCGAGGACGGCCTGTTCGCGGCATGGCGGACGGATCCGAACTTCATTCTGAACACCGAGCCTTACAACCGGGGTAGTGTCCTGGTCGCCGGTCCGGATTTCGGGACCGGATCCTCACGTGAGCACGCGGTTTGGGCCCTCAAGGACTTCGGGTTCCGGGTGGTGATCTCCTCTCGCTTCGCCGACATCTTCCGTGGGAACGCGGGCAAGGACGGGCTTCTGACGGCCCGGATGGCCCAGAGCGATGTGGAATTGCTCTGGAAGTTGCTCGAGGAACAGCCGGGTTTGGAATTGGCGGTGGACCTCGAGGCGCGCACCGTGTCGGCCGGAACCGTCGTGTTGCCGTTCGATATTGACGACTACACGCGGTGGCGCCTGCTGGAAGGCCTGGACGACATC
Source organism: Nocardia sp. NPDC056611 (assembly GCF_042792755.1). Taxonomy (NCBI): domain Bacteria; kingdom Bacillati; phylum Actinomycetota; class Actinomycetes; order Mycobacteriales; family Nocardiaceae; genus Nocardia; species Nocardia sp. NPDC056611. The sequence goes on from NZ_JBHTVV010000003.1 coordinate 819,716, forward strand.
GGTCTCACTCTCCGGCACAGCGACGAGATCAGCCAGTTCGAAAACGCAAGGCCGACTTGGAAACCCGCAACCATTCCGGCCCGTATTTCGCAGACGTAATCATTGATGGGCGTTAGCTGGACGCCCTCAAACCCGGTAGCTGAGCGTGTGCCATGCGTCATGTATTTCCGCGTGGCACATAGACTCTTGCCCCGAAAGGGTTTACCGTGGTACCTAGTCGGTCCGACGACGGGCCAATTAGTCTGCGGAGGATTCAATGAACAAGGCGGAACTGATCGATGTTCTGACCGAGAAGTTGGGTACTGACAGGCGCACCGCTACTGCAGCTGTCGAGCAGATGGTCGACACGATCGTGCGTGCTGTGAACAAAGGTCAGAGCGTCACCATCACGGGATTCGGCGTCTTCGAGCAGCGGAAGCGCGCGGCGCGTGTCGCTCGCAACCCGCGCACCGGCGAAACCGTCAAGGTGAAGCCGACTTCGGTCCCGGCCTTCCGTCCCGGTGCCCAGTTCAAGGCGATCATCGCGGGCAAGCAGAAGATCGCCTCGAGCGGCCCGGCCGTGAAGCGCGGTGTGGCTGCCCCGGTTTCGGGCAAGGCCGGTGCGAAGAAGACCACCGCCAAGAAGACCGCGAAGAAGGCCGCCACCAAGGCTCCGGCCAAGACCACCGCCAAGAAGGCGGCGTCGAAGGCTCCCGCCAAGAAGGCCGCCGTCAAGAAGGCAGTCGCCAAGAAGGCCGCCGTGAAGAAGACGGTCGCCAAGAAGGCCCCGGCCAAGGCCGCTGCGGTCAAGAAGGCCGCGGTCGCCAAGAAGGTCACCGCCTCGAAGGCCACCACGGCCAAGAAGGCGGCCAAGAAGGCTCCCGCCAAGAAGACCGCCGCCAAGCGCGCCGCGCGCCGCTAATCCGGCGACAACCCGTCGCTGACGGGGGTTTTCGAGCAGGACGACACGTGAGACGGCCCGGCATCGCCGGGCCGTTTCGCATGTCCGGGGCAGGTTTTCGGGCGTTGGGGGAGCGATGGGGGCCGGTAGGGGGCCGGAATCGGCCGTCCGCCGGGTGGATTCGGCCGGACAGCGGCCGGTACGGCGGCGTTCCAAGGGTTCTGGGTGGCCGCCGGATGACAGATGACCCGGTCAGCCCTGGGGTAGGTCGGCGGGGACGAGAATGCGGTCGAGATGGTCGGCGGCGACCAGGCGACCGCCGTGGAAGGACAGCACCCACACACTGCCCTTGCGATTGCGGGCCGGTGGCAGGCTCACCCCGTCCTCGGCGGCCCACCACTCCAGCAGATCCGGAATCACCTTGCCCTGACTCGAGATCACCCGGACCGAGTCGGCGGAGACCAGGTCGCGGGCGCGTTTGCGGGCGGCATCGGGTGCTGTCGCGTAACCGGATTCGGAGAACAACGGCTCCAATTCGATATCGACGCCCAGTTTCTCGGCCAGCGGGGTCACGGTTTGGACACAGCGCGATGGTGGGGCCGAGATGATTTCGGCCGCGCCGAAGGCGAGCAGGTTGGGCACCAGGGCGCGAGCCTGTGCGCGACCGGCCTTTTCGAGCGGCCGCAGGTCGTCGTCCCCGGCGTAGCGGTCGCTGCGCCCGGCTTTGGCGTGCCGGACCAGCAGCAGGGTGGCGGTGTCGGCGGGCTGGCGCAGGAAGTTGCGGATGATGGTGCGATCCATGGGATAGGAGACGGCGTCCATCACCCGGTCGAGGCGGTACCAGTGCAGGACGTCGACTTCCGAGTTGGACTCGAAGGCCCCGTCGACGACCTCGGCGGCCCAGTAGTCCACCCGCTTCAGCTTCCGATGGCCCGGGATCGGATACGTCACGTGGCCGAGATAGCGCCCCAGGCGCGAATTCAGCCCGGTCTCCTCGGTGACCTCGCGCACGGCCGTGATCACCGGCGTCTCACCGGGATCCAGCTTGCCTTTGGGCAGCGACCAGTCGTCGTACTTGGGGCGGTGCACGAGGGCGATCTCGACGGCGTCGGTGCCCGGGGCGTGCCGCCACAACACCGCCCCCGCCGCGAGGATGTTGGCCTTGACCGGTGGATCGGTGAATTCGGCGGCGGGGTCCTTGGTGGTTCTGCTCACTGGCGGTCCGGACGACGCAGCCGCATGAGGTACTCCTGGTGGTCGCGAATCTGGTCGGAGGGCACCTCGGGGCCGGGCTGGGCCTGCCAGCTGCCGTCGGGGCGCAGCACCCAGCAGCGGGTTGCCGGATGCGTGGCGGAGTCGAACACCTGTCCGAGCCGGTCGGCCAGACGCGGATCCTTCACCTGCGCCAGCACTTCCACGCGCCGGTCGAGGTTGCGGTGCATCATGTCGGCCGAGCCGATCCAGTACTCGTTCTGCGCCTGGAAGTGCAGCACCCGTGAATGTTCCAGGTACCGCCCGAGAATCGAGCGCACCTGGATGTTGTCGCTCATGCCGAGCACGCCGGGGCGCAGGCCGCAGATGCCGCGCACCACGATCTCGACCGGCACCCCGGCCTGGGAGGCCCGGTAGAGCGCGTCGATGACCTGTTCGTCGACGATGGCGTTGGCCTTCACGCGGATTCGCGCGTCGGCGCCCTCGCGCGCCAGTTCGATCTCGCGTTCGATCCGCTCGATGATCCCGGCGCGGACGCCGACCGGGGCCACCAGCAGGTTGCGGTAGTTGGCCTTTCGCGAATAGCCGGTCAGCGAGTTGAACAGGTCGGTGAGGTCCGCGCCGATCTCCGGTGCGGCGGTGAGCAATCCGACGTCCTCGTACAGGCGCGCGGTCTTGGGGTTGTAATTCCCGGTGCCGATGTGACAGTAGCGACGGATGGTGGCTCCCTCGCGCCGCACCACCAGGCAGGTCTTGCAGTGGGTCTTGAGCCCGACCAGGCCGTAGACCACGTGCACGCCCGCCTGCTCCAGCGCCCGCGCCCATTTGATGTTGGCCTGCTCGTCGAAGCGGGCCTTGATCTCGACCAGCGCCACCACCTGCTTGCCCGCCTCGGCGGCGTCGATGAGGGCGTTGACGATGGGGGAGTCGCCGGAGGTGCGGTACAAGGTCTGCTTGATGGCCAGCACCTGCGGGTCGGCGGCGGCCTGTTCGATGAACCGCTGCACGCTGGTGGAGAAGGAGTCGTAGGGGTGGTGCACCAGCACGTCGCCCTCACGCAGGGCCGCGAAAACGTTTCGGGGCGTTTCGCGTTCGCCGAAGGCGGGCGGGGTGGCGGGGACGTAGGGGGCGTCCTTGAGGTTGGGCCGGTCCACGCCGTAGACCTGCCACAGGCAGGACAGGTCGAGCAGGCCGGGCACCTCGATGACGTCGGCGGGGTCGACGTCGAGTTCGCGGAGCAGCAGATCGAGCATGTGCTCGGTCATGTCGTCGGAGACTTCCAGGCGCACCGGAGAGCCGAAGCGGCGGCGGGCGAGTTCGCGTTCGAGGGCCTGCAGCAGGTCCTCGTCGCGGTCCTCCTCGACCTCCAGGTCGGCATTGCGGGTGATGCGGAACGAATGCTGTTCCACCACTTCCATTCCCGGGAACAGCTGATCCAGGTGCGCGGCGATCAGCTCCTCCATGGGGAGGAAGGCGGCCAGGGACGGGCCTTGTGCCGCACCGGATTCACGGCTGCCGGCCCGGCGGACCCGCACGAAGCGGTCCACATTGTCGGGCACCTTGACGCGGGCGAAGTGCTCGCCGCCGGTCACCGAATCCTTCACCGTCACGGCGAGATTCAGACTCAGGCCGCTGATGTAGGGGAAGGGGTGGGCCGGGTCGACCGCCAGCGGGGTCAGCACCGGGAACACCTGATCCTGGAAGTATCCGGAAAGGCGTTCCTTTTCGCTGTCCTCCAGGTCGGTCCAGCGGATGATGTCGATGCCCTCGGCGGTGAGCGCGGGCAGCACCTGGTCCAGGAAGACGCGGGCGTGCCGCGCGGCGATCTCCTGGGTGCGGACGGCGATCATCTCGAGCTGCTCGGTGGGGGACAGGCCGTCGGCGGACCGTACCGACAGCCCGGTCTCGGCGCGGCGCTTGAGGCCCGCGACGCGCACCATGTAGAACTCGTCCAGATTCGACGCGAAAATGGCGAGGAATTTGGCGCGTTCGAGCAGCGGCTGCGACTGGTCCTCGGCCAGCGCGAGTACGCGGGCGTTGAAGTCGAGCCAGCTGAGTTCCCGATTGACGTACCGGTCCGCGGGCAGCGGCGGTATCGCGGTGGGCGGTGGGGTTGCCGCGGGCGGCGCCGCCGGTAGTAGCGGCGATTGCTTGACGGTTTCCGTATCGCTCACTCTCACGATCATTCCTTATGTCGTGGGTGTGGTGCTGTTCTGACACCGTCCAGTGCAGCGCAGATCACGCCGCGTCAGGACAGTGATGATTCGGCCCGGCACCTGTTCCCGGTTTCGTGACACGCTTGCGACACGGTGATTTCTCGGAGTAGCGCGCTGGTCGCCGGCCCGACGCCGAGCGCGGCGGCGCGCTCGAGATCCGCGGCGGTATCGACGTCCTGACGCAGTCCAGGCCAATCGCCCAGCAACTCCACCGCGCCCCCGGCGATATGGCGGCGGGCGGAGTCCGGACCGAAGAGCGGGTTCAACGCGGCGGTCAGGGGATCGTCCCCGCCGCGCACCAGCAGGGCGACGGTGCCACTGCCCTCGTGGTCGGTCACCACCGACCGGCGATGCCCGGCCCTCATGAGCAGCTCGCCCAGTTCGGCGGGACGCAGCGCGGGCAGATCCGCTTGCAGGGCAAGCAGATCGACCGGACCGTGCGCCCGCCGCACCGCGTCCGCGCCCGCGGCCAGGGCCGCGTTCAGACCGGTGGTGTGCGCGGGGACCACCTCGGGTTCGGGATGCACACGCGCGCCGAGTTCACGAACCAGATCCGACACGGCCGGATCCGGCGTCACGACAGTGACCGACGCGATGCCACGCGCCGTGGCGGCCGCCGTCACGGTGTCTGCCAGCATGGCCAGCACCAGCCGGGGCCGGTACTCGGGCGCCAGCCCATCGGCCAGCCGACTCTTGGCGAGCCCCAGGCTCTTGACCGCGATGACCGCGTGCACTGTGTCCAATTTGCCCTCCGCTTCGCTCCGGGCTGTTCGCGGCCCCCGAGGTCTCGGTTCTTCCCTCCTCCGCTCCTCCGCTTCGCTCCCCCGCTCCAAGCGCGGGGAGGCGGAGCGCAGTCCAGAACCGAGACGGGCCGCGAACCTGAGGGTCGAACCATGGCGGGGCGCGCGCATGTCCGAATCTTCCCACTCGTAGGTGACGGGCGCGTGAGCGGCGTCGAATTTCCGGGAGACGCCACTGCGGGGTGGCTCACAGCGTGCGCGCATATATTTGTCTGATGGCAAGGGCAGCGGTGTTGGGAGCGGGGTCATGGGGGACCGCGTTCGCGAAGGTGTTGGCGGAGGCGGGAACCGAGACCACCATGTGGGCTCGGCGGCCGGAGGTGGCCAAGGTGCTGGCCACCGAGCATCGAAATCCCTGGTATCTGCCGGATGTGGTGTTGCCGCCGCTGGCCGCGTCCGATGATCCGGCCGTCGTGCTGGACGGGGCCGACATCGTGGTGCTGGCGGTGCCGTCGCAGTCGCTGCGCGCCAATCTCGCGGCCTGGAAGGACCTGATTCCGGCCGAGGCCACGCTGCTGAGTCTGGCCAAGGGCATCGAGACCGGGACGCTGCTGCGGATGAGCGAGGTGATCGCGGAGGTCTCCGGCGCGGATCCGGGCCGCATCGCGGTGCTGTCGGGCCCGAACCTCTCGCACGAGATCGCGGCCGGGCAGCCCGCCGCGACCGTGATCGCCTGCCCGGACGTGGCGCGCGCGGAGGCGGTGCAGCACGCCTGTGCCACCGGCTATTTCCGGCCGTACACCAATTCCGACGTGATCGGCTGCGAGATCGGCGGGGCGTGCAAGAACGTCATCGCGCTCGCCTGCGGGATCGCCTCGGGCATGGGGTTGGGTGACAACTCGATCGCCACCCTCATCACGCGCGGGCTGGCCGAGATCATCCGGCTGGGGGTGGCGGTCGGCGCCGAGCCGGTGACCTTCGCCGGACTGGCCGGCGTCGGTGATCTGGTGGCCACCTGCACCTCGTCGCTGTCGCGTAATCGGTCCTTCGGGCACGCGCTGGGCGCGGGCGGCACCATGGAGACCGCTCTGGAAGCGACTCATGGCCAGGTCGTGGAGGGTGTGAAGTCCTGCACATCGGTGCGAGCGCTGGCCGCCGCGCACGGGGTGGAGATGCCGCTGACCAACGCGGTGCATCAGGTGTGCCACGAGGGCCTCTCGGCGGCCGAAGCGGTGGGGCAGCTGCAGGGACGCCGTCTCAAATCGGAATGACCTGCGCCCGGGTCGGGACGACCGCGTAACACTGCCGCCACAATCGACCGGGTACGGTTCGGGGCATGACCAACAGGACCAGGGTGGCGGTGGTGTTCGGCGGCCGCAGCAACGAGCACGGGGTGTCGTGTGTGTCCGCGCGCACCGTGTTGGCGAGCCTCGATCCCGAACGCTACGAGGCGGTTCCGATCGGCATCACGCGGGACGGTACCTGGGTGCTCGGCGACGCCGACCCGCGGACGCTGTCCGCGCAGGATCGGGCGCTGCCCATGGTCGACGACAAGGGCACCGCGCTGGCGCTGACGGCGGATCCCTCGCGTGCCGGCGCGCTGGTGCCGCTGGATGGTGCGGAGACCGTGCTCGGCGCCGTCGACATCGTGTTCCCGGTGCTGCACGGCGCGTTCGGTGAGGACGGCACCCTGCAGGGTCTGCTGGAACTGGCCGAACTGCCCTATGTCGGTCCGGGCGTGCTGGCCAGCGCGGCCGGCATGGACAAGGAATTCACCAAGAAACTGCTTGCGGCCGAGGGTCTTCCGATCGGCGTGCAGATCGTGCTGCGCCCCGGCGTCGCGACCGTCTCCGCCGCCGATCGCGATCGCCTGGGCCTGCCGGTGTTCGTGAAGCCCGCGCGCGGCGGCTCCTCCATCGGCATCACCAAGGTGGACAGCTGGGACCTGCTCGACGCCGCCATCGAGGAGGCGCGCCGCCACGACCCGAAGGTGATCGTGGAGGCCGGGATCGTCGGCCGTGAGGTCGAGTGCGGCGTGCTGGAATTCCCGGACGGCCGGGTGGAAGCCAGCGTGGTGGCCGAGATCCGGATGCCGGAGGACGACGCGCAGGCCCCCGACTTCTACGACTTCGACACCAAGTACCTCGACGACGTCTGCGAGTTCGACGTCCCCGCGAAGCTGGACGACGCTGTGTCCCAGGAGATCCGGGAGCTCGCGGTGCGCGCCTTCCGCGCCCTGGACTGCCAGGGCCTGGCCCGCGTCGACTTCTTCGTGACCGCCGACGGGCCGGTCATCAACGAGATCAACACCATGCCCGGCTTCACCTCGATCTCCATGTACCCGCGCATGTGGGAGGCCGCGGGGATCGACAACCGGACCCTGGTGAGCACCCTCATCGAGACCGCCCGCGCCCGCGGCACCGGCCTGCGCTGACCCTCGTCGCGAACGGCTCGGTTCATCATTTCGGATGATGGACCGGGCCGTTCGCGTGCGACCGCAGGGCGACGCCGGCCGCCCGGCCCGCGCGTAGCCTCGACGGTGTGCTCGTCGCCCTCACGATTCCCGGTCTGGCCCTGCTGATCATCGCGGTGGCCTTCGCCGACGTCGCGTATCGCAAGCTGACCGGGCGCACCGCACTGCCGTGGATGCGGAACGAGGACGGCCGGGGCGCGGCGGCCATCGGCCTGGAACAGTTCGACGCGGCCTTCAGCTCCGGTAAGCGGCTGGAGATGGAACAGCGGCAGTCGGTGCTCATGCACCGGGAGAATCCGGGCGACGGCGACGAGGGCCCGGAGGTCGACCTCACCGCGGGGAAGGCCACGCTCCGCAAGCTCTGAGCGACCGGCCTTCTCCCTATATATCTGTCAGTTGGGGATGGGGTTCGGATCCATCGGCTTCTCGGGCATGGCCTTCTTGATGGCCTCCGAAACCTCCTGCAGCGGAGTCGCTCCGGCATTGTCGGGCATGGTCAGCGCGACATAGGTGCCGCGGTCCACGGCCCACCAGGTGCCGGAGGTGACGCCGCTGGTCTGGTCGCGCAGCTCGAACCAGTTGACCCCGTTCACCACCTGCAACGGCGAGGACTTGGTGAATTCCAGCGGCCGGTCCAGACCGCAGCGCACCACGATGGCGTCACCGCCGTCGGGCAGCTGCCAGGCGTGGGTGGCGGGCGGCGCGGGCTGCACCAGTTCGGCGGTGGTGTAGTCGCCGACCTTGTCGGGCAGGGCGGGGAGCAGCGCGGTGCATTCGGGTCCGGCGGCCGCGGGCGCGGGCACCGCACCGAGGGCCAGCGGGTCGCGGCTGTGGTGCCGGTTGGCCAGCACGCCCATGACGATCAGTCCGACGACCAGGGCGACCGGCAGGGCGACGGCGGTGGCGATGAGCGCGGGCGAGCGACGCATCTCGTACTCGGCGTCGCCGTCCCCGGCGTCCCCGGCGTCCCCGCCGTCCCCGGCGTTCGCGGACTCCGGCGTCGAGTCGGCGTCGGCCTCGGTGGCGGGCGTCTCGGCCGCCGTGCCGTCGAGGGCGTCGGGCGCCGCCGCGTCGCTGTGGTCCGGTTCGGTGCCGCGGGTGTCGTTGCTCATCCGGTCGTCGATCCCCGATCGTGCCGTGCCGGGTGTGCGCATCCTCGCGGTGTGCTGCCCGGCTGCTGGTCGTCGATTGCGGGTTCGAGGGTACCGTCGAGCGGTCGGCCGCCCGCATCACACTCGCCCCGAAGGAGACCGCCATCACCACCGCCAGCGATCCGCAGTCCGTTCCGGCCGCCCGTACCGTGGGCGAGCTCGGCGAGTTCGGGCTCATCGCGCTGGTGAACGCGGGGCGCACGCAGACGCCGGGCGTGCTGCTGGGCCCGGGTGACGACGCGGCCGTGATCGCCGCGCCCGAGGGCCGGTTCGTGGTAACCACCGACATGCTGGTGCAGGACCGGCATTTCCGGACCGACTGGTCGAGCCCGCGGGAGATCGGCCGCAAGGCCATCGCCCAGAACGCCGCCGACGTGGTGGCCATGGGCGCGGTGCCGAGCGCGTTCGTGGTGGGGCTGGGCTGTCCCGCGGAGACGCCGGTCGAATTCGTGCGCGCGCTCGCCGACGGGATGTGGGCCGAGGCCGGGCGGGCGGGCGCGTCCATCGCGGGCGGCGACATGGTGCGCAGCCCGCTGATCATCATCAGCGTCACGGCCTTCGGGGATCCGCGTCGCGCGCCGATCAAGTTGTCGGGTGCGCGGCCGGGCGATGTGGTGGCGGTGGCCGGGCCGCTGGGTCATTCGGGTGCGGGGTTCGCGGTGCTGTCCGCGGGCACGGCCGGGAAACCCGAGTTCGCGGACGTGGAGACGGAGTTCGCGGACGTGGTTGCCGCGCACCGGGTTCCGCGGCCCCCGTACGACGCGGTGCTGGAGCTGCCCGATACCGCGGAGATCACCGCGCTCACCGATGTGTCGGACGGCTTGCTGGCCGACCTCGGGCATATCGCCGAATCCTCGCGGGTGGCCATCGATCTGGAGTCCGCCGCCCTGGCGGATCCGGAGCTGGAGGCGGTCGGCAAGGCGCTGGGCGTCAGCCCCTTGGACTGGATTCTGGCCGGCGGCGAGGACCACGCCTTCGCCGCGACCTTCGCCGATTCGGGCGATGTGCCGGAGGGCTGGCGGCGCGTCGGCCGGGTTGTCGCGGGCGAGGGCGTGACGGTGGATGGAACCTCCCGAACCGGACCTGCCGGTTGGGATTCCTTCGCATAGCAGGGCTCGGTACCGCGATGAAACTCGACACGATAAGTTTTCCCGACATGGGCACGAAACCACTGTCGGAAGTCATCGATACGGGCTGGGCCGAGGCCCTCGAACCGGTGGCCGACCGTATTGCCGCGATGGGTGAATTCCTGCGAGTCGAAAACGCCGAGGGGCGTGGCTATCTCCCGAAGGGGGAGAATGTGCTGCGGGCCTTCCAGCGGCCGTTCGACAAGGTGCGGGTACTCATCGTGGGTCAGGATCCGTATCCGACGCCGGGGCATCCGGTGGGCCTGAGTTTCTCGGTGGCCCCGGACGTTTCGCCGATTCCGCGCAGCCTGACCAATATCTACTCCGAGCTGACCAAGGACCTCGGCCTGCCGATGCCGTCCAACGGTGACCTGTCGCCGTGGTGCGATCAGGGCGTGCTGATGCTCAACCGCGTGCTGACCGTGCAGCCGGGCCAGCCGGCCTCGCATCGCGGCAAGGGCTGGGAAGCGGTGACCGAACAGGCAATTCGCGCGCTGGTTGCCCGTGACCAGCCGCTGGTGGCGATCCTGTGGGGCCGCGACGCGTCCACGCTGAAGCCGATGCTGGGCGATACTCCGTACATCGAATCCGCGCATCCGTCACCGCTGTCGGCTTCGCGAGGATTCTTCGGATCTCGGCCTTTCTCCCGAACCAACGAATTGCTGGGTACCCTAGGGGCCGCGCCGGTCGACTGGCGTCTGCCGTAGCGCTGATCCGTTACCTGATTCAGGAGCATGTGTATGCAGAAGAAGACTGCCCGTGGTGTTTTCGTCGCTCTGGCCGCCGGTGCCGCGCTGGCCTCGGCCCCGGCCATCGCCAATGCCGAGCCGTTGACCCTGGACCCCTACGTCCCCGAGTCCACCACCTCGGTCACGCCCGTCGGCAGCCTGCTCGACACCAACAGCGTGAGCGGACTCTCGTCCAACGTCACCTCGCGGACGGCGTGCCTGCTGCAGTCGATCAGCCAGCAGGTGGATTGCCTCAACGGCGCGGCGTGAACCGCGGCGCCGGGCCTCACCCCGTCAGGGCCCGGCGCACCATCCGCACTTGCATTGCGGGAGAGAAGGCTTCGACTCGGCGTTCACCGTCGGGTTCGAAGCCGTATTTCGTATAGAAGGCCCGCGCGCGGGGGTTCTCCTCGAACACCCACAGCGCGATGTCGCCGGTCTCCGGCAGCACCTCGTCCATCAGCGCCTGGGCCACGCCCGTGCCGTGATAGGTCGCGCGCACGTAGAGGGCGCTGAGCTCGTGTTCGGCGGCGGGTGATTCCTCACGGTTCTCGCCGCTGCCCGCGAAGCCGATGACGGTGCCGTCGTCGAGCACCGCGACCCGGATCCGCCCCGGGTACTCGAACAGGATCCGGCTCCACGCGGCCGCCCGCCGCTCCACGTCGAAGGCGTCGAGCACATGCTGGGGCACCAGGCCCCGATACGCCTCCCGCCAGCAGGCGATGTGGCATTCGGACATGCTGCGGACGTACTTCGGTTCGAGTGGAACGACCTGCCACTCACCCATGGTTGCCACCCTGTCTCGTCCCTGGAACGACAAAAGCCCCGGTTCACCCATTCTGGGTGCCGGGGCTTCCGACGAAAAGCGCTTATCAGCCGCGAACGACCTTGCCCGCCTTCAGGCAGGAGGTGCAGACGTTCATGCGGCGGGTGTTGCCGGGGGCAACCTGGGCGCGAACGGTCTGGATGTTCGGGTTCCAGCGACGGTTGGTGCGCCGGTGCGAGTGCGAAACCGACTTACCGAAGCCGGGGCCCTTGGCGCAGACGTCACAGACGGCAGCCATAGTCGCGAGCTCCTTCATGTCATAGAGGGACCCGCTGCACGATGTACAGCGTGTCCGAAAGCCTAATGTCTTGGACCGTACCTACCGGCTGAGAGCCGGTGAACGCATGCCGATGCCTGAGCGAGCAGGACCGTGCCTGCGTGAGGCAACCGCCCAAGAGTAGCCAACCCGTCCCGGGCGTGTCCAATCAGCCGTTCACGGAATGTGCAGTTCCGGTCCGTGACCTGCCCGATTGCTCGAGCAGGGTTGACCCGCAACCACAGTCTCGGGTCTTCCCGTGGCAATACCACTGCCCGGCGAACCGGGTCTGACATGGTTTCCATCGGGCAAGTTTTCCGTCCCGCCGCAACTCTGCGAGGACGCCAACACCGCTAAATTCCGGGCGGCGTTGAGATCGCGGTCCAGTATCAGCCCGCATTGATCACAGATGAACACCCGCTCCGACAGGTCCAGTTTGGCTTTCACCGCACCACACGAGGGGGACGAACACTTTTTCGAACTCGGGAAGAACCGATCCGCCACCAACAGGCGACCACCATGGCGGAGGGTCTTGTAGCTGAGTTGGCGACGAAACTCACCGAACCCGGCATCAGCGATATGTGTGGCCAGGCACCGATTCTTCAGCATCCCCGCCACATTCAAATCCTCCACAACGATGTTGCCGAACCGGGCCGCGAGCGCGGTGGTGAGTTTGTGCAGGCCGTCACGGCGCATCGCAGCGACCCGCGTCTCGAGCCCGGCCACCTTCGCATTCGCCTTGCACCACCGTCGTGACGGTGGCACCCCACGGCGGTGGTCGGGCCCTCGGCGGCGGGCACGAGCACGAGCCAGACGCCGCCGAGCCCGCTGCACCCGCTGATAGTGGCGTGGATTGAGCACCCGCCCTTCAGTATCGGTCACCCCCGGCACCGGTTGGGAGACAACCGCGAGGGCTTTCACCCCGACATCCGTCCCTACCCGCGCATCGGGCCGGACCGGCGGCCGGTCACGGCGCTGCACGTGGACGGTGAACGACACCCACCAGCGGCCACCCCGCCGAGAGATGATCATCGACCCGATCCGGGCGGTCCCGTTCACCAACCGCCGCGCGAGTTTGCGGGTCGATTCCCCGGTCCGCACCAACCCGATGCGCGGAATCTTCACCCGGCGACACCCCTCGGCGAGGCCGTAGGACCCGGTGGTCACAGTGAACGCGGCCCGCGATTGCTTTCTCTTCCAGCGCGGCAGTCCCATCCGTGGCCCGGCGCGGACACCACGCTTGGAGGCGGTGTAGTTCGCGAACGCGGTGGCAAGTTGGGCGAGTCCGCTCGCGTAAGCCTCCTTGCTGTTCTCTATCCACCAGGGTGCGACCCGGTCCTTGTCGGCGTTCCACGCCTTGCGCAAGCTGTAGGCGGACGTGCTGACCCGGGGGGTGAGATGTTCGGCTGCGATCCCGTAGCTGGTTTCTGCGGCACGTTGGTCCCAGTTGGCGAGGACGTGCCGCAGGCCCCAGTTGTAGGCGAAACGGGCTGCCCCGCAATGGGACCGCAACAACTGTTCCTGATCGCTGGTCGGTTCCAACGCGAACCGGTAGGCCTGCACCGTCGGCTCCGACACCACCTCTGGTGACGCGGTCTCGGGCCCGGTTTCGCTCACGTGTTCGAGGCTAGGTAATTCCTCGGCGACACGGCAAACCCCAACCAGTCGACACGCCACATCGATTCGCCCGGTGACGGCACGAAATTTCGCAGAACACACAAATTAGCCCAAATCGCCCAGCAGCTCGAATCCCTGGCATCAGGTTCGTATGCGGTGTGCGAATGTCAGGCGAGGGTGCGGTGTCGGTTGCCCCGACTAGGCTGGCGAGGGGATTTCACGACGTGAGCGGAAGGACGGTGACGGTGCCCGGGGTAGCGGACGCGCTCGACGGTACGGCCCTGTTGAACTGGGGTCGCCACACCCTCACCGCCCTGGAACGCCACCGGGACGAGATCAACGCCCTCAATGTCTTCCCCGTCGCCGACTCCGACACCGGCACCAACCTGTTGAGCACCATGCGGGCGGCCGTCGGCGGGGCCGAAGCCGCGGCCCGGTCGGGCGCTGCCGCCCCGACGGGCGACTCCGACCTATCGGTCCGGGACGCCGCCGACCTATCGGCCCGGGACATCGCGGCCGCCATGGCGCGGGCGGCGACCGTCGGGGCCCGCGGAAACTCCGGGATCATCCTGTCGCAGGTATTGCGCGGTATCGCGGACGCGGTCGCCGAGGGGCCGCTGACCGAGCGGGCGTTGCGGGTCGCGCTGCGGCAGGCGGCGCGGCTGGTGCGGGAGGCGTTGAGCTCGCCGGTCGAGGGGACCATGCTCACCGTGCTGGACCGGGCCGCCGAACGCGCCGCCGATACCACCGAGCGGGATCTGCTGGGGGTGGCGCTGGCGGCGGCGGACGGGGCGGTCAAGGCGCTGGGGGAGACGCCGACCCAATTGGGCGTGCTGGGCGAGGCCGGGGTGGTCGACGCGGGAGCGCGCGGCCTGCTCGTGCTGTTGGACGAATTGGTGGTGGCGGCCGGGGGCAGCGCGCCCGCGCGCCCGGTGTACCGGCGGGGCGCGCCCGAAGGGCGGCCGTCCCGGATCCCGGACCGCGAGGCGCGAAGTACGGAACCCGCGTCCTGGACGGGCGTGAACGGTTCCGGGTCCTCGGCATCACCGAGCCGTTCCGAGTTCTCGGCGGCGGAGGACGAGTACGGCCTCGGTGCGGCCGGTCCGGACGGCGATCACGTCGATCATCCGGCAGCCGCGCACGCCTCCGGCGCATCCGCATCGAATTCCATTGCGGCGGTACTCAATTCGGGTGCGCATGCGCTGCGCTCCGCGGTCGGCGGTGGTGTCCCGCACTACGAGGTGATGTTCCTGGTGCGCGGGACCGAGGAGCAGCGCATCGGCGAGCTGCGGGATCGGCTGGGGGCGCTGGGGGATTCGGTCGTGGTCGTGGGCGACGGCGCGGAAACCTGGTCCGCGCACGTGCATTGCGGGGACGCGGGCGCGGCGGTCGAGGCCGGGCTGGCGGCGGGGGCGTTGAGCGGGATCCGGATCGAGGTGCTCGACGATTCCGGGCACAGGCCGGCGGGAAGGGTCGATCGCGCGATCCTGGCGGTGGCGTCGGGGGCCGGGGCGGTGCGGTTGTTCGAGGACGCGGGGGCGGTCGTGATCGAGGGGGCGGTCACCTCGGAGGTGCTGCTCGAGGCGATTCGGAGAATTCCGCATCGGGAGGTGCTGGTGCTGCCGAACGGGGCCTTGCCCGCGCACGAGCTGGTGGCGGTGAGTGTGGCGGCGCGCGACGGGCAGCGGGAGGTGTTGATGCTGCCGTGCGCGTCGATGGTGCAGGGGCTGGCGGCGCTGTCGATGCACGATGCCGGACGGGTCGCGGCCGATGACGCGTTCGCCATGTCGGAGGCGGCGGCCGGAACCCGGTGGGGTGCGTTGCAGGTTGCGCCGGAGCGCGCGCTGACCATGGTGGGGATGTGCGCGGCGGGCGACGGGCTCGGGCTGGCCGGCCACGATGTGGTGGTCATCGATTCCGATGTGCGGGCCGCCGGTCGTACGCTGCTGGACCGAATGCTGGGCCTGGGAGGGGAATTGGTGACCATGCTCGTGGGCGGCGATGCGCCCGAGGGCCTTTCCGACGACTTGACCGCGCATGTGGCGGCGGGCTTCCCGGGTGTGGAAGTGGTGGTGTACCCGGGCGGTCAGACCGGTGACCTGGTGCAGATCGGGGTGGAATAGATGGCGACGCTGGCTGATCGGCTCGATCACGTGCTCGGGGTGAAGGCGGCGGAATCGCTGCAGGAGCACTTCGACATGCAGACCGTCGAGGATCTGCTGCGGCACTATCCGCTGCGCTACGCCACCCAGGGGCAGCCGCTCACCGAGGAGCAGCCGGAGGAGGGCCAGCACATCACGGTGATGGGCCGGGTCACCAAGACCGATCTGCGCCCGATGAAGAACCGTCGCGGCAGCCTGCTCAAGGTGAACCTGGACACCGGCGGCCCGCGCCCGGTGGAGATCACCTTCTTCAATGGCGACAAGGTCCGCTATCTGGTGAAAGACGGTGTGCGGGCGATGATGTCGGGCACCGTGCACTGGTGGCGGCCGGACCGCTGGAACCTCTCGCACCCCGACTATCTGATCCTGCCCGAGCAGGGCGAGTCGATCGAGAACCTCACCTCGGTGCGCGGCGGCGGCGCGTTGCGCGGCCTGGCACAGACCGCGAAAGGCGCGGGGGGAGTGGATGTCTCGTTCTTCGAGCGCGAGTTCATCCCGGTGTATCCGTCGACGGCGAAGGTGCAGAGCTGGGATCTGCTGCGCTGCATCCGGCAGGTGCTCGATCAGCTGGACCCGATCGACGACCCGCTCCCGGAATCGCTGCGCACCGAGCATGCGCTGCTGCCGGTGTCGGACGCGCTGCGCCTGATCCACCTACCCGAGCACAAGGCCGATATCGAGGCCGCCCGCGGCCGGCTGCGTTTCGACGAGGCGATGGCCCTGCAGCTGGTGCTGGCCGAGCGCCGCCATCAGACCGAGGGCCGCACCGCGAAGCCGTGCCCGCCGCGCACCGACGGCATCGCCGCCGCCTTCGACAAGCGGCTGCCGTTCGAGCTGACCGAGGGTCAGCGCGCGGTCATCGACGAGATCTCCGCGGACCTGTCGCGTCCGCACCCCATGCATCGGCTGTTGCAGGGTGAGGTGGGTTCGGGCAAGACCATCGTGGCCCTGCACGCCATGCTGCAGGCGGTGGACAACGGTCAGCAGTGCGCCCTGCTCGCCCCCACGGAAGTCCTTGCCGCCCAGCATTATCGGTCGCTGTCGAAGATGCTCGGCGATCTGGGCACGGCGGGGGAGCTGGGCGCGGACGAGAACGCCACCAAGATCGTGCTGGTGACCGGTTCCATGTCGGCGGGGCAGAAGAAGGCCGCTCTGCTGGACGCGGTGACCGGTGACGCCGGTCTGGTGATCGGCACCCACGCCCTGATCCAGGACAACGTGGAGTTCTTCGACCTGGGCATGGTGGTGGTCGACGAACAGCACCGGTTCGGTGTCGAGCAGCGGGATGCCCTGCGCGCCAAGGCGAAAGGCGCGGCGAGCCCGCACCTGCTGGTGATGACCGCGACGCCGATTCCGCGCACCATCGCCATGACCACCCTCGGTGATCTGGAGACCTCGGTGCTGACCCAGCTGCCGCGCGGCCGGTCGCCGATCACGTCGAAAGTCGTTCCCGCCAAGGTGAAACCGGCGTGGGTGGATCGCGCGTGGGAGCGCATCCACGAAGAGGTGTCGCAGGGCCGGCAGGCGTACGTGGTGTGCTCGCGCATCGGCGACGAGGAGGAGAACGGGAAGGGCAAGGGCCGCAAGGCGAAAGCCGAGGAGGAGAAGGAAGGCCCCACCACCCATTCCGCCGTCGACATGTACGAGATGCTCGCGGCGGGCCCGTTCAAGGGCCTCCGCGTGGGCCTGTTGCACGGCCGGCTGCCCGCGGACGAGAAGGACCGCGTCATGCGGGATTTCAACGACGCCGAGATCGATGTGCTGGTCTGCACCACGGTGGTCGAGGTCGGTGTCGACGTCCCGAACGCCACCGTCATGGTGATCGTGGACGCGGACCGCTTCGGTGTCAGCCAGTTGCATCAGCTGCGTGGCCGGGTCGGGCGTGGCAAGCACGCGGGCCTGTGCCTGCTGATCACCGAGACAAATCCGATGGGGACGGCCATGGCCCGCCTGGAGGCGGTCGCGGGCACCACCGACGGCTTCGAACTCGCGGTCCTGGATCTCAAACAGCGTCGCGAGGGCGATGTGCTGGGGTCGGCGCAGTCCGGCACCGCCCGTAGCCTGCGCCTGCTGTCGCTGCTGGACGACCTCGAAGTCATCACCGCCGCACAGGAAGTGGCGCGTGAGATCGTGTCCTCGGATCCGGGCCTGAAGAACCATCCGGGTCTGGCGGGCATGATGCGCGCGGCCGTGGACGGCGAACGTCTGGAGTATCTGGCCAAGTCCTGACGGACTATTCGGCGGTGGCGTCGTCGGGGGTCAGCCCGGCGAGTTCGCGCCACCGCGCCATCTCCTCCTCGTGCGAGCCGGACAGCGTGGCCTCGGTGACGTCCACCGCGGCGGCGTCGTCGCTGTCGCCGTCGCGGGTGAGCAGCATCAGCGGCCAGCTCGGTTCGTCGGTGTGGGCCGGGCCGAACGGCTGCCAGTCCCAGGGCCCGCCGAAGCGCCAGGCGCGGCCGGAGGAGTCGGCGACCTCGTCGCCCGGTTCGAGGAAAGCGTAGGGGCGGAACCGCAATTCGACGGTCCGGGGGATGCCGTCGTCGGGATCGAACACCGGTTCCCGATCGGTTGCTCCGGGCTCGTCGGCGAGACCGGCACGCAGGTAGGCGATCTCCCGGCGCGGCCGGGGCAGCCGGCCGGTGGCGCGCGGCGGTTCGTGCTCGCGCAGCCCGGTCACGCGGACCAGGGTCGGCGGAATCCCGACTCGGCACGGCGCGTCGGCCGCGAGTTCGCCGTCGGCGGGCCGGATTCGGAACAGCTCGTGTTCCCAGCCGGGTGCGCCGGGTTTGGTCGGCACCGTGACCACGCCGTTCCAGCCGTCGCCGTCGGGATCGTCGGCCCACCAGGGCCATTCGACGCGGACCTGGTCCGCCGCCAGCTCGGTGACCCGCGCCGCGGTGAACGGACAGGACAGCTCGAGGATGTCACCGACCCGGTATTCGAACGCCACAGCCACCGAACCTAGCCCGTCCGTGGCGTGGACGTCCCCTTCGCCGGGCTAAACGGCGGCGGGGAATTCGTCGGCCTTGACGCCCTCGATGAAGGATTCCCACTCGCGCACGGTGAAGAGCAGCACCGCGCCGTTGCTGCCCTCCTTGCTGTGGGCGACCACGATGCCGCGGCCGGGCCAGTAGCCGACCTGCACGCAGCTGCCGTTGGCGCCGCCGACGGTGCTGGTCCGCATCTGCAGTCCGTCCGGCAGATCTGCCTTGGTAGTCATGAGCGGGTTCCCTTCGTCCTTTCACAGTCGGGTTCGGACGCGAGGCGAAGAAGAGCAGCCGGGGTCCTCGATGCGGGACAACGCCGTCTGGCATCGGCTGACGCGGTTCACACTACCGGCTCGGTGCTGGAAGTGTGCCCGGTATCGGCTGTCAAAATGGTGACCCGTCATGGGGATTCAGAGTGGTGTTCGCCCGTACGGGGATTCGGCGAATTCGCCCGTACGGGCACCCGGGTTCGGCGCGGAACAGGTCACACCTCGAGGTCTTCCTCGATGCCCTTGAGGCGGTGGCGGGCCATGGCCAGGTTGGCCCGGGCGCGGTCGAGCGCCAGATACAGGAACAGGCCCTTGGATTTCCGTCCGGTCATCGGCCTGATGATGTGGTACTGGCTGCTCAAGGTGATGAGGACGTCCTCGATCTCCTCCTTGATGGCGAGCTGGTCGATGGTGCGCATCTTGGCCCGCACCACCTCGGTGTTGCCCGCGGCGGCGACCTGGAGGTCCAGCGCCTTCGAGCTGCCGAGCATGCCGAGCGCCATGCCGCTGTTGTAGTCGACCACGGCCGCGCCGATCGCGCCGTCGATCACCATCATGTCCTTCAGTGCGATATCCATGTTGGACATGGGGTTTCCTTTCAATCGGTGTTTCACTTGGGGTTCGAAGTCTGTGTTCCGGGCGGCAGCGCGGCGGCGGGATCGGCGTCGCCGGTGACGGCCGCGAGATGGTCGGCGATGGCCCGGGCGGTGGGTCGCGATTCCAGGTGCACGCGGCCGATATTCGTGCCGGGCCCGGCGAGCACGGTGAGCGAGGCGGTCCAGCCCACGGCGTAGATGACGACGTCGCCGCTCTCGCCGTGCACCACCACCTCGTGGAAGCCGCCGCCGTGCGCGGTCGCGGCGAGCCGGTGCGAGAGCGAGAGCTGTGCGGCGGTGAGCGCCGCCATGCCCGCCGGCTCGATGTGCGCGGGCAGATCGTGTGCGATGAGCAGCCCGTCGGTGGACGCCACCAGCGTGCCGGTCAACTGCGGCACCCGGTCCCGCAGCGCCTTCAGCTCCCTGTGTACCTGCGTGTTCGGTTCTGGGCCGGACATCGCCACTTTGGTCAACCTTCCTATCAATTCGCCGAGCCGCCTTCGCCGCGCGGTCACGCGAGCTCCTCCAAGGCCGCCTCCCTATCCGTTCGCGGTCATGCCAGTTCCTCCAGTGCCGCCCGTAGCCGGATGAGGACGTCCCGGTCGGGCGGTTCCCAGCGGTCGGGGACGGCGACCGCCGCGGCCTGCCGCACCCGGCGGCGCAGCGGCGGGGCGGAATTCGTTGCCGCCGCGGAGTTCTCGTCCGCGGCGGGGGATGGTTCGGCCGGTGCCCGGTCCGGCTCGGCGACGGCGCCGATGTGGTCGGCCAGGGCCACCATGACCGGCGCCTCGATCAGCCCCGCCGCGGTGAGTTCGCGCACCGCGAGCAGGCAGCCGTAGGTGGTGCGGCCCAGATCCTCGGCGAGCCCGCTGATGCTGCGGCGGGCGTCGACCGCGGCGAGCACTTCGGCCTGGCCGCCGGTGAGCACCACCCGCCGCCGCTGCACCCGTCGCACCGGGACCACGGCGACGCGATCCACCAGCTCCACCGGCCACACGCCCGCGGCCGGGTCGCCGCGGCGGGCGCATTCGTGGATGAGCGCGCCCGGGGTGATGCGGCAGGCGTGGGCCAGCCAGTGCGCCGGCTCTTCCCGGAACTCCACCCGGGCGGGCGCGGCCAGCAGTAGGTAGGCGGCGTCGAAGACCGACAGCAGCGCAAGGGTTTCCAGCCGCGGGCCGGTCGGTAGCTGGTCGGGGGTTCCGGACCGGGCGCGGCGCCAGCCCTCGGCATCGGTGAGCCCGGCGGTTATCGCCAGGCGATCGAGTCCGGTGGTGCGCCGGCAATCGGCGGCCACGATAGCGCCCTCGACGAGATGAAATGCGCCATCGCCCACGGTGAGTACGCCGGTGCCGCGTTGCTGTTCCAGCCGCCGCAGTTCGATGACAAGTTCACTGTCCATGATCATCCTCGGAGAATTCGGCGAGAATTATCCGCAGCTGGTACCTGGCCATGGCGAGATTACCGGTGTCGCCGTCGAAGAGAACGTGCACGAATAGCCGTCCGTCGAAATCACCGTCGATCAAATTCAGCAGGTGATATCCGCCGGTTCCGCACACGATGATCTCGGTGATGTCGTCGCCGGGGCGGCCGGTGGCCATGGCCGGGGAGGTGAGCACCGAGCGCACGACATCGGTTGCGGCAGCAGCGTCTTCGTGTTGATCGACGACGTCGTGGCGGCCGGCGGCGGCGATGGCCAGCCCGCTCGCGCCGTCCACGAGGGTGACGCTGCATGCACCGGGAATGTCCATGATGCGTTTGAGGCATCCGTCGATACCGATCACTGCCGCCCACCGCTTGTTCCGAGAAATCTTCGAGCGAATCCAGACGCTACACAGGATGGGCGGGAGATGGGGAGCAAACGCCGGATTAATCCGGGTAACTCATGATTTTCCAGGTGCGCGATCAAGAATACTAGACAGTATTAATACCTTTCGGTATTTGATGCAATCGGGCGAAATGGATATCCAAAATGGGTGAGGGCAAGCATGATGCAAGCCCCGCTTCCGGCTCTCCGGCCTCAGCGGGGCAGACGGGGGTACGGCAGATCCGAACTGGTGTGCTCGTCGATCGCCAGCGGCCGCCCGATCTGTGGGAAGGCGCGCTGGGCGCAGGACGGGCGCTCGCACACCTTGCAGCCCGCTCCGATGGGTACGGCCGCGGCGGGATCCTCGATCTCCAGACCGCGTGAATAGACCAGGCGGTCCGCGTATTCGATATCGCAGCCCAGTCCGATGGCGAATTCCCCTCCGGCGCCGCCGAACCCGCTCGGCGTGGGCGCGGTGGTGCGGGCCACCCACAGGTAGCGCCGTCCGTCGGGCATGGACGCCACTTGCGACAGCATCCGGCCGGGCTGGTCGAAAGCCTCGTGCACCACCCACAGCGGGCAGCTGCCGCCCACCCGGGAGAAGTGGAACGCGGTGGCGGACTGGCGTTTCGAGATATTGCCCGCCCGGTCGCTGCGGATGAGGAAGAACGGCACCCCGCGCTGCCCCTGGCGTTGCAGCGTGGCCAGGCGGTGGCAGACGGTCTCGAAGCCGACCTCGAAGCGCAGCCCCAGCAGGTCGATGTCGTAGTGCAGTTCCTCGGCCGAGCGCAGGAACTTGCCGTAGGGCAGGATCAGCGCGCCCGCGAAGTAGTTGGCCAGCCCGATCCGGGCCAGCGTGCGGGATTCACCACTGAGGACGGGGTTCTCGTCGAGCACCTCGTCGAGCAGGGCGCCGTGCAGCAGGAAGGCCAGGGTGGCGGCGATCTGGAAGGCGCGCTGTCCGGGCCGCAGCCGGCGGGCCAGGGTGAGCGTGCGGGTCTCGGGTTCGTAGTGGCGCTTGGGGATGTTCGGGTCGGCCCCGTCGCCGCGCACCAGGACGGTGACGCCCGCGCGTTCCTCGGCCACCCGCGCCAGCTGGCGGTCCAGGGAGCCGATGGTCAGTCCGCTCTCCTCGAACAGCCGCTCGGCGGCCAGGTCCAGCTGGGCGATGTGATTGTGGTGATCGTAGAAGAAGTCGCGCACGTCCTCGTAGGGCATCGCGACGCCGGGCACGCCGGCGGGGGTGGCCACCTTGGAGGACAACAGATCCAGCTGGTCGGTCGCGGCCCGTAGTCGGCGATGCATGGCCACAACGATTTTCGCGACCTCGGGCATGCGGGTGGCCAGATCCTCGACCTCGGCCACCGGCGCGGCATTGCCGCCCGCGGCCTCCACCAGGATCTCGTGCAGGTCCGAGACCAGCCGCGCGTCGGAGTCCGCGGCGAAGAACTGCACGTCCAGGTCGAAGGTGGAATTCAGTTTGAGCAGCACGGGAATCGTGAGCGGTCGCTGATCACGCTCGAGCTGGTTGAGGTAGCTGGGCGACAGGTCCAGGGATTTGGCCAAGGCCGCCTGGGTCATCCGCCGTTCCTCGCGCAACCGCCGTAGTCGGGCCCCCGCATACATCTTGCGCACGTGGGGGATGGTACCGATTCGGCTTCGCAAACATCGCAATTTGAGGAGACTCGCGGTGATTTCGCCGACGCTGCGTGGTGCTTCACCGTGCCGTCCAGCATGCGTAGCATGCGAATTCGAGACTACCGGCGGTTTTGCGCGCGAGTGCCCATCGTACGACCAACGCCACGCCGACGGGCTGGAACGGCGGTCGGAATGTGCCCCGAAATCGGCGCGCTCACCCCAGAATCAGGTGAACCTGGAGTTCGCCGACCAGGAATCCGAGCACCGCCCCGATCGCGACCAGCTTCCATTCGTCCTGCTTGAAGGCGGGGCGCAGCAGGCCCTCGTACTCGTCGTCGGACAACTGCTTGGTCTTCTCGATGACCAGACTGCGGACATCGAGGGCCTCGATGGCGTGCTGGTCGAAACCGGAGTGGGCGGCGGCCTTGATGTGGTCGAGGACGAAGGTGACCGCGTCGCGTTCGATGGCGGTGTAGCTGTCACCCGCGACCATCATGACCAGCGGGCGGGCCGGGCCGGTCTGGAGTTCCAGGAACTCGCTGACGTGGTGGCTCAGCAGGGATGCCAACCGGTCGGCTCGTTCGCCGTGGAGGACGGCCTCGAGAATGCGTGCGGGGGTGAGGATCTCGGTGGCGATCAGGTCGCCATAGTCGGTGCAGACCTGCTCGCGCCGCTTGTGGAACAGGCCCTGCCACTTGAACGGTCCAATACCGATCGGGCGGATCGGACGGAAGATCATCTGCAGCGCCAGCCAGTCGGTGAGCAGTCCGGTGAAACCGCCGAACGCGGGCATGAGCAACGGGTTGTGGGTCAGCGACCAGGTGAACATCTGCACGAAACCCAGCACGGTGCCGAAGATCAGCCCGGAGCGCACGATGAAGCGCAGCTCGTTGTTGCCGACCCGGCGCACCATCTCCACCAGCAGCGACTTGTCGTCGACCAGGGCGCTGATGGCCATGCCGCGCAGGTCCATCACCTGGTCGATATTGGTGCGCAGGTCGAAGACGATGTCCTCGATCAGGTGCGGCAGATCCCGTTGCGCGCGTTCGATGATGGCGCGTTGCGCGGCCTCGGGCATGTTCACCCACAGCCGCGGCTCGTGTTTCATCATCATGGTGCGCACCATGTGGTCGACGCCCGCGTCGAGGGGTTCGCGCAGGCGTGTGGTGAGTTCGCCGATGTCGATGCGGGCGATGATGTCCTGCGGATCGATCAGCTTGCCGAACATGAGGTCCACGGCGATGGTGGCCATGCGCGGCGCGGAGCGGGGGATGACGCCCTGCCAGCCCAGCCACGGCGGGATGCCCTTGAACTCGAGCGGCTTCATGAGCATCTGCACGGCGACGATCTTGGTCACCCAGCCGATGAGCGCCGCGACGAGCGGGATGGAACAGTACAGCAGCCAGTGGTCGGCGAAATCCGCGATCACGACCCGCTCGGCCCCTGTGCCCTGGTTGCCATGCCCTGCTCCTCGATGCGACTATTCGTACCCAGCCGTACGGCTATTTGTCGCGGCTCAGGCTAGGAGACCGTGGTGCCCACAGGCAAGACCGAGAGTTCGCCCCCCACCCAGCGGGTGGTGGCGATCGTGGAACTGCTCGCCGCCCAACGCGACTCGCTCACCGCCGCCGAGATCGCCGACACCCTCGGCTTGAACCGCTCCACCGCGGGCTCCATTCTGGCCGCGCTCGCCGACCGGGGCTGGGTCCGCCGCCTCCCCAACCTCAGCTACGAACTGGGCGGCCGCCTCGCCGCCATCGGCGCCCGCGCCGCCGCGGGCCGCCATGATCGTGCCTGGTTGGAGCGCGAATTGGAGGAACTGGCCGACCGTGTGAATTGCGGCGCCGCCCTCACCGCGCTCAGCGGCGGCCACCTCAAATTCGTCGCCGTCACCCGCGACCGCCTCACCATCGGCATGGAATCCGGAGTCCGCATCCCCCTGCTGGCCCCCGCCGGCGCCGCGATCATCGCCCACACCGGCAAGGCCCGCCAACGCGACTGGCTCGATACCCGCGGCACCGAACGACGTGACGAATATCGCGCCGTCCTCGACACCCTCCGCGCCGCCGGCTACTGCGCCTGGCGCCTCGAACCCGACAGCCTCCCCGGCCTCCGCGTCCTCTCCGACGTCGCCACCCACCTGGCCGAACACCCCGGCGACAAGGACCTCCGAGGCCGAGTCCTGGCCCAGCTGGCCACGTTCGGCGGCAGCGCCTACGACCAGCCCACCTTCGACTCCGAAGCCACCCTCCCCCTCAGCTACATGAGTGCCCCGGTTTTCGACGACAGCGGCCACGCCGTCATGGAACTCCAGATAGGCCCCCTCCGCCCCGACGTCACCCTCCCCGAACGCCGCCACTACCTAGCCGAACTCTCCGCCGCCGCCCGCCGCATCGGCGACGGCCTGGAATCGATCCCCGCCCGAACCCACCGCTTCCCCTCCTGACCCGCCGCCGCGGTCAGCCCTCACCCCACACCACCGCCTGCGCGGCGATAACGGCGACACCGTTGAACGTGACGGCGGGCGAGCCGTGCAGGCGATAACCCTGCTCCAGCAACGCGCTGATCCGCTCGCAGAACGTCGCGTCATCGGGGCCGGTGATCAAGCGGTAGCGCAACAGAGGCCGGTCGGTCATCGCGCCAGCCTAGAACGGCGCCTCGTCGGGCGCCTATTGGAGTTCGCGGGTGGTGGCGATCAAGAAGGTGATGGTGTCGCGGACTTTGGCGTCGGTCATCTTCAGGGGGACCGAGCTGGTGGCGGCGATCTTGTCGTCGATCGCGATCATGCCTTCCCAGGTGCCGATTCGGGTGAGGAAGGAGTCGTCGGCGGAGCGCCAGACTTCCTCGTCGAAGCCGTCGAGGCGGTGGTAGCGGCCGCCTTCGGGGTCGGTGTGGTCTGGTTTGCGCATATTGCGGAGGGTCAGCCAGGCCACGTAGGGGGCTCGGGGCTTGAGGTTGAGGTAGCAGGAGCCGGTCATGCCGATGGTGGCGTTGATGGTGCCTTGGCTGAGTTCGGCTACCTGGGCCTCGGGGACACCGAGGGTGGTGTGGAAGAAGTCCAGCATGCGGGTGCACACGTCTTTGTTGGTGTGCGCGGAAGGGGTTGAGCCCGGGTCGGATTGGGAGGCGGCGGGCGAACCGCAGGCGGTGAGGAGGAACGCGGCTGCGAGCAGGAGGCATCGGAGGATCCCCCACCGTCTTCCGAACACCACGACCTCCTTTTCGGGGCGGAGCGTAACAAGACCGCGGTGGCACGCCAACCGGGCTGGCACACTTGCGCCACCCCGCCCATGGTCGCTCGAGACGTGGATCACGCTGGCGCGCAGGGAGTTCCGGGGGCCGTGTCCGAGAAGCCGCCTACAGCACCTTCGCGATCGCGGGGACGATCTTCTGGATCGCGACATCCGCGGAGGTCGGGGTCCAGGTCTGGAAAGACTGCGCGGTGGCCGGGTCGTCGACGATGACCAGACGGGCATGGGTGAGATTGGACGACAGGAACGAGCTCGGCAGGCCGCGCAGGCCGCCATTGCCCGCCTGTTTGTCGGTGCGCACCACGATGACCAGGTCGACGTCGGGGACCGTCTCGCCGGACGCGGACAACGGGCGCGGGGAGGTCTCGTCGGGTTTGGCGCGGAAGTCGGTGGCGTAGCGGAAGCCGATGTCCTGCAGGAACTTCGCCTGCTCGCTCGAATCCAGATCGACGGACAGGGAGCTGTCGCCGAGGTTGTAGGCGGCGACGGTCTTGTTGAGGAACGACGGATGCGCGGCGCGGACCTGGGCCGGGGAATCGCTGGGGGTGGAGGTGGTCTGGGTGATGGGGTCGCCGCCGGAATCCTGGTGCGTGGCCAGGTAGACCGCGGTGCCGGAAACACCCAGCAGCGCAACGGCCGCCGCCCCCGCGAGGGCGCGCCGGCGTGTGGTGCGGGAGCCGCGGGTCGTGGACAGGGTCCCCGAGCCGACCGGCTGTGGCCGGGTGATCCGCTCGGTCGGCCGCTCGGACTCGACGATCGGTGGCGCGGACGGCATCCGGCCCTGCACGGCGAGCGCGGCGTCATCGGTGAAGTCCCGGCAGGTGGCGTAGCGGTCGTCGGGATTCTTGGCCAGCACCTTCGCGATCACCGCGTCCAGTGCGGGCGGCAGATCGGCGCGCAGCGTGGCCAGCGCGGGCGGCGGATCCTGGAGGTGGCCCAGCGTGGCCTGGGCGATGGAATTCACCGGGAACGGCGTACGCCCGGTGAGCAGCTTCACGAAAGCGCAACCGAGACTGTAGATATCGCCTCGATGATCCAGCGGCCCGGCGACCAGCCGCTCGGGGGCCGCGTAGGCGAGGGTGGCCATCATGGCGTCGGTGGCGGTGAGTTCGCGGCCGTCGGTCACCGACTTGGCGACGCCGAAATCGGTGAGCAGCACCCGTTCCTCGCCCGGATGCGCGTCCTCGTCACGGGAGAGCAGGAAGTTGGCGGGCTTCACATCCCGGTGCAGCAGCCCGCGCCGATGCGCGTAATCCAGGGCCTTGCCCACCTCGGTGACGATGCGCAGCGCCCGCTGAGGCGTCATGCCCTCGGGGTGCTGTTTCAATTCCACCGAGGCGTCGGTGCCGGGGATGTACTGCATGGCGATCCACAGCCGCCCGTCCTCCTCCCCGCGTGCGTAGACCGTCACGATGTTCGGATGATCCAGCTCCGCAGCGAGATTCGCCTCGCGTGCGAACCGCGCCCGATACACCTCGTCGTGCGACAGATCGTTGCTGAGCACTTTCAGCGCGTCCAGCCGCCCCGGGAACATGGGATCCTGCACCAGATAGACGGTCCCCATCCCGCCACTGCCCAGCACCCGGATGATCCGGTGGCCGCCCACAACGGTGCCGGGCCGCAACGGCATGCTTATCCGCCTCTCCGGGCCTTCAGTGGCCCGCTCATTGCCGTTGCCGAATCACGTTCGGCTGTACCCGGCGAGCTACCCCGAACTCGCGAGATCAGTTGTCGCCCTTGTCCAGGCCCTTGGAATGTAGCAACGATCGCCGGACCCGGCCGAGTGTCAGATGTGGCCATAGGCGAGCAGCTGATATTGGGCCGAAAGCCGTTGGCGCAGATCCTGGGACTGATCGGCGTACACCTCGGCGACGTAGCGCTGGTAGGGCAGGTAGCACATGAACTTCGCGCCGATGGCGTACTTCACGTCCTTCAACTGCAGGCAGCGTGCCGTCGCCAGGCCGGGCGGCGGGTCGACGGGCTTGTAGCGGTCGAGCAGTTCGTCGGCGAAGGCGGCGATGAAGCGCTGGGCGGCCGCATCGTCCTTCGTCCGATAGATATTGCTGAGCGAACTGGCCATCACGTCGATTCCGGCGTCGGCGTACGCGCGGCGGGAGGCGGCCGGTCGATCGTCGTGGGTGAGGGCGGCGTGCGGGCCGTACAGTCCCTCGCTCGCCCGGACCTGGCCCTTGCCCGCGGGCAGCACGCGGCTGAGCAGATCGTCGGGATCGCTGAGCAGGCCCGCCAGCTGGTCGGGCGGGGTGGGGCGATAGTCCCGCATCGATTCGGTGGCCTTGTCCAGCATTCGCTTCGCCACGTCCATCAGGAATGCGGGACCGTCGGGAACGGTCAGGTCGTCCTCGACGTGCAGCCAGTACAGGTACTCGCCCTGCGGGTACAGGGCCCGCACCCATTCGAGGGAGGTGAGCGCGGCCCGTGCGGCCGGATAGCCGGGGATCTGCACCGGCCCCTTGTCCGGATACTCCGGACTCGCCTGCGAGGCGAGGAAATCCGCTGCCGTCGCCGCCTGCGCGGGCTTGCCGAACCGCAGCACGGTGAGATGCACGTTCAGCCCGAGCGAGACGTCGTACCGATGCCGTCCACCGGTCTGCCAGCCCGCGACCAGCCCCGGCGCGCGATCGTTGAACCCGTCGATCCCCATCGGCGGATAGTCCGCGGTGATCGCGCTCCCGCCGGACCCGTACCCCAGCCGCTCGTCGATCTCCAGGGGCAGCGGGACGTGCTCGCCCAGCCGGATCGCCTCCTGCACCACGTCCCCGACGCTGATGTCGGGCTTCATGGTGGTGATCTGCCGCGGCACCACCGGATAGTTCCCCGGATCCAGTTGCGACACATCGACGGTCGCGGCGGGTGACGCGGGCGCGGCGGGGTCGGTCGGTCCGGATCCGCAGCCACCGGCCAGCGCGGCCGCCGCCGTGAGGGCCAGCAGCCGGGTTCTCGCTCGTGCGATCCTCATCGCTATCCGCTCCTGGCCAGCATCGAATACTGCGCCGACACCCGCTGCTCGAACGAAGCGGGCGCGCCGCCGCCGAACCGGGCCTGCGCCCCGATCACCGCCACGTACCGGCCGTAGACCACCGCGCACAGATACGTGGCGTCGCGGATCGGCTCGGGTTCGTCGAGCCGCACGCAGTGCGCGTCGGTGATACCGCCGGGGTTCGGGACCTCGTCGTCGTCGCGGCCCAGCCGGGTCAGCGCGGTCTGTAAGCCGAAGGCCGCCTTCAGATCCCGGGTGCGGTACACCGTCGCCCCGTTGCGGGCGACCAGATCCACCCCGGCCGCCTCGAACGCGGGCCGCGCCACCGCCGTGTCGCGCTCGAAATGCAGTGCGCCCGCGGGCGTGTAGACCCCACCCTGACCGCGACCCCCGGACTGGTCGGAGTCGGAGCTGTCGTACTGATTGGGCAGCGTGAGATCCAGGATCTTGTCCGGATTGCCGGCCAGGTCCGGAAGATCCTCGAGCGGAGTGGGTTTCAGCTCCGCCATCGCGGTGAGCTGGGCGCGCAGCATCTCCCGCAGCCGGGTGCCGAGCGCCGCCGGATCGTTCTGCGGGATCACGGCATGGCCGATGATCACGTACACGCCGCGCGCCGCGACCACCTCGCCCTTCTCGTCGGTGCGGGAGGACGCCCGCACACTGTCATGGGTGTCGGCGGGCAGATCGGCGGTATCGATCGGAATCGGATGCCGCCCAGGGTCGTTCAACGCCTCCCAGTACCCGTCGACGGCCGCGCGGGCGGCCTGCTCGGTGGGGAAGCGCTGGATCGCGAGGGTGATGTGCTTGCGCGCCCGCACGCTGTCGTTGTTGCGCCAGATGTAGGCGCCCGCGATGAGCCGATTGCGTTCCGCGACCGGCCGCCAGTTCTTCGGGAACGGCCCGTTGTCGTCGTCGAAGTCGGCGCCGGAGTTGCTCAGCAGCCGGGCCCCGCCCAGATACCGGACGTCTGGATCGATGCGGTCGGGCCCGGCCAGATACGTCATCATGCGCCGCGATTCGATCGCGTACGCGTCGGCGACCGTGCCGTAGAACGGCACGAATTCCGCCGGGGCCGACGGATACGGTCCGACCTTCAGTTTCGGCAGATCGGCCGCGGTCATGCCGGGTACCGCGTGTCCGGACACCGGCCACGACCCGACCGCGTACCCCGCGCCGAGGACCGCCACGGCGGCTGCCGCCAACGCCATTGTCCGCAGTCGTCTCATCCGGTCACCTGCTCGTCAACAGGACGTACTGGGCGGCTGTCTTCTGATATAGCTCGGCCAGGTTGCGCGCGCCGACCTGCACGTTGTATTTGTCCACGTGGAAGGTGCACTGGTGGAACATGACCCGCCCGTTCTCCAGATCCGCGAAGCAGCCGATATCCCCGGGGAAGCGCGGCGGCGGGTCGACGGCGCGATGCTTGTCGGAGGGTTCCTTGGCCGGATTCCACTTGTCCCACAGCGCCCGCGCCGCCGCGCCGGTGCGGCTGTGGAACACCAGCGCGTCCCCGTAACCGACCAGATCGACATCGCCGATGGTGAGGAATTCCAGGTCCGCGCTGTCGAGGCTCTGCAACGAGCCGCGCCCGGTATACACCCCGTCCGGGTCCGGGCGCAGCGGCAGTTCCGGATTCGTCGGCAGGGTGCGGCCGAGAATGCCGTCCGGGTCGAGCGGAATGTGCTCGAACCGGTCGGTCGGCGTGGGCTGGAACGTGTCGAGCAGCGGCAGCGCCACGTCGAGCATGCGTTCGGTGCGCGCGCTCAGATCCGCCAGATCCGGCGCGGCGGCCAGCTCGTCCACCAGTTTGATGTACACGACGTAGCGGTCGCGCACCGTCCACGAGCCCAGCGACGCCACGTTCGGTCGCCAATGCGCTTTGCTCGCAGGGTATTTGACCAGCGTCACCGGCTGATTGCCGGTGTTGTAGGTGAAGTCGTCATGTTCGAGCACCGGCCCCACCGCCGCGGCGCGTCCGGGGTCGGGCAGTTCCAGCACCGCGATGCTGAGCCTGCGGTGCTTCTCCTCGGTGGCCGCGCCGGTGCACCAGGTGGTCACCCACCCGCCGCGCAGATCGTGGACGACCTCGTCGAAGGTGTCGTTGATGACGATGTCGCCCAGCCCCTTGTGATTGGTGACCAGGTGCGGGCGGACATTGTTGGAGCACTCGTAGGTGTAGTCGTGGTCGGCCTCGAACGGCAGCGCCACGTAATCCGACAGCCGCTGTGACTCCCGGATCCGGGATTGCTTGCCGGTCTTGGCATTTCCCACCGTGCGCGGCGTGGTCTGGTAGTTGCCGACCTCCAGGCTCGCCGGGTCGGTCGGCTGCCGCACCGGGTGGCCGGGAACGCTGCTCGCGCAGCCGGTTCCGGCCGCGAGCGCCATCGTGAGGCCCAGCAACGCCGCGAACAGTCTCACCGGCCCCTCCTCCCGGGGCGGATTTTACCGTCGCTCAAGACTTCTCGCGCAGCTTCGGACGCGACTGCTCCCGCACCGTCGGACGCGCCGGGTGTGGTCTCGGACACGATCGCGCGGCGATCCGGGCACCGTGACGTCTCGGTCCGCGCGCCCCGCCCGGCCGCTGCCGGGCCGGTCTTCGTTAGCACGGCGGCGAATTCCGTGGTCGGGGGCGCGTAACCCTCACCGGCAGGCATGTATCGCGGTGATTAACACAAATTCGCAAGCGAGGAGTCCGGCCTGTGAAGATTGCACCGAACGGGACTTCGATGCCCGATCCGTATCCCCGGGCAGGTACCTTCTACGCATGTTCTCCAAAGTCCTGGTCGCCAACCGCGGCGAGATCGCCATTCGCGCCTTCCGCGCGGCCTACGAACTCGGCATCGGTACCGTCGCGGTTTTTCCGTACGAGGACCGCAACTCCGTGCACCGGCTCAAGGCCGACGAGGCGTACCAGATCGGTGAGCCCGGCCACCCCGTCCGCGCGTATCTGTCGGTCGAGGGCATCATCGAGGCCGCCAAGAGCGCGGGCGCGGACGCCATCTACCCCGGCTACGGCTTCCTGTCGGAGAACCCGGACCTGGCCGCCGCCTGCGCCCGCGAGGGCATCACCTTCATCGGCCCGGCCGCCTCGGTGCTCGAACTGACCGGCAACAAGGCCCGCGCCATCGCCGCGGCCAAGGCCGCCGGACTGCCGGTGCTGAGGTCCAGCGAGCCGTCCGCCGACGTGGACGCGCTGATGACGGCCTCGGAGTCGATGGAGTTCCCGCTGTTCGTGAAGGCCGTCGCCGGTGGCGGCGGTCGCGGTATGCGCCGCGTCGCGGACCCGGCCCAGCTGCGCGAGTCCATCGAGGCCGCCGCGCGCGAGGCCGAATCCGCCTTCGGCGACGCGACCGTGTTCCTCGAGCAGGCGGTGGTCAACCCCCGCCACATCGAGGTGCAGATCCTCGCCGACCAGCACGGCAATGTCATCCACCTCTACGAGCGCGACTGCTCGCTGCAGCGCCGCCACCAGAAGGTGATCGAGCTCGCGCCCGCCCCGAACCTGGATCCCGCACTGCGCGACCGCATTTGCGCCGACGCCGTGGCCTTCGCCCAGCAGATCGGCTACTCCTGCGCGGGCACCGTGGAATTCCTGCTCGACGAGCGCGGCAACCACGTGTTCATCGAGATGAACCCGCGCATCCAGGTCGAGCACACCGTGACCGAGGAGATCACCGACGTCGACCTGGTGCAGTCGCAGCTGCGCATCGCGGCGGGGGAGAGCCTCGCGGATCTCGGCCTGAGCCAGGACGCCATCCACATTCGCGGCGCCGCCCTGCAGTGCCGCATCACCACCGAGGACCCGGCCAACGGCTTCCGCCCCGACACCGGCCGCATCACCGGCTACCGTTCCCCGGGCGGCGCGGGCGTGCGCCTCGACGGTGGCGCGAACGTCGGCGCGGAGGTCGGCGCCTACTTCGACTCCATGCTGGTCAAGCTGACCTGCCGCGGCCGCGACTTCAGCGCCGCGGTGGCGCGGGCCCGGCGCGCGGTCGCCGAATTCCGCATCCGCGGCGTGACGACCAATATCCCGTTCCTGATGGCGGTGCTCGACGACCCGGACTTCCGGGCGGGCCGGGTCACCACCTCGTTCATCGACGAGCGGCCGCAGCTGCTCACGCTGAAGAGCTCCGCCGACCGCGGCACCAAGATCCTCAACTACCTGGCCGACGTCACCGTGAACAAGCCGCACGGCTCACGGCCGACCAAGGTGTACCCGCACGACAAGCTGCCCGCCCTCGACCTGACCGTGCCGCCGCCGGCGGGCTCGCGGCAGCGGCTGCTCGAGCTCGGCCCCGAAGGCTTCTCGCAGTGGCTGCGCAACCGGGAGGGCGTGGCCGTCACCGACACCACCTTCCGTGACGCGCACCAGTCGCTGCTCGCCACCCGGGTACGCACCAACGGCCTGCTCGACGTGGCCGGGCACGTGGCGCGCATGACGCCCGAACTGCTGTCCATCGAATGCTGGGGCGGCGCGACCTACGACGTGGCGCTGCGCTTCCTCTACGAGGACCCGTGGGAGCGCCTGGCCGCGCTGCGCGAGGCCGTGCCGAACATCAACCTGCAGATGCTGCTGCGCGGCCGCAACACCGTCGGCTACACGCCGTACCCCGAAAAGGTCACGCGCGCTTTCGTTTCCGAGGCCACCGCCACCGGCATCGACATCTTCCGCATCTTCGACGCGCTCAACAATGTCGACCAGATGCGCCCGGCCATCGACGCCGTCCGCGAAACCGGCACGGCCCTGGCCGAAGTCGCGCTGTCCTACACCGGCGACCTGTCCAACCCGAACGAGGACCTCTACACCCTCGACTACTACCTCAAGCTCGCCGAGCAGATCGTCGAGGCCGGGGCGCACGTCATCGGCATCAAGGACATGGCCGGCCTGCTGCGCGCGCCCGCCGCGTCCACCCTGGTCACGGCGCTGCGGCGGGAGTTCGACCTGCCCGTGCACGTGCACACCCACGACACCCCGGGCGGCCAGCTGGCCACCTACCTCGCCGCCTGGCAGGCCGGGGCCGACGCCGTGGACGGCGCGTCCGCGCCCATGGCGGGCACCACCTCGCAGCCCGCGCTCTCGGCCATCGTCGCCGCGGCCGCGAACTCGCCCCACGACACCGGGCTGAACCTGCAGAACGTGTGCGACCTCGAGCCGTACTGGGAAGCGCTGCGAAAGGTGTACGCGCCCTTCGAGTCCGGGCTGCCGGGCCCGACGGGCCGCGTCTACCACCACGAGATCCCCGGCGGGCAGCTGTCGAACCTGCGCCAGCAGGCCA
Source organism: Nocardia sp. NPDC056611 (assembly GCF_042792755.1). NCBI lineage: Bacteria > Bacillati > Actinomycetota > Actinomycetes > Mycobacteriales > Nocardiaceae > Nocardia > Nocardia sp. NPDC056611. Next base: position 853,923 of record NZ_JBHTVV010000003.1, read on the forward strand.
TCGCGCTGGGCCTGGGCGACCAGTTCGAGGAGGTCGAGGCGAAATACGCCGCGGCGGACCGGATGCTGGGCCGCCTGGTCAAGGTCACCCCGTCCTCCAAGGTGGTCGGCGACCTGGCGCTGGCGCTGGTCGGCAGCGGCGTCGACGTCGACGACTTCGCCGCCGACCCCGCCCGCTACGACATCCCGGACTCGGTGATCGGCTTCCTGCGCGGCGAACTCGGCACCCCCGCCGGTGGCTGGCCCGAGCCGTTCCGCAGCCGCGCCCTCGAGGGCCGCGGTCCCGCCAAGCCCGAAACCCAGCTCACCGCCGCCGACGAGGCCGGACTGAACGGCACCTCCGCCGAACGCCGCGCCACCCTCAACCGGCTGCTGTTCCCCGGACCCACCGCCGAATTCATCGCCCACCGCGAGAAGTACGGCGACACCACCGGGCTGTCGGCCAACCAGTTCTTCTACGGCCTGCGCCACGACGAGGAACACCACGTCCAGCTGGACAAGGGCGTCACCCTGCTCATCGGCCTGGAAGCCATCTCCGAGCCCGACGAGCGCGGCATGCGCTCGGTCATGTGCATCCTCAACGGGCAGCTGCGCCCCATCCAGGTGCGCGACCGCTCCATCGCCAGCGAGATCCCGGCGGCGGAGAAGGCCGACCGGAACAACGCCGGTCACATCGCCGCCCCGTTCGCCGGTGTGGTGACCCTGGCCGTCTCCGAAGGCGATTCGGTGTCCGCGGGTGACACCATCGGCACCATCGAGGCCATGAAGATGGAAGCCGCCATCACCGCCCCCCGCGGTGGTGTGGTGCGCCGCGTCGCCATCGCCAAGGTCCAGCAGGTGGAGGGCGGCGACCTGCTCGTCGACGTGAACCTGAACGAGACCGCCGCCGAATGACCCGCATCGTGGCAGGTACCGCCGGGGGCCGACGCCTACGCGTCCCCCCGGCGGGCACCCGCCCCACCTCCGACCGCGTGCGCGAGGCCCTGTTCAGCTTCCTGCACGCCCGCATGGATTTCGACGGCCTGCACGTCCTCGACCTCTACGCGGGCTCGGGGGCCCTGGCCCTGGAAGCCCTGTCCCGCGGCGCTTCCCACGCCCTCCTCATCGAGGCGGACCGCAAGGCCGCCGCCATCATCCGCGGCAATATCGGCGACCTCGGCCTCCCCGGGGCGGAACTTCGCCAGAACAGCGTCGGTTCCGTGCTCTCCGGCGCCGCCCCCGAGCGCTACGACCTGGTCTTCTCGGACCCGCCCTACGACCTCGACGTCGCCGACGTGCAGTCCGACCTGCGGTCGCTGGCCGAGAACGGCTGGCTGCACGACGACGCCCTCATCGTCGTCGAACGCTCCACCCGCTCGCCCGACCTGGTCTGGCCCGACGGGTTCGCACCCCTGAAGTCCCGCACCTACGGCGAGACCCGACTCGACTTCGCCGAGTTCGCCGAAGCCAACTGACACAAGGGCTTTCGCTGTTTCAGCGGGTGTGCCGCGGCCGCGGTCGATAGAATCACCTCGGGGTGATCGATCGCGGTGAGGGGGTTCGAGCGATGCACACGGGACGCGTTGCCGTCATCGGCCTGGGGGCCGCGGGCCTGTCCGCGTGCGTCGCGGCCGCGGAACTCGGGTGGTCGGTCATCGGATTCGATCGGAGCACCATCGGCGCGGACGCCGCGGCCTCCGCGGGACGGTCGAAGATCATCAGGTTCGGTTACACGGACCCGTTCTACGCCGAGCTGATGCGCGATACCCGGCCACGCTGGGAGCGGCTCGAGCACGACACCGGAACGTCGTTGATCGATCTGTGCGGGATGCTGCACTTCGGGATCGGCGGCGAATCGGGGACCGACGCGGTCATCGAATCGCTCGAACGGTCGGGGCAGGACCGCGAAATCCTCACCGGCGGTGCGTCGGCCACGCGGACCGGGCTGCACCTGCGGGCCGGGGAGATCGGCGTCTACGAACGCAATGCCGGGATGATGACTCCGGCATCGGTGCTGCACGCGCTCGCGGTACGGGCGAATGCGCTCGGCGTGACCCTCCGCGAGCATGCCGCCGTCTCGGCGATCGACGAGACAGGAGGCTCCGTCACGGTGGTGACATCGGACGGGCCGGTGCACGTGGATCGCGTGATCATCGCCGCCGGTGGACAATTCGGGCGATTCGCACCGGCTGCCGCCGCCCATATCACCGTCACCCGCCAATATCAGATCGTCTGCGAATCGACCGAGCCCATCGCGGGCGGCCGCGGGTGCAGCTGGATGGATGTCACGGCCGACGAATGGTACGGGATGGTCAACGCGGGCAACGGTGTACAGATCATGGGCGTCCACGAGCCCGCGACCATCGTGGATACCGACCAGCCGATCGAGGACGCCGAACTGAAGGCGTCGGTCGACGCGCAACTCGAGTATCTGCGGGAACGGCTGGCCCTGAACTCCCGGCAACTCACCCTCCGCGAAGTCCGGACCTGCCACTACACGAACACGGCAGCTAAGGATTTCGTGATCGACCGCCTGCCGGGCCGCGCGGCGGTGCTGCTGAGCGCCTGCTCCGGGCACGGCTTCAAATTCACCATCACCAGCGGCCACCTGGCGGCGCGGCTCGCCTGCACCGACGCGGCGCCGGTACCCCGATTCCAGCTGTCCGCCCTCGCCACCGAGGCGCGGCCATGACCACCCCGGCCCCGCAGCCGCCACCCGAGCCGCCGGTGAGCAGCAATACCGCGGCCAAAGTCACGCTGATCATCGGAATCCTCGTCACCGTCCTGGGCTCGATGTGGGGCATCATCTCGAGTTCCGGCGGCAAGGTCGTCGCCCCGATCGACACCATCATCGCCGGAGCGCTGACCGCGGTGGGCGGCGGCATCGTCGGCGCGTCGATGCAGGATCTCTTCTCCCGCACCAACGTCGAACGCGGGCTCAGCGCGGTCTCGCGCATGATGTCCGATGTCGTCGCCGAGAACTCGCGGGTCCTGACGGCCGTGACCGACCGGCTGACCGATGTCGCCGACGGGATCGGCGGCTCCGCCCGGGCATCCCACGACAACATCCGGAACACCTTGGCCGGGTCCCTGTCCGCGCGGTTCATCTCCGACGAGCAACAGCTCGCCCCGCTGCGAAAAGTGTGGCATCACTATCACGTCACCCAGGCGGGTCGTGAATTGCGCTGGCTGTATTCAATATTCCCCTTGGACGCGGGCACCAGCCCCTCGACGATCACCACGCCCATCGTCCTGGTCGATCTGGCGGGCGTCGGCCACGTCTACAACGCCGAGGTCGGCATGCGCACGAATCGACTGTTCGTCAACTTCACCCGCGCCGACGGCACCGAGCCGAGCTGCTCGGAGATCTTCCCGCACATGCAGACCTTCCGCGACACCCACGCGGGCTTCGGTATCCGCCAGACCTGGGACGGCTCCCACCTGCTCGGTCGCGCCATCATGAGCGAACGCCCCGTCATCCCCGACGCCGAACCCGGCATGATCCCCGCCGAACACAACCCCACCCTCGACGACGTCTGGCTCACCGGCTTCCTCCAGAACCGCGTCCACCTCGACGACCTCCCGGCACGCCAGTCCTGAGGGCCGACCGGCCCTCGCGAAATTCTTCGGCGACGCCCGACGGATTCCTCACCTCCCGCTGGTCTCAATACCTGACAGGAACAGACCGGAGTTGGGAGTGCGTGATGACGGAGTCGAAGCAGACCGCGGTGGTCACGGGTGCGAGCCGGGGATTCGGGCGGGGAATCGCCGCCGCGCTCGTCGCCTCGGGGATGAAGGTCGTCGGTATAGCCCGCGACGGGCAGGCGCTGGAACAGGTGGCGGACGAGCTCGGGGCGGCGTTCGTACCCGTCACCGCCGATGCCACCGACGAAGCGGTGGCGCAGCGCGTGATTCACGAATTCGCGCCGGCGGTGCTGGTGCTCAACGCGGGGGCCACGCCGCCGCTGGCGCCGATCCACGAGCAGAGCTGGGAGAGCTTCACCCGCAACTGGCAGACCGACACGAAGCACGCGTTCGTGTGGACCGGGGCCGCGCTGCGCGAACCCTTGACGCCGGGCAGCGTGGTGATCGCCATGTCGAGCGGGGCCGCATTGAACGGGTCGCCGCTGAGCGGCGGATACGCCGGGGCCAAGTCGGCGATCCGGTTCATCCGGACCTATGCGGCGGACGAGTCGGAGCGGGCCGGGCTCGGGATTCGGTTCGTGGCCCTGCTGCCCCGGCTGACCCCGGCCACCGGGCTCGGGGCGACGGCGGTCGCGGCGTATGCCGCCCGGCAGGGCATCGACGTCGACACCTACGTCGCGGAGATGGGGCCCGCGCTCACGCCCGAACAGGTCGGCAAAGCGGTGCTCGAACTTGCCGGGGATCCAGGGAGCGCGGCGGAATACTTGGTGAGCGGCGCCGGGCTGCGGCTGATCGGCTGAGGTGGCGCGACCATGACCATCAGCGCACCCACAGGAGCATCGGACATGTCCCCGGGCATCGAACGCCACCGCGGCACCGAACGGTCGTCGGACGCCGAGCCGGCGTCCGGCACGGAGCGGATGTCCGGCACGGAGCGGCCGGCCGGCGGCGAGCGGATGCCGGCCGCCGAGCGGGTGTCCGGCGGTGTCGGAGCGGCTGCCTTCGAGCGGCCCTCCGAACGCGAATTCGCCGGTCTCACCGAGCGATTCCGGCCGGAACTACTCGCGCACTGCTATCGGATGCTGGGGTCGATCCACGATGCCGAGGATCTGGTGCAGGAGACCTATCTGCGGGCCTGGCGGGGATACGGAGGGTTCGAGGGGCGCGCGTCGGTACGGAACTGGCTGTACAAGATCGCGACCATGGCATGCCTGACCGCGTTGGAAGGACGGGCACGCAGGCCGCTGCCGTCGGGGCTGGGGGCGCCCGAGGACGATCACCGGGTGGCCGTCGCGGCCCGCGAACCCACCGTGCCCTGGCTGCAGCCCGCGCCGGACGCGTTGTTCGGTTTCGACGACCCGGCCACGATCGTCGCGGATCGGACCGGAGTGCGACTGGCTTTCCTTGCGGCACTGCAACTTCTGCCCGCCCGGCAGCGCGCCGTCCTCACGCTGCGCGACGTGCTCGCCTTCCGTGCCGCCGAGGTCGCCGCCATCCTCGACACGACCCCCACCGCCGTGGACAGCGCGCTGCGGCGGGCCAGATCGCGGCTGGCACAGGCGGGCCCGGTACAGACCGATCTGGCGGAACCCGATGAACGGATGCGGCGTCGCCTGCTCGACGACTACGTCACCGCGTTCACCACCGCCGACCACGCCGCGCTGGTCGCCCTCCTGCGCGCCGACGTCGAGATGGAAATGCCGCCCACCCCAACCTGGTTCACCGGGCGCGACGCCGTCGCCGGATTCCTCACCGCCCGAATCCTCAGCCGCGGCCTGTGGCGCATGCTCCCCGTCCGCGCGAACGGGCAGCCCGCGTTCGTCGTGTACAAACGCTCGGCCGAGGGGCGTGACGAGGCGTACGGAATCCAGGTGCTGACGCTGATCGGCTCCCGCGTCGCCCGCATCACCGCGTTCAACGACCCGGCCCTGGTCCCGGCCTTCGGGTTCCCGGTCGTGGCCGAAGCCTGAATCGGGAGAAGCCGCCGGAGTCGTTCTCGACCGGCACCGCCTTCCGCGGTTTCCGGATTGCGAACCATCGCTGACCAGGCATGTCCGCTTTGTGAAGTTTGGGGCGGGCACGGACGGCACCCCGGAATGCGGTAGCGTGCGGCCATGGCTGGAGCACTGTGCCCCGGGTCCTTCGACCCGGTGACCAACGGACATCTCGACGTGATCGCCCGCGCCGCCGAGCAATTCGACGAGGTGGTCGTGACCGTGGTGGTGAACCCCAACAAGCAGGGGATGTTCACCGTCGAGGAACGCATGGAGCTGATCCGCGAGGTGACCGCCCACCTGCCCAACGTGCGCGTGGAATCCTGGCGTGGACTGCTGGTGGACTTCGCCAAGCAGCAGGGCGTCACCGCGATCGTGAAGGGCCTGCGCGACGCCACCGATTACGGCTACGAAGTCCAGATGGCGCAGATGAACCGCAAGCTCACCGGCGTCGACACCTACTTCATCGCCACCAACCCCGCCTACAGCTTCGTCTCCAGCTCCCTGGTCAAGGAGGTCGCGACACTCGGCGGCGACATCGCCGACCTGCTGCCCCCGGCCGTCCACAAGCGCCTCATGGCCCGCATCGCCGAACGCAAAGCCAACGCCTGACGAACACGCATTCGCTGGGCCGCAACCCCATACGGCCCAGTGGGTGCGCGAATTCGAGCCTCCCGCCACCCGGCGCGGCTGTCCAGCGACGCTGTCTCGCGCGCGGCTGTGTCGAGGCCCCGGCGCGGTGAAGCCTGTTCGAGGCCCCGTGTCGGTGAAACCGGCTGAGGCCCCCGCGTCGTGGCTGATCCAGGACAGGCCATGTTCCACGGTGCTGTGCATCTGTGGGTCACAGCGCGCGGATCGAGGCCGGGCGGGCCGGTAGTGCGGGGGCGGGCTCGATTCGTCCGTCGGGTCGCGGGCGGGATCGGGAGAGCGCGGAGCGCAGGCGGCGGGCGGCGCGGTCACGGATGAGGTCGTCCCAGGTCCAGCGGACCACCTCGAAACCCAGGGCGCGCAGGTAGGTTTCGCGGATTCGCTCGCGGTGGATGGTGGCCGCGAAGTCCTGGCCGGGGCGGAGTAGGCGGCCGTACTCGGTGGGGCCGTCGAACTCGCACAGCACGCCCGCGGACTCGTAATAGAAGTCGACGCGCGCCACGAAACGGCCGTCCGGGGTCAAGACATTGCCCTGGGAGCTCGGCAGCGGCAGCGCGTGCCGCTCGATCATGGTGCGGCTGACCGATTCCCCGATGCTCTGGCTGCGGCCGTCGAGCAGGGCGATCACCTCTTTCGCCTGGCCGATGCCGTAGCGGCCCTTGGCCTTCGCGATCTCCTCGCCGAGTTCGGCCGTGGTCAGTCCGAACCTGCCGGCCAGCGCGTCACCGGCGACGACCGCCGCCTCGAACGGCAGCGTCAGCGCCAGATCCACCACGGTCCGCGCCGGGGTGGTGACCGGCAGTCCGTCGACCTCGACCGCGCGATCCACCGGCGAGCCATGGACTTTCGCGAACGGGCGGGTCCGCCCGCCGCCCTTGCGATTGCGGGTCACGCACACCCGGTCCAGCGGCGTCCGCCACAGGGTGGTCCCGTACAGCACGGCCGCCGACTGATGACTCACCACGCTGCCCGCCGCCATCTCCGGCAGCAACGCCCCGATCAATTGCCGATGCTGTTCCCGCCGGTCCAGCGCGGTCGGGACCGGTTCGTGCACCCGCTGTCCGGATCTGCCCCGCGATCCGGCGACCGATGGCAGTCCCTTGCCCCGGTGCGTGCCACACCCCGCGAGCAGCGCCCTGCGCGATTCCCGTGCCCCGCACTGTCGTCCACCGTCCGCGGCCCTCACCTGCCTCCCGCTGGTCGTCGTGGGCTCGGCCGAGCTGGTTGCCGGGGAGTCGGCCGATCCGGTCGTAGGGGCGTCGCCTGAACCGGTCGCCGGGGAGTCGGTCGAGTCGGTCGGAGCGGCGTCGACGCCGGTCGAATCGGTGGCGGTGGTCGGCATGGCGGTCATTCGCCCTCCCGCCGCGGCGGCCGCGGCCGACGATGCCGCACGCACGATCCGCACCCCCGCCCGGGGGGTCGCTGGGGCCGTGGTCCGCTCGTATCTCGCCGTCCCCCAAGGCATCCGCGCGCACGGTCCATGTCGGAACCCCTTTCGTCGTCGATACTGGCTTGGACGTCGACGCGCCGAAAGGGGTTCCCGCGTTCGCGGAGAACATGTGGGGGAGTGGGCTCAGAACACCCAGAGCCGCAGGGTGAGGAAGCGCATGGTGCCGACGACGGCCGTAATGCCCAGGACGGCAACGGCTTCGGCGATATCGCCCATGCCGGGTGCGGTGACCTCGAGAATCGCCAGGCCCGCCGAGGTGATGGCGAGCCCGGCCAGCGCCAGCGCCCCGCCCTCGATCTGCGCGGTGTACCAGCGCACCCGGTCCGCGGCCTGGAAGGTGAGCCGCCGGTGCATCTCGTTGGCGAGCGCGGTGCTCACGATGGATCCGGCCAGATTGGCCACCTGCGCGCCGCCGCCGTAGAGGGCGAGGAACAGCAGGATGTATCCGACGTTGCTGAGGCCGCCGACGAGGGCGAAGCGAATCAATTGCGCGAGGGCGGCATCGCCGCGCAGCCAGGCCCCGATCCGGGCCGACCAGCGGACGCCGGTCGCGCGCAGGGCGTCGGCGCTCCGGTCGAACGCCTCGGAGCCGTAGGCGAAGGCTTCGGAACCGAGGGTATAGGTGTGCACCAGACCGGGCACGGGCATCGTCGCCCGCTCCGGAATCTCGTGGACAGCCATCGTCTACCCCATCCGAACACACCATTACTTGTCTTGCTCATCAACGGTAAACCAAGTGGAGCTATTTCCTCCACTTGTTTTCGGGTCACGATCTGTGAACTAGGCCATGTTGCGGAAAACCCGCGACACGCCGTGTCGGACCTTGTTGACAGCGCGGAGATTGGCAGACTGGCGGAAGCGGAGAGTCTCGCCGTGAGTCCTGGCAGGAGAGTGGGGTAGCACATGTACCGGGTATTCGAAGCGCTCGACGAACTGGTGGCCATCATCGAAGAGGCCCGCGGCATCCCGCCGACCCGAAACTGCATCGTGCCGCGCGGCGAGGTGCTGGAGCTACTCGATGACGTCCGCGAGGCGCTGCCCGGCGAGCTCGACGACGCCCAGGACGTGCTCGATCACCGCGACAAGATCGTCACCGACGCCCGCACCGGCGCCGAGACCACGGTCAAGACCGCCAACGACCAGGCCCACCACACCGTGTCCTCCGCCCGCGAGGAGGCCGACCGCATCCTGGCCGACGCCAAGGCCCACGCCGACCGCATGGTCGCCGAGGCCCGCGCCCACGCCGACCACCTGGTCGCCTCGGCCGAGGAGGAGGCCGAGCGCACGGTGTCCGACGGTAAGAAGGAGTACGACTCCCTCACCGGCCGCGCCCGCGCCGAGGCCGACCGTCTCGCCGCCGCCGGCCAGGCCTCCTACGACCGCTCGGTCGCCGACGGCAAGGCCGAACAGGATCGCCTGGTCTCCCAGACCGAAGTCGTCCGGGCCGCCCACACCGAGTCCGCCCGCCTCATCGACACCGCCCAGGCCGACTCCGACCGCCTGCGCTCCGAATGCGACGACTACGTCGACGGCAAGCTCGCCGACTTCGAGGAGACCCTGCACAACACCCTGCGCATCATCGGCCGCGGCCGCCACCAGGTGCGTTCGGACTCGTCCGTGCCGGACTACGCCTCCGAGTTCCGCACCGAGTCCCCCGGCTTCCGCCGCTGATCGACAACCCGGTTCCGCACCGAGCTTCAGGCTTCCATCGCTGAACATCACCCGAAGGTTCGCGGCCGTCCCGATTCTGGACCGACGGAGCGGGGGAGCGAAGCGGAGGAGCGGAGGAGGGAAGAATCGGGACCAGGGGCCGCGAACCCGCCCGGAGCGAAGCGGAGGGCAATTGAATACTGCCCATTTGGGTGGCGAGCGGGGCTTTCGGTATTGTTGGGTGGTTGCCCATTCCCAGCCAGCTCGAAGGTGAGTTCAGAGATGTCCGCCGATTCCGGTAATGCCTCGCGTCATCGTCACAAGATGACCGACGCGGGTTTCGTGCTGGATGTACGCAGTCTCGGACGCGCCCCGGGCTCCATCAAAGAGCTGCGTCGCACCGTGACGACCGCGGAGAAGATCGGCCTCGATCTCGTCGCGATCCCGGCCGGTGCCGATGTCGAGCTGGATCTCACGCTGCAGTCGGTCTCCGAGGGTGTCCTCGTCACCGGCACGGTCACCGCTCCCATCGAGGGCGAATGCTCGCGCTGCCTGGACTCGTTCACCGACGAGCTCGCGTTGCAGCTGACCGAGTTGTTCGCCTACCCGGACAGCGCGACCGAGCAGACCACCGAGGAAGACGAGATCCCGCGTCTGGTGGACGATTTCATCGACCTTGAACCGGTGATCGTCGACGGCGTCGGCATGGAGCTGCCGCTGCAGCCGTTGTGCGAGCCGGACTGCCCGGGTTTGTGCCCGGAATGCGGCGTCAAGATGGCGATTGCGGGTTCCGGCCACGGTCATGAGATACTTGACCCTCGCTGGGCCGGGCTCGCGAATTTCGCCGCTGAGTCCACCGACGCAGACACTGCGTCGGACCCATCAACCGATTCCACCCTTGCGGGACACAACGGTGCCGCAAGTAAGACAGAGGAGAGCTAGTCGTGGCCGTTCCGAAGCGTCGGATGTCCCGTGCCAACACCCACGCGCGTCGCAGCCAGTGGAAGGCCACCGCGCCGACCCTGATCACCTGCCCGAACCGCGCCTGCGGTCAGCAGACCCTGCCGCACATCGCGTGCCCGAGCTGCGGCACCTACAAGGGCCGTCAGGTCACCTCCGCGATCTGATTCGCGTATAGCCCACCGTGACCGCCAGCAAGGACGCGGCGGATTTTCCCGCCGTAGGTGACGCCGCCGACCATGCCAGCCTGCTCGAGGCGCTCGGCGTAGACGTACAGCCGGAGCTGTTGCGCCTCGCGCTCACGCACCGGTCGTACGCCTACGAGAACGGTGGCCTGCCGACCAACGAGCGCCTGGAATTCCTGGGCGATTCGGTGCTCGGCCTGAGCATTACCGAGCGCCTGTATCTGGAGCACCCGGACAAGTCCGAGGGCGAACTGGCGAAGCTGCGTGCGAGCGTTGTCAACATGCACGCGCTCGCCGAGGTCGCTCGCGGGCTCGGGGCCGGCGGTCTCGGCCGCCACCTCCTGCTCGGTAAGGGCGAGGAGCTCACCGGCGGCCGGGACAAGCCCAGCATTCTCGCCGATGGCATGGAGTCGTTGCTGGGTGCGGTGCACCTGCAGCACGGCATCGATGTCGCGCGGGAAGTGGTGCTGCGCCTGTTCGCCGCTCTGCTCGAGCGCGGTCCCCGGATGGGGGCCGGGCTCGACTGGAAGACGAGCCTGCAGGAGCTGACCGCCGAGCGCGGCATCGGCGTGCCCAGTTATGAGATCACCTCCACCGGACCCGACCACGACAAGGAGTTCACCGCCACCGCGGTGATCGGCGGGCAGGGTTACGGCCAGGGGGTGGGCCGCTCCAAGAAGGAAGCGGAGCAGAAGGCCGCTGGCGCGGCCTACCGGTCGTTGAACGCCGATAACGTGCCAGAGGGCACCGTGGCGGACGGCTCGCAGAGCTAGATGCCCGAACTTCCCGAGGTCGAAGTCGTCCGGCGCGGACTCACCGAGCATGTGGTGGGCCGCGTCCTGGACAGCGTCACCGTCAAGCACCCGCGTTCGGTGCGGCGGCACGCGTTCGGCGGGGACGATCTCGCCGCCCGGTTGACCGGTCTGCGCGTCGACGCCGCGCACCGGCGGGGGAAATTCCTGTGGCTCACCTTCGACGAGCCCGACACCTCCCTCGTCGTGCACCTCGGCATGTCCGGGCAGATGCTGGTCCAGCCCGCGTCCGCGCCGCTCGAGAAGCACGCGCACATCATCGCCACTCTCGACGACGGCAATGAACTCCGTTTCGTCGACCAGCGCACCTTTGGCGGCTGGCAGCTCTCCGACCTGGTCGAGGTGAACGGCACCTGGGTCCCGGAATCCGCGGCCCACATCGCCCGCGACCCCCTGGACGAGCGTTTCGACGCCGACGCCGTGGTGAAGACCTTGCGCGGCAAGCACTCCGAGATCAAGCGCCTCCTGCTCGACCAGACCGTCGTCTCCGGCGTCGGCAACATCTACGCCGATGAGGCGTTGTGGCGAGCGAAGATCCACGGCGAGCGCCCCGCCGCGAACCTGACCCGCCCCGCGCTGCACACCCTGCTCGCCGAGACCCGCACCGTCATGGACGAGGCCCTGCGCGCGGGCGGCACCTCCTTCGACGCCCTCTACGTCAACGTGAACGGCCAGTCCGGCTACTTCGAACGCTCCCTCAACGCCTACGGCCGCGAGGACGAGCCCTGCCGCCGCTGCGGCGCCCTCATGCGCCGCGAGAAGTTCATGAATCGCTCCTCCTTCTCCTGCCCGCGCTGCCAGCCCCGCCCCCGCGGCTGAGGATCGTGGAGCGAGCGAAAGGGGGAAAGTTCATGAAGCGTTCGATTAACGCGAGACTGCGCCGTCAAGGGCGGTTCCGCGCCTGAGACCAGCAGGTTTTCTTTCGAGCCGGGCAGTCCGACTATCTCAGACCCGGCCTGTCGCTCAGGTTCAGGCGCTACCTTTTCAGTAGCGGCACGCGTGGTGCCGGCTGGAGGAAACACATGCGCAAACTGACCTACTACGTCGCGGCCACCATCGACGGATTCATCGCCACCGATGACGGCTCGGTCGACTTCTTCCCGGTCGGGGGTGATCACGGGCCCGCGATCATGGCGCAGTATCCCGAGACGCTGCCGACCAAGGTTCGTCAGGTGCTCGGCGTCGACAAACCGTGCCAGAACTTCGACACCGTGATCATGGGGCGCAAGACCCACGACTTCGGCGTGCGGACCGGCACGTCCAGCCCGTACTCGCATCTGCGGCAGTTCGTGGTGTCCACGACGCTGCCGGAGAGCCCCGCGGCCGGGGTGGACCTGATCTCGGAGGATCCGCTCGCGCGGGTGCGGGAACTCAAGCGGGAGAAGGGGCTCGGCATCTGGCTGTGCGGCGGCGGTGAGCTCGCCCAGACCCTGCTGCCGGAGATCGATCAGGTGTTCCTGAAGCTGTACCCGATCGTGCTGGGGCATGGGCGGCCGCTGTTCGGAGCCGCCGGACGGCTGCCGGAACCGGCCAAGTTCCGGGTGCTCACCAGCCGGATCTTCGAGGACGGCGTGGCCTTCCTCAAGTACAGCCGGATTCGCTAGCGGTCAGAGGATCGCGAACGCGACCACCAGGCCGATCGAGAATTGAGCGGCCGCCACCACCAGGGACTCGGTGCTGAATTCCGGCTTCTTCAGCAGTTCGCCGATATCGATGCCGATCACGAATTCCAGCACTCGCACCGAGATCACCTGGGCCACAATGCCGACCAGGCCGAAGACGGTGGCGGCCAGCAGCCCCTCGGACAGCTTGCCCGCCTGCGCGTAGATGGCCAGTACGACGATCAGCGCCATGCTGATCATGGCCGACGCGCTGACGACGACGGCGTTGGGCAGGCCGCGCGACACCATGGCGCGCAGCGGGCCGGGGGTGGTCACGTCCACGGCCTGGAAGCCGATCAGCATGAGCACCAGGCCGAGCAGGGCGTAGGCCAGGATGGCGCCTACGCCGCGGCCGAGTGAATGCCAATACCCGGCTTCGAGGGCGAGAGCGGTGGTCATCGGTGGTCCTCCGAGGTGTGGTTACTGCGGGATGCGGTGCGGGACGAAGGTGGAGCTGTCATCGGTGATGAGGCCGACGGTCTCCCGGATGCCCAGCCCCGCGGACGTGTCGCCCACGATCCAAGCACCGAGTACCGGTCGCATACCGTCGAATTCGGGCAGCGGGTCCAGCAATTGGTAGACGTAGCCCTCGTCGCCGTAGACGCCGCCGGTCGCGGTCTCCAGGCCGGCGCCGACGATGGTCATGTTCGCGCCCTCGCGGCCAAGTTTGGGCTTGCGAATGTACTCGGTGAGCTCGTGCGGGTCGTCGAGGTAGGTGGGCAGCAGATTGGGGTGGCCGGGGTACATCTCCCACAGCACCGCCAGGATCGCCTTGTTCGACAGCAGCGTCTTCCACAGCGGTTCGATCCACATGGTCTCCGGCAGCGACTCCACCACGCGGCGGCCGAAGTCGTCGTCCAGCGCCCATTCCCACGGGTACAGCTTGAAGATCGCCTCGATCGGGGCCTCGGCCAGATCCACGAAACGATCCAGCTCCGTGTCGAATCCGACCTCCTCGATGGGCAGGGCGATGGTGTCGAACCCGGCCTCGGCGGCGGTCTCCTGCATGTACGCGGTGGTGACGTTGTCCTCGCCGGAACCGTCCGAACCCGACCAGGTGAAGTGCAGCTGACTGCCCGGCAGGTTCTCGCGCAGTTCACCCCAGCGCTCGACCAGCTTCTCGTGCAGGGAATTCCACTGATCGTCGTCGGGGTGGGTGTCGGTCAGCCAGTGCCACTGCACGATCGCCGCCTCCAGCAGGGAGGTGGGCGTATCGGCGTTGTACTCCAGCAGTTTCGCCGGGCCGCGGCCGTCGTAGCGCAGGTCGAAGCGGCCGTAGACGTGCGGGTCGGAGCGGTGCCAGGACTTGGTGATGTGCTCCCAGCTCCATTGCGGCAGACCGAAATCGGCGAATCGCTCCATGAGGACGACCTGTTCGACCGCGTGCAGGCACATCGAGTGCAGCACCTCGACCTGCGCCTCCATGGCGAGGATCTCGTCCATGTCGAACTCGTAGTGCACCGATTCGTCCCAGTAGGGCCGCGGCAGGCCGTCGGGGTACTGCCCGGGAGAGCCGTAGACCAGACCCTGACCCTCGATGATCCGCTGCCAGCCCGGCCGCGGAGTGCTGCGAACCCGCCGCACTAGGAACCTCCACCGATCTTCGCTCCGAGGCCGCCGCGCTGAATCGTGCTGCCGCTCTTGGTCTTCACTGTCGCGCCCTTGGGGGCCACCGTGGTGCCACCGGTGGGCGGGCGCCCGATGGTGGTGTTGCCGCCGTAGTAGTAGCGGTAGGAGTGGCCCAGGTAGATGAACGTACTGGTGTGCGTTCCGGGATGCCCGCCGGATGTGGCGCTCGAGCAGTAGTTGTCCGGGACCACGATCTCCTGGTTGTCGCGGTCGGCGGTCACGGTCTGCCCGTTGCCGATCGGCACGATCTCGCCCTTGTCGGCGACCACCGTGCAGGACGCGGTCACGTCGGGTCCGCTCCATGCCGAGGCCACCAGGTAGCCGCCGCCGACCAGCGCCGCGATGCCCGCCACGGCGGCCCCGCCGATCAGGATCCGCTTCTTCTTGCGCTGCTTGGCTTCCGCGGCCTCCGCCTCGGCCTGCTGCTGCTCCTCGGCCCGTTTGCGCGCCTTCTCCCGGGCTCGCACCTCGGCCACCGTCGGCGGGCGCGGCTGCGTGATCCCGGCTTCCTGCGAGATGATGCTCCCGCGCCGCGGCGGCTGCGGAACCGCGGGCACCGGTGGTGCGTCGGGTTCCAGCGAGGGCATCGGCAGGGTGAACGGCGGCTCGACGCCGGGCGGCGGGGTGACCGCGCCGAGCGGGGCGGCGCCGGGGCTGCCGAAAGTGCCCGCGCCGCCGGGGGATTCACCGGCGAGCGGAGGGGTCGGGTACGGTCCGCCCGCATCCGGCGGGGTCGCGGACGCTCCGGATAGTGGCGGCGTCGGATGGCTCCCGCCACCGGGCTCCCCAGCGGGGAACCGGAGCGTCGGCGTGGGACCCGAAGGCCCGGAACCGGACTCGCTGGGCGAATCGGACGTGGCTGCGGGCTCGTCGGTCGCGGTGTCCTTGTCGCCGCGGGGTCCGCCGGGCATAGGAATGGTGGGGTCGGAGCCCGTGCGCGCGCGAATGGTCGGGGCGTTGCGGTCGCTGCGCGGCGGGGTGGGCGTATCCGGCGTCGGCTCGGCCGGACTGCCGGAAGCGGCGGATTCGCTGGGAGGACTGGGGGGTTCGGACGGCTGCGCGGGGTCGGGGGTGGGACGGTCCGGGTTGTCCGGACCGCCGGGACGGTCAGTGGCCATTCGTCGACTCCGTGGGCTCGCCGCGCGTTAGCGTTCTTCGAATCCTGTCATTCCGCCCGCGGCGGTACCCCAGTCTTCCACCACCAGGCTTACCCGTCCCGGTGTTGTACCGGAACGTAGCAGGCCGAGTAGCGATTCGCAGGCATCGCGGGGGCCTTCGGCGATGACGTGCACGCGGCCGTCGCGATGATTGCGGGCGTAACCGGTCAGGCCGAGCTCCAGGGCGCGGGCACGGGTCCACCAGCGGAAGCCGACGCCCTGGACCATGCCGTGCACCCAGGCGCTGAGCCGGACCGGGTCGTCGCTCATTCGTCGACGCGGAAGGTGAGGTTGACCGTGGTACCCGCCTTGAGCGTGCGGCCGACCGTGCATACCTTGTCGATGGCGCGCTGCGCGGCGACCAGCAGCCGCTGGCGTGACTCCTCGTCGAGTTCGCTGAGGTCGAGCTCGACCTCCTCGTTGAGCTCGGGGTAGAGCTCGTTCTCGCGGTCGGCGTCGCCGGAGACGTGGACGGTGGCGTCGAAGGAGTCGCCCAGGCGGCGCGCGAGGGTGAAGTCGGCGCTCAGGCCGGTGCAGCCGGCGAGCGCGATCTTCAGCAGCTCACCCGGGGTGAATGCGCCCGGCACGCCCGCGGACGCGATCAGCACTTCGCCGCCGCGGTTGTTGCGGCCGGTGTAAGCGCGGGTGCCGGTGCGTTCGGCCCAAAGCTTGACCGGCTCGGCCGCCGGGTCGATGGCGGGGGTCTGCGGTGCGGCGATCTGTTCGGACATGGGTCAAATCCTCCCATTTTGGTCACCCGGGACGACCATCTGGTCGCCGATCGTTCGGAACACCGAGGTGGTCAGCGGAATTCCGCCACCAGCTCCGGTGTGACCTGGGTCAGGCTGTCGGCGACGTAGGCGGACGCGGCGAGCGCGTCGGCGGCGGGCGGGTATTTCGGGTGCGGGACGGCGATCACCGTCATCCCGGCGGCGTGCGCGGCGCGCAGCCCGTTGCTGGAATCCTCGATCGCCACACAGACGCCCGGGTCCAGGCCGAGGCGGGCGGCGGCCTCGAGGTAGCCGTCGGGAGCGGGTTTGCCGCGCTCGACCTCCTCGGTGGACACCGTGGCCGCGAACAGGTCGGTGACGCCCATGTGGTCGAGCACCACGTCGATGAGCCGGCGCGGGGAGGAGCTGGCCAGGCCGAGGGTGTAGCTCGCGGCCAGCCGGCGCACGGTGGCGACGGCGTCGGGCATGAGCGGGAGGTGGTCGGCGTAGCGGGCGGCCATGCGCGCGATGACGTCCTCGGCGACCTCGTCGGGGGTGCGGCGGCCGTCGAGCAGGTCCTCGCTCAGGTATCGCGACCATTCCGCGGTGCTCATCCCCATGAACCGGTCCTGGGTGTCAGGCAGCCAGCGCCCGCGCATCTCGTCGATGTACTCGCGCCGCACCTCCTCCCAGATGGGTTCGGTGTCGATGAGCACACCGTCCATGTCGAACACGATCGCGGCAACAGACATGGCGTCCATGGTGGTTCATGGCGGTCCACTGACTGGGACCGCCCTCCGGAACCGCGCCGCCGGATCGCGTCCGGGATTAGCGTCCGAAGCGAAACAGGCATACCCGCAAGTGAATACCGAGGTGGACCGTGGGCACGGTCAGCGACATCTATGACCCCGAGCTGTATGTGGCGGGACCGATCCACGAGATCTTCGCCGAGCTGCGGCGCACCGATCCGGTGCACTGGCAGGAGATGCCGGGCGAGCCCGGGTACTGGGCGATCCTCAAGCACGCGGACGTGGCGCACGTGGCCCGCCATCCGGAGTTGTTCTCCGCCGAGGTCGAGGGCGTGATCCTGGAGAACCAGCCGCCCGAACGGCTCGAGCAGACCCGCAACATGCTGCTCATGATGGACCCGCCGCGGCACACCGAATACCGCAAGCCGCTGGCCGAGCATTTCAAGGCGCGGGTGGTCGGCGATATGGAGGATCGCGTCCGCGAGCTCACCGTCGCCCTGCTCGACAGTGTCGACGGCGATGTGGAATTCGTGCACGATGTGGCGGGCGTGCTGCCCAGCCAGGTGGTCGGCGGCCTGTTCGGGATTCCGGCGGAGGACTGGCCGAGCCTGCGCCGCTGGGCCGAACAGTCGGTCAGCCAACAGGATCCGGACCTGGTCGGCGATTTCGACGTCACCGCCGAGCTCACCAATATGGCCATCTACGCCATCCAGTTCTCCATGGCGCGGCGCACCGAGCCGCCGAAGGAGGATCTGACCTCGCTCATCCTGGCCGGTTCCTTCGGCGGAACCGCCATGTCGGATCTGGAGTTCGGCAGCTTCTTCACCCAGCTGGTCACCGCGGGCAACGACACCACCAAGACCATGCTCTCGTCGGGACTGCAACTGCTGATGCAGCACCCCGAGCAGCTGGCGGCGATGCGCGCGGACCCGTCGCTGATTCCCGGTGCGGTGGAGGAGATCCTGCGTTTCGCCAACCCGCTGCACTACTTCCGCCGCACCGCCACCGCCGACACCGAGATCGGCGGTGTCCCGATCAAGGCGGGCGACAAGGTGGCCATGTGGTACACCTCCGCCAACCGCGACGAGGACGTGTTCGCCGATTCCGGCAGCTTCGACATCCGCCGCAACCCCAACCCGCACCTGTCCTTCGGCCTGGCCCAGCACTTCTGCCTGGGTGTGCACCTGGCGCGGCTGGAGGGCCGGGTGTTCTTCGAGGAGCTGCTGGTGCGCTTCCCGAAGCTGGAGCAGACCGGCGAGGCGCGCCGCATCCGCTCGAACCTCAACAACGGCCTCAAGTCGTTGCCGGTGCGCATGACCCGGTGAGCGCCACGCCGCCGACGCGCTGAACACGCGGCAGCCGTCGCGAATGCCCGGCCACTGTTCGCGCGCCCATCACCGCGCGGACGCCCGGCCGTCACCCGCCCCGGCGAATCTGGCCGCACCCCGGGGAATTCGCCGTCGTGACCGAACCCACGCCGGCCCTGCCGAACCCCGGGGCTGCGAACAGGATCAGGGAGCTCCCGGGGAGCTCCCTGATCTTCTACGGCTGGAAGCGGTAACCCATGCCCGCCTCGGTGAGCAGGTGTTTGGGCTGTGAGGGGTCGTCCTCGAGTTTGCGCCGGAGCTGGGCGAGATAGACACGCAGATAATGGGTTTCGGTGGCGTAGGACGGGCCCCACACCTCGCGCAGCAGTTCCCGGCGGCCGACCAGTTTGCCCTGGTGGCGGACCAGCATCTCCAGCACGCCCCACTCGGTGGGGGTCAGGTGGACGTCGCGGCCGTGGCGGGTGACCTTCTTGGCCGCCAGATCGACGGTGAACGAGGCGGTTTCGATGACCGGTTCCGAGGTGTCGGCGGTGACGGCCGAGCGGCGCACGGCCGCCCGCAGACGGGCCAGCAGTTCGTCCATGCCGAACGGTTTGGTGACGTAGTCGTCGGCGCCCGCGTCCAGGGCCTCCACCTTGTCGGAGGAATCGGTGCGGGCCGACAGCACGATGACCGGGGTGGTGGTCCAGCCGCGCAGCCCGCCCAGCACCTCGATGCCGTCCATATCGGGCAGGCCGAGGTCGAGAATGATGACCTCGGGGTGCTTCTCGGCGGCGGCGCGCAGGGCGGCGGCGCCGGTGGAGGCGGTGGTCACCTCGTAGCCGCGGACCGACAGATTGATGCGCAGGGCGCGCAGGATCTGTGGTTCGTCGTCGACCACCAGCACTTTGATCGGCGCTGCCGCCGCGTTGGTCACCTGTTCTCCTCGGTCGTGTCCGCGGGTTCGTCGCCCCCGGGTAGATCTATCACCATGGTCAGGCCGCCACCGGGGGTGGGTTCGGCGTGCACCACGCCGCCCATGGCGTCCACGAATCCGCGCACCACCGACAGGCCGAGGCCGACGCCGGTGGAGGTGTCGCGATCGCCGAGCCGCTGGAAGGGCTCGAAGAGCTGATCTTCCAGGCCGGTCGGTACCCCGGGCCCGGTGTCCACCACCGTGATCGCGACCCGCCGGCCGACCTGCTCGGCAGCGACCCGCACCATCGAATCCCTGGGGGAGTAGCGGGCCGCGTTGTCGATCAGGTTGGCCAGGACCCGTTCCAGCAGACCGGAATCCGCGTACACCGCGATGGTGCCGACATCCACCTTGACCCGGTCCATGGTGGTGCGGCGCATGCCGCGGGTACCCATCCCCATGAGCGCGTGATGCACCACCTCGTCGAGGTAGACCTTGCGCATCTGCGGCGTGATCACCCCGACCGCCAGGCGCGAGGAGTCCAGCAGATTGCCGACCAGGGCGGTCAGCTGATCCACCGATTCCTCGATGGTCTCCAGCAATTCGGCGGTGTCCTCGGGGGAGAACTCCACGTCGTCGCTGCGCAGGCTCGACACCGCCGCCTTGGCCGCGGCCAGCGGGGTGCGCAGGTCGTGGCTGACCGCCGACAGCAGCGCGCGGCGCAGCTTGTCGGCCTCCATGACCGCCTGGGCCGCACTGGCCTCGGCGCGCAGCTGTTTCTGCTGCACCAGTCCCGCCGCCTGGTTCGCGACCGCGCCCAGCACCAGGCGGTCTGCGGACGTCACGGCTCGTCCTCGCAAGAGCAGCCAATGCATGTCATCGCCCGCCTCCACCGCGGTCTCGGCGTCGCCGACCTTGGTCGGCGGCTGATCTCCCACCGACGCGATCACCTCGTCGTCGGTGACGAGGCCGACCGCGTCCTGGCCGTAGGTCTCCCGGGCGCGTTCGAGCAGATCCTGCAGGTTCGCGCCGTGCAGCACCGAGCCCGCGAACAGGGTCAGCAGCTCGGCCTGGCGAGAAGCCTTGCGCGCCTCGAAGGTTCGCTTGGCCGCCACATCCACCAGCGCCGCCACCGCGACCGCCACCAGCAGCAACACCACGATGGTGAGGAAGTTGTCGAGCTGGTCGATGGTGAGGCTGTAGCGGGGCTGGGTGAAGAACCAGTTCAGCAGCACGCCGGACAGCAAGGCGGACAACGCCGCCGGAGCGACGCCGCCCAGCAGCGCCACCGCGATGACGCCGATGAAGAACAGGGCGCTCTCGCCGCTGAGATCCAGCAGTTGGTCGAACCAGAAGTAGATGACCGCGCAGATCAGCGACGGCACGAGGACCGCCGCCGACCAGGAGCCCAGTTTGCGTTCGCCCCGAGTCAGCGCGGACCAGCGGAAGCCGCCTTGGTTGGATTCCTCGTGGGTCACCATGTGGACGTCGATCTTGCCGGACTCCTGCACCACGGTGGCGCCGATGCCCTCGTCGATCATGCGCGCCCAGCGCGACCGCCGGGAGGTGCCCAGCACCAGCTGGGTGGCATTGACCTGCCGGGCGAAATCCAGCAGCGCGGTGGGGACGTCCTCGCCGGTGACGGTGTGCAATTCGGCGTCGAGTCCGGTGGCCAGATCGCGCAGACGGTGGAGACGTTGCGTCGAGACTCCGGCCAGTCCGTCGCCGCGCACGATGTGCAGCACGATCAGCTCGGCGCTGGATTTGGCGGCGATGCGGCTGGCGCGCCGCACGATGGTCTCCGACTCCGGGCCGCCGGTCACCGCCACCACGACGCGTTCGCGCGCCTCCCAGGTGGTGGTGATCTGGTGGTCGGCACGGTATTTGGCGAGCGCGGCGTCGACCTGGTCGGCCAGCCACAGCAGCGCGAGTTCGCGCAGCGCGGTCAGATTGCCGGGCCGGAAGTAGTTGCGCAGCGCGGCGTCCACCTTCTCGGCGGCGTACACGTTGCCGTGGGACATTCTGCGCCGCAGCGCTTCCGGGGTGATATCGATCAACTCGACCTGGTCTGCGGCGCGAACCACCCAGTCCGGCACGGTTTCCCGCTGCACCACGCCGGTGATCTGCTCGACCACGTCGTTGAGGCTCTCGAGGTGCTGCACATTGACCGTGGACACCACGTCGATGCCCGCGTCGAGCAGGTCCTGCACGTCCTGCCAGCGCTTCTCGTGCTTGCCGCCGGGAATGTTGGTGTGCGCCAGCTCGTCCACCAGCACCACGGCGGGATGCCGCCGCAGCACCGCCTCGACATCGAGTTCGGGCAGCGTCGCGCCGCGGTACTCGACCAGCTTGGGCGGGATGCGCTCGAGTCCGGCGAGCAGTTCGGCGGTCTTGCTGCGGCCGTGGGTCTCCACGACGGCGGCCACCACGTCGCGGCCGCGTTCCAGCCGTCGATGGGCTTCGGCCAGCATCGAGTAGGTCTTGCCTACGCCGGGCGCGGCCCCGAGGTAGATGCGTAATTGGCCGCGTTTCACTCGTCCATCATCGCGCGGGGTGCGCGGATGTCCTGCGGTGCCATGCGGACGGGTTCGCGGGCGGCTTCGGCGTTGGCCATGGCGCGCAGTATGAGCGCGCAGCCGATGAACCCGAAGATCACCATCAGGGTGACGGCGACGTGCGGCACGGTGTCTCCTTGGATGTGTACGGCGATCGCCCCGGCCGTGGCCGGGCTCCCCACTTCATACCTCCGATGCTGGTCAAGTCCCCGATCCTGACGGTTTCTTTACGGGGTGTGTCGGGTTGTTGACGTCATCCGAGCGAGCGAGTCCGCCGTGGCCGCTCCCTACTGGTGTCGCCCATGCGCTCGTTTCGGAGCGATACCCTTGAACAGGAGGTCTGGTGGAAAGGTGACGATGCGGGGCTACTACGGTACGAGGTCGCATCGCGCGTAGCCGCCGTGTAATCGCCTGGGGCTGATCTGGAGCTGCCGATGCACGAGCCGATCGATCTGGTCGATTCAGCTGAACGAACCCGCACAGCGCTCGCCACTGTCGTGGCACTGTTTTCAGAGGCTTGGGCATCCGGGTTCCCACCCGACCTGTCGGCATATCTACCCGGTGAACCGGTTGATCGGCGGACGATATTGATCGAACTGATCAAGATCGACCTCGAATACCGCTGGCTTCGTCATCACTTTCCCAAACGGCTGACCGAATATCGTGCGGAATTCGCGGAGCTGCAGAATGGTCCGCTGCCGGCCGAGCTGGTCTACGAGGAATTCCACGCCATGCGCCGCGGTTCCGCCGCCGCCGATGCGACTGCCACGCGTGCCGAGGCCACTGCCATGGCCGGCCCTGAACCGGCATGGCTCACGAGTGATTACCGCAGCACGATGATTGCTCGTCCTCGTGCCCAAGTAGTTCTCGACGCCATCGATGTCGGCGAGCGTATCGACGATTTCGACCTCCTGATGAGGATCGGATCCGGTGCCTTCGCCCAGGTGTATCTCGCTCGGCAGCAATCGATGCAGCGACTGGTCGCGGTCAAGATTTCCCACAATCACGGCATCGAGCCGCAGACCCTCGCCCAACTGGACCACGACTACATCGTGCGCATCTACGACCAGCGGCTGATCGCCGATGGCGAGCTGAAGCTGCTCTACATGCAGTACCTGCCCGGAGGAACACTGCTCGATGTGCTGCGCTGTCAGCGCGCGAGACCCGCGGAACACCGCAGTGGGCAGCTGCTGCTCGATGCCATCGACGAGGTACTCGCGGCGAAGGGCGAGGTTCGGCCCACCGAATCCGCCGTTCGGACCCGGACCGCGGCACTGACGTGGCCGGAGACCGTCGCCTGGCTGGGCCGCCGACTTGCGGACGCGCTGCAGCATGCGGCCGAACGCGGGGTGTTGCATCGAGACATCAAACCCGCGAACGTGCTGCTGAGTGCTGAGGGAATCCCCAAGTTGGCCGACTTCAATGTCAGCTCCAGCAACCGCATCAAGGGCACGAGCCCCCTGGCGTACTTCGGCGGTTCACTGGCGTACATGTCGCCCGAACAGCTCGAGGCCTGCCATCCGGACTTGCCGGCGACCGCCGCCGACCTCGACACTCGAAGCGACATCTTCGCGCTGGGTGTCATGCTGTGGGAGCTTCTCACGGGCCGCCGCCCATTCGCGGACGAGGCGTCGGCCGGCGAGTCGGAGACATCGCTGGCCCGCATGCTCGAGCTGCGGCGCAAACCCGTCGAGCCGGAGTTCCTGTCGGAGCTTCCGCCGGATTGCCCGATGGCGCTGCGCCGAGTGCTGTTGAAGTGTCTGTCGCCCAACCGCGAAGACCGCTACTCGTGCGGCACGGAATTGGCTCAGCAGCTCGACTTGTGCCTCGAGGACAGGGCCCGTGACCTGGTCTACCCACCGCCGAACAGTTGGCGGGCACGACTTTCCCGACAGCCCACCCTCATCCTGTGGTCATCTTCGCTGGTCGGCGTCAGCCTGGCTCATATCTATGGGGGCGTGCACATGCGGGCACTGCTCGCCGACCACCTGACCGATGCCACCATCATGCAGCTCCTCAGGGGCGTCATCGTTTTCGAGCTCTGTGCCCTGCCCTTGTCCGTCCTCGTCTACGTGTACATGTCGCGTGATCTGCTCGCGGTTCCGCGCGGCTTGCGCCATGGCAGACGCTACGACGAGGTAATGCTCGCGCGGGTGCGGTCGCGAACACTGTTCTGGGGCGACCTGTGTGCGATGAACACTCTCCTGTTCGCGGTTCTCGGGACCGCGATGGGGGTGGTGCTGCTCATCCGGTTCACCGACCTCCCGGCGCGGATGGTGGTCCACGCGGTGACGACCGTTCTGGTGATGGGCACCGTCTCGGTTGCCTACACGTTCTTCCTTTCGACGTTCTACGTCGTCCGCTGTGTTTATCCCATCTACTTGCGCCGCGGCCGTACCACGGCGGATGACTCCGCCGATCTTCGCGCGCTGCGTCGCAGAACCACGGCCTATCTCGCGGTGACGGCATCAGTGCCGCTGGTCGGGGTGCTGGCCGGATTCACCACCCTCGAACCGGAGGAGCTTCCGCTCGTGCGCGATTCGGTTCTGGGGTTGTGCGCGGCCTCCGGGCTCGCATTCGTCGCCGTCTACTGGTTGTTCCGCAAGCTGCACGCAGACCTGCGCGCGCTCGAGCGGGTGGTCTAGCAAATCAGCCACGGCCTGCCCGAGGTACGGCCGTGTCCCATGTTGTTGACAGGATCCGCGCGGGATTCGAGACAGGCCATGGCGTTCAGCCGAAAATAGCTACCGATCAGCTATCGTTCGTGACGCACGTGTCCATCACCGGTAGTCAGGGGAGCGTTTCCAAGTCGAATCCAGCGAGAGGGTGGTCGAATGGCTCGTCGGTATGGAGGATCCCGGACCCGCGCGTCGCGACGCGCCCTGGTGCCGATCGTCGGCGCGATACCACTGGCCGTCGCCGTGACCTGCTCCATCGCCACCGCCGAGGCAGCGGCGCAACCCGGCGACCCGGCCCCGGTGCTTTTCGAGCAGCTGCAGAACGGCCTGGCACAGCCCGGCGTGCCGGCGATTCCCGCCGCCGTCCTCGATCAGGCGAAGAACGCCGCGGCCGCCGCTCAGGCCGCCGTCGGCGACGGACTGCACCCGGTCCCCGTCGCCGCCGGCTACTCGGACAACGCCACCAACCTGAACGTGGGCAGTGGCGCCGCCGGTCTGATCATCGGCGCGGTCCTGGGGACGGTATCGGGCGCCGTGGTCGGGGCAGTGCCGGGAGCGCTCATCGGGGCTGCGGCCGGTGCGGCCGTCGGCGGGGTCGCGGGTGGCCTCGCCATGGGTATTCCGACCCTGGGAGTGGGTGCGCCCATCGGGATCGGGGGCGGCGCCCTCGCGGGGGCCGGCGTCGGTGCCGTGATCGGTGCGGTGCTCAGTGCGATCGTGGCCGGTGTCACCATCGGCGCCATCAGCGCGGCTGTCGGTTACGAGCTCGGCGCGGCCACCGGGATCGGCAACGCATTGCAGGGCGGCTGAGGGAGCGACCGGCCGCGGTGCCGGCGGGATCCGGGCGGGCCGGAAAAGACCAACCGGTACCAGATCTCGCGTAGGCAGTGTGGGAACCCTAAGCTGACGTCCGTGAATTCCGGGCGGGCAATGGTCGACGGGCGTTTCGAGTTGATCGAACCACTCGGCAGCGGTGGCATGGGCACGGTGTGGCGCGCGTACGACGTGGCCCTGCACCGTGAGGTCGCGCTGAAGGAAGTGAAGGCCGAGGGCGAGGCCACCGCCGCCGAGGTGCAGCGCGAACGCGTGCTGCGCGAAGCCCGCGCCCTGGCCCGCATCACCCACCCCAATGTGGTGGCGATCCACCACATCGTGGACACGCCCGCCGAGCAGCATCCGTGGATCGTCATGGAGCTGGTCGCGGGCGGCTCGCTCGGGGACCGGCTCGGCGACGGGCCCATGACGCCCGCGCACGCCGCCCTGGTCGGCCGCGGCATCCTCGCGGGCCTGCGCGCCGCCCACGCCGTCGGCGTCCTGCACCGCGACGTGAAACCGCCGAACGTGCTGCTGCGCACCGACGGTTCGCCCGTCCTCACCGATTTCGGCATCGCCGCCGTCAACGACCTGACGGGGCTCACCTCCACCGGCAGCGTCGTCGGCTCCCTGCCCTACGTCGCCCCCGAACGCCTCCAGGGCCACGAGGGCAACCCCGCCTCCGATCTCTGGTCCCTCGGGCTGGTCCTGTTCGCCGCCGTCGAGGGCTACCAGCCCATGCGCCGCGACACCGACGTCGCGACCCTCGCCGCCGTCCTCATGGGCTCGGTCCCGGCCCCGCGGCAGGCCGGACCGCTCACCCCGGTCCTGCAAGCCCTCCTGGTCCCCAATCCGGGCCACCGCCCGCCCGCCGACCAGATCGACCGGATGCTCTCCCAGGTGATCGCCACCGGCGACACCGCCCCGGAACAGGTTGCGCACCACCAGTTCTCGGGCTCGCACGGCACGGTCACCTCCCCCCAGGATCTGACCCCGCCACCCCAGGCGTTCCAGACGTTTCCGGTGACCCCGCAGCCCCAGGCCTACGCGACGGTGGCTCAGCCCCAGCCGTTCGCGGCTGCGGCCCAGCCGCAGCCGTTGCTGACGACGCCGCCGGGATTCGCGACGACCATCCCGCACCCGGGCGGCTACACCGCTCCGCAGGCGTTCGTTCCGATGCCGCCGAACCCCACACCCGTTGCGCCGCAACGCAATGCGCGACCGTGGATCTTCGCCGGTGTCGCCGTCGGCCTGGTGGTCGCCGTGGCCGCCGCCATCGCCCTGTGGCCCTCGTCCGACAGCCAGGGCGGGGTGAGCCTGCCGACCGGCCAGACCGATCCCACCGACATCATCCTGAGCAGCGGGGTCGCGCAGCCCACGATCATCGCGCCCACCACCGCCAAGGGCGCCCCCGCCGTCGATCTGCTGACTCCGGACGGAGTCCGCAAGGCCATCGCGGCACTGGAGAAGGTCACCGGCGGAAAGCAATTCACCGAAACCACCATCTATCCCGAACACGTGTCCTCCGGCGCACCCGTCGCGACCGAGCCCAACCACTACGACACGTTCAGCTACAGCAACGGCGCCGCCAAACGCGACGGCGTGGGCGGCCAACTCACCGGCAAAACGCTCGATCTGAGCTCTATCAACTGGGATATCCTCCCGGGCCTGCTGGCCGAGGCAACTCAGAAACTGAAGGTCTCCAACCCGACGACTCGCTACATCATCGTCGACACCGACGGGACTTTCAGTGACGGGCGGCAGGTCCTTCGCGTCTACATCGACAACGTGTACAACGACGGCGGCTATGTCTCCGCGAGCCTGGACGGAACCATCCTCAGGGTGCTCGGGCGCTAGGTCATCGGGCTGTCCGAGGCCTGAGACAGCAGGTCCTGACAGTTCTTTGATGGACCTGGCCGGTATGTGGACGACATCCGTACGGCCCCCGGAGCGACGCTGTAAGTGGAGCGTCAAGGCGACCGGGCGGTCCGCTAAGAAGGCGTAAAGGCCCTCGGAATCGGGGCTGACGGGCGCTTGACTCACTCCGGCGCGTCTTGGGACGCGCCGTTCAGAGAGAGGTCAACAGAGATGTCCGTCGTGGTGTTCACGGTGCTGACGGTGGCGTTGTTCGCGCTGTTCGGCTTGATCCAACGCGGGGTGGAGCGGCTGTGATCCAGAACGTTGTGGGTCTGATTCTGGCCGTGGGGATCGCCGTCTATCTGGTGGTGGCGCTGCTGTATCCGGAGAGGTTCTAGTGAGCACTACGACCGCCGGGATCCTGTTCGCGGTATCCCTGATCATCGCGCTGGTCGCGGTGCATGTGCCGCTGGGCGATTACATGTACCGGGTCTACAGCAGCGAGAAGCACAGCAAGGCCGAGAAGGGGATCTATCGACTGATCGGCGTGCAGCCGGGGGTCGAGATGACCTGGGCCGTCTACGCGCGCAGCGCGCTGGCGTTCTCGGCCATCAGCGTGCTGTTCCTGTTCTTCCTGCAGCTTCTTCAGGGCAAACTGCCGTGGCACCTGAATGATCCGGGCACGAAGATGACCCCGGATCTGGCGTGGAACACCGCCATCAGCTTCGTCACGAATACGAACTGGCAGAACTATGCCGGTGAGTCGACGATGGGTCATGTCGTTCAGGCCGTGGGTCTGAGCGTGCAGAACTTCGTGTCGGCGGCGGTCGGGATGGCCGTGGCGGTCGCGCTGGTGCGCGGTTTCGCCCGGCACCGGACCGGCGAGCTCGGGAACTTCTGGGTGGATCTGGTGAGGGGAACCACCCGAATTCTGTTGCCGCTGGCCGTGTTCTTCGCCATCGTGCTGGTCGCGGGCGGTGTGATCCAGAACCTGCACGTGTACGACCAGATCGCTCGGACGGTGGGCAACACCGGTTCACAAACCCTGCCGGGTGGACCCGTTGCCGGCCAGGAGGCGATCAAGCTGCTCGGCACGAACGGCGGCGGATTCTTCAACGCGAACTCCGCGCACCCGTTCGAGAACCCGACCGCGTGGACCAACTGGGTCGAGATCTTCATGCTGCTGGTGATCAGCTTCTCGCTGCCGCGCACCTTCGGGCGCATGGTCGGCTCGCCGAAGCAGGGTGTGGCCATCGCCGCCGTCATGGCGACCCTGGCCGTGCTCAGCCTGACGGCGATGAACATCTTCCAGTTGCGGCATCACGGCACGGTGCCGTCCGCGGTCGGCGCGGCCATGGAGGGCGTGGAAACCCGCTTCGGCGTCTCGAATTCGGCGACCTTCGCCACGGCGACCACGCTCACCTCCACGGGTGCGGTGGATTCGGCGCACGACTCGTACACCAGCCTCGGCGGCATGATGACCATGTTCAACATGCAGCTCGGGGAGGTCGCGCCCGGCGGTACCGGGTCGGGGCTGTACGGGATGCTGATCCTCGCGGTCATCACCGTGTTCGTGGCGGGCCTGATGGTCGGCCGCACCCCGGAGTACCTGGGCAAGAAGATCACTCCGAAGGAGATCAAGCTCGCGGCCGCCTACTTCCTGGTGACGCCGCTGATCGTGCTGACCGGAACCGCTGTCGCGATGGCCCTGCCGGGGGAACGCGCGAGCATGGCGAACTCGGGTCCGCACGGGCTGTCGGAAGTGCTGTACGCCTTCACTTCCGCGGCCAACAACAATGGTTCGGCCTTCGCCGGTCTGTCCGGCAATACCGTGTGGTGGAACACCGCACTGGGCCTGGCCATGGTGTTCGGCCGCTTCCTCCCCATGATCTTCGTGCTGGCGCTGGCGGGCTCGCTGGCGGCGCAGGGCCACACCCCGGCCTCCGAGGGCACGCTGCCGACGCATCGGCCGCAGTTCGTCGGCATGGTCGCGGGGGTCACCGTCATCCTGGTCGCGCTCACCTTCCTGCCGATGCTGGCGCTCGGCCCGCTCGCTGAAGGAATCCACTCATGAGCACTCCCACCATCGATTCCGTGCCCGTGCGGACGGCGCACAGCAACCCGAAACGCAGTGTGTCAGCGGGATTGTTCGACCCGAAGATGCTGATCAAGTCGCTGCCGGACGCGTTGAAGAAGCTGGATCCGCGCATCATGTGGCGCAATCCGGTGATGTTGATCGTCGAGATCGGCGCGGTCTGGACCACCATCCTGGCCATCGCGAACCCGACGTTCTTCGCCTGGGCGATCGTCGTCTGGCTGTGGCTGACAGTGATTTTCGCCAACCTGGCCGAGGCCGTGGCCGAGGGCCGCGGCAAGGCGCAGGCCGACACGCTGCGAAAAGCCAAGACCGACACCGTCGCTCGTCGTCTGGCGAACTGGTCGCCGGGCGCGCGCGTCGTCGAGGAGCCGGTGGCGGCTCCGGAGCTGCGTCGCGGCGACTACGTGGTCGTCGAGGCGGGTCAGGTCATCCCCGGCGACGGTGATGTCGTGGAAGGCATCGCCTCCGTGGACGAGTCGGCCATCACCGGTGAATCGGCTCCCGTCATCCGCGAATCCGGCGGTGACCGGTCGGCCGTGACCGGCGGCACCACGGTGCTGTCGGACCGTATCGTCGTCCAGATCACCCAGGAGCCGGGCGGCTCGTTCATCGACAAGATGATCGCGCTCGTCGAGGGCGCGTCGCGGCAGAAGACGCCGAACGAGATCGCGCTCAACATCCTGCTGGCCGCGTTGACGATCATCTTCGTGTTCGCGGTGGCGACGCTGCAGCCGGCGGCGATCTTCTCGAAGGCCAACAATTCTGGCGTGCTGGACAATCCGGCCCTGGACGGCCATGGCGTCACCGGCATCGTGCTGGTCTCGCTGCTCGTCTGCCTGATCCCGACGACCATCGGCGCGCTGCTGTCGGCCATCGGCATCGCGGGTATGGACCGCCTGGTGCAGCGCAATGTGCTGGCCATGTCCGGTCGTGCCGTGGAGGCCGCGGGCGACGTGAACACCCTGCTGCTCGACAAGACCGGCACCATCACCCTGGGCAACCGCCAGGCCTCGGACTTCGTGCCGATGCCGGGCGTGACCGCCGACGAATTGGCCGACGCCGCACAGCTTTCCAGCCTCGCGGACGAGACCCCCGAGGGCCGCTCGATCGTCGTGTACGCCAAGGTGGCGTACGACAAGCGCGAGCGCACCGCCGGTGAGCTCACCGGCGCGACCTGGGTGGAGTTCACCGCCCAGACCCGCATGTCGGGTGTCGACCTGTCCGACGGACACCAGTTGCGCAAGGGCGCGGCCAGCGCGGTCACCGAGTGGGTGCGCGCCCACGGCGGCGAGATCCCGAGCCAGGTCGGCGAGACCGTCGACGGCATCTCGGCCTCCGGCGGCACCCCGCTGGTGGTCGCGGAGATCAAGCGGGACACCGCCAAGCTGCTCGGCGTCATCCACCTCAAGGATGTGGTGAAGCAGGGTATGCGGGAGCGCTTCGACGAGATGCGCCGCATGGGCATCCGCACCGTCATGATCACCGGCGACAATCCGCTGACCGCCAAGGCCATCGCCGACGAGGCGGGCGTGGACGACTTCCTCGCGGAGGCCACTCCGGAGGACAAGCTCGCGCTCATCACGAAGGAGCAGGCCGGCGGCCGCATGGTCGCCATGACCGGTGACGGCACCAATGACGCGCCCGCGCTCGCGCAGGCCGACGTGGGTGTCGCCATGAACACCGGAACGTCCGCCGCGAAAGAGGCGGGCAATATGGTGGATCTGGATTCCGACCCGACCAAGCTGATCGAGATCGTCGAGATCGGCAAGCAGTTGCTGATCACGCGGGGCGCGCTGACCACGTTCTCGATCGCCAACGACATCGCCAAGTACTTCGCGATCATTCCCGCGCTGTTCGTGTCGATCTTCCCGGGCCTGGACCTGCTGAACGTCATGCGGCTGCATTCGCCGCAGTCGGCGATCCTGTCGGCGGTGATCTTCAACGCCCTGGTCATCGTGGCCTTGATCCCGCTGTCACTGCGCGGCGTGAACTATCGACCGTCCAGCGCGTCGAAACTGTTGAGCCGCAACCTGTCCCTGTACGGCCTCGGCGGCATCGTCGCGCCGTTCATCGGGATCAAGCTCATCGATCTTGTCATTCGATTCTTCCCGGGGATGTCCTGATGCGTATGTCGGCCTGGATCAGGCAACACGTCGCGGCGCTGCGCGCGCTGCTGGTGCTCACCGTGATCACCGGAATCATCTATCCCGCCGTCGTTCTCGGTGTCTCGCAGCTGCCGGGCCTGAAGGACAAGGCGAACGGCTCGCTGATCGAGCGGGACGGCAAGATCGTCGGGTCCAGCCTGATCGGCCAGGCCTACACCGACGCCAAGGGCAACGCGCTGGTGCAGTACTTCCAGACGCGGCCGTCCAATGCGGCGTGGTCCGAGGAGAGCACCGACGGCTACCACGCGCTGAACTCCGCCTTCGGCAATATGGGCCCGGAGTCCACCGTGGACACCCTGGACGCGGAGGATCCGAGCAAGGACAAGCTCAGCCTGCTGAGCACGGTCTGCGCGCGCAGCGCGGCGGTCGGCACGCTGGAGGGCGTGGACGGCAGCCGCCCGTACTGCACTTCCGGCGGCGTCGGCGCGGTGCTGGCGGTCATGGGCGAGCGTGACGCGCACGGCCTGGTCACCCGCCCGACCCGGGTGATCAGCGTCAACGAGGCGTGCTCGGCCGATCCGAAGCACGAGACCACCCCGTTCCAGGAGGCGTACGAGGGCGTGAAGGTGGAGTGCGCCCAGCGCGGCGAGGACTACTCCGCCGGGCAGATCGTCCCGATCCGCGGTGACGCGTCCTCCGACACCTCGGTGCCGACCGACGCGGTGACCGCCTCGGCCTCCGGCCTGGATCCGCAGATCTCCCCGGAGTACGCGGCCATCCAGGTGGCGAGGGTCGCCAAGGCGCGCAACGTGTCCGCCGACCAGATCGAGGCCGTCGTGGAGGCCCACAAGAGCGGCCGGACCCTGGGCTTCCTGGGGGAGCCCACAGTCAATGTCGTCGAGCTGAACTACGACTTGGACAGCAAGTACCCGTTCCGGGGCTGATCAGCCGATACCTGGGGTCCGGTCGCCTCGCTCACGAAGGCGACCGGGCCCCTTGGTCTTTCACCGCTACGGCGAACAGGTGGTCGGGTTCGGCAGTTCGCCGCACGGGGTATTGCCCCGCGACCGCAGCACGTCCTTGCCGGTCCCACCGGTGAGGAAACGCAGGAACGCCGCGGCCGGTGAGTCGGCGGGGAGTTCACCGTTGCTGTAGGCGTATTCGACGCTCCAGAACGGATAGGCGTGGGCGAGTACCTGTTCCCGGGTGGGCGTGTGACCATCGATGGTCACCGGCTTGACGCCGGTGGCCTTCGCGGCGTCGGAGAATTCGCTGTAGCCGATGGAGCCCGGCAGATCGGCTACCGTTCGCAGCATGTCATTGGTCACCGGGACCTCGCAGAAGGCGGGACCAGGAGGCTTGGTGGCGGCGATGGTGCGGCAGCTGGTGGCGGCCGGCGCGGGCGGCTGGTCGTCGCCGAGCACATGCAGGCGGAACGTCTCCCGGGAGCCGGATCCGAGCATCCGATTCACCACGCGCACCGGCAGATCCGGGCCGCCGACCAGCTGCCAGTTGTCGATCCGGCCCGCGTAGATGTCTCGGATCTGCTGGGTGGTCAGGTCGTGAACTCCCACCGCGGGGTTGACGATCATCGTGAACAGTGACAGCGCGAGCGGGCGGGGGAGCAGCGTCGGGTAGCCGACGCCCTTCGGGCCGTCGGTGATCGCGAGCAGTCCCGGCTCGTTCTTGCCTTGCTCGTCCACCCGGCTCAAACCCCGGTCACTGCTGTCGAATTCGAAGTCGAACGCCAGCGCGGAACAGTTCTTCGCGTACGCCGCCGCGGCTTCGCGGATGGTGGGCTCGAAGGCTGTGGACCCGACCAGCGTGAGCTTGCCGGACCCGCAATCCGCCGCGTCCTTCCTGCCCGAATCATCCAGTCCGACGACGAATTGCACGGCGATGACCGCGACCAGGAACCCGATGAGCGCCAGCAGTTTCGGTGAGGCGCCGATGCGGCTGCGGGTCTCCGACACCCGCCCGCCCTTGAGTTTGGCCCGCACCACCGGCGGCGGATATTCCCCGGCCCCGGCCGTCCGTTGCAGGATGGCCAGGATCTTGTAGTGATCGCCCCGATCCATCGGCACCTTGGGCAGGTCGATGATCCCGACCCGATGCTGCGCGTCCTCGCGGCTCCCGATCCCGGTGTCCGGTTTCAGGCTGTCACCCATCGCGTCGTCGGACAGTTCGGTCACCGCCATACCGATCACCCGCCGATGCGGGAAATGGATGTGCATCCCGACCCGATCGCTCTCGGGCGACGCGTAATCGGTGCTGTCGACGTCGGTGAGGCCGTTGTTCTCGATCCGCACCAGCACCACCGAGAGATCCTGCAGATCCGGTGCGGCTCCGTCGCCCTCGGGCCGCAATTGCGGTAGCACGCCGGGGAAGACCGATTCGATCTCCCCGGTCACCGGGGTGTCCATCTGCACCCGATATCCGAGCCGTTTCCGCCCCACCAGCACGAATTCCCAGACGAAGGCCATGATCGGCACCGCGATACCGATCAGGGCCAGCACGATCTCCACGGGAAAGCCGTTCACAGAAACCCCGAATTCTGTTGTCCTACCGCTTCGCCGGTAGAGCGTACGGGATCACCACCAGCCGAGGATCGGCCGCAGTTCCCGTCCCAGTTCGGGGGCCAGGGAGCGCGAATAGCTTGCGGTCAAATGGTGTTCGTCGTGGTAGACGAGAATATTGCCCTCGACGACCGCGCAGACGGTGGGCTCGCAGACCGCGTCGTTGGGGTCGATCAGGTGCATGTTCGGGAAGGCGGACGCGGGACCCTCGGCGGGGTTCTGGGGCGAGAGCGCCTCGGAGCGCTTCAGGCCGCAGCCGACCCGATCCCCGCCGCTGGCCAGGCAGTCGATGGCGCGGTAGCGGATGCCGTTGCGGCGCAACCACGGGGTGTCACGGATACCGATGACCTCGAGGCCGCGATCGGACAGGGCCGACCAGACGTCGATGTAGTCCTGCGGGGTTTCGTCGCCGCCATTGTCGCTGGGCCGGGTGGCCGTGGTGAAGACGTAGTCGGGGCGCTCGATGCCGAGCCGGTCGATGACCTCGGCGGACCAGTCGCGGCAGTCCGGGTTCTGCTGGCCCTTGTACATGGGCTCCTCGGCGACCGTCAGCGGGCAGCCCATCTTCAGGTAGACGACGACCCGGAAACGATACTGCTCGCCGAGCAGCTGCAGCGCCGGAATCCAATGCTCGGCATGGGAATTGCCGACCACCGCGATGGTGCGCTGGGCGTTCTGGTCGCCGTAGGTGCAGGTGATCACCGCGCGGGTGTCGAAGTCGGAGATGCAGCCGTCCCGGGTGGGGTAGGCGATATCGGCGGGAGCTTCCTCCGTGGTGGGGCGCATGGGGGCGCGCGGCACCAGGGCGTGATCGGTGAGAGCCGCCGCGCCCGGGTACTTCGCGGGATCCAGCTGGCCGACCGCGTGCGCCTTCGCGCCGTTGTTCCACTGCCACGCCACCGTCGAACCCAGCAGCAGCACACCGACAATCGTGACCGCGATACCGGTGAGCAGACTGCCCCGCCCGGCGAGCAGGCGGACCGGGAACGCGAGCGCGCGACCGGCGAATCGGCCGTCGAGCAGCCGGGCCGGTCCGGTGACTACGCGACCGCGCTCCGGGGCGGCCACAGGCTTGGAACGCTCCCGCAGCGGCTCCTCCACCAGATGGTGGGTGCCGTAGGCGAGCAGCAGCGAGACCACGATGATGACCAGACCGTCCAGCGCTCCGGCCCGGCGCAGATGCTGTTCACCCAGATAGAAGATCAGAATCGGCCAGTGCCACAGGTACAGCGCGTACGCGAAACCACCCAGCTGCACGATCGGGCCGGTGGCCAGCAGCCGGTTCACCACCGGCTGATCGGCGGTGTCGCGGCCCGCGCCCGCGAGAATCAGCGCGGAGGTGGCCAGCACGGGGATCAGGGCGGCGGGGCCGGGGAACACCAGGACGCCGTTGACGACCCAGCCGCAGCAGGCGATCACCGCGATTCCCATCCAGGCCAGTGCTTCCCGCGCGGGGGTGGGCAGCCGGACCAGGGGCGCGCCGAGCGCGAGCAACGCGCCCGCCAGCGGTTCCCAGGCGCGCGCGAAGGTGTCGTAGTAGTTCCAGCCCTGCTGGGTCGAAACGCCCTCGGCGGCATAGCCGAACGAGATCACCACGGCGATCGTGAACACCACCGCGAGCGCAACCCGCAGCATTCCGTCCCGGCCCAGCCACCGCACGATCGGATGCGCGGCAATGAGTTTCCAGGTGAGCGTGAGCCGCAGTCCGGTCGCCACCAGCGCCACCACCAGTAGCAGCGCCAGATACATCTGCCCCTGCACCGACATCGACCACAGATGCTGCAACGGACTCACCGACGGGTCCGCGGCCAGGTAATCCGACCAGGACAGCGCCAGATACCAGTTCTGGTAGTAGAACAGCGAAGCCAGCGTCTGCCCCGCGATATCCGACCAGCGCGTGTGTGGCAGCAGCACGACCGCGGCCACGACCACCGCGGCCAGCACCACCACCATGGCGGGCAGCAGTCTGCGCAGGGTGCGCCGTACGGTCCGCAGCACACCCACCGAGCCCGTGCCGGCGCGCCGCACCAGCATGCCGGTGAAGAAGAAGCCCGACAGCACCAGGAACACGTCCACGCCGCCCGACACCCGGCCCGCCCAGATGTGGAAGGCGACCACGAGGGCGATAGCTACGCCGCGCAGGCCGTCCAGATCGTGTCGGTAGGAGCCGGGCCTGACAGGGGCGCCCGGGGCCGGCTGGCGGTCGCGATCGGGCGCGGTCGGATGATCGGTGCTGGATATGGACATGGCGGCTGCCATTGTCGGTCAGGGGTCGTGGAAATCCCCAATCGCCACACAGGAGGTGTCCGGAATATCCCCCTTTGTGCTGGTCGGACGAATGCGAAATAGCGCAGCCAGAGATAGGGAGCGGCCACCGCAATAGTGACAGCGGTCACCGGAACGCCCGTGCGGGTGAATTCCCGGAACGAGATCGGATGGTCCGAACAACGCGCGATCCCGAGCGGCACCACGGTCGCGCTGCCCCCGACTGCTGTGAGATTGCCACCGAAATCCGCGCCCAGGGCCAGCGCCCACCACGGCGCGTCCGTCCCCGGGTCGGCGACGTGCTCGACCGGCTCCGCGGCCAGTGGGCTCGTGGTCGCCACGGGTGGGATGGTGTCGATGACACTCGACGGCACCGTCCAGACCGCCGGTATCGGCACGGTTGCCACGAGCCTGTTTCCGCCGGTGAGTTCGGTCGTGATTTTCGACGCCCGCGTGATCACACCGGTTTTCGCCGACGGCGGGGTCCCTCATTCCGTCGACCGGGGTAATCGCGTTGCGGCAGACCGGAAATCGACATGAGCGCATTCGCCCCGGGTAATGCCACCGGGGACGGGCCGGGGCGGAAAGCGGGTGGCCGGACAATTCCGCGAAAACCGCCGACGACGCGATTCCGCACGTGATCAGCAGCGTCGGATCGCAAATGGGGACCCGCTAGTCGGGGGCGGTCCGAGCGGTCAGCTCGTAGATCCGGTAGGCGGTCCGAATTACCGGGTGCGAGACATTGCGGACCTCCACCCCGCCCGCGGTGCGGCCGAACTCGGTGCCGCCGTGGGCGTGTCCGTGGATCGCGAGGTGCGCGCCGCCCGCGTCCACCGCGTCGGCCAGCTCCGCGCAGCCGAGGCCCGGATAGATCTCGGCGGTTCGCCGACGAGGGTGTCGACGACGGGGGAGAAGTGCAAGCGCGCGATGCGCAGGTCGCTGTCGAGGGATTCGAGGGCCGCGCGCAGGCGGGCGGCGTCGGCGGGGCCGCGGCGGTACCGGGCCCGGTACTCGGCGCTGCCCTCGTCGGGATTGCCGGGGTGGCCCGGGAATCCGCCACTGCCGCCCATCACCCCGGCGATGCCGAGCCGAATACCGTTGACGGGCACTGTGATCGCGGTGCCGTCGAGCACCTGAACGCCGATCTCGCCGAGCCGCACCGCGATCCGGAAGCCGAGCCGGCACGGCCCACACGGTCAGCCAGCCACACGAACGACCGGCGTGTCAACGCTATTCGGCCGGCGGCCGCCGAGACCACCTCACCTAGTCGCCGAGCGGCTCCAGCCGCAGCGGGACGCCGATGCGGTTCCACAGGTTGATCTGCGCGGTCACCGCGACCAGACCGGCCCGCTGGCCGTCGTCGAAGTGCTTCTCGACGCCCGCCCAGATCTCGTCGCTCACCCCGTGCGGGCCGAGCTGTGTTGCGGCCTCGGCGTATTCGAGCGCGGCCCGCTCGGCCGGGGTGAACAGCGCCGACTCGCGCCAGGCGGCGAGGTGCCAGAGCCGGCGCTCGGTCTCGCCTTCCTTGCGGGCCTCGGTGGAGTGCATGTCGACGCAGAAGAGGCAACCGTTGAGCTGGGAGACCCGGATCTTCACCAGCTCGCGCACGGTGGCGTCGAGCGGGCCGCGCCGGATCGCGGTCTCGGCGGCGAGCCAGGCCTGGTAGACCTCGGGAGCGGCCTCGTGCATGGTCAATCGCGACATGGTGTCGTCCTTCCTGGGATGGTGTATCCCTTGGACGAGACAGGTCTTGCGGACGTGACGGGCGGGCTGCTGTGGCCTCGATCACACTCGAGGTACGGCGGTCGCGCTGTCGTTGCCTTGGATTAGCCGAAATTGGCCGAAACACCCCGAGGCGGACAATAATCCGCACGTGGGAACCGTTCTACTGATCGCCCTGAGTCTGTTGTGCTTCGTCACCGGACCGGCGTTGGCGCTGGTCATCGTGTCCGCGGTGCGCCGGTCCGCCCGGCATGTCGCCGCCGAACTCCGGCGTGGCGCGGATGAATCGGGTTCCGGTGGATCGGTCACGCGATCCACCGGAACCCGATCCGGCACCGGTCACCCCTGAGCCGGTGCGTGGGCGGGCCCGCTACGGCCGCGTCAGTGAGGCGTAGCGGGCAATGTGCTGGTCGGTGGTGCCGAACTCGTACTGGACGGCGGTCAGACGCTTGAAGAAGTGGCCGATGGCGAGTTCCTCGGTCATGCCCATGGCGCCGTGCAGCTGCACCGACTCCTGGCCGATCCTGCGGGCGGCGCGGCCCACGGTGGCCTTGGCGGCCGAGGCCGCGCGGGCCCGTTCGGCGGCCGGGGCGTCCAGCTTCAGGGTCACCAGATACGTCGCGGCCACGGCCTGTTCCAGCTCCAGCAGCATGTCCACCATGCGGTGCTGCAGGGCCTGGAAGCTGCCGATCGGGACGCCGAACTGGCGGCGCTGCTTGGCGTAGGCGACGGTGTCGTCGACCACCTTGCGCATGGCCCCGACCGTTTCCGCGCACACCGCCGCGATGGCCTCGTCCACGGTCGCGGCGATGGCCTCGCCGGCGGACGCGAGCAGCAGGGCGTCGGCGGGGACGCGCACAGCGTCGAAGGTCAGGTCGGCGGCCTGACGCTCGTCGATGGTCCGGTAGGCGCGTGCGGTCAGGCCCGCGGGCGGCGCGGCCGGGTCGACATCGACGGCGAACAGGGCGATCTCGCCGCCCGCGACCGCGGTCACCAGCAGGTGGGTGGCCAGCGGGGCCGCGGTCACCACCGTCTTCTCGCCGGTGATCACCCAGTCGTCGCCGTCGCGCACCGCCGTGGCCGCCACCGCGGTGTAGTCGTAGCCGGATCGCGGCTCCAGCGCGGCGAATCCGGTCACCACCTCACCGGCGGCGATGCCCGCCAGCAGGTCCTCGGCGCGCTTGCCGGTGGCGCGGCGCAGCAGGCCGCCGCCCACCACGACGGTGTCCACGTACGGCTCCAGCACCAGGGCCCCGCCCAGCGCCTCGGCGATGATCATGGTCTCGACCGGTCCGCCCCCGATGCCGCCCGCCGACTCCGGCAGGCTCGCCCCGAGAATCCCGACCTCCTCGGCCAGGCCGCGCCAGATCTCCGGCTGCCACCCGGCCCCCGTGCGCGCCGCGGCCCGGCTCGCCTCCAGGGGGTAGCGGGCCGTCAGGAACTCGGTGACGGTGTCGCGCAGCAGTTCTTGTTCCGCGGTGAAAGAGAAGTCCATGTCACAGTCCCAGGGTGGCTTTGGCGATGATGTTGCGCTGAATCTCGTTGCTGCCGGCGTAGATCGAGCCGGCCCGGTCGTTGAAGTACCGCAGCGCGGCGACCGCCTGCCATTCCTCGCCCGCGACGAAACCGTCGGCGGGCGGGGTGAAGTCGGCGATCGGGCCGCCCGGCATGGTGGCGTGCGGCTGATAGGCGCGGCCCCGCGGACCGGCGGCCTCCAGTGCCAGCTCGGTCAGCGCCTGGCTCAGCTCGGTGCCCAGGATCTTGAGCGTGGACGCGGCCGGACCCGGGTCCTTGCCGCTGGAAACCAGTGCGAGCGTGCGGTATTCGAGGATCTCCAGCACATCGGCGCGCAGCCGGGCATCGGCCAGCTTGGCGGCGAAGGCGGGGTCGTCGATGAGCGCGCCGCCGCCCGGGGCGACCTGCTCGGTCGCGGCCTGCGCCAGCTCCTCGGCCATCACCTGCAGGGCCGGGGCGACCGCGCCGCCGCCGCGCTCGAAGTTGAGCAGGAACTTGGCCACGGTCCAGCCGTCGTCGATCTGGCCCAGCACGTTCGCCTTCGGCACCCGGACCTGGTCGAAGAACACCTGGTTCTGCACCTGCTCGCCGGAGGTCATGACCAGCGGCCGGATCTCGATGCCCGGGGTGTGCATATCGATCAGCAGGAAGGTGATGCCTTGCTGCTTCTTGGCCTGCTTGGAGGTGCGGACCAGCGCGAAGATCCAGTTCGCCTCGGTGGCGTGGGTGGTCCAGATCTTGGAGCCGGTGACCACCAGGTCCTCGCCGTCGGCGACCGCGGCCATGGACAGCGAGGCCAGGTCCGACCCGGCCTCGGGCTCGGAGTAGCCCTGGCAGAAGAAGACCTCGCCGGTGAGGATGCCGGGCAGGAAGAAGTCCTTCTGCTCTTGCGTGCCGAACGCCATGATCGCGTGCGAGACCATGCGAATTCCCATGGGGGACAGGTTCGGCGCCCCGGCCAGGGTGCATTCGCGGCCGAAGATGTAGTGCTGGGTGAGGCTCCAGTCGCAGCCGCCGTACTTCACCGGCCAGGCCGGGGCTGCCCAGCCGCGCTCGTGCAGGATGTGCTGCCACTCCATGCTGGCCTCGTGGTCCGGGTAGACGCTGGTCGCCAACCGTCCCGCTCGGCGTAGATCGTCCGTTAACTTTTCGTCGAGAAAGCTGCGCACTTCATCACGAAACGCCAGATCAGCAGGCGACCAGTCAAGGTCCACGATGACTCCTTGTCCGAGAACTGGCATCAACCATCTCATCGCATCCCCCCTGCTGGCAAATGTGCTGGCACCCGCCATCACTTGAATCCCTTGAACATTCCAATGTGGAGGTTTATCCTGGATTCACGTTCCACAATGGAATATCTGGCAGCGCCCGACCGTTAAGGATCGACATGGACATCACCACCGGCACCCGCGCCTCCGACGCCGAGCGCGCCCAGATCGCCGATCTCCTGGGCCGCCACCTGTCCGAAGGCCGCCTGGACCTCGCCGAATACAACGACCGCCTCACCAGCGTCTACGCCACCGCCACCCGCGAAGACCTCCAGCTGGTCCTGCGGGACCTGCCGAAACTCTCGAAGACCGTTGCGCCGCAGACCACTTCGCGCACCCGCCTCCCGCTCTGGCAGCAGATCGAGGGCAGTGCCTGGCTCGGCGTGAGCCTGCTGTGCCTGTTCATCTGGGCCGCGATCTCGGTGGCCGCAGGCGAATTCACCTATCCCTGGCCCATCTGGGTCATCGGCCCCTGGGGTGCGGTGCTGATCTTCCGCGTCGTCATGGGCTGGGAATCCGCCGCCTGGAACCGCTACCGCGCCCGCTGACCCGCGACCCGGATCGCGCCGTGGCGCAGAAGGGACGCGGGGTCGGCATACTCGGGGCAATCTTCGGTGAGCGGGTAGTCTGAGCCGCTGTGCACCTGAAGAGTCTGACGTTGAAGGGGTTCAAGTCCTTCGCGTCCGCGACGACGTTGCGATTCGAGCCGGGGATCACCTGTGTGGTGGGGCCCAACGGGTCGGGCAAGTCGAACGTCGTCGACGCGCTCACCTGGGTGATGGGTGAGCAGGGCGCGAAAGCGCTGCGGGGCGGGAAGATGCAGGACGTCATCTTCGCCGGTACCGCGGGCCGCGCCCCGCTCGGTCGTGCCGAAGTCACGCTGACCATCGACAACTCCGACGGGGTGCTGCCCATCGAGTACTCGGAAGTATCGATCACCCGCCGCATGTTCCGCGACGGCGCCGGCGAGTACGAGATCAACGGCAACTCCTGCCGGTTGATGGACGTGCAGGAACTGCTGTCGGACTCCGGCATCGGCCGCGAGATGCACGTCATCGTCGGTCAGGGCCAGCTCTCGGCGATCCTGGAATCGCGACCGGAGGATCGGCGGGCCTTCATCGAGGAGGCCGCGGGCGTGCTCAAGCACCGGCGGCGCAAGGAGAAGGCAGTCCGCAAGCTGGACGCCATGCAGGCCAATCTGGCCCGACTCACCGACCTCACCACCGAACTGCGCAGGCAGCTCAAGCCGCTGGGCCGTCAGGCCGAGGTGGCGCGTCGCGCCGCGACCGTCCAGTCCGAACTGCGGGACGCCCGACTGCGGCTCGCCGCCGACGATCTGGTCAGCCGCCGCCGCGAACTCGAGAGCCAGCAGAGCAAGGAGGCCTACGCGCGTGAGCAGCACGTCACCGTGCAGGCCGAACTCGATGCCGCCAATGCCGCACTGGCACAGCAGGAATTCGAGCTGTCCAAGCTGACCCCCAGCGCCGAGGCCGCCGCGCAGACCTGGTTCCAGCTGTCCGCGCTGACCGAACGCGTCAACGCCACTATCCGGATCGCGCGTGATCGCGCGCGCAACCTGACCATCGAGCAACCGACCGGCACCGGTCGAGATCCGGAACAGCTGGAGCGCGAAGCGGATCGGGTCGAGGCCGAAGAAGCCGAACTGCGCGAAGCCGTCGAAATCGCCACCGAGACGCTGGAAGCGGCCCGCGAGCAACTTTACGAACGCGAGCAGGCCGCCAAGGCCGCCGAGCAGGCGCACCTGGCCGCGGTCCGCGCCGTCGCCGACCGCCGCGAGGGCCTGGCCCGGCTCTCCGGCCAGGTCGACACTCTGCGCATCCGCGCACAGTCCGTGGACGGCGAGGTGGCCCGCATGTCCACCGCCATCGCCGAGGCCCGCCGCCGCGGCGAGGACGCCAATGCCGAATTCGAGGCCGTGCAGGGCGAACTCGACGAACTCGACGACGGCGAGGAAGGCCTCGACCACGCTTACGAGCACGCCGCCCAGGCCCTCGCGCTGGCCGACCAGCGCGTCACCGAACTACGCGAGCAGGACCGCGAGGCCGGCAAACGCGTCGCCTCCCTCACCGCCCGCATCGAAGCCCTCGCCATGGGCCTGCGCCGCAAGGACGGCGCGGCCTGGCTGCTCGAGCACCGCGCCGACGGACTGCTCGGCCCGCTGTCCGGCCTGATCCGCGTGCACGGCGGCTTCGAGTCCGCGGTCGCCGCGGCCCTCGGTCCGCTGGCCGACGCCGTGGCCGCCGACACCGGGCCAGCCGCGCACGCCGCGGTGCGCGCGCTCAAGGAGACCGACGGCGGCCGCGCCGCCCTGGTCTACGCCGACGCCGCGCACCTCCCTGCGGCGCAGGCGAATTCCCCCCTGCCCGGCTCCGCCCGCTGGCTCGCCGATGTGGTCGACTGCCCCGCCAACCTGCGCGGCGCGATCACCGCCCTCACCGCGGGCATCGCCGTCGCCGACGACCTCGCCACCGCCGCGCAGGTCATCGCCGCGCGCCCGGAACTGCGGGTCGTCACCCGCGACGGCGACATCACCGGCAGCGGCTGGCTGCTCGGCGGCTCCGACCGCGCCCCCAGCCAGCTCGAGGTGCAGGCCGACATCGATTCCGCCACCGCCGAATTGGCGTCCTGGCAGCGGCAGGCCGAGGAACTGGAAGCCGCGCTGGCCGGGGCGCTCGCGGAGCAGACCGACCGCAAGGAAGCCGTCGACCACGCCCTGCTCGCCCTGCACGAATCCGACCAGGCCCTGGTCGCCATCTACGACCGGCTCGGCCGCCTCGGCCACGCCGCCCGCGGTGCCCAGCGCGAATGCGACCGGCTGCTGGCCCAGCGCGCCGACGCCGAGACCGGCCGCGAGGAAACCCTCGCCAAGCTCGCCGAACTCGAGGACCGGCTGCGCCACGCCGAGGACGAACAGGCCGACCTGGACCCGGAATCCGCGGGCACCGAGACCGCCGGGTACGCCCGCGAGGAGGCCGCCGCCGCCCTCGCCGAGGTCCGCTCCATGGAGGTCGAGGCCCGCCTGGCCGTGCGCACCGCCGAGGAACGCGCGGAATCGGTGCGCGGCAAGGCCGATTCGCTGCGCCGCGCCGCCCGCGCCGAACGCGAGAACCGGGCCCGCGCCGAACGCGCCCAGTCGG
Organism: Nocardia sp. NPDC056611; assembly: GCF_042792755.1. NCBI lineage: Bacteria > Bacillati > Actinomycetota > Actinomycetes > Mycobacteriales > Nocardiaceae > Nocardia > Nocardia sp. NPDC056611. The sequence goes on from NZ_JBHTVV010000003.1 coordinate 897,984, forward strand.
CCCGCCGCCAGGCCGCCGCCCTCGCCGCCGTGGTCGCCGCGTCCGCGGAGAAGATCGCCGCCGAACTCGAGCAGGTGGTGGCCCAGGCCGCCGCCCGCCGCGACGAATTGGTGCGCCGCCGTGGCGAATTCGCGGCCCAGGCCGATCAGACCAAGGAGCGTTCACGCGCCCTGAACACCCAGCTCGCCCAGCTCACCGACGCCGTGCACCGCGACGAGGTGGCCCGCGCCCAGGCCGCGCTGCGCATCGAACAGGTCGAGACCACCATCGCCGAACAGTTCGGCGTCAGCCTCGACGACCTCATCGCCGAATACGGCCCCGACGTCCCCATGCCGCCCACCGCGCTGGAGATGATGGAGTACGAGCAGGCGCGTGAGCGAGGCGACGCGGTCAGTGAGCCGCAGCCCATGCCCTACGACCGCGCCACCCAGGAACGCCGCGCCAAGCGGCTCGAGAAGGACCTGGTCACGCTCGGTAAGGTGAATCCCCTGGCGCTGGAGGAGTTCGCGGCCCTCGAGGAGCGCTACACCTTCCTCAACACCCAGCTCGAGGACGTCAAGAAGGCCCGCCAGGACCTGCTCGACGTGGTCGCCGAGGTCGACGAGCGCATCCTGCAGGTCTTCACCGAGGCCTACGAGGACGTGGAACGCGAGTTCACCGGCGTCTTCGGCCGCCTGTTCCCCGGCGGTGAGGGGCGGCTGCTGCTCACCAACCCCGCGGACATGCTCACCACCGGCGTCGAGGTCGAGGCCCGCCCGCCCGGCAAGAAGGTCAAGCGGCTGTCGCTGCTCTCCGGTGGCGAGAAGTCCTTGGCCGCGGTCGCTTTCCTGGTGTCGATCTTCCGCGCCCGGCCTTCTCCCTTCTATGTGATGGACGAGGTCGAGGCCGCGCTGGACGACACCAACCTGCGCCGGCTCATCGGACTGTTCGAGCAGCTGCGGGAGAAGAGCCAGCTGATCGTGATCACCCACCAGAAGCCGACCATGGAGATCGCCGACGCCCTCTACGGCGTCAGCATGCGCGGTGACGGCATCACGCAGGTGATCTCGCAGCGGATGCGCGGGGAGAACCTGGTCGGCGCGACGCCGTAGATTCGCCGCGGTGTCCCGCTGAGCGGGAATTCATCCCGATGTCAGAGTGAAACACCTGCGCGTCCCATTGGGTTGCCGCTAGCGTCCGGCCCCATGAAGCGCTCCATCGCCGTCCTGGCCGCCGGACTCACCGTCGGCCTCGCCGCTCCGCTCCCGCTCGCCCTCGCCGACACCGGATCCGCCGGGTCCGGCTCGGGCACGGGATCCCTGTCGGGTTCCGGCGGCAGCAACGCCAACCTCCCGCCCTACAGCCAGTGGATCAGCGACGTCACCACCGTCGCCAACGCCGCCCAGGCCTACCTGACCACCGCGCTGCCGGGCGTCACCAAGCCGGCCATCGTCCTCGACATCGACAACACCTCGCTGGAGACCAGCTACCACGCGGCACCCATCACCCCGGCCATCCCGCCCATGCTGACGCTGGCCAAGTGGGCGAAAAGCCAAGGCGCGTCGATCATCTTCGTGACCGGCCGCCCCTCGGTGATGAACATCTACAGCCAGATCAACCTGACCACGGTCGGCTACCCGGTCGACGGCCTCTACGGCGGCGGCCTCACCACCGGGTCCTCCGGCGCGGGCGCGCTCGCCGACTACAAGACCGCCACCCGCGCCTCGATCGAGGCCCAGGGCTACACCATCGTCGCCAATATCGGTAACAGCGCTTCCGACCTGTCCGGCGGCCACGCCCAGCAGACCTTCAAGCTGCCCGACTACAACGGCGCGCTGAACTGATCCACCCGGACCCCGATCGAGCCCGAGCTCGTCAATCCAGTAGCGACTTCAACCGCGCCGCACCGGATTCGGCGAGCCACGCCTCGAAAGTCCGCAGGCCGGGATGGATCTCGCGGACCGCCGGGATATCGGCGTGCCAGCCCCGGCCCTCCCGGGACAGCCGCCAGACCACAGCGACCTCGGGGCCCATGGCCTCGGCATCGGCCGGCGAGGCCTCCACGTAGCGGACCTGATGCCCGGTCGCGGCGGTGATGGCCGTCGCGGCCTCGGTCATGGTGAGAGCGTCACCGGCCAACTCCAGGACCTCGCCGTGGAAGCGGGCCGGATCGTCGAAGGCCAGCTGCGCGATCACCGCGATGTCCTCGATCGCGATGGACTGGATCGGCTTGTCGGCCGGGAACAGATGCCGGTGCACGCCGTCGTTGATGCCGTCCACCGGGAAGCCCCGCATGAGGTAGTTCTCCATGAACCGGACCGGACGCAGGATCGTCCAGTGCAGGCCGCTCGCGCGCAGCGCCGCCTCCACCCGGCGTTTGCCCTGCGCACCCCACTGGCCGTCCTCGGTCAGCGAGGCGACGGTCGTGAACACGATGTACTCGACGCCGGCCGCGGCCGCCGCGTCGATGAAAGCGGTGCCGCGCGCGACCTCCAGGTCGACATCCCAGCCCTCGGGGCCGTAGGCGGCGGGCGGCACCAGGAACGCCGCTCCCACACCCGCCAGGGCCGGCGCCAGGGTCTCGGGCCGGTCGAAGTCGCCGACGGCGAGCTCCGCGCCCGCCGCGGCGAGGGCCTGCGCCGCAGCCGATTCCGGATCACGCACCAGGACGCGCACCGACCGGCCGGTGTCGAGCAGCCGGCGCGCGGTGACGCCACCCTGCTTGCCGGTCGCGCCGGTCACCAAGATCAGGTCATGACGAGAGGACGCCAGATCCTTCTGAGTAGACATTCTCACCCGTTCGTTCGGTAGTATTCGGGTCGGTCGACCCGGATATGCACGCTAGGACCACCGCGTTTCCGTTGGCCAGCACCGGAAAGGACGCGCGTAACGAAATGCCCGCACCCACCAGCGGCCTCGCCCCCAAGTCCCGCGCCGACGCGCGCCGCAATCGCGCCCTGGTCCTGGCCGCCGCCCACCGCGCCCTCGCGGAGGGCGGGCTCGCGGTCTCCCTGGCCGAGGTGGCCCGCCGCGCCGGGGTCGGCGCGGGCACCGTGTACCGCCATTTCCCCACCAAGACCGCGCTGCTGGAAGCCGTTATGCAGCAACGCATCGACCGGCTCACCGGCCTGGGCCACCGGCTGCGCGACGCCCCCGACGCCGGGACCGCCTTCTTCGCTTTCTGCGCCGAGGTGATCACCTCCAGCCATCGCAACCAGGCCGTGTGCGACATGGTCAACAATGACGGCTGGCCGCGTGAACTGGTGCGCGATGCCGGAGCCCGTTTCCACGCCGCCCTCGGCGACCTGCTCACCGCCGCCCAGCGGCAGGGCTCGGTCCGCGCCGACCTCACCGTTCCCGACGTCCTCGCCCTGTTCACGGGATGTGTTGCGATCCAACGCCTGTCCCCGGACCGCGAACTGTCCCGCCCCGCGGCCCTCGTCCTGGACGCCATGCGCACCCGCCCTCCGGCGCGGCCCGTAACGAAAGGCGGGAACGCGATCGCCGCGCGTGACGAAACGGCCATCCGTGACGAAACCCCGGCCCCGCATTGCCCGATCTGCGCCACCCCGATCCACCCGACCGGCACCGGCCGCCCCGCGCGCTATTGTTCGGCAGCCTGCCGTCAGAAGGCCCACCGCCGCCGCCACGCGGTACCCGCCTGACCCCTCCGCCGGGCCCCGATGAAAGCCGTTGGGGCCCTTCGTGACCTGCGTGTGCCCAAACGGATGCGAAGGTGTGACGAGGGGGCTGAATCGGCGAAAAATACTGGTAGAAGGCCATATACGGCGTTGCGGTATGCCCCCCGCGAACCGCCGGTGGGCAGTACGCTCCCTGCGTGGTTTGGGTGTCGGCCGCGGCGTTCGGTGCCGCATGGTGGCTCGGTTTGTATCTACTGGCGCGGGATCCGCGAAAGCTGTTGTTACGCAGAGCGGCAATCGGGTTGCTGGCGTTCGCCGCCGCGGTGGTGGCGGATCGGATGGCAGGGGGGAGTCCCTGGTTCGACGGTGTGCGCATCGTGCTGGTGTGCGCCCCGGTGCTGGCCTTCAGCGGTGTCTTCGTGCGGCTGCTGCCCGCCGGGGTGGAACGCGTCGACCGCTGGTGGCGGGTCGGGCTGGTGCCGCTGTGCGCGGTGCTGGCGATGCCGGCCGCGGGCGGCTTCCTGCCCGCGGGCTACGTGCTCGGCGCGGTCACCCTGCTGGCCCTGCTCGGCACCATGCTGGCCATGCTCGGCCAGCAGGCCGAATGGTCCGAGGACTCACGCCGTTCCGCGGCCGGGCTGCTCACCGTGGGCGCGCTGCTGCTCGGGATGAGCGCGGCGCTCATCCTGCTCGGGTTCAACGTGCTGCCCAGCACGGCCATGCTGTCGGTGACCGCCGCCGACCTGGTGGTGCTGGGCCTGGGCATCGCGGTGCTCGACGCCTACGACGAGGGTGAGGCGCTGCGCGCGGACATGACCCACTCGCTGGTCATCTCGGCGGCCACCGCGGCCGTGTTCGGCGGCCAGGCGGCGCTCACCCTGGCCCTGGCGGGGGAGCGGCCCGCGCTGGTGGCGCTGTTCTTCGGGGCCATCGCCGGTTCCATCACCCTGCAGGTGCTCAACGGCCCGCTGCACGCGGGCGCGGACCGGGTGGCGTTCGCCTCCGATCCGCGACTGTTCGCGGCCCGGGTCGAATTGCGCAGCGCCACCGAGGCTTTGCTGCGCAAGGGCGTCGACGACTAGAGCGGGCGCCGGCGACTAGAGCAGGTCGCTGACGTCGTCGGGGACGTCGACGGCGTATTTGCGCAGCGTCTCCATGGGCACCACCTCGAGGGCGTTCTCATGGGTGGCGGCCAGCACCACGGGTGCGGCCACCCCGTCCTCGTGGGCGTGCAGCCAGCGCACGGCCACCACGCACCAGCGGTCACCCGGTTGCAGGCCGGGGAAGTTGTTCTCCGGCCGCGGGGTGACGAGGTCGTTGCCGATCGACTTCTGGTGCTCCAGGAATTCCGCGGTCACCACCGTGCAGACGGTGTGGCTACCCAAATCCTCGGGACCGGTGCTGCAGCATCCGTCCCGGTAGAAGCCGGTGAGAGGATCGGTGCCACACTCCTCCAGCGGTCCCCCAAGCACATTTCGATCGGTCACGTCGCCGATCCTATTGTCTCGGTGTCGCATTCGCCGCTCCTTCCGCACTGTGGCACGTAGTCGAGCAGACCGGTTGGTAGATGGTCGGATTTTCGGCCCACACCCCGGCGTGTCGTACATCCCACGGCCCCGCCGTGTGATATCGGCCACGGCCCCCGACGCGACGGTAGGTGCGTGAATCCGACATGGCAACCACCTCTGAAAGGATGGGGACGTGACGACTGCAGAAGTTTGGATTCTCATCGCCGCCATCGCCGCGGTGCTGCTCGTGGCGCTGGTTGCCGGATATGCCCTGAACAAGCGCCGCCGGATCTCGCTGACCCCGGAGGTCACCGAGACCAAGGAGCTGACCGACAGGTCCGGCGGATACCAGGCCGCGAGCGGATTCAGCTTCAGCCAGGGCACCTCCGCGCCCGAACGCGAGCAGGTCCCGGCCACCAAGAACAAACCGGTGCCGCTCCCGCCCGAGCGCACCGACGACGAGGGGCAGCCGCACATCGGCGACGACGCGGCCATTCCGCGCGACTCCGGCAAGCGCAGCATCCACGAGGTGCGTCTCCCGGAACCTGTCCAGGGGCCCGAACCCGCCGCTGCCGCGGAGACCGTCACACCCGCCGAGGACACGACCGCGAGCGCGGCCGACACCGCGAGCGCCGCCGAGGCCGCCGAGGAGACCGCTCCCGCCACCGATGCGGCAGTCACGCCCGCCACCGACGCCCCCGCCGAGTCGGATGACGCCGCGGCCCGCGCCGCGGCCGTCGAGGCCGCCGAAGCGGCCGGGGAGATCGCCGCGGGCAAGGCCGCCGGTGATGTCGCCGAGCAGCCGCTCTCGCAGGAGGCCGCGGCCGAGGAAGCCGCCGAGGCCGCCGTCGCCGCCGCCGAGATCGCGGCGGGCGCCGAGGCCGCTGTCGCCGCCCACGCCGGTGCGCACGCCCCCGAGACCACCGCTCCGGCCGAGGCCGCCGCCCCGGCGATCGCCGAGATCGAACCCACAGCGGGACGTCTCACCAAGCTGCGCGGCCGCCTGTCCCGTTCTCAGAACGCCGTCGGCAAGTCCCTGCTGGGGCTGCTCGGCGGTGGCGATCTGGACGAGGACTCCTGGGAGGAGATCGAGGACACCCTCGTCATGGCCGACCTGGGCACCGCCAGCACCGCCGCCATCGTGGAACGTCTGCGCGAGGAGATGGCCGGACGCAGCATCCGCACCGCCGCCGACGCCCGCGCGCTGCTGCGCGAGGTGCTCGTCGAGGCGCTACGTCCGGAGCTGGATCGCTCCATCCGCGCGCTACCGCACCACGATCACCCGTCGATCCTGCTGGTCGTGGGCGTGAACGGCACTGGAAAGACCACCACCACCGGCAAATTGGCGCGCGTGCTCGTCGCCGACGGCCGCCGCGTGCTGCTGGGCGCGGCCGACACCTTCCGGGCCGCGGCCGCCGATCAGCTGCAGACCTGGGGTGAGCGCGTGGGCGCCGACACCGTGCGCGGCAAGGAGGGCGCGGACCCCGCCGCTGTGGCGTTCGACGCGGTGTCGGCCGGCATCGATCGCGGCGTGGACGTGGTGCTCATCGACACCGCGGGCCGCCTGCACACCAAGACCGGCCTGATGGACGAGCTGGGAAAGGTCAAGCGCGTGGTCGAGAAGAAGGCCGCCGTCGACGAGGTCATCCTGGTGCTGGACTCCACGGTCGGTCAGAACGGTCTGATGCAGGCGCGGGTCTTCGCCGACGTCGTGGACATCACCGGTGTGGCGCTGACCAAGCTGGACGGAACCGCCAAGGGCGGCATCGTCTTCCAGGTGCAGCATGAGCTGGGCGTACCGGTCAAACTGGTCGGTTTGGGTGAGGGTGCGGATGATCTTGCTCCCTTCGAACCCGGCGCCTTCGTCGACGCCCTGCTGGGTTAACCCCTACTGAACTGCGCCGATATCGAAACCAACATCATCCTCACAATGCTGTCGTAACAGTGGTGCGGGACCGGAAACGTGACCGCAACACTGCAATCTCATCCGTTCACCTACGCGAAACGCCGCAGGATCACGGAGGAAACACCGACTGACGAATCTCATTGCAGGCTTATGCGCAGGTTGCTGCGGGGCCAGAGATGAGGAGGACATAAGGTGGCGTTTCCCGTAATCGGTGCAGCCGACACCGGCGACACCGCATGGATGCTGGCCAGTTCAGCACTCGTGCTTCTGATGACACCCGGATTGGCGTTCTTCTACGGCGGTATGGTCCGCTCGAAGAACGTCCTGAACATGATCATGATGAGCATCGCCTCGATGGGCGTGATCACTGTTCTATGGGCGCTGTACGGCTTCTCCGTCGCCTTCGGCGACGACAAGGGCAGCCTGATCGGCAGCCCGACCCAGTACTTCGGGCTGAAGTCGCTGTTCGGTGGCACCTACCTGGCCAGCAGCACCGACCAGACGATCAAGTCGGCCATCCCCCTGGCGGGAACGGTGCCGGCGACGGTCTTCGTGGCCTTCCAGCTCATGTTCGCGATCATCACCGTCGCCCTGATCTCCGGTGCGGTAGCCGACCGCCTGAAGTTCGGGTCCTGGGTGCTGTTCTCGGCCGTGTGGGCCACCGTGGTCTACTTCCCGGTCGCGCACTGGGTCTTCGCCTTCGACGGCGTCACCGGTGAGCACGGCGGCTGGATCGCCAACAAGCTCAAGGCGATCGACTTCGCCGGTGGTACCGCGGTCCACATCAACGCCGGTGTCGCGGGCCTCGTCCTGGCGATCGTGCTCGGCAAGCGCAAGGGCTGGCCGAAGACCCCGATGCGTCCGCACAACCTGCCGTTCGTGATGCTCGGCGCCGGTCTGCTGTGGTTCGGCTGGTACGGCTTCAACGCCGGTTCGGCCGTCGGCTCCAACGGCATCGCGGGCGCCACCTTCGTCACCACCACCGTCGCCACCGGTGCCGCCATGCTGGCCTGGCTGCTCGTGGAGAAGATCCGCGACGGTCACGCCACCTCGTTGGGCGCCGCCTCGGGCATCGTGGCCGGTCTGGTCGCCATCACCCCCTCCTGCTCCTCGGTCAACGTCATCGGCGCGCTCGCCATCGGTGTGGTCGCCGGTGTCCTCTGTGCTCTCGCGGTGGGCCTGAAGTTCAAGTTCGGCTTCGACGACTCGCTCGACGTGGTGGGCGTCCACCTGGTCGGCGGTATCGCGGGCACCCTGATGGTCGGCCTGGTCGCCGCCCCCGAGGCCCCGGCCGCGGTCAAGGGTCTGTTCTACGGCGGCGGCTTCGATCAGCTGATCAAGCAGGCCGTGGGAGCCGGTGCGGTGCTTGCCTTCTCGGGCATCGCGACCCTGATCATCGCGCTCGCCATCAAGTACACCATCGGTCTCCGGGTGAACGAGGAAGCCGAGTTCCAAGGCTTGGATGAGTCCGAGCACGCAGAATCGGCATACGATTTCGCTGCTGTGAGTGGTGCGGCGCGCACCGCCGCCGTCAAGGAGGCATGACGAACATGAAACTGATCACTGCGATCGTGAAGCCGTTCACCCTGGAGGACGTGAAGACCGGCCTGGAGCAGGCGGGCGTGCTCGGCATGACCGTCAGCGAGGTGCAGGGCTACGGCCGTCAGAAGGGCCACACCGAGGTCTACCGCGGCGCCGAGTACTCGGTTGATTTCGTCCCGAAGGTCCGGGTCGAGGTTGTGGTGGACGACGCCTCCGTCGACAAGGTCGTCGAGGTCATCGTCGAAGCCGCCCGCACCGGCAAGATCGGCGACGGCAAGGTCTGGGTCACCCCGGTCGACGCCATCGTCCGGGTGCGCACCGGCGAACGCGGTTCCGACGCTCTGTAATTCGAGCGGGATCCCCGTGGCGGCCCCGGCCCCGTCGGTGTCGAAACCGGCGGTGACGGGGCCGTCCCCGTGCCGGGGCGGCGAACTGAATTGAATCGAGAGGGGCGGTTGTGGGTTTCCAGCAGGAACGCGAAGACAAGGCCGAGGACACCAAAGTCCCCGGAGGCGCCTCGGACCTGGTCCGGGCCCGCAACCAGCTGCTGGGCGAGCACGGCTCGAACGGCCGCGCCACCCGTCTCGACGCCGAGGCCCTGCGTGAGGCCCTGGTGGATCTCTACGACCTGTGGCTGACCACCAAGGGCCACGAGGTCGGCATCACCGCCGACAGCGGGCTCGCCCTGGTCGCGGTGGGCGGACTGGGCCGCCGGGAGATGCTGCCCTATTCCGACCTGGATCTGGTGCTGCTCTACGACGACGTCGACCCCGCCCGGGTCGCCGAGGTCGCCGATCAGCTCTGGTATCCGTTGTGGGACGCCCACATCAAGCTCGATCACAGCGTGCGCACCGTCCCGCAGGCGTTGCGCGTGGCCGCCGACGATCTCACCGCCGGCCTCGGCATGCTCGAGGCGCGGCACATCGTCGGCGACGACGGATTGAGCAATCTGCTCATCGGCGGCGTGCGCCGGGACTGGCGGGCCGGGATCCGGTCCCGTTTCGACGCCCTGATCGAGCAGGCCCAGACCCGCTGGCGCCGGAGCGGAGACGTCGCCCACCGCGCCGAACCCGATCTCAAGAACGGGCGCGGCGGACTGCGGGACATCCAGTTGCTGGACGCCCTCGCCATCGCACAACTGACCGACGCCATGCCGGGGCTCGGTCCGGAAGTGCCGGGCGGCGGGCTGAAGCAGGCGCACCGCCGCCTGCTCGATGTACGCACCGAGCTGCATCGGGTGGCGGGCCGCGCCCGCGACCAGCTGCGGGCCCAGGACGCCGACGAGATCGGGGCGGCCCTGCGGATCGGTGACCGCTTCGATCTGGCCCGCACGCTCAGCGACGCGGCCCGCACCATCGGCTACTCCACCGATGTCGGGCTGCGGACCGCCGGGAACGCGCTGCCCCGCCGCGGGCTCGCGCGCTTGCGCCGTGTTCCGGTGCGCCGACCACTCGATGAGGGGGTGGTCGAGCATTCCGGAGAAGTGGTGCTCGCCCGCGATGCCCGCCCGCAGCGCGATCCCGGCCTGATCCTGCGGGTGGCCGCGGCGTCGGCGCAGACCGGGCTGCCGATGTCGGCCACCACCCTCAACCGCCTCGGCGAGGACGCGCCCGAGCTGCGCGAGCCGTGGCCCAAGGAGGCGCTCAACGACCTGCTGGTGCTGCTGGGCGCGGGCCGCGGCAGTGTCGACGCTGTCGAGGCCCTGGACCGGACGGGCTTGTGGGGCAGGCTGTTTCCGGAATGGGGCGTGGTGCGCGATCTGCCGCCGCGCGACGCCATGCACACCTGGACCGTGGACCGCCACCTGATGGAGACCGTCGCCCAGGCCGGGGCGCTGTCCACCCGCGTCTCGCGCCCGGACCTGCTGCTGCTGGGCGCGCTGTTGCACGACATCGGCAAGGGCCGCACCGAGGACCACAGCGTGGTCGGCGCGGAACTGGCCGTATCGATCGGAAATCGCCTGGGGCTGTGGCCCTCCGACGTGCAGACGCTGGCGGCCATGGTGCGCCACCACCTGCTGCTGCCCGATACCGCCACGCGCCGCGATACTTCCGACTCCGACACCGTGAAGATGGTGATCGACGCCCTCGACGGCGACCCGCACCTGCTGGAACTGCTGGCCGCGCTGGCCGAGGCCGACGCGCTGGCCACCGGGCCCGGGGTGTGGAACGACTGGAAGGCCTCGCTGATCGGCGACCTGGTCCGCAACTGCCGCCACGCCATGGCGGGCGATCCGCTGCCGGAGCCGACCCCGATCCCCGAGGAATTGCGCGCTCGGGCGGCATCCGGTGGCGTGCACGTGGATCTGAAGCCGGGGGACGGGCGCTACCACCACGTGGTCACCGTGGTCGCCCCGGACAGTCCGGGCCTGCTGTCGGAGGCCGCGGGCGTGCTGGCCGTGCATTCGCTGCGGGTGCTGTCGGCCGAGCTGGCCAGTGTGGGCGAGTCGGCCATCGACACCTTCGTGGTGGCCCCGCGTTTCGGTGATCCGCCGGACGCCGGTCTGCTGCGGCAGGAGCTGATCCGCGCCATCAACGGCGACCTGGATCTGGCGTCGGTGCTGGCCCGCAAGGAGCGCGACGCGGTCGGCACCCAGCCGAGTCCGTTCGCGCAGGCGCGGCCGCGGGTGTTCTGGCACGAGACCGCCGAGCCGGGGCGGGTGTTGCTGGAATTGCGGGCCGAGGACCGCATCGGGTTGCTGAACCGGTTGGCCGCGGCGCTGGCCGAATCGGGGGTGAACGTGTCGTGGGCGAAGGTGGTGACCATGGGTTCCGCGGTCGTCGACACCTTCTGCCTGGATCTGGGCGATACCGACACGCCCGGGCGGCGAGCCGAGATCTCGGCGGCGGTGCTTGAGGTGGTGCCGCCCCAACAACCGAAGAAATCGCCTGAATCGGACAGCTGAATCGGATCTTCCAGCGGTTTTCCGGTTGGAGAGCAGGAGACGGAAGTAACCGGCAAACCAGGCGTTTGCCCGTTGATCAGAATGTTGCAGGAGATTTGCTGCAATGCTGTCGAGTGACCGGCGTCACACCCTAGTATTCCGCGTGCACGTGTCCGTCATGAGTCGCGAACACGAGGGGAGTGAGTCGGTGGCAATCGAAGTCGTTTCCGCGTCGATGATGACGAGCGATCTGACCGCGCACATCGCCCGCTGTGTCGGTGGCGACCGCTGGGTGGTCTCCTGGCTGCCCGGCCGGACCCTCACCGGGCAGCAGGCCGTGACCGCCATGACCATCGCCTCCGCCGTCACCGGCGAGAGCCCGTCGGACGCCGGCTGGGCGATCCTCGACGGGCTCGCCCTGGAGCTGGGCCTCACCGCCCGCGAGGCGGTCGGCATGGTTGCCATCGAGAAGCACGACCTGCGCCGCCCCGGCCCCCGCCCGCGGTCGCTCGAATAACCACTACCCTGGTATCTCGAGTGAACGTCCCTCGAGATCAGGAGCATCGGTGTTCGAATCCCTTTCCGACCGGTTGGCCGGTGCCCTCAAGGATCTGCGTGGCAAGGGACGCCTGTCGCCGGCGGACATCGACGCGACCGCTCGGGAGATCCGCCTGGCCCTGCTCGAGGCCGACGTCGCGCTGCCCGTGGTGCGCGGCTTCATCGCGAAGATCAAGGAGCGCGCCAAGGGCGCCGAGGTCTCCGCGGCGCTGAACCCGGCCCAGCAGGTCGTCAAGATCGTCAACGAGGAACTCATCAATATCCTCGGCGGCGAGACCCGGCGGCTGCGCCTGGCCAAGAACCCGCCCACGGTCATCATGCTGGCCGGTCTGCAGGGTGCCGGTAAGACCACCCTCGCGGGCAAGCTCGCCAAATGGCTGAAGGGCCAGGGCCATACGCCGCTGCTGGTCGCGTGTGACCTCCAGCGTCCGGGCGCGGTCACCCAGCTGCAGGTGGTCGGTGAGCGGGCCGGGGTGCCGGTCTTCGCGCCGCACCCGGGCACCTCCATCGGCGGCGGCGAGAACCCGCTGGGCGTCTCCGCGTCCGATCCGGTCGACGTCGCGAGCGCCGGCATCGAGGAGGCCAAGGCCAAGCAGTACGACGTGGTCATCGTCGACACCGCCGGTCGCCTCGGCATCGACGAGGAGCTCATGCGGCAGGCCGCGGGCATCCGCGACGCCGTCAACCCCGACGAGACCCTGTTCGTCCTCGACGCCATGATCGGTCAGGACGCGGTCTCCACCGCCGAGGCCTTCCGCGACGGTGTCGGCTTCACCGGTGTCGTGCTCACCAAGCTCGACGGTGACGCCCGCGGTGGCGCGGCGCTGTCGGTGCGTGAGATCACCGGCCAGCCCATCCTTTTCGCCTCCACCGGCGAGAAGCTCGAGGACTTCGACGTCTTCCACCCCGACCGCATGGCCTCGCGCATCCTCGGTATGGGTGACCTGCTCACCCTGATCGAGCAGGCCGAGCAGGTCTATGACGCCAAGCAGGCCGAGGAGGCCGCCCGCAAGATCGGCTCCGGCGAGCTGACCCTCGAGGACTTCCTCGAGCAGATGCTGGCCATCCGCAAGATGGGCCCGATCGGCAACCTGCTGGGCATGCTGCCGGGCGCGGGCCAGATGAAAGACGTTCTCGCGCAGGTCGACGACAAGCAGCTCGACCGCGTGCAGGCCATCATCCGCGGCATGACCCCCGCCGAGCGCGCCAACCCGAAGATCATCAACGCCTCGCGCCGCCTGCGCATCGCCAACGGCTCGGGCGTGGCGGTCTCCGATGTCAACCAGCTCGTGGACCGCTTCTTCGAAGCCAAGAAGATGATGGGCGCGATGAGCCGCCAGTTCGGCTTCCCCGGCGGCAACCGGGGCGGCAAGAACACCAAGAAGGGCGGCAAGAAGGGCAAGAAGGGCGGACGCGGCCCGACCCCGCCCAAGGTGCGCGGCGGCTTCCCGGGCATGCCCGGCCTCCCGGGCGGCATGCCCGGCGGCATGCCGGACCTCTCCAACCTCCCGGCCGGCCTCAACGAACTCCCCCCGGGCCTCGAGGGCTTCGATCTCAGCAAGCTGAACTTCCCCAAGAACTGACGGATAGCAGCGGGTTTCGTGTCGCCGTGTGCGGCGGTCGGATCGTCGGTACGGTTCGGGCGTGAAAATCGATCAGGTTTCCGATTCCGTGTACGTCGTGGCGGGGACGAACGTCAACTGGGCGTTGGTCAGTGATGATCGTGGTGTGACCGTGGTGGACGCGGGGTATCCCGCCGATACCGCCGCGGTGCTGAGTTCGGTGTCCCAGATCGGGCATCAGCTCGGCGATATCGCGGCGGTCCTCGTGACCCACGCGCATCTGGATCACATCGGGGCGATCCCGGCCTTGGTGGAGCGGGCCGGGGTGCCGGTGTACACCGGGGCCGAGGAGGTTCGGCACGCCAAGCGGGAGTATCTGCAGCAGATCACGCCGCTGCAGATGGTGGGGCAGTTGGGGAGTCGGCGCGGGGCGGTGTGGGTGGCGCAGACGCTGCGGGCCTGCGTGGGGCATATCGGGATGAGCGTGCCGACCGCGGTGGCGGCGGATGCGGAGACCCTGGCGGCGCTGCCAGGCGGGTTCGTCGCGGTGCCGACGCCCGGTCACACGAACGGTCACACCGCGTACTTCATGCCGTCGGAAGGCGTGCTGTTCTCCGGGGACGCCCTGGTCACCGGTCACCCCATCGCGCGGGGGACCGGTTTGCAGTTGCTGCCGGGCGTGTTCAACCACGACGAGCCCGGCGCGCTGGCGAGCGCGCGGAGCCTCGCCGACCTGGGGGCCGAGGTGATGGTGCCCGGGCACGGACTCCCGATCCGCGAGGACCTGCCCGCCCTGCTGGGCGCTTTCGCGAAGTCCTGAGTCTCAGCTCGCCGGCTGTTTCACGAGCGCGGTGATCCGCGCCTCGATCTCGGGGGTCAACTCGACGATGGCGAAGCTGGTCGCCCACAGGCCGCCGTCGTCGAGATTGGCCGCGCCCTCGAATCCGAGGGTGGTGTAGCGGTTCTTGAACTTGGCCGCGGGCTGGAAGAAGCAGACGTTCTTGCCGTCGCGGAAGCGGCGGCGGCCGGAGGCTTCTTCGAAACCGATCGATTCGGTGGCCGTGCGATAGTGATCCCATGCGGCTGCATTTCCGTGGCTTTGTCCTGCCCGACGGTGAACTCCGCGATCTGTGGGTGCGCGACGGGGTGATCTCCGCCGAGCCGGTGCCCGGCGCGGATACCGTGCACGCCTCCGGCTGGATCCTGCCCGGCCTGGTCGACGCGCACTGCCATGTCGGCATCAAATACGGTGGCGGGCACGAGGATTCGGATGGGTTGATCGCCCAGGCCGAGGTCGAGCGGGACGCCGGGGCGTTGCTGCTGCGCGACGCGGGCTCACCGGTCGACACCCGTTTCCTCGACGAGCGCGCCGACCTGCCGCGCATCATCCGCGCGGGCCGCCACATCGCCCGCCCCAAACGCTATATCCGCGAACTCGGCATCGAACTCGACGACGAGCGCGACCTGCCCGACATCGTGGCCGAGCAGGCCCGCCGCGGCGATGGCTGGGTCAAGATCATCGGCGACTGGATCGACCGCGCGGTCGGCGACCTCGCGCCGCTGTGGTCGGATCCGGTCCTGAAGGCCGCCATCGACGCCGCCCACCGCGAGGGCGCCCGCGTCACCGCCCACGTCTTCGGCGAGGACGCCCTGCCGGGCCTACTGGGTGCGGGCATCGACTGCATCGAACACGGCACCGGACTCACCGATGACACCATCGCCGCCATGGCCGCCCAGAGCACCGCCCTGGTCCCCACCCTCGTCAATATCGACACCTTCCCCGGAATCGCCGACGGCGCAACCAAATTCCCCACCTACGCCGCCCACATGCGCGACCTGCACCGCCGCTCCCGCGACACCGTCGCCAAGGCCCACGACGCCGGGGTCCCCGTCTACACCGGCACCGACGCGGGCGGCTCCATCCGCCACGGCCGCATCGCCGACGAGATCATCGCCCTGACCGAAGCCGGTTTCAGCCCCCACGACGCGCTGGGCGCGTCCGCCTGGAACGCTCGCGACTGGCTCGCCCACCCCGGTATCACCCCGGGCGCCCCCGCCGATTTCGTCGTCTACCAGGAAGACCCCCGCGTCAACCTCCGCATCCTCACCACCCCGTCCACGGTCGTCCTGCGCGGCCGCGTCTACGACCGCCGCGACCCGGTGACCGCATACCGCTGAGCCTGCCGGTGCGTGGATCAGCGGCGCCCCGGTCTCGGTCGAGATCGCAACTGCGGAGCTTCGCTGATCGGTCCGCGCTGACCGAACCACGGCGTATAGGTATCCGAATCCGTCACCCGGCAGCCGAAATGCCGGAACTTAGGATCGCCCCCTGCATTGTCGCGGAGAGTTTCCGCAGCATTCCGTGGGAGGGAACCATGCTCGAACCATCCGATCCCAGCGTCCGCGTGGCGGGGCCGTCGGACCAGTCGCCCGGGGAGTCCGAGGAAGTGAATCTCGCTGGGGGGCCGACGGTTTCGGCTGACGGTCCGGGGGAGTGGCCGCGGGAGGCGGGCGGGTATCCGCCGCCGGGGGGAGTTGTGCCGTCGGGTGACGCGCCGGGGATTCCCACCTCGGCGCCGCGGAAGCGGCGGTGGTGGGTGTGGGGCGCGGTGCTGGCGGTGGTGATCGTCGGGGCGGCGTCGGCGTTGTTCGGGTGGGTGCTCACCCGGCCGGATCCGGTGGCGTTCCCCGTCGGGTCGTGTGTCGCGGTCGAGACGCTGGTGAAGCCGGTGGGGTACGGGTGCGGTGACGACCACTCGCTGTACAAGATCGTGGGTCGCGAGGATCTGGTGTTCCCGGTGGAGGGGGCGTGCGCGAAATACTCCGACGCCACCCGAGCCGTGACCGAGCCGACCGCGTCGGATAAACAGGTGAACACCATCTTGTGCCTGACCCCGACTCGGTTCAATCTCACCGATCCGGGATCGTTGCAGGCCGAGGACTGCGTCGATGTGAAGGGTGCGGGCGACACCCTGACCCGGGTCGACTGCGGGATGACGCCCGCGCCGGCGAAAGTCGTTGCCGTCGAACTGCATACGAAGGTTCCGGTGACCGATCAGGCGTGTAAACAGCATCCGGTGGCGCGGATGGCGTTCGCGCAGTCCTCACTGGGCGGCCGGGCGATCGTGGTGTGCGCCAATGACACCGACGCCACGTCGATGGGCACCGCGAAACTCGGTGACTGTGGTGACCGCAACACCATGAAGAAGGTGGCCTGCACCGATCCGGGCGCCTCGCAGCGGGTGTTGTCGGTGCGCACCGTCTACGGCAAGCCCGCGCGCCCGGAGTGCCCGGACGATCTGGGGGCGAACTCGGTGTTCACCCGCGGCAACGACAAGACGGATCTGGTGCTGGTGGTCTGTATGGGCCCGGCGGATCTGAGTGATTCGCGGTACGCGGTGGTCGGTGACTGCATCACCGACGACAATGTCCGCGCGACCTCGGCGTCGGCGACGCACCGGATCGATTGCGGGGACCCCGGGGCCCGGTACGAGGTGACCGATCGCCACGACTCGAACGACAACGTGTGTCCCGCCGGCACCGCGGTCAGTCTGACCTACGGTCCGGGCACCACCGCGGGCCTGACCATCTGCATGCGTCGCCGGTAGGACTGTTCTGTCGATTCGCCTGCGCGGGGATAGTGAATCGTGCATGCTTCACACGTTTCATTTCTCGACCCCTGATGAGGAGAACGACCGTGGGTTCCATCGAAGCCCTGGCCATCAGCGTGCTGGCCGGACTGATCGTGAAGCTGCTGACCTCGGGCAGCTCGACCCCGAACTAGCGGCGGGTACGGTCACAGCCCATCGGGACCCTCCGGTGGGCTGTCGCCGTTTCCGGGGGTTGCGGGGCGATTTCTCCGGTCGGATGGGGGTCTGGCAGAATGAACGACCGTCCTCATCGAGGACAGTGTCAGCCCGTCTCCGGTTCCGTACCGCGCGGCGGTCACAGCACTTGACGCAAAACCGGGCCCACCGCGAGTGGGTCGCTGAATTGCGACGTGACCAACCTTTGAAAGGAAGCAGCTGATGGCTGTTCGTATCAAGCTGACCCGTCTGGGCAAGATCCGCAACCCCCAGTACCGCATCGTCGTCGCCGACGCCCGCACCCGTCGTGACGGCCGCGCCATCGAGTCGATCGGCATCTACCAGCCGAAGCAGGAGCCCTCGCTCATCCAGATCGACTCCGAGCGTGCCCAGTACTGGCTGGGTGTCGGCGCGCAGCCGACCGAGCCGGTGAAGCGTCTGCTGGAGATCACCGGCGACTGGCAGAAGTTCAAGGGCCTGCCGGGCGCCGAGGGCACCCTGAAGGTCGCGGCCCCGAAGCCGTCCAAGCTGGACCTGTTCAACGCCGCGCTGGCCGCCGCCGAGAACGAGCCCGTCGCCGAGGCCGTCACCCCCAAGAAGAAGGCCGCCAAGAAGGACGAGGCCGCCGAGGCCGAGGCCGCTGAGGCCACCACCGAAGCCGCCGAGTAACCGTGAACGAGCGCAGCGAGCGAACCAATGGCACAGCCGCCTCGGCGGTTATGCCGGAGGCGAGCGCCAGCGAGGTGCAGGCATGAGCGCCGTTGTGGCTGATGCTGTCGAACATCTCGTTCGCGGCATCGTCGCCAATCCGGACGACGTCCACGTCGAGCTGATCACCAGCCGTCGTGGCCGCACCGTCGAGGTGCACGTGCACCCCGACGATCTGGGCAAGGTGATCGGTCGCGGCGGTCGTACCGCGACCGCCCTGCGCACCCTGGTCGCCGGCATCGGCGGCAAGGGTATTCGCGTCGACGTGGTCGACACGGATCAGTAGATGACGGAGCTCGTGGTCGGACGGGTCGCCAAATCGCACGGTGTGCGTGGCGAACTCGTCGTAGACGTCCGCACCGACGAGCCGGAACTGCGGTTCGCGCCCGGCAGCGTCCTCACGGGGAAGCTGCCGCGGGCGAAGCAGACGCAGGAATTCGTAGTGGAGTCGGCCCGGGAGCACTCGGGCCGGCTTCTGCTGCGTCTGGACGGGCTCGTCGATCGCACCGCCGCGGATGCGTTGCGCGGCATGCTGTTCGTGGTCGACACCGCCGATCTGCCGCCGTCGCAGGATCCGGACGAGTACTACGACCACGAGCTCGAAGGGCTCCGCGTCGAACTCGCCGACGGCACCGTCGTCGGCACCGTCAACGAAGTGCTGCATTCCGCTGCGGGAGAACTGCTCTCGATCAAGGCCGGGGACGCCTTCCCGCCCGCGGGCCGGGAGATCCTGGTGCCGTTCGTGCTGGCCATGGTGCCGACCGTGTCCGTCGCCGACGGGCTGATCGTCATCGACCCGCCCGAGGGCCTGCTGGACCCGGAGTAGCGGCATGCGTATCGACGTCGTCACGATCTTCCCCGAATACCTCGAGCCGATGCGAGCGGCCTTGCTGGGCAAGGCCATCGACAAGGGACTGCTCGAGGTCGAGGTGCACGACCTGCGCCGCTGGACCCACGACGTGCACAAATCCGTGGACGACACCCCCTACGGCGGCGGGCCCGGCATGGTCATGAAACCGACCGTGTGGGGCGACGCCCTCGACGAGGTGTGCCCGGACGACGCCCTGCTCGTGGTGCCCACCCCCGCGGGCGTGCCGTTCACGCAGGAGACCGCGCAACGCTGGTCCGGCGAACAGCACATCGTATTCGCGTGCGGCCGCTACGAGGGCATCGACCAGCGGGTCTTCGATGATGCCGCGCGGCGCGTGCGGGTCGAGGAGGTCAGCATCGGCGATTACGTGCTGATCGGCGGCGAGGCCGCGGTGCTGGTCATGACCGAGGCGTTCGTCCGGCTGATCCCGGGCGTGCTCGGCAATCAGCAGTCCCACGAACAGGATTCGTTCTCCGACGGCCTGCTCGAGGGCCCGTCCTATACCCGGCCGGTGAGCTGGCGTGGACTGGATGTGCCGGAGATCCTCTTGTCCGGCAATCACGCCAAGGTCGCACAGTGGCGGCACGAGCAGTCGCTGGAACGCACGGCCGCGCGCAGGCCCGATCTGCTGCCCGAGGCCGCGGCGACCGAACTCGGCTGAGACCGGTCAGCGTTTCGGGATCGCGGCGAATGCGTTGTCCGAGCCCGTGACGAGGATTCCCCACGGCGCGGGATAGAGCCGTGTGTGCGAGATGTCCAGATTCATGGTGAGCGTGGGCTTTTCGCCCGCCGCGGTCGGCCCCGGGCCGAGTACGACGGTCCGTTTGCCGTTACCGGTGTCGTAGGCCACCAGCCACGCCTTGGCCCCGCCGCTCTCCCGCATGAGCAGGAAGACCTCGTTGCGGCTGCTCACCATCAGCGGCAGCATCTCTTCCTTACTCGCGTCCAGCGGCACGGTCCAGCGGACGCTGCCGTCGGGGGCTTGCAGTCGCATGTCCTTGTTGTCGGCGATGACATAGCTGTCCATCGTGAGCGACGACCCGTCGGCGAGCAGGGCGCGGAATTCCTTGTCGGAGGCCGCTTTCCGGCTGCCGAGCGAGGATCCGTCGGCCATGTCGACGGTGTCGACGGTGCCCTCGGTCACCACGATCGCCATCCGGCCGGGGCCGCGCAGGAAGCTGCCCTTCTCGGGGATGTCGCGATGCCAGACCGTGGATCCGGCGGTGCGGTCGAGTCCGCCGACGATGGTCCGGCCGCCTGCCGCGGCGCAGCGGAACACCACCACGCCGGGACCTTCGGCCAGGCTGGGCGCATCCGAATCGAACAGGGCCGGAAGGTCTTTCGGCAACGGCGTGGCGCAACCGAGCGCGCCCGGATCGATCGACCAGCGCTGCTCGCCGGTGCGCGGATCGAAGTGGACGAATTGCCCGGTGGCGGAGTCCGACTCGAACCACTGCTCGGCGGGAGTGTCCCACAGCCGCTTGCCGGAGGTGGTGTCGTAGGCGGTCAGTCCAGGGGTGCCCTGCCATCCGGCCAGCATCACATGTCCGCGGTCGAGCACCTGGATCTTGCCCTGCTCGGGCGGAGCGCCGGTGGACGCGATCTTCCAAAGCTGTAGTCCGGTACGGATATCCACGCGGGTGATCCCGTCGTCGGCCAGGGTGTATACCCCCGTGGACATGACCCCGAAGGATTCGTTCGGGCCCAGCGACAGCGTCTTGACAGCGCTCAGGTCCAGGTCGGGCACCGTGGAGCCGTCGGCGATGGTGGCGGAACCGCTCGAACCGCAGCCCGCCGCGGCAGCCGCCAGCCCCGCCGCCAGGGCGACGCGGGCGTAGGCCCGGAACACTCGACGTGGAACACGTACGCGCAGAGTCGGGATCGGCACGGGGGCGATCCTGCCACCGGCCTCGCGGCGCGCCGATCCGAGACTCGCGGGACAGAACGGACCGAATCGCGCGTGGGCGTTGCACCGGGTGTCGGGCGACGGCGGTAGTGTCTGCGGGCGTGACGACAGCCTCCGAAACCGTCAGCGCAGCATCCGCAGGTGCCACCGGCACCGTCCGCCTCGCCAGCGTCGGCCGGCGTATCGCCGACGAGCTGGGCGTGCGCGAGGAGCAGGTGCGCTCCGCCGTCGAACTCCTGGACGCCGGCTCGACCGTGCCGTTCATCGCCCGCTACCGCAAGGAAGTCACCGGCGGGCTCGACGACGCGCAGCTACGCACCCTCGACGAGCGCCTCCACTACCTGCGTGAACTCGACGAGCGCCGGGGCTCGATCATCGAATCCATCCGTGGCCAGGGCAAATTGGACGACGCGCTGCACGCGCAGATCATGCTCGCCGACACCAAGGCCCGCCTCGAGGACATCTACCTGCCGTTCAAGCCGAAGCGGCGCACCAAGGCGCAGATTGCGCGCGAGGCCGGGCACGAGCCGGTGGCCGACGCGCTGCTGGGCGACCCCGCCACCGATCCCGCGCAGTACACCGCCGAACAGCTCGACGGCGCCCGCGCCATCCTGGTGGAACGCTTCGCCGAGGACGCCGACCTGGTCGGTGAACTGCGCGAACTCATGTGGGAGCGCGGCCAGGTGTCCTCGACCGTGCGCGCGGGCAAGGAGGAGGCGGGCGCGAAGTTCGCCGACTACTTCGAATTCTCCGAGCCGTTCCACAAGCTGCCCTCGCATCGCATCCTCGCGCTGCTGCGCGGTGAGAAGGAGGAGGTGCTCAACCTGCACCTCGAACCCGACACCGAGGAGCTCGAGGACGGGCAGCGCTCCATCTACGAGGGCCGCATCGCCGTCAAGTTCGACATCGCCGATCGCGGCCGGGCCGCCGACGGCTGGCTGCTGGACACCGTGCGCTGGGCGTGGCGGACCAAGCTGCAGGTCAGCCTGGGCATCGACACCCGGATGCGGTTGCGCCAGTCCGCCGAACGCGACGCCGTCGACGTGTTCGCCGCCAACCTGCGCGACCTGCTGCTGGCCGCGCCCGCCGGCACCCGCACCACCATGGGCCTGGACCCGGGCTACCGGACCGGTGTGAAGGTGGCCGTGGTCGACTCCACCGGCAAGGTCGTCGCCACCGAGGTCATCTACCCGCACAAGCCGCAGGGCCAGACCGAGAAGTCCCTCGCGGTGCTGGGCGCACTGGTCGCCCGGTTCAACGTCGAGCTCATCGCCATCGGCAACGGCACCGCCTCCCGCGAGACCGACGCCCTTGCCGCCGAACTGATCTCGCGCATCCCCGAGCACAAGCCCACCAAGATCGTGGTGTCCGAGGCGGGCGCGTCGGTGTACTCGGCCTCGGCGTACGCCTCGGCGGAGCTGCCGGACATGGACGTGTCGCTGCGCGGCGCGGTCTCCATCGCCCGCCGCCTGCAGGACCCGCTGGCCGAGCTGGTGAAGATCGACCCGAAGTCCATCGGCGTCGGCCAGTACCAGCACGACGTGTCCGAAACCCTGCTGGCCCGCTCGCTCGGCGCGGTGGTCGAGGACGCGGTGAACGCGGTCGGCGTCGACGTGAACATCGCCTCGGTCCCGCTGCTGTCGCGGGTGTCGGGCATCTCCAACTCGATCGCCGAATCCATTGTGGCCCACCGCGATGCCAACGGCCCGTTCCGTAACCGCGCCGGGCTCAAGGACGTCCCGCGCCTGGGCCCCAAGGCCTTCGAGCAGTGCGCAGGCTTCCTCCGCATCCGCGAGGGCGACGACCCGCTCGACACCTCCGGCGTGCACCCCGAGGCCTACCCGGTGGTCCGCCGCATCCTCGACGCCAGCGGCAAGGGCATCAAGGAGATCATCGGCAACACCTCCGCGCTGCGCGCCCTGCGCCCCGCGGACTTCACCGACGAGCAGTTCGGTGTCCCCACCGTCAGCGACATCATCTCCGAGCTCGAGAAGCCCGGCCGCGACCCGCGACCGGAGTTCAAGACCGCCGAATTCGCCGCGGGCATCGAGAAGGTCGCCGACCTGAAGCCCGGCATGGTGCTCGAGGGTGTCGTCACCAATGTGGCCGCCTTCGGCGCGTTCGTCGACGTCGGCGTCCACCAGGACGGCCTGGTCCACGTCTCGGCCCTGTCCCACAACTTCGTCAAGGACCCGCGCGAGGTCGTGAAGTCCGGCGACGTGGTCAAGGTCAAGGTCCTCGAGGTCGACGTCCAGCGTCAGCGCATCGGCCTGTCCCTGCGCCTGGACGACGAGCCCGGCAAGCCCAAGCCGGACCGCGGCGACCGCGGCCCCCGCGGGAACCAGGGTGGCGGCCAGCGCGGCGGGCGCGACAACGGCGCCCGCCAGGGCGGCAACCGTCAGGGCGGCCAGGGCGGCGGCAACCGCAACCAGGACCGCCGCAACCAGCCCGCTGCCAGCGGCTCCATGGCCGACGCATTGCGCCGCGCCGGCTTCGGCAAGTAACGCCACACGACGTGCGGGCCCCGGAATCCCCGGGGCCCGCACGGCTTTTCGGGCCTGCCCGATCAGTTCGGGGCGAGCCGCCACGGCGAGGTGATCTCGCCGCCTCGCGGCTCGCCGGGGCGCGCGCAAGTTCAGACGTTCGGCGAGGCCGGAGATGACCAGCCGGCCTTCGCTGCCAGCCCTGGCGCCGCGCCCACGCAAAGCCGTCGACAGCGAGACGCTCTCGGACCGGGAGGGATCGGCGGGCTAGCGGTGGAGCGGAGAGCCGACTCGGTGCAGGGTGCCGTCGGGGTCGACGTAGGCGAATTCCCGTAGACCGTAATCGGTGTCGGCCGGAGCGGTGAGACAGCCGGGGAGGTCCGCGGCGGACCATTCCGCGTGCAGGGCGTCCGCGTCGGACACATAGAGGTAGACGGCCGAGGCGGTGCGCTTCGGATCGTGCTCGCTCCATTCGGTGAGGTGCAGCGCTATGCCGCCGCGATCGGCGAAGCCGTAGCGGGCCTCGCCCTCGTAGGCGCGGGCGGTGAAGCCGAGGCGGCGGTAGCGGTCCAGGGCCGCGTCGAGGTCGAGGACGGGGATGACCGGGGCGACGCTCTCGAAGGCGATCTCGTTCGGCATGCGGATTCCGTTCGTCGACGGCGGTATGCCCGGGACGGTACCGGTGCGGACCGACAGCCCGGCCGTCCTGACGGGTCGAGCGGGTGGTGAAAAGTGGAGCGGCCGAGGGGGATCGGGTCCGGCTCGGCCGTTCCGGGGCGGCTATTCGACGCCGAGCGAGACTTCGGTCGATTTGATCAGGACCTTGACGGGCGTGCCGTCGGCCAGGCCGAGGTCGTCGGCGGCGTCGCGGGTGATGGAGGAGGTGATCTCGTCGCCACCGGTGAGGCGGATGCGGACGACGGCCATGGCCTCGCCGCGGGTGACCTGGGTGACCGTTCCATCGAGTTGATTTCGTGTACTCAGTCGCATGGTCGCCAGCGTAGTTGTCTGCCAGGTTGCTGTATCTCGTCGTCGGGTGATTGTGATCTCCGCGTGCCGATCTTGGACACGGGTAGCGTGGCGGGGGTTGCGGTTCGCGCGAGAATTCCGGAGGCGACACGGGCATGCATGTGCGGCAGTGGTGGGAAGATGTCGTGGTGGCGCACGGCCGATTGCCGCTGGCATGCCTGCTGCTGGGGTTCATCATCGGATTCCTGTTGATCCGGATCAGTGTGCGGCTCATCCGCAAACAGGTGCGGTGGTGGCCCGGCAATGTGCGGGCCGGGGACGTGCACATCCATCACATGGTGTTCGGCGTGATCCTGGTGCTCGGTTCCGGCATGGGGCTGGTGGCGCTGTATCAGAGCTCGGACGGCGTGATCAGTGCGCTGGCAGCGGTTTTCGGGCTCGGCGCGGCCCTGGTGCTCGACGAGTTCGCGCTCATCTACTACCTGCGCGACGTGTACTGGGAGGAGCAGGGCCGGACCTCGGTGGACGCGGTGTTCGTGGCCCTCGCGGTGACCGGACTGCTGCTGCTCGGGTTCCATCCGCTGTGGCTGCTCGATATCGGCGATGTGCGGGACCTGCGGTCCGAACCGAATGTGCCCGAGCGTTTGCTGACCATCGCCTTCGCGCTGATGAACCTGCTGCTCGCCGCCATCGTCATCGCCAAGGGCAAGATCTGGACCGGTCTGTTCGGCATGTTCTTTCCGCCGCTGCTGTTCATCGGCGCGCTGCGCCTGAGCCGTCCCGGCGCGCCCTGGGCCCGCTGGCGCTACGGCTCGCGGTCGGGCCTGATGCGCCGCGCCATGCGCCGCGAACGCCGGTACCGCCGCCCGATGATCCGCGCCAAGATCTTCGTCCAAGACCTCCTCGCCGGCAAACCCGACGCCGCGCACGTCCTGCGCGCCACCGAGGAGGAGCTGACCCGTACCATCGTCCCGGCCCCGCCCGCCCCGCCGCCGACGCACATCCATCTGCTCCCGGTCCGCAAGCACGAGGAGCGGCCCCCGGAGCCCGTCGACAGCCAATAGCCGGGGCCCGACCCCCGATTCCCGTCCGGGCCGCGTCGTCTGGCACAATGCTCAGGTTGCCTTGGGCGCACTTCGCCCGGGCACCGCCCAATTATCCGGAGCACGAACCGGTAGAGCACCCTCCCCGGGTAGCCGCCAGGTTCCTCTGTTCGCGCGAAAACCAATAAGGACGGACATGAACACCCTCGACTTCGTCGACGCAAGCTCGCTGCGCAACGACATCCCGGACTTCCGCCCGGGTGACACTGTCAACGTGCACGTGAAGGTTATTGAAGGCAACAAGGAGCGAGTCCAGGTCTTCAAGGGCGTCGTCATCCGCCGCCAGAACGGCGGCATCCGCGAGACCTTCACCGTGCGCAAGGTGTCGTTCGGTGTCGGCGTGGAGCGCACCTTCCCGGTGCACAGCCCCAACCTCGACAAGATCGAGGTCGTGACCCGCGGTGACGTGCGTCGCGCCAAGCTGTACTACCTGCGCGATCTGCGCGGCAAGGCCGCCAAGATCAAGGAGAAGCGCTGAGGTAGCGACCGTCCCCGACTCGTCGGGGATCGGTTCTCACAGAGCATCACCGTCGGCTCGCCACAATGCTTCATTGTCGGCTCGCCACAATGCCTCATTGTCGGCTCGCCGACGCCGAGTAGCCCGGCACCGCATGGTTCTTCGCGGTGCCGGGCTACTCTGTTCCGGTGGCAGACGAGAGCGAGTCGGTGACGAAGTCCGGGTCGGGCGATGGCAATGGGTCCCAGACGCCTGAACCCCTTCAGCCGAAAGCGAAGAAGAAGCAGCGCCCGTTCTGGCAAGAGCTGCCCATCCTGATCGGTTTCGCGGCGTTGATCGTCGCGTTGCTGGTGACCTTCATCGGGCGGCCGTACGTGATCCCGTCGCAGTCCATGGAACCCACGCTGCACGGGTGCGCGGGCTGCACCGGTGACCGCATCTACGTGCAGAAGCTGAGCTACTACTTCGGCGACCCGGAGCCGGGCGACGTGGTGGTCTTCGTCGGCCCGACCGACGACTGGAACCGGCACTACAAGTCGATCCGCTCGTCGAACACCGCGGTCCGCGGCGTCCAGAACTTCCTGTCCTTCTTCGGCCTGGTACCGCCGGACGAGAACGACCTGGTCAAGCGCGTCATCGCGACGGGCGGCCAGTCGGTCAAATGCTGTGACGCGCAAGGCCGGATCCTGGTCAAGGACAGCGCCCCCGGTTCGGAGTGGAAGCCGCTCGACGAGCCGTACGTGCTGCACAACAACCCGTTCAACGCACAGAACCCCGACATCCAGTTCAATGCCGGCGGTCGCGCGTTCCCCGAGGTCAAGGTGCCCGAGGGCAATCTGTGGGTGATGGGCGACAACCGCGCCGAATCCGCCGACTCCCGCTATCACATGCGCGACGAGCTGAACGGCACCGTCCCGGTCGACGATGTGCGCGGCAAGGCCGTGTTCAAGATCTGGCCGCCCAGCCGCATCGGTCCGGTCCGGGCCGAGAACCCGCAGACGAACTGAGAATCGCGAGATAATCGACCGGTGGGGAAGATGGCAGGCGAAGCCGCCGGCGCGCGCCGGAAGGAGCGCGGCGGCAAGAAGATTCAGCGGATCGACCGCGGCGACTGGCCGCCGCGCGTGGTGATGCGGCAGGCGGGCGGGCTACGCACGCTCGAGGCCGCGCTGATCCGCAGCGGACTGGGCCCGGTCGCGGGCGTGGACGAGGCCGGGCGCGGTTGCTCGGCCGGACCGCTGGTCGTCGCCTCCTGCCTGCTACCACCCAAGTCCTACACCTCGCTGGCCGGTCTCGACGATTCCAAGAAGCTCACCGAGAACACCCGTGAGCAGCTGTTCCCGATCATCAAGCGGATCGCGCTGGCCTGGTCGGTGGTGGTGATCCCGGCCTGGGAGATCGACGCCATCGGCATCCACGTGGCCAATATCGAGGGCATGCGGCGCGCGGTGGCCGGACTCGATCCGGTGCCCGGCTACGTGCTCACCGACGGTTTCCGGGTGCCGGGCATTCCGGTGCCGTCGCTGCCGGTGATCGGCGGCGACGCGTCCGCGGCCTGTATCGCCGCCGCCAGCGTGCTGGCCAAGGTGACCCGCGACCGCATGATGGTCGAGATGGACCGCGAGTATCCCGGCTACGGATTCGCGGCCCACAAGGGCTACAACACCCCCGAGCACAATGAGGCGCTGACCCGTCTCGGCATCACGCCCGAGCACCGTCGATCGTGGCGAAACGTCCGGGAGACCGGCCGAGTGGCTACCGACACGGCGTATGCGGGATGATGTCTCTACACCCAGTTGGGCGACAAGGAGGACGTTCCACCCGATGAGCGCCGAGGACCTCGAGAAGTACGAAACCGAGATGGAGCTATCCCTGTACCGCGAGTACAAGGACATCGTCGGGCAATTCTCGTACGTGGTGGAGACCGAGCGTCGCTTCTACCTCGCCAATTCCGTCGAACTGCGTCCGCAGAACGCCGATGGCGAGGTGTACTTCGAGGTTCGGATGTCGGATGCATGGGTGTGGGACATGTACCGGCCCGCCCGCTTCGTGAAGCACGTTCGCGTGATCACCTTCAAAGACGTGAATATCGAAGAGCTGGAGAAGACCGACCTGCGGCTTCCCGACTGATCCACAGGCTGGAGGTTATCCCCAGCCCCGCTGTTTTCCCAGTTCGGCATGGCCGCGTCCGGTACGGGCGCGGCCATGCTGGCTGAATGGCACAGCATCTGGCGCTGGGAGCGCAGGGGGAAGACCTGGCCGCGGACTATCTCCGCACGTCGGGCATGTCGATCGTCGCCCGCAATTGGCGATGCCGCTACGGCGAACTCGACCTCATCGCCCGCGAGGGCGACATCACCGCCTTCATCGAGGTCAAAACCCGCCGCAACCTGACCTGCGGCCGCCCCGAGGAGGCCGTCACCCTCCTCAAACAGCAACGCATCCGCACTGTGGCCCGCCATTGGCTGCACGCCAACCCCGGCCCCTTTCAGCGCATCCGCTTCGACGTCGTCTCCGTCATCCTGCGCCCCGGCCGCCCACCGGAGATCCTGCACCTGAAGGCGGCGTTCTGACATGCCCCTCGGCAGGGCCTACTCCGTCGCCGTCAACGGCGTCGAAGGCCAACTCGTGGAAATCGAAGCCGACATAGGCCAGGGCCTCCCCTCGGTCCACCTCGTCGGCCGCCCCGACACCACCCTCCAGGAATCCCGAGACCGAGTCCGAGCCGCCGTATCCAACACCGGCGAGAAATGGCCCGATGGCCGCGTCATCCTGGCCCTGTCGCCCGCCACCCTCCCGAAGGTGGGCAGCGTCTACGACCTCGCCCTCGCCGGCGCGGTCCTCGACGCGGCGGGCGCGATCCCGTCGAACCGCCTCGCGGAGTCCGTCCTACTCGGCGAACTGGCCCTCGACGGCCGCGTCCGCCGAGTACGCGGCATCCTCCCCGCGGTCCTCGCCGCCCGAAACGCCGGCCGCCGAACCGTCATCGTCCCTGCCGCCGCCCTTCCCGAAGCGGGCCTGGTCGACGGCATCCGAGTCCTCGGCGCAGCCACCCTCCTGGAACTGCTCGACTGGCTGCGCGGCGGGGGAGAACTGGCCGTCCCGGATCCGGTCCTGCCGGTAGCCGATCCGCCGATCGGAGACCTCAGCGAGGTGGTGGGCCAGGACGAGGCGCGCTGGGCGCTGGAGGTGGCCGCGGCCGGTGCGCACCATCTGCTGCTGACAGGTCCGCCCGGCATCGGGAAAACCATGCTGGCGCAACGCCTTCCAGGCCTGCTGCCACCGCTGCGTGAGCGGGATTCCCTCGAGGTGACCGCGATCCATTCGGTCGCGGGCACGCTCTCCGGCGACGCACCGCTGATCACCGCGCCGCCCTTCGTGGCACCCCACCACTCCTCGTCTGTCACGGCGATGATCGGCGGCGGTTCCGGTTCCGCGCGCCCGGGCGCGGTGAGCTGCGCCCATCGCGGTGTCCTGTTCCTCGACGAATGCGCGGAGCTGGGCGCCAAGGTCCTCGAAGCCTTGCGAACTCCCTTGGAGGAGGGCGAGGTTCGCATCGCGCGCAGGGACGGAGTCTCCCGCTTCCCGGCGAGATTTCAGCTCGTGTTGGCGGCCAATCCGTGTCCGTGTGCTCCCGCCCGGGATATCGACTGCATCTGTGCGCCCCTGGCTCGCCGCCGCTACCTGGGCAAACTCTCGGGCCCACTGATGGATCGCATCGATATCGCCGTGCAGATGCACGCCCAGGCCGCGGGCGCGTTCACCGGCGACGAGGTCGAGACCAGCGAGGTCGTCCGCGCCCGCGTGACCGCGGCCCGCGCGGCAGCCGCGAAGAGGTGGATCGAACTCGGCATGTCCACCAACGCCGAAGTCCCCGGCCACGTTCTCCGCCAACGCTTCCGCCTCCCCCGCGAGGCCCTCGCCCCGGTCGAGAACGCGCTCCAGCACGGCCGCATGTCCGCCCGCGGTGCGGACAGAGCCATCAGAGTCGCCTGGACTGTCTGCGATCTTCGTGGTGGCGACATTCCGAATGCCCAGGACGTCCTGCAAGCCTTGAGCTTCCGGCAGCGAGGTACCGCATGAGCGAGAACGAACATGGCTCCGCTGGAGTCGGTGAGGGCGGGACCCGGGAGGCCGGCAACGCTGAACATGGCCGCGGCTCCGGTTGGACCGGCGTGTTGTCCGGGAAGGCACTTCACGACGGCGGTTCGGTCGCGAGCGGTGATGCGGAGGAGCGGCGGTTGGCGTGGGTGTACTTGTCGCGGGTGGTGGAGGGGCCTTGTGCGGCGTTGTCGGCGTTGATCGATTCGGTGGGGGTGGTGGAGGCGGCTCGGGCGGTGCGGGAGAGGGAGTTGCCGGAGGTGTTGCGGGGGCCTACCGAGCTGCGGCGCGGGATCGAGCAGGCGGACGCGGATCTGGCGCACATCGAGCGGCTGGGCGGGCGGGTGGTGACGCCGGAGGATGCGGAGTGGCCCGCGTGGCGAATGCTCGGGTTGCGCCAATTGGATCCGGCGCATGATGCCGATGGGGCCGTGCCGCTGGTGCTGTGGGTGCGCGGGAGCAGGTCGCTGCTGGAGACGACCGAGCGGGCGATCGCGGTGGTCGGGGCGCGGTGCAGTACCGGGTATGGCAATCACGCGACCGGGGAGATCGCCGGGGAGCTGGCCGCGCGGGGATGGACCGTCGTGTCCGGGGCCGCGTTCGGGATCGACGGAATGGCTCACAGGGCCGCGCTGGGAGTCGGCGGCATGACGATCGCTGTACTCGCGTGCGGTCCTGATCGCCCGTATCCGGTGCAGCACGATCATCTGCTCGCCGAGATCGCCGATCGTGGTCTGGTCGTCACCGAGTACCCGCCCGGAACATCCGCGCGCAAGCACCAGTTCCTCGCTCGGAATCGGTTGATAGCCGCCCTCGCCGACGGTGTTGTCGTGGTGGAGGCCGGGATTCGTAGTGGATCACGGAACACCGTGAAGTGGTGCCGGAGGTTGGGGCGGCCGGCGATGGCGGTGCCGGGGCCGATCACCTCGGCGGCCTCGGTCGGGTGTCACCGGATGATCCGGGAGGGGGAGGCGTTCATCGTGACGCGGGCCGAGGACATTCTCGATGAGGCCGGGCCGTTGCGGTTGTCGTTGCCGGGAGCGGTCGCGACCGCTCCCGAGGACAACCTGTCCGGGGATGAGGCATTGGTCCTGGCCGCGTTGCCCGCGACCGGGTCGCGGCTGCCGCGGGCGGTGGTCACCGATACCGGCCTGGCGTTGCCGACGGTGCGAGCCACCTTGTCCGCGTTGGAGATCGCCGGTCTGGTCGGCTGCGACGGCAACGGCTGGTACCGGATGCGGTCGCCGGGGACCGGCGCGGGCGGCGCCATTGTCGCGAGCCATGAGGACCATCGGTGATCCCGTCCGCCGGAATGGGTGTGGCGCGATCGCGCGGCGGGGGTGCTTGAAAAGGCGGCGGAATGCGGTCAGCGTGGGGGGATGAGTGGGTTGCCCGAGGATTTGGAGGCATTGCTGGCCGAGTACGGCCGGCATTTGCGGTTGGGCCGGAATCGGTCGGCGCATACGGTGCGGGCCTATGTCGGGGATGCTCGCGGATTGCTGGAACATTTGCTGGAGCGCGCGGTGGATTCCGGTGTGGGGGAGGTGGATCTGGCCTTGCTGCGGTCGTGGCTGGCGGCGCAGGCATCGGGGGGAGCGGCCCGGACCACGATGGCGCGACGGGCGTCGTCGGCGCGGACATTCACCGCATGGCTGACGCATACAGGTCGGCTGGCCGTGGATCCGGGGCCGCGCCTCGGGTCGGCGCGAGCACATCGGGTGCTGCCGTCGGTGCTGGGGAAGGAGCAGGCCCGAGCGGCCATGGAGGCGGCGGAATCGGGTGCGGCGCAGCAGGATCCGATGGCGCTGCGGGACCGGCTGATCGTGGAGATGCTGTACGCCACCGGGATTCGCGTGAGCGAGCTGTGCGGGCTCGACATCGAGGACGTGGATCGGGAACGGCGCCTGGTGCGGGTGCTGGGCAAGGGCAACAAGGAGCGTTCGGTGCCGTTCGGCGGGCCCGCCGAACAGGCCCTCGAAGCCTGGCTGCGGTTCGGCCGGTCGGCCCTCGCGACGCCGGACTCGGGTCGCGCGCTGCTGCTGGGCCGCCGCGGCCGCCGCATCGACCCCCGGCAGGCGAGAACCGTGGTGCACGAGGTGGTTTCCGCGATTCCCGGCGCACCCGACATGGGCCCGCACGGGTTCCGCCATACCGCCGCCACCCATCTGCTGGAGGGCGGCGCCGACCTGCGCGTGGTGCAGGAGATTCTCGGCCACGCCAGCATGGCCACCACCCAGCTCTACACCCACGTCTCGATCGACCGGCTCAAGAAGGTGCACGACCAGGCGCACCCACGCGCCTGACCGGCCCGTTCGTCGGGGCCGGGAAGCGGTGGGTGATCTACGGCCTATCGGAAAGCTATCGACGACCTATCGACACCCGTGCTAGCGTCAGTTAGGTAACCCTAATTATGCACTGACCATGGAGGTGTCCTTTGGCACGCACACGCATCACGCTGGTGGTCCAGAACACGGTTCACCTGACCGATCACCTGATCCGGGTCCGATTGGGTGGCCCCGGCTTCACGTCCTTCCAGCCCAACGACAGCACCGACGCCTACGTCAAACTGATCTTCCCGGCCCCGGACGGCGACGTCATGCGCACCTACACCGTCCGCGAAGTCGACCGCGCCGCCCAGGAGATCGCCATCGACTTCGTTCACCACGGCGATGAGGGCGTCGCCGGCCCCTGGGCGGCCGCCGCCCAGCCCGGCGACACCATCGACCTGTTCGGACCCGGCGGCGGCTACGCCCCGCGCCCCGACGCCGACTGGCACCTGCTCGCCGGCGACGAATCCGCCCTCCCCGCCATCGCCGCCGCCTGCGCGGTCCTCCCCGCCGATGCCGTCGGCCAGGTATTCGTCGAGGTCAGCGGCCCGTCGGACGAACTCGCCTTCCCGCACCCGGAGGGTGTGGAGCTCACCTGGATCCATCGCGGCGACGCCGAACCCGGCGAGCGGCTGGCCGCCACCGTCCGCTCCGCACCCTGGCGAGACGGCCAGGTCCAGGTCTTCATCCACGGCGAGGCCCGTGCGGTCATGCACGACCTGCGCCCTTACATCCGCAAGGAACGCGCCGTCCCCGCCGAATGGGCGTCCTCCATCTCCGGCTACTGGCGACGCGGCCGCACCGAAGAGGGTTTCCGTGCCTGGAAGTCCGAACTGGCCGAACGCGAAAAGGCCGCGCCCGCAGCCGTTTAGCCGATCGCGCCGTACGCCACGCGGATGCGTGACGTCCGTGCCGGCCGGAGGGCGGCGGCTGTGCGCGCCGGGAAGGAGTCGGGTACGCGCCGCCAAGCACTCGATCACCGGGTGTGCCAGCCGAATTCCCCGCCGGCGACACCCGGTCGCTGAGATCCGGTTTGGGGCATATCGGCGGGTAGCGTCGATTGTCATGACGACGCCGCCCGCCGAGACCCCCGCCCTACGCGAACGCCTCCGCGCAGCACTCCCCGCCGCCATGAAAGTCCGTGATCGTCACGCCACCGCCGCTCTGCGCTCGGCGTTGGCCGCGATCGACAATGCCGAGGCCGTCGACGGTTCCGATGTTCGCGCCGGAGCGATCGAGGGCAGCGCCGTCGGCGTGGGCGCGGCCGAGCGTCCCCGCCGCGCCCTGACCGAAGCCGAGGTCGTCGCCATCGTCCGCGCCGAGATCGATGAACGTCTGACCGCCGCAAGGGAATACGCCGAGTTCGAGAGTGGGGCGGATCGCGCGGCCGGTCTCCGTGCCGAGGCCGCCACCCTCGCCGCTCACCTCAAGGGTTGACCTCGCTTCGGTGATGGCGAACCGCGCGCCGACCGATCATGATCCGGTCGAGTGCGGGGTGGTCCGCGCCGCTCAGTGGGGCTCGAGCGCGGCGATGTAGCGACCGGAGAACCAGCGTTGGACGAGGCGGACGACCGGTGCGCCGAGGCGGGCGTACCAGGGGTCGGGGTTGGAGAACGAGGCGATGATCCCGTACACGGAGTCGTCGGCGGGGTCGTATTCGACGGCGAAGAGCTCCTCACCGCGCAACGGGTGGCCGGGGAGCGTGCCGTAGGCGAATCCGCGGCGGTTCGGTTCGTCGACGACATAGACGACGCGGCAGGGCGCGGTGAAGCCGATCGGGCCCACGCCGATGCGGACGGTGATGTCGGTGCCGGGCCGGGCCTCGGGTGTGGTCGCATGCTGGAAGACGCCGCTGCCGCGTTGCATGCGGTAGGTGAGGACCTGTTCGGCGGCCTGGTCGAAAAACGCACGGCCGGAACCGATTCGGCGCCGCAGCCGGAAGTGGTGGTACCCCGGCGGGAACTCGCCCGCGGTCGCGCCGACGTCGGGATAGGTGAAGGTCTGCTGCGGCATCGATCCATCATGGCCCGCCTCGTGACCCGGTGGATGGATCTGTGAGGGGTTTCAACCGGATCGGCGCGCGATGGATCAGGCCGAGTGGATCGACGTAGTCGCCGTCGCGCCGGGCGCCCCAGTGCAGGCAGGGGGAGCAGGGCGGATGTCCGGTGTCGAGCACGCCGATCACGGCGCCGCGAGTCAGCCTGCGGCCCACCTCGATCGACGCGGTGACCGGCTCGTAGGTGGTGCGCAGTCCGCCCGGGTGATCGATGGATACCACCGGTTTCCCGGCCACGAGTCCGGCGAACACCACGATCCCGTCACCCGCCGCCAGCACCGCCTGGCCCCGGCTCCCCGCCAGGTCCACGCCACGATGTCCGGGCAGCCAGTCGTGCTCGGGTTTGTCGAAGACTCGAACCACGGCGGGCCGCGGCGCGAGCGGCCACCCGAACTCCCCGCCGGGCGCCGCGGACGCGGGCGCGGCCAGGACGACCGTCATCATCACCATCGCCGCGGACGGAAATGCGCGGCGAAATTCCGGATCGAAGTAGTTCGCGGACATGCGAATCAGCGTGCGCCCCGCGACCGTCGTCCAGCCCCTTCCGCCCCGCGAGTGTGGATGAAATTCAGTATTGTGAATAGAACAAGCGCAGCGTTCTGACCTGCGTCGACGGGTCCGGATCCGCCCCCGCTCCGGGCCCGATTTCGATCTGACGGAACCGCTGCGTAAACTGATTCAGCGGTTTGCGTTAACGCGGACCGACTTCGCGCGCCCACAGTGAGTGTCGCCGGCTGGTCCCCCTGATTCGTTCTCGGAGGGTTCCGGTGGCCGTGGGCGCCAGGGCAGGGATCGCCGATTCCTGTGTCAACCAGCAACGAGAGGAAGTTACGGAGCCATGGCTGTCGTAACAATGAAGCAGCTGCTCGACAGCGGCGCGCACTTCGGTCATCAGACCCGCCGGTGGAACCCGAAGATGAAGCGTTTCATCTTCACCGACCGCAACGGCATCTACATCATCGATCTGCAGCAGACGCTGACCTACATCGACAAGGCCTACGAGTTCGTCAAGGAGACCGTTGCCCACGGCGGCACCGTCCTCTTCGTCGGCACCAAGAAGCAGGCCCAGGAGTCGATCGCGTCTGAGGCGACCCGTGTCGGCATGCCCTACGTGAACCAGCGCTGGCTGGGCGGCATGCTCACCAACTTCCAGACCGTGCACAAGCGGCTGCAGCGCCTGAAGGAGCTGGAGTCGATGGAGCAGACCGGCGGTTTCGAGGGTCGCACCAAGAAGGAAATCCTCATGCTGACGCGTGAGAAGAACAAGCTGGAGCGCACCCTGGGCGGCATCCGGGACATGGCCAAGGTTCCCTCGGCCATCTGGGTTGTCGACACCAACAAGGAGCACATCGCCGTCGGCGAGGCTCGCAAGCTGAACATCCCGGTCATCGCGATCCTGGACACCAACTGCGACCCCGACCTGGTCGACTACCCGATCCCGGGTAACGACGACGCGATCCGTTCGGCCGCGCTGCTGACCAAGGTCGTCGCTTCCGCCGTCGCCGAGGGCGTGCAGGCTCGTGCCTCGCGCGCCGGTGGCGACTCGAAGCCGGAGGCCGGCGCGGGCGAGCCCCTCGCCGAGTGGGAGCAGGAGCTGCTGTCGCAGGCTGCCCCGGCCGAGGCTGCCGCCGAGGCCCCCGTGGAGACCGCTGCCGAGGCGGAGCTGAAGGAAGACCCGGCCACCAAGACCCCGGCCGACTTCTGATCCACCGCCGCCAGGCATCTGTTCACCTTGCCGACCGCTGTCGTTCGATGACGGTCGGCAAGGTGTGACCACCACAGACTTTCACTCACACAGGGAGGCTCGCCCGAGATGGCGAACTACACCGCCGCCGATGTGAAGCGGCTCCGCGAGCTCACCGGCTCCGGCATGATGGACTGCAAGAAGGCGCTCGAGGAGAACGCGGGCGACTTCGACAAGGCCGTCGAGTTCCTGCGTATCAAGGGCGCCAAGGATGTCGGCAAGCGTGCTGAGCGCGCCACCGCCGAGGGCCTGGTCGTCTCGCAGGACGGCGTCCTGATCGAGATCAACTCCGAGACCGACTTCGTGGCCAAGAACCAGGAGTTCCAGGACGTCGCGAACGCCATCGTGGCCGCCGCCGCGAAGGCCCGCCCGGCCGACCTGGACGCCCTGAAGGCGGTCGAGGTCGACGGCCAGACCGCCGACCAGGTGCTGCAGGCGCTCGCCGCCAAGATCGGCGAGAAGCTCGAGCTGCGCCGCGTCGCCGCGTTCGACGGTCAGACCACCGTCTACCTGCACAAGCGTGCCACCGACCTGCCGCCGTCCGTCGGCGTGCTGATCGAGTACACCGGCACCGACGCCGACGCCGCCCGCGCCGCCGGCATGCAGGTCGCGGCCCTCAAGGCCAAGTACCTCACCCGCGAGGACGTCCCGGCCGAGCTCGTCGCCAAGGAGCGCGAGATCGCCGAGGCGACCGCCAAGGAAGAGGGCAAGCCGGAGGCCGCGCTGCCGAAGATCGTCGAAGGCCGCGTCAACGGCTACTACAAGGACGTCGTCCTCCTGGAGCAGGCTTCGGTCACCGACTCCAAGAAGACCGTCAAGGCCCTGCTGGACGACGCCGGTGTCACCATCACCCGCTTCGCCCGCTTCGAGGTCGGCCAGGCGTAATCGCCTGACATAGTCGAAAAGGCCCCTCGCCCATCGGTTCCCGATGAGCGAGGGGCCTTTTGTCGTACCTGTTCAGCTGCACATCCCGTGGCAGGGGTCGGTCGACGGTTTCGGGAAGAGCCATGCGAGCAGCCCATTGACAGCACCGGTCAGGATGCTGCTTCCAGTGTCGGTGGCGACCGGGGTGGCCACCGAGGGGACCGGTGTCTCAGCCGCGGCCGGACCCGCCGCGACGGTGAGAGCGGCGGCGAGTGTGAGTCCGGCGAGTCCGATGCGGATCGTGGGGTTCTTGATATTCACGAGCCGAACATATGTGAAACGCAATTGCTTACATTTGGAAACGAGGGCCCCAGCTTCCAGGGGCATCCGATGGCTCGAACAGGCTCGCGTCCATCGTGATTCGATGAGCGAAGGGCCGTTCGCGTACCTGGCTCGGGCGCTCGGCTGCAGACGGAGCGGCCACCCGGGTGGTGGCCTTCATGGTGTGAAGTCCGATCTGCGGTGGGTGATTGTCTACTCGGGGTCGTTGGCGCAGCCGTGGCAGGGCTTTCCGCCCATCAGGATGGTGATCGCGTCGATCAGGTTGCCCATGACGCTCGCGCTGCCGGGGGAGATGTAGGGGACGACCGGGCTGTTGGCGGAACCGGTGTAGGGGTTCCAGGATCCGGTGCCGGAGCCGGTCGTCGTGCCCGCGACGGCGGTCGGCGCCTCGGCGGGGGTGAGGGCGATCTCCGCGGAGGCGGGCGCGGCGACCGTGGTGAGGGCGGCGGCGAGGGCGAAGGCGGCGAATCCTGTTCGGGCCGTGAGATTCTTCGAGTTCACGAGCCGACGATATGTGAAATGCGAGTGCGTTAAATCTGAATGCGTGCCCCCGATTTCTTGGTGGCACATCCTTGCCGGGCCCGGCCGGTACGGTGGGAAGGGCATAGCTTCGCGATTGCTGGAACAGTTGCCGCGAGGACTCTCGTGCGCCCGGATTGTGACGAACCGGTAGGCCGATACGAGGGTCGCCTCACGCTCGTGACCGGTCGTGAGGCAGGATGGATGGAGCTTTGTTGCCGTCCCGTGCAATTCGTCGGCCGGGATGGTCTTTTCATGTGCCTGCGCACGCTCGAACGTCTGGACAAGGAGACCGATGACGGACCCGGATACCGCCCCCGATCGCAAGGGCTATCGCCGAGTGCTCCTCAAGCTGGGTGGCGAGATGTTCGGCGGTGGCCGTGTCGGGCTCGACCCGGATGTGGTGCAGGCGGTCGCGGAGCAGATCGCGGAGGTCGTCGAGGACGGCGTCCAGGTGGCCGTGGTGATCGGCGGCGGCAACTTCTTCCGTGGCGCCGAGCTCGAGGAGCGCGGCATGGAGCGGGCCCGCTCGGACTACATGGGCATGCTCGGCACCGTCATGAATTCCCTTGCGCTGCAGGACTTCCTGCAGAAGCAGGGCATCGACACCCGGGTGCAGACCGCCATCACCATGGGTCAGGTCGCCGAACCGTATCTGCCGCTGCGCGCCAAGCGGCACCTGGAGAAGGGCCGCGTCGTGATCTTCGGCGCCGGTATGGGCATGCCCTACTTCTCCACCGACACCACCGCCGCGCAGCGCGCCCTGGAGATCGGCGCCGAAGTGGTGCTGATGGCCAAGGCCGTGGACGGCGTCTTCACCGCGGACCCGCGGGAGGACCCCGACGCCACCATGTTCACCCAGATCACCCACAAGGAAGCGCTGGAGCGGGGCCTCAAGGTCGCCGATGCCACCGCTTTCAGCCTGTGTATGGACAACCAGATGCCGATGCTGGTGTTCAATTTGTTGACCAAGGGAAATATCGCCCGCGCCGTCGCCGGTGAGAAGATCGGCACCCTGGTCCGGTCGTGACCGACGACAAGAACCATGACGCAGTGGAGGAAACGCCGTGATTGAAGAAGCGCTCTTCGACGCCGAGGAAAAGTTCGAGAAGGCCGTCTCGGTGGTGAAGGACGACCTGGCCTCGATCCGGACCGGTCGCGCGAATCCTGGTATGTTCGCGCGGATCGTGGTCGAGTACTACGGCTCGATGACGCCGATCACCCAGATCTCCTCGATCACCGTGCCCGAGCCGCGCATGGTGGTGATCAAGCCGTACGAGCAGGCGCAGATGCAGCCGATCGAGACCGCGATCCGCAATTCGGATCTCGGCGTGAACCCCACCAACAACGGTGACATCATCCGGGTCTCGATCCCGCAGCTCACCGAGGAGCGGCGCCGGGAAATGGTCAAGCTGGCCAAGTCCAAGGGCGAGGACGCGAAGATCTCGATCCGCAACGTCCGCCGGAAGGCCATGGAAGAGCTGGGCCGCATCCAGAAGGACGGCGAGGCGGGCGAGGACGAGGTCGGTCGCGCCGAGAAGGAACTCGACAAGACCACGCAGAAGTACGTCGCGCAGATCGACGAGCTGGTGAAGCACAAAGAAGGCGAACTGCTCGAGGTCTAGGACGGCCGATCTTCGGCCGGGGGTAGGGAACGGACGACAAGTGAGCGACGGGACAATCGTGGCCGAAGAGACTGCCGCCACCGGCGAGCTGCCGGAGGAAGCCACCGCATCGCCGGCCGCGAATTCGGCCACACCGAACAATGCGGGCGAGGCAGCCTCGGATGGGAAGCCGAGCGCGCCCGCGTCGAAGGCGGGCCGCAACCTGCCCGCGGCGCTGGGCGTCGGATTCGGGCTGGGGTTGTCCCTGATCGCGATCCTGCTGTGGGCCCCGAAGGTGCTCGTCGGCGTGATCGCGGTCGCGGTGGCGGTGGCCACCTGGGAGGTGACCAAGCGGCTGCGTGAGGCCGACGTGCTGGTGCCCCGGATTCCGCTGTTGATCGGCGGGCAGGCGGTGGTGTGGCTGGCCTGGCCGGTCGGACCGGAGGGCGTGCTCGGCGCGTTCGGCGCGACGGCGCTCACCCTCATGGTGTGGCGGCTGTTCGACCACGGCCTGACGGCCACCCCGCGAAACTACTTGCGCGACACCGCGATCTCGGTGTTCACGCTCACCTGGATTCCGCTGCTGGCCTCGTTCGCGGTGCTGATGCTGTCCGAGGACAAGGGCAACCTGCGGGTGCTGACCTTCATGATCCTGGTGGTCTGCTCCGACGTGGGCGGTTATGTGGCGGGCGTGCTGTTCGGCAAGCACCCGATGGTGCCGCACATCAGCCCGAAGAAGTCCTGGGAGGGCTTCGGCGGTTCGCTGGTGTTCTGCGTGATCGGCGGTCTGCTGACGGTGACGCTGCTGCTGCAGGCGAATTCGATGATCGGCGTGCTGCTGGGCGTCGGGCTGGTGCTGGTGGCGACCAGCGGCGACCTGATCGAATCGCAGGTGAAGCGGGAGCTGGGCATCAAGGACATGGGCACGCTGCTGCCCGGGCACGGCGGGATCATGGACCGGCTCGACTCGATGCTGCCGTCGGCTTTCGTGGCGTGGCTGGTGCTGACCGCCTTGCTCTGATCGATCGCGCGGCTTCGGTCACCTGGTCCAGGTGGTGTGACGAGCGCATCGCACCCCGCGGCGCCGAACGCGTGTTTCGGATGGAACACTGGAAGGGTTATGACTACCCCGTTGCCCCTCGTTTTCGACGCCCCTCGTCGCGGTATGCCGCCGCGGCATCTCGCCGACCTCGATTCGCGGGAGCGCAAGGCGGTGGTCGAGGAGCTCGGCCTCCCCAAATTCCGTGCCGACCAGATCGCGCGCCAGTACTACGGCCGCCTGGTCGCCGACCCGGATCAGATGACCGATCTGCCCGAGGCGATGCGTTCCAAGGTCGCGGAGGCGCTGTTCCCGCAGCTGCTGACCGAGATCCGGCACATCGAATGCGATGACGGCACCACCCGCAAGTCGCTGTGGCGCGCCAATGACGGCACCCTGCTCGAGTCGGTGCTCATGCGCTACCCCGACCGCAACACCCTGTGCATCTCGTCGCAGGCCGGTTGCGGCATGGCGTGCCCGTTCTGTGCCACCGGTCAGGGCGGTCTGAACCGCAACCTGTCCACAGCCGAGATCGTCGACCAGGTTCGGGCCGCCGCGGCCGCCCTGCGCGACGGCGACGTCGCGGGCGGACCCGGCCGCCTGTCCAACATCGTGTTCATGGGCATGGGCGAGCCGCTGGCCAACTACAAGCGCGTGGTGAACGCGGTCCGCCGCATCACGTCTCCGTCGCCGGAGGGCTTCGGCATCTCGCAGCGCTCGGTGACGGTCTCCACGGTCGGCTTGGCGCCCGCCATCCGCAAGCTCGCCGACGAGGACATGTCGGTGCGGCTGGCCGTCTCGCTGCACACCCCCGACGACGAGCTGCGGGACACGTTGGTGCCGGTCAACAATCGCTGGCCGGTCGCCGAAGTCCTCGATGCCGCACGCTATTACGCCGACAAGTCCGGCCGCCGCGTCTCCATCGAGTACGCGTTGATCCGCGACATCAATGATCAGGGCTGGCGCGCCGACATGCTCGGCAAGAAGCTGCACAAGGCGCTGGGCCCGCTGGTCCACGTCAACCTGATCCCGCTCAACCCGACGCCGGGCAGCAAATGGGACGCTTCCCCGAAGCCGGTGCAGGACGAGTTCGTCCGCCGGGTCCAGGCGCAGGGCGTCACCTGCACGGTCCGTGACACCCGCGGGCAGGAAATCGCCGCCGCCTGCGGCCAGCTCGCCGCGGAAGGCTGACCCGGACGCCGGTCTCGGCCGGGCTTTGGTCAAGTCGGCTATCCGGCATGACTTTCCGTGCCAGCAAACAGTGGGTAACCACTCTGGCGGGCCATCACCGATGTGGCGGCCTACACCCACCTGACATCCGCCGATGTTCGCGAGTTCGGCGACCGGCTCGACGAGATCCGGCGGTCGGTGGAGCATGACCTCGGTGAGCGCGACGCCCGCTACATCAGGAACTGGGCAACGCCGTGTACGTCGTACCGGTCTCGATGCTCTACGAGTTCGGGATGTGCGTCTATCACCTGGAGATCCCGAAAGTCGTGGCGGGGCGCAAGGATCCGCAGGAGCTGCGGGGGCCCGCGACGAGATACTCCGCAAGGCGAGCAAACAGCCGAGACCCGGGGGGAGTGGTATCTCCGGCAGTTCCTCGGCAGCGCGAACTTCCCGTCCGGTCCGGTCGGGAGAATCTTGACCGGGTCATTGGGGTACCAGATCGAACACCATTTGTTCCCGGACCTACCGAGCAACCGGCTGCCGGCTGTTTCCCGGCAAGTCCGGGGCCTCGCCGCACAGTACGGGCTGCCCTGCAACTGCCGATATGGAACGCCACCGGCTCGATATTCCGGATTCCCTTCGCCGGGAGGGCGCTTGACCTAGCGTTTGCTTCATGTTGCAGCAACCGCTCGTAGGGCACGTGAACGAAGCCGATATCCCCTGGGTGTGGGCGGGTGATGTCGGCTTGCAGTTGCTGCGCGTCTCGCCGTCGGGGTTCGTGCTGCGCAATCGGTTCAAGGCCGGATTCAGCCTGCCCACGCACAAGCACACCGGCGCGGTGAACGCGTACACCTTCTCCGGCGACTGGTTCTACGCCGAGCAGGGCATCCACTACACCGCCGGGACCTTCATCCACGAGCCCGCCGGGTCTGTTCACACCCTCACGGTCGCCGAGGACGCCGATGTCCTGTTCATCGTCGAGGGTGCGTTCATCGACCTCGACGCCGACGGCGCTGTGACGGGTGTCGTCGATTCGAAGACCATTCAGGACGCCTACTTCGCGCTCTGCGATGTCGCCGGTATCGCCCGCCCGACCGGAATTCTCGAATAGCGCCCCCACCGGCGGATTGTTGCCCAAACGTAGCTAAGCCGCCGATTTCCTGTCGCCGGGTGTCCCGTGCTTCCTACACTGGGGTGAACGCGGACGCTTGCCGGGCGTCCGATCGGCCGAGGAGCGCATGATGCCAATGCCGCAGCTCACGACCATCTCTTCCTTCGTCATCGTCATCGACGGCCTCCAGATCGCGTCCTTCGCGGACCTGGGCGGCATCGTGTCCGAGATCGAACCGGTGTCCTACCTCGAAGGCGGTGGCGGCGGTCCGATCCAACTGCCCGGAAAGGTCAAGCCGCCCCAGGTCACCCTGTGCCGCGGCCGCACCGGCACCGCCGACCTGTGGGCCTGGCACCAGTCGGCGCGCAACGGCCAGATGGCCGTGGCGCGCCGCGACTGCACCCTCACGATGTACGACCACGAGGGCACCCCGGTTCCGTGCTACCTGCTCGAGCACGCGTGGCCGTCCAAGATCGAGGTCTCCGCCCTGCGGGACGGCCCCGGTGAAATGCTGTACAACAGCGTCACATTGGTCTGCGAGAACCTCCACCACATGGCGGCCTGACCGGTCGCGGTCGGGAGGCGGCGACCGACGGTCGCCGCCTGACCCGAGGACGTCGGCCGGCGCGCTCCGTATCGCCCGGGGTGGGAGCCGCGAGATATCGGCTGAAAACCAGTAGCCTGACGGCAGGCCCGGCGATTGCCGAGCCGCTCGAGGCCTCTCTGCGGTCCTGTTCTCGAATCGCGATGCCGCCCGAAATTTCTCGGAGAGGCACATGTGGCAACGACCGCAGGCGAAACGAATGACCGGGATTTCGCAGACGGCGGGACGGAGAGCGCCGACACCGACGCCGGGATCTGGGACGAGGACGAGTCCCCGGCCCTGCGCCGGGCGCGCAAGGAAGCCGGGCTCACCGCGAGTGGGGATTCGACGCGGGCGTATCTGAAGCAGATCGGCCGGGTTCCCCTGCTCTCCGCGGAGGAGGAGGTCGATCTGGCGGTCCGGATCGAGGTGGGGCTGTACGCGGCGGAGAAGCTGCGGATCGAATCCGAGGGGCCGTCCGGTCTCACCGCCGCGCGCTGCCGCGATCTGACCTGGATCGTGCGTGATGGCGTCCGGGCCAAGGATCATCTGCTCGAGGCGAATCTGCGCCTGGTGGTGTCGATCGCCAAGCGGTACACCGGGCGGGGCATGGCCTTTCTGGATCTGATCCAGGAGGGCAATCTGGGTCTCGTGCGCGCGGTCGAAAAGTTCGACTACAGCAAGGGATTCAAGTTCTCGACCTATGCCACGTGGTGGATTCGCCAGGCGATCAGCCGTGCCATGGCCGATCAGTCGCGCACCATTCGCATTCCCGTGCACATGGTGGAGATCATCAACAAGCTCGGGCGCAGGCAGCGTGAGCTGCTGCAGGAGCTGGGTCGTGAGGCCACGCCCGAGGAGCTCGCGCAGGAGTTGAACATCACGGCCGCGCGGGTGCTGGAGATTCAGCAGATGGCCCGGGAACCGATCTCGCTGGACCAGACGATCGGTGACGAGGGCAGCGGCCAGTTCGGCGACTTCATCGAGGACACCGAGGCCGTCGTCGCGGTCGAGGCGGTGGCGTTCACCCTGCTGCAGGAGCAGCTGCAGGCGGTGCTGGGCACGCTCAGCGAGCGCGAAGCCGGAATCGTGCGCCTGCGTTACGGACTGGGCGACGGGCAGCCCCGGACCCTCGACGATATCGGGAAGATCTACGGCGTCACGCGCGAGCGGATCCGGCAGATCGAGTCGAAGACGATGTCGAAGCTGCGGCATCCGTCGCGCTCGCAGTTGCTGCAGGATTACCTGGAGTAGCGCGGGCGGGTGGCCGGGCGGATCTGCCGCCCGGCTTCGGACGTCAGAGGGTCGCGATCATCCGCTGCGCGGTGGCGGCGTGACCGTACTGGTTCGGATGGAATTGCGCGCCTTCGCCGTTGTCGACCGAGGT
This sequence comes from Nocardia sp. NPDC056611, assembly GCF_042792755.1. Classification (NCBI taxonomy): domain Bacteria; kingdom Bacillati; phylum Actinomycetota; class Actinomycetes; order Mycobacteriales; family Nocardiaceae; genus Nocardia; species Nocardia sp. NPDC056611. The sequence continues at coordinate 942,714 of NZ_JBHTVV010000003.1, forward strand.
GCCGTTGACCCACCGGTCCGGGATGGCCTCGCAGACGTCGTGGCCGTCGTAGAGCTCGTAGGTGCTGAAGTAGGTGGTACCGGGCTGGGAACGCAGCATGGTGTTGAGGCCGCCGATCACGCTGTCGTGGATCCAGTCGGCGTCCGCGGCCAGGACCGGCTGGCGGCCCGCGCACAGGGATGCGTTGTCGGGCAGGATCTTCGGGTAGCCGACCAGGACGATGCGGGCCTGCGGGGCCTGGGTGCGGATGGCGGCGAGCAGCTGGGCGAGCTTGGCGGCGGTCATCGAGAGGCGCCCGGGCATCTCCGGGCCGTACTTGTTCTTGCAGCCCGCCACCAATTCGGCGACCGCACCCGCGCTGCCGCTGGCGCTGCCCGTCGCGAGACTGCCAGTGCCGCTGCCCGTTCCGAGGGTGCCCGCGAGCACACAGTCCTTGACCAGCTGCCCGAAGCCGATATCGTTGCCGCCGACGCCCAGGGTGACCAGCGTGGTGTCGGCGGTGACCGCGGAGAGCTGAGTGCTGGTCACCGAGTCGATGGTCGCGCCCCCGCAGGTGACATCGGTGAGCGCATACCCGCGCTGAGCCGCGAACAGATGTGCGTAGTTGCGGTCCGACCGGGAACAGCTCTTGTCGAGAATGGTCGAGATGCCCACCCCCGCCGCATACGAATCGCCGAGCGCCACATACTTTCCGCTGTCGGCGGTGGCCGGGGTGATGCTGGTCAGGGAGGCGGCGACGATCATCGCAATTGCGGACAAGCAGTGTTTCAGTTTCAAGGCGGAGTCCTGGTGGCAGAGCGGGGAGGGGATCGCCGCCGACCCTAGAAGATGACCTACCACCCGGTAGGTTGGTTGGCGGAATCGTTATCGATTCGGCCCGCCGCCGCTGAGCGGCCGCTCTCGCGGGTTGGATGACCGGAGCCGTCGCTGGAGTATTCTGTGGCGCGTGAGCGAGGCTGACGACTGGTCGTGGCTGCGTACGACAATCCCGATCGTCGACATGGCGATGTATCTGGCCATGCCCGAAGACATCGCCCGCACGGTGGAAATTCGCGACGGCATGATCGTGCACTGTGAGTCTCCGTCGCCCAATCATGTTGCGATCAGCGACAACATCAAAGGGGCGCTGCGCGAGGCGGTGTCCAAACGATCCGGTGATCTGCCATGCCTGCGTGCGAGCGGTGAACTCGACATGCTGATCTCGGAGGTCCCGTTCCATTACAAGCGGCCCGACGCCATCGTCTATCGCTGTATCGACGAGCCGCGGGGGAGATGGAAGACGAAGCCGATGGCTTCGGACACCTTGCTGGTCGTCGAGGTCGTATCTCCCAACACCGTGACCGCGGACCTGGTCGAGAAGCGGGCCGAGTATGCGAGACTCGGTATCCCCTCCTATTGGATCGTCCGCATGGTCCAGGACGACGGCCCCGCCGCGTCCATTGAGATGCTCAGGCTGACCGCGGACGGCACCTATATCAGCGAGAACATGTCGCTGCGGGCGCGCGGCGACGCGTTGGCTGTCGACGTCGCCGATCCGCTCGACGTCACGATCAGCTGGAATCGACTGGATATCGGTCTGGACTGATACTTCTCAGCGCGCACCGCGGGCGCGTCTGAGCACCTCCTCCTCGGTGAGAGCGCTCGATGGGTGATGGCTGAGGCACATCGGCACATTGATCTTGGTAAAGCCGACTCCCTCGGTGGCGCCGTAGAAGCGCCCGGCGGGCAAGCGGGAAATATCGTCCAGCCGACCGCCTTTGGCGCGGGCCAGCTCCTGGGCGGCCTGAATGTGCACCGGCGCGTTCAGCAGACCGATGATCTGGGTGGCGGCATTGCCGGTGACCATGGGGTGCAGGGCTTTCGGCGCCTGGGTCGCGTACACGAGTCCCAGCCCGTACTTGCGTGCCTGTGTCGCGAGAGTGAGGGTGCTCGCGCTGGACGGTGTCGTGTGGCGCGACGGCGCGAAGGTCTGTGCCTCGTCCAGAACCAACAGTCCGCCGAGCGGGCGGTCGGCCGCCGGGTTGCGCTTGATCCAGGCGAACAGTGCCATCTCCAGCTGGCCGACGAAGGTCTGCCGTTGCTCGGGTGTCGCGAGCCCGATGCAGCTGATCACCGACACTCGCGCTCTGCTGTCGCCTGCCGGGGTCAGCAGGACTCCTGGATCGAGGCGCTGGCCCGCGCCGCCGAAGACGGGATCGTTGATCATGGCCGCATGCAACTGGTCGGCCATTTCCTGGGCAAGCTGAGCGGCCTTCCGGACCGTGCTGACATCGTCCGGAAGGTTGGCGAGCAGTTCCACGAAGTCACCCAGTTCCTTGCCACCGCGCCTGGCGAAGTAGGTCAGTGACTCGGTCAGGACCGCGGTCCCGGTAGGGAGTTTGCGTCCGGCCAGGCCGGTCCGCGGTAGGAGACCGGCGACCGATGCGTCGATGGCGGTCCGGAACTCATCGGGATCGTCGACCACTCCCTCGAAGTCGGGCAGCGGGTTCAGCGCTATCGGACGTCCGGCCTCACGACGTGGCGTCCAGACGACCACTTCGACCTCGGCGAAGTAGCGCGCGGCCCGTTCGGGGTCGTTCGGGGACCAGGTGCCCGGCGGCGACGGCCACGAGTCGCCGAGGCGGGCGAGGTCATTGTTGGTGTCGACCAGAATCGACGAAACACCCTGTAATGCGGCTTCTTCCACCAGTCGCCGCAGCAGGACGGTCTTTCCCGACCCGCTGCCGGCGAAAATAACAGCGTGCTTGCGCAACTGGATCAGCGGGACGTGGAATGCCGTGCCGGTCTTGGCATCCCGGCCCAGCGTGATCGACGGCTCGGCCGGTGGGTCGTCAGTGACTGCGGCGGCCGGTGTGTCGATCTCCAACGGTTCGATGCCCGGTTCCCTTATGCCGTTCCGTTGCGGCACGGGCACATCGCCGGTCGTCGGCGTCAGGAACTGATCGAACAGATGGGTTCGGGTAGCCGGACGTCGGGCCTCGAGCCAATCCCCGAACCCCGGTGTCATCCGGAAGTCGGTGAGCAGGGATTCCAGCGCGGTGAAGGTTCGTAGATCGTCCTCCGAGATCGGGATCGCGATACCGTGCGCGGCCTCCATCTCGGCAACCGCCTTCACCGTCGCCTTTCCCGAGGAGAACGGGGTGTTGCGCAGGACGACCAGATGCCGCTTCGGGCTGTCCGGTTCGATCTCCGCCTCGAGGCAGGCCGACCGCAGACGGGACAGCACCGCCGAATGATGGCCATGTGCGATGGCTCGGAAGCTCCAGTGCTCTTCGTCCTCTGTGGCTTCGTCGAGGGTGCGGCGCAGCCTGCCGTGGAGGGCGGGCTGGACCTTGCTCCGAGGATCGATCGTCAGCTCTGCACCGCTGGCATTCTGTTCGCGGATGTAGCAGCGCAGTGCGGCGTCCATCAACGCGGGCATCCGCTCGTCCTCGCGTTCTGGATCCAGCGGGTTCAGGATGTCCGCCATATCCCGCAAGGCGGCGAATCGGTCATCCCACAGACTCAATTCGCCGGCCGTCGGTGGCGTCGCGATCCGTGCGGTGTCCATGGATGGCTTGCCGAACTGCTCGAGCTCACTGACCGTGTTCGCGTCCAGGCATCGCCGCACATGCTCTTCGACCAGCTGAAGGAGCCTGCGCGGCGTGAGGCTGGGGACCGAGACGTCATCGAACGCCACGGGCCGTACCGGCCAGGTGGGGTAGGGCGGTTCGAAACCTGATTCACCGTAGAGGGTTCCGAGGTGGCGTTCGACGATCGCCCGGGCGACGGCGGCGGACGGCATCGCGGTCGACAGGTCGACTCGGGTGAAGCGGTCGACCGCGGAATTCACGGCGCGGGTGGCGATGAGCTCCCACGACCTCGGAATACACGCGGCCACGATCAGAGTCCGCGTGGTTTCCTCCCGCATGCGCATGAGTCCATCCGCGAGCTGATTGGCGAGTTCGTCTCTGCCGGACTGCCCGGATCTGGCTATCACGCTGTCGATTTGATCGACGGCCAGCACGATCGGGCCGGTGAGGGCGAACAGCCGGGACAGGTCATTGAAGATCAGCTGCGGAATCCGCGCGCCATCGCGAAAGCCCCAGGCAACGCGTTCGCCGTTATCGATGCCCTCCTCATTGATCAGGAAGCTGCGGCCGATCTCCTTCTGCTCCTTGCCGTTCGCCTGGAACAGGACGAGGGCACGCAGCGTGTCCTGGCATTCGAGTACGACATTGGGATCCAGCTCGGCTACCCGTTCCACGAAGGTATCCAGGTCTCCTCGGCTCAAGGGTATGTTGCCACGCAAGCGCATCCGGAGCTCGGAACCACAGTGGGTGCGCTCGGCGAGGAGGTCGAGCATCCGGCCGAGTTGTCCGCCATCGGAATCCGATAGACGGGTCACGACCCCGTGCACCGCGCCGGTCCAGAACGAGCGGCCGTCGAGCAGTTTGGGCATGAAGAACGAACCGCCCTGTTGCTGCACATGATGTCTGAGCCAGCCGAGCATATGTGTCTTACCGACACCGGCGTCACCGGTGAGGGCAATGCCGGTCGGTGTGATGCCCGGCCGGTTCGTGGCGGCGGTGACAGCGCGGGTGATGACGTCGCTCGCTCGTGGATGCAGGCCGTCGACGTGATAGGTCATCGGGCTCCACACGGCATCGGGCCCCAGCGCGCTGCTGAACTGAACCGAGGCGAGCGCGTGGTATTGCTCCTCGTTCACCGTGACACCTCGATCGCGAGCAGATGCCTTGCGGTGCCCCCCAATACGAGCGCGTCCGTGTGATCCCGATCGGTGAGCGTCCGCTGGTCCGATTCCGCCCGAATATGGACATCGTCGCGGCGCGACAGCAATTCGAGCGCCCTGTCGATCTCACCCCTGGGCAGTTCGTTCAGCCGTTCGCGCAAGTGCGTCAACCGGACCGCCATGCCGTGCCCGGATGTCAGTTCCAGGTACGCCGCTTCGACTTGCCCGGCCACATCCGGCCGGAAGACATCGGCCAGGGACTGCCCGGTGTCGTCGAGGTGGCGACGCAGCCCGGCCAGCACGGAGTACAGGGCTCCGCCCGCGCTCCCGGACTTGTCCGGCCGTTCGCGTGACAGCTCCTCGGCGCACCACACCGCACCCCGGTCGGTGAGTTCGTGTAGGAAGGCGCGGTTCACCATCGTGCTGGCGACCAGGTCGAGGTCATTGAGATGTCTGCGGTTCCTGCCGTCGAGTTTGATGCCCGCCGCCTCGTGAAGCTCGGCGTTGGTGAGTTCTCGCGCTTCCGCCATCAATACGAACAGGACACAGCGCTCATTCAGCGTCAGACGGTCGATGGACATCTGGTTTCCGGTACCTTTCTATGGTTTTCAGGAGAGTGGGTCGTCGATGACGGTGAATCCATTCGACGCGACGGTGATCTCCGTTCCGCGGCGATGACGGGTGGCGGGCCCCTCCGCACGAACCGTGCGGCCGTCGCGATGCGCGGACAGCGCTGTCGCGTAGATCCTGTCGTCGGGCGCCGTGACTGTGACGGTGCGAATTCCATCGGCGGCTGCGCCGTCCAGCTCGAGCGTTCCCCGGATCTTGACGCGTCGTCGTGCGCCGCCGGGATCGTCGGACAGCGCGATGATCGACCCCTGCACCACCCCGGACACCGGCTCCGCGTTCTGGCGGGCACGACCGTTGCTCAGGCGGCGGATCCTTTCGCCCGCTTCCGCGGGGACCGAAACGCTTTCGTCCGAGCGAGGTGCGAGCCATGACCAGTGGAAGTCGAGTTCGAATGCCTGGGGGTCGTCCGGTCCGGTCAGTTCGGCGAACGCACGGCACTCCGCCGGAGATATTCCGTGGCGCGCGAGATAGTCGAGTGAATGGGGCTCTGGACCATCCGCGGCCCGCAGGACTGCGGTCGACAGTGCCGAGATGCGTACAGCTGTACGGCGGCTGAGGTGGTTCGGATCGCCCTCTCCGATCGGGAACCCGACTCTCAGCGTCAGCGGCTCCCCGGTCATCGACAGCCAGGAATCGTTCAAGAGCTCGCGAACCTGGTCACGGGTGGTGACGCCCAGAATCGATGGCCGGGCTTCGCCGAGCACCTCGGCGGCGCAGACCGTGATCAGTTCACCGAGCGCCAGGACGGTGCGGGATGCCGCGGAGAACGCGATCGAGCCGGCGTTGTGGACCGTGCGGTACGACAAGACGTCGATGGCCGGAGATGTCAGGTCCTGCCACACGGCCTCCGGCGACCGCCCTTCCGCGTCGGCGACACACAGCGTCAACTCGCGCAACCTGCTACCGGCGTCGGCCATCGAGTCCGTCGGCGGCACCAGGACCTCGAAATCCCGCAGACTCCAGATACTTCCGTTGCGCCATCGGCCGGAGACCGTCCAGCCGTGAGCGCTCAGATAGCGGACGACATTGTCGATCGGCGGACTTTTGTGCATGTCGCAGTCGCTATCGGGCGGGGCCCGCGGAACTGCTGGCGACGAGCGCGCGCAGGCTGGCGGCCGTGAGGATGTTGCCGACCGGTATTTTCACCCGTACTTTCCGGCGTCGATCGGAGGTAGCCAACGGCTCGTGGTCATCGAGCGACAGCCAGTATCCGATGTGCCGGAGTAGAAGTCCTGACGTGTACAGGTCCGCGTACTCGGAGGACTGGACCGGAACGTGGACCAGGAAAAGATACCGCGGCACCGTGAAATCCTGACCGGCGAGTTTGTTGTACTGAGACTGGTCGAGATTGTCGAAATCGATCGATCCGTGCCGGACCTGGAGCTTGGCGACTGTCTTCACCTGGACCTCTATCCGAGGTGAGAAACCCCGCGGGGTGCGCCCGGGAGCCTTGAGGCACAGATCGACGCCGTCGAGGTCGACATCGTCCTGCGACCAGATGAGCCCTGCGGCCGACGCGAGAACACGAATGTAGTCGGCCCCGAATTTCCCCTGATGATTTCGTGCGTCGAGCACGATCTTCCCCCTGAAAACGCCTGCACCACCAGCTGATCGGATAACTGTAGGCATTGATCGGTTCCCGGGCAACCGCTCGAGGAATTGCTCATCAAAAACTGTTGTCCGGTTTGTTATTTCATCGAGCCTCGTTCATAACGACAACCTGAAATCAGGCCTCGAAGTATTCTTCTGTGAAACCGAGAATTTGCGACGCCAATGTGTTAGATGGTCTGGCTGCGGGCGTCAGTCCGCGAGCAGGGTGGCGATGCGGTGGCGGTCGGCGGGGGTGGCGGGGAGTTGGACGACCAGGAGGAGGTCGGGGTTGTCGACCGGGCGGAGTTGGTGGACGTCGAGGTCGAGGGGGCCTGCGGTGGGGTGATTCAGGGTGATGGTGGCGGGGCGGAAGTCTTGGACGGGGTATTCCTGCCACCAGGTGCGGAATTCGGGGCTGACCGCGGTGAGGTCGGTGATGAGGGCGGTGAGAAGGGGGTTGTCGGGGGTGCGGCCGGCTACGGCGCGGAATTGGCCGAGGATGGCTCGGGCGGCCCGTTCCCAGCGGGGCATCATGGCGCGGGTGCGGTCGTCGGTGAACATCCACCACAGCAGATTTCGGCGGTCGGCGGGGAGTTCGGCGGGGTCGATGCGGACGCGGGCGAAGGCGGCGTTCCAGACGACGAAGTCGAAGCGGGCGTCGTGGACGACGGCGAGGTCGGGCATCAGGGCATCGACCAGGCGTTGTAGTCGGCCGTCGTCGATGTCCTTGTGCTCCAAGGGATCCGCGAGGCCCGCCAGGGTGCGCAGGTGGCGGTGCTCGGCGGGGGACAGGAGCAGCGCGCGGGCCAGGGCGTCGACCACCTGGGGGCTGGCCGCGATCTTGCGGGCCTGTTCGAGCCAGGTGTACCAGGTCAGGCTGACCCCGGCGAGCTCGGCGACCTCCTCGCGCCGCAGCCCGGGGGTGCGGCGGCGGCCGGGCTCCAGATCGTTGAGCAGGCCGACGTCCTTGGGGGTGAGCCGGGCCCGGTGCGCTTTGAGGAACGCGGCCAGTTCGGAACGGTGATTGTCGGGCATCGCATCCTCTTGTGGCTAGCAGTATCGGTACCAGGACCAGGTGTCGGCGCGTCCCTAACGTCAGAGGCATCGGTGATCGACACGCATCACCGCTCACGGGGAGAACGACATGACGAACGACAAGGGACCGGTTCTGGTCATCGGCGCGACCGGCCGGCAGGGCCGGGCGACCACCCGGCAGCTGCTCGAACGCGGCTGGGAAGTACACGCTTTCGTGCGCGACCTGGAGTCGCCCGCCGCGACCGCGCTGCGCGCCGCGGGCGCGAACCTGATCCAGGGCGACCTCGACGACACCGACTCGATCCGGGCCGCCATGGAAGGCGCGTACGGCGTGTTCATGATGCTGACCATGATGGAAGGCGTCCACATCACCACGGAAGGCATTGCGGCCGAACAGCGCCGGGGCCGAACGGTCGCGGAGCTGGCGAAGGAGCTGGGCATCGAGCACTTCGTCTACAGCTCGCTGCGCGGCGCGGGCCAGGACACCGGCGTGGAGTACTACGCGGCGAAGACAGCCATCGAGGCGTACATTCGCGAACTCGAACTGCCCGCCACCATCCTGCGGCCCACCTTCTTCATGGACAACCTCAACGCCTTCAACCGGCCGGTGCTCGACGAGAACGGCGTGCTGCGGCTCGATCTCGCGGTGCGCGGCGACATTCCGGTGTCGCTGATCTCCACGCGCGACATCGGCGCCTTCGCCGCGATCGCCTTCGACCGGCCCCAGGAGTTCCTCGGCCGCATGGTGCCGCTGGCCGGGGACTACCTGACCCCGCCGCGGATCGCGGAGATCATCGGAGCGCACGCCGGACTGCCCGCGCGCAGCACTGTGGTGCCGCTGGAACAGGTCCGGGCGTTCGACCCGCACGTCGGGCAGATGTTCACGCACTTCAACGAGAGCCCGGACGGGCCGCTGGACCTGGCGGAATTGCGGGCCCAGCACCCGGGGCTGCTGGATCTGGCGGCGTGGCTGCGGTCGGTCGAATGGAAGCCGTGACGGGACACGGTCGCCGAGGGCGGCGCGGAGCTCGTGGTTCGCGCCGGCCTTTCCGCGTGCGCTCACGCCGGACCTCCCGTATCGGCGAGTCGGTCGACCGACTCTAACCGGATCCGGTTGCGGCGCACGGCGACTCGGAGTCGATTCGGCGACGGCTGTTGCCGTCCGGGCGGACGGATCGGGTGGCGGGGTGCGAAGTTCTCGTATTGCCGCGGTGTCGCCGGACCGCGGCGCAGCCTGGATGGCATGAACGCACACCGAAGTCGAATGGACTCGGCGACAACGCCGTTGAAGCGGGCCGCCGCGGCGGCCCGGCTGGATATCGCCGTCACCGATCTGCCGGAGCTGGGTGGTGGCTGGACCGTGGGGGAGGTGTGGCGGCTGCGGCGGGAACGGCCCGATTGGCTCGACGACGCGCGGCGGCGGTTCACCGGGCGCGGGCCGCGCGGGCGGGCCCGGGCGCGCGGGGATCGCATTGGTCCCTCCGGCGGGCGGTGATCGGCGTGTTCTCGGTGCCACCGGCTTGTTCGGGTATCACGGTCGCCGTGGCGTGATCGCCGGACGGCAGCGGGCTTTCAGGTGTGACCGGTGTGATCGGGGGTGTGATCAATGCGGGGGATAGGTCGGACAAAACGGTCATGTGGTGTGACTAGAGTGAACGCGCTGGAAATGGTGCTAGGCAGGGATGACGGGTGTGACTGAACCTCTACGTGAGGCGCATGAGCGGGCCAGTTGGGCGGAGTTGTTCTTCGACCTGGTGCTGGTGTTCGCGGTGACGCAGGCCGCGCATGTGGCGGTGGCCGGAGAGAGCTGGGGAGCCGTCGGGCAGACGGTGTTGCTGCTGGCGATCATGTGGTGGTCGTGGGTGGGGACGACGCTGTCGGTGCACGGGGTCGAGGACTCGAATCGGCAGCGGATCTTCCTGTTCGCGTGCGGGCTGTGCATGTTCGTGATCGCCATCGCCGCGCCGCACGCGTTCATCGGGCGCGCGCTGCCGCTGATCCTGGCCGTGGCGCATCTGGTGCTGCGGCTGCTGCTGTGGGTCGAGATGCGGCGCAAGCGGGCGCTCTCGCAGGCGGGCGTGTTCGGCAGCTGGGTCAATCCGTTCACGATCACCCTCGTCGCGGCGGTGCTGCTGGTGATCGCGGCGCTGGTTCCGGAAGGCGGGGCGCGCAACGCACTCTGGATCGTCGCGGTGCTGCTGGCCTTCGGCGGCCCGGCGCTGCTGGCGCGGCGGATGGAGTCGGTGCAGTTCGGCGCGACGCATCTGCCGGAGCGGTTCGCCACCTTCGTCATCATCGCGCTCGGCGAGACGGTCGCGTCGGTGGGTTCGGAAGCGGCGGAAGCGCATCTGGGCGTGATGTCGTGGATCGCGGTGGTGCTGATCTTCGTGCTCGGCTGCGGCCTGTGGTGGCTGTACTTCGCCTACGGGTTCTCCGCGGTCGAGCATTCGTTGCGCACCAACCAGGTTCGCGGCACCGTGGTGCGGGATGTGCTCAGCTACGGCCACATTCTGCTGGTGATCGGCCTGGTCGGGGTGGCGGTGGGCGCGCGCAGCATGGTCGAGCATCCGACCGCGACCGCGCACGGCGTCAACGCGTTCCTGCTGCCGATCGGCGCGACCCTGTACGTGTCGACCTTCCTGTTCACCCGTTGGCGCATGTTCGGCGCGGCCACCCTCGGCCGGTTCATCGCCGCGCTGGTGCTGGCGGCGCTGACCCTCGCCTCGACCCTGCTGCCGGAGATCGTGACGCTGGCCGCGGTGACCGCGGTCCTGGTCGGTCTGAATGCCTGGGAGTACTGGGTGGTTTCGACCGGACGCCCCCTGCTGCTGATGACCCGCACGCGGGCGAACTGACCCTCAGCCCTCGACCTCGGCCAACCGGCGGCGCAGATAGTCGCGCTCGGCGTCATTGGCGGTGAGGTCGAGGGCTGCCCGGTATTCGATGGCCGCGCGATCATCGCGGCCCAGCCGCCGCAGCAGATCGGCCCGCGTCGCGGTGACCTGCCGGGCCACCTCCGACCCGGCCGGGGCCGCCACCGTGTCGAGCAACTCCAAGCCCGCCTCGGGCCCGGAGCGCATGGCCACGGCGATGGCCCGGTTCACAGCCACCGTGGGGGAGGGGATCCGGGCCCACAACATGTCGTACAGCTCGGCGATCCGCGCCCAATCCGTCTGCTCCGGACCCGCGGCGGTGACATGACAGCCGACGATCATGGCCTGTAACTGATACGGCCCCAGCCGATCCCGGCGCGCGGTGCGCCGCAACTCGGCCAGCCCCGCCGCGATGAGCTCCCGATCCCACCGCCCCCGATCCTGCTCGTCGAGCGGCACCAATACCCCGTTCAGCGTCCGGGTCGCGGCCCGCGACTGCTGGAGCAGGACAAGCGCGTTCAGCCCGCCCGCCTCGGGATCATCGGGCATCAACTCGACCACCAGCGCGGCCAGCCGCCGCGCCTCCGCCGCCAGATCCGGCCGTTGCAGATCCGGCCCCGCCCCGGCCAGATACCCCTCGTTGAACAGCAGATAGATCACCCCGAGTACGGCAGTGGTGCGCTCGGGCAGCAGATGCGGGGGCGGCACCCGATACGGGATGCCCGCGTCGCGGATCTTCTGCTTGGCCCGCACCAGCCGCTTGGCCATGGTCGGCTCGGGAACGCCGAACGCGCGGGCGATCTCGCCGGTGGTCAGCCCGGTCAGCGTGCGCAACGCCAGCGCCACCTGCGCCTCGAACGCCAGCGCCGGATGGCAGCAGGTGAAGATCAGCCGCAGCCGATCGTCGGGAATATCGGTGCCGGACACGGCCTCTCCCACATCGGGGATCGCGGTGCGGGCCAGTTCCCGCAGTTTCCCGGCCCCGACACCTTCGCGGCGCAGCCGGTCGACGGCGCGGCGACGGGCCGCGGTCAGCAGCCACGCCCCGGGCCGCTCGGGCACGCCGTCGCGCGGCCAGGTGCGCCAGGCCAGCGCGAACGCCTCCTGCGCGCATTCCTCGGCCAGGTCCCAGTGGCCGAACCCGCCGATCAAGGTGGCCACCAGCCGCGCCCATTCGGTGCGGAAGGCGTCGGTGATCGCGGCGTCGACCTCGGTCACAGCGTCAGCACCGGCCGGATCTCGATCTGCCCGAACCGGCTGGCGGGATGGCGGGCCGCGATCTCGATGGCCGCGTCCAGATCCGCCACCTCGATCAGCGCGAATCCGCCGATCTGATCCTTCGACTCCGTGAACGGCCCGTCGGTGAGCAGCACCTCGTCCCCGCGCACCCGGACCGTGGTGGCGGTGTGGCTGGGATGCAGGCCCTCGTGGGCGGTGAGCACGCCGCGGGCGAGCAGGTCGTCGAGCCAGTCCCGGAACTCGCTCATCCCGTCGTCGGTGCGGTGCTCGTCGACCCGGCTCTCGTCGGCGCTGATCAGCAAGAGATATCGCATGGTCGTCTCCTTTCACCCGCACGACGAACGGGACGGACGCGGATGGACATCACTATGCCGACCGCCGCTGTCCATCGCCGGGATTCCCGTTCGTCGATCCGGTATCGAGTCCACCCACAGACCGGAGACGACCATGCCCACCGTGACGTCCGCCGACGGCACCACCATCGCCTATCACCGCGCCGGCGCAGGCCCGGCCATCGTGTTCCTGCCCGGCGCCTTCAATGACAGCGGCACCTGCGCGGCCCTGGCCGAACAGCTCGCCGACCGCTACACCGTGGTCCGCCCGGACCGCCGCGGCCGCGGCGACAGCACCGACGCCCTCGCCCCCGCCGACGCCGGCCGCTACGACGTGCGCCGCGAGATCGAGGACCTGGACGCGGTCATCGCCGATATCGGTGGCAGCGCAGCGGTTTTCGGCTTCTCCTCGGGCGGCATCCTGGCCCTGCGCGCCGCCGCGGCGGGATCGCGCATCACCCGCCTGGCCCTCTACGAACCGCCGTTCGCGCTGGGCGGCCGCGCCGATCACACGCCGCGGCGGTTGCCCGAACGACTGGCCGACCTGATCGCCCGGGGCGAGCGCGGAGCCGCCGTGGAATTGATGCAGCTCGAGGGCATCGGCCTGCCCCCGGCCGTGGTCGAGCGGGTCAAGCGGTCACCGATCCGGCCGCAACTCGAGGCGATCGCCCAGACGGTGGTCTACGACGCCGCCATCTGCCGTCCGCCGAACGTGCCCACCGAGGAGATGGCCCGCCTCGATATCGAGACCGTGGTGATCAGCAGCCCCGAATCGTGGCCGGGCGTCCGTTCCGCCGCCGAGGCCCTGCCCGCCCGCCTCGCCCGCGCCCACTACGCGGAGGTGCCCGGCGGCGCGGACCACGGCATCCCAGCCGCGGCCACCGCGACGCTGCTCGACGCGTTCCTCGGTGCGGACGTGACCCGCTGAGCCGGACCGGAATCGACGCGGAGCCACCCGAAAACCGTTGCGCCCGCCCGGATCGTGCGACCGGCGCCGCGGGTGACCGGCCCCGTCGGTACCGTGGCGGACATGAATTCGCTGATGCACCGGATCCTGGATATCGCGCCGGTCTGGGTGTACCTCGTCGTCGCGCTGCTGGTGTTCGCCGAGGACGCGATCTTCGTCGGCTTCGTCATTCCCGGCGAGACGGCCGCGGTGCTCGGCGGCGTCGCCGCCAGCCAGGGCCACGTGCAGTTGTGGCTGATGATCGTGCTCGTGATCGCCGCCGCGATCATCGGCGACAGCGTCGGCTACGAGGTCGGCAAGCGGGTGGGCCCGAAACTGTTGCAGGCCCGGATGCTGGACCGCCACCGCGGCCGCCTCGACAGCGCCCAGGACTACCTGGCCCGCCGCGGCGGCTGGGCGGTGTTCCTGGGCCGGTTCACGGCCTTCTTCCGGGCCATGATGCCGGCGCTGGCGGGCACCTCCCGTATGCCGTACCGCCGCTTCCTGATCTTCAACGCGATCGGCGGAATCGTGTGGGGCGCAATCTTCGTGGTGCTCGGCTTCGTCGCGGGACAGTCCTACGAGGCGGTCGCCAAGACGGTCGGCCGGGATCTGGCCCTGGGCGCGGCCGCGATCGTGGTGGTCGCCCTGATCGTGTGGAAGCTGCGGGAACGCCGCCGCGAGCGCTCCTTCGAGGCCGACTACGAGGTGTCCCATGCCGGCCCGATGACCCCCGAGACCGACTGATTCCCAGCGATCTCCCAGGGAACGCCGCGGCCGTACCGCGCATACTGGGGCCGTGGTTCGGATCGACGCACCGCTGCAACTGAGCGGACTGGTGAGCGCCTGGCGGTGGGACGCCTCGACGGCGCTGGTCGTCGCGCTGCTGGGCTTCGCCTACGCGTCCTGCTTCGTGCGGGGCCGCCGACGCGGGGAACAGCTTCCGGTGATCCGGGCGGTGTACTTCGGCGTCGCCGGGCTGGGCGTGTGGCTGTACACCGGCCTCGGGATGCCCGGGGTGTATTCGGACACCTTGTTCTGGGTGCGCGCGCTGCAGGTGCTGTTGCTGCTGTACGTGGTGCCGTTCGCGCTCGCGGCCGGAGCGCCGTTCACCGTGTTGCGCGCGGCGCTCGGCGAGGCGGGGCGGAAACGCCTGGACGCCATGCTGTCCGGCGACGTGGCCCGGCTGCTCACCCATCCGGCCACCGCGTCGATGCTGATCCTGCTGCTGCCGTGGGCGCTGTTCCTCTCGCCCTGGTACGAGGCGGTGCTGCGGCACGGCGCGGTCGACGCGGTCACGCGAATTCTGGTGGTGGCCATCGGGTTTCTGTACTTCTACTCCCGCTTGCAGATCGATCCGGTGCCGCGGCATTTCACGCAGGGGCTGTCGCTGCTCATCACGGTCGGCGAATCGCTCGCCGACGGCATCCTGGGCATCGTGTTGTGGCTCGGCCCGCTCGTCGCCGCCGGGTACTACGGTTCGCTCGGCCGCACCTGGGGACCTGATGTCCGCCTGGATCAGACGATCGGCGCGGGCATTCTGTGGCTGCTCGGGGATCTGCTCGGATTGATCTACTCCCTGGTCGTGATGCGGCGTTTCGCCGACGACGAGCAGCGGGAGGCGGGTGCGCTGGACGCCGAACTCGATGCCGTCGAGGCCGAGGAGCCGGTCTCCACGGGCCTGTGGTGGGAGCACGATCCGCAGTTGCGGGAACGCTTCCGCCGCTGATCGCGCGGGCCCAATTGTGGCCCGCGTCACCAGTTCTGACACTGAGTGATGTTCGCTATCAAAGGAACATTTCTGGCTATTCCTCAGTACTTTCTTATTGGACGCTCGATCAGGGAAGCTCGAACTGCGTCCCTTCCGATCTTCCGGGCCAACCCGGTGGAAGCCCGCCCGTAAGAAAGCCAGAAGTCATGCAGTTCAGCAAATTCACCGCCACCTCAGCGCTGGTTATCTCGGCCCTCGGCATCACCGCCGGTGTCGCCTACGCCGACCCCGCCCCGGCTCCGGCGCCCGTTCCGGTTCTGCCCTCGCTGATCGACGGCGTGAACCAGGGCATCGACCAGGTGGCCCCCGCCATCCATTGGAACGCCCGCATCGAGGGCGACGCCATCGTCGTCGATACCGACAAGGGCTCGATGACCACCGACAACGGCCAGCTCCAGGTGCGCGACGACAACGGCATCGTCGTCGCCGCGGTCCCGCTGTCGTACACCGTCGACGATCTCGACTACCCGATCCAGGCCGGTGTCGAGGGCCTGCGCGCCACCCTGACCCCGAATACCGATCGGGCTGCCGCGCGCCCGGCCAACCTGCCGCTGCACGAGGTCACCAGCGACCACCAGGCCAGCTTCGATGACGCCGTCTCGGCCGCGGCCACCCAGTTCGGCCTGGCCACCGCCATCGGCACCCTGGTCGGCACCGTCATCGGCGGCACCCTCGGCTTCCTGATCGGCGGCCTCGCGGGTGGCGGCGTGCTGTCCATCCCCGGCGCCCTCGCCGGCGCCGCGACGGGTATCACCCTGGGTGGGGCGGCCGGTCTGGTGCTGGTCGGCGTCCCCGCGGCGATCATCGTCGGCATCATCTTCTTCAACCGCGTCAACAACCCGGCTGAGCAGTAACCGGTAGTTCGCGCATCGCGGCCCGCGACCATGCCTCTCCATGAGGGTGTGACGCGGGTCGCTTCGTGTTCTGGGAAGTTGCTCAGATCACCGAACAGATGATCGGCAAACACCGTCTTTACGCAAAACATACGTTCAGGACCGTTTTCGCCACGATTTGGCAACAAATAGGCAACATTTGCTGACTTATCTTGTCTCGGGTGCTCGATGAGGACCTCGCTCCCGTGAGGGAAGCGCCCAGTCAAGAAAGCGACGAAAAGTAATGCGTTTCAAGAAGTTTGCTGCCACCTCGGCTCTCGCCATCGCGGCCGTCGGCATCTCCGCCGGTACCGCCGATGCCGCCCCGGCCGCCGCCCCCGAGGGCATCCACTGGGATACCAAGATCGAGGGTGCTTCCGTCGTTCTGAAGACTGACGCGGGCTCGCTGACCACCGAGAACGGTCAGTTCCAGGTGCGCGCCGCCGATGGCGCGGTCGTCACCCAGTTCCCGCTGAGCTACGTGACCGGCGATGTGGCCCACCCGGTCGCCGCCCAGATCGACGGCAACACCGCGACCCTCACCCCGAACCTGGACCCGGCCGCCGCCTTCCCCGCCCCGGCGCTGCCCGCTCCCGCCCTGCACAGTGTCGCCAGCCAGGCTGATCAGGACGCCGCCATGTCGGCCGCGGTCAACCAGTTCGGTCTGTCCACCTCCATGGGCACCCTGCTCGGCACCGTCATCGGTGGTGTCGCGGGTTGCGCCATCGGCGCCGCGGGCGGTGCGATCGCCGGTGTCGTGATCATGTCCGTGCCGACCGGTATCGCGGGCTGTGTCGCCGGCGCGGCCATCGGCATCCCGCTGGGCGCCGCGTCGGGTCTGGTGCTGACCGGTGTGCCCGCGGCCATCGCGGTCGGCATCGGCCTCTACAACCGCATGACCGCTCCGGACTCCGCCCCGGCGAACTGAGGCGGTAGCTCCGCCGGTCGCGACCACAGGCCGGCGGGCGAACACAATTCGGTCCGGATCGCGTGCAGGGCGATCCGGACCGAATGTCGTTGTGGGGCTACGCGACTAGCGCGGGCGACGCGACAGGATGGAGTCGCGGATCAGGATGATCGCGAGGCCCGCCGCGAACAGCACGAGCGAGACGTAGCCGATATTGCCGGTACCCGACGAGCTGCCCTGCTGGTTCTCGAACAGCATGGTCAGCAGGATCACGACGACGACCCAGCCGGCGATGCGGAAGGTCCGGCGGGACTCGCCGCTCCAGCCCCACGCTGCGGACGGAACCTCGGCGGTGTCGACCTTGGTGACGACCTCAGAGGGGTGCGCGGGTTCCAGTTCCGTGGCGGCCACTGTGGCTCCTTTACGGCTCGAATCGATTGCTGGCCAATATCGTGACATACGACCCAGCGTCGTAGCGACCAGGGGGCGGGGGACAATAAGTGCGTGTCCGACGTTGTGAGAGTTCTGCTGCTGGGCAGCACCGGTTCGATTGGTACGCAGGCACTGGAGGTGATCGCCGCCAATCCCGACCGCTTCGAAGTGGTGGGACTCGCGGCCCGCGGGGGTAACACCGAACTACTGGCGAGCCAGATCGCGGCCACCGGCACCACCAATGTGGCGGTCGCCGACGAGGCCGCGGCTGCGGAACTCGGTGTGGCGCTGGCCGGTCCGGACGCCGCGACCGAGCTGGTCCGCCGCACCGACGCGGACGTGGTGCTCAACGCGCTGGTCGGCTCGCTCGGGCTGGAACCCACCCTGGCCACCCTGGAGTCGGGGCGGCGGCTCGCCCTGGCCAACAAGGAGTCCCTGGTGGCGGGCGGTTCGCTGGTGACGCGGGCGGCCACGCCGGGGCAGATCGTGCCGGTGGACTCCGAGCATTCGGCGCTGGCCCAGTGCCTGCGCGGCGGGCGCGCCGACGAGGTGTCGAAGCTGGTGCTCACCGCCTCGGGCGGCCCGTTCCGGGGCTGGACCACCGAGATGCTGGAGTCGGTGAATCCGTCCGAGGCCAAGACCCATCCGACCTGGTCCATGGGTCCGATGAACACGCTCAATTCGGCGTCGCTGGTGAACAAGGGCCTCGAGCTGATCGAGACGCACCTGCTGTTCGGCATCGGCTACGACGACATCGACGTCACCGTGCACCCGCAGTCGATCGTCCACTCCATGGTCACCTTCAAGGACGGCTCGACCCTGGCCCAGGCCAGCCCGCCCGATATGAAGCTGCCCATCGCGCTGGCCCTCGGCTGGCCGGACCGGGTGCCCGGCGCGGCCGCCGCCTGCGACTTCTCCACCGCCTCGACCTGGACTTTCGAACCCGTCGACAACGAGGTGTTCCCGGCCGTCGAGCTGGCCCGCAGCGCCGGTAAGGCCGGTGGCTGCGTGACCGCGGTCTACAACGCCGCCAACGAGATCGCGGTGCAGGCGTTCCTCGACGGTCTCATCCGATTCCCCGACATCGTGCGAACCGTTGCGCGCGTCGTGGAGTCCGCCGACCGCTGGGCCGCCGAACCCGGTAGCTTGGACGAGGTGCTCGCGGCCGATACGTGGGCGCGCGACACCGCTCGCACGATCGTGCGCGGCTGACTGCAGGAGAGGGCTCGTAACCGGATGGTCTACGCGATCGGCTTCGCACTGTTCGCCCTCGGGATCACGGCCTCGGTCGCCCTGCACGAATGCGGTCACATGTGGACCGCGCAGGCCACCGGCATGAAGGTGCGGCGCTACTTCATCGGTTTCGGGCCCAAGATCTTCTCGTGGCGGCGCGGCGAGACCGAGTACGGTCTCAAGGCGCTGCCGCTGGGCGGCTTCTGCGATATCGCGGGCATGACCGCCCTCGACGAGCTCGAGCCCGAGGATCTGGACCGGGCCATGTACCGGCAGGCCACCTGGAAGCGCCTGCTGGTCATGTCCGGCGGCATCCTGATGAACTTCCTCATCGGCTACATCCTCATCGTGATCCTGGCCGTCGGCTGGGGCCTGCCCCGCTTCGACCAGCCCGCGGAAACCCAGCTCGGCAAGCTCGGCTGCGTCTCCGACATGACCGCCGACCAGAAGCTGATCGACTGCACCGGCACCGGCCCCGCTCAGTCGGCCGGACTCCAGCAGGGCGACAAGGTCACCAAGGTCAATGACGTCCCGATCACGACGTGGAAGGAATTCCGCGCCGAGACCGAGAAGCAGACCGGCCCCTTCACCTACACCTTCGAACGCGACGGCAAGACCATGACCGCCCCGGTCACCCCGAAGATGGCGGTCGTCTACCCGGAGAAGAACGGCGCCCCCAAGACGGTCGCCAAGGTCGGCGTCGGCCAGGACTTCTACGGCCCGGTGCAGTACAACGTCCTCTCTGCCATCCCCGCCGCCGGCGCCTTCACCGGCCAGATCGCGGTCCGCACCGTCGAGTCCCTCGCCCAGATGCCGTCCAAGGTCGTCGACCTCTGGCACGCCGTCACCGGCGGCACCCGCGACCCGGAAACCCCCGTCTCGGTCTACGGCGCCTCCAAGATCGGCGGCGAAACCGCCGAACACGGCCTCTGGTCCATGTTCATCCTCACCCTGGCCAGCCTGAACTTCTTCCTCGGCGCCTTCAACCTGCTGCCGTTGCTGCCCTTGGACGGCGGCCACATGGCCGTGGTCATCTACGAGAAGCTCCGCAACCTCTTCCGCAACCGCAAGGGCCTCCCCGACGGCGCCCCCGTCGACTACCTGAAGCTCTTGCCCGCCACCTACGTCGTGGTCGTCCTCGGCGGCGCGTACATGATCCTTACCTTGGTCGCCGACATCGTGAATCCGGTGAAGCTCTTCCCGTAGTTCGCCTGAAAAGGCCGAACGAATTCGGCTGTTACCTATCCGCGTGGCGGTCTCGGCCCGCACCATTGGATGAGAGTGAAGCGCGCTCGAGGATAGTCAGTGCACCGTGCTGTGGTCAGGTTCCATCGCCGACACAGATAAGGACAGCCGATGATTCCGATCGACGGCGGCGTAATGCGTGCTATCGCACCACATTTCACCGGCCAGGCGGGGGTCCGGCAAGCCCAGATCATCGCCGAGGTCGCTCCGGTCCTGCAATCGACGCTGGAGAGCTTCGACATCACGACCTCGCTGCGGATCGCGCATTTCCTCGCGCAGACCTGCCACGAGTCGGCCGGCTACCGCACCACCGAGGAGTTCGCCAGCGGCGACCAATACGAGGGGCGCGTCGACCTGGGCAACATTCACCCCGGCGACGGCCGCCGCTACAAGGGCCGGGGCCTGCTGCAGCTCACCGGCCGGGCCAACTACCGCACCTACGGGGAAGCGCTCGGCGTCGACCTGGAAGGCAATCCGCTGCGGGCCGCCGAACCGGCACTCTCGCTGCGGATCGCGTGTGAGTACTGGAAACGGCACAAGATCAATCCGGATTGCGACCGCGACGACATCATCACCGTGACCAAGAAGATCAACGGCGGCCTCAACGGGCTGGCCGATCGCCGAACACTGCTCGCGAGGGCGAAGAGCGAGCTGGCCCGCATCGAGGCGCATCGGATTGACGGCCGACATCCCGACCCCCGTCCGGTATTGCACCGGGGTTCGGTGGGCGAGGCGGTCGGCGCACTGCAGACCTTGCTCCGGACGTTCGGCTTCGAATTGGCGATCGACCAGGATTTCGGACCCGCCACCGAGCTCGCCGTGAAGGAGTTCCAGCGCGCCCACGGTCTGACGGTCGACGGGATTGTCGGCCCGAAGACGTGGGATGCGCTCGACCCCCGGCGGGACCCCGCCGAGGACCCGAACTTCCCGCGAATTCGCGCCTACCGATCATCGGACGATCCCGAATGGCCGGCCTACTGGTCGATTGAGCCCACCGAAAGGGACTTCGCCGCGATCGCCGCACAGGAGGCCCGATAATGCCCATAGACCTCACCGACTATGCCCACACCGCCGCCGACCGCGGCTGGGGCAGCGGCTGGCCCAACTGTGTCGCCGGCTCGGACCTGGCCACCGTGGTGTCCGCACGGTCCGGTACCAGCCTCGCGGTCCGCAAAGCACTGGCGGTGCTGGTGGACACGCTGGTCGACTGGACCGAGCGCCCCGAGGGCGGCAACTACCGGCTGAAGCCCGAACAGTGCGGCGGATTCAACTGCCGTCCCATCGACAACACCAGTGTCGCCTCCAACCACTCCTGGGCCATCGCGGTGGACCTGAACTGGAAGGACAACCCGTTCAGCTTCGACCCCCAGCACACCGTGACCGACCTGGTGGCCACGGTATGGAAGTGGTACGGATTCGCGTGGGGCGGCAACTACCACGGCAAGAAGGACTGGATGCACTTCGAGTTCATGGGAACCCCGGCCGACGCGGCCGAACGCACCCAGGCCGCCCTGGTGGACCTGGCCGTCGGCGCGGTCCCCGGGCTACCGCTGAACCTGGACAGCGCCGGCCCGGCGGTGGCCATGCTCCAGGCGCGCCTCGACCGCGACTTCCCCGATTTCGCCCACCTGGTCGTCGACGGTGACTACGGCCCCAAGACGAAAACAGCCGTCCGGGAGTTCCAACACCGTGCCGGCTTGGCCGAAACCGGTGACGCCGACCGAATCACCCTCGAGAAGCTGGGTCTGGTGTCCCCATAGAAACCCCGCAACCGTTGCGCCTGAGGGCATATCGGGTGCGGCGTCGGCGAGGGCATGCTCGAATCGGAGCCGCGGTTCTGCGGCGTTCGGTTTGTCGGAACTGGCTCTCAGGGCCGCACCTGGGAGATTTCGCGCAGCAGGTCGCGGCAGAGGCGGTCGGCTCGGCGGGTGGTCTCGGGCTGGCGGAATTCGGGGGTCAGGGCGAGGACCTGGGCGCATGCGGTGTCCAGGTCGATGAGATGGCCTACCGAGACGAAGACGGGTTTGACGCCGGTGCGGGTGCGCAGGGCGCGGCCGACCGGGTCGTCGTCGATGGTGATGACGCTGGAGGAGCCGCGTTCGGGGGCGGGTTCGGTGTAGTCGCCCCAGGCGTTCTTGGCGACGCCCACGGTGGGGATTCCGGTCAGGAGGCCGAGGTGGCAGGCGAAGCCGAAGCGGCGGGGGTGGGCCAGGCCCTGGGCGTCGCAGATGATCAGATCCGGTGTGGTGGTGAGGGTTTCGAGGGCGGCGACGGTGGTGGGGAGTTCTCGGAAGGCGAGCAGGCCGGGGACGTACGGAAATGCCGTGGTGCCGCGGGCGGTGGCGGTTTCGAGGGTGTCCAGGGTGGTTGCGTCGAGAACGACGATGGCGGCGGCCACATTTCCCTGGTCGTCGTAGGCGGAATCGAGGCCGGCAACCGTCCGGAACTGCGGTGGCCGGGGATTCGCGGCGATGACCGCGCTGCGCAGCCGATCTTGAAGTGCCACTGCCTGTTCCGGTGTGGACGGCCAGTCGCCGGGATTCGCTACCTTCACTTCTCGGAGCGTAAACCTTCGCGTCGATTGCAACGAATATGGACTGTAGGTCCCGGCCGCTTCCGAGTCCCGCTTCCGGCGCGGGTACCGTTGTCGCCGCCGTCACAGGGCGACCGGTATTCGAGCCTCGGTAAGCTCGGAGCCGGTAAGGGTGAGGAATCAGTGGAAAGTAGGCAGCCGATCGTGAGCAGTGCCATCGCATTGGGGATGCCGGCCGCACCGGCGGCCGTCCTCGCACCACGGCGTAAAACGCGCCAGCTGATGGTGGGCAATGTCGGAGTGGGGAGCGAGTTCCCCGTCTCGGTTCAGTCGATGACCACCACCAAGACCCATGACATCAACGCCACCCTCCAGCAGATCGCGGAGCTGACCGCGTCCGGCTGCGACATCGTGCGTGTCGCCTGCCCGCGTCAGGAGGACGCGGACGCGCTGGCGACCATCGCCAAGAAGTCGCAGATCCCCGTGATCGCCGACATCCACTTCCAGCCGCGCTACATCTTCGCCGCCATCGACGCCGGGTGCGCCGCGGTCCGCGTCAACCCCGGCAACATCAAGGAGTTCGACGGCCGCGTCAAGGAGGTCGCCAAGGCGGCCGGTGACGCCGGTATCCCGCTGCGCATCGGCGTCAACGCCGGTTCGCTGGACAAGCGGCTGCTCGAGAAGTACGGCAAGGCCACCCCCGAGGCGCTGGTCGAGTCCGCGCTGTGGGAGGCGGGCCTGTTCGAGGAGCACGGCTTCGGCGACATCAAGATCTCGGTCAAGCACAACGACCCGGTGATCATGGTCGAGGCCTACCGCCAGCTCGCCGCCCAGTGCGACTACCCGCTGCACCTGGGCGTGACCGAGGCCGGTCCGGCGTTCCAGGGCACCATCAAGTCCGCCGTCGCCTTCGGCGCGCTGCTCAGCGAGGGCATCGGCGACACCATCCGCGTCTCGCTCTCGGCCCCGCCCGCCGAGGAGATCAAGGTCGGCTCGCAGATCCTGCAGTCGCTGAACCTGCGCCCCCGCAAGCTGGAGATCGTCTCCTGCCCGTCCTGCGGTCGCGCCCAGGTCGACGTCTACACCCTCGCCAACGCGGTCTCCGCGGGCCTCGAGGGCATGGAGGTCCCGCTGCGCGTGGCCGTGATGGGCTGCGTCGTGAACGGCCCCGGTGAGGCCCGCGAGGCCGACCTGGGTGTCGCCTCCGGCAACGGCAAGGGCCAGATCTTCGTCAAGGGTGAGGTCATCAAGACCGTGCCCGAGCACCTCATCGTCGAGACCCTCATCGAGGAGGCCCTGCGCATCGCCGAGGAGATGGGCGACGAGGCAGGTTCCGGCGCCCCGGTGGTCACCGCGGGCTGACCCACCCCGATCGACACGGCCCGGCCCGCGCGAGATTCGCGCAGGACCGGGCCGTCGCCGTCTCCGATCCCCCTGGGCGCGTGATATTTTCGCTGGTCGCCGGGCGGCTGGTGGCAATCTTGCGGCGCGCGGCGGGAAGTTCTGGCAGGCTGTGAGCGTGCGGAGTGTGCTGGAGCCGACTCGCCGGGGCCGGATGTCCGGGGCCCGTCAGCTCGCGAACCGCGACCTGACGCAGGTTCTGCGTGTGCTCGACACCGATCCCGTGGCGACCTGCATGGTGGCCGCGCGCCTGCAGGAGTTCGGACTGGATCAGCGCGGCGTCTACGGCGAACTGTGGAGCCGCGGCGGCCCGGAGGATTCGCTGTGCTTCTCGGGGGCGAATCTGGTGCCGCTGCGCGGCGGCCGCGAGGATTTGCGCGCCTTCGCGGAGAAGGCGATCAAGAATCCGCGGATCTGCTCGTCGGTGGTGGGGCGACGCGAGCTGACGCTGCCGCTGTGGGAGTTGCTGGCCGGGCACTGGGGGCCGCCGCGGGAGCTGCGCGCGGATCAGCCGCTGCTCGCGCTGGATCGGCCCGCGGGCATCGCCCCGGATTTGCGGGTGCGCCGGGTGCGGCCCGAGGAGATCGACCGGTATCTGGTGGCGGCGATCGCCATGTTCACCGAGGAGATCGGCGTCGACCCGCGGAGCGGGGACGGCGGGCGCAGTTATCGCCGCCGGGTGGCGGGACTCATCGAATCCGGCCGGGCCTGGGCGCGTTTCGAGGACGGCGAGGTCGTCTTCAAGGCGGAGGTCGGCGCGTTGTCGCGACGTACCGGGCAGATTCAGGGCGTATGGGTCCATCCGGACAAACGCGGCGAAGGGTACGGGACCTCCGGGACCGCCGCCGTGGCCAATGTGGTGGTGTCCTCGGGGCGCACGGCCAGCCTGTATGTCAACTGCTACAACGAGGTTGCGCGCCGCGCGTACGCGAAGGTCGGTTTCCGGCAGATCGGCACATTCGCGACAGTGCTGCTGGATTGACCGAAATTTCGAGCGCGGGGTGGCGGAGCGGGATATCGGCGTGAAATCCGTTCCGGTGCAGTGTGTCGCACCGGTTTGCCAGTAGTTGGCTCCTAGCATCGGATCCGATGTCAACTCGGGTCTTCTCCACGCTGATCGCCGCCGCGGTCGCGGTCGCCGCGGCCGGCTGCTCCTCGGGTCCCCAGGGTCCCGCCCAGGCCGCCGAGGCCTTCGTCTCCGATTTCGCCGACCACGATGTGGACGCGGCCGCCGACCGCACCAGCCAACCCGAAAAGGCCCGTGCCGCACTCGGTTCGGCATGGGACCAGTTGCAGGCGGAGAAGCTGGTGGCGACCACCGGCGCGGCGCGGATCACCGGCGACACCGCCATCGTCGACTACACCTACGAATGGCATCTGCCCAAGGACCGCGTCTGGACCTACCAGGGGCAGTTGCAGATGGGCCGCGCCGGCGGCCAGTGGCAGGTGCGCTGGTCGGCCGCCGACATCCATCCGCAGCTGGGCAATACCCAGACGCTGCAACTGCGTTCGAATCCGGCGCCGCGGGCCCGGGTGAACGAACGTTCCGGCGGGGACGTGCTGGTGCCGGGCGCGCTGTATCGGGTGCAGTTCAAACCGTCCGCTTCGTCTGATCCGAACGGCGTCAGCATCGCGCTCGCGAATGCGTTGCGCCGCTTCGACGAGAAGATCGACGCCGCCACGCTGCTGCGGACCGCGCGCCGCGCCGACGGCCCCTACACGGTGGCCCAGCTCTCGGAATGGGAGTTCGGCGAGGTCAATTCGGTCCTCATGGGCTTGTCCGGGGTCACCTTCAACAAGGAGTTCGACCTGGTCCCCACCGACCGCCACTTCGCCCCGGATCTCATGACCCAGATCCGCAAGACCGTCATCGACGAGGTGGACGGCAAGGCGGGCTGGAGCGTGGTGACCGTCAACGCCAACGGCGTCGACACCGACGTGCTGGAGGAGGTGGATCCGCAGACCTCCCCGTCGTTCTCGCTGAGTGTCGACCGCTACGTCCAGAATGCCGCGCAGCACGCGGTGGACGTCCGCAAGGAGCAGGCCATGATGGTCGTGGTGCAGCCCTCGACGGGCGCGATCCTGGCGGTCGCCCAGAACGAGGCGGCCGACAAGGACGGTCCGGTGGCCGCGACCGGTCTGTACCCGCCGGGTTCGACGTTCAAGACGGTGACCGCCGCCGCGGCCATGACCGCCGGCCACGCCACCCCCGACACGGTGGTCCCGTGCCCGAGTCAGATCGTGGTGGGGGAGCGCACGATTCCGAACTACGACCTGTTCAGTGTCGGCAGCGTGGCCATGGCGACCGCCTACGAGCGGTCCTGCAACACGTCCTTCGCCAAGCTGGCCTCCGAACTCGAGGGCGACGATCTACGCACGGCCGCGGCCGCGCTCGGCCTCGGTCTGGACTACACGATCGCGGGCCTGCCGACGGCCTCGGGTTCGGTGCCCGCCGACCACGATCTGGTGCAGCGCGCCGAGGACGGCATCGGGCAGGGCAAGGTGCTGGCCAGTCCGTTCGGGATGGCGTTGGTGGCGGCGACGGTCGCGCACGGTTCGGCGCCGACGCCGTATCTGATCGCGGGTCATCAGACCCAGGTGTCGGGGGACCGGCCGCAGTTGAAGCCGGAGGTGATCGACGGTCTGCGGTTGATGATGCGCAAGGTGGTGCTCGGCGGTACGGCAGAGCGCATCGTCGATCAGGGTGAGGTGTACGGGAAGACCGGTGAGGCCGAGGTGGACGGCGGTTCGCATTCGTGGTTCATCGGGTACCGCGGTGATCTGGCCTGGGCCACCCTGGTGGTGCGAGGAGGCAGTTCCGACAATGCCGTGGCGGTGACCCGCGATATGGTCGCGGCCCTGCCTACCGGGTATTGAGGCTGCCTGTCGGTGTTCTCGAGGCGAGTTCTGGGTCGGTGAGTACTCGGGAGTGAAGTCAGCGCCCGGTGTAGCGGCCGTCGACCTTCACGCATGCGGCGGACTGGATCTCACCGACGTTGTCGGTCACGAATCGCTGGTCGGCGAGGGTCCTGATGGGTGGTCCCTCGACGGATCCGTCACCGAGCATCTCGGTGACACCGGCGCCCGCGAGAATCATGCCCGCGGTGGTGACTAGCAAAAGGGCCGAGCGCTTCATATCCCGCTCCCTTGTTTTTGGGATGAGTAAGGAGACCCGAACGGTGTGGATTCGGTGATCCGGTCCTCGATGAGAGGTTGGCTGATTGTTTGCCGATGAAGAAAACGGTAATCGGTGACGTATGCCGAGGCAAGGCGCAAATGTGCTGCCGCACTCCGCTTGTGGCGAAGAACGGCAGGTTGCGGCGACTATCCGACCGTAAAGTTCACTTTCAGTTCGTGCGCTGCAGGGTTGCGGCCAGATGGTGCGTGAGAGGTTGCTCGACGGCAGCCATGCGCAAGGAGTAGTCGAGAGTGTCGCCTGTGACGGAGATGGTCCGGCCCAGCGCGGTCACCGACTTCGCGGTGCTGCTCATCCCGATCGAGGTGGAGTCGAGTTCCAGGCGCAGCTCGCCGTCCTCGCTGACCAGCCGGCCCTCGCAGATCTCGGTGATGCCGGTGGGGTGGGCCAGGATCAGTTCGATCCGATCGTCTGGCAGCGCGCGCAGATAGCCGGTCTCACTGTGCATGGGACGGCTGCCGTCGGCGGCGCGGGTGCGCTGCCGGTAGGTCAGGAAGGGGCGGCCGACATGGCCGAAGTGCACTTCCTCCAGGTACTCGAACGAGTCGATGGTCGGGTATTCGCCGCGGCCGCGGCCGCGCCACGTGCCCAGCAGCGGGGCCAGGTGGGCGATATCGGGGTGGGGCGCGACGGTGGTTTCGGGTTCGAGCACGGCGGACAGCTTAATCCGCCGCCCGCGTCGCCGGGGGAGGTCGGGGCACTCGCGCGCCGACTTTCCGGATAGGGGTATTGATCTTTCAGCTGCGGCTTGCCCGCCGATAGCCGTAGCCGGCGGGGACGGCGAACACGATGATCAACCCGAGCGACCACATGACCGTCTTGAGCAGCGGCCCGGCGACCGGACCGCCCGCGGCCAGCGCCCGCATCGTGTCGACCGCCACCGACATGGGCTGATGCTCGACCACCGGTTGGATCCACTGGGGGTAGGCCGCGAGCGGCACGAAGCCGGTGCTGAAGAACATGAGCAGCGAGGACAGCAATGCGACCGCCTCGACCAGGGCGGCCTTGGCGGTGAAGACCGCGATGGCGGTGACCATGGTGGCGAAGGCCAGCCCGAACAGCACCGGAATGCCCAGGAACGCGAGCGCCTGCCAGGGACCCCGCTGGAAGCGGAAGCCGAGCGCCATGCCGAAGCAGATGATGACCACGGTTCCCGCGAAGATCCGGATCCCTTCGGCGATGATCCGCGCGGCCAGTCCGGAGGCGCGGTGCACGGGCAGCACCCAGAAGCGGGCCAGGATCCCCGCCTCGCGTTCCCGGCCGAGCATGACGCCACTGGCCACCGTCCCCGACAGCGCGCCGACCAGGGTCACCATGGGCGTGGATCCGTACAGGGCGCTGTGCCCGGAGAACTTCTCGATCTGCGAGCCCACCACGATGTCGAGCATGAGCAGCAGCAGGCACGGCACGACGAGGGTTTCGAGCAGGGTGACCGGGTCGCGCACCCAGCGGGTCAGCAGCCGCTGGGTCTGAATCCAGGTGTGCCGCAACAAGGCCGGGGCGGAGCCTTCGCCGAACAGGAGGGTGTCGGTGGCTTCGGGGTGTGCGAGGGTGGCCATCACGACCTCTTCAGGTTCTGCCGGGCGATGAAGTAGCAGGACACGGCGACGGTGCCGACGAGCCACAGCGCCGTCGGCATCATCAGTGACCAGGTGACCGGGTGCGCTTTGCCGCCCGGGTCGCCGCCGAGTGCGCGCAGCGCCTCGGCGAATTGCGAGACCGGCTGGTTGCGGACGAAACCCTGTACCCAGTGTGGGAATTGGTGGGCGGGGGCCAGGCCGGTGGAGAGCATGCCGAGGATCAGCGGTGGCAGCACCAGCATCTGGGTGGTGGCCTCGGGGCTGCGGGTGGCGGTGCCGATGGCGTCGGCGCCGAGGCAGAAGTTGATGCCGATGAGCAGGCCGAGCACCAGGAATCCCAGGGTGTGGGCGAAGCCGGCGGAGAACCGGAAGCCGATCACATAGGTGCTGATCACGCCCGCCACGAGACCGATGAGCAGCCGGAACACATTGGAGGCCATGCGCGCCGCGGCGGGCACGATGGGGTTCATGGGCATGGCGTCGAAGCGCCGGTCGAGTCCGGAGACGGCGTCGGTGGCGGCGCGGAAGGCGGCGGAGACGCCGGTGAACGCGCAGGCCTGCAGGATGACGATGGGCGCCATGAACTGCGCGTAGCTGCTGAATCCCAGTCCGGCGAAGGTCATCACGCGGTTGAGCGGGATGTAGAAGCTGGCGGTGAAGGTGACGGGTGCGGCGATGGCGGTGATGATCTCGCCGGTCTTGACCGAGGGCACGATCAGCCGCACGGTGAGCACCCACCATTGGGCGAGGGTGGCGGGTGTGGCGCGGACGTCGGTGAGCCACCCGGTGCGTGCGGCGGTGGCGGTGGCGGTCATGCCCGGGTCCGATCCTCGGCGGCGCGGTGGCGGCCGCCGTCGGCGCGGAGCCGGATCGAGGGTGAATCCTCTTCGGGTTCCTCGGCTTTGGGGATGTGCCCGGTGAGTTCGAGGAATACGTCGTCGAGGGAGGGCCGGCGCAGCGCGATGTCGACCAGTTCCAGTCCGGCCGCGTCGAGTCGTCGCAGCGCCTCGGCGAGGGTTTTCGCGCCTTCGGGCGCGGGGATGGCGAGCCGGTCCGAATCCTCGGTCAGCGCTTCGCGAACGGTGTCCGGGAGCAGGTCGCCGAGGGCGGTCATGAGGGCGGGCAGGTCTTCCAGGCGGAGCGGGACGATTTCGCAGTAGCTGCCGCCGGTGCGCGCCTTGAGTTCGTCGGCGGTGCCGGCGGCGATGACGAGGCCGTGGTCGATGACGATGATGCGGTCACACAGCGCGTCGGCTTCTTCGAGGTATTGGGTGGTGAGCAGGGTGGTGATGCCGTGTTTGCGGAATCCGCCGACCAGGTCCCAGACGCCTTGCCGGCTGCGGGGGTCGAGTCCGGTGGTGGGTTCGTCGAGGAACACTACTTCGGGTCGTACGACCAGTCCGCAAGCGATATCGATGCGTCGCCGCATGCCGCCGGAGTAGGTGCCGACGCGGCGTCCGGCGGCCTGGATGAGGTCGAATTCCTCGACGAGTTCGTCGGCGCGGGCGCGGGCGGCGCGTTTGCGCAGACCCATCAGGCGGCCGAACATGACGAGGTTCTCGTAGCCGGACAGGGCGTCGTCGAGGGCCGCGAACTGTCCGGTCAGCATGATCGAGCGGCGGACGGCGGCGGCGTCGGCGACGACGTCGTGCCCGGCGACCACCGCTCGCCCGGCGTCGGGTGCGATGAGGGTGGACAGGATGTTGACCATGGTGGTCTTGCCCGCGCCGTTGGGTCCCAGAATGCCCAGGACCTCGCCGGGTGCGGCCTTGAAGGTGACTCCGCGCAGTGCTTGGACCGCGCCGAAGGACTTCTCGACGCCTTCGACGACCACGCCGTCGACCGAGGTGTCCGCCGAGCTGGTGAGGGTGGCCGGTTCGGCGGCGGCGGGGGTGGCAGCCGGCTCGGCGGTGCCGGGGGTGGCCGGTTCGGCGGTGCCGAGGGTGCCTGCTGTGGTGTTCACATCGGTGGTATCGGGTTTGCCATTGTCGGTGTTCACGGCGTCCCTCCCAGGTGCGCGTCGAGAATTCGGGCGATGGCCGCGAGCGCGTGCGGTGCGGTCAGTTCTTCGTGGCTGACGTCGATGTCGTGGTTGGTGATGGCACCGGTGATCCAGGGCCGCCAGCCTTCGGGGCCGAAGATGTCGGAGGTGTGCACGGTGGCGCTGAAGTACAGTGCGTCGCCGTGGAAGACGGGCCGCTGGTAGCCGGTGCGGGTGGCGGCGGAGGCGTTGTAGGAGGCGGCCATCCGTTCCAGGGTGGTGGCGTCGACCAGGTCGACCCCGCCCATGCGGTCGCGGATCATGGCGGCGGCCTGCGCGGCGGTGGTGTCGGCGGGGATGTCGGTGATGCCGAAGACGGACCCGAAGGTCGCGACGAAGGAACCGGCGGTGAGCTTGTCGATGCTGTCACCGTCGATATCGGTGCTGTCCGCGTCGAGTAGGGCCAGGGTGGCGACCTCGTCTCCGGTTGCCTCGAGCTGGGCGGCGACGGCGTGCGCGATCAGGCCGCCGAATGACCATCCGAGCAGATGATAAGGCCCGTTCGGTTGGAGTCTGCGAATTTCGGCCACGTAGCGTTCGGCGAAGTCGCCGATGCTGCGGGCGTGCGGTTCGCCGGAAAGGTCCGGTGCCTGCAGGCCGTAGATCGGCCGTCCGGGAGCCAGGGCCTCGGCGAATCCGAGGTAGGTCCAGGCGATGCCGGACGATGGATGGACGCAGAAGAGCGGTGGCTCGTCGCCGCCGGGCCGGATGGGCAGCACCACATCCAGGCCGAGTCCGGGACCGGCTTCGGCGCGCGAGGCGGCCAGCGCGGCGGCCGCCTGCTGCTCGCGCAGTTCGGCCATGTGCTTGCGTTCGGCCTCGGCCGCGAATTCGGCGGCGGGCGAGGTGGCGAAGTACGCCGCGGCGGCGAGCGCGTCGGTCCACAGGTGGGCGAGCATGGTGATCTCGTGCCGGGGCAGCAGGGTCTGCGGGAAGGTGAAGGCGGCCTGCAACCGGTCTCCGGCCACCACCGCGTTGATCTCGATCTCGGCGGTGACGGGCACGTCGGCGTGTTCGGTGGTGCGCAGGTCGCCGAATTCGTCGGTGGGCAGCCAGCCGAGGTCCTCGAGCCCGGCCGGGATGTCGGCGGTGGCGTAGCGGCCGAGGTAGTTGAAGCCGATGCGCCCGGGCACCCGGTGCGGCAGGGCCGCGGCGGTCTCGGGGTTGAGGTAGCGCAGCAGGCCGTAGCCGATGCCCTTGTCCGGCACGGCCATCAGCTGGTGTTTGACGGCCCGGATGGCCGCGCCCATGGCGGGTCCGCCCGCGAAGGCGTCCCGGATCGGGATGTGGGACAGGTCGAGTCGCACCGGGTAGACGGTGGTGAACCAGCCGAGGGTGCGGGACAGGTCCGCGCCCGGCACGATCTCCTGCTGCCGTCCGTGTCCTTCGAGCCGGACCAGTACCGCCTCGGACGGGTCCATGCGCCAGCGCATGACGGCCAGGGCGAGCGCGGCCAGCAGGGTGTCCTCGACGGTGCCGTCGAAGAGTCCGGGCAGGGTGGTGAGCAGGGTGTCGGTGGCCTCGGCGTCGAGTTCGATCTCCACGGCGCGCACCGTGGGGACCCGGTCGACGGCCGGGTCCAGTTCGCGCGGCCCGACCGGCGGGTCGGGGGTGGCGGTCACCTCGCGCCAGTAATCCAGTTCGGCCGTGCGGGTTTCGCGCCGTGCGGCCTCCTCGAGGGCGTGCGCCCAGCGGCGCAGCGAGGTGCCGGTCTCGGGGAGGATCGGGGTGGCGTCGCCGCTGATCTGTGCCCAGGCCGCGATCAGGTCGGGGACGAGGATGCGCCAGGAGACGCCGTCGGTGACGAGGTGGTGGGCGACCAGGATGAGCCGGCCGCGGCGGTCGGCGGGGCTGCCGGGCGCGGGGTCGAGCCACACCAGTTGCAGTACGGTGCCGGTGGCGGGATCGAGGCGGCCGAGTGCGGAATCGGTTTCGGTGATGGCGTATTCGCGCAGGTCGACCGCGTCGGCGGTATCGAATTCGATGCGGTACAGCAGTGCGTCGACGTCGACCGAGCCCGGTTCCCCGATGCTCATCCGCCATTCGCCGTCTTCCTGGGCGAGCCGGGCGCGCAGCGCGTCGTGGTGGTCGACGACGGCGGTGACGGTGGCGACCAGTTGTTCGCGGCTGATCCCCTGCGGCAGTTCCAGGACCGCGGTCTGCGCGAATCGCCGGTGGTCGCCGCCGCGTTCGAGCATCCAGCGCACGATCGGGGTGAGCGGCAGGTCGCCGACGCCGCCGCCGGGCAGTTCCTCGAGGACGACGGTGTCGCCTCCGGCCGCGGCGAGCGCGGCCAGCGCGGCGACGGTGCGGTGTTCGAAGATCTGCAGTGGCGTCAGTTCGATGCCGCGCAGTTTGGCCCGCGACACCAGCTGGATCGCCAGGATGCTGTCGCCGCCGAGGGCGAAGAACGAGTCGTGCACGCCGACCTTGTCGCGGCCCAGCAGTTCGGCGATGATCTCGGCGAGCGCGGTCTCCAGGTCGCCGCTGGGCGCGCGGTATTCGGTCTCGGCCTCGAACACCGGGGCCGGCAGTGCGCGCCGGTCGAGTTTGCCGACGGCGTTGAGCGGGATGGCGTCGAGCACCACGAAGGCCGAGGGCACCATGTAGCCGGGCAGCCGGTCGGCGGCGTGGGCGCGCAGGTCGGCGAGGTCGATCTCACGGCCGGGTTCGGGCAGCAGGTAGGCGGCCAGGGCGGTGGCCCCGCCGGGGCCGGGAACGCCGAGGGTGACGGCGAATTCGACGCCGTCGGCGGCGGACAGCGCGGCGTCGATCTCGCCGAGTTCGATGCGCTGTCCGCGCACCTTCACCTGGAAGTCGGTGCGTCCCAGGTATTCCAGGCGCGGTTCGTCGAGGTAGCCGGTCCAGCGTACGAGATCGCCGGTGCGGTAGAGCCGTTCGCCGGGCCGCCCGTACGGGTCGGCGACGAAGCGGGCGGCGGTGAGGCCGGGTCGATTGTGGTAGCCGCGGGCCAGCGCGTGCCCGGCGAGGTACAGCTCGCCGGCGACGCCCATGGGGACCGGTCGCAGCCGGTCGTCGAGGACGAGGGTGGCCGCGCCCCGGATCGGCGCGCCGATGGTCACGGGCTGCCCCACCACCAGCGGGTCGGAAGCTGTTGCCCAGATAGTGAATTCGGTGGGACCGTACAGGTTGATCAGGGTGCGCCCGGTGGCCCAGCGCGCCACCAGATCCGGCCCGATGGCCTCGCCCGCCACGGCCAGCACGCGCACGCTGGACACGGCGTCCGGGTCCAGGGTGGCCAGCGCCGACGGCGTGATGACCAGGTGTGTGACCCCTTGGGTGGCGATGAGTTCGGTGAGCGGTTCGCCGCCGAACACGTCGGGCGGGGCCACGATGGCGGTGCCGCCGGATCCGAAGGCCATGAGCGCTTCGAAGGCGGAGGCGTCGAAACTCGGTGAGGCGACCTGGAGTACGCGGCAGTGCTCGCCCAGCGCCAGCTGTTCCCGTTGGGCCCGCACCAGATCGGCGATGCCGCGGTGCGATACGGACACGCCCTTGGGTGTGCCGGTCGACCCGGAGGTGTAGATCAGCCACGCGGGCTGGTCCGGGTGGCTGCGCATGGCGCGAACTCGCCCGCCCCCGAGCGGGATTCGCACGCTGGAGGCGGCCGGGTCGTCGAGCACCAGCCAGCCGATCCGGTCGGGCAGCGCCTCGAGGTGCGCACCGGTGGTGAGCCCGAGCACCGCGTCCGAGTCGGCGAGCATGTGGTCGATGCGGTCGAGGGGGTGGCGCGGGTCGATGGGCAGGAACGCGGCCCCGGCCTTGGCGCACGCCCAGATCGCGGTGATGAGTTCCGCGCCGCGCGAGAGGGCCAGCGCCACCACGGTTTCCGATCCGGCTCCGGCGGCGGAGAGTTGCATGGCCAGCCGCTGCGAGGCGGTGTCGAGTTCGCGGTAGGACACCGCGCGCCCGTCGGCGATGATGGCCGGGCACAGCCGGTGCGCGGTGGCGGCGGCCCGGAACACCTCGGCCAGGGTGGTGATTCCGCTGGTCCGGGGTCCGCGCACCGGGACCAGGGCGGCGCGTTCGGCGAGGTCGAGCAGTTCGATGTCGGAGAGCCGGATGCCCGGGTCGGCGGTGACGGCGGTGAGGACGCGCCGCCAGCGGGTGACCAGTCGCGAGGCGGTGGTCTCGTCGAACAGGTCGGTGGCGAAGGTGAGGGTGCCGTCGAGTCCGGCCTCGTCGAAGCCGGGCAGCGGGGCGCGCAGGTCGAAGGTCAGGTCGAACTGGGAGGCGTCGCGTTCGATGGGTTCGACCTCGACCCGCAGGCCCGGGAATTCCACGGTGGGCGGTTCGAAGTTCTGCAGCGACAGCGAGACCTGGAACAGCGGGTGCTGGGCCGTGGATCGCGGCGGGTCCAGGACCTGCACGAGTCGTTCGAACGGCACGTCGCCGTGCGCGAACGCGTCCAGGTCGGCGGTCCGGACCTGCGCCAGGAAGTCCCGGAATCCCAGGGCCGGGTCGACCGGGGTGCGCAGCGCGAGGGTGTTGACGAACATGCCGACCAGGTCGTCGAGGGCGGCCTCGCCGCGCCCGGCCACCGCGGTGCCGATCAGGACGTCCGGGGTGCCGGCCAGTCGGGACAGCAGCACCGCCAGCGAGGCGTGCAACACCATGAACAGGCTGGTGTCGGTGGCCGCCGCCAGGGCGGTGAGCGCTTCGTGGGTGCCGGCGTCGATGCGGAATTCGAGGTCGCGGCTGTGCAGGCTCTGCACCGCGGGCCGCGGCCGGTCGGTGGGCAGCTCCAGCACGTCCGGTGTCGAGGCGAGACGCTCCTTCCAGAACCGGACCTGTTGTGCGGCACGGGATTCGGGATCGTTCTCGTCGCCGAGCAGTTCGCGCTGCCAGATCGAGTAGTCGGCGTACTGCACCGGCAGCGGCGGCCGTTCGGGCTCGGCGCCGTGGGTGCGAGCGAGGTAGGCGGTGACGAGGTCGGTGGCGAGCGGCGCCATGGAGGCCCCGTCCGCGCTGATGTGGTGCACCACCAGCACCACCACGTGTTCGGCGGGTTCGCCGGGGCGCGGGGTGAGGCGCAGGACGTGCACGCGCAGCGGGGCTTCGCGGGTGAGATCGAAACCGGTCCCGGTGTTCTCGGCGATGGCGGCGTGCAGGTCGGGGCCGTCGTCGGTGTCGGCGAAGCTGATCTCGGGGGCCGCGGCGTCGGCGCTGAGCACCACTTGGCGGGGGCCGTCGGCGTCGGCGGGATAGATGGTGCGCAGCGATTCGTGCCGCGTCACCACGTCGGCGACCGCCCGGCGCAGGGCGTCGACATCCAGTTCGCCGGTGAGGCGCAGGGCGGCGGTGATGTTGTAGGCGGCCGAGTTCGGGTCGAGCCGGTTGAGCACCCACATGCGTTGCTGGGCGGGGGACAACGGGATCCGGTCCGGCCGGATGCGCGGGGCCAGGGTCGGCAGGCCGGGGAGTTCCGCGCCGGGCACGATGCGCGAGGACAGTTGTGCGACGGTGGGCGCGTCGAACAGGTCGCGCAGTGCGATGGTCGCGCCGAGGGCCGCGTTGACCCGGGCCACCACGCGGGTGGCGGTGAGGGAGTTGCCGCCCAGTTCGAAGAAGGACCGGTCGATGCCGACCTGGTCGGTCTCGAGGACGTCGGCGAACACCTGGGCGACGGCGGTCTCGACGGCGGTGCGCGGGGCGAGGTACCGCTGGTCGAGGGTCGCGAAATCCGGTGCGGGCAGGGCGTTCCGGTCCAGTTTGCCGACAGGCGTGAGCGGCACGTCGTCGAGTTCGATGAGGTAGCTGGGCACCATGTAGCCGGGCAGCGCCGCGGCGATGCGGGTGCGCAGCAGTTCGGTGTCGAGGCGCTGTCCGGCGGCGGCGACCACGTAGGAGACCAGCACGGTCTGCCCGCCGGGGCCCGGGCAGCCGAGGGTGGCGGCGTAGTCGACCTGCTCGTCGGCGGCCAGCACGGCGTCGATCTCGCCCAGTTCGATGCGCAGGCCGCGGATCTTGACCTGGAAGTCGCTGCGCCCCAGGTATTCCAGTTCCAGCTGGGTGCCGTCCGCGGTCTTGACCTCCACCCAGCGCACCATGTCGCCGGTGCGGTACATGCGCGCGCCGGGCGCGGTGAAGGGATTGGCGACGAAGCGGGCCGCGGTGAGCCCGAACCGGTTGAAGTAGCCGCGGGCCAGCGCCGGCCCGGCCAGATACAGTTCGCCGGTCACCCCGAGCGGCACCGGCCGCAGCCAGCTGTCGAGCACCAGGGTGGCGGCGCCGCGCACGGGGGCGCCGATGGTGATCTGCTCGCCGGGCCGCAGCTCGCCGGGGCCGGTGGCCCACACGCTGAATTCGGTGGGCCCGTACAGGTTCACCATGCGCCGTCCGGCCGACCAGGCCGCCACCAGTTCGGGTCCGGCGGCCTCACCGGCGACCGACAGGCAGGTCAGGTCGTCGAGTCCGGCGGGGTTCATGGTGGCCAGCACCGACGGCGTGATGACCGCGTGCGTGACCCCTCCGGTGCGCAGCAGCTCCTCGAGGGCGTCGCCGCCGTAGACGTCGGGCGGCGAGATGACCAGCCGCCCGCCCGCGCCGTGCGCCATGAGCAGCTCGTGCACCGAGGCGTCGAAGCTGGGCGAGGCCACCTGCAGGGTGCTGGAGGTCTGGTCCAGATCGAGCAGGCTCTGCTGGGAGGCCACGAGATTGGCGAGTCCGCGGTGGCTGAGCAGCACGGCTTTCGGTTTGCCGGTGGATCCGGAGGTGTAGATGAGGTACGCGGTCTGGGCGAGGTTGATGGGCCCGCCGCGTTCGTCGTCGGTGATGTGCGCGTCGGAGACGGTCATGACGCGCCGGATGGTGTTGAGGTCGTCGAGCAGCAGCCAGTCGATGGTGCCGGGCAGGGTCTCGCCAACCGAGCACACGGTGACGCCGATGGGCGCGCGCGAGTCGGTGAGGATGTGCTCGATGCGTTCGACCGGATAGTTGGGGTCCAGCGGCAGGAACGCCGCGCCGGTCTTGGCCAGCGCCCACACCGCGACCACCGATTCCACCGACCTGGTCAGGGCCAGTACCACGAAGGTCTCGCGACCGACCCCGCGCCGCAACAGGACTCGCGCGAACCGGTTGGACCAGGCGTCGAGGTCGCGGTAGGTCATGGACACGGCGCCGGAGCTGATCGCGACGCCATCGGGGTTGGCGCGCGCGCCCGCGGCGAGGATGTCGGGCAGGGTGCGCAGCGGGGTGGGCGCGCCGCCGCGAACCGGCACCAGCTGCGCCCGCTCCAGGGGGTCGCAGTGCTGCAGCTGCGCGGTGCGGCGTTCGGGGTGTTCGGCGATCTGGTCGAGCAGCAGCAGGAACCGGTCGAGCAGTCGCCGCGCGGCCGCCTCGGGCAGTTCGTCGGCCATGAATTTGACGGTGATGCGCAGGCTTTCGCTGCCGTCGGCGGCGCGCTGCGGGATCACCATCAGGTTCAGCGGGTAGGGGGTGGCGTCGGTGCCGGACACGTCCAGGATTCGCATGCCCGCGATATCCAGTGCCCGCGAGAGGGTTTCGCGGTCGATGGGGTAGGACTCGAACACGGTGAGGGTGTCGAACAGTTCCGGCAGCCCGACCGCCCGGTGGATGGCGGCCAGCCCGACGTGCTGATGGTCCAGCAGCCGCGCCTGCTCGGTCTGCACCCGCGCCAGCAGATCGCCCACGCGCTCACCGGGATCCAGTCGCACCCGCACCGGCAGGGTGTTGATGAACAGCCCCACCATCTCCTCGACGCCGCCCAGCTGCGGCGGCCGTCCCGAGACGGTGCCGCCGAAGACCACGTCGGTGCGTCCGGTGAGCATGGCCAGCAGCAGCGCCCACCCGGCCTGCACCGCGGTGTTCACCGTGGCCCCGGCGGCGCGTACGGTCTCGGTGAGCTGCTCCAGTTTCGCCGTGCCGAAATCGGCGGAGACCATGCCGGATTCGGTGGAGGTGATGCCCGCCAGCGTGGGGATCGCCCGGGTGGGGGAGTCGACCCCGGCCAGGGCCTCGGTCCAGGCGGCCAGCGAGACGGCGTCGTCCTGTTCGCCGAGCCAGGTCAGGAATTCGCGATAGGAGTGCGCCGGGGTCTGCGGGATCTCGTGCCCGGTGACCGCGGCCAGATAGCCCGCGAGGAGTTCGCGCACCACCAGCGGCGTGGACCAGCCGTCCAGCGCCAGATGGTGATTGGTCATCAGCAGCGTGTACGCCTCGGCGTCGGTGCGGATGAGGCTGAAGCGCAGCAGCGGCGGCCGGGTGAGATCGAAACGGGTGCCCGCGTCCACCGCGATCAGGCGCGCCAGTTCCCGCTGCCGTTCCGCCGGCTCCGCGATGCCGGTGAGATCGATGTCCTGCCAGGGGATCTCGGCCTGGCCGAGCACCAGCTGCCGGGGCCCGTCGGGGGTCTCGACGTAGGCGACGCGCAGCACCTCGTGCCGCTCCAGCAGGGCCGCCGCCGCGGTGCGCAGCCGCCCGGAGTCGACGCGCCCGGCCAGGTTCAGCTGGGTCTGCACGGTGTAGCCGTCGGCGGTGTCGGTGTCGTAGCGGGCGTGGAAGAGCAGGCCGTACTGCAACGGTGACAGCGGCCAGACCTCGGTGAGGTCGGGGTATTCGCGTTCCCAGGCGTCGATCTGCGCCTGCTCGACGGCCACCAGCGGGAAGTCCGAGGGCGTGTGCCCGCCCGCCCCGGCGCGCCGGGCGTGGGTGACCAGCGCGGTCACCGCCAGCCCCCACAGCCGCGCCAACTCCTCCACCTGCGCGGCGGACAGCACCCGCGACGCGTAGGCCCAGGTCACCTCGAGTCCGGCGGCGGTGTGGAAGGCATTGATGTCGATGACGGCGGCCAGCGGCGCGGCGTCGTCCTGGGTGGCGGCGAATCGGACCGGTACCCACGGGGTTTCCGCACCGCCGGGATGCTCCACGCCCGCGCCCGTGCGGCCGAGATAGTTGAAGCTGATCTGCGGTGTGGGCGCGCCCTCGAGTTCGGCCGCCGTCGCGGCGTCGAGCCGGCGCAGCATGCCGAAGCCGACGCCCTTGTCGGGGATGGCCCGCAGCTGCTCCTTGACTGCCTTGAGCGCCGCGCCCGCCGCGGGCCCGCCGTGGAAGGCGTCGTCGAGATCGAGCTCGCCCAGGTCGAGGGCGACGGGGAACACGCTGGTGAACCAGCCGATGGTGCGGGAGATGTCCGCGCCCGGCAGCACCGCTTCCTCGCGGCCGTGGCCCTCGACGGTGAGCAGGGTCCGCGGCGTCTGCCGCAGCTGACTCGAGGCGAGGGCGAGCGCGGTCAACAGCGCGTCCTCGAGTCCGCAGTGGAACCGCGCCGGAATGAGTTCCTGTGCGGCCGTGGCGGTATCGGGGTCGATGAGGGTGCGCAGCTGACCCATGGTGGCCACGGTGTCGAGCTCGGGGTCCAGGGCGCGGGTGCCCAGCCGCGGGTCGGGCGCGGTGAGGACCTCGCGCCAGAAGGGGAGTTCGGTGGCGCGGGCCGGGGCCTGTTCCGACTGCCCGTGCGCCCAGCGCCGGAAGGAGGTGCCGACGGGCGCGAGGGTGCCGCCCGCCCACGCGGTGGCCAGGTCCGGCAGCAGGATGCGCCACGAGACGCCGTCGGTGACCAGGTGGTGCAGCACCACCCACAGCAGGGGCAGGGCCTCGCCGCGGTCGATGAAGACGAACCGGGCCACCACCCCGGCCGAGGGGTCGAGCAGGTCGGCGGCGCGCTGCAATTCGTCCTCGCCGTCGCCGTCGCTGTCGGGTTCGGCGGTGACGGTGTCGATGAGGGCTCCGGCCTCCACCGCGCCGGGCTCGCCGACCCGCCACACCCAGGGGTGCTCGCCGGTGCCGGGCTCGTGGGTGAGGGTGCTGCGCAGCAGGTCGTGGCGGTCGAGCAGGGCCTGGACGCCCGCGGCGAGCTGGGACCGGGCGGCTTCGCCGGAGGCGAATATGTCTTCAGTGTGCGGCAGCGGAATCAGCACGGCCTGAGCGAATCTCGGCCAGGTGTCGCCCTGCTCGAGCATGTCGTGCACGATCGGGGTGAGGGTCACCGGGCCCACCGCCCCGCCGGGCAGCTCCTCGATCACCGGCGCGGTGACCGCGGTGGCGACGGCGGCCAGCCCGGCGACGGTCTTGTGCTCGAACACATCCCGGGCGCGCAGCCCGAGTCCGGCGGTCTTGGCCCGCGCCACCAGCTGGATGGCCACGATGCTGTCGCCGCCGAGGGCGAAGAAATTGTCGTCGGCCGACACCGATTCCACACCCAGCACGGATTCGAATACCGTGGCCAACGCCCGTTCGGCGTCGGTCGAGGGTGCGCGTCCGGCCCGCGGCCCGGATCCGAAGTCGGGTGCGGGCAGCGCGCGCCGGTCCACCTTGCCCGCGGGGGTCAGCGGCAGCGTGTGCAGCACCATCACCACCGACGGCACCATGTGCGCCGGAAGCTGCTGGGCGACGGTGGTTTTCACGTCTTCGGGCGCGACCACCGAATCGGCCGCCAGCACGTACGACACCAGCGCGGTCGCCCCGCCGGGTGTGGTCGCGCCGATCGTGACCGCCATCTCGACGCCCGGGTGCCGGGCCACGGCCGCGTCCACCTCGCCGAGTTCGATGCGGAAGCCGCGCACCTTCACCTGGGTGTCGCCGCGGCCCAGATACTCCAGCTCCCAGCGGCCGGACCGCCGCCGCCAGCGCACCAGGTCGCCGGTGCGATAGATCCGGGCGCCGGGATCGACGGGGCTGGCCACGAACCGTCCGGCGCTGAGCCCGATGCGCTGGTGGTAGCCGCGCGCCAGACCCGCACCGCTCAAATACAGTTCGCCGACCACCCCGGGCGGCACCGGCCGCAGCCACGGGTCGAGGACCAGCGCCCCCACCCCGCGCGACGGCGCGCCGATCGTGATCGCCTCGCCCGGCGTCAGCGGCGCGCTGAGGGTCGCGGTGATGGTCGCCTCGGTCGGCCCGTACCCGTTGATGACACACCGCCCGGCCCACCGCACCGGCAGCTCCGGCGGGCAGGAGTCGCCGCCCACCACCACGGTCCGCAGCCGCGGCAAGGTCTGCGGTTCCAGCGAATTCGCCACCGCCGGAGTCACATTCAGGTGCGTGACCTCGAGCGTGCGCAGCACCCGCGCCAGATCCTCGCCCGCGTAGGCGGCCGGGGGCACCACGCCCACCGTCGCGCCGACCGCGAACGCGACCAGCAGCTCCTCCACCGAGATGTCGAAGCTGGGGGAGACCGCGTGCGCCACCACGGCGTCGGAGCCGACCCCGAACGCCGCCCCGGACCCGGTCACCAGATTCGTCAAACCACGATGGGTGACCGCGACGCCCTTGGGCAGACCCGTCGAGCCGGAGGTGTAGATGAGGTACGCGACCTGGTCCAGGCGCACGGGCGCGGACCGGTCGGCGTCGGTGATAGGAGCGGAATCCGTTGCGGCGATGGTGTTCTCGGTCTCCGGATCGTCGAGGACCAGCCACCGCACCCGGTCCGGCAGCGCGGCCCGCGAGCCCGCCACCGTGACGCCGGCGACCACGCCGCTGTCGGTGAGCATGTGCTCGATCCGGTCGATCGGATAGCCGGGATCGACGGGCACGAACGCCGCGCCGGTCGCCGCGACCGCCCACATGGCCAGCACCGACTCGGCGGAGCGGGGAATCGAGATCGCCACGGCGCGTTCGGGTCCCGCGCCCGCGGCGATCAGCACCCGCGCCAGCCGGTGGGCGTACTCGGTGAGCTCGCGATAGGTGAAGGCGGTGCCGTCCACCCGCAGCGCGATGGCCGACGGGGACTTCGCCGCGCCCGCCGCCAGGATCTCCGGCAGGGTGTGGGGCCGGCTGCCGTCGCGGCCGCGCGCGGGGGCCAGTGCGGCGCGTTCGGCCTCCGACAGCGCGGTCACCGCGGTCAGCGACTGTTCGACGCCGCCCGCCAGGAAGCGGTGCAGGAAGTCCAGGAACCGGGCGTGCAGTGCCGCGAGTTCGGGTTCGTCGTAGCGGTTGGGATTGGCCTGGAAGTCGATGTGGGTGGGTTCGCCACCGGTGCCCGGATAGACGTTGACGAACAGGTCGTCGATCATGCCCGAGGTCAGCACGTGCAGCTGCCCGGTGACCCCGCCGAGACGGATGCGGGTGTCGGCCAGCATGAGGTTGACGGTCGGCCCGAAGCCGGCGACCTCGTCCATGGCCCAGCCCAGGTCGCGGAAGATGTCCTCCTGCCGGTACCGCTGGCGGCGCAGCGCCGCGGTCAGCTCACCCTGGGTGGCGCGCAGCAGGTCGCCGACGGTGGCGGTGGGGGACAGCGGCAGGCGCAACGGCACCACATTGGCGACCATGCCGCCGGATCGGCGCAGCGTGGCGGTGGTGCGGCCGGACACCGGCAGGCTCAGCACGATCTCGCCCGCCCCGGTCATGGCTCCGACGTA
Source organism: Nocardia sp. NPDC056611 (assembly GCF_042792755.1). Lineage (NCBI taxonomy): Bacteria > Bacillati > Actinomycetota > Actinomycetes > Mycobacteriales > Nocardiaceae > Nocardia > Nocardia sp. NPDC056611. The sequence goes on from NZ_JBHTVV010000003.1 coordinate 985,700, forward strand.
GGCGGCGAAGGCGGCCACCACGACCGGCGCCGGACTGGTGGACTGCGCGGCGGTCAGCGAATCCAGCAGGGCCGCCGTGTCTTCGGGCAGCGCGCCGCTGAGCAGTCGCGGGTGGGCGTCGACCGCGCCGGTGCGCCGCCCCAGCAGCGCGGGCTCCGGCATCCCTGCCAGGTGCTCACGCCAGTAGTCGCGGTCGGCCTGCAGCTTGTCCGAATTCCGGTAGGCCGCATCGGCTTCCACGATGCGTTGCAACGGTTCGGCCTTGCCGGCCGGGACCTCCTGCCCGGTGGCGGTGGCGTTGTAGATCTCCGAGGTGCGCTGCAGCATGGTGAGCGCGCCGACGCCGTCGAGCAGGATGTGGTGGAACCGCGAGTACCAGTACCAGCTGTCCTCGCCCAGCCGCAGCATCACCATGGTGCACAGGCGGTCGCGGGTCAGGTCCAGCGGCGCGGTGTACTCGGCGCGCATCCACTCCTGGGCGGCGGCGCGCGGGTCGGGCGCGCCGGTGCAGTCCACGGTCTGGACGGCGTCGTCGAGGGTGGTGTCGACCAGCTGCCAGGGCAGTTCGTCGATCTCGATCAGCCGCAGGTAGCCGGTGCCGAACTCGCGTCCGGCCCGGCGTGCGGCGTCGGCCAGCAGTTCGGCGTCGATCGGCCCGGTCAGCTCCACGTACTGGGCGATGGAGACGGGGGTGTCCCCGGCCAGCTGCTGGGCGAACCAGATGCCGCGTTGTGCGGCGGAGAGGGCGAACGCTCCCGAGGTGTCAGGGGCCGCCGAGGTGTCAGGGGTGGAGGGCAGGGGACTGCTGAAAGCCATACTGCGGGAACCTTCTGCGGGCTGCGGCGGCTTCGGCGCGGTCAGGAGGCCTTCCGCGCCAGGTTCAGTTCGGCCTCGCTGAGCGGGGCGTCCGAGCCGGTGAGGTACTGCACCAGCGTGCTGCGGTCATCGAGCACCAGCCAGCGGCTCGGGTCGGTGACCAGATCCAGTCCGGCCTTGGTGGTGACGCCGAAGTCGGCGCGGGCCACGCTGGACTCGGTGGTCACCGGGACGGGAGTGGCGCCGGTCTTCTCGATGGCCAGGCGGGAGACCACGGCCTCGACTCGCGGCGTCTCCGCGATCACGATCTTGGCCCCGGGGTGGACCCCGAGAGCGAGCAGCATGCGCGCCACCCGGTTGCTCCAGCGATCCAGTTCGGCGTAGCTCAGGTCGCAGTCGGCGGTGGTCACCGCGATGGCCGTGGGAGCCGCGGGCGATTCGACCGTCTTGCACATGAACATCATCCTCTCGGAGGGGCCGCTTGCGGTGGCGTTCGGTATGTATCCACTGTCGCCGCCGCGAGCCGCCGCCGGTAGCGACCACAGTGCTGCCGGAATCCGCTCCGAGGGTGCGCGTTGTCCCACCCTGGGGTGGGTGGAAGATCAGCCGTTCAAGGCGTCCATGGCCGCCGAGATCATGGTGATCGAGTCGCGCGGGCTCAGCGCCATGGCCCGGAGCTGGTCGAACATCACCCCGTAGCGGCGCACCTCCGGGTGGCCCTCGATCAGCTCGTCGCTGGCGATGCCCTCCACGTACACCAGCTCCGGGTCGGCGGGGTCGGGGAAGTCGAGCAGGGTGAAGGAGCCCAGCATGCCCGGGTGCGCGCCGGCGTCGAAGGGCAGGATCTGCAGGATCACGTTCCGCTTGTTGGTGTGGTCGAGCAGCTGACTGAACTGTTGGTTCATCACCTCGGGGCCGCCGACCATGCGGCGGATGACGGCCTCGTCGAGCACCACCCACAGCTCCAGGGGGTTGTCCTTGGTGAGCACCTTCGATCGCTCCTGCCGAGCCCGAATCCGTTGCTCGATAACCTGATCCGACACCTTGGGCATGGTGGTCTGGTAGACCGCGCTGGCGTACGCCTCGGTCTGCAGCAGTCCGGGGACGTAGGTGGATTGGAAGAACCGCGCCGAGAGCGACTCGGCCTCGAAGTTGATGTATGCGCCGTAGACCTCCGACACCGCATCCTCGAAAGACCTTGCCATGCCGGGGCGTAACGCGTCGACCAGCAACTGCAAGGCATCTGAACGCGCGGGTTCACCGATGCCGTAGAGGTCCAGCATGGCCGTCAGGGTGCGGCGCTGCGGCCTGGCCTGGGCGGTCTCGATCCGGTACAGCGTGGTGACGTTGATGCCGGTCTTGGCGCTGACCACTTCTTTGCTGAGCCCGGCGCTCTCGCGCATCTCGTGGAGCATCGCGGCGAGCCTCCGCAAACGGACAGTGAGCACGGTGCGCTTGCCTGCCATGACGACCCTTTCGCTTGGCGCACTTGCTAGAACGCAGTATTGCGTTCTTGCATTTGTAAGAGCATGATCCAGCTAGCCTATTCGTGAACAACCGATCCGATGACCGGTATAGCTGAATCCGGAGACCAATCATGTTGGTGCGATTAGTGATGCTGTCGGGTGCGTATAGGGAGTCTCGATGACCATGTCGATAGCCGGCGTTCTGCCGACCGCTCCGCAATTGCTCTGTGCGTTCCAAGGGAGGCGATTTCAAGATCGAGTGTTGCTGCGGTCCGCGCACGCACTCGCCGAACTGCACGAACGTCGCGCCCAGGTACGGGATCCCATGATGGTCAGCGAGATCGATTGCCGCCGCGGCGAACTCGTTGACGATATCAACGATTGGGTGGAGCAGGAACTGCCGCAGCACCGCAACGGCGCCACCATGCACACCGAGAGCCTGGGCGCCGTGGTGGACCGCATGGCCCGGAGCTGGGTCGAAGCCAACCAGGTGATCGATCACGAGGGCGCTTCCAGTGACAACACCCATAAACACTGGTACCACCTGGCCGAACTGGTTGACGGCTACACTGATCTCGTATTCGACGTGGCCGGTGGCCGTCGCCGTTTGCCGGAACAGTGACTCCGAATGCATTGACACAATTGATGTATTGCCACCGAATCGTTGATTCGTCCCGCCCGTAGACGGCGGGCGCAACGGGGCGCCCCGCCCGGCGTGCCGCGTGGTCGACTGGCGCGGCACGCCCGCCCTGAATTAGTGGGAAGCGTTTAGAACCAACCGTCCGGTGTTTTATTCGCGAAGTATTTCATTCACACGGACTCGAATTCATGACCGTGCGGGTGAAATACGGCGTTCCGCACTATGAGGGGGGAGTTCGACATGAACCAGGGCGAGGGCGCCGCCACCGACCTGTATCAACGGGCCCGCGCCGGCGACTTCCGGCTGGACGTCGCCACCGCGCGCCACTGCGCCGCAACCTTCCTGCGGTTCGCGGCCATGCTGGATCCGCACATCGACCGCAGCCACCGTGTCCACACCCTCGGTGGCTTCGGCGATTTCGGGTCCGCCCGGCAATTGCGGCGCGGCTTCGAACGCAAGGGCCGCGACCTCACCGGCACGCTCACCGCGCTGCGGAGCTCCGCCGAGGACATGGCCGCGGCCTATCTACTCGCCGCGGGCCTCATCCGCGCCACCGACGACACCCATTCCCGCGCCCTCCTGACCACCGCCGCGGGTCTCTGACCCGCACCCCGCTCGAGCGAAAGTGGTTGGGTCAGCGAGGTTTCCAGTAGTTGTCGGGCCCGACCAGTTGCAGGACGGTGCGCGACGGCGCGTCCAGGCTGGGCTGGAGCGAGGCGTCGACCGCGAGATCGATCGACAGCGAGTACGCCTCGTACAGGTACCGGTACTGCCAGCGACCCCAGCTGGAATAGGTTGCGGCCCACAGGGTATCGAGGTCGGACTGGCAGACGCTGGCGCCGATGCCCTGGGTGGGGCACCACACGTCCCAGGTCTGCTTCTGGCCCTTGAGGCTGGTGTAGATGGCCTCGGCCTCGGTGCTGGAGGGGAAGGCGAACACCTCCAGCGACGTCATGAGCTTGTCGGACTTGTCGATGTAGGTGCCCGTCACCATCTGGACGCACTTGTTGGCCTGCAGCGCGGTCTTCACGTTCTGCGACATATTGCTCGCGACGCAGTCCTTCACGCCGGAGGAGCGGCGGGTGAACACCACACCCTTGCTGTCGGTGAAGCTCGACGGGAGCAGGGCGTCGGCGGTGAACGGGGTCTTGTCGGTGCCCTGCTGGTTGAGGGTGGCCTTGTCGACCCCGGAGGTGCCGAGGGTGCCGGAGGTGGACGGGGCGGTGGTGCTGGTGGTGGTCGTCGGTGCGGTGGTGGTGATGCTCGAGCCCTTGGCGCCGTCGGTGGTCTTGTCGTCGCCGGAGAGCACGACCACGCCCACGCCGATGGAGATGACGAGGACCACCAGCAGGACGCCGAGGATCACCTTGAGGGCGGTATTGGTCGAATTCGATGGGGGCGCACCGTGATATGTCACCAGCGGCTGCGGTGCGGACCAACCGGTCGGTGAGGTGTGGGTCGGCGGCAGCGGCGCTGTCGACGAGCCGAAACCCGCCTGCGTCAGGTACACCGTCCGCAGCGTGTCACCCCACTCCTGCGCGGACGGCCGGGCGTCGGGCCCGAATCCGCCATTGCCGAAGGCCCGGTCGAACAGCGCCCGCACCCGCGGATCGAGATCGGCGGGCACGCCGCCCGGCTGCCACGGCGCGCCGGGCGGGCCCGCGCTGTCGGGCAGCAGGGTCCGGTAGAGCAGCGCCGCCAGGTCGTACCGATCCTTGTACCGATCGTGCGCCCGGTCGGCGGGCATCAGCCCGGCGGTGTCGATGAGATAGGCCAGCGGCGCGGCGGGCTGCCACAACACGTTCGCGGCCGACAGGTCCCCGTGGATCAGCTGCCGTTCCTCGAGCACCCGCACGATCTCGCACAGCCGAACCGCCAGTCCCGCACGGAGATACGGTGTGGTCTGCCCGGGTGCGGCCCACAGGTGATCCAGGGTGCGCGGCCTGCCGTCGGGTTGCAGATAGTCCATGGGGATCAGCGGCAGGACCGCGCCGATCAGCGCCGTGTCGTGCTGGACGAGGTCGATCGGCCAGTTCACCGCCTCGGCCGCCCCGGACGATCCGCCCGTGGCGGCGAGCACGGTCTGCCGCCCGAAAAGCATGGCCTGCCGGGCCCATTCGATCGCATCCGGCGCGGTGACCGGGTTCCGGTAGAGCTTGTAGAGCCGCTGGTGCCCGCGTGGATCCCGGCAGAGGTACTGCACCGAGCGCGCGCCCGCGGCATAGAAGGGTTCGCCGTCGACGTCGTAGGACTCGCCGGACAGACCTGTGACAACCACCATCGAACAGCCCCCGCCCGATACCTGAGTTCCAGGCGAGTTTACCGGCCCGGGCGTCGCCACGCCCGGGCCTCGACGCAAGACACCGCTGACCGTCCCCTCATGACCCGGTCAGCGGTGCGGGTGCGGCCGCGCCGTTCAGCGCAGCGCCGCACGTCCTTTCAGGCGGCCCAGCAGTACCAGGGCGACGAGGGTGACGAGGACCAGCAGGGTGGTGCTGGCGGCGGCGTCGAAGACCGCGCCGCGGTCGGTGGCCGCGAAGATGCTCACCGGCAACGTCTTCCAGGTGGCCGGGTACACCATGATGGTGGCGCCGAGTTCGCCCATGGACAGGGCGATGGCCAGTCCGGCCGCGGCCCCGAGGGCGGGCAGCAGCAGCGGCAGGGTGATGCGCAGCAGGACGCGCACCGGGCCCGCGCCGAGTGATTCGGCGGCCTGCCGGTAGCCCGGATCGAGCCGGTCCAGGGCGGCGGAGACGCCGCTGAACGCGTACGCCAGCACCAGCACGGTGTGGGCCAGGATGACGATCCACCTGGTGCCGCCCAGCAGCAGCGGGCGTTCGTTGAAGGCGATGAGCACGCCCAGCCCGATCGCCACCGACGGCACCGCGACCGGCACGTGGAACACCGCGTCGGTGAGCCGCCGCAGCCAGGCCGGGGCCTCCATCGCGGCCAGGGCCGCCCAGGTGCCGAGGATCAGCGAGAACAGGCTCGCCAGCAGCGCCGTCTGCAAGCTGACGGACAGGCTGGCGGACTCCTCGCCGGAGAGCGCCCGATCGAAGTTGGCGAAGCCGAGATCCGAGGGCAGTGGCCCGGTCCAGTGCCCGGCCAGCGCCGCGGCCACCACGGTCGCGATGGGCGCGACGAACACCACCGTGACGACGATCCCGAAGACCGCGAGCACCACGGCCCGCCCGCGACGCGTCCACACCAGCATGGGTCAGCTCTCCTCGCGCGCGCCGGTGAGGCGCGCGAACAGCAGTCGGTATCCGAGGTACAGGCTCAGCGACAGCAGCACCTGCACCGAGGCCAGCACGGCCGCGCCGGGCAGATCGAAGGTGACGATGCCGCGGGTGTAGATCAGCGCGGGCAGCGTGATCACGCCCTTGGCGCCGGTGAACAGCACGATGCCGAATTCGTTGAGCGTGAGCAGCAGCACCAGGCTGCCGCCCGCCGCCAGCGCGGGCCACGCCTCGGGCAGCACCACCTGCCGCAGCACCCGCCACGGCGAGGCCCCGAGACTGGACGCCACATCCAGCTGTTCCCTGGGCAATTGGGCGAACGCCGCCAGCAGCGGCCGCACCACGAACGGGGTGAAGAAGGTGACCTCGGCCAGGATCACGCCCCAGGGTGTGCTCAGGAAGTCCAGCGCCGGCTGCGTGCCCCCGGTGATCCGATCGATGAACGCGTTCACCGCGCCCGCCGTCCCGTACAGGAACGTGAACGCCAGCGTCACCAGGAACGACGGCAGCGTCAGCACCGAATCGATGAGCCGCCCCACCACCTGCGATCCGGGAAACGGCACGAACGCCAGCACGATCGCCAGGAACGTCCCCAGCGCCACGCACCCCGCCGTCGAGCTGACCGCGATGGTGACGGTGCGCCACAACGCGTTCCGGAACGACTCCTCGGCCAGCACCTTCGACCAGGTCCCGACCCCTCGACCGGACCTGGTCTCGGTCGACTCGAGCAGCACCCGGACGATCGGATACACCGCGATCAGCAGCACCACCAGCACCGGCGGCAAGGTCCACAGCACGGGTCGCCACGACCGTCCGGCCTTCCGGGCCTCGGGATCGGAAGGTGCGGAGGGGGATTCGAGCAGTGCGGTCATGCGCGAACCTCGGGTTCCGCTGCGGCGGAGGGGGTCCCGATGCCCGGCGGGATCAGAACACCCGCCGGGTCGGCGAAGCGGACGCCGACGTGGTCGCCGGGGGCGATGTCGGTGTGGCCGAGGATGTCGGCGGCGAGCGCGGTGGGCAGGCCCGCGATATCGAGGTGCAGGCGGGTCGAGGCGCCCTTCCAGACGCTGGTGATCACGGTGGCGCGCAACGCGTCTCGTTCGGTGAGCGGGACGACGCGGACGGTGTGGGGACGGACGCAGAGCTGGGCTTCGGCGTTCGGGACCCAGTCGGGGCGGCCGACGCCGGGCGGCGGAGCGTCGGCGCGCAGTGTGTGCTCACCGGCGGTGACCAGGGCCGCGGTGCCGGAGACGTGCTTGACCTCGCAGGCGACCAGGTTCGCGCCGCCGAGGAACGACGCGGTGAACCCGGTCGCGGGCCGCTGCCACAGGTTGCGGGCGGTGTCGATGTCGACCAGCCGGGCGTCGCGCATCACCGCGATGCGGTCGGCCAGCGCCAGCGCCTCGGACTGGTCGTGGGTGACGTACAGCATCGCCGTGTCGGGCAGCGCTCGGCGCAGCTGCTGGAGTTCGCCCAGCATGCTCTGCCGCAGCTGCGCGTCCAGGGCGGCGAGCGGTTCGTCGAGCAGCAGCACCTTGGGCCGGATGGCCAGGGCGCGCGCGATGGCGACGCGCTGCTGCTGCCCGCCGGACAGTTCGCGCGGCAGCCGGTCGGCGTAGCCGCCCATGCCGACCATCTCGAGGGCTTCGGTGACGCGCCCCCCGATCTCGTTGCGCGCCACCCGATGTGCCTTCAGCCCGAAGGCCACGTTGTCGCGCACCCGCATGTGCGGGAACAGCGCGTAGGACTGCACCACCACCCCGATCCCGCGCTTGGCGGGGGACAGGTCGGTGACGTCGCGGCCGGCCAGTCGCACCGCGCCCGAGGTGGGCCGGACGAATCCGGCCAGGGCCTTGAGCGCGGTGGACTTGCCGGAGCCGCTGGGCCCGAGCAGCGCCACCGTTTCCCCCGCGGCGACGCGCAGGTTGAAATCGGCCAGTGCGACAGTCGATGTGCGACCGCGGCCGTAGGTGACCCCGACCCGGTCGAACACGATGGCCGGTTCGGCGGTGGTGTCGGTGACCACCGTGGATGTCGTCAACGCGGAGGACATGGCTGCTGCTCCTGTGGGTGGGTTAGCTACCGGTGGCCTTGGTGTAGGCCGCCAGGTCGGCGTCGAGCTCGTCGAGGACCTTGGTCCAATCCGGGTGCAGGACCTCGACGTTCTTGATCACCTGCGCGGGCGACTGCGCGCCGGCGGCGGACGGCGCGGCGTCCTTCAGCTCCTGGCGGGCGGGCACCGCGTAGGCGTCCGGCAGCGCCTTCTGCGCGTCGGCCGACAGCAGGAAGGTCATCAGTTTCTTGCCCGCGTCCGAGTGCGGCGCGCCCTTGGCCAGGCCCATCAGGTAGGGCACCGCCACGGTGGACTGCTTGCCGCCCGCCGCGGCCGGGAAGAAGACGTTGAACTTCGAGCCCTTCTCCTTCACGGTGGCCAGGTTCATCTGCACGTCGCCGTTGGCCAGCAGGATCTCACCCTTGTCGACCTTGGCCTGGAGCTTGCCGGTGGAGGACGACGGGCCGACATTGTTGGCCTGCAGCTTGCCCAGGTAGTCCAGCGCGCCCTGCTTGCCCATCAACTGCTGCAGCAGGATCAGCACCGCGGTGCCGTCACCGGCCTGGCCGGGGGTGGAGTACTGCAGCTTGCCCTTGTACTCCGGCTTCAGCAGGTCGTCCCAGGTCAGCTTGGACGCGTCGACCGAGGGGTTGGCGATGAAGCACAGGTAGTTGCCCGCCAGCGTCACCCACTTGCCGTTCGCGTCCTTGTCGGTGGCCGCGACGGCGGCGGTGTCCACACCGCTGGTCTGCAGCAGACCCGACTTGTCGGCCTTCTGCATGAACGGCGGCAGCGTGACGACCACGTCGGCCTGCGGGTTGGACTGCTCCTTGTCGACGCGGCTCACGACCTCGGCGGACCCGGCCTCGACCAGGTTGACCGCGATGCCGGTCTGGTCCTTGAACTTCGCGAACTGGGTCTTGTACCAGTCGCCGACGCCGTCGGCGGAGTAGACGGTGACCGTCTTGTCCCCGGAGTCGCCGGCGCCGGTGCCGCCGCAGGCGGTCAGGCTGAAGGCGACCGCGGTGGCGGAGGTCAGGATCAGGGCGGTCCGGGCGATGGTGCGTGCGAGGCGGTTGTTCGGATTACGCACGGTGACTGCAACTTTCAGTTCAGGGGAGGTGACGGATCGTAGGAACTGGGGGGGGGGTGATCCGCGGCCCCGGCGAGGCGCGCCGGGGCCGCGGAATTCTCTAGCCGCGCTCGGCGAGCAGCAGCTGCGCGAACTCGGTGACCGAGGGCAGCACGTGGGTCGCGCCCGCGGCCCGCAGCTGCTCCTCGGTGTGCGCGCCGGTGAGCGTGCCCGCGACGATGCGCGCGCCCGCGGCCAGACCGGTGGCGATGTCGCTGGACGTATCGCCCAGCACCGCCACGCGATCCACGGCGTCGATCTCCAGGCGCAGCACCGCGGTGAGCACCATGTCCGGGTAGGGGCGGCCGCGACCGGCGTCGGAGGGCGCCAGGGTCAGATCCGCGATGTCGTTCCAGTCCAGCGCGTTCAGCAGCTTGTCCTGCGTCTCGCGGCTGAAGCCGGTGGTCAGCGCCACCTTGATCCCGGCGGCCCGCAGCGCGGCGATGGCTTCGGCGGCGCCGGGAATCGGGGTCACCCCGGCCGCCTCGGCGAGCTCGGTGTAGGCGGCCTCGAAGGCGCGGTTGGCGGCCTGCGCGCGGTCCTCGTCGCCGAGCAGTGTGCGGAAGCACCAGATCTTGGACTGACCCATGGTGTCTCGCACGAACGTCCGGGCGGCCTCGCGCTCCGGGCCCTCGGTGGGCACGCCCGCGGCGGTGACGGCCACCTCGAACGCCTGCTCCACCAGCCCGTCGTCGGCCACGGTGGTGCCCGCCATGTCGAAGACGGCGAGTTCGATCTGCTTGTCGGACACGATGATTCCTTAGGTGAGGTTCGGTCAGAGCTCGAGGAGGTCGGCGGTCTGTTCGCCGAGCGCGGGGCCCAGCGTCATACCGCGTCCGCCCGGACCGGTGATGACCCACACGCCGTCCGCGGCCTGCGCGCGGGTGACGATGGCGCCCGGGTCGATGGACTGGCTGTACACCCCCGCCCAGCGCCGCACGATCGGCGGCAGCTTGCGGCCCAGCAGCTCCTCCATCACGCCGGTGAGGTGCTCGTAGGGGGCCTCGTCCACGTCGAAGGTGAACGGCTCGTCGTATTCGTGGGTGTCGCCGATGGTGAGCCCGCCGTGCAGGCGCTGCACGGCCAGGAGCTGCATCTTGTGCTGGGCGGCCGTGAACGGCTGCGCCTCTTCGCGATTGAGCCGGTCCAGTTCCGGTCCGGCGAAGGCCGGGTAGTAGCGGAAGCTGTCGCCGTCGGCGATCGCGGTGGTGAGCGGTTCGCCCAGGGGAGCGGTCTGCATCATCTGCAGGCGCACCCGGCGCACCGGGAGGTCGCCGGCCAGTTCGCGGGTCAGGCCGGTGTGCGCCGCACCCGGGCAGACCAGGACCAGGTCGCCCTCGTGGCGGCGGCCGCGATCGTCGATCACGGTGGTGCCGGTGACGGTGCGCGCCTCGGTGCCGGCGAAGAAGCTGTAGCGCCCGCTCGCCTCCAGGTAGCGGCGCAGCGCGGGCAGCGCCTGCCGCGACTCGACGGCGGCATCGGTCGAACAGTGCAGGCCCGCGAGGAATTTGCCGCGCAGCGCGGGGTTGAGCGCGCGCACCCGCTCCGGGTCGAGCAGTTCGAAGCCGCGTTCGGCGGCCGAGGGGTGCGCCACGGCGGCCTCGGCGACCGCGAGCTCGTTCTCGCCGCGGACCAGGGTGATGGAGCCCGCGGGCCGGAAGCCCACGCCCGGCACCTTGCCGCCGATCTCCTCCCACAGCTGCCGGGAGCGCAGCGTGAGATCCAGTTCGTTCACGCTGCGCCCGGATACCCAGACGAGTCCGAAGTTGCGGACGGTCGCGCCGCGCGCCTCCACCTCGCGTTCGAGGTGGACGACGTCGTGGCCGCGCCCGATGGCGGCGAGAGCGTGGGCGGTACCGAGGATCCCTCCGCCGATGATGACCAATCGCATGGATGTCATCGTGGGCAATGGTCTAGACCTACGGGTGTTTCGTGTGGAAACGGTAGGTTAATAATTGGTATAGACCAATCCTGTGTACGCTGGGGGCATGGAGACGAGGGAGGCCGCCGGGGTGGAAGACCAGGCGGGGCCGGGCCGTCCGGCGGCCGGAACAGCCGGCGCGGGAACCGATTCCGCGTCCGCCGGGCGCATGCCCAAGTCGTACCGGGTGCGCGCCGAACTGGAGGCGCTGCTCGGTGAGCTCTCCGAGGGCGACCCGGTGCCGTCCGAGCGCGAACTCGCGCTGCGCTGCGGCGTCGCCCGCGAGACCGTGCGTCAGGCGGTGCGGGAACTGCTGGTGGAGGGGCGGATTCGCCGGCAGGGCCGCGGCACCGTGGTCTCGCGCCCGAAGATGGTGCAGCCCTTGTCCTTACGCTCCTACACCGAGGGTGCGATCAAATTCGGCCGCAAACCGGGCCGTCTGCTCGTCGACTGGTCCGACGTCCCCGCCGATCCGGACACCGCTCACGATCTCGCCGTGAAACCGGGCACCCCGGTCATGCACCTGGAACGCATCCTGCTCGCCGACGGGGAACGCATCGGCCTGGAGAGCACCTGGATGCCGTTGCACCGCTTCGCCGTCCTGCGCGAGTTCTACGACCCGCAGACCTCGCTCTACGTCGCCACCCGCGGCATGGGCGTGGTGTACGCGGTCGCCACCGAACGCATCGAGACGGTCCTGGCCTCCCCGCGCGAGGCCGCCCTGCTGGAATGCACGACGGCCCTGCCCATGCTGCTGCTGCACCGCCGCAGCGTGGACGGGGAAGGCGTGCCGATCGAACGCGTGCGCTCGCTGTACCGCGGCGACCGGATCGCCTTCCAGGCCAGGCTCACCGACTACTGAGTTCGCGGTCAGCCCAGCTGCGGAGCCACTTTCGCGCCCAGCAGCTCGATGCTGTGCAGCACCTTCTCGTGCGGCAGCGTGCCGACGCTGGTGTGCAGCATGAACCGGTCCAGTCCGAGGGTGTCGCGCACCTCGGCGATCTTCTCGCCGACGTAGTCGGGCGTGCCCACGAACAGCGACCCGCTCTGCGAGCGCAGCGCGTCGAACTGGTCGCGTGTCATCGGACCCCAGCCGCGCTCACGCCCGATGCCGGTCATGGCCCGCGCGTAGGAGCCGTAGAAGTCCGCCACCGCCTGCTTGTCGGTGTCGGCGATGTACCCGTGTGCGTGCACCGCCACCGGCTGCGGCTCGTGCCCGCCCTCGGCCAGTGCCCGGTGGTACAGGTCCACCAGCGGCTTGAACCGCGCCGGCTGCCCGCCGATGATGGCGATGGCCAGCGGCAGGCCCAGGAGTCCCGCGCGCACAACGGATTCGGGGCTGCCGCCGACGGCGATCCACACCGGCAGCGGCCGGTTCTCGGTGCGCGGGTAGACGATGGCGTTGTCCAGCGGCGCGCGGAACTTGCCGGACCAGGTGACGGGTTCGTCCTCGCGGATCTTCAGCAGCAGCGCGAGCTTCTCCTCGAAGAGCTCGTCGTAGTCGGTGAGGTCGTAGCCGAACAGCGGGAACGATTCGATGAACGAGCCACGCCCGGCCATCAATTCGGCGCGGCCGTTCGACAGGCCGTCCAGGGTCGCGAAGTCCTGGTAGGCGCGGACCGGGTCGGCGGAGCTGAGCACGGTGACCGCGCTGGTGAGCTGGATGCGCTCGGTCCGCGAGGCGATGGCGGCCAGCACGACCGCGGGGGAGGAGGCGGCGAAGTCCTTGCGGTGATGCTCGCCGACGCCGTACACGTGCAGCCCGGCCTGTTCGGTGGCGACGGCCTCCTCGACCACCTGCCGCAGGCGTTCGCCCGCGGTCGGCACCGGCCCGTCGCCGCCGACGGGATTCGTTTCGGCGAATGTCGTCAGTCCCAGTTCCACGGCCGTTGCCCTTCTCGAGTCTTGTTGCCAAGTCAACCGACAGCATAAACGGACCGTGGTCCGGAAGAATTCCCGCGTGCCCCGGACCTGGGAATCCCACCATTCGGACCGGCAGATAGTCTGGTACCCATGTCTGTGCGCACCCGCAAGCCCCTCGCACCCGGCACGCAGTCGCCCATTCGCGAGGTCCCCAAGAACATCGAACGGCCGGAGTACGTCTGGAAGAAGACGGTCAACGAAGGCCGCGAGCCCTGGGTGCAGACCGCGGAGACCATCGACAAGATGCGGATCGCGGGCAAGATCGCCGCGCAGGCGCTGGAAGAGGCGGGCAAGGCCGTCGCGCCGGGCGTCACCACCGACGAGCTCGACCGGATCGCCCACGAGTACATGCTCGACCACGGCGCGTACCCGTCGACCCTGGGCTACAAGGGATTTCCCAAATCCTGCTGCACCTCGCTGAACGAGGTCATCTGCCACGGCATCCCCGACTCGACCGTGATCGAGGACGGCGACATCGTCAATATCGACGTCACCGCCTACATCCACGGCGTGCACGGCGACACCAACAAGACCTTCCTCGCCGGTGACGTGGACGAGGAGGTGCGCCTGCTGGTCGAGCGCACCGAGGAGGCCACCAAGCGGGCCATCAAGGCGGTCAAGCCGGGTCGCGCGCTCAATGTGATCGGCCGCGTCATCGAGGCGTACGCCAACCGCTTCGGCTACGGCGTGGTCCGCGACTTCACCGGCCACGGCGTCGGACCCACCTTCCACTCCGGCCTGGTCATCCTGCACTACGACCAGCCCGCCGTGGAGTCGGTCATCGAACCGGGCATGACCTTCACCATCGAGCCCATGATCAATCTGGGCGGTATCGACTACGAGATCTGGGACGACGGCTGGACCGTGGTCACCAAGGACCGCAAGTGGACCGCCCAGTTCGAGCACACTCTCGTCGTCACCGACGAGGGCGCAGAGATCCTGACGCTGCCGTGAAAATCGCCATGCCCCAGCGGGGCGTCACCACGCGCGGCATCGGCTCCCGCGGCCCCCGTCGCAAGCCCTCCCGTGTCCTCCCCCCGAACCCCCGGGACGAGGGCCTGGGCGCCCTGCGCGCCACCATGCGCCGCCACGTCGAACTCTCCGCCGGTCGGCCGGTCGACGACGCCGAGAAGCAGGACGTCGTCGCCGACACCCGCGGCGATTACGACAACCGGGACGCCTACACCAGCAGCGGCCGCGACCACTACGTCTACCGCCCGCGGGCGGAGTACAGCACCCGGTGAGTCGGCGCGCGTGAAGGGTGCGCTGCTGGTCGCCGGAACCACGTCCGACGCGGGCAAAAGCGTTGTGGTGGCGGGGCTTTGCCGGATGCTGGCGCGGCGCGGGGTGCGGGTCGCGCCGTTCAAGGCGCAGAACATGTCCAACAACTCCGTCGTCACCCTCGACGGCGGGGAGATCGGGCGGGCGCAGGCCTTGCAGGCGCGGGCCTGTGGGCTCGAACCCAGCGTGCGGTTCAATCCGATCCTGCTGAAGCCCGGCAGTGATCGGCGGTCGCAGCTCGTGGTGCGGGGCAAGGCCGTCGACACCGTCGGAGCCAAGGACTATTTCCGGCATCGGCGGGAACTGCGAAACGTGGTCGCCGGGGAATTGGCCGCACTGCGCGACGAATTCGATGTGGTGATCTGTGAGGGCGCGGGTTCACCCGCCGAGATCAATTTGCGGGCAACCGATCTCGCGAATATGGGATTGGCGCGCGCCGCGGGACTTCCGGTCGTGGTGGTCGGCGACATCGATCGCGGCGGCGTGCTGGCCCACCTGTTCGGCACCGTCGCGATTCTGGAACCCGAAGACCAGCAACTGATCTCGGGCTTCATCATCAACAAATTCCGTGGCGACGTGGACCTGCTGCGGCCCGGCCTGGATCAGCTCACCGCACTCACCGGCCGCCCCACGCTCGGCGTCATCCCCTTCGCCGAGGACCTGTGGATCGACGCCGAGGACTCCCTCGGCACCGTCGCCGACGCCCCCGTGGGCCGCTCCCGGCCGCCACTGGGCCGCGACTGGCTGACCGTGGCCGCCATCCGCTTGCCGCGCATCTCCAACTCCACCGATGTCGAGGCCCTGGCCTGCGAGCCCGGCGTCTCGGTGCGCTGGGTCGATGACCCGTCCCGCCTGGCCGGGGCCGACCTGGTGGTGATCCCCGGCAGCAAATCCACCGTCAGCGACCTGGAGTGGTTGCGCCGCACCGGAATCGCCGACGCCCTCACCGCCCGCGCGGCCGCGGGCGGCCCCATTCTCGGCATCTGCGGCGGCTACCAGATGCTGGCCCGCACCATCGTCGACCGCGTCGAGTCCGACGCGGGGACCGTCGCGGGCCTGGGTCTGCTGGACCTGGACATCGAATTCGCGGATCCGAAGGTGCTGCGCCGCTCCGGCGGCCGGGTCCTGGATCGCGCCGGTGACACCGATCTCCCCGTGCACGGCTATGAGATCCACCACGGCCGCGTCACCCGCACCGCCGACCGGCCCTGGTTCGAGCTCGACGGCACTCCGGAAGGCAGTGTGCGCGAGTCGGTGTGGGGCACGCACCTGCATGGGGCCCTGGCGGCGGACGAGTTTCGCCGGGCCTGGCTGCACCAGGTCGCCCGGCGCGCGGGTCGCACCGATTTCGTTGTCGCCGAGGATGTCTCGGTCGACGAGGTGCGCGCGTCCCAGCTCGACCTGCTCGCGGATCTGATGGAGAAGCACCTCGATCCGGACGCCCTCGAGCGTCTGATCGACGCCGGCGCGCCCCTGGATCTCCCGACTCTGACCGTGGGGAAGTGACCACGGTCACAGTAATCCGACCGACCGGCGGTCGGCCTCCACACCCCTCCTGTAGCGTGATCGACCATGGAATCTCGGCGGATCACGGTCGGTGACCGCGAGTGGGCGGTGCGAGTCGGCGGGCCCGACACCCGGCACCACGTCCTGCTGCTCCCCGATGCGGGTGATCCGGCCGATGTTTACGACCAGGTCTGCGAACGGCTGCAGACCTCGGACCTGCACACCATCGCCTTCGAGTCGATCGACGGCCTCGACGCCGCGACGGTGGTCGACATCCTGGGCCGGCTGAAGGTCCCCTACGTCAACCTGGTCGGTATCGGCGCGGGCGCGGAACTGGCCTGGGAACTGGCCGCCCGCCACTTCAGCCACTTCATGAGCCTCATCGTGGCCGGTGGCGGCCACCCGGCGGTGCCCGGTGTGGACGGCACCGTCCGCGACGCCTCCTGCCCGCCGGTGGAGATCCCCACCACCCTGCTGGCCACCAAGCCCTTTCCGCGCGAGGTGGCCGAGGGCTCGGCCCGGTTCGTCTACGGCGAATTCCGGCTGGTCCCCATGGATGTCACCGCCGTGGCCGCCGAAGCGGGCCACGAACTGGCCACCGAGGTCGTGCTACGCACCAGCTTCTGGTGAGCCGGCGGCCGCGACGGGCCTGGAGGCGGTAGCCTCCGCCGCTGCTTCGGCCTGCCACTTCAGCCAGGAGTCCAGTTCCCGCAACGCCTCGGTGCGCGGCTTCTCCGACGACAGGAACACGTCGTGCCGCGCACCCTCGATCGGCACGATATTGGTACGCGTACCCAGACAGCCCGACCAGCGCTGGATCTGCCGCACATCGAGCACCACGTCCGACACATCGGCCGCGGGTCCGTAGTTGCGCATGAACTTGGTGACCTTGGAGCGCAGGATCAGCGCGGGCACCCCGATGTCGAGCCCCTTGTGCAGCCGCAGGTGCCCGCGCCGGATGGCGCGTAGCCAGCCCGCGTGAACGGGGAAGCCGCTCAACGGTTTCCAGTCCAGGTTGTAGTCCCACTCACCGGCCTGGGTGTGGTGCAGGCTGTCGCCGTAGCTGGTGGACACGCCCAGCGGGAGCCGGGCGAAAGCCCGCAATCGGCCCAGGCCCTCGACCAGCGGCGTACCCACCGAGCGGTAGTAGCCGGGCCCCTGCAGGTCGAACCACGGGCTGTTGAGCACCAGTCCGGTGATGCCCTGCGCGCGCACGCCGCCCGCGGCTTCGAGCCGGTTGAGCCACAGCGAGGTCACCAGACCGCCGGTGGAGTGGGCCATGATCAGTACCGGCAGCTCGGTCTCGGCGCGGATGACCTCGAGCGAGCGGTTGAGCTCTTCGTCGTAGAGGGCCAGGTCGCTGACATAGTGCGGGGTCTGCCCGGCCCGCGTGGAACGCCCGCATTTGCGCAGGTCCAGCGCGTAGAAGGCGTAGCCCTGGGCGGCCAGGTGCTGGGCCAGGTGTTCCTGGAAGAAGTAGTCGGTGAAGCCGTGCACGTACAGCACGGCTCCGGTCGCGGCGGGGGCGTCGGCGGGGGTGTAGCGGACCAGGGTGGCGACGGCGTCGCCCTGACCGTCGGGGTCGGGGCCCATCGACAGCGTCAGCTGCTGGTAGTCGGCGCCCAGGACGTCGGGCTGCCAGGCGGTGGTCGAAGACGTGGTGGAGGACGTTTCGCGGGTCACCCGCTCAACATAGACCGCGGTGCGTAGATGTCTATTTGGGAGGGATCTCTCACATTCGGGGATTTCGAAGCGGGATTCGGGAATGGTCAGGGGCAGAATTGAGTCCAAGTGAACGACGGGTAACCTAACCCCCACCTGGTGACCCAAAAAAGACAAGGAAGTCGATCCCCGCCGTGTCGAACGCTGCCACGATTGAAAAGACCGATGTAGTACTCATCGGTGCCGGCATCATGAGTGCCACCCTCGGTGCCCTTCTTCGTCAGGTGCAGCCGGATTGGTCGATCACCGTCTTCGAGCGCCTCGAAGCCGCGGCCGCCGAGAGCAGCGACCCGTGGAACAACGCGGGCACCGGCCACTCGGCCCTGTGCGAGCTGAACTACACGCCGCGGAACGCCGACGGCTCGGTCGAGATCGCCAAGGCCATCGACATCAACGAGCGCTTCCAGGTCTCGCGCCAGTTCTGGTCCTACTCGGTCGAGAACGGCGTGCTGGCCAACCCGTCGAACTTCATCAACCCCATCCCGCACGTGAGCTTCACCCACGGCGCGGACGGCGTCGAATACCTGCGCAAGCGCCACGAGGCGCTGTCGCGGCATCCGCTGTTCGAAGGCATGGAGTTCATCGACGACGCCGACGAGTTCGCGCGGCGACTACCGCTGATGTCCAAGGGTCGTGACTTCTCCGACCCGGTCGGCCTGAACTGGACCGACTACGGCACCGACATCGACTTCGGTGAGCTCACCAAGGAACTGCTGGCCTACCTGGGCGCGTCGGGCGCGGACATCGCGTTCGGCCACGAGGTGGTCAACCTGACCAAGCAGTCCGACGGCTCCTGGCTGGTGAAGGTGCGCAACCTGCGCAGCCACAAGGTTCGCGTCATCAACGCCAAGTTCGTGTTCGTGGGCGCGGGCGGCGGCGCGCTGCCGCTGCTGCAGAAGTCGGGCATCAAGGAGATCCGCGGTTTCGGCGGTTTCCCGGTGTCGGGCCTGTTCCTGCGCTGCACCAACCCGGCTCTGGTGGCACAGCACGAGGCCAAGGTGTACGGCCAGGCCTCGGTCGGCGCGCCGCCGATGTCGGTGCCGCACTTGGACACTCGCGTCATCAACGGTGAGAAGGGCCTGCTGTTCGGCCCGTACGCCGGCTGGACGCCGAAGTTCCTCAAGGACGGCAAGCTGACCGACCTGATCAAGTCGGTGAAGCCGAACAACCTGTTCTCCATGCTGGGCGTCGGCGTCACCGAGATGGGCCTGGTCAACTACCTGGTCGGTGAGCTGCTCAACTCGCAGAACGACCGGATCGGCTCGATGGAGGAGTTCATCCCGCGCGCCGACGGCGACGACTGGGAGCTGATCATCGCCGGTCAGCGCGTGCAGGTCATCCGCCGCAAGGGCGCGGGCGGCGTGCTGGAGCTGGGCACCGCGGTCGTCGCGGCCGAGGACGGCACCATCGCCGGTCTGCTCGGCGCCTCGCCGGGCGCGTCCACCTGTGTGAGCGCCATGCTCGACGTGATGAAGAAGTGCTTCCCGCGCGAATTCTCCACGTGGGAGCCGAAACTGAAGGAAATGGTGCCGTCGCTGGGCGTCAAGCTCTCCGAGAACCAGGCCCTGTTCCGCGAGGTGTGGGACTGGTCCACCAAGGCCCTGCAGCTGGACGTCGCCAACACGCCGGAGCCCGCGGGTATCGCTTCTCACGCGGAGATGTGATAGCAAGACGCGATGATGTCAACGGTTGCTCTCAAACGGTCGTGGTCCCAAGACCTGGACACCGCGACGCTGTACAAGCTGTTGAAACTTCGCGTGGAGGTTTTCGTCGTCGAGCAGAAGTGCGCCTACCCGGAACTGGACGGGTTCGATCTATTGCCGGAGACCCGTCACTTCTGGCTCGACGACGAGGGTGAGACCATCTGCACCCTCCGTCTCATGGAGGAGCATGAGGACGGCGTCAAGTCCTTCCGGATCGGCCGCCTCTGCACCACCCCGGAGGCTCGCGGCCACGGCTACACCACCCGCCTGCTGCAGGCCGCCCTGGCCGAAGCGGGTTCGGCGACGGTCCGCCTGAACGCCCAGACCTACCTGCTCGACATGTACACCAAGCACGGCTTCAAGGTCGACGGCCCGGAGTACATCGAAGACGGCATCCCGCACATCCCCATGCGCCGCGGCTGACCCCGCCCCGCACCCTTCCGCGCCCGCTGTGAAACCCACAGCGGGCGCGGCTGTTTCATCGGCGCTGCTCCGGAACGGCGGGCGGGCGGGCGCATCGGGGATGGGGTCGTGGGGGTTCGGCCGGTGGGCGCGCATAGAGTTGGGGCGTGTCTGTTCCTGTGGCTTACTCCGAGAGTGTTCGCGCGGCCGGTGACGAGGCCGGGTTTCCGTTCTCCGCGGTGGTGGGGCAGGAGCGGCTGCAGCTGGCGTTGATCCTGTGCGCGGTGCATCCCGGCATCGGCGGGGTGCTGGTGCGCGGGGAGAAGGGCACCGCCAAGTCGACCGTGGTGCGCGCGCTCGCGCAGCTGCTGCCCCCGGTCGTGGACGAGTCCGGCGCGCGGCCCGCGCGGCTGGTGGAACTGCCGGTCGGCGCGACCGAGGACCGCGTGGTCGGATCCCTGGACCTGGAGCGGGTGCTGCGGGACGGGGAGCAGGCGTTCAAGCCGGGCCTGCTGGCCGCCGCCCATCACGGCGTGCTCTACGTCGACGAAGTGAATCTGCTGCACGACCATCTGGTCGACGTCCTGCTCGACGCGGCCGCCATGGGGCGGGTGCACATCGAGCGCGACGGCGTCTCGCACACCCATCCGGCCCGATTCGTGTTGGTGGGCACCATGAATCCCGAGGAGGGGGAGCTGCGGCCGCAGCTGCTGGACCGCTTCGGCCTCACCGTGGACGTCGTCGCCTCCCGCGACGTGGACACGCGCATGGCCGTGGTCCGCCGCCGCCTCGACTACGAGGCCGACCCCGCCGCCTTCGCCGACCGCTACGCGGGCGCGGATCGCGCGGTGGCCGAACGTATTCTGACCGCCCGCGACCACCTCGCCGAGGTCAGCCTCGACAATGTCGAGCTGCGCCGCATCGCCGCCCTGTGCGCCGCCTTCGACGTCGACGGCATGCGCGCCGACCTGGTGGTGGCCCGCACCGCCACCGCCCACGCCGCCTGGCGCGGCGCCACCGAGGTCACCGAGTCCGACGTCCGCGTCGCGGCCGAACTCGCGCTGCCGCACCGCCGCCGCCGCGACCCCTTCGACGAACCCGGCATCAGCGAGGAACAACTCGACGACGCCATGCGCCGAGCCGCCGACGAAGCCGCCCGCGCCGAGCAGGATGGAGCTGACGGCCTGGGAAAAGGTGAGGCGGTCCCGCCGAACGGCGCGGGACCGCGGAATCCGGGGCAGGGCGAGGAGGGCGACGCCGATTCGCCTGCCGCGGAACAGAACTCACCCGAGCCTCGGAATCCCGCCGACTCGGCCTCGGCGGACCGACCCGACGGTCCGGACTCGCGCGATGCCGGCCCGGACTCGCCTGATGGTGGCCTGGACTCGCCGGACGGCGGCCCGGACTTCCCCGGTGGCGGCCCGAATCCTCCTGGGGGAGACCGGAATCCCTCCGACGACCGCGCCGCCCGCGACCCGTCTGCCGATCGCCCCGCCCGCGAGGGCAGCGTCGCCGCCTCCACCGCCACCCTCCCCAAGCCTCCGCGCTGGGAGGTCCCGGGTGTCGGTGAAGGCGCCCCCGGCCGCCGCTCCCGCGCTCGCACCCGCCAGGGCCGCATCGTCCGTGCCACCGACGACACCTCCACGGGCCTGCACCTCCTGGGCACTATCTTCGCCGCGGCCCCGCGCCAGTTCGAGCGTGGCCGCCTGACCGGCCCCCTCGCCTTCGCCCCCGACGACCTGCGTGGCGCGTATCGCGAAGGCCGCGAGGGCAACCTGGTCGTCTTCGTCGTGGACACCTCCGGCTCGATGGCCGCCCGCGACCGCCTCTCCGCCGTCACCAACGCCGTCGTGGCTCTGCTCCGCGACGCCTACCAGCGCCGCGACAAGGTCGCCGTCATCACCATGCGCGGCCAGGAAGCCGACCTGGTCCTGCCCCCGACCTCCTCGGTCGACATCGCCGTCCGCCGCCTGGCCGACCTGCGCACCGGCGGCAAAACCCCACTCGCCCAGGGCCTGCTGAAGGCCCGCGGCCTGATCCGCCGCGAACGCACCCGCGACCCCCACCGCCGCCCCCTGCTGGTCCTGCTCACCGACGGCCGCGCCACCGGCGGCGTCGATCCCGTCCCGCGTGCCCGGGCCGCCGCCCGCATGCTCGCCAACGACTCAGTCACCGCCATGGTCGTCGACTGCGAGCGCGGCATGATCCGCCTCGGCCTGGCTCGCGACTTCGCGGCCGAATTGCGCGGCGGCTACCTGCATTTGGGCGAACTCACCGGCGACGCCGTCGCAGGCATCGTCCGCGCGAGCCGGGCTGCGTAGACACGGTGGGAACGCGCGGAACAGCATGAAAGTTCGCGGCCCGTCTCGTTCTGGACTGAGTGGAGCGGAGGAGCGAAGCGGGGGAGCGGAGGGAGGGAAGAACGAGACTTCGGGGGCCGCGAACAGCCCGGAGCGAAGCGGAGGGCAAGATGAAACAGCCCGCGTTGAAAGGAGCCTCCACCGATGCCGAAGGGTGTTCCCCTCCCGGAATCCATTCCCGATGACGGTCTGACCACCCGGCAGCGGCGCAACCAGCCGGTGCTGGCGGTGCACACCGGGCCCGGCAAGGGGAAGTCGACGGCCGCGTTCGGGATGGCGTTGCGGGCGTGGAACCAGGGCTTCGACATCGCGGTGTTCCAGTTCGTGAAGAGCGCGAAGTGGAAGGTGGGTGAGGAGGCGGCGTTCCGTACCCTCGGGCAGCTGCACGACGAGACCGGCGCGGGCGGCGCGGTGGAGTGGCACAAGATGGGCGAGGGCTGGTCCTGGACCCGCAAGCAGGGCTCCGACGACGACCACGCGGCCGCGGCCGCGGCGGGCTGGCAGGAGATCCGGCGACGCCTGGAGACCGAACAGCATCGCTTCTATGTGCTCGACGAATTCACCTACCCGCTCAAGTGGGGCTGGGTCGATGTCGACGAGGTCGTCGAGACGCTCCGCGACCGGCCGGGCAATCAGCACGTAGTGATCACCGGCCGCGACGCCCCGCAGGCCCTGATCGACGCCGCCGACCTGGTCACCGAGATGACCAAGGTGAAGCATCCGATGGACGCCGGCCGCAAGGGCCAACGCGGCATCGAGTGGTGAGCGGGCCCGCCATGGTGAGCCCGGCGAGCACCCCCGCCGTCGTCATCGCCGCGCCCGCCTCGGGCAGCGGGAAGACCACGGTGGCCACCGGATTGATCGGCGCGCTGCGCCGTGCCGGGCACCGGGTCGCGCCGTTCAAGGTCGGCCCGGACTACATCGACCCCGGCTATCACGGCCTGGCCGCCGGCCGCCCGGGCCGCAACCTGGACCCGGTCCTGGTCGGCGCGGACCGCATCGCACCGCTGTACCTGCACGGCAGCCGCGACAGCGATCTCGCGGTGGTGGAGGGCGTCATGGGCCTGTTCGACGGCCGCATCGACGAACACCACACCGAACCCATCGCCGAGGGTTCGACCGCCCAGATCGCGGCCATGCTCGGCGCACCCGTGATCCTGGTGGTGGACGCGCGCGGCCACAGCCAGAGCCTGGCCGCCCTGCTGCACGGTTTCGCCACCTACGACAGCGGAATCCGGCTCGGCGGAGTGATTCTCAACCGCGTGGGCAGTGAACGCCACGAACAGGTCCTGCGCGCCGCCTGCGCCCGCGTGGGCCTGCCGGTGCTGGGCGCCCTGCCCCGGCTCGCCGAACTGGCCGTGCCCTCACGGCATCTCGGCCTGATCCCGGCGGTCGAACACGGCAATGCCGCGCAGGCGGCCGTGGACGCCATGACGGATCTCGTCGCGGCGCACATCGATCTGGCCGCGGTGGCCGCCCTGGCCGCATCCGATGTGCGGGGCCGGGCGTGGGATCCGGCGGCGGAAGTGACGGTCCAGGAATCGGGACCGGTGGTGGCCATCGCCGGGGGACCGGCCTTCACCTTCGGCTATGCCGAGCACCGCGAGCTGCTCACGGCGGCGGGGGCCCAGGTCCGCGTCTTCGACCCGCTGCGCGACGAACTGCCGTCCGGCACAGCCGGATTGGTCATACCCGGCGGCTTCCCCGAGGAACACGCCGCCGACCTCGCGGCCAACACCGGACTGCTGGCGGCCATCGCCGGCCAGGCCCGCCGCGGCCTCCCTATCCACGCCGAATGCGCCGGTCTGCTGTACCTGACCCGCACCCTCGACGGCCACCGCATGGCCGGTGTCCTCGACGTCGACGCCGAGTTCGGCCCGCGTCTCACCCTCGGCTACCGAGACGCGGTGGCGCTCACCGGCTCTCCGCTCTGGAGCGCGGGCGACCGCGTCCGCGGCCACGAATTCCACCGCACCCGGCTCGTCGACGCCGGTTCGGCGGACACCGCGTGGGCCTGGCGTTCACCCGCCGGGGAGACGGTCCGCGAAGGTGCGGTGCTCCGCCGTGTGCACGCGTCCTACCTGCACACGCACCCGGCGGGGAATCCGGCGGCGGTCGGACGGTTCGTCGCCGCGGCGGCCGACTTCGCCCGGACCGATGTCACGGTCTGACCTGGCGGTCGGTGTCGGGCTGCGTCCCGGGACGCCCGCCGAGGTGATCGTGGCGGCGGTGCGGGAAGCCTTGGGGGACAGGGTGGTCGGTCGATTGGCGACCCTCGACCGGCGCGCCGACGAGCCCGGTTTCGTGGAGGCGGCGTCTCGGCTGGGCGCGGAGGCGGTCCGCTTCTCGGCGTCGGAATTGGAAGCGGTCTTCGTTCCCCATCCCTCGGATCGGGTCGCGGACGCGGTCGGCGCGGCGAGTGTCGCGGAGGCGGCGGCCGTGCTGGCCAGTGGGGGCGGGGATCTGGTCGTCGCCAAGACGATCGTGTCCGGCGTCGTCATCGCTGCCGCCGAACCGGACCAGCGCGGGTATATCTTCTGTGCTGTGGCCGACCCCACCCCGACCCTGACCCCGGACCGCTGGCGCACCTTCCTGACCTGGTGGCGCTTCTGGGGCATCCTGGGTTTCTGCGGCTCGGCCTTCCTGACGTTCCTGATCATCAGCGATCTGGACGGCGTCCCCGCCTACTGCGGCTGGCGGCATCCCTGCCCGCCGTGGATCACCCTGACCGTCGGGGCGTTCCCGATGTACGTGTGGGCGGCGGGCGGAGCTGTCACCTGGCAGTTGGGGCGTATGGCCCGCAGACGCGGCTGGCGGCCGTCCCTGAGCATCCCGATCGGGGCGCTGATCTTCTTCCCCGGCCTGCTCCTGAGCCTCTACGTCGTCTACCACTACTGGTGGCCGAACGGCTGACACGCCGCAGCCCCCGCCGACTGGTTGGGTACCGGCGAGGGCTGCGACTTCCCGCGATCAGGGCGCGACAGAACCCCAATCGGCGAATCCGGTCGGATCGTGCCGGCCCATGGTGCCGTGCTCGAACAAACCCCAGCCCTCGTCGTCGCCGCAGCGCGCCTTGCCGACGTGGTCGATGACGCCGAACGGAATCCGACCGGCCACAGCGGGATCGGTCAGGTCGTAGAGCTTGCTCTCGGACCAGTCGCGGCCCTTCCACTGCCCGTGCAGCCAATCCGGGTCGCCGCCGTAGCCGCAGCCGGCATTGAGCGCGATGAAGGTCCCGGCCTCGACCTCGACTTCCAGGGGCTTGCCGTCGGGCGTGGAGAGCTCCAGGCGCAGCGCGGTCGGGATGCGGGTGCCGGACTTGTAGGTGAGATGCACACGCGGCCAGCCCAGCTGCTCGACGCGCCCGTCGTTCCAGACGCGGGTGGCGTCGTTGAGCGTGCGGAAGCCGTTGGGCTCCTCCTGCACGATGACGATGATCGAGTAGTCGTCGAACTTCAGCGGCACGTACAGCCACCAGAAGCCCTCGGACGGCTCGTCGGCCACCCGCCCGGCCGGATCGGCGTCACCGACGGGCCGGATGCCCCAGGAGCGGTCGCGGGTGCCGCACCACACGGCGGGATCGATGGCGAAGTCGTCACCGTCGACATTCAGTGTGCCCGACCAGGTTCCGACCTGGGCGAAACGCTGGGCGTCGATGATGGGCCGGTGCAGCTTGGTGATGATGGTGTGCGGCTGCTCGGCGACCGCGGGGTGCGCGCCCTCCCAGGTGAGGTCGAACGACAGGTCGTTGTGCTCGCAGATCACCCGCAGCTTCTGCAGCGGCTCGATCACCTCGATGCGGTAGCCGCCGACCGCGAGGTCCAGGCCGCGCTGTTCGAGCGCGTCGGAGAACCGCACCGCACGCTGGGTGTCGCCGCGGCGCACGGTCGCGAAGGCGTCGGTCACGCCCAGGTTCGGGTAGACGCCGAACCCGGTGATGAGCATGGTGTCGCCGCCGGTCTGGATGGCGTTGTAGTAGCTGCGGTCGTAGAAGTTGCGATCGCTGCTCACCACCCGCGCCATGGGCAGCGGGGTCTGGTGGATGGGGTATTCGTCCAGCGGACCGATCATGTCCTCGTCTCTCAATCCCAGTTGTACGTGCCGTCGAGCAGTGCTTCGATCAGATCCGCGTGCATGACGAATTCGTCGCGGTTCTCGGGTTCGGTGGTCTCGCCGAAGTGGATCATCCGCCGCCAGATGCGGGCCATCACGACGCCGTGGCGCAGGGCGGCGTAGGTGAGGTACCAGTCCAGGTCCCGCAGGGTGTGGCCGGTGGCCTCGGTGTAGAGCTTCTCGACGTCGGAGCGCCGCATGTAGTCGGGCACGCCGGGCTGGCCGTACTTGGTGGCCATGTCCTGGAAGAAGCGGTGGATGAGCAGGGTCCAGGCGACGTCGAGTTCGCGCGGGCCGATGGCGGCCATCTCCCAGTCGAGCACGGCGTTGGGGGTGAGGCCCTCGAACATGATGTTGCCGGGGCGGGCGTCGCCCCAGCTGAGCACGTCGGCGCTCGGGTCCTCGGGGAAGTTGTCCTCGAGCCACTGGAAGGCGCGGTCCAGGATGGGAATGTTGTAGCCGTCGTCGGTGAGAGCCCAGGCGTACCAGCGCTTCTGGGCGTCGAGGTGGCGGCGCAGCGCGGGGCCGTCGCCGTCGAGGTGCGGGAACCGCTCGGCGGGCTTGTCGATGGCGTGGACGCGCGCGATCACGTCCACGGTGTTGCGGGTGATCTCCATGCGCTGTTCGGGGGTGGCGTCGAAGAGCCAGCCGGTGAACACGTAGGGCGGGTTGTCGGCCGGCGCCTGGCCGCCGACGCGGCGCATCACCAGGAACGGCGAGCCGAGGATGCTCTCGTCGGCCTCGTACCAGCACAGCGGCGGGATCGGCAGGTCGGTGGCCTCGGTGACGCCCGCCATGGTGGCGAACTGGCCGCCGAGATCGTATTTCTCGAAGACCGGGAAGGAGTCGGCTTCGGGGGCGAGCCGGGCGACGAAGGAGCCGCCCGCGGGCTGACCGTTCTCAGTCCATTCGGCGTCGAACAGCAGTGTGGCGCTGGACATGCCGCCGGCCTGGGGGTGGGTCAGCGAGGTGACCCGCGGCGGGGTGTCCGATTCGACCTTGGTGGACAGCCATTGGGTCAATCTGGTCGCGAGCTCGTCGTCATCGCGGTCGGAGACCGTCAATTCCCATTTCTCATTGAGGTCGTCGGCGGACATTGCCGTCCCTTCTAGCGCACCAGCATCGGCGGCAGCCGTGTGGTCTGAGTAACACGTGCCCAAAATGTAACCGGTTCTAGTGGGGGGTGGGAAGTGCTCTCGGCGATTGGTGTAAGCAGTACCGCTGACCGGGATGACCGCTGGTCGGAGGTGTGGACTCGTGCTGTCCCGTAATCCCTTGGGAGGACTTCCGATTAGGCATATTCCGGGTCGGCTCAGGGTCTTCACGGAGGCGCCGCGTGGGGTCCGGAACCTAGCGTCGAAGGTCCGGATCGACGACGAGGGGATGTGGGATGAGCCTGCTGACGGCCGAGGACGGAACCGATCTGGCGGCGCGGCCGCCGGGGGAGCGCGCCGGCTGGAAACCGGCCGCCCGGATTCTCTTCCGATTCGGCTTTCTCTATTTCGGACTGTTCTGCGTTTTCTATCCGCAGCCGATCTTCGCCTTTCTCGGCGTCATCGCGGAATGGCTGCCGGAGAATATTCAGATCACCATGGTGAACTGGTATCACGGGCCGATCGAATGGGTCGGGCGGACCGTATTCGGCGCCGATGTCGCCCTGAATCCGCAATCGGGCAGCGGCGATCAAGGCTATTTGTGGGTCCTGGTCTTCTGTGTGCTGGTGATCGCCGTCGCGGGCACCCTGGTCTGGAGTGTGCTGGACCGCCACCGCACCGAATACCGCCGTCTCGCGAGCTGGTTCCTGCTGTTCATCCGGCTCTGCCTGGCCGGGCAGATGCTGGGTTACGGCTTCGCCAAACTGGTTCCGACGCAGATGCCGGTGCCGCCGCTGGACGCGTTGGTCCAGCCGCTGGGCAACATCAGCCACTCGTCCATGCTGTGGCTGCAGGTCGGCACCTCGCCGGTCTACGAAATGCTGCTGGGCGGGGCCGAGGTGCTGGGCGGCGTCCTGTTGCTGCTGCCGCGCACCACGCTGGCGGGCGTGCTGCTGAGTCTGGTGAGCATGGCGCAGGTGTGGGTGCTGAACATGACCTTCGACATCCCGGTCAAGCTGCTGTCGTTCCATCTCATGCTGCTGTGCCTGGTGCTGCTGGTCCCGGAGGCGCGGCGCCTGACCGCGGTGCTCACCGGCCGGGCGGCGGGACCCGCGGACACCCCGGAGCCGGTGTCGAGCGCCAAGGGCCGCCGGATCCTCGCGATCGGGCAGGTGGCGCTGCTCGTCTGGTTCCTCATCGCGCAGGTGGTGCAGCAGACGCGGGCCTACCACGAGTGGGGCCCGGGGCGGCCGAAGTCGGAGCTGTACGGCATCTGGGCGGTCACCGAGTTCACCCGCGACGGCCGGACCGTGCCGCCGCTGCTGACCGACGAAACGCGGTGGCGGCGACTGGTGTTCGACAACCCCGAGGCGGCGTCCTATCAGACGATGGACGACACGCTGACCACGGTCGGCGCGAAGATCGACGCGTCCGCGCACACGCTGACGCTGCTCGCGCCCGGTGGCGAGGGCTCGGACGGGCCGCGGCCACTGGCCACCTTCACTGTCGAGCGCCCGCGATCCGAGCGGCTGGTGCTGACCGGCGAGGTGTCCGGACATCCGGTGACCGTCACCCTCCAACTCGTCGACGAGAGCGGTATCCGATTGCGGCAGGGCGGGATTCACCTGGTCCAGGACGTCCCGCGGTTCAACTGACGCCGACGGTGCTGCACTGGTTGTCCCACAACGGTGCTGCACTGGTTGTCCCACAGTGGATTCGGCGCGAGGAATTCGCCGCTGCCCCGCACGAAGGCCTGCTGGGCGTCGATCCGGCCCAGCAGGTGGGCCGCCAGCCAGGCCGTCGGATACCCGAGGTACCCGTGCACCCCGGTCGCGCACGGCCAGGCCGCGCCGGCGCAATCCGGTTGGCCTTGCACGTCATTGTGATCCGGGGTGACCAGGGTGCCCCACGCCTTCGGGATTCCGGCGGGCACCGCGTCGTAAAAGGCCCGCATGGACTCCAGCCCGATGGCCTGCGCCGGCAACAGCTGATCCGACGGCGAGATGAGGGTGTCGGCCGCGCCGTTGACGAAGAACACCGAGCCCGCCGTCAGCGCCCGGATATCGGGGCACGACACGCCGAAGACGCACAGCAGTTGGATCGGCAGTTCGATCGGCACCGCGGTCGTGATCCGGCCGCCGGAATGCGCCATGGCATTGAGGGCTCCGGTCGCGCCCTGCGAATGTCCCACGGCCCCGACCGCATCCGGGTCGAGGTTGCCGTGGAAGACGCTGCCGGGGTCGGCGGCCAGGTTCAGCAGCTTGTCCACCGCGCCCGCGATGTCCACGCCGGAGCCGGTGGCGGCGTTCTCGGTGGCGATCACCACGAACCCCCACGAGGCGAAATGCCGCAGCAGGTAGGCGTATTGGCCCGGGTGCGCGTCGGTGCCGTCGCCCCAGGTGATGATGGGATGCCGGAATCCCTTGGCCCCCAGGTCGGTCGGATACCAGATGTCGTAGGCCGCTCCGGTGGAATCGCAGCAGGTGAAGGCTGTGCGCTCGGTCACCTGCCAGGGCCCCGGTTGCGAATACGCGCTCTCCACAGGCGGATCCGCGTGGCCGGTGCCCGGGGCGAGGCCGAGCGCCAGGAGCGCGGCGAGCAGGAGACTGCGAACGACCACGACGACCCTGCGTGTCATAGCTATTCAGCATAAGAACTGACGGGCCGGTTCCGTCGCAAGTTACGCGGACCGCCGCGCGCAGTCCGCGCGGATCGTGAACTTCCTATCGATTGCTGCACGGACGCCAGGCGATTGTCGTGCGCGGCCGTGCACGCCGTACCCTGAATCCTTGTGCAGAACCCCGCAGCCACCCCCGATGACCAGCCGGTTCCCGCGTCCCGGGCCGAGACCGGTGACCCGAACTACCTGGTCGGCCTCGATCTGAACGGCCGCCGCGTGGTCGTGGTCGGCGGCGGCACGGTCGCGCAGCGGCGGCTCGGGCTGCTCATCGCCTCCGGCGCGGACGTGCACGTGATCAGCCGCGAGGTCACCCCGGCGGTCGAGGGCATGGGCACCATGGGGCAGCTGACCATCGAGCTGCGCGCCTACGCCGACGGCGACCTGGACGGCGCCTGGTACGCCATGGCCTGCACCGACGAACCGGACACCAATGCCGCCGTGGTCGCCGAGGCGACCCGCCGCCGCATCTTCTGCGTGCGCGCCGACACCGCTCGCCTGGGCACCGCGGTCACCCCGGCGACCGCCCGCTACGACGGCATGACCCTGGGTGTGCTGGCGGGCGGGCAGCACCGCCGTTCCGCCGCGGTCCGCAACGCGCTGCTCGAGGCCCTGCAATCCGGTGTGGTGACCGATGATTCGGCCCCCGTCACGCCGGGCGTGGCCCTGGTCGGCGGCGGCCCCGGCGACCCGGACCTGATCACCGTGCGCGGCCGCCGCCTGCTGGCCCGCGCGAATCTCGTTGTCGCCGACCGCCTCGCGCCGCCGGAGCTGCTGGCCGAGCTGGGCCCCGACGTCGAGGTCATCGACGCCGCCAAGATCCCCTACGGCCGGGCCATGGCGCAGGAGCACATCAACGCCGCGCTCATCGAGGGCGCGAAGGCGGGCAAGTTCGTGGTCCGGCTCAAGGGCGGCGACAACTATGTCTTCGGCCGCGGCTACGAGGAACTCGAGGCGTGCGTCGACGCGGGCATCCCGGTGACCGTGGTTCCCGGCGTCACCTCCGCCATCTCGGTTCCGGCGCTGGCCGGTATCCCGGTCACCCACCGCGGCGTCACCCATGAGTTCGTGGTGGTCAGCGGCCACGTCGCCCCCGACCATCCGGACTCCCTGGTCGACTGGCCGGCCCTGGCCCGTCTGCGCGGCACCATCGTGCTGCTCATGGCGGTCGAGCGGATCGAGAAGTTCGCCGATGCCCTGATCGCCGGCGGCCGCGCGACCGACACCCCGGTCACCGTCATCCAGGAGGGCAGCCTGCGCACCCAGCGCGTCCTGCGCGCCGACCTGGCCACGGTCGCCGAACGGGTCCGGGCCGAGGGCATCCGCCCGCCGGCCATCATCGTCATCGGCCCCACCGCGGGGTTCACCGCCGGAGCTCCGGACCCGGCCAACTCCTGACGAGCGTGATGAGGACGGTTGCCCCGGTCACTGCATCCTCTAGAGTGGGCCCGTGCTCGATAACCCCGCTGCGACGATGCAGTATCCGGTGACCAAGCGGGCGTTCGGGCTCGCGATTCTCGTCCTCAGCGGGCTACAGCTGATGGTCGTGCTCGACGGCACGGTCATGATCCTGGCGCTGCCCCGACTACAGGAGCAGCTGGGCCTGTCCAACGCCGGCAGCGCGTGGACCGTGACCGCGTACGGTCTGCCTTTCGCCGGGCTCATGCTGCTGGGCGGGCGGCTCGGTGACTCGTTCGGGCGCAAGCGCATGCTCATCACGGGTGTCGGGCTGTTCACGGTGGCCTCGGCGCTGTGCGGCACCGCGCAGAACGAGGCGTGGCTGATCGCGGCTCGCGCGCTGCAGGGCACGGGTGCGGCCATCGCCGCGCCGACGGCGTTCGCGTTGGTGGCGAGCACCTACGCGCCCGGTCCGGCCCGCAATCAGGCGGTGGCCATCTTCGGTTCCATGGTCGGTGTCGGGTCGGTCGGCGGTCTGGTGATCGGCGGCGCGCTGACCCAGGTGGACTGGCGCTGGATCTTCTGGATCAATGTGCCGATCGGCCTGCTCATCGTGTGGGGCGCGGTCACCCAGCTGCGCGACACCGTGCACCAGCGCATGTCCATGGATGTGCGCGGCGCGGTGCTGGGCACGCTGGCGTGTGTGGCGATCGTGTTCGGCGCGACCGAGGGGCCCGAGCTGGGCTGGACGAGTCCGGTGATCCTGGGTTCGGTGATCGGCGGTCTGGTGCTGCTGGTGGTGTTCGTGCTGGCCGAACGTGATGTCGAGAACCCGCTGCTGCCGTGGTCGCTGTTCGACAGCCGCGACCGCGTGATCACGTTCATCGCCATCTTCCTGACCTCCGGCGTGCTCGGCGCGACCACCTTCTTCGTGGCGCAGTTCCTGCAGAACGTGCTGCGCTACAGCCCGTTGCAGGCCGGTCTGGCCAGCATCCCGTTCACCCTGGGTGCGGGTGTCGGCACCGCGGTGGCGTCGAAGGCGTGCATGTACGTGAAGGCGCGCTGGCTGCTGCTGGCGGCGGCCGCGGTGCTCTCGGGCGCGCTGTATTTCGGTTCCACCCTGGACAGTTCGGCCGACTACCTCCCGACGCTGCTGGTCATGATGTCGATCGTCGGCTTCTGCATCGGCATCGGCATCGTGATCCTGCCGCTGTGTGTGCTGGTCGGCGTGGACATGGCCCATATCGGTCCGCTCTCGGCGGTGGGGCAGATGTTCATGAACATGGGCACGCCGTTCGCGGTCGGCATCCTGAGCCCAGTGGCGCTGTCGCGCACGCTGTCGCTGGACAAGGGCGCGACCGGCAAGGTGAGCACCATGACCCAGCATCAGATCGACGCGCTGGGCAGCGGCTACACCCTGGTGCTGCTGGTGTGCGCCATCGGCACCGCGGTCATGGGCCTGCTGGCGTTGACGCTGCGGTACACGCCCGCGCAGCTGGCGCAGGCGCAGCACGCGCAGGACGAGGCGCAGAAGAACTGAGCCGGGGGCCCGGGGTCGCTTGGGCGTCAACACGTGTTGGCCTACACTTGTGGGCATGACTGTGGAGACGGGTCCCCGCCGCTCGGACGCGACCCGCGCGGCGATTCTCGACGCGGCGCGCAAACGGTTCGCCGAGGACGGCTTCCGCAAGGCGACCATCCGGGCCATCGCCGCCGACGCGGGCATCGATCCGTCGATGGTGATGCGGTACTACGGCAATAAGGACGGATTGTTCGACGCCGCACTCGATGTCGACCTGGCCCTGCCGGATCTCGGTGCGGCCGCGCCGGATTCGGTGGGCGGCCTGCTGGCGGCGCGCTTCCTGGAACTGTGGGAGCAGCCGCCGACCAGCGAGATCCTGCTGACCCTGCTGCGGTCCGCGCTCACCGATGATGCGGTGGCCGAACGCACCCGGCGCATCTTCGCCCAGCAGTTGATGCCCGCGGTGCTGGGCTTCGGCGACCCGGCCGACGCGCCGCACCGCGCGGGCCTGATCGCCGCGCAGATGCTGGGACTCGCGTTGTGCCGCTACATCTTGCGGCTGCCGCCGGTGGTGGCGCTCACCCAGGAGCAGATCGTGGCCGAGATCGGCCCCACCATTCAGCGCTACCTGTCCTCGACCTGACCCGGCGAGTGGTGAAAGCCACCGTTCTCGAGGGGTTTTCTCCGGCCCCGGTTTTCGGCACACTGCCCGGATGGGGATGAGCCTGGACGCGGAACTGCTGGACCGCTGGACGACACTGGCCGGGCCGCAGGCGCGGGCGGTGGGGGAGGACCTGGTCCGCCGCTATCGCGAGCCGCACCGCCGCTATCACACCGTCGAACACCTGGCCGCCATGCTCGCGGTCATCGACGATCTGGCCGCGGATGCCGACGACCTGGACGCCGTCCGCTACGCCGCGTTCTTCCACGACGCGGTGTACGCCATGGACGGCACCGACAACGAGGAGGCCAGCGCCCGCCTGGCCGAAACCACCCTGCCCGCACTGGGAGTCGCGCCCGGCCAGGTCGCCGAGGTCGCCCGCCTGGTCCGCCTCACCGGCGGCCACCACCCGGCCCCGGCGGACCGCAATGGCGCGGTCCTCTGCGACGCCGACCTGGCCATCCTCGCCGCCGACCCGGCCGGATACGCCGCCTACACCGCGGCCGTCCGCGCCGAATACGCCCACGTCCCCGATGATCTGTTCCGCAAGGGCCGCGCCGCGGTCCTGGCCGCCCTGGCGGAAGGCCCCGCCCTGTTCCGCACCCCGACCGCGCTGCGGCGCTACGAGGCCGCGGCCCGCGCCAACCTCGCCGCCGAAATGGCCGCGCTCACAGTCGAATAGCGGCGCTCGTGGTCGGCCGCCCCAGCCGATGGGTTGACGGGCCGCGCGCGCGAGGCGGGGCGGTGGCTCAGCGCGTGCCCCACTTGTAGGTCTGTTTGCGCAGTTTGAGGTAGACCATGATCTCCGCGTGGCGCACGCCCGCCAGGGCGCGGATGCGGTGGGAGACCAGGTCGAGCAGTGCTTCGTCGTCGGAGCAGACGGCCTCGCAGAGGATGTCGTAGCGTCCGGCGCAGATCACCACGTAGTTGATCTCGTCGATCAGGGCGAGCGCGTCGGCGACCGGCTGCACCGAGCCGTCGACGGTGATGGCGAGCATGGCCTGCCGGAACAGTCCGACCTGCAGCGGGTCGGTGACGGCCACGATCTGGATGACGCCGGCGTCGGCGAGCTTGGTCACCCGCTGCCGCACCGCCGCCTCGGACAGCCCGACCACCTTGCCGATGGTGGCGTAGGCCCGCCGCCCGTCCTCCTGCAGTTCGGTGATGATGCGTTTGGAGATGTCGT
Organism: Nocardia sp. NPDC056611; assembly: GCF_042792755.1. Taxonomy (NCBI): domain Bacteria; kingdom Bacillati; phylum Actinomycetota; class Actinomycetes; order Mycobacteriales; family Nocardiaceae; genus Nocardia; species Nocardia sp. NPDC056611. The sequence continues at coordinate 1,020,515 of NZ_JBHTVV010000003.1, forward strand.
CGAGGTGCGGTGTGCCGCGTCCGGAGGTCTGGTCGGTCACGTGTGATCATCCTTCCCGAGAAACCCGGTACGTTGGAGAGCACGCCTTCTCCGGCGGCATTCGGTCCGACAAGGATGATCTCCCGTGAAGTACGTTCCCCGCGCGGTTCTGTTCCTCTGCGTACCCGCGCTGTTGTTCCTGCTCCCGTGGTGGCTGCTGGTCTACACCACCCTCTCCGGTGCGGCGTTCTGGCTCGGCACCGCGGTCTTCCTGCTCGGATATCTGGCGCTGCCCGCGGGCATGCTGCTCGGGCACGGGCCCCGGCAGTCGGATGCGGCGGCCCTGGTGGGCGACACCTTGCTGGGTGTGATGTGGGTGGTGTTCAGCTGGTCGGCGATCGGCGCGGTGGTGCGCGGCGGCCTGGCGGTGGCCGGGGTGGACGATCCGGCCCGCTCCCGGATCGTGGCCGCGGGTGTACTCGCGGTCGCGGTGGTGCTGACCGCGTACGCGATCTACAGCGCCCGCAAGGTGCCGAAGGTGCGGACCGTCGAGGTCGAGATTCCGCGCCTGGGAGCCGGATTGGACGGTTTCCGGCTGGCCGTGGTCACCGACACCCATTTCGCCGCGACGGACCGGCTGCGCTGGTCGGAGCGGGTGGTGGCCGAGGTCAACGCCCTGCGCCCCGACATCGCCTGCCACGCGGGCGATCTCGCGGACGGTTCGGTGACCAAGCGTGGCGCGCAGGTGGATCCGCTGGGCAAGGTCGAGGCCGAGTACGGGCGCTTCTACATCACCGGCAATCACGAGTACTTCGGTGACGCTCCGGGCTGGATCGAGCACATGGCGGGCCTGGGCTGGCGGCCGATGCGCAATGAGCACGAGGTCGTCACCCGCGATGGCGACAGCCTGGTGATCGCGGGCATCGACGACCCGACCGGCACCAGCCTGAGCGGCCACGGCCCCGATCTGCCCGCCGCCCTCGCCGGCGCGGACCCGAACTTGCCGGTGATCCTGCTGGCGCATCAGCCCCGTCAGGTCGCCGACGCGGTGGCTTCGGATGTGGCCCTCCAGATCTCGGGCCACACCCACGGCGGTCAGATCTGGCCGTTCCACTACCTGGTCCGCTTGGAGCAGCCGGTGGTGGCGGGCCTGAGCCGCCACGGCGAACGCACCCAGCTCTACACCAGCCGCGGCACCGGTTTCTGGGGTCCGCAGCTGCGCCTGTTCGCCCCGAGCGAGATCACCCTGCTGATCCTGCGCGCTCCGCGCTGAGCTACCGATCCGCCAGTCGCCGAATGGTGTCGGCGTAGGCGGCCGGGTGGGTCAGGTTGCCGTTGTGGCCGCCGGGGAATTCGGTGGCCTCGACGCCCATCAGTTCGGCCAGTTCGAACGCGCACAGGCGGTCGAAGACCTGCGCCGGGGTGCGGCGTCCGATGGCGGGCAGGATGCGGGTGCTGGTCCGCGCCAGCCGGTCGACATCGAGCTGGTCCTCGCGGATGGCCGTGAAGTCCTGCTCGATGAAATAGGTGAAGTTCGCGGCCCTTTCGGGCGTGATGGGCGGCAGTTGCACGCCCTCCTCGATCTCCTGATCGGCGGGGTTGATGCCGAGCGTGCGGGCCATCGGGGCCAGCGCGGCCCGCCATCCCTCGGCGCGGCACACCTCCTGGCATTCCTGGAGTTCGCGCTGGTGGTGTGCGCGCTGGGTGGCCGCGAGCAGCCACGGCGAGACCGGTTCGTGCGCGATGAGGGTGTGCACCTGCTCGGGATGCGTTGCGGCCAGGTGTAATCCGAGGGACGCGCCCATGCTGCACCCGAGCATCAGTACGGGCTGGTCGGTAATAGCGGTCAGCAGCCGGTGCACGTCGTCGGCGTGGGCGGCGACGCTCGGCCGTGGGCTCGGTTCGTGAATCCGGCTGCGCGACAGCCCCCGTCGGTCGTAGGTGACGACGGTGAATTCGTTCTCCAGGTTCCGCACCAGGCCCTCGCTGCGGCGCGCGTCGCCTTCGCCGCTCTGGGAGATGAGCAGCATCGGTCCGGTGCCGCGGATTTCGTAGTACAGCTCGGCGCCGTCGACGGGGAGGGTGGCGGTCTCGATCGTGGTCATGCCATCACCATAATCCATCTTTTCTGATGTATCAAGAGTGATGTATCTGAATTGATGTATCTTCGGCGTATGAACGGAGTCGAGCTGTTCCTGCTGGGTCGCGCCCTCATGAAGATGGGGGAGCAGGCCCTGCCCGGCGCGGGCGAGCGCACGGGAAACCGCGCGGTACTGGTCGTCATCGGTGACGTGCTCGAACACCCGGGCACCACCATCAGCGAGGTGACCGCCCGCACCGGGCTCCCGCAGAGCGCGGTCTCGGGTGCGGTGGCCCGGCTGCGGGAGACGGGTTCCCTGGTGGCCCGGACCGATCCGCACGACCGCCGCCGCACGCTGCTCGAACCCGCCCGGGAGTTGTCCGAGCGGGTGTCGCAGGTCCGGGCGACCAGCATCGACGACACCCTCGCCGCGGCCCTGGGCGACGCCGACCCCGCCGCCCTCACCGAAGTGCTCGCGGCCCTGGAGCTGCTGTCGACTCGCCTGGGCATCCGCCCGGGCGCGACCGCCGACTAACTGTCGAACCCCAGCCCCGTGTAGTCGAGGGTCTTCAGCCACAGATTGCGCCGCCCCTGCCGCGCGTCCGCGCGGGCCAGGGACCAGCGGGTGAGGTGAATTCCCGCGGAGCGCAACGGTTCCGGCGGCAGCGGCAACGGCCGCGAACGCACCATCCGCAGCCGGGTGCGTTCGGTGTCGAGGCCCCACAACTGATCGAGCATGACCTCCGCGCCGAAGCGGGTCGCGCCGACGCCGAGCCCGGTGTACCCGGCCGCGTACACCAACCGGCCCTTGTAGGCCGAACCGAAGAAGGCGCAGAACCGGCCGCAGGTGTCGATGACCCCGCCCCAGCGATGGGTGAACCGCACCCGCTCGAGCTGCGGAAAGGTCTGGAAGAAGTGCCGGGCCAGCGTCTCGAAGGTGGCCTCGTTGTATTCCAGTCCGGGCGCGATGCGGTTGCCGAAGTGGTAGATCGCGTCGTAGCCGCCGAACAGGATTCGGTTGTCGCTGGTCAGCCGGTAGTAGTGGAAGCGGTAAGAGGCGTCGCCGACGCCGGTGCGGGTGCCCCAGCCGATGCTGTCGAGCTGGTCGGCGGTGAGCGGCTCGGTCATCAGCGCGTAGTCGTAGACCGGCACCACGTGCCGGGTCACCTTGGGCAGCGGTCCCGCGAATGCGCTGGTGCACAGGGCGACCCGGGGGGCGCGCACCTCGCCGTGCGGTGTGTGCAGGGTCAGTCCGCCGCAGGATTTCGACATGCGTTGCACGGGAGTGCCTTCGAAGATCCGCACCCCCGAATCCAGGCAGGCGCGCCGTAATCCCCACGCCAGCCGCGCCGGATCGAGCATGGCGACGCCGTCGCGGTCCCACCATCCGCCGAGATACGTGGGGGAGTGCACCATGCCCCGGACCTGTCCGGCGTCGAGCAGCTGGGTGCGGTGGCCGAGCGCCTCCGCGGCGTCGTGGCTCTCGCGCAGCCACGCGAGTTCGTGTGGCGCGGTGGCGACTTCGAGTTCCCCGGTGCGTTCGAAGTCGCAGTCGATGCCGTACTGGACGAGGGCCTTCTCGATGTCGTCGAGGTTGGCGCGTCCCAGTCGTTCCAGCTGCCCGATCTCGTCGGGGAAGCGTTCGAGCCCGTTGGCCAGACCGTGGGTGAGGCTGGCGGAGCAGAAGCCGCCATTGCGCCCGGAGGCGGCGTGTCCGCACAGCCCCGATTCCACCAGCACCACATCGGTTTCCGGATCGCGTTCCTTGGCCAGCAACGCCGTCCACAACCCGCTGTACCCGCCGCCGATGACGGCCAGTCCCGCGTCGACGGCGGTGGTGAGGGGATCGGTGGGGGCCGGCCGTTCGGGCCGGTCGGTCCAGTACGGCGTCGGCGCCGCGTCCGCCAGCGCCGACGCCCACGGTTTGCTCTCTTTGGCCGACATGGCCGATCAACTCCTTCTCTCCTACCGCGCGGCACGCATCGGGGTACGTGAAAAGCCGCCGATGGTCCATGACGGGACCAGTCGGCGGCGTGCGGGAGAGTCAGCTGGTGGCGGCGCGATCCTCGGAGCGGCGGGGCATGCGCAGGGTGGACCGCAACACCTGTGTCGGCATCATCGGCAGGTCCATTTCCGCCTCCTCTTGATGCCTCGAGGATAGCTCAGGAATGCGGAGAAAGTCCTGATCGAAGCCTTTCCGCGACCTCGTGGAGAGTTATTCGGCCTGGAAGATCACGTCGTGCCAGGGTTTGCGGGCGGCCCCGGTGATATCGGACATGACGTGCTTGATATTCGTGTACTCCTCGAATGCGTAGGCGGACATGTCCTTTCCGAATCCGGACGATTTGTACCCGCCGTGCGGCATTTCACTGACGATCGGAATATGGTCGTTGATCCACACGCAGCCGGCCCGGATGTCCCGGCTCGCCCGCTGGGTGCGGAACACGTCGCGTGACCAGGCCGAGGCCGCCAGGCCGTAGTCGGTGTCATTGGCCAGCGCGATGGCCTCGTCGTCGGTGTCGAACGGCAGCACCACCAGGACCGGGCCGAAGATCTCCCGTTGCACGATCTCGGAATCCTGGGCCGCGCCGGTGATCAGGGTGGGCTCGTAATACGCGCCCGCCGCGGGCGTCCACGCTGGGATTCGGCCGCCCCGAACGACTTTCGCGCCGGATTCGCGGGCCCGCTCGACCATGCCGTGCACTTTCTCGCGGTGTGCGCGGGAAATGAGCGGTCCCATATCGGTGCCGGGGTCCTCGACGGGACCGAGGGTGACCCGGTCCATGAGCTCGGCGACCCGGCCCACGAATTCCTCGAACAAGGGCCGCTGCACGTAGGCGCGGGTGGCCGCGGTGCAGTCCTGTCCGGCATTGATGAGCGCGCCCGCCACCGCGCCGCGTGCGGCGGCCTCGGGGTCGGCGTCGTCGAACACGACGAAGGGCGCCTTGCCGCCGAGTTCGAGATGCACCCGTTTGACCGCGCCCGCCGCGGCGGCCGCCACTCGCTTGCCGACGGCGGTGGAGCCGGTGAACGACACCATCGCCACCGCGGGATGCTCCACCAGCGGCTGCCCGGCCGCGACGCCGGTGCCGGTGAGGACATTGATCACCCCGGGCGGCAGGCCCGCCGCCGTGCCCGCCTCCGCGAACAGCAGAGTCGACAGCGGGGTCAGCTCGGACGGCTTGAGCACCACCGTGTTCCCGGCGGCGACGGCGGGCAGGATCTTCCAGGCCGCCATCTGCAGCGGATAGTTCCACGGCGCGATGGACCCGATGACACCCAGCGGTTCGCGCCGGATCGAGGAGGTGTGATCGCCGGAGTACTCCGCGGCCGCCTTGCCCTCCAGCTGCCGGGCGGCCCCGGCGAAGAACGCGGTGTTGTCGATGGTGCCGGCCACGTCGAACTCGCCGGCCAGGCGAATCGGCTTGCCCGCGTTGACGCTTTCGACGGCGGCCAGTTCCCCGGAGCGTTCCCGCAGCACCCGCGCCCACTCGTGCATGAGATCCGATCGCGCGCCGGGTGTGCGACCGGCCCAGTCCCCGAAGGCGTCCCGGGCCGCCGCCACCGCCGCCGCGGCGTCCGCGGCGTTCGCGCCCGCGCCCGTCGCGATCACCGCGCCGGTCGCCGGCGCGGTGATCGACAGCGGCGCTCCGGACCCGGATCGTCGTGCGCCGCCGATGAATTGCAGGTCCTGCTGATTCACTGCGCTCCTGAAGAATCGAATCCGCGGATGGGTCACACAGTATGGCCGTCGGCGACGGTCAGTGCCTGGTCGAGAATCGCGAGTCCCTCCTTGGCCTCGGCCTCGCCGACGATGCAGGGCGGGACCACGTGCAGCCGGTTGAAGTTCACGAACAGCAGCAGTCCGGCGGCCCGGGCGGCGGCGACGGTCTCGATCATGGCCGGGCTGGTGCCGCCGTAGGGTGCGAGGGGTTCGCGGGTGGCGCGATCGCGGACGAGTTCGACGGCCCAGAACACGCCCAGGCCGCGGACCTCGCCGACGCTCGGGTGCCGTTCGGCCAGTTCGCGCAGTCCCGGCCCGAGGACTCGCTCACCCATGTCGGCGGCGTTCTCCACGATGCGCTCCTCCGTCATCGCGGTGATGGTCGCGACGGCCGCGGCGGTGGCCAGCGGATGCCCGGAGTAGGTGAGCCCGCCCGGATACGGGCGGTCGTCGAAGGTGGCGGCGATGTGCGGCGCGATGGCGACCCCGCCCAGCGGCACGTACCCGGAGTTGACGCCCTTGGCGAAGGTGATCAGGTCGGGCGCCACGTCGAAATGGTCGATGGCGAACCAGCGTCCGGTGCGGCCGAAGCCCGCCATCACCTCGTCGGCGATGAACACGATGCCGTAGCGGTCGCACAGTTCCCGCACGCCCGCCAGGTAACCCGCCGGCGGAACCATGATTCCGGCGGTGCCGGGCACCGATTCGAGGATGACGGCCGCGATGGTGCCCGGTCCCTCGAGTTCGATGGTCTGCTCGAGATGCCGCAGCGCGCGTTCGCACTCCTCGGCCTCGGTGGCGGCGTGGAACTGTGAGCGGTACAGGAACGGCCCGAAGAAGTGCACGACGCCGGCGTTGCCGTGATCGTTGGGCCAGCGGCGCGGGTCCCCGGTGAGGTTGATCGCGGTCTCGGTGCCGCCGTGATAGGAGCGGTAGCGCGCGAGCACCTTGTACCGCCCGGTGTGCAGGCGCGCCATGCGCACCGCGTGTTCGACGGCGTCCGCGCCGCCGTTGGTGAAGAAGATCCGGTTCAGCTCTCCGGGGGTGCGTTCGGCGATGAGCCGCGCCGCCTCCGAGCGCGCGTCGTTGACGTAGGCGGGGCCGATGGTGCACAGCGTGGCCGCCTGTTCCTGGATGGCGGCCACCACCTTCGGATGCTGGTGGCCGATATTGGTGTTCACCATCTGCGAGGAGAAGTCGAGCAGCCGGTTGCCGTCGCCGTCCCACACGTAGCAGCCCTGGGCCGCGGTGATCACCATGGGGTTCAGCGACTTCTGCGCCGACCAGGAGTGGAAGACGTGCTTGCGATCCAGTTCGTAGGCGCGGGCGGCCCGTTCGCGCGCCGCCTCGGGGGTCAGGCCATGGGGCAGGGTCATCGCAGGTCCTTCGATCGTGTCAGCCGTCAGTGGTTCTGGGGGAAGCCGAGATTCAGGCCGCCGTGGCTGGGGTCGAGCCAGCGGGTGGTGACGGCCTTGGTGCGGGTGAAGAAGTGCACGCCGTCGGCGCCGTGCGCGTGCGAGTCGCCGAACAGGGAGTTCTTCCAGCCGCCGAAACTGTAGTAGGCCATGGGGACCGGGATGGGGACATTGATGCCGACCATGCCGACCTCGACCTCGTTGTGGAACCGCCGCGCCGCGCCGCCGTCATTGGTGAACAGGGCGGTGCCGTTGCCGTAGGGGTTGGCGTTGATCAGGGCCAGCGCCTCGTCGTAGCTGTCCACCCGGACCACCGACAGGACCGGTCCGAAGATCTCGTCGGTGTAGACGCTCATCTCGGGGGTGACGTGGTCGAGAATGGTGGGGCCCAGCCAGAATCCGTCGGCGCCGCCCTCCGGGGACACCGTGCGGCCGTCGAGAACCACTGTCGCGCCGGAGGATTCGCCCGCTGCGACGTAGGACGTCACCTTGTCGCGGTGCGCGGCGGTGACCAGCGGGCCCATATCGGTGCCGAGGGTGCCGTCGCCGGTGCGAATGGTCTTGGCGCGCTTGGTGATGCGCGCCACCAGGTCGTCGGCGATATCGCCGACCGCGACCAGTGCGCTGATGGCCATGCACCGTTCTCCGGCCGACCCGAAGCCCGCGTTGACCGCCGCGTCGGCCGCCAGGTCCAGGTCGGCGTCGGGCAGCACCACCATGTGGTTCTTGGCGCCGCCGAGCGCCTGCACCCGTTTGCCCGCGGCGGTGCCGTGCTCGTAGACGTAGCGGGCGATGGGGGTGGAGCCGACGAACGACACCGCCTTGATCGCCGGGTTGGCCAGCAGTTCGTCGACGGCGACCTTGTCGCCCTGGACCACGTTGAACACCCCGTCGGGCAGCCCGGCCTCCTGCCACAGTTCGGCCATCCACAGCGAGGCCGAGGGATCCTTCTCACTCGGCTTGAGCACCACGGTGTTCCCGGCCCCGATGGCGACCGGGAAGAACCACATGGGCACCATGGCCGGGAAATTGAACGGCGAGATGATCGCCACCGGGCCCAGCGGCTGGCGCACCGAGAAGATGTCGACCTTGGTGGAGGCGTTCTCGGTGTAGCCGCCCTTGAGCAGATGCGGTATGCCGCACGCGAATTCGACGATCTCCAGGCCGCGCGACACCTCGCCGAGGGCGTCGGCGAGCACCTTGCCGTGTTCGGCGGTGATGATCGCGGCGAGCTCCTCCTTGCGCTCGTTGAGCAGTTCGCGGAACCGGAACAGCACCTGGGTGCGTTTGGCCAGTGAGGCGTCGCGCCAGGCGGGGAAGGCGGCGACGGCGGCGTCGATCACCGTGCGCACGTCGGCCGCGGAGGCCAGGGCGACCTGTGCGGTCACCGCGCCGGTGGCCGGATTGGTGACGGGTGCGGTTGTCTCGGCGGAACCGGTGAAGGGCTTGCCGTCGAGCCAGTGTGCGATGGTCTGCATATCTCCTCGATTCCGTGATTCCGCCGGTCGGGCCGGGGTTCGTCCGTCCCTACTCTGCGTCATTACCGGCCGGTTGATTCCCGACATTGTGTATCCATTTTCCGTCTTCGTATTACGATTCGTCGGTGCTCCTCTCCGTTGCTGACGTGCTGGCCATGCCGGTCGTGCGCGCCGGGCTGCCGGAGGTCGCGGGCGGCGGCCCGCTGGATCGGCCGGTGCGGTGGGTGCACGTCAGCGAACTGGCCGACGTCGCGAAGCTGCTGGTCGGCCGGGAACTCATTCTCACCACCGGGCAGGCGCTGACCGGTAGCGACGCCGAGACCGTGGCCTATCTGGAATCCCTGGCCGCGGCGGGGGTGTCGGGGCTGGTGGTGGAATTGGGCACCTCGGTGCGGGAGTTCACCCCCGTGGTGGCGCGGACCGCGGACCGGCTGGGTCTGCCGGTGGTGGCGCTGCACCGGGTGGTGCGGTTCGTGGAGATCACCGAGGCGGTGCACCGGGTGATCGTGGCCGACCAGTACGAGGAGCTGGAGTTCGCGCGCACCGTGCACGAGACCTTCACCGCGCTCAGCGTGCGGCGGGCGTCGCTGGCCGAGATCGTGAAGACCGCCGCCGGGATGCTGGACGCCTCGGTGGTGCTCGAGGATCTGGCGCACCGGGTGCTGGCGCTGACCGCGCGCCACACCGGCACCTCGGCTCTGCTCGACCGCTGGGAGGCCACTTCCCGGCTGCTGTCGGACATCGATCCGAATGTGGTTCCGGTGGGCCCGCATACGCAGCGCTGGGGCCGGCTCATCCTGCGTTCGAACCGCGTGACCAGCGCCCGTGCCCGCATGGTGCTCGAACGCGCGGCCCAGACCCTCACCCTGCACCGCATGATCGAGCGCGACCGGTTCGGACTGCACCGGCAGGCGCAGACCGGGCTCATCGACGACATGGTCAACGGCCGCCTCACCGACGAACGCGACGCGGTCGCGCTGGCCGCCGCGCTGGGCCTGGCCCGCCGGGTCCGCTATGTGTCGCTGGCGCTGGAGGTCGCCGCCGCCGCCGAATCGGATCCGGTCGCGCAGCAACGGCGTACGGCCGCCGTGCTGGACTCGGCGCTGCACGGGGTGGCGCTGGCCAAGGCGACCGCGCTGGCCGCGCCCGATCACGGCAACCGGGTCACCTTCGTGCTGGGGGTGCCGCGCGGCGGTGACTTCGATTCCGCGCTCACCGCGATCTGCGTGGCCATGCTCGCCGAGGTTCGCCGGGTGCCCGGCGTGGGGCGCGCGGTGATCGGCGTCGGCGGTGAATCGGATTCGCTGCTCGACACCGCGCGCGAACTGGCCCAGGCCGCGCACGTCGCGGAAGTCGCGCTCTCCCTGGACGCTTCGACTCCGCGCCCGTTCTATCGCAGCGGTGACGTGCGGCTGCGCGGCCTGCTCTCGCTCATCCGGGACGAGCCCGGGGTCCAGCGGTTCGCCGAGACCGAACTGAGCGCCCTGCTGCGCCACGACATCCGCAACGCCAGCGACCTGACCCGCACCCTGCGCCAGTTCCTGGACCTGGCGGGCAACAAGACCGAACTCGCGAAGCGGCTCAATATCAGCCGGCCCACCCTCTATGACCGGCTGTCGCGGATCGAGCGCATCCTCGACGTCGATCTGGACAATGGCGAGACCCGGACCTCCCTGCACGCCGCGCTGCTGATCCGCGACCTGGCCACGGCCGGCGACGCCCGGTGAGCCCGGCTCAGGCCGGGTCGGCGCCCATCGGATTCGGGTAGGGGATCTCGCCGCTGCGGGCCACGGCGCGGGCGGCGGGCGTCAGCACCGCGAGGGTCTCGACGATGCCGGGGACCTCGCGGTAGGCGGTCATCGCCAGGGCGTCGGTGCGGGCCTCGAGGTGCGCGCGCAGCGCGCGCCCCGCCTCGGTGAGGCCGCCCTCGGCGTCGAGCAGGCCGCGGCCGGCGAGCCGTTCGCGCGCCGCCTGCCAATCGGTGTCGCTCCAGCCGCGATTGTCGCGCCAGATCTGGGCGGGGACGCCGGTGGAGGCGGAGAACAGCACATGCGCCTCGCAGCCGTCGATGCCCTCGGTGAGCAGACAGGCCACATGTCCGTCGCCGCGGTGTTCGCGCAGCGTGGTGGCGGCCTGCCAGAGCGCGTGCACGGCGTCGCCGGGGGTGGGCAGATCGCGGTTGGCGGCGAACAGCGCGCGGCCCCCGGCCGGGGCGTCGGCGATGGCCCGCTGCAGGTCGGGCACGGCGCGGGCAGCGATGCCCGCGATGTCGGGGACGACGGCGCGCAGCACCGCGGCGGCGGCGATGGTGCGGGTGGCGATGACCGCGTCGGGGGTGGCGAACCCCCAGGCGTCGGGCAGCGCCCGCCGGACCATCGCGGGATGGAAGTTGTAGAAGGTGGCCTCCACGACCGAGGGGCCGGCCGCGCCGAACGGGGCCGAGCGGGTGGCGAAGTAGCCCATCCAGAACCCGCGCAGGCCAACGGCTTTGTTGGCGGCGATGCAGTCCGTGGCGAAGTAGGTGACGGCGTGCAGAGGTTCCAGCACACGCCACAGATCGCGGGCGAAGGCGTTGTCCATGGGCCCACTGTATCGGCTGAATACAGCTAACTGAAGTCAGGTGGGTCCGCGGCGTCCGCCCGACGATTTGTAAAGGGCTGGACGGTCTTTCAATCCGACTGTAAGAGTAGTGACCTGAGTCACACCATTGGTCGGTTGTGGTAACTCCGTTTCATATCCGTGCAACATTCCCGTCCGCACAATTCCTCGCAGGTCATCGACCAGAGATAGAGGAGTTGCACCATGGAACCGAGTACACCCGTAGCGATTTCGGGAGAATCCGGCGAACCCGAACCCGGAGTGTCGCGGCTCAAACCCAATGTGGTGGGTCTGCTCGGCGTGGTGTTCATGGCCGTCGCGACCGCCGCGCCCATCACCGCCATGACCGGCAACGTGCCGTTCATGATGTCGTCGGGCAGCGGAATCGGCACGCCCGCGGCGTTTCTGATCGCCATGGCGGTGCTCGCGGTGTTCACCGTGGGATTCACCACCATGGCCAAGCACATCACCGCCACCGGCGCCTTCTACGGATTCATCTCCTTCGGGCTGGGCCGCGGCGCGGGGCTGGCGGCCGGACTGCTGGCGGCCTTCGCCTACATGGTGTTCGAGCCGTCGCTGATCGGTATCTTCTCCAGCTTCGCCCACAACACGGTGCTCGATCAGCTCGGAAAAGACGTGCCCTGGTGGGTTTTCGCGATCCTCATGCTGGCGATCAACGCGGTGGGCACCTGGTTCGGCGTGGCGCTGGCCGAACGCCTGCTGGTGGTCCTGCTGGCCACCGAGGTCACGGTGCTGTTCATCATGGCCGTGTCGGTGCTGCTGCACGGCGGCGGCCCCGACGGCCTGTCACTGGCGCCCATCAACCCCGCCAACGCGTTCCACGGGCCGTCGGCGGGCCTGGGACTGTTCTTCGCTTTCTGGTCGTGGGTCGGATTCGAGTCGACCGCCATGTACGGCGAGGAATCCAAGGATCCGAAGCGAATCATCCCGCGCGCCACCATGATCGCGGTGCTCGGCGTCGGCGTCTTCTACCTGTTCGTGTCCTGGATGGCCATCTCGGGCAGCGGCGGTGACAAGGCGATGGAACTGGCCGCGTCCGGCAACCCGATGAATGTGTTCTTCGGTCCCACCGAACGCTATGTCGGGCACTGGGCGGTCGAGGTCATGCAGTGGCTGATGGTCACCGGTTCGCTGGCCTGCGGCATGGCCTTCCACAACTGCGCCGCCCGCTACCTGTTCGCGCTCGGCCGCGAAGGCGTGGTGCCGGTGCTCCAGCGCACCATCGGCACGGCCCATCCCGGACACGGTTCGCCGCATATCGCGGGCCTGGCGCAGACCGCCGTGGCGGCGCTGCTGGTGCTGGCGTTCGGGCTCGCGGGCAAGGATCCGTACGCGGGCCTGTACACCCTGCTCGCGGTGCTGGGCACCATGGCGATCCTGATCGTCCAGGCCACCTGCTCGTTCGCGGTGATCGCCTACTTCCGCGCCAACCATCCCGAGAGCCGCCACTGGTTCCGCACGCTGGTGGCCCCGCTGATCGGCGGCGTGGCCATGCTCGGCGTGGTGCTGCTGCTGGTCCTCAATATGGACACCGCCGCCGGAACCGAGGCCGGGTCGGTGATTCTGAAGGCGACGCCGTACCTGGTCGCCGCCGTCGCCCTCGCGGGTCTCGGCTACGCCGCCCATCTGCGCCGCACCGACCCGGCACGGTACGCGCTGCTGGGCCGGACGGTGCTCGAGGAATCGCACGAGCGCTGAGCGCGGATACCCGGCTTCGAGGCGTGGACGGTGGCAGCATGGTCGGCATGATCACTGCGCGGGATCTGCTGGCCACCGCCTACGAAGAGGCGCAACTCGGTCTGCGGGAGGGCGGAATCCCGATCGGGGCCGCCCTTTTCGACAGCAGCGGCACGCTGCTCGGCCGCGGCCGCAACCGCCGCGTCCAGCACGATGATCCGAGCGTGCACGCCGAGACCGACGCCTTCCGTCATGCCGGTCGCCGCCGCGACTACCGCGACACCGTCATGGTCACCACGCTGTCCCCGTGCTGGTACTGCAGCGGCCTGGTCCGCCAGTTCGGCATCGGCGCGGTCATCGTGGGGGAATCGCGGACCTTCACCGGCGGCCACGACTGGCTCGCCGAGCACGGGGTGGAGGTCACCGTGCTCGACGACCCGGCCTGCGTCGACATGATGACCCGGTTCATCGCCGAACGCCCCGAACTCTGGTACGAGGACATCGGGGTGCCGCGATGACCCCCATCGCGACCGTCGATCTGGACCGCTGGCGCGCGGGCGGCGAGTCCGCGGCGCGGGTGCTGCGCGAGGTGGACGCGGGCCTGCGCCGCGCCGGATTCCTGCTGGTGCGCGGACACGGTGTGCCGCACGGACTTCCGGGCGATGTGCGTGCCGCCGCCCGCCGCTTCTTCGCACTGCCGCCGGCGGTGAAGCAGCGTTACGCGGTGTCGGTCGGCGGCCGCGGGTGGATTGGTCCGGGCCTCGAGGCCAATGGGTACTCCGAGGGCACCGCGACACCGCCGGATCTGAAGGAGACCTTCGCTGTCGGCGCGGACACCCCGACCGGCGACCCGCGCGTGGACCGGGTCTGGTTCCTCGACAATGTGTGGCCCGGAGAAGTGGGTGAACTTCGGGAGCTGCTGCTCGCCTACACCGCCGCCGTGCGCGCGCTCTCCGACGAGCTGCTGGCGCTGTTCGCGGCGGCACTCGGCCTGTCGCACAACCCCTTCGAGAGCCTGGCCGCTCGGCCCACCTGGACCTGCAACATCAATCACTACCCGCCGCTGACCGAGATCGGCCCGCCCGAACCCGGACAGTTCCGCATCGGGCCGCACACCGACTTCGGCACCGTCACCGTCCTGGACCGCGAACCCGGCGCGGGCGGCCTGCAGGTGTACACCGACGACGGCGGCTGGGCCGACGCGCCCTACGACCCCGAGGCCCTCACCGTGAACATCGGTGACCTGCTGGCGTATTGGAGCGGCCACCGCTGGCCCGCCGGCCGTCACCGCGTGCTGCCGCCCCAGGCCGCCGCTCCCGAGGAGGACCTGGTCTCACTGATCTACTTCTACGAGCTCGACCACGACGCCCGGGTGACGCCCTTGGACCCGCCCATCGGCCGCGTCGCGGGCCTGGCGCCGGTGGTCTCGGCCGAGTTCCTGCGCACCCGATTGGATGCGATCACGCTGGGCTGATACGTGCCGCCGTCGGCGGAAACCGCCGGTGTGACAGCGGAACTCCGCGTCGGCCGGTGGTGTCAGCGCGACTCTTCGGCCGGAGCCCAGCGGTTGGCGGTGAGCGCGTAGCCCGGCAGCTCGGCGGTCGACATCTTGGACTCGTAGATGCGCTGGTAGCCGGTGGTGGCGATGCGCCACACGCCGTCCTCGCGGCGGTAGGTGTCGTGGTAGTAGGCCGCGCCGCGGATCAGCAGGCCGTAGTCGGCGGCGATGACCGTGTCCTCCAGGCACCAGCTGCCCGAGGCGGTGTCGCCGTCCACGGTGATCTCCGGGTGGTTGGCGACGTGCACGGTGATGATGTTGCCGCTCAGCGCGCCCCGCATGTAGTCGACGATCTGGTCGCGGCTGGTGAACTGCGCGGGCAGGCCGCCCGAGGGCGAACCGTAGGAGCCGACGATGTCGGCGCACAGCGTGTCCGCGAACTCGTCCCACTGCTTGAGGTCGAGGGTGCGGAGGTAGCGGTACTTGAGTGCGCGAATCGATTCGAGTGCTGCGATATCCATACCGCAATGTAGCCGAATCGGACACCAACCTACCAAGCGTTTGCTACGTTTCGGACATGATTTCCACCCTGGTCTGGGGCACGGGCAATGTCGGCCGTGCGGCCATCCGGGCCGTCGCGGCGCATCCCGAACTGGAGCTGACCGGCGTTCTGGTCCACAATCCGGACAAGGTCGGCCGGGACGCCGGCGCGCTCGCCGGACTGGACGTCGAACTGGGGGTCGCGGCCGTCGACGACATCGACGCCGCGCTGGCCGCGGGCCCGCGGGCCGTGGTGTACGCCGCCTCCGGTGACATCCGCCCCGACGACGCTGTCGCCGATATCGAACGGGCCCTGCGCGCCGGGGCCGTCGTGGTCACCCCCGCCCTGTACGCGCTCTACGACCACCGCAGCGCCCCCGCCGAACTGCGCGACCGGGTCGACGCGGCCGCCGCGGAAGGCGGTGGCACGCTGTTCGTCTCGGGCATCGACCCGGGCTGGGGCAACGACATCCTGCCGCTGCTGATGAGCGGCCTGGGCAGCACCGTGGACGTGCTGCGCTGCCAGGAGATCTTCGACTACACCACCTACGACCAGCCCGATTCGGTGCGCTATCTGGTCGGCATGGGTCAGCCCATGGACTATCAGCCGCCCATGCTGGCCCCGACCATCCCGACCATGGTGTGGGGCGGGCAGATTCGGCTCATCGCGCGCGGACTCGGCGTGGCGCTCACCGACATTCGCGAGGTGGTGGAGCGTCGTCCGCTCCAGGAGACCGTGGAGACCGAGTTGATGGGCAAGTTCGACGCCGGCACCCAGGGCGCGGTGCGCTTCGAGGTGCAGGGCATCGTCGACGGCAGCCCGCGCATCGTCATCGAACACGTCACCCGCATCCACGCCAGTTGCGCCCCCGACTGGCCGCAGCCGCCGAGCGGCGCGGGCGCGCACCGCGTCATCGTCGAGGGCCGTCCCCGCATCGAGATCACGGTGCAGGCCACCGATGAGGACGGCAATCACTCCGCGGGCGGAAACGCCACCGCGGTGGGCAGATTGGTGAACGCGCTCCCGTGGCTGGCCACCGCGGAACCCGGTTTGTACGACGCACTCGACGTGCCCCTGCCGTTCGGCACTCTCGGAAGACAGCAACTTTCAAAGGAGCCCGCATGATCATCGACATTCCCGAGGGCAAGGATCCCATCGGCTACGTCTGGGGCGAGATGGTCCCCGGTATCGGTGTGGCGGCCTCCAACTTCTCCCTCGCCGTGTACTCGCACAGCACCCTGGGCCTGCGCGAGTTCGAGGCCGCGCGGCTGCGCATCGCGCAGATCAACGGCTGCCTGTTCTGCCTGGACTGGCGCACCGACCGCAATGGCGAGAAGGTCGAGGAGTCCTTCGCCGACGACGTCACCAACTGGCGCACCACCGAGAACTTCGACGACCGCGTCCGCATGGCCGCCGAATACGCCGAGGTCTACACCCTCGACCACCACTCGCTCGACGACGAGTTCTTCGAGCGCATGAAGAAGCACTACACCGACGCCGAGATCGTGGAACTGTCCATGTGCCTGGGCTCCTGGCTGGCCTTCGGCCGCCTCAACCACGTGCTCGGCCTGGACGCGGTCTGCGTGCTGCCCGGTCATTCCGCGCAATAGGTCACAAGCTCCATCCCGCCGTCGCGGCCAGTTTGCGCAGGATGTTCCACTGCTCGAAGTCGGCCGCGACGGGGCCGCAGGTGCCGGGCGTCACGGGCGGGACATTCCATTGCGGGGCATCCGGATTCGGTGCCCCGGTGAAGTCGAGCACCTCGGCGATATTGCGGGCGGCGGCGTCGCGGGGAGTCAGCGGCTGGAGGCCCCAACGCCATTCGATGGCCTTGAGGACCGAGGTGTGGTCGTACACCTGGTGCGCGACGTGCCCGCGCCGCGCTCGCGGCGAGATGACCAGGCACGGCACCCGGAATCCGCGTAATCCCCAGTCCGGGTTGGCGTCCGGCGCGACCTGCGGCGGTACGTGGTCGAAGAATCCGCCCCATTCGTCGTAGTTGATGATCAGCAGCGTTCGCGGCCACACCGGGCTCGTGGTGACGGCCTGATACACCTGGTTCAGAAACGCCTGCCCGGCACGGATATCGGCGTGCGGGTGGTCGTCGGCGGAGGTTCCGGTGGCTTCGTCGAGGAATTTGGGGTCCACGAAGGACACCGCGGGCAGCGTCCCGGCCGCGCAGTCGGACAGGAAGGTCGGGAACCGGCGCGCGATGGAGAGGTACTTGGTGCCCCACAGCGCCAGGAACGGCGCGTCGTAGAAGTAGTAGCGGGCTTGAACATCGGCGTCCTTCAACCGATCCCAGATGGTCGGCAGCTTCGAGACGTCGGTCGAACTGTGAATCCGATCGGTCTGTGCCGCATGCTGATACAACCGGTTCGGCAGCGTCTCGGCCATGATCGCCGCGAAGTAGTTGTCGCACACCGTCCACGCCGGCGCCGCGTTCCCGTAGAACCCGAGATCCTCCTTCCGGTAGTACCCGATCGAGAACTCGTCATTGGTCCCGGCCCGCAGCCACCCGTCGCACTTCCCGTCGTTGAACTCGACCCGCCCGCCCTCGAACGAGTGATCCGGATCGTGATACTCACACCCCTGCGTGGTGGCGAGATGGAATGTCTTGCGCGCCACTCCGTTCCGATCGGCGAACGTGAGATCCTGCTTCCCGTTCGCCCCCGGCAGCCACCCCAGGTAGTGATCGAACGACCGGTTCTCCATCATCACGACGATGATGTGGTCGATCCCGCTCTCCGCGGGCGCGGGCATCGACGCGGTCTCCGGCAGACACGCCACCGTCGACCCCACCGCAGCCCCCAACGCGAGGGCTCCGGCCCCCGCCAATACGGTCCGCCGCGTGGCGGTCCCCCGAACGATTCCCATCACGAATTATGAATCGCCCGGACCACCCCCAATGCATAACCGCCGAACCGTCATTGGACTCGATTCGGATCCGGCCTCGTAGGTCCACGATGGTTTCGGTGATGCCGGCGGCGTTCTGATCACCGAAGGCCTTGCTCACCTCGTAGAAGCACGCGATGAGCAGGGCCAGGAAGACGAGCAGGCCGATCAGCATGCCGAGTGCTATCGCCATGGCGTCGCCGATCCTCGAGGGTGTATCGGCCTCGTCGTCGTGCTCGGGCGGTTCGGCGGATTGTTCGAAGTCAGTGCTGCCGCTTCGTATCACCGGATCGACATTATCGGCGGTGGGTGCCGGGATCATGCCGTCGGAATCGTGGGGGCGGAGTGCCGACCCGGCGGGGCCGGATCGTCGGGCTCAGGCTCCGGCCGCTGCTTCGCGCCGGGCGACTTCTTCGTAGGCGGCGGTCAATTCCGCCAGGACGCCGTCCGGCGGGGCCGGGGCGCCGTGCAGATGGATGTCGCGGAGTTCGGCCATGAATCGATCCCAGAGGCTGGGGCCGCCCGCGGCCAGCAGCTCGGCTCGGATGGTGAGTTCGGGGGTCGTGTCGAGCCAGCGGGCGCCCCACGCGCCGAGGTTGGCCAGTACCGGGACGAGCTGGATCGCGGCCTCGGTCAGGTGGTATTCGACCTTCTGGCGATGGCTCGGATCGTCGTCGCGGGTGAGCAGACCGGCGTCGACCAGTTTCGCGAGGCGGGACGCGAGCACATTGGAGGCGATGCCCTCCATCGATCCGGCGAGCAGTTCGCGGAAGTGGGTCGCGCCGCTGAACATGATGTCGCGCACCACGATCAGGCTCCACCGGTCCCCGAGGAGCTCGACCGTCATATTGATCGGGCAGCCCGATTTGCCGGGTGCGGTCGTCAACTTGCCCGATGCAACTGGTTGCGTCACGAGATCAGTCTAGATACGGTCGAAAACTGATTGCAGATCGCAACCAGAAAGGGCTATCGGATGACTCAGATGGTGCGGGTACACAACTTCAACATCTCGAGCGACGGCTATGGGGCCGGTCACGGCCAGAGCCTCGAGCGTCCCTTCGGCGATGCCGACGCGACCGCGTTGTTCTCCTGGTCGGGGGCCACCGCCCACGCCCCCACCCGCACCGAGCCGGGCGGCACCTACGGCCTCGACGACTACTGCACCCGCGAGTGGCACCGCAATATCGGCGCGGAGATCATGGGGCGCAACAAGTTCGGCCCCCAGCGTGGTCCCTGGGAGAACTACGAGTGGGAGGGCTGGTGGGGTGCGGAACCGCCCTTCGGCACCCCGGTGTTCGTCCTCACCCACCACGTGCGGCCGTCGATCATCCGGGGCGCCACCACCTTCCATTTCCTGGACGCCACCCCGAAGGAGGCCCTGGCTCAGGCACTCGAGGCCGCCGACGGCAAGGACGTTCGCATCGGCGGCGGCGTGGCCACGGTCCGGGAATTCCTCGAAGCCGACCTCATCGACCAGCTGCACGTGGCCGTCGCCCCGGTCGAATTCGGCCACGGCGAACGCCTCTGGATCACACCGGACGAACTCACCGACCGCTTCGAGCTGGAGCGCATCCCGAGTCCGAGCGGTGTGACCCACCATTTCTTCTGGCGGAAGTGACTACTGGCCGAACAGCTTCAGGTACTTGGTCTGGCCGAACATTTCGGCGGCGTCGCGGGCCGACGGGCTGCCCGCTTCCGGGTCGGCTCCGGCGGCGAGGAGGGCGTTCACGATCTCGTCGGAGCCCTTGAAAACGGCTCCGGAGAGCGGGGTTTGGCCCTTGTCGTTGCCGAAGTTGGGGTCGGCCTTGCGGTTGAGGAGGGCGGTGACCGCGTCGGGGTGGGAGTAGTAGGCGGCGAGCATGAGCAGCGTGTCGCCATTGTCGTTGGTGAGGTTCACCGGGACGCCGGCGTCGAGGTAGGCGGCCAGGGTGGCGGCGTCGCCGGTGCGGGCGAGGTCGAAGATCTTGCTCGCGAGTTCGAGGACCTCGGGGGAGAGCTCGTTGGGTTCCACCCGGCCACTCTATCGAGCCCCGGATCAGTTGGTGATGATGAGCAGCTCGGTCGGGGACGCGATCTCGGTGCGCAGCCCGGCCTTCTCGGCGACCTTGGCCAGGGCGTCGATGGTGGACGGTTCGGTGCGGGTCAGCACCAGGGCGCGGGCCAGCAGGCCCTTGTGGTGTTTGTTGAAGTGGCTCACGACGGTTCGGGAGCCGTCGGGGCGTTCGGTGAGGACGGTGGCGGTGACCGCGCCGGGGATGCGGCCCAGGTTCTGGTAGGTGCCCGAACGCAGGTCCACGACCAGCTGTCCGGCCGCCTCGGCGCGCAGCGCCTCCGGCAGCACCGGCTTCCACAGCGACTGCAGCGTCGGCAGTCCCGGCAGTTTGGAGCCCCCCGAGAGCCGGTAGGCGGGGATCGGGTCGCCGGCCCGCACCACGCCGAACAGCGCCGACCCGATGCCGAGCCGGGCTTCGGCCTTGGCGCGCTGCGCCTTCGTGAAGCCCGCGGCGTCCAGCGCGTCGTAGAGGACGCCGGTGTACCGGTCCAGGGCGGGGCGGGTGGCGGAGGTGCGCAGGGCGGCATTGCGGGCGATCTCCGCGTCAGCCCCCTTGCCCAGCCCGAGCGCGGCCCGGGAGGCGTCGGCGTCGGCGGCCAATCCGATGACTTCGGTGACCAGTTTGTCGCGCACCGCCGTGAGCTGCGGCATCGCGAGGGAATCCAGGTCCAGGGGACCGCCCGAACCACCGTCGGACTTGGTTTCTGAGGGAGGCAGCAGCACCAGCACGAGCCAACACGGTAATGCCTTGGGAACTGTTCGCTAGCAGCGGCTACTGTGTTCATCCGTGATCACCCGCCTCTCCCACCTGTTCCTGCGCACCCTGCGCGACGATCCCGCCGACGCCGAGGTGCCCAGCCACAAGCTGCTGGTGCGTGCCGGATACGTGCGTCGCATCGCGCCCGGCGTCTATTCGTGGCTGCCGCTCGGCCTGCGCACGCTGCGCAAGGTCGAGGACGTGGTCCGGGCGGAGATGAACGCCATCGGCGCGCAGGAGATCTCGTTGCCGGCTCTGCTGCCGCGCGAGCCGTACGAGACCACCAACCGCTGGACCGAGTACGGCGACGGCCTGTTCCGGCTCAAGGACCGCAAGGGTCAGGACTACCTGCTCGGCCCCACCCACGAGGAGCTGTTCGCGCTCACCGTGAAGGGTGAGTACAACTCGTACAAGGATCTGCCGGTCACGCTGTACCAGATCCAGACCAAGTACCGGGACGAAGGCCGTCCGCGCGCGGGCATCCTGCGCGGCCGCGAGTTCGTCATGAAGGACTCGTACTCCTTCGACCTCGACGAGGACGGGCTGAAGAACAGCTACAACGCTCACCGCGAGGCCTACCAGAAGATCTTCGACCGCCTCGGCGTGAAGTACGTGATCGTGGCCGCCACCTCCGGCGCGATGGGTGGTTCGGCGTCGGAAGAGTTCCTGGCCGACAGCCCGGTCGGTGAGGACACCTACGTCATCTGCCGCGAGTCCGGGTACGCCGCGAACGTGGAGGCCGTGGTCACCGCCGCGCCGCCCGCGATCGCCATCGAGGGCCAGGCCGAGGCCGCCGTCCACGACACGCCCGACACCCCGACGATCGCCACCCTGGTGGAGTGGGCGAACGGCGCGGGTATCGACAAGGTGCTGGGCCGTGAGGTCACCGCCGCCGACACCCTCAAGAACGTCATGGTCAAGCTGGTCTACCCCGACGGCAAGACCGAGCTGCTCGGCATCGGCGTCCCCGGCGACCGCGAGGTCGACGAGAAGCGCCTGGAGGCGTCGGTCGAGCCCGCCGCCGTCGAACTGCTCGACGAGGCCGACTTCAAGGCCAACCCGTTCCTGGTGAAGGGCTACATCGGCCCGAAGGCCCTGCTCGACAACGGCATCCGCTATCTGGTCGACCCCCGTGTGGTGTCCGGCACCAGCTGGATCACCGGCGCCGACGAGCCCGGCAAGCACTATGTCGGCCTGGTCGCCGGTCGTGACTTCACCGCTGACGGCACCATCGAGGCCGCCGAGGTTCGTGACGGCGACCCGTCGCCCGACGGCCGCGGCGTGCTCGAGGCCGCCCGCGGCATCGAGATCGGCCACATCTTCCAGCTGGGCCAGAAGTACACCGACGCCTTCCAGGTGGATGTCCTGGGCGAGAACGGCAAGCCGGTCCGCCTCACCATGGGCTCCTACGGTGTCGGCGTCTCCCGCATGGTCGCGGTGCTCGCCGAGCAGAAGCACGACGACAAGGGCCTGCGCTGGCCCCGCGAGGTCGCCCCGTTCGACGTCCACGTCGTCATCGCCAACAAGGACGACGCCGCCCGGGCGGGCGCCGAACAGGTTGCCGCCGAACTGGATTCCCTCGGCTTCGAGGTCCTCCTCGACGACCGCACCGCGTCGCCCGGCGTGAAGTTCAAGGACGCCGAACTCCTCGGCATGCCCTACATCGTGGTGGTCGGCCGAGGCTGGGCCGAAGGCAAGATCGAACTCCGCGACCGCTTCGCCGGCACCGCGGAGGAACTCCCCGCCGACTCCGCCGTGGCCACCGTCGCAGCCAAGATCCGCGGCTGACCCACCCCACTCGAGTGGCGCGTCACCTCCCGGTGATGCGCCACTTTTGTGTCACCCCTGCCCGCGCGTCGTGTCCCCGCGCAGTGCCGACACCGAGATGACCACCAGCATGGCGGGGAGCAGGAACAGTTGGAGAATCACCAGGTAGGTCCCGGAGTGGTAGAAGAATGCGAGATAAACTCCATATCCGGCGCACAGGCTGCCGCAGGCCGCGTTGGCCAGCCGCCACCACCAGTCCAGCCGCGGCGGGATCACCAGGATCCAGAGGACGGTCCCGCTCACCAGTAGTAGTACGACGTACCACGAAAACAGCGGGTGCACACCGAAATCCAGATTCACGAGCTTCCTCCCCCGTCGACAGTGGGCCTCATTGTCAACGCAAACCCCAAGGCGGGCAACGGAATAAGATCGCCACGAACGCCCGCCCCGCTCCACGCACTCCCGATAGCGTCAGGTTCGATCCCGAATCCCTGAAGGGGGCCCGATGCGGCGCAAACTCGGAGACGCGGCCTGGATCCTGCTGGGCGCGATCCTCGGCTTCCTCATCGCCCTGATCGCCGCCATCCTGGTCCTACACGTCATGGCCGAGGGCTCGGCCGACATGAACGGCATGGCCCCGCCGCATCAGAATTCGATATCGTCCCAAGCGATGTGGCAGCCCCAGGGCTAGGCGGCGCGGGTGGTGAGCCAGGTGCGGTAGCGGCGGAGGGCTCGGCGTTGGAGGGCGGTTTCCTGGAGGAGGGCGAGGGTGGGGTTGAGGGTGGGGCGGGTGGGGCGGCCTGCGCCGAGGCGGCGGAGTTGCCGGCGGACACGGGCCATGGAGGCGGCGGAGGCCATGGCTTTGTTCTTCATGCGGACGGGGGCGAGTTCGACGGCGGCGTCGGGCTCGTGGCGCCAGGTGGTGGGGAGGTCGGGGTCGACGGCGAGGGCGGTGCCCATGCCGACCAGGTCGACGCCGCCCGCCAGGACTTCTTCGGCCACACGTCGCCGGACGATGCCGCCGGTGAGCATGAGGGGGAGTGGGCTGGTGGTGGCGAGTTCGGCGGCGAGGGTGAGGAAGTAGGCCTCGCGGGCGCGGGTGCGGTCGTCGCCGGCCTGGCCGGTCATGGCGGGCGCCTCGTAGCTGCCGCCGGAGAGTTCGACGACGTCGACGCCGAGGGGAGCGAGCATGGCGATCACGGCGGCCGCGTCGTCGGCGTCGAAGCCGCCGCGCTGGAAGTCGGCGGAGTTGAGTTTCACGGCGACCGCGAATTCGGGAGCGACCGTGGCCCGGACCGCGCGCACGATGTCGAGGAGCAGTCGGGCCCGGTTCTCCAGACTGCCGCCCCACTCATCGGTGCGCCGGTTGGCCAGCGGCGAGAGGAACTGCGACAGCAGGTAGCCGTGCGCGGCATGGATTTCGACGCCGTCGAATCCGGCTTCGGCTGCGCGGCGGGCGGTTTCGGCGAATCGCCGCACCGTTTCCGCGATCTGTGCCGCGCTCATCGCGACCGGCTCGGCGAACATCTTGCTGGTCTTGCCGATATCGACCCGGACGGCGGAGGGGGCCCACGCGACGCCGGGCATATCCGCCCGCACCTGCCGCCCGGGGTGATTGATCTGCATCCACACCCGCGCCCCGCCGCTCGTGGCCGCGGTGGCCCACCGCCGGAACGGTTCCAGCGGCGAATCCTGGTCGAGGACGACGCCGCCCGGCCCGGTCAGGGCGTCCGCGTGCACCATGACGTTGCCGGTGATGATCAGCCCGACGCCGCCGCCGCTCCAGCGCCGGTACAGCTCGAACAGGGCGTGGTCGGGGAGTTGGCCGGCGGCGGCCATGTTCTCTTCCATCGCGGCCTTGACCAGCCGGTTCGGCAGTGTGACGCCGTTGGGTAGCGTGAACGGTTCGAAGACCGGTGTCATCAGCTTTCTCCTGAACGCGGTATGTTTACATTGCTAACATGAGGCTAGGAGGGAGTGTAAGCAGTGTCAACATCAGTGAAGAGTGGCTACCATCACGGCGACCTGCGCGTCTCGCTGCTGGCGGCGGCGATGCGTGGACTCGAGGCCGGTGAACCGTTCTCGCTGCGGGCCCTGGCCCGCGAGGTGGGCGTCTCACCGACCGCCCCCTACCGGCACTTCGCCGACCGCGAGGCCCTGGAATCCGCGCTGGCCGCGCAAGGCCTGCGCGACCTGAAGGCCGACCTGACCCAGGGCCGCCGGCTCCCGGAATCACCCGCCGACCTCGCCGAACTGGCGGTCGTCTACGTGGAGTTCGCCCTGCGCCGCCCCGCCCTGTTCCGCCTGATGTTCGGCACCGCCTGCGACGCGGGCGGCGAGGAGCGGGTCGCGGCGGCGGAGGAGATCCACGATCTCCTGCGTCTCGCGATGGCCTGCGTCTTCCCGGACGGCGGCTCGGACGCGCTGTCCTCGGCGGGCTGGGCGCTGGCCCACGGGCTGGCGTTCCTGCACCTGGACGGCAAGCTCCCGGCGGAGTCGAGTCGAGAGGTGGCCGATCACGTGCGGGCCGCGTTCGCCGCCGTCCTCTCCCTGCCCGCCGCCGGGAGCCCCGCCCACGTAACCGAATAATCCACGACCAGAAGGAGTTTCGAGCATGTCCAAGCGCATCTTGAATGTCGTGACCAATGTCGGCCACTACGACGATCCGTCCCATCCGACCGGCCTGTGGCTGTCCGAACTCACTCACGCCTGGCACGTCTTCGAGCAGCACGGCTTCGATCAGACCCTGGTCAGCCCCGCGGGCGGGCCGTCCCCGCTGGAACCGCGGTCGCTGAAGTTCCCCAACTACGACCGCACCGCGAAGGCGTGGCGCGCCGACCCGGCCCGGATGAACCTGCTGGAGAAGACCGCCGCCCCCGGCGAGATCGATTCGGCCGACTACGACGCCATCTACTTCACCGGCGGCCACGCGGTCATGTACGACTTCCCCGACAGCGAAGGCCTGCAACGCATCACCCGCGAGATCTTCGAACGCGGCGGCATCGTCGCCTCGGTCTGCCACGGCTACTGCGGCCTGCTCAACACCCGCCTCTCCGACGGCTCCTACCTGGTGGCGGGTCGCAAACTCACCGGATTCGCCTGGCAGGAAGAGGTTCTCGCGCGCGTCGACAAGCTGGTGCCCTACAATGCGGAGGAGGAGATGAAGAAACGGGGCGCGCGGTACGAGAAGGCCATGCTGCCGTTCGTCTCCTACGCCGTGGTCGACGGCAATCTGGTGACCGGCCAGAATCCCGGGTCGGCGAAGGAGACGGCGAAGCAGGTCGCCGCCCTGCTCTGACCGCGTCGGAGTCTTCGGGAAAACCCTTTGACGACCCGGGCGACCATTGCTACTTTTCCGGGGACCGTGCCAGAGGACGAGGAGGTGATACCCGTGAACGCAGTATCGACATGGGTGCTCCCCTCCGGAGTCATGGTCGGGCGATAGGTCGTCCGGGAGCGCCGTTCTGTGCACTCCGAAAGGCACGACCATGCAATTCATTTCCGAAAAGCGTCTCGACGACTCCGTTCTCGAGCGTGAATTCACTCTCGGCGAGATCCCCGGCATCCTGTGGACGCCCACGACCGTCGCCGCCCCGGCACCGCTGATCCTGGTCGGTCATTCCGCCGCCGGGCTGCCGACGATGTACCCGCGATTGCTGGGCAGGGCCCGATCCGCCGTGGCGGCGGGCTACGCGGCGGCCGCCCTCGAACTCCCCGGCAGCGGTGTGCGGCCCCGTCTCGCCGGCGTCGATCAGGCTCGCGCGGATCTGCAGCGGGCGCTGCGGGCCGGCGAGCCGGTCACCGACGATATCGTCGACCGCCTCATACTCCCGCTGCTGGACCAGGCGGTTTCGGAATGGCGGGCCGCCCTGGACGCCCTCCTGGATCTGCCCGAGATCGGCGGCCCGGTCGGGTATTCGGGCGGGGTGATCTCCATCGGCGCCCGCCTGGCGGTGGTCGAGCCGCGCATCGCGGCCGCGGTCCTGTTCGCGGGGAGTTTCGTGCCCCGGGCCATCATGGAGGAGGCTCGCCAGGTCACCATTCCGCTGCACGTCCTGCTGCAGTGGGACGACGAGGGCAACGACCGGCAGATGGCCTTGGACCTGTTCGACGCGTTCGGTTCGAAGGAGAAGACGTTGAACGCGAATATGGGCGGTCACACCGGCGTCCCGCAGCATGCGGGGGAAGCGGCGAACCGCTTCTTCGACCGGCATCTGAAGTAGAGGGTGGTCGCCGGGCCGACACCAGCTGTCCGGCCCGGCGACGTCTCAGGCGAGCCCGGATGTCCAGGGCCGCAGCTTCTCCGGATTCCGGATCACCCAGATGCGGGTGATCCGCCCGTCGGCGATGTCGAAGGCGTAGACCGAGACGACGGCGTCGTCGAGCTCGGCGACCAGACCGGGCTGTCCGTTGACGGTCCGCTCGATCAGCGTCATCGGGAGCCCGCGTGCGGCGATCTCCATCCAGGCCCGTGCGATCTGCTCGCGCCCGATGATCGGCTCGAGGAACGCGAGCGCGAGGCCGCCGCCGTCCGCCGTGGCGGTCGCGCGCGGGTCGAGCAGCCCGATGAGCGCCTCGATATCCTGTGTCTCCCAAGCCCGTTTGAAGTCCCGGACCACGTCGGCGCGTTCGCTGCTGGACGGCGCGCGGGAGGTGTCGATGCGGCGTCGGGCGCTGGAGGCGAGCTGGCGGCAGGCGGCGGGGGAGCGGCCGACGATATCGGCGACCTCGGCGAACGAGTACCGGAACACGTCGTGCAGCACGAAGGCGACCCGTTCGGCGGGCGTCATGGAGTCCAGGACGACGAGGAACGCCATGCTGATCGACTCGTCGAGCGTGACCCGGTCGGCGGGATCGGCGGGCGCGAGCCCGTCCAACCAGTCGGTCCGGCCGGGTACCGGCTCCGGAATCCATTCGCCGACATACCGTTCCCGCCGGGCGCGCGCCGAACCGAGCAGGTCGAGGCAGATCCGGCTGGCGACGGTGGTCATCCACGCCCCGGGCGTCTCGATCTCCTGCCGCTGGGGTTCGGTCAGCGCGTACCAGCGCGCGTAGGTCTCCTGCACCACGTCCTCCGCCTCGGCCAGCGACCCGAGCAGCCGGTAGGCGAGGTTGATCAGCTGACGGCGTTCGTTCATCACCGCGGGCAGCTGCGGGTCGGTCATGGTCGGCTCCTTCGGTCTGCGTGCCATTACCGATATCGACGATGCGGCGACCAAGAATGTGAGCGACGCGAGGCGTCTCGGTCAGGGTGACGGGCGGCGGCCTGACATTCCGGACGGCTGCTTCGTCGGTTGGGCAAGCAACGTTCAGTAGAGCAGGAGTTCGGTCATGACCAGAATCGGCATCATCCTCGGCAGTACCCGGCCCAACCGCAAAGGCTCGCAGATCGCCCGCTGGGTGCGGGACCAGGCTTCGACGCGCGGCGACGCCGACTACGACCTGATCGACCTGCGCGACCACCCCCTCCCGCACTTCGACGAGCCCGTCCCGCCGATGTTCGGCCCTTCCGCGAACGAGTCCACCCGCGCGTGGGCCGAACGCATCGCCGCCTGCGACGGGTTCGTCATCGTGACCCCCGAGTACAACGGCGGATATCCGGGGGTCGTGAAGAACGCCCTCGACCACCTGTTCGCCGAGTGGAACAACAAGGCGGTCGGATTCGTCTCGTACGGCGTCAACGGCGGCGCTCGCGCCGTGGTGCAGCTGCGCGCGGTGTGCAGCACCCTCGGCATGGCGGATGTCGGCTACCAGGTGGGGATTTCGGTCCTCACCGACTTCGAGAACCAGACCACGTTCGTCCCGAGCGCCGCACACGCCGCCACCCTCGGCAAGACCCTCGACCAGCTGATCGCCTGGACCGGCGCGCTCGCGCCGCTGCGGTCCGCCGAATCCACTCTCGTGAACTCCTAGGAGCGAATCATGAACGCATCCAGCAACGTTCGATCCGACGGCACCGCCTCGGAGGAGGCCGCGATCCGCGGGCAGATCGACAGCGTGATGAAGGCCCTGCACGCCGGGGACCTCGAAGCCATCCGCCACGCCTACACCCCCGACGTCATCTCCTTCGACGTCGAACCCCCACTCCAGCACGTCGGCATCGAAGCCAAACTCGCGAACTGGTCAAAGGTTTTCCAGTTCTTCGAAACTGTGAACTACGAACTCCGTGACCTGACCCTGACCATCGGCGCTGACGTCGCCTACGGCCACGCCTTCGCCCGCCTTTCCGGCACAGCGAATTCCGGCGACCGAATCCCCGGCATGTGGGTTCGCGTAACCTACGGCCTCCGCAAACTTGACAACACGTGGCTCATCGCCCACGACCAGGTCTCCGTCCCCTACGACGTCACCACCGGCACCAGCGCCATCGACCTCCAACCCGAGTGATTCCGCCCCGCTGTATGTCCCGGCCACGGCCTCCGGGTGCGATGATGGCCGGGATCCGCAGCGCACCGATGAGTTTCGAGCGTCGAGGAGGTCTACTCAGCTATGCGGAAACTGAGCTATGGCATCAGCGTGTCCCTGGACGGGTACATCAACGATCGCGACGGCAATATCGACTGGACCGACCCGGATGAGGAACTTCACCAGTTCCACAACGATCGGTACCGCGAGATCGACATTTCCCTGCACGGTCGTCGCCTCTATGAATTGATGGCGGACTTCTGGCCCCACGTCCCCGCGGACGAAGGGCCGATCATGCGCGAGTTCGGGGAGCTCTGGACCGCCAAGCCCAAGTACGTGTTCTCCCGCACCCTCACCGAGGTCGAGTGGAACAGCACCTTGGTCAGTGAGAACGCGGTCGACGTGGTCCGCAGGCTCAAGTCCGAGGGTGACGGCGTCATGGAGGTCGGCGGCGCGAACCTGGCCGCCTCCCTCATCCCCCACGACCTCATCGACGAGTACCAACTCTTCGTAGCGCCCATCATCCTCGGCGGCGGCACCCCCATGTTCCCCATGCTGGACAAACGCATCCCACTCCGCCTGGTCGAGACACGACCCTTCAACACCGTCCTGATGCAGCGCTACCTCGTCGACCGATAGGGAGTGCGATGCCGATCGATATCCGGGAGTTCATGCGCCGAAACCCGTACCCGGGGAGGGTGATCGGCTTCCGATCCGACGGCGTCACCATCGAGCTGAACCACCAGTTCACCCCGGTCGCGTTCACCACGGCCGATCCTCTCGTCGAGGCATGGGACGCCGTCGACCCGCGCTATCGGGTCGCCGCGGCGGGGATCACCTTCGACAGTGGCGTCGCGGTGGCGAGGGAGGTCAGCGGCCGCGTCGGCTGAGGACGCCGGAGAGCCAGCCGACGCCGAAGGTCACCAGGAGTACCAGCCACATGGGGGAGCGAATGGTGAGCAGCAGGAATTCGATGTCGACGCGGTGGCGGTTCTCGGCGATGAACACCAGGGCCAGGATGGCCAGAGCGATGGCGAACCACTGCTTCATGGAAATACGGGAAAGCAGTGATGGCTTGGTGTTTTCGGCCATGACCGGCCTCCTGATGGGGTTGTCGCGCGTCCGGGCTCGCCCTCGCGTGAGTGGCCAATAGGTGACTTCGGTGCAACGCGGTGTGCAGCGGCGATCCTGCCGGAGCAGGATACAGGCAACTCTCAGCTATCTATTTGTCGGTTCAGCGTAGCCGCTCAGGGCCGTTCTACGCATGTATTTCCCGGATCGATCCGGCGACCGACCGCCCGCACCCGCGGATGAAGGGGCCGCCGGGTCCGGCTGTGACATCTATCCCGTTGTGCCGAAAGGCACTTCATGGCTCGGCCCCATGTATTCGGCCCGGCCGACGTCGTGACCTGGGATATGGCAGAACGAATCCGACAATTCGCGCCGAAGGACACCCGTTGGGCATTTCTCGTTTGCGAGAACCGGCATTTTATGGCTGTTGTGGCAGGCCAATAGCGTCGTATTCATGCAATGGAATCTTCGATCGGCAGAAGAACTCGCGGCCGCGTTGCGGCGCGGCGCGGTGACCTCGGTGGAACTGACCGACGAGGCGATCGCCGCCATCGAGCGCGACGACAAGGCGATCAACGCGATCTGTGTACCCGACTTCGATCGTGCGCGGGCCGCCGCACGCCACGCCGACGAGGCCCGCGCCCGCGGCGAGGATCGGCCGCTGCTCGGCATCCCGGTGACGGTCAAGGAGTCCTACGACATGGCGGGACTGCCCACGACCTGGGGCATCCCACAGCACGCGAACCATGTTCCGGCCGAGGACGCGGTCCAGGTGTCGCGGTTGAAGGCCGCCGGCGCGGTGCTGCTCGGTAAGACGAATGTGCCGCTGATGCTGCGAGACATCCAGACTTTCAATGACATCTACGGCACCACCAACAATCCGTGGGATCACAGCCGCACGTCGGGTGGGTCGTCCGGTGGTTCGGCGGCGGCGCTGGCGTCCGGGTTCGGCGCGCTGTCCATCGGCTCCGACCTCGCCGGTTCGCTGCGCACCCCCGCGCATTTCTGCGGCATCTACGCGCACAAGCCGTCGCTGGGACTGGCGCCGACCCGCGGCATGGTCGCGCCGCCCGCGCCGGCCCTGCCGATCGACCTCGACCTCGCTGTCGTCGGTCCGATGGCCCGCACTGCCCGCGACCTCACGCTCCTGCTCGACGTGATGGCCGGACCGGACCCGCTGACCCACGGCATCGCCTACGACCTCGCTCTGCCGCCCGCGCGTCACGAGCGGCCGGCCGACTTCCGGGTCCTGATCATCGAGGACCATCCGCTGATTCCGTCCGGATCGGCGGTGCGGGCGGGCGTGAACCGGGTCGCGGACGCGCTCGCCGACGCGGGCGCCCGCGTCGAACGGCACAGCCCGCTGCTGCCCGACCCGACCGAAGCGGCGACGGTCTACATGCAGCTCATGCTGTCGAACGCCGCCGCGAACCTTCCCGTCGACGTGTACGAACAGCTGCGGATCCGTGCCGCCGCCCTGGGCGCGGACGACCGGAGTCTCGATGCCGCGCGGGTGCGCGGCATGGTGCTCAGCCACCGCGAGTGGGTCGAGACGAACAACCGGCGCGAACTCCACCGCCACGCCTGGCGGCGGTTCTTCACCGAGTTCGATGCCGTGGTGTGCCCGATCACGCCCACTCCCGCCTTCCCGCACGACCACAACGGCAGTCTGGAGAATCGGCACGTCGACATCGACGGCGTCGAGTACCCGTACTTCGACCAGCTCGTCTGGGCCGGCATGGCCACCATGCCGGGGCTGCCCGCCACCGCTGTCCCGACGGGCCTGTCCCCCGAGGGACTGCCGGTGGGGGTGCAGCTCATCGGCCCGATGTTCGAGGACCGCACCCCGCTGCGGCTGGCCGAACTGCTCGAAGAGCAGATCGGCGGCTTCCGGGCGCCTCGGTGAGCGCACCGAACCAGACCCTGGCCGGAACACCGGCTGACATCGAACTCATCGCTGCCGAACACGATGTGGAGGAGTCCCTTTGACCCAGGTATCCATCGAAGAGCACGCTGTGGCCGACAGTGCGGCCGGACCCTACGCCCTCACGGCGGGGCCGGACGGCGCATTGTGGTTCACCCTCGTCCACAGCGCCCGGATCGGCCGACTGGTCCCCGGCGAGCAGCCGACGAGCCACCCGCTGGACCCCGGCTGCGGGCCGACCATCATCACACCGGGACCCGATGGCGCGCTGTGGTTCACCGAGTACCAGGCGGACCGGATCGGGCGCATCACCACCGACGGCGTCATCGACGAATTCGGTCTGCCCGCAACGGGTTCCGGTCCGTTCGGCATAGCGGCGGGACCCGACGGCGCGTTGTGGTTCACCGAGACCGCCGCCGACCGCATCGGCCGGATCACCGTCGACGGCCGCATCACCGAGTTCTCACTCCCTGTCGCGGGCGCCTTCCCCTCGGCGATCACCGCCGGCGGCGACGGCGGAATGTGGTTCACCCTCAACCAGGCGAACGCCATCGGACGCATCGGCATGGACGGCGAGATCGCCCTGCACCCCCTGCCGACGGCGGCCGCGGCCCCGGTCGGGATCGCCGCCGGGCACGCCGGCGAGCTGTGGTTCGTCGAGATCGCCGCCGGTCAGATCGGCCGGATCACCCCCGACGGTCAGATCACCGAGTTCCCGCTGCCGGACCGCGCCGCCCGCCCCCACGCCGTCACCGTCGACGCCGACGGCACCGTCTGGTTCACCGAATGGGGCGGCAACCGCGTCGGCACGATCACCCCCGACGGTGCCCTCACCATCCACGACCTGCCCACCCCGCACTCCGAACCGCACGGCATCACCCCCGGTCCCGACGGCGCCGTGTGGACCGCGTTGGAGATCGGCGCGCTGGCTCGCATCGCCCCGGCGCGCAACGCTTCCTGACCGGACTGTCCCCGGCCGCGGGAGTGTCGGTCCTGGCTGGTGCCGACACCCGCCAGGACCGAAACGACCCTCAACCGTTCCATTCCTCGGTGCTAACGTTGCCGCTGAGGTGCGTTCTCTTACCTGTATTCACCGCGTGAAACGAGACAGGGCGAGGAGTGCTGTGGTGACTGACTCGAACGATCCTATGGAGACGGTGCGCCGCTACGTCGATGCGTTCAACAACGGCGACGAGAAGGCGATGGTCGCGGCGTGCGCCGACCCGATGCAGATTCTGGACGGGATGTCGCCGCACGTGTGGCAGGGGCCGACTGCCGCGGCGGACTGGTGGAGGGATGCGCTCGCGGAAGGCGAGCATCTCGGAGTTTCCGACTACCGCATCGAACTCGGTGAACCCCATCATGTCGATATCGCCGACCCGACCGCCTATGTCGTTGTCCCGGTGACCTTCGGCTACAACGTGCGGGGCGAACCGGTGCTGCAAACCGGCGCGGTCTTCACCCTGGCCTTGCGCAAGGTCGACACCGACTGGCTCTTGACGGCCTGGGCCTGGGCGAAAGGCCAAGTGCAACAACCCCACTGATCCGCCCGCTCGCGGGTGATCCTGCGGTCGGCGCTCGTGGGTGATCCCGCGGTCGGGCGGTCCGTGGTTGTCGGTGTCCGTCCTTATCGTTGGGCACATGACCGACATCGGGCCCCTGGCCGCTTCCACCCGGGCCACCTTCGGCTCGCCGGGTGTGCACGCGGTCGTTCGGCGTGGGCGCACCGTGCACGCAGTCAGCCTCGGCCAATGGGTCGAGGGGGAGGAAGTGCCGGAACTGTTGTGCCACACCGGGATCTCCGGGTGGGATCCCACCGCGCTGGAACCGACCCGGGCGGACGTCACCTGCGCGAGGTGCCTGCGCCGCCTCGGAGGCGCCGCCCCCTCACGGCAGATCCCGTTGTTCGGCGAGGAGACCTGGGGCGGGTAGTTCGCCGGGGTTTCGTGGTGGCCCGATGAATTTCGGCGGCGTGCGGCGTCGAATCCTGTGGGTAGACCTAGAGACAGGAGATCGGGATGACGAGGCCGTTTCGATTCGGGGTTGTCGCGCCGCTCAGGAGTGACGTCAAGGCTTGGCGGGAGCAGGCTCGGCGGGTGGCGGGGCATGGGTATTCGACGTTGTTGATGCCGGACTTCCCGCAGTTACAGCCCGCGCCGGGGCCGATGTTGGCGACCGTCGCGGCGGAGACCGATCTGCGGGTGGGGACTTGGGTTTACGCGTCGCCGTTGCGGCCGGCGTGGTTGACGGCGTGGGAGGCGCATTCGCTGTCGCTGGTGACCGAGGGACGGTTCGAGATGGGGATCGGCGTGGGGCGGCCGGGGATCGCGGAGGAGTTGGCGGGGAAGGGGGTCGACGGTGTGCCCTCGCCGGGGCAGCGGTTGGCGGAGATGCGGGAAGCGGTGCGGATGCTGCGGGAATTGGATGGGCCCGAACGGCATACGCCGGTGGCGATGGCTGTGTTCGGGCCGAAGGCTCGGGCATTGGCGGCGGAGGTCGCGGATACGGTCACGCTCGCGTTGGGGGATCAGCCGCGAGGGGAGGTCCAGAAGCTGGCGCAGGAGTTTCGCCACGCCGACGGGCCCGAGCTCGCGCTGGCCGTGCCGGTGGTCGGGGACACGGTCGCGCCGCACATGGCGCCGCCCACCACCGACACCGCCGCGTGGCATGCGGCCGACGCGGTGACCGTGCTGCCGGACGACCCGGCGGCCGCGATCGACGAGATCCAGCGGCGCCGAGAGGAGATCGGGTTCTCCTACTTCGTATTCGGCGCCCACGTGGCGGACCGGTTCGCTCCCGTCGTGGCCGCGCTCGCCGGGCGTTAGGCGGGGCGCGGTCGATCCCCGGCAGGCCAGATGTTCCAGCCGGGGCCGCGGCCGCGCACCATCCGCTGGACGGCGGACTCGTAGTGCCGCTTGGCATGACAGTCGTCGGCACACGCCCGGTGACGGTCCCACCCGGCCTTCGCCTCGACGAGAGTCGCCGGAGGGCGGTGGGGTGCGCGGTGGCGGTCACCGGTCACGCGGGACACGGTTCGACTCCGTTCGGGCGGCGGGGAACGGAATGACTTTGGCGGACTTCCGCCGCTCGGGCGCGACCCGGATGATCTGACTCGCCGCCATCTTCCGCTCACACAGCGCGGTGAGGCAATCGCGATGCAGAACAAGCGATTCCATGGCCTCCGTGGAGTTCATCGTCGGCTCGTCGTCGCCGACGTCGCAGTCCTCCAATCGGTCGTAGGAGTCCATGGGGAATTCACCTCCCGCCGCGCGCGCATTGCTTTCCGCCCCCGGCGGTGACGGCCGCGGGGCCTATTTCCATACCGACCGGAATTTCTCAGATCCTCGACCAGGCAGACGACGAGGATTATTGCCCCAGCTACGGACAAGAACGTCAAAGCCCAAGCATCCCAAGGCATTACGGCTCCCAGTTGCTTCCGATGAATGTTCGGTACGTCAAGGATGCACCCAAGAGTATTGCGGCGATACGTGCATGGCCAACGTCGCGCCGAATAAGATAGAAGTGCGTTCCGCACGTGTGCGTAAGGAACATTCCCCAGATAGCGAGGCTAACAAATGGCCGGTTTGACGGTCTCTCGCATGGATTTCGGCAATTTCATGAAGTCGGTGCGATCGAAAGCTCCTCGGACAGCTCTGTCGGCTGCGGCGGCGCATCTCGAGGTCACCAGGTTCGTTCTGATGCGGATGGAGGAGGGCTCCCCGACCAAACTCACGAAGCCACAGGTCAAGGATCTGCTC
Organism: Nocardia sp. NPDC056611; assembly: GCF_042792755.1. Taxonomy (NCBI): domain Bacteria; kingdom Bacillati; phylum Actinomycetota; class Actinomycetes; order Mycobacteriales; family Nocardiaceae; genus Nocardia; species Nocardia sp. NPDC056611. The sequence continues at coordinate 1,056,156 of NZ_JBHTVV010000003.1, forward strand.
GAGTACTACCACGCGGCGCCGGCGGACCGAGTCGAGGCGCTCAGACTCCTGGACGAGGTCCGCGCCCAGGACAGCGCCGCCAAAGCACAAGGGAATTCGAAGGGCTTCTGGAAGGCCTACACGGATCAGGTGGCACCGAACTTCGAGAAGTTCCTACGGCTCGAGGGCGTGGCGGATGTGGTCATCGTGCACCAGCCGGTGATCGTCCCCGGCATCCTCCAGTCACCCAACTATCGGCGGGCGATCATCCATGTCACCGAGCCCAGCCTGTCCGCGGTGGATACCGAACGGCGGATCGAACTGACCGCCAAACGGCAAGCCCGCTTGAACGAATCCGGATTCCGGTTGGAAGCGTTCATATCCGAAGCGGTTCTGCGGAACCGGCCGGGCTCTCCGAAGGTCATGGTGGAACAAATGCACTGGCTCGCGGAGGCCGGTACCCGTGACAACGTCGAGCTTCGCTTGATTCCGTTCGCGGTCGGCCCGCACCCGGGGTTGATCATGCAGGCCTTCATGCTGCTCGAAATCCCCAAGGGCACAAGCGGTATGGCATTGCCGCCGGTGGTATTCGCGGAAGGAGCCATCGGCAGCGTCTTCCATGAACACGACGATGAGGTCAACGAATATCGAAGGGCGATCAACGGTCTGCGAGCGGTAGCGTTGTCACCGGATGACACCAGGGATCTGGTGGTCCGAACTGCAAAGGAGTACGCGGCATGAGCAAGCCGGTCATGGGCGAATGGTACAAATCGAGCTTCTCCGATTCCGGCAAGCAGTGCGTCGAAGTTCGGCACGACGCAGCGGCCACGCTGGTGCGCGACACGAAGGACGGCGGGCTCGGGCCGATCCTGGAGTTTCCCGCGACGGTGTGGTCCGACTTCATCGACAGCGGCATCTGGAATCGCTGACAACCCCCGCGAATGGCGAAGCCCCCGTACGGATTTCTTGGGTTCTAGTAGTGGTCGCAACATCCCAGCTCAAGGGGTGTAGTGGACTTTCAGATTCGAGAGGACCGGGGGCGGCATAGCGGCGGGCGGCCGTTGACGCGTGAGCGCGAGGCATACTTCGAGCTCATGCG
>NZ_JBHTVV010000004.1:0-2458 GCF_042792755.1 Nocardia sp. NPDC056611
GGTGGAACTAGTGTGATCGTCAGGCGCTCCTCGTCCAACCTCGTTTCCCAGGCCCTTGGGGCTCCGGGTCGGTGTCCGTGTCGCTCTGACCTGGACTAAGTTACGTGTTGCTACGAACAGAAGTCAAATCGGCTGGTCAGAGGCATAATTCGCGGGTGTACGTGTGTGCTTGGTCGATTACGAGTGGCATTGCCGATGAGTTCGCGGAAAGACTCCCCGGCAATAAGGAAACCGACTGGCGCGTTAGTTGGCTGCCCGGCCGCCTCGTCACCCGTGAACAAGCGATCGCCGCCATGGAATTGGTGGAACTCCTCCTCGGCTCCGCGCATCCGAATGATCCCGCCACGCACGCGACCATCGCGGCCGCCGCCGCACTCCTCGGTATCCGCGCCATCGATGCCGCCGCCGTGCTCTCCGAACGTCATCCCCGGCGCTGACCGGGGCACGAATCCGAACCCCCACCGAATCCCGGTGCGGCACTTAGCATCACTGGGCATGCACGACATCAGTGGGCTGCTGCACAAGATCCGCCACGGCCTCGACACCCAGGTCAGCCTGTCCCGGCTGCGGCGCGACCGCACCCTCGCCGACGCCGTCGCGGGCCGGACCGTGCTCATCACCGGGGCTTCCTCGGGCATCGGACGAGTCGCCGCCGTGCGGCTCGGCGCGGCCGGGGCCACGGTTCTCCTGGTCGCGCGCCGCGCGGACGAGCTCTCGGACGCGGTCTCCGAGATCGAGGCCGCGGGCGGGCGGGCCGCCGCCTACCCCTGCGACCTCAATGACTTCGAGGCGCTCGACGCCATGACCGCGAAGGTGCTCGCCGACCACGGCCGGGTGGACATCCTCGTCAACAATGCCGGGCGATCCATTCGCCGCCGGCTCGACGAGTCCTACGACCGCTTCCACGACTACGAGCGCACCATGCGGCTCAACTACTTCGCGGCGGTCCGCCTCATCCTCGCCTTCGCCCCCGCCATGCGGGACCGCCGCGACGGGCAGATCATCAACATCCTGTCGCTCGCCAACCTCTACGGCGGCCCCGGCTATGCCGCGTATGTCGCGTCCAAGGCCGCCCTCGACTCGCTCAGCACCAATCTGCAAGCCGAGACTCAGACCGAGAACCTCCGTTTCACCTCGATCTACCTCCCCCTCGTCCGCACCGACATGATCACCGCCAACCCCGTCTACCAGCAGGCCACCGCCAACGCGCTCACCGCGGACGAAGGCGGTCGGATCATCTGCGACGCCATCATCGACCGCCCCCGCCGGCTGGCACCGGTCATGGGCCGGGTCGCCGCGCTCATCGACAGCGTTCTCCCCGAACGCGCCGACACCATTCGCAACGCCCGCTTCCGCCAAGGCATGTGAACCCGGCCGCCGTCACCCGCGACGGCGGCCCCACAACACGGCCAGCCCCAGCATCCACCCGCTCCACAGCACGTACCCGGCGAAGTTCGCCTGCTGCGCACCCGCCACCTGCCACGGGGCGGCCACACCGAACAGGATCAGTGCCGCCGACATCGCGCCGAGGACCGCGAACCAGCGCGGGAAGCCCTCACGCCGCAGGACCGAGACCACCAGCACCGTCCACGCGGCGGTGAACAAGTAGCCGAGCGTCTCACCGAGTAACGAACCCAACAGCCTGTTCCAGAACTCGAATTCCGTGACCGCCGTGGAACTCCCGACCTCGGCAGCCGCATGAGCGGCGAGCCCCGGTACCAGCAGCGGCCAGCGCGACAGGCCGATCGCCTGCACCACTCCCGCCGCCACCCCGATACGCACCGCCCAGCGCATGCGCGGCGAATCCGTGCGACGGCCCACCCCCAGCACGATCGGAACGAACAGCAGCGCGCCGACCACGAGCACCGAGAACCAGGCGACCACCGCGGACTCGTGCATCCGGAACGACGCCAACACCTCCGCGCCCGGACGGGACAACACCCGCGGGTAGTCGAAGACCGCGCCCAGACCGCCGAACCCGGCGTTCATGAACACCACCGCCGCCACGATCAACGCGGGCACGATCAGCACCCTCGCAGAGCCGGACGCTCGCCGGCCGGAACCAGTTGGTGCCACAGCGTTCACGACCGCGCCGCCGCTACCGGCGGTCGGGACACCTTCCACGCCGGTGATTTCGGCTGCCGCGGATACGCCGCCCGCGCTGCCGAACTCGGCGGCAACGGAGGCGCCGCCCGCGCTCGGAACCTGGGCGGGCACGGTCAGCGTCCCTGCGATGCCGGTCCGCCGCCGATCGGAACCGGTCGGCGCCACAGCGTTCACGACTGCGCGACCCGGGCGGGAGGCGAGCACGGCGTCCACGCGTGCGGCTTCGGCCGCCACGGGCGCACCATCCGCGCCGCAGACCTGGGCCGTGGCGGGCACATCGTCAGTGCTGGCGATCCGGGCGGTGGCGGGCACACCGTCAGTGCTCGCGATCCGGGCGGTGGCGGGCACACCG
>NZ_JBHTVV010000004.1:2557-892047 GCF_042792755.1 Nocardia sp. NPDC056611
CTCAGTGCTCGCGATCCGGGCGGTAGCGGGCACACCGTCAGTGCTCGCGATCCGGGCGGTAGCGGGCACACCGTCAGTGCTCGCGATCCGGGCGGTAGCGGGCACACCGTCAGTGCTCGCGATCCGGGCGGTGGCGGACGCAGAGGTGCTCGTCGGGTCGGGAGCGCCGGGCGAGACGGAATCGCGCATCGGAGACATGGCGGGGACTACCTTTTCGCGGCGGTATGGGCGGGAACGCCGCCGGGAAGTCCGTCGAGCGTGGCGCGCAGGGTGTCCTCGAGCGGCGTAGGCGCGAGCCCGAAACGGCTGGTGGCGGCGGAGGAGTCCAGGACGAAGGGGCGGTCGAACTGATAGCGCAGCTCACGCATTTCGCGGGCGTCGCGGTTGAACACGCCCGCCGCCCAGAGCAGTGCGGCGGGCAGGTGGCCGATGCGGGCGGGCGGCGCGCCGGCCACCGACGCGGTCAGGTCGGCGAGGGCTCGGATCGACAGCGGCGGCGCGGTGGGCACGTGCCAGGCTCGGCCCCAGGCGGTTTCGTCGCCGGCGACCGCGACCAGCAGGCGGGCGACGTCCGCGGTCGCGGTCCAGCTGTGCGGGGCATCCAGGTCCGCGGGGGCCAGGGCCCGCTTGCCCGCGAGCACGGCGGGCAACACCATGACGGTGAAAGCCGAGGTCGCGGCCGGGCCGAGGTAGTCCGAGCCGCGCACCTCGGCGGTGCGGATGCGCTCGGATCGGTGGGCGGCCAACTGCTCGGACCACATGTCCGCGCGAACTCTGCCCTTCACCGAGTTCGGGCGCAGCGGGTGGGACTCGGACACCGGGCCGTCGAATTCGCCGTAGGCGTACAGGTTTCCGACAGTGATCAGGGGCGCGCCGGAGCGTTCGGCCACCGTCAGGACGGCGTGGTGCAGGGTCGGGAAATCCTGTGACCAGCGGTGATAGGCGGGCTGGGCGCACTGGTAGAGAGCCGCCGCGCCCTGGCAGTGGGTGAGCAGCGCCCGCAGGTCGGTGGCGTCGGCGGTGATCCGGTCGATGTTCGGGTGCTCGGGGCCGGAGCCGCTGCGGGTGACGATGCGGACGTGGTCGCCCCGGGCGGCGAGCAGCCGCGCGGTGGCCGTGCCCACCGGACCCGCTCCTATGACGACGTGCAGGGACATGAGGTCCTCGATCCTGTCGGATGGGTATTCCGAGAACACTGTTCTCGCACTCTCGACGGTAGGAGTGCACACCGTTTCCTGTCAAGAACACTGTTCTCTCAGTCGCCTACCGTTCTCTCAACGGTTTCCTGTTCTCTACACTGCGACCATGTCCGCCGGATCCCTGCGCGCCCGCGTCCGCACCGAGATGATCGAGGAGATCAAGGCCACCGCCCGCACGCGGCTGGCCACCGACGGCGCCAATCTGTCGCTGCGCGGCGTCGCCCGCGACCTCGGCATCGTCGCCTCCGCGCTGTACCGCTACTTCCCCAGCCGCGACGACCTGCTCACCGCGCTCATCCTGGACGGCTACCGCTCCCTCGGCGCGGCCGCCACCGCCGCCCACGACGCTGCTGATGCGAATGACACACGCGCGCAATGGCTTTCGGTCTGCACCGCCGTCCGCGACTGGGCTCTCGCCAACCCCACCGAATACGGCCTGCTCTACGGCAGTCCCATCCCCGGCTACGACGCGCCGAAGGACACCGTCGGCCCCGCCGCCACCGTCGTCCTGCTGCTCGCGGGCATCGCCACCCGGGCCGCCGCCGCCGGCCAACTCACCCCCGCCGCTCTGCCCACTCCCCTACCGGCCCCCGTCCGCGCGGACCTCCGCGCTCTCATCGAACAACAGTCCGCCGACCTGCCCGAAGAGGCCCTCGATCGCGTATTCGTCGGCTGGACACAGCTTTTCGGCCTGGTCACCTTCGAGATCTTCGGCCGCCTCGACGGCACCATCGAAGCCGTCGCCGACTACTTCCACCACCACATGAATCTGATGGCCGATCTCGTCGGCCTCCCCACGACCGACTGACTCCAACCCGCCACCCGACCGGCCTCGGCCCGCCACCCGACGATCTCGGCCCACACCCGACGATCTCCGAGTTCAACACCGGCGTGGACGAGCGCCCGGACCTGCCGGTCATGCTGCCGCCTGTGCCCAGCGCCGTCGACCTACCGGCGCCACCGTGCTGGTCACATGCGATGCCCGCCCGCCTCGGAGCGGCTCACCAGGTGGGCCCGCCGCTCGCCGATTCCGGCCCGGCATCCGCGGTTTCCCACCGGGGCCCGGGGTCAGAGTGTTTTCGGCGCCGAACCTCACCACACACAGCACTGAGCCCGGTCACCGTGAGGTGACCGGGCTCAGCTCGATCAAATTCCGTTGCCGGAACGGCGGACTAGAAGTCCATGCCGCCCATGCCGCCGGTCGGGTCGCCCGCGGGGGCGGCCTTCTCCGGCTTGTCGGCGACGACGGCCTCAGTGGTCAGGAACAGGGCCGCGATGGAGGCCGCGTTCTGCAGGGCCGAGCGGGTGACCTTGACCGGGTCGGCAACGCCGGCGGCCAGCAGGTCGACGTACTCGCCGGAGTCGGCGTTCAGGCCGTGGCCGTCGGGGAGGTTCGAGACCTTCTCGGCGACGACGCCGGGCTCCAGGCCCGCGTTGAAGGCGATCTGCTTCAGCGGCGCGGACAGCGCGACGCGAACGATGTTCGCACCGGTGGCCTCGTCACCCGACAGGGTCAGCGCTTCCAGGGCCGGAGCCGACTGCAGCAGGGCCACGCCACCACCGGCGACGATGCCCTCTTCGACGGCGGCCTTCGCGTTGCGGACGGCGTCCTCGATGCGGTGCTTGCGCTCCTTGAGCTCGACCTCGGTGGCCGCGCCCGCCTTGATGACCGCGACACCGCCGGCCAGCTTGGCCAGACGCTCCTGCAGCTTCTCACGGTCGTAGTCCGAGTCCGAGTTCTCGATCTCGGTGCGGATCTGCTGCACGCGGCCCTTGATGGCCTCCGCGTCGCCCGCGCCCTCGACGATGGTGGTCTCGTCCTTGGTGATGACGACCTTGCGGGCCTGGCCCAGCAGCTCGAGGCCGGCGGTCTCCAGCGAGAGGCCGACCTCTTCGCTGATGACCTCGCCACCGGTCAGGATGGCGATGTCGGCCAGCATGGCCTTGCGACGGTCACCGAAGCCCGGGGCCTTGACGGCGATGGACTTGAAGGTGCCGCGGATCTTGTTCACGACCAGGGTCGACAGGGCCTCGCCCTCGACGTCCTCGGCGATGATCAGCAGCGGCTTGCCGGCCTGGATGACCTTCTCCAGCAGCGGCAGCAGGTCCTTGACGGTCGAGATCTTCGAGCCGACGAGCAGGATGTACGGGTCCTCGAGGACCGCTTCCTGACGCTCCGGGTCGGTCACGAAGTAACCGGAGATGTAGCCCTTGTCGAAGCGCATGCCCTCGGTGAGCTCCAGCTGGAGACCGAAGGTGTTGCTCTCCTCGACGGTGATGACGCCTTCCTTGCCGACCTTGTCCATGGCCTCGGCGATCAGCTCACCGATGGACGAGTCGCCGGCCGAGATACCGGCGGTGGCGGCGATCTGCTCCTTGGTCTCGACCTCCTTGGCGGTGTCGAGCAGCTTGGCGGTGACGGCCTCGACGGCCTTCTCGATGCCGCGCTTCAGGCCGAGCGGGTTGGCGCCGGCGGCCACGTTGCGCAGGCCCTCACGGACCAGCGCCTGGGCCAGCACGGTGGCGGTGGTGGTGCCGTCACCCGCGACGTCGTCGGTCTTCTTCGCAACTTCCTTGACGAGCTCCGCGCCGATCTTCTCGTACGGGTCCTCGAGCTCGATTTCCTTCGCGATGGAGACACCGTCGTTGGTGATGGTGGGGGCGCCCCACTTCTTCTCCAGCACGACGTTGCGGCCCTTCGGGCCCAGGGTCACCTTGACGGCGTCAGCGAGGGCGTTCAGACCACGCTCGAGACCGCGGCGAGCCTCTTCGTCGTACGCAATTGTCTTGGCCATTGCGTTGAGATCCTCCAGATCTGGGGATTGACAGTGTTCTGGCCAGGCATGGTGCCCGCGACGGACGACCGAGGAGCTTGTTAACCAGCCCGGCCTCACCGCCCCGACCTAGCACTCACAGGTATGGAGTGCCAAACCCATTTCTAGCACTCACCCCTTGCGACTGCAAGGTTGGGGCCGGGCCCCGAAACGCGCGGAAGACCGCACGAGTCGCCTCGTGCGGTTCGGTCGCCCGCCCGGCACTACGAGAAGTGCGAGCGGTCGTCGACCCGCAGCAGCAGGGCGATCAGCGCATCGGTGCGGCGCTCCTCGGGAGTGCGGGGCTCGCCGTGCTCGATGGTGACGAGTTCGGCGTCCTGCAGCAGGAGTTCGGCTTCGATACGCATGATCGCCCGAATGAACGGAGGAGCGACCTCGGGTGGGAGGTCTCCGTTCACGATGTAGCCGCCGTCGGGCGTGTCCTCTGTGGAGACATAGCTGAGCGCGCGCAGCAGGTCAGCGCGCTGCTCCCCCGCAACTAGGTCGGAACCCTCGTCGTCCGCCATTCCACAATCGTATCTGCCGCAACATGCTCCCCAGGGGATCCGGCGCGAGGACACCGGTCCCGGGGCTTACATCACCAGGTCGGCAGCGGGGCGGAACGACACGCGGACTACTGCGTGTCCTCGGTGCCCGCCGGTGCGGCGGGCGCGGTCAGCGACGCCAGCAGGCCCGCGACGTCGGCCTGGACCGCGTCCTTGTCCAGGCCCAGACCGGACAGGATGCCCACGCCGTGTTCCAGATCGAGCAGGGCGAGCAGCAGGTGCTCGGTGCCGACGTAGTTGTGGCCGAGCCGCAGCGCCTCGCGGAAGGTCAACTCGAGGGCCTTGCGGGCCTGCGCGTCGAAGGGGATGAGCGGCGGGACCGGGTCACCGGTGGCGGCGGGCAGCGCGGCGGCGGCCACCCGGCGGACGGCGTCGGCGGAGATGCCCTTGGCCTCGATCACCTTGACCGCGAGTGATTCCGGCTCCGAGAGCAGGCCGAGGATCAGGTGTTCGGGGCGGGTTTCCAGATTGCCGACGGCCCGGGCCTCCTCCTGGGCGGCCATCACCACCTGGCGGGCGCGCGGGGTGAAGCGAGCGAAACCGGCATTGGGGTCGAGAGCCGCCGCCTGTCCGGCGTCGGCGGGGGTCTTGGGGACGAAGCGCTTCTGGGCGGCCTGCTTGGTGACGCCCATGCTCTGGCCGATATCGGTCCAGGACGCGCCGGAGCGGCGGGCCTGGTCGACGAAGTGGCCGATCAGATGGTCGGCCACCTCGCCGATGTGGTTGCCCAGCACCACGGCGTCGGAGAGCTGCTCGAGCACGTCGTCGGGGCGGGCCTTCTTGATGCCGTCGATCAGATCGTCGAGGCGGATCGAGTTCGTCATTCGTCAACTGTAGGTTGACCAAGCCAACTTGGTCAACCATTGGTTGACGATTCGTCGGCGTGTCGGTCAGAGCTTCGCCGCCCGGCCCACCGCGCCCACGATCTGCTCCTTGATCCACGCCGCCGTGCGGCCGGTCAGCGCGATGCTGCCGTTCGAGTCGTCGGCCTTCATGAACTGGACCAGACCATCCCGGCGACCCAGGCTCATGCAGGTCAGGACGAAGCGCGGAGTGAAGGGCCCCGGCTGCCTGCCGCGCAGCCGGGCCGCGACGGCCGCACCCAGGTACTTGCCCGCAGGCTGCGCCGCCTGGCACGACATCCGGGCCTCGCGGCCGTTGTGCCCGATCATCACCGCCGCGTCACCGACCGCGTACACATCGGCGAGCCCGCGCACCCGCAGCCGGTCGTCGACCAGCACCCGTTCGCGTCCGTCCACCGGCAGACCCGAGCGGGCAGCCACCTCGGGCACCGTGAAACCCGTTGTCCAGAGCACGATGTCGGCGTCGACGTGGTCGCCGTCCACCAGATCGAGGCCGGTGGCGGTCACCGCCGCCACCTTGGCCACCCGCACCTGGACGCCGAGCCGATCCAGGACGGTGCGAATGTGCGCGACGGCCTTGGGGATCAGCCAGCCGCCCGGCTCGTCCGAGCTGACCAGCACCACCTCGAGGCCGGGGTTGCTCTCGGCCAGTTCGGTGGCGGTCTCGAGGCCGGTCGCACCGCCGCCGACCACGGCGACCCGGCCGGTGAGGGCGGGAATCCGGCGCACATCCTCCGAGGTGGCCACGGTGTGCGCGAATTCGGCCGCGCCGGGCACCATCGAGAGATCGGCGCGGCTGCCCAGGGCGTAGATCAGCGAGTCGTACGCGATCGCCTCGCCGGTGGCCAGTTCGACGCGGCGAGCCTCGGTGTCGATGCGCTCGGCGCGGCCGTTGACGAACTCGATCCCCTTGGCCGCCAAGGTCTTCCGCAGTTCCCAACGGGCCACGTCCTGCCCGGCGGCGACCTGGTGCAGCCGCACCCGGTCCACGAATTCGGTGTGCAGGTCGATCACGGTGACGTGCGCGCCCTTGGCCTTGATCGCTTCCCGCGCCGCGGCCAGTCCCGCGTAGCCCGCGCCCAGAACGACGATTCGATGCTGCCCGGTCATGAGAGTGCTCCTTTTCCGGCCCCGCTCGGTAGCCGACACCCTCTAGACCGGACAGCCCCGCGATCCCTGACAGAATCCGGGTGTGTCCTGCGTCACACGCGATCGTGCGACGCGAAATAGGTCAGCTTGTCCGGGTTCACCACGAGCTGGACCGAGGCGATCGAGTCGCCGTCGAAGCCGACGGAGATGGTGCCGAGCACGGCCCCGTCCGCGCGCACCACGAAGGCCGGCGCGGCATTGACCTCTTCGATCGCGACGCTGATGTCGGCGCCGAAACTCGGGATCTTGCCGAACAGACCCAGCAGGTAGCGGGCCACCTTCTCCGCGCCGACGATCGGCCGCTTCGCGGCATTGACCTTCGAACCGCCGTCGGCCAGCGCCACGATATCGGCGGTGAACATGGACTCGAGCGCGGCGAGATCACCGGATTGCGCTGCGCTGAGGAACTTTTCGACCAGTTCCCGCGCGTGCGCCGGGGCCGATTCGAAGCGCGGCTTCTCCTCGTGCACCCGGTGCGCGGCGCGGCGATACACCTGTTGCGCATTGGATTCGGTGAGACCGAGCATGTCGGCGATCTCGCGGTGCGCGTAGCCGAAGGCCTCGCGCAGCACGAAGACCGCGCGTTCGGTGGGGCTGAGCCGTTCGGCCAGCGCCAGGAACGCCATCGACACCAGTTCCCGCTGTTCCGCCGATTCCAGCGGGCCGAGTTGGCCGTGGCCGGTGGGGACCGGTTCGGGCAGCCAAGGCCCGACGTAGGTCTCGCGGCGGGCGCGGGCCGAATCCAGCCAGCTGCGGCAGAGATTCACCAGGATGGTGGTCAGCCAGGCTTCGACCGAACGGATGTCGGTGCGATCGGTGCCGTGCCAGCGCAGGTAGGTCTCCTGGACGGCATCCTCGGCCTCGGCGGCGGATCCGAGCATGCGGTACGCGAGCGCGAAGAGACGCGGCCGGTGCCGTTCGAATTCCACCACGTGTGCCGCCTCCCGGAAATTCTCCCGTGAGACTACTTGGGCGCCACCCGGATCGCGACGGCGACCGGGGTGTTGGCGTAACTTCCGGACATGCAGGCGAGTTTCGCCGTACTCAGCGCGGCATTGGGGCTGCCGTCCAGGAAGGACCCCGGGTGCGCGGCCAATACCTGCTGGATCACCTGCCGTTCGGCGTCCTCGGTGAGGTCGCGGAAGTCGGCGCAGGTGGTCTGCGCGCCGTTGGGGGCACTGGTCTTCTTGGCCACCGTCGCGGCGGTGGGGACCGCGGCGGGGGCGTCGACGGGCGACTCGGCCGGGATCGCGGCCGTGGTCGGGGCGGCGCCGGTGGTTCTGGCCGCCGCGGTGGTGGTCTCGGCCTGTTTCAGGCCATTACTGCCACCGGCTTTGTCCGAACCACAGCCGGTGAGAGCCGCGCCCAAGGTGAGGGCCATCGCACCTGCGGTGAGGGCGACCATCGAAAGACGCTTCATACCCTGCTTTCCGAACTTTCCCGAGAGTGCCGAAGCGCCGGACCGGCCCGGCGCTCGCAGCAGCGTACCCGGCTCCGCCGGAGCCGGAAAGGAAAAGTCTGGTCCGCCGGTTTTTACCGGCCGGAGAGCGGGTCAGTTCAGACGCTGCTGCCAGTCCGCGGGCACCCGCTCACGCGGACCCGGCACGCCCTGATCGGCCGGATGCGAGGTCGGGCCCGCCAGGTCGGGACCGCCGCTGTACATGTCCTCGGTCTCGAAGTTGTAGAACCAGTCCTCACCGGGCTCATAGCTCTGGATGAAGGGATGCCCGGTCTCCCGGAAGTGCTTGGTGCCGTGCTGACTCGGCGAGTTGTCACAACAACCGATATGGCCGCACTCCGCGCAGCGCCGCAGATGAAACCACCAGCCGCCCGCGGCGTCGCATTCCAGACAGCCCGCCCCACTGGGCGGAACGCTCGGATCGATGCCCTTGATCTGCTCGGTCATCAGTTGCCTCCTGTCGTAGCCGGTTCCGCGTCGGCCTCCGCCGAGGCCGGGTTCGCCACCTCCAGCGGCAGCCGCACGATGAAACGCGTGTTCCCGGGCTCGGATTCGACCCGGATATCGCCGTGATGCTTGTTCACCACGATCCGGAAGGAGATGTCCAGGCCCAGCCCCGTGCCCTCGCCGACCGGTTTGGTGGTGAAGAACGGTTCGAAGATCCGGGTACGGATCTCGTCCGGCACACCCGGCCCGGTATCGCTGATTTCCACTGCCGCGCACTCGTTCTCGCGATAGGTACGAACGGTGAGCGTACCGCGCCCGCCCATCGCGGACACGGCGTTGTCGATCAGATTCGTCCACACCTGGTTGAGTTCGGCCGCGTAGCACGGCACCGGCGGCAGCGCCGGGTCGTACTCCTTGACCACCGTGATGTCGTCGCCGATCTTGCGGGCCAGCATGACCAGCGTGCTGTCCAGCAGTTCGTGCAGATCCACCACCTGGAACGGGGCCCGGTCCATCTGCGAGTACTGCTTGGCCGCGTGCACCAGCGAGGAGATCCGGTTGGTCGAGTCGGTGATCTCGTTCATCAGCAACTCGGTCTCGACGGTGTAATTGAGCCAGCGCATGGCCGCCTCGAAAACGTCACCGCCGCAACCGGACAGGGTGCCGTGCACCTTCTCCATCCAGTCCACATCGAAACCGGCCTGCACGAAGTTGGGCGCGATGTCCCAGCTGTTGCCGACCCCGTGGTCCTCGAGCCAGTCGCCCAGCTCGTCCTCGCGGTCGGCGGCCTCCAGCGGCGTCAGCACCGGGGCCTTGGCGACCTGTGCGGCCGCCTCCTCCTGCAACTGGGCCAGCGCCTCGAGGGTCTCGGAGTTGAACTTGCCGTGCGCCATCATCTTCAGCTTGTGCCGCATCCCGGCCACCCGCTCGCGCAGTGAGGAGGTGGCGCGCACGGCGGCGGCGGCCGGATTGTTCAGCTCGTGGGTCAGGCCCGCCGACAGCGAGCCCAGCGCCAGCAGCCGTTCCCGCTGGCCGATGCGCTCATTGGCATTGCGGTTGCCGAAGAAGACGCCCTCCAGCAGGTGCAGCGCCATCGGGAACCAGTCCTGCATCATCTTCGCGAAGGTGCCCGCGTCGAGGACGAAGAACTTCGACGGCCGGGTCACGTAGAACGACGCCGTGTAGGTCTGCTCGACCTTGTCGCCCATGTAGGCGGTCCACGCGCCCGAGTACGAGCCGACATGCTCGGTGCGGACGAGTTCGATCTCCTCGCCGCCCGACATCTTGGTCAGCCGGACCTCACCGTCCATGAGGACGTAGAAGCAGGTGGCCGGGTCGCCCTCGCGGAAAACCAGTCCGGGCTCGAACATCTCGACGCGGCCGTCGCGGCACAGCCAGGCCAGCTGCTCGTCGTCGAGCTTCTCGAACAGGAACAGGTGCCGCAGTTCGTTCGGGTCGCAGATCAATCGGGTGTTCCCCATGTACGCCTACTCCTACTGTTTCGCGAGCCAGCGGTGGACCAGCATGACGGCCATCGCGCCCTCGCCGACCGCGGAGGCCACCCGCTTGGCCGATTCCGAACGCACGTCACCGGCGACGAAGACGCCGGGCACGCTGGTCTCCAGATGCTGTGGGGGACGCGGCAGTTCCCAGCCCGCGGGCCGTTCGCCGTCCACCATGAGATCGGGTCCGGCCAGCACGTAGCCGGCGTCGTCGCGTTTGACGATGCCGTCGAGCCAGTCGGTTTCCGGTGCGGCGCCGATGAACAGGAACAACCGTTCGGCGTCCACCTTTTCTTCCGTCCCGGAGGCGTTGTCGCGCAGCACGATCCGCTCCAGGTGGTCGTCGCCGTCGGCGGACACCACCTCGGTGCGGGTGTGCACCTTGATGTTCGGGATCTGCGCGATCTGCTGGATCAGGTAGTGCGACATGGACGCTTCGAGCGATTCACCGCGCACCAGGATGTGCACGGTGCGGGCGCGCCGGGACAGGAACACCGCGGCCTGACCCGCCGAGTTCGCGCCGCCCACGATGTAGACGTCCTTGCCGGCGCAGTCGCTGGCCTCGGTCATGGCGGAGCCGTAGTAGACGCCGCGGCCGGTGTACTCGTCGACGCCGGGGGCCGGGTGGTGGCGGTAGTTGACGCCGGTGGCGATCAGCACCGAATGCGCGGCGACGCTGCCGCCGTCGGCGAACTTCACCACGCGCGCCGAACCGCAGGCCTCCAGCGCCACCACCTCGCGGGCGGTGATCAGTTCGGCCCCGAACTTCACGGCCTGGCGGCGGGCGCGGTCGGCGAGCTGGGCGCCGGACAGGCCGTCGGGGAAGCCGAGGTAGTTCTCGATGCGGGAGCTCTGCCCGGCCTGGCCGCCGGTGGCGGTGCGTTCGACGAGCACCGTGCGCAGGCCCTCGGAGGCGCCGTAGACGGCCGCGCCCAGCCCGGCGGGCCCGCCGCCGACCACGATCAGGTCGTAGAAGTCGCTGGAGGCGTCGGTATTGAGGCCGACGCCCTCGGCGAGCTGCGCGTCGGTCGGCATGATCAGCACGTCGCCGCTGGGGTTGATGATGACCGGGCACTGGTCCTCGGTGGCGTTCGCCGCGGTCAGCAGGCGCGCGCCCTCCGGCTCGTCGACCTGGTACCAGCGATACGGCAACTGGTTGCGCGCCAGGAACTCCCGCACCTCCGAGCAGCGGGCCGACCAGCGGTGGCCCACCACCTTGGTCTCGGTCACCGGCTTGTGCTCGTCGCCGCGCCAGGCCTCCAGCAGGGCGTCGACGACCGGGTAGAGCTTCTCCTCCGGCGGGTCCCACGGTTTGAGCAGGTAGTGGTCGAGGTCCACCACATTGATGGCCTCGATGGCGGCATTGGTGTCCGCGTAGGCGGTGAGCAGCACCCGGCGGGCGTAGGGGTGCAGGTCCATGGCTTGTTCGAGAAATTCGACGCCGTTCATCCCGGGCATCCGGTAGTCGGCGATCAGCACCGCGGCCGGCTGGCCGCGCAGTTTCATCTCACGCAGGGCATCGAGGGCGTCCGCGCCGGACTCCGCCCGCAGAATCCGGTAATCCGCCCCGTACCGGCGGCGCAGATCGCGCACGACGGCCCGCGAGACGCCGGGGTCGTCGTCGACGCTGAGAATGGCCGGCTTGACGGCAGAGGGTGAAGTCACCTGACCAGTATCGCGGACTCAAATTCGGTGATGCTGAATGAGATCCATCTCGGTCGGGGTCAGTAATCGCTCGAGGCGTTCCTCGAGCGCCCGATTCGCCTTGCGGCCGGACGTGCCGGGTGGATTGGATTCGGCGGAATCCGCATCGGTTCCGGACTCGTCGGCGGGGAGGAGCGGGACGGTCTTGCTCTCCAGATGCAGAAGCGAACGCAGGTTCACGGCCGATCACCTCACGTTTCCCAATCGGAAGCAGGTGGCTGTGTCTGTAACTTCGTTTATCTCACATTGTGCGCCAGTCATTACATTTCGGACATCAACACCCCAACAATGTGACCCAAGCGATCTGGTCGCCGGGAAGTACCCCGAGGTCGCATTTCATACGTCCAGGTCGGGCGGGTGATCCACGCCACGGCCACCCGGTGACCCAGGCCACGCGAACTAGGATGCCCGTAACCGACCGTCACGTCCCCGGAGGCAGCGTTGCCGAACACCCTCGAAGCCAGCATCGACATCGCGGCCGCGCCGGACCAGGTCTGGAGCGTCGTCTCCGACCTGCAGCGGATCCGCGAGTTCAGCCCCAACACCCTGCGCATGCAGCCGCTGGGCCGCACGGTCCGCACCGGCACCTGGACGGTGAACCTCAACAAGGCCGAGGGCTACGTGTACCCGAGCACGTCGCGGATCGTGCGCTTCGAGCCGAACCACGCGCTGGCGTTCCGGATGAACGAGAACGGCACCGTCTGGAGCTACACCCTCGAGCCCACCGCGGACGGCGGCACCAAGCTGATCCAGCGCCGCGACGTGCCCAAGGGCAAGCTGCCGGGCTGGCTGCAGTTGACCGTCGACAAGGTCTTCGGCGGCGAGGCGGCCTTCGAGGGCGGGCTGGTCGACGGCATGAACGAAACCCTCGGCCGGATCAAGGAACTTCTGGAGCGCTGAGCGTAGGTTCGGCCCATGCGACGACTCACAGCGATCTGCGCCGCGGCCGCCGGTGTCGCGATTCTGGCGACCGGATGCGGTAGCTCGGACTCGGGCGACCGCACCGTGACGGTCACCGGCACCGGCAAGGTCCAGGGCACCCCGGACGTACTCAATGCCGACCTCGGCACCGAGGTCAGCGCGACCGACGTGTCCGCGGCGGTCGACCAGGCCAATGCCAAGGCGAAGGCCATCACCGACGCCATGGTCACCGCGGGCGCCAAGCGCGAGGACATCAAGACCAGCGACCTGTCCGTCCAGCCCTCTTACGGGCCGGAGGGACGCACCATCACCGGCTATCGCGCCACCAACACCATGCATGTGGCCGTGCGCGACCTGCCCAAGGCATCCGGCATCCTGTCGGCCGCGGTGCAGGCGGGCGGCAACGACACCCGCATCAGCTCGGTCGCCTTCGGGCTCGAGGACAACACCAAGCTGCTGGCCGACGCCCGCGCCCGGGCCTTCGACGACGCCAAGAGCCGCGCCCAGCAGTACGCGGACCTGTCCGGGCTGAAGCTGAAGAAGGTCAAGACCATCAGCGAGAACGGCAGCGGGCCCACTCCGACGCCGATGTACAAGGACGCCCTGCCCTCCGGGGCCGCGCCCACCATCAACCTCGAGCCAGGCCAGCAGACGGTCACGTTCACCGTGACCGCCGCCTGGGATATGGACTGACCGGCTACTTCCAGTTCGGCAGCTGGACCACCTGGGCCGCGTAGGACAGGCCCGCGCCGAAGGCGATGAGCAGGGCGGTGCCGCCGGGTTTGGCGTCGCCCTTGCGCATCATGGCCTCCATGGCCAGCGGAATCGAGGCGGCGGAGGTGTTGCCGGCCTCCTCGATGTCATTGGCCAGGGCGCAGTCCTTCGGAAGCTTCAGCACCCGGGCCATGATCTCGATGATCCGGCCGTTGGCCTGGTGCGGAACCATGGCGTCCAGATCGGCCGGGGTCAGCCCGGCCACTTCGATGGCGTCGCGGCAGACCTTCTCCAAAGAGTGTGCGGCCCAGCGGAACACGGCCGTACCCTCCATGGCGAGATAGGGCCGGACGGCGTCGAGACCGCGTTCCTCGATCTCGGCGAAGAACTCCATCCAGTCCTTGTCCTGGCGGATGGCGCGGTGCTGGGTGCCGTCCGAGCCCCACACGGTGGGCCCGATCCCGGCTTCGTCGGACGGGCCGATCACCACGGCGCCCGCGCCGTCGGCGAACAGGAAAGCCGTGCCACGGTCCTTCGGGTTGACCGTGGTGGTGAGCTTCTCCACGCCGATGACCAGGGCATTGCGGGCGGTACCGCCCTTGACCAGATCCGAGGCCAACGCGACCGCGTGGCAGAAGCCCGCACACCCGGCCGAGACGTCGAAGGCGGCCACATTCTGCAGGCCGAGTTCGGTGGCGATCTGCGGAGCCGCGGCAGGCGTCAGCAAGAGCCAGGTAGAGGTCGCGACGATGAGACAGTCGATCGTGGCGGGATCGACTTCCGCGGCGTCGATGGCGTCGCGGGCGGCCGCGGCGCTCATGCTGATGATCGTCTCCTCGGGGGAGGCGAAGCGCCGGGTACGGATGCCGGACCGGGTCCGGATCCATTCGTCGCTGGAATCTATCGGCCCCGCCACCTCGTCATTGGTGACGATTCGCTCCGGCCGGTACACGCCGAGCCCGAGCATTGCCGTGTGCTCTGCCCCGCTGATCGAGGCAATTCGAGCAGACATTGGTTCTCCCTTATGTACTGCGTACTGCGCGTCGAACGTGACCTTCATCGAGTTCCCACCCCCGCGGCCGGAATGCCGCATACATGAGGCTCCCTCAGCTTAATCCGGACAGCTTCTCATGTATGTGCTTCCGCTCACAATTGCGCATACGGTGACCAGTGCTTCACATACCGCCGGAAGATCGTTCGCCGAGGCCTTGGGCAACCGAGAACGCGAGCGTCCGACGCCCTTCCCGTAGTGTGTGACGCGGTCTATGACCGCAACCATCCGCGCATGAAAGAGGAGCTCGTGGCCCGTCGCCCCACCCCGCCCGGCACCCCGGAAACGACCGGACTCGGTCACGTGGCCGACCTGGTCCGATCCTCCATTCCACCGCTGCACCCGGCCGGCCTGCCGTTCGTGGCGGCGCCGCTGGCGGTGGCCGCGCTGGGCTTCCGCCGGAAGTGGGTGCGGCGCACCGGACTGGCCGCCGCCGCGGCCTGTGCCACCTTCTTCCGGCACCCGCACCGGGTGCCGCCGAACCGCCCCGGCGTGGTGGTCGCGCCCGCCGACGGCGAGGTCGCCCTGGTCGACACCGCGGTGCCGCCGGCCGAGCTCGGCCTGGGTGACGCCCCGCTGCCGCGGGTGAGCATCTTCCTGTCGGTGCTGGACGTACACGTGCAGCGGGTGCCGGTGAGCGGCCTGGTGGAGCAGATCGCCTACCAGAAGGGCCACTTCCTCTCGGCCGACCTGCCCGAGGCCAGCGACCGCAACGAGCGCAACAGCATGGTCATCGAGACCGAGTCGGGGCAGCGGATCGTGGTCGTGCAGATCGCCGGTCTGCTGGCGCGCCGCATCGTGTGCGAGGCCAAGGCCGGCGACAAGCTGAGCATCGGCGACACCTACGGCCTGATTCGGTTCGGATCGCGCGTCGACACCTACTTCCCGGCCGGGACCAAGCCGTTGGTCACCCCCGGGCAGCGCACCATCGGTGCGGAAACGGTACTGGCCGAACTGGATTCATGATGGAGCAACTCGCGCCCGCGCCGTCTGCGCGCCGCCGCAACCGCACCATCCGGCTGCTGCCCAGCATGGTCACCGTGCTCGGCCTGTGCTCGGGCCTGTCGGCGGTGAAGTTCGCCATCCAGGGGCAGCTGGGGTTCGCGCTGGCGCTGGTCGGCGCGGCCGCGGTGTTCGACATGCTGGACGGCCGAATCGCCCGCATGCTGGACGCCACCTCCAAGATGGGCGCGGAACTGGATTCGCTGTCGGACGCCATCGCGTTCGGCGTCACGCCCGCCCTGGTGCTGTACGTGACCTTCCTGCACGCCGACAGCATCGGCTGGGTGCTGGCCTTGATGTTCGCGGTCTGCATGGTGTTGCGCCTGGCCCGGTTCAACACCCTGATGGACGACGACAACCGGCCGGACTGGCAGCGGGAGTACTTCGTCGGGGTGCCCGCGCCCGCGGGCGCCTTGATCGTGCTGACGCCCATCGCGCTGTCGGAGCAGTTCGGCGACGGCTGGTGGGTGAGCTTCCCGATGGTGGCGGTGTGGACCGTGCTGACGGGTCTGCTGTGCGTGAGCACGCTGCCGACGCTGGCCGTCAAGTCGGTGTCGGTGGCCCCGCGGACCGCGCCGATCCTGCTGGTGCTGGTCGCCCTGGCGGCCGCGCTGCTGGTCACCTATCCGCTGATCCTGATGATGGCGCTGGTGGTGCTGTACCTGGGCCACATCCCGTTCGCGGTGCACTCCGCGCGCTGGGTGGCCGCCCGGCCGGAGACCTGGAACCACAAGCCCGCCGAGCGCCGCGCCCAGCGCAAGGCCCAGCGCCGCGAGCGGCCGCTGGCCGGACGGGTGCCTCGGGTGTCGACGGCGCGGCTGCGGCTGCGCCGTCCGGGCCAGCGCGAATGACCGGCCCGCGCGGATAGTCACCGGCGGCCGGTTCCCGCGGGCAGAATTGACGGGTGCCGGAATTCACGCTGACCGCGCAACGCAACTCCTCGGGCGGCGACGCCCGCTGGGGGCTGGTGCGCTTGCACCCCGAAGTCCTGATGGCGCTGGCCCTGCATCCGGGGCAGGGAGTCACCCTGACCGGCGGGCGGCGCACCACGGCCGTGGTGGGGACGTTCAAGCCGTCGCAGGGCTTCGGCACCGGCGTCGCCCTGCTCGACGAGGTGACGCTGTCGAACGCGAAAGTGCGCGACGGCGGTGACGTCACCATCGCCCCGGCCACCGAGACCGACGCCCGCCGCGTCTCGGTGACGGGTTCATCGCTGGCCATGGCCGCGATTCCGGAGTCGACGCTGCGGCAGGCGCTGCTGGGGAAGATCGTCACCGTCGGCGACACCGTCACCCTGCTGCCGCGTGACCTGCTGCCCAGCGACAATCCGGCCGCGGCCCGGAAGGCATTGAAGGGCTTGGGGATCGCCTGGACCTCCGAGGTGCTGACGGTGGTGGCCACCGAGCCGTATCCGGGCCCGGTCACCATCCTGCCGAGCACGGCGGTGACGCTGGGCACGACCTTCGGCTCGACCGACGCCCCGCTCGGCCTGCTCGACGACGTCCCCCTCGACGGTTCGCCGCTCGTCGCCGCCGAGCGCCCGGTGACGGCCGCCCCGACCTCGGCGGTGGCGGTCGCCGATCTGGCCGGGGTGCAGGCCCAGGCCGCGAAGCTGCGGGAGTGGCTGAACCTGGCGTTGGACGAGCCCGAGCTGTTGAAGGCGCTGGGCGCGAGTTCGCAGCTGGGCGTGCTGATCACGGGCCCGGCGGGCGTCGGCAAGGCGACGCTGGCGCGGGCGGTGGTGGGGTCGCGGCGGCTGGTGGAACTGGACGGCCCGGCGGTCGGCGCGACCGAGAGCGGCAAGCGTTTCCGCGATGTCGGCGACAAGATGCAGGAGATCGGTTCCGGCGCGGGCGGAGTCCTGCTGATCACCGATATCGACGCGCTGCTGCCGGCCGAGGCCGAGCCGGTGGCCACCATGATCCTGGATCAGCTGCGCCGGGTGATCGCGGTGCCCGCGGTGGCGGTGCTGGCGACCACCTCCAATCCACTGGGCCTGGACGCGCGGCTGCGCGGTCCCGACCTGTTCGACCGGCAGGTGTCGCTGCCGCTGCCGACCGCCGCGGTGCGGGCCGCGCTGCTCGAGCAGTTGTTGCGGAAGGCCCCGACCGAGGGCCTCGCGGTCGACGAGATCGCGCTGCGGACACCGGGATTCGTGGTGTCGGATCTGGCGGCGCTGGTCCGTGAGGCGGCGCTGCGGGCGGCGGCCCGGGCCAGCCGCGAACACCACGACAGCGGTCAGGACGTGGATCCGGTACTTCGGCAGGAGGATCTGGCCGGGGCACTGGAGGTGATCCGCCCGTTGTCGCGGTCCGGGTCGGAGGAATTGTCCATCGGCAACCTGAGTCTCGACGATGTCGGCGACATGGTGGAGACCAAGCAGGCGTTGACCGAGGCGGTGCTGTGGCCGCTGAAGCATCCGGATTCGTTCGCGCGCCTGGGGATCGAGCCGCCGCGCGGGGTGCTGCTCTACGGGCCGCCGGGCTGCGGCAAGACCTTCCTGGTGCGGGCGCTGGCCGGGTCCGGGCAGTTGAGCGTGCACTCGGTGAAGGGCGCGGAGCTGATGGACAAGTGGGTCGGCTCCTCGGAACGGGCGGTCCGCGAGTTGTTCCAGCGCGCCCGCGATTCCGCGCCGTCGCTGATCTTCCTCGACGAGGTGGACGCGCTGGCACCGCAGCGCGGGCAGTCCTCGGATTCCGGGGTGTCGGATCGGGTGGTGGCGGCGCTGCTCACCGAGTTGGACGGGGTGGAGCCGCTGCGGGACGTGGTGGTGGTCGGCGCGACCAACCGCCCGGATCTGATCGACACGGCGCTGACCCGGCCGGGCCGGTTGGAGCGGCTGGTGTTCGTGCCGCCGCCGGACGCCGACGCCCGGGCCGAGATCCTGCGCACCGCGGCCAAGTCGGTGCCGCTGGCCAAGGACGTGAATCTGCGGCGGCTGGCCCGTGAGCTGGACGGCTACTCGGCGGCGGACTGTTCGGCCCTGTTGCGGGAGGCGGCGCTGGCCGCCATGCGCCGCGATGTGGAGGCCGGGGAGGTGACGGCGTCGGATGTGGCGTCCGCGCGCAAGGCGGTGCGGCCGTCGCTGGATCCGGTACAGGTGGAGTCGTTGCGCTTGTTCGCGGCGAAGCGGGAGATGTCGGGTCCGCCGGGCGACCCGTCGGGCTATGTCTGATCGAGTCGGGCCATGTCCGATTTGATGCGCCCGGTCTGATTCCTCCGCCTACGCCCGAATGTGGCCGTAAGTTCGCCAAAAATCTACAAAGTAAGCGAGTCGGACCGATCGACACGCCGTGGGCCGGTACTTTTGCGCAGGTGAGGTCGTACAAGGTCGCTACCGAAACGATCACCGCGCTGGTCGCAGCACTGGTTGCTGGCCTCGCGCTGACCTTGCCCATCGACTTCGGCTGGACCTCGCAAAGTTCCGCCCTGCAACTGGATCTGCTCGCCTACAGCCTGCCCCGCGCCATCGCGGCCGGCGTGCTCATCGCCATGATCGTGGCGGTGCTGATCACCACCATGGGCAGCCCGTCGGTGGCCTGGTCGACCACGGTGGGCGGGCTGCTGGTGCTGGTCGCCAATCACACGCTGGGACACGCGGGCGACCCGAATGCCTCGCTGTCGACCATGAACTTCATCGACTCGCTGTCGGGCGGCGTGATCCTGGGCGCGCTCGGGGCGGCGGTGCTGCATCACAGGCTGCCCGCCTTCGCCTGGACGCTGGGCGTTCTGATCAGTCTGCTGCTGGGTTCGGTGAATCCGGTACCGCGGGTGGGCGGCAGCATCACCGACAACCTGCGGGACCACTGGCACGCCTCCGACATCCCGCCCATGTGGATGGTGCTGCTGGCCTTCGCGCTGGCCGTGTTCTCGCTACTGATCAATCGGAAGGGACCGGCCGCGCAGCGGCTGTCCATCGAGCTGCCGCTGGCCCCCATCCTGGCGGGCACGCTGATGGTGCTGATCACCCTGTTCAGCGCGGAGTGGCTGGCCCGGCACGGCGGCAGCGTGGCGGGCATCGTGCTCGCCGTGGTGACCTCGGTCGGCACCGCCATGATCGCGTCCATGCTGCTGCCGGGGCGGGACGGGGAGGTCGTGCTGGTCGCGGTGGGCGTCGGCGCGGTGGGCGCGGCCACCATCGCGGCGGAGATGCCGGCCTGGACGATTCCGCTGCTGGTGGCGGTGAGCGCGTTCGGCATGTGGGCGGGCAGTCAGGTGTCCGCGCCGATGCCGGCCCTGTGGCTGTCCATGCTGGTCGGGGTGTCGACGGCGCTCACCGGTGACACCGCCAAGGCGTGGCTGATCGTGGGCGGCGCGGCGCTGGTGTCCTGGCTGATCGGTTTCGGCCTGCTGGCGGCCCGGCCGCGGTATGTGCCGAGCCGGGTGCTGGGGACCGCCATGTTGTTCGTGCCGTCGGCGGTGCTGGGCATGCGGGATTTCGTCGCGCGCGGCGATTACGCGATGCAGTCGGGCAATTCGGGGATGTGCACGGTCAGCTCGGGTTCCACGGCGACGCCCGGCTGGACCTCGGTGCTGGTGGCGGGCGGGTGTCTGGCGGGCATGTTCCTGCTGCGGCGGTTGCGGCCGCTGCCGGTGCCGTCCGCGGCGGCGGCCACCCCGCCCGAGGGATCGTCGAACGGGGGCGCCGCCGGCTAGACCGGGGAACGGTCAGGCGCGGGCGGCGAGGTCCAGTTCCGCGGCCGGAGCGATGGCGGGTTCGGCGAACCAGGTCCGGTAGAAGGCCGTCACGTAGGCGGCGGACAGGCCGATCACGAGGACGCCCGCCGGGACCGGGTGCTCGGCGAATTCGACCGACAGGTACCGGTAGGACAGCAGGAGTCCGGTGAACAGCGCGGCCCCCGCGCCGACCAGCTGGACGCGAGCGCGGTCCCAGCCGCGTTCGGGTGCGCGCAGCGCCGATTCGATGGCCAGGCACAGCACCGCGCCCGCCACCAGGTCCGCGCCGTAGTGGTACCCGAAGCCCAGCGTGGCCCCGATGGTGGCGAGCAGCCAGAAGGTTCCGCCCCAGCGCAGCCAGGTCGGTGCGGGCGCGCCGGTCAGCGGGTCGCGGCGGGAGTGGACGAAGATCGACAGCGCCCACGCGGTGTGCAGCGACGGCATGCAGTTGCGCGGGGCGAATCGGTCGAAGGCGATCGAGCCGGGCGTGAGGTCCACCGTCGGCACCACATTCGGCCAGTAGTTGCCGAGCGAGAAGGCGTGTCCTTCCGTGCCGTAGGCGAAGATCGGTCCGACGACCGGGAAGATGACGTAGAAGAGCGGTCCGATCAGCCCGATCACCAGGAAGGTCCGCACCAGGTAGTGCCCCGGCCACACCCCGGTCTTCACGACGTTGCGCAGCTGCCAGATGGTCACGATCATCGCGCCGACGGGCAGTTCGATGTAAACCCAGTGCAGGACAGCGGAAGCCACCGGTCCCAGCCACTCGAGCAGTTGCCCGGCCATCCAGGAGGGGTCGCCGAGGGCGTGGTCCACCAACACGATGTGCTCGTCGAGGACGCGGGGTCCGGCGAGCACGGTGATGCCGAGCCAGACGTCGGCGACCTTGCTGGACAGCACCAGCAGGATGCCGAGCGCGGCGGCGTGCAGCGCGTTGGAGCGATCCTTGCCCTGCCACCGCCAGAGGGCGAGCCCGAGGATGCCGAGCAGCACCAGCACCGGCCCGTTGCCCATGGCCAGCGGACCGCCGGAGAGGCTGCGAATCGACTGGTAGGCGACGTCGATGCCGAGCGCCGTGCCGACGGCCACGCAGCGCCGCCGCCAGTCCAGTCCGATGAGCGCGAGCCCGAGTCCGGCCCACGGCACGGTGAAAGATTTGGCGTTGCCGACGAAGTCGTCCCGGATGCTCTCCAGCGGACCGGTGAAGTGGTGCTGGGAGGCGACGACCTGCAGGGCGAGGAGCGCGAGTGCGCCGACGGTCAGCACGGCCGTCATCCGGACGCGCGGCGACGGCATCCGCATCCCTGATCGGCGTGCTGCGCCGCCGGTCTGGGAACGCGGATCGTCGAGCAACATCCAGCCATAGTAAACGCCGTGTGAACGCCGACCCCATACCCAGTTGAACGCCGCATCCCACCCCGGATGAACAGCCCCCGGTCAGCGTGGTATCGCCGCTGGCCACGGCGTACAGCGGCCGCAGAATCGCGTAACTGAAATCACAGCAAGGGAACTCGCGCCGGTGAGCCGTACCGGCCCCGCCGTCACTGCTCGAGTTCGTGGACCAGCGAGTCGACCACCGACACCAGATCGCCCTGCGCGGCCGCGGCCACCCGGCGCTGTCGCTGATAGGACGCGCCGCGCTTGGGAATGTCGGCGACCATGGCGAGCTCGTTCTCGCAGCCGAGGCTCTTGGCGGTCGGCTCGAGCCGGTTGAGCAGGTCCATGAGGTCGTCGGTGACGAGCCGCTCATTGCTGTCGGCGTCGGTGATGATGATGGCGTCGAGCCCGTATCGCGCTGCGCGCCACTTGTTCTCCTGCACGTGCCAGGGCGGCAGGATGGCGGGCAGGGCTTCGCCGTTCTCCACCCGCCGGTCGAGATCGACCACGAGGGAGTGGATCAGGGCCACGATGGCGGCCAGTTCGGCCTTGGTGGGGATGCCGTCGCAGATGCGCACCTCGATGGTGCCCCATTTGGGTGCGGGCCGGATGTCCCAGTGCATGCCGCCGATCTGTTCGATCACACCGGTTTTCATCTGGTCGTGCACGAAACCCTCGAACTGGCCCCAATTGTCGAATTGGAAGGGCAGTCCAGCGGTGGGTAGCTGCTGGAACATGAGCGCCCGGTTGCTGGCGTAGCCGGTGTCGACGCCCGCCCACATCGGTGAGGAGGCGGACAGCGCCAGCAGGTGTGGGTACGACGGCAGCATGGCGTTGAGAATCGGGAAAACCTTGTCCGGGTGCGAGATTCCCACGTGCACGTGCACGCCCCAGATCAGCATCTGGCGGCCCCACCACTGGGTGCGCTCGATGAGTTCGTCGTAATGCGCACTGCGCGTGAGCTGTTGGGTGGACCATTGCGCGAACGGGTGGGTGCCCGCGCAGAACAGGTCGACGCCGACCTGGTCGGCGGCGCGGCGCACGGCGTCCTGGGTGGCGCGCAGTTCGTCGACGACCTCGCTCACGGTGTCGTGCTTGCCGGAGACCAGTTCGACGGTGTTCTTCAGGAGTTCCTTGGTGATCTGCGGGGTGCCGTCCCAGGCGCGCAGGTCACCGCAGGCTTCGAAAACGGCGGCGGCGGTATTGGACAGGTCACGCGTCGTCTTGTCGACGAGCGCGACCTCCCATTCCACGCCGAGCGTGGGCCGGGGCGATGAATTGAAGGGGACCTTCGAAATGCCTGCCCCGGCCATGCTCACCTCAAGGGGTTCAGGCGACGACGCCGCAGGCGACCCGTGCACCCGCGTCGCCGGTCGCGAGGGTGTCCGCATCCGGTGCGGGCGCGTACCGGGTGGGAATGTTGCCGAAGTTGTCGGCGCCGGCGTGGATGATCAGGGCCTTGCCCTTGATCTCCTCCAGGGTGACGGCGTCGGTGGTGGTGACCAGCTTGGCGGTGCCGTCCTTGAGCACCTGGAGCGAGTCCAGGTCGCCGCTGGCGGGGTGCGCGTTCTGCTCACCGACCTGCAGGTGGCCGCCGGCGGACAGGAAGTCGCCGGGCGCGCCGCCGGAGGGGGCGGTGGAGTTGGTCTCGCACTTGCCGAACTGGTGGATGTGCAGGCCGTGGAAGCCGGGCTTGAGGCCGTGGGCTTCGACGGTGATCTCGAGGTGGTTGCCCACCTTCACGATGGACGCGGTGCCGACGGTGCCACCGCTGGGGTCCTTCAGGGTGACGGCGGTGGACTCCCGGGGGGCGTTGGTGTCGCCCTCGGTGCCGTGGCCGGTCGCTCCGCCCGCGGGAGCGGGCGAGCTGGTGAACACCGGCGGGGTCGTCCCCTTGACGTCACTCGATTCCTGGCTGTTGGAGCAGGCGGTGAGTCCCAGGGCCGCGACCGCGAGCACCGGAGCAACAGTCCACCAGGACGGGCGACGAGTTGAGGACGAGGCCATCGGGGAACTCCTTTACGAGTCCGAGTTTATCGGGAAAGCAGGGTGGACATACTTCGTACCGGACAAGATGATGCCAGAGCCGTGCCCGTGTCCCGTGGAGGGGCCGCACGGTTTCTTTCGGGCGTCGGCCGGGCCGTCGACGAACAGCGATCAGTTGCCGGTGACGATGACGATGACACCGGTGGGCGAATCCGAGATCCCGGGGAAGCGGGGTTCGGCGGCGCAGCCCAGTTCCGCGGCGATGGCCTTGGCCAGCGCCTGCTCCTTGGGCGAACTGCCGTAGTACACGGTGGTTTTCGGGATGACGCCGCCGGGATAGTTGCCGACCTCGGTGATGTTGTAACCCTCACCGCTGAGCTGGTCGCCGGTCTTCTTGGCCAGTCCGGCGACGGTGCCGTTGTTGTAGACCCGGACCGGGAGGGACTTGTCGATGCCCGCGGCACCGGAGGTGGTCGGCGCGGCGGTCGTGGTGGGCGCGGTCGTCGTGGTCGTGGGTGCGATGGAGCCGGGCACCACCGGCGGGGTGCCCGCCGCGGTCGAATTCTGCTGCGCCGCAGTGGTGGTGGCGGCCTCGGAGGTCGATCCGGCGCTGCTGTCCGAGGAGTCCGAACTCGACAGGGACATCGCGCCGATCCCGGCGAACACGATGGCCAGCGCGATCAGGACCATCGCCAGGGCCCGCAGCGGCGGACCGCCGGCCGGCGAATTCGGGTTGCTCACGGCGTCGAGCCTAATGGGTGCAGGGCCGCCCGCGCGGGATCAAGCGCGGACGCGGGCCGGGTGGAGACCTGGCTCACGGTCGCGGCGCGGCTCACACCTGGAAACCGAGACGGCGTGCGGCCCTGGTCTTCTGGCGGCTGGCGCGCAGCCGCCGCAGGCGCTTGACCAGCATCGGGTCCGCCGCCAGCGCTTCAGGCTTGTCGACGACCGCGTTCAGGACCTGGTAATAGCGGGTTGCCGAGAGGTCGAACAGTTCGCGGATGGCTTCTTCCTTCGCACCGGCGTACTTCCACCATTTGCGCTCGAAGTCGAGAATCTCGAGCTCACGGCGGGAAAGCCCGTGCGCGCCATCCTCGTCGGAAGGACCGTCCTCGCTTGCGGGCATGTCGCGTGCCGCTGCGCTGTCCATAGTGCTCCCTCGCCGAGTGGTCACCAGACGAATATGGTGCTTGTGCGTCGGTGCCATTCAACCACGCGCCGCAGACAACGCGATGCGTACCGATCGGCGTGTTTTGTGACGTGAGCCCCGGCGTGTCGGGGGTTCCGGGCAGCGATCCGGACACGTCCCCAGGGTGTGATCACCCCGGTAAACACCGCACTATAGGGTGCTGAGCATGGCTATTCTCCCGATTCGCATTGTCGGCGACCCGGTTCTGCACCGCGCGACCACTCCGGTCACGCAGACCCCGGAAGAGCTGGCGCAGCTGATCGCGGACATGTACGAGACGATGGACGCCGCGCACGGGGTGGGTCTGGCCGCCAATCAGGTGATCATCGCCGACGAGGACGAGCTGTCGCCGCGCGTCTTCGTCTACGACTGCCCGGACGAGACCGAGGGCGGCAAGACCGTCCGCCGCCGCGGCTGCGTGGTGAATCCGGTGCTGGAGACCTCCGAGATCCCCGAATCCATGCCGGATCCCGACGATGACGAGGAGGGCTGCCTGTCGGTCCCCGGCGAGCAGTTCCCGACCGGCCGCGCCGACTGGGCCAAGGTCACCGGCACCGACGAGCACGGCGAGCCGGTCGAGCTGGAGGGCCACGGCTTCTTCGCCCGCATGCTGCAGCACGAGACCGGCCACCTGGACGGCTTCCTCTATGTGGACGTGCTGATCGGCCGCAATGCCCGCGCCGCGAAGAAGGCGATCAAGCGAAACGGCTGGGGCAAGCCGGGTTTGAACTGGGTCCCGGGCACCGTCCCGGACCCCTTCGGACACGACGACGACGACGATCTCGACGACTGATCGGTCATGACCGACTCCGAGCCCGGCACCGACGGCGCCGGGGCGCTCCCGCCGCTCGGCAAGCGGGTGGTGGTGCGCTACCGGCTGCCCGCGGGTTACCCACAGCCGTTGACGGATGTGATCGGCGAGCTGATCGCCGCCGACCCGCTGACCGTGCGCACCGCCGACGGCCAGGTGGTGTCGGTCGCCCGGGATCAGGTGGTGGCCTGGAAACCGCTCGGCCCCAGACCCATTCGGACCAGTGAGATCCGGTCCCTGGAAGCGGCGGCCGCGGACGGCTGGCCGGGCCTGATGCGATCCTGGATCGACGGCTGGCTGCTGCGGGCCGGGGACGGCTACACCTTTCGCGCGAATTCCGCGGTGCCGCTGGGTGGTACGGACGGACCGGCGCTGATGAACACCGAGACCCTGCACCGCATCGGCGAGTGGTACACCGCGCACGGCCTGCCGCTGCAACTGCAGCTGCCGGACCGGCTGGCGACCCGGCCCGCGGAGTGGCGGACCTGGCACGAGACCCGGGTGCTGGCGGTCGACATCGAGACCATGCCGCTGCCGTCGGGCCCGTCCATGGTGCGGTTCACGCCCGAACCGGACGGGGCGTGGCTGTCCATGCACCGGCATCGGGGCGGGGACACCGACGTCGGCTCGAGCCCGGTGGTGGACGTGCTGACCGCGGTCCGCGACGGTGAGCTCACCTTCGCCACACTGGGTTTGCCCGCGCCGATCGCCATCGGCCGGGCCGCGGTGACCACGGCTCCCGACGGCCGCCGCTGGGTGGGCCTGACCTGTGTGACGGTGGCGTCCGGGCATCGGCGGCACGGGCTGGGCGCGCTGGTGTGCGCGGAGATGATCCGCTGGGGCCGCACGCACGGGGCCACCCACGCCTATGTTCAGGTGTCGGACGAGAATGACGCGGCGCTGGCGTTGTACCAGGAGATGGGCTTCGTCGAGCATCACAGCTACCGGTACGCCGCGCCCTGATCGCGTGCCGCCCGCTCGCGTAAGACACTAGTTCCGAAAGGTTTACCGCTGTGCGTATCGCCACCTGGAATGTGAACTCGATCCGCACCCGGCAGGATCGGGTGCTGGCGTGGCTGGACCGCGCCGATATCGACGTGCTGGCCATGCAGGAAACCAAGTGCAAGGACGAGCAGTTCCCGTTCGAGGCGTTCGAGGCGGCCGGGTACGAGGTCGCGCACGTGGGCCTGAATCAGTGGAACGGCGTGGCCATCGCCTCCCGGGTGGGCCTGGACGATGTCGAGATCCACTTGCCGGATCAGCCCGGTTTCGACAAGGACGCGGGCGAATCCCTGTTGAGCACACCGGTGGTGGAGGCCCGCGCGATCGGCGCGACCTGCGGCGGGGTGCGGGTGTGGAGCCTGTACGTGCCGAATGGCCGCGCGCTCGACGACCCGCACTACGCCTACAAGCTGGAGTGGCTGGCGGCGCTGCGGTCCGCGGGCGCCAAGTGGCTGTCGGAGGATCCGGACGCGCAGATCGCGCTGGTGGGTGACTGGAATATCGCGCCGACCGATCTGGATGTGTGGTCGCCGGAGTTCTTCGAGGGCAAAACCCATGTGTCCGAACCGGAACGGGATGCCTTCGACGCGTTCGGCGAGACCGGTTTCACCGACGTGATGCGGCCCTTCCACCCGGGCCCCGGCGTCTACACCTACTGGGACTACACACAGCTGCGCTTCCCCCGCAAGGAGGGCATGCGCATCGACTTCATCCTGGCCTCCCCCGCCCTGGCCGCGCGCGTGACCGACGCGAACGTGGACCGGGAGGAGCGAAAGGGCAAGGGCGCCAGCGATCACGCGCCCGTGACGGCCGTCCTCGCGGACTAGTTCGGCCGGGCCCGGCTTCAGACCGGCCGGGCCTTGATGGCGTCGCGGGAGATGAAGACGTCGTAGGTGCCCGGGACGGCGATGACGGCGTTGCCGTTGGTCGAGCGCACGAAAGGCCTGGTGTACCAGGTCTTGTCCTTCATGTCCTGGAAGAAGTCGGCGTCGCTGCCGTTGAGGAAGATCTGGTTCTGTTTGGTGGCGACACCGTCGAGACGCTGGCCGTAGAGCCGGGTCACCTTGTATCCGGCGTTGAAGCCGAGCGCGTTCACCCACGCCTCGAGTTCCACGATATTGGCCTGCAGCACCCACATGTCGCCCTCGACCTGGTACGTCTTGTGCTGGTCGCCGTGGCCCTCGTCGCCGTAGAGGGTGAGGTTCACATCCAGCAGGTGTTCCTGCCCCGCAACGGGTTTGACCTCGACGTGCGCGGCCTTCACTTCGCCGGTGAGTCCGAGGAAGGCCTGCAGGAGCGTGGTGATCCACAGGATCACCACCGCGACGAACGCCAGACCCGCCGCGCCCATGCCGCGTCCGACCAGCACACGCCAGCCGACCGTGCGGGCTTTCAGCACGGCCGAGACCAGTAGTCCGATGGCCGCGATGCCCAGCACCAACAGCACCATCTGGATCCAGCCGAAGGTAACCGGGAAGACCATGCCGTAGTTGTACCCGTTCGGCACGACACGTATCGGCGGGTCAGCAATGAAGTGTGCGTGTCATGACGGTGTGTCACCTGATCCCCCAACGAGATCCGGCCCCGCACCACGGGTGCGGGGCCGGAGTTCGACTGCGAATCAGAAGGCCGCTTCGTCCAGCTTCATGATGTCGTTGTCGAGGTTCTCGATCACCGAACGCGAGGCGCTGAGCAGCGGTAGCTTGTTCTTGGCGAACCAGGACGCCACGCCGACCTTGCCGATGTAGAAGTTCTTGTCCTTCTCGGCCGCGCCCGCGTCCAGCGCCGCCTGGGCGATGGCGGCGTGCTCGAGCAGTCGCCACGAGATGACGAGATCGCCCACGGCGTACAGGAATCGGACCGAGCCGAGGCCGACCTTGTAGAGCTCGTCGACCTGCTGCTGCGAGGCCATCAGGAAGCCGGTGAGCGCGGCCGCCATGGCCTGCACATCGGCCAGGGCCGCGCCGAGCAGTCCGCGCTCGATCTTGAACTGGTCGGGGCCGCCGTCGACGAACTGCTGGATCAGGCCCGCGACGTGTCCGAGCGCCACGCCCTTGTCACGAATGATCTTGCGGAAGAAGAAGTCCTGCGCCTGGATGGCGGTGGTGCCCTCGTACAGCGAGTCGATCTTGCAGTCGCGGATGTACTGCTCGATCGGGTAGTCCTGCAGGTAGCCGGAGCCGCCGAGGGTCTGCAGCGATTCGGTCAGCGACTCGTAGGCGCGGTCGGAGCCACAGCCCTTCACGATCGGCAGCAGCAGGTCGTTGACCCGCTCGGCCAGTTCGGCGTCGGCGCCGTAATTGGCCTGCGCCACATCGGCGTTCTGGTAGGAGGCGCAGTACATGTAGAGCGCGCGCAGGCCCTCCGCGTACGCCTTCTGGGTGGCCAGCGAGCGGCGCACGTCCGGGTGGTGGGTGATGGTGACGCGCGGGGCGGCCTTGTCGGTCATCTGGGTCAGGTCCGCGCCCTGGACGCGCTGCTTGGCGTACTCGAGGGCGTTGAGGTAGCCGGTGGACAGCGCGCCGGTGGCCTTGGTGCCCACCATCATGCGGGCGTTCTCGATGACCTTGAACATCTGCGCGATGCCGTTGTGCGCCCCGCCGACCAGGTAGCCGACGGCGGGGATGTCGCCGCCGAAGGTGATCTCACAGGTGGGCGAGGACTTGATGCCCATCTTGTGCTCGACGCCGGTGACCAGCGCGCCGTTCTTGGCGCCGAGTTCCATGGTCTCCGAGTCGAACAGGAAGCGCGGCACCATGAACAGCGACAGGCCCTTGGTGCCGGGTCCGGCGCCCTCGGGGCGGGCCAGCACCAGGTGGAAGATGTTGTCGGCGGTGTCGCCGACGTCGCCGCCGGAGATGAAGCGCTTCACGCCCTCGACGTGCCAGGTGCCGTCGGCCTGTTCGATGGCCTTGGTGCGGCCCATGCCGACGTCGGAGCCGGCGTCGGGCTCGGTGAGCACCATGGTGCCGCCCCAGCGGTTCTCCCAGGCGTGCGCGGCCCAGCGCTTCTGTTCGTCGGTGCCCTCGTCGAAGAGGACCTTGTGCATGAGCGGGCCCATGTTGAAGAAGGAGGCCGAGTTGTTGGCGGCGACCAGCATTTCCTGGATGGCCCAGATGAGCGCGTTGGGGGCGGCCACGCCGCCCATCTCCTCGGCCATACCCAGACCGGAGTAGCCGGCCTCGTTGACCGCGGCCACGGTCTTCTTCAGCGATTCGGGCACCGTGATGGTGTGCTGGTCGGGCAGGAACTCGACCGGGTTGCGGTCGGCGTCGGCGAAGGAGTCCGCGATCGGGCCTTCCGCGAGGCGCTTGGCCTCGGCGAGCATCTCCCGCGCGGTGTCGCCGTCGAGGTCGCCGTAGGCGCCGCTGTCCAGCAATTCCCCGATCCCCAGTACTTCGAACAAGTTGAACTCGATGTCTCGTAGGTTCGCCTTGTAATGGGACACGGAAGGGCCTCCTCGGCTGAAGTGTGCGACGCGGTTCTGAGATCAGAATCTGAGATCAAGCCGAAGGCTGCCGTACGCCTGTCCCCTTACGCAACCGTAGGCAGACGTCTTAACCGGCCGGGCCCCCGACAACCGGGCCCGATCGCGATAAGTTAACCGCGCCGTTATGCGCTCGAGCTGGAACTGCGACCGTACAACTCCTTGGCCTGCTGCGGAGTGACGGTGACGGGATTCACGGGAACCCCGGCTCGCATATGCTCCTCGAGCAGCCGGCCCGTCGTGGGCCCGATGAAGTTCTTGGCCACCCGCAGTTCCAGCCGGTCCCTCCGCAAGGCGGTCATGGCAGCCCGCACGGCCGCCGGTCTCCCGCATCCACCGGGGCAGCGTGGCGATGGCGGCCGGGGCCGCCAGCCGGCCGCCCGCCCAGAGCTTCACGGCCTTGTCACGCGGAGTGAACAGCCGGTAGTGGATGCCGCGGCGAGTGCGGTTTCGGTGCGGTGTCGGATCAGGGGGTCATCTCGTAGGCTCCGGCCAGGGCGCGGACCTGGGTGAGAACGTTCTCGAAGCGGGTCGGGTCGGCGACCGGGCGGCGGACCAGGTCCAGGGCGCGGACCTGCTGGGCCTTGGTGGCGGTCGGCTTGGTGTGCAAAGTCAGTGCGTGCTTGGAGAATTCGCGCACGAACAGGTCGAAGAGCTGGTCGAGGACGGCCTCGTCGGCGCCCGCGATCTCGGCCTGTTCGAGGATGAGCTGCGCGTACGGGAGGGTGGTGAACAGCTCGCCGAGGCCGAAGAGGAAGTCGACGTCCTGCTGCTGTTCGGCGGTCGGAGTCGCCGCGGCCAGCAGGGTTTGGAGGGCCAGGGCCTGCTCGAGGAAGACCGCGACGTTCGGGATGTGCGCGAACTTCTCGAACACCGGCCGCCAGTCGGCGAAGCGGATTTTGCCCAGCCCGCTGCTCGGGCCCTGCCGGAACAGGAATTCGTCGTCGGCGGCATCGCGGCGGGTGGGCACGGGAGCGTGTGCGGCGCGGGCGAATTCGGTCTTCAGCGCGGGCACGGCCTTGGCGGCCGGACCGGTGGCGCGGCGGCTGGTCCAGCTCAGCGCGCCGGACACCGCGCGCACCGCACCCTTGGGGGCGAGGCCCGCGCCGGGCAGGTACCGCAGCGCGGCCAGGCCCGCGTCGGCGGGATGGAACATGTAGTTGGGCAGGAACTTCAGCGACAGCGCCATGTTCACGTGCACGGTGCCTTCGAGCCGCGGCAGCCCGAACATGCCGACCATGGCCATGGGGAAGTACATGTCGTTCTCGAATCCGCGGGCGGCGATCACGTCGGCGAGGTCCTCGTACAGCTGCTGGCCGTGGCGGGTGACCGACATCTTCTCGATGGCGTTGAACAGCAGGTAGCGCCGGTCGTTCTCGTCCGCCGAGCGCAGGTAGTCGATGGCGCGCTCGCTGTAGAGCTTCATGCCGATCAGGCGCGCGTAGCTGTCCGCGAGCAGCGATTTCACCTGCGGGAACTCGGTCACGCGGTGCCCGAACAGGATTCGGTTCTCGGCGTGGGTGACCGCCTCGAACATGGCGTGCTCGCACGCCCCGACCGCGCCGAAGCCGAGGTTGAACTTGCCGACGTTGACGGTGTTCATGGCGGCGTCGAAGGCGGCGCGGCCGGTGTGCAGGATGTCGGATTCGGCGACCGGGTACTCGTCGAGATCGAAGGCGGCGACGTACATCTGGGAGTCGACGACGTTCTTGCGCAGCTTGTAGTTCTTGTGCCGGGAGTCGGCGGCGAAGAACAGGTAGCCGGAGTACTCCTCGTCGCTCATCTTCCGCAGGAAGTCGGACGAGTCGATGATCGGTTTGTCGGCGCGGCGACCGAAGACCGACACCATGCCGGCGAGGTTGCCGTTGCCGATGTAGTACTTGCCGCCGGTGGCGGTGTAGCCGCCGCCCGGTGTCGGCTCGAGCACCATGTCGGTGGCGTAGATGTCGGCGCCGTGGTCGCGTTCGGAGAGGCCGAAGGCGAAGATCTCGCCGGATTCCAGCAGTCCGGCGGCGCGGGCCTTGGCCTCGGCGTTGGCGCTCTGCCAGATCGGGCCCAGGCCCAGGATCGTCACCTGCCAGACGTACCAGTACTGCATGCCGTAGAAGCCGAGGATCTTGCTCATCATGGCGATGCGGGCGGTGTCCCAGCGCTTGTGCGGGTCGCCGCCGGCCTGCGCGGCCGGGGTCAGGAAGGTGGCGAAGACCCGTTCGCGCTTGATGAAGTCGAGGAAGTCGGCGTACCAGACGCGGTCGCGGTTCTCGGCCAGCAGCCGGACCTTGCCGAACGCCTCGAAGTAGTCGACGGTGGCCCGCAGCAGTCGCCGGGTCTCCGCGTCGAATTCGGTGAATTCGCAGGTCTTCGGGTTGAACAGGGTCTGACTCATCGGTCTTCGTCTCCTCCGGCCGTGGGCTCGCCCGGCTCCGCCGGGTGCTTTCATTCGTGAATGTAGCATTTTTGTTCGTGGCTGTAGGAAAGGCTCGCCGGGGCCGCTGCTATCGTCGGTGCGCATGGGCACCGATTCGGCGACACGACCACGCCAGCGCGCGCGGCATCTGGGTCCCGAACGCCGTCGCCCGCAGGTCCTCGACACCGCTCTGGAGATCGCCGTCGCCGACGGCATCGCGGCGGTCACCGTCGCCGCGGTGGCCGACCGCATGAAGGTCACCCGCCCCGTCGTCTACGCCTG
Source organism: Nocardia sp. NPDC056611 (assembly GCF_042792755.1). Lineage (NCBI taxonomy): Bacteria > Bacillati > Actinomycetota > Actinomycetes > Mycobacteriales > Nocardiaceae > Nocardia > Nocardia sp. NPDC056611. The sequence goes on from NZ_JBHTVV010000004.1 coordinate 35,166, forward strand.
CTTCGCCGATCGGGTCGAGCTGCTCGAGGCGCTCATCCGGCGCGAGGAGGACTACCTCGTGCAGGGCGTGCTGGAGACGCTGCCCCGCCGCCGGGTGGAAGCCGACGAGGCGGTGTTCGTGGAGGGCTTCCGCGCCCTGCTGCACACCGTCTCCCGGCGCCCCGACACCTGGCGGCTGCTGTACGGCAATCCCGATCCGGCCGTGGCGGATTCGTTCGGCAAGGGCCGGCTGCTGGCGGTGGAACGCTGCACCCGGCGACTACGCCCGACCCTGGCGGCCTGGGGCACCGCCGACGCCGAACACAAGCTCCCGGCCCTGGTCGAGTTGTGGGTGTCGGCCGGTGAGGGCGCGGTCCGCACGCTGCTGACCGAGCCGGGCGACTGGAATCCCGACACTCTCGGAGAGTTCGTCGGCGCGGCGGTCTACCGCGCCCTGCGTCACGCCTGACTACGATGGAAATCGACCATCGGTCAGCGGGAGGACGCCATGACGTTCTATCGGCAGGTTGGTTCGGTGCCGCCCAAGCGGCACACGCAGCATCGAGATGAGAGCGGCCGGCTCTATTACGAAGAGCTGATGGGAGAAGAGGGCTTCTCCGGCGATTCCTCGCTGCTCTATCACCGCGGACTACCCCCGGCCATCGTGGATTCGTCGGTGTGGGTGCTGCCGCAGCAGCGGCTGTTCCCGAATCATCCACTGCGGCACCGGCATCTGAAACTGCACGAACTGTTCCTGGGCGACAAACCGGGCGACAGTGATGTGGTGACCGGGCGGCGGTTGCTGCTCGGCAATGCCGACGTGCGCATCTCCTATGTGGCGGCGCTGCGCGAATCGGCGCTGTACCGCAATGCCATCGGCGACGAGCTGGCCTATATCGAATCCGGTTCGGGGCGAGTGGAAACCGTGTTCGGCACGCTGCCGGTGCGGCAGGGTCATCAGGTGCTGCTGCCGCGCGCCACCACCCACCGCTGGGTTCCGGCCGGCCCGGAACCGTTGCGCGCCTACATCATCGAGGGCTCCGGCCATATCACCCCGCCGAAGCGGTATCTCTCGAAATACGGTCAGTTCCTGGAGAGTTCGCCCTACTGCGAGCGCGATCTCCACGCGCCGACCGAGCCGGTCCAGGTCGACGGTGAGAATGTGGAGGTGCTGGTCAAGCACCGTCCCGCCGGTGAGATCGTCGGCACCAGCATGGTTTACGCCACCCATCCCTTCGACGTGGTGGGCTGGGATGGCTGCCTGTACCCGTTCGCCTTCGATATCGCCGATTTCGAGCCGATCACCGGCCGGGTGCACCAGCCGCCGCCGGTGCATCAGGCGTTCGAGGGCCAGAACTTCGTGATCTGCGATTTCGTGCCGCGCAAGGTGGACTACCACCCGCTCTCGATCCCGGTGCCCTATTACCACTCGAACGTGGACTCCGACGAGATCATGTTCTACTGCGGCGGAAATTACGAGGCGCGCAAGGGATCCGGGATCGACCTGGGTTCGGTGTCGGTGCATCCGGGCGGGTACGCGCACGGTCCGCAGCCGGGAGCCTACGAGCGCAGCATCGGAATCGACTTCTTCGACGAACTGGCGGTCATGGTGGACACCTTCCATCCGTTGCAGCTGGGTGAGGGCGCGCTGGCGTGCGAGGACCCGCGCTACGCGTGGACCTGGTCGGGTAAGGGGCCGTCGGAATGGATCTGAATTGAGCAGCCGGGTGCGTATCGAGGTCCCCGCGGATTCCGGTTTCGGCCTGGACCACCTGCCGTACTGCGTATTCCGACCCTCCGGCCGGGAACCCCGGGTGGGCGCCCGGCTGGGCGACACCGTGATCGATCTGGCGGTGGCGCTCGATGATCCGATGTTCCATCAGCCCAGCTTGAACGCTTTCATGACCCAGGGGCCGCGGTGCTGGCGCGAGATCCGGGAGCGGGTGCGGACCGCCGCCGAGGCGGAACTCCCCGCGGCCGCCGTGCACGAGGTGCGCGCGGTCCGCCTGGATCTGCCGATCGAGATCGGCGACTACGTCGACTTCTACGCCAGCCTCGATCACGCCACCGCCCTGGGCCGCATGCTGCGCCCGGACGGTGAACCGCTGCTGCCGAATTGGCGGCATCTGCCGGTGGGCTATCACGGCCGCGCGGGCACCGTGGTGGTGTCGGGCACCGATGTCATCCGGCCGCACGGGCAGCGCCGGACCGACTCCGGCACACCGGATTTCGGCCCGAGCCGCCGCCTCGACATCGAGGCCGAACTGGGTTTCGTGGTGGGCGCGGGCTCGGCGCTCGGCACGCCGATCGGTACCGGCGAGTTCGCCGACCACGTTTTCGGGGTGGCTCTGGTCAACGATTGGTCGGCGCGCGATATCCAGGCGTGGGAGGGTCAGCCGCTGGGCCCGTTCCTGGGCAAGTCCTTCGCAACCAGCCTGTCGGCGTGGGTGACCCCGCTCGACGCCCTGGCCGCGGCCCGCATTCCGCTGCCGCCGCAGCATCCCGAGCCGCTGCCGTATCTGCGTGACGCCGCGGCCTGGGGTCTGGACATCGCGGTTCGGGTGGCCTGGAACGGGCAGCTGGTCTCCACTCCCCCGTACCGGCGCATGTACTGGTCACCGGCGCAGATGCTGGCGCACCTGACGGCGAACGGGGCCTCGACCCGCACCGGGGACCTGTTCGCGTCCGGCACGATCTCGGGCGCGGATCGCGGCGAGCGCGGGTCGCTGATGGAGATCAGCTGGGGTGGCGCCGAGCCCCTCGAATTGAACGGCGCGCAGCGGACGTTCCTGCAGGACGGCGATGAGGTGGTGCTCACGGCAACCGCCCCGGCGGTCGGCGGCGGGCGGCTGGAGCTGGGCGAAGTCCGCGGGCGGATCGCGAAAGCCGAGTAATAGCCAGCTGGTATGGCCATGAGCATGGTCACTGAACCTACCGGTCGGTCGATCAGGGAAAGTACCGTTCCGAAAGTTTGCGACTTTCGGAGGGCGGCGTCGATGTTGACCACTTCTGCCCGGTTCGCCATGGCGCGCCCGCGCGCCGTGCTGGTGGCCGCGCTGCTGCTGATGCTGGTGTGCGGCGGCTTCGGGGCCACCGTCAAATCGCACATGGTCGGCGGCGGATATCTGACCGGCTCGCTGGAGTCGGTGCGGGCCAACGACTTCATCACGAAGAGCTTCCCCGGCGGCAATCCGAACCTCATCGTCATGGTGAGCGGTGACGGCGGCGTCAACAGTCCGCAGGTGCGCGCGGAGGCGCAGCGCATCACCGACACGTTGAGCCACGACTCGACGGTCACCGGCGTCCAGTCCTATTGGGCCAACAGCGCGGCCCGGCCCGACCTGGCCGCCGCGCTGAAGAGCAAGGACGGGCAACGTGGGCTGATCATGGCCACGGTGACCGGCACCGACACCGAGGTGCAGAACCGGGCCGCGGACCTGTCCACCGAGCTCAATGGCGACCGCGACGGCGTCCAGGTGCGGGTGGGCGGCATGGCCGGATCGTTCGCCGATATCAATCACCAGGTCGAGAAGGATCTGCTGCTGGCCGAGGCCATCGCGGTGCCGGTGTCGGCGCTGCTGCTGGTGCTGGTGTTCGGCAGCGTGATCGCGGCCCTGCTGCCGGTGGGCGTGGGGCTGTTCGCGATCGCCGCCACCCTCGGCATCCTGCGCGCCATGACCACGTTCATGGACGTGTCGATCTTCGCGCTGAACATGACCAGCGCGCTGGGCCTGGCGCTGGCCATCGACTACAGCCTGTTCATCGTCAGCCGGTACCGGGAGGAGCTGGCCAATGGGCGCGATACCCGGGCGGCGATCCTGCGGTCGGTGCAGACGGCCGGGCGGACCGTGGTGTTCTCCGGCCTGACCGTCGCGCTGGCGCTGGCGGCGCTGGCGGTGTTCCCGCAGCCGTTCTTCAAGTCCTTCGCCTACGCCGGTGTCGCCGTTGTGGTCGCGGCCGTGGGTGCGTCGGCACTGCTGTTGCCCGCCGCGCTGATGCTGCTCGGCGATCGCGTCAATGCCTGGGATCTGCGGAAGCCGGTGCGCCGCTTGCTGGGTCGCGGTGAGCCCGCGCCGAAGCAGCCGGAGGAGACCTTCTGGTACAAGCTGGTCACCGGTGTCATGCGGCGGGCGCTGCCGATCGCCGTGGTCACCGCGGCGGTGCTGCTCGCGCTCGGATCCCCGTTCCTGAAGGCGCATTTCGGTACGCCGGACGACCGGGTGATCGGCGCCTTCGCCTCGAGCCGTCAGGTCGGTGACGCGCTGCGGCACGACTTCGGTGCCGATATGGCCTCCAGCGCGGTGGTGGCGCTGCCCGGATTCCACGGCGACACCAAGGAGATCGGCGCGTACGCCGCCCGCCTGTCGCAGGTGCCGGGGGTTCCGGCGGTGCTGTCCAGTGACGGCGTCTACGTGAACGGCGCGAAGATGGCTCCCGGCGTGCAGCAGATGGCCGGGCCCGACGGCGCGTACTTGTCGGTCGGCACCCGGATCGCCCCGTACTCCGCGGAGGGCAAGCAGCAGCTCGCCGATCTCCGCGCGTTGCCCGCCCCCGGCGACGTCCTCTTCGGCGGCGCGGCCGCCCTGAACGAGGACACCATGGATTCGGTGATCACCCGGCTGCCCTTGGCGGGCGCGATCATCGCGATCATCACCCTGATCCTGCTGTTCCTGTTCACCGGCAGCGTGGTGCTCCCGGTGAAGGCGCTCCTGCTGAACCTGCTGTCGCTGACCGCCACCTTCGGCGCCATGATCTGGGTCTTCGAGCAGGGGCACGGCGCGAGCCTGCTGGGCTTCACCTCCACCGGCAGCATCGACCTGTTCATGCCGATCCTGATGATCTGCCTGGCCTTCGGCATGTCCATGGACTACGAGGTCTTCCTGCTCTCCCGCATCCGCGAGGAGTGGCTGGCCTCCGACCGTTCGCCCGAGGCCAACACCCGTTCGGTGGCGCTGGGCGTGGCCCGCACCGGCCGCATCTTCACCGCCGCCGCGGGCCTGATGGCGGTGGTGCTGCTGGCGGTGGCCACGTCCGAGGTGGCCCCCATGAAGCTGTTCGGCATCGGCCTGGCGCTGGCCGTCGTCTCCGACGCCACCGTCATCCGCGGCCTGCTGGCCCCGGCCCTCATGCGCCTGATGTCCACCGCCAACTGGTGGGCTCCCAAACCCCTTGCCGCCCTGCACAAGCGGATCGGGCTGGAGGAGGAGCCGGGCGCGGCGGCGGCCGGCGACGAGGACCGCGAGGTCGCGCTGGCCCGCTAGCGGCGGGCGGCGCGGCCCGCGTCGACGACGGCGACGAAGTTCTCCAGATCCGAGATCAGGGTGTCGACGGATTCGGGGGCGCCGCCGTCGTCGTGGTGGTGCAGCCAGTCGGCGACGAGCTCGAACATGCCGCCGATGGTGGCCAGGGCCAGCGCCGGCAAGCGGTGTTCCTCGTGCGGGTCGGCTTGCAGCCATTGGTGTTTCAGGAATTCGGCGGACCACCGGCGATTGGTACGGCGCATGCCCTCGACGGCGGGCGAGATGCCGCCCGCTTCGCCGAAGGTGACCTTCGCGAGGCGGGGGTCGTCGGCGATGGCGTGGACGAAGGCCGCGAGGACGGTGGCGCGGCGGGTGGGCCAGTCGGCGTCGGCGGTCTCGACGGCCACCTCCGCGACGCGTTGCTGGATAGCGGTGGTGATCTGTTCCAGCAGGGCGGTGTAGCACGCCTCCTTGCTGTCGAAGTGGTCGTAGAAGCCCTTGGTGCCGACGAAGGCGTGCTGGCAGATCTGTTCGATGGAGGTGCCCGAATAGCTTTGCCGGGCAAAGAGTTCGGTGGCGGCGGTGAGGAGCTGACGGCGGCGCTGGGCGCTGCGCTCGCCGGCGTCGAGGCCGCGGATGCGACGCCGGACGGGGGGCGCGCCGGTCGACGCGGCAGATTTGCTGCGGGACATACCTAAACGATAGCCAAGCCCGTTTCAGAACGACATCTTGTTGATAACCCGGGCCCGCGCTGTAACCGCTGTCGCGTCGAGGAAGGGAACGGCGAGTGGCGATCGAATTCAGGAACCGCCGCCGCACAACCGCTTCCGGTCGATCAAGACGGTCCGGACGCGCTCGTGACGCAGACCGAGATCCCGTTGAACGCCGTCTTCGGCGCGCGGGGCCGGCCGATCGGGCCGCGGGGAGAACTGACCGGCGGGACACCCGCTCGGAGCAGACCGAATCGTATATTCCACGGTCCCGGGGTTGCCGTGCCCCGGGGCCGGGTATGGTCGGCTCGGAAAAAGTTTGCCAACGGGGGCTCGCACCAGCGGGCTGAGAGGACGGCTGATGGGCCGTCGACCGTATGAACCTGACCGGGTAATGCCGGCGTAGGGAGGATCTGCAATGTCATCGAGTCGTGTCTCCAGCTCGGCCGCCCCGGTCGACACCGTGACCACCGGCCCCATCCAGGGCAGCGTCAAGCACTACGAGCAGGTCGAGGCCGACGGCACGACCCTGCGGGTTCCGGTGCGGCGCATCAACCTCACCAATGGCGAGCACTTCGACGTGTACGACACCTCCGGTCCGTACACCGACGACACCGCCACCATCGATCTCGAGGCGGGTCTGCCCAAGCTGCGCGACGGCTGGGACAAGCCGCGGGTCGACGGCCCGCCCACCCAGCTGAACTGGGCGCGCCAGGGCGTCGTCACCAGCGAGATGCACTACATCGCCGCGCGCGAAGGCGTTTCGCCCGAGCTGGTGCGCGATGAGGTGGCCGCCGGTCGCGCGGTGATCCCCGCCAACCACAAGCACCCCGAGTCCGAGCCGATGATCATCGGCAAGAAGTTCGCGGTGAAGATCAACGCGAATATCGGCAACTCGGCCGTGAGCTCCTCCATCGCCGAGGAGGTCGAGAAGATGGTGTGGGCCACCCGCTGGGGCGCCGACACCATCATGGACCTGTCCACCGGCAAGAACATTCACGAGACCCGCGAGTGGATCCTGCGCAACTCCCCGGTCCCGGTCGGCACCGTGCCGATCTACCAGGCGCTGGAGAAGGTGAACGGCGATCCCACCAAGCTCACCTGGGAGATCTACCGCGACACCGTGATCGAGCAGGCCGAGCAGGGCGTCGATTACATGACGGTGCACGCGGGCGTGCTGCTGCGCTACGTGCCGCTGGCCGCCAAGCGCGTCACCGGCATCGTGTCCCGCGGCGGGTCGATCATGGCCGCGTGGTGCCTGGCGCATCACCAGGAATCGTTCCTGTACACCAACTTCCGTGAGCTGTGCGAGATCCTGGCGAAGTACGACATCACCTTCTCCCTGGGTGACGGCCTGCGTCCGGGTTCCATCGCGGACGCCAATGACGAGGCCCAGTTCGCGGAGCTGCGCACCCTGGGTGAGCTCACCAAGATCGCGAAATCCTATGGCGTGCAGGTGATGATCGAGGGCCCCGGCCACGTGCCGATGCACAAGATCGTGGAGAACGTGCGGCTGGAGGAGGAGCTCTGCGAGGAGGCTCCGTTCTACACCCTCGGCCCGCTGGCGACCGATATCGCGCCCGCCTACGACCACATCACCTCGGCCATCGGCGCGGCGATCATCGCCCAGGCCGGTACCGCGATGCTGTGTTACGTGACCCCGAAGGAGCACCTGGGTCTGCCGAACCGCGACGACGTGAAGGTCGGCGTGATCACCTACAAGATCGCCGCCCACTCCGCCGACCTGGCCAAGCAGCACCCCCGGGCCCAGGATCGCGACAACGCGCTGTCCAAGGCGCGCTTCGAGTTCCGCTGGACCGACCAGTTCAACCTGGCGCTGGACCCCGACACCGCGCGGGAGTACCACGACGAGACCATGCCGGCCGAGCCCGCCAAGACCGCCCACTTCTGCTCCATGTGCGGTCCGAAGTTCTGCTCCATGCGCATCTCGCAGGACGTGCGCGACTACGCCGAGAAGCACGGCCTCACCGATGTGAACGCCATCGAGGCCGGAATGGCCGAGAAGTCCGCCGAATTCGCCGAGGCGGGCAACAAGGTGTACCTGCCGGTTGTGTCGTAAGGATCGAATTCGAGTCGGGGCGGGTGGCTTTCGAGCTACCCGCCCCGGATCGTCTCAGGGGCGATTCGTGATCTGCTGGACGGCCCAGCTGTTGCCATCCGGGTCGTCGAAGAACACGAACCCGCTGTTGTTCAACGGATCCCCCTCGGTGACCGGCCCCGGCAGCACCTGGATGTCACTCACCTCGACACCTCGCTCGACCAGTTCGGCGTGCGCACGCTTCAGATCGTTGACCACCAATTGCAGTCCCTTGATGCTGCCCGGCTCCATCTTCGGGACCGCGCCCTCGCCGATCACGATCGAGCACCCCGACCCCGGCGGCGTCAGCTGGCAGATCCGGATCCCCGGCGCCGGCTGGGTGTCGTGGTCGACATGGAACCCCAGCTTGCGGGCGTAGAAGTCCTTGGCGCGGTCCACGTCCGACACCGGGACGATGACCACTTCGAGTGTCCAATTCACGGCGGATCCTTCCGAATCGAGTGTTTCTCCCAGTAGTCGGAGCGACAGCACGGAAATCATCGTGAACGCTACCCAGGTGTATCGCCCGCGGGGGTCACTCCGGCGAGTAGAACGTGCCCTTGCCCGCGATGTGGGGGAGGTCGGTGTCGATGGTGACCTCGACCCGCCCGGGACCGGTCGGCAGCGTCTCCGGCACCCACAGCGCGTTGCTCGGCCCGAACGGCGTGCCGTCGCCCAGCGGAACCGGCGGGAAGCTGCCGCTCGCGCCGGTATCGAGATTGCGCCAGCTCAGGGTCGCCGTCGCGCCGCAGCCCGGGTTCGGGATGGGCAGGAACGTGAATTCGGCGCGCACCCAGACGGTTTGCTTGCCGTAGTAGGTGTTCTGGGGATCGTGGAACGCCTGGATCTGGCCGAAGCAGGGGAAGGCCCCCGATCCGGCGGTGTAGGCGGGGGTGAAGGTGGTGATCGGGTCGGCGGCGGCGGTGCCGGTGGCCGCGAACAGCGCGGCCGCGGCGAGCGGCAGGGCGAACAGGGGACGAATCCAGCGCATCGCGACTCCTCGAATTGATTACGGGGACAAACGAATGTCGGCGAGAACCCCGCCAACGCTACCGTTCACTGGTCACGGCGCTACCGGTCACTGGTCACGACGCTGCCAGCGGTGCGCGAATTCGCCCGGGGCGGGCGGCGGGCCGGGCAGGTCGCCGGTGGCGGTGAGGCCGTCGACGAGCAGGGCCAGCACCCGGCGGCGCAGCTGGGCGGTGCGTTCGGTATCCGGCAGCGTGACGGCGGCGCAGGCCTCGAGGATCAGGCCCAGATCGGCGACGGTGACCTCCGGGCGCAAGGTGCCGGATTCCCGTGCGCGGCGCAGGAGTTCGTCATTGAGCTCGGCGCTGCGCAGCACATCGGGAAGGATCGAGTCGTCGGCGGTGAAGGTGCCGGCCAGGTGCACCGCCAGCGAGTGGACGTCGGCGTCGACGACACTGCGCAGGAACTCCACCAGCGCCGCCCAGCCGTCCGGATTCTCCAGGGCCGCTTCGGCTTCCGCGTTGTAGCGACGCAACCCGCTGTAGCAGAGGGTGCGCAGCAGGTCCTCCTTGCTCGGATAGCGGCGGTACAGGGCGCTGATGCCGACGCCCGCACGCTCGGCGACGGCCGAGATCGGGGCCTTGGGTTCGGCGAGGAACACGTCGCGGGCGGCGGCCAGGATGAGTTCGTCATTGCGCGCGGCCTGGGCCTTGCGGCCGGGCAGGGCCCGCTGAGCTGTGCTTTCGGCTGTTTTCGACATGAATCGAGAATACCACTTGAACGGAATGATCCGTTCCGTTATGGTTTAAACAGAACGAAGCATTCCGTTCCACAAAGGAGAGAATGATGAACACCCAGCCCACCACCGCCATCCGCCCGTTCCGCATCGACGTCCCCCAGGCCCAGCTGGACGAGCTGGCCGACCGCCTGCGCAAGACCCTGTGGCCGAACGAGCTCCCCGGCGTCGCCGATGCCTACGGCGTCACCAACGACCGGGTGCGCGGGCTGGCGACGTACTGGCTGGAGGAGTTCGACTGGCGGGCGCTGGAAGCCAAGCTCAACGCCTACCCGCAGTTCACGACCGAGATCGAGGGCGAGGACATCCACTTCCTGCACGTGCGGTCCTCGCGGGCGGACGCCACCCCGGTCATCCTCACCCACGGCTGGCCCGGCTCGGTCCTGGAGTACCTGGACGTGATCACCCCGCTCACCGAGCCCGAGGACGCCGAGGCGCCCGCCTTCCACGTGGTCATCCCCTCGCTGCCGGGCTTCGGCTTCTCCGGCCCGACCCGGTCCGCCGGCTGGAGCCGCTACCGCACCGCCAGCGCCTGGGTGGAGCTGATGGACCGGCTCGGGTACGAGCGTTTCGGCGCGATCGGCAATGACGGCGGCTCGATGGTCTCCCCCGAGATCGGCCGCATCGCCCCCGATCAGGTGGTCGGAGTCCATGTGACGCAACTGTTCTCGTTCCCGTCCGGCGATCCGGCCGAGATGGCCGACCTGTCCGAGGAGGACATGGCGGCGCTGGCGCATCTGCAGTGGTTCTACGAGAACAAGATGGCCTTCAACACCCTGCACAGCCAGCAGCCGCAGACCATCGCGTTCGCGCTCGCGGATTCGCCGGTGGGCCTGCTGGGTTGGAACGCGCAGCTGTTCAGCGAGGGCCTGGACGATGACTTCGTCATCGGCAACACGGCCATCTACTGGCTGACCGGCACCGCCGGGTCGTCGCTGCGCTTCTACTACGAGGACGCGCACGCCGAGCAGCCGCAGGGCCCGACCACGGTGCCCACCGGGCTGGCCATGTTCAAGGGTGACTTCCAGTCCATTCGCCGCTTCGCCGAGCGGGATCACAAGAACATCGTGAGCTGGCATGCGTACGACGTGAATTCGTCCACGTCGACGAGCGCCAATGACGCCGCCGGGCACTACGCCGCGCACGAGGCGACCGACGTGCTGGTCGCCGACATCCGTGGATTCTTCGCCGGTTTGCGCTGATTCGCCTGCGACGGGCCCGCACCCTCGGGGTGCGGGCCCGTCGCATGCCTGGACCCTCCCGCATGTTCGCGAGACGCGCGGCGATGTTCCCCGACGGCTCCCGTTGATGTACTTGATTCACCTTCGCAACAACGAATAACCCGAGGTGAGAGACATGAACATCGCCCTTTTCGGAGCCACCGGAACCGTCGGCCGCCACGCGGTCACCCAGGCCCTCGCGGCCGGACATCAGGTCACCGTCCTGGTCCGCGATCCGGCCAAACTGACCGTCACCCACGAGCGGCTGCGGGTCGTCACCGGTGACGTCCTGGACCCGGCCGCCGTCGAGCGGGCCGTCATCGGACAGGACGCGGTGATCGTCGCGCTCGGCGCGGGCCGTAAGGGCGTGGTGCGCGCCGAGGGCACCCGCCACGTCATCGAGGCCATGAACCGGACCGGGGTGAAGCGGCTGATCTGCCAGTCCTCGCTCGGCGTCGGCGACAGCGCGGGCAACCTGAACTTCGTCTGGAAGTACATCATGTTCGGCATGCTGCTGCGCCCGGCCTTCGCCGACCACGTGCGGCAGGAGGAGTACGTGCTGGCCAGCGATCTGGACTGGACCATCGTGCGGCCCAGCGCCTTCACCGACGGCCCGGCCACCGGCGATTACCGCCGCGGCTTCCCGGGCACGGAATCCGGTCTGAAGCTGAAGATCTCGCGCGCCGACGTGGCCGGGTTCCTGGTCGAGCAGCTCGACGACACCTCGTATGTGTGTCGTACGCCGGGCATTTCGCACTGATCAGGTCAGGCGTGCTCGTGCATGTCACCCCAGGACGGGAAGGGATCCGGGTACCGCAGCCACGCCCGCGGCCCGGCTTCCCACTCGGCGTCGGTGAGCAGCGCGGCCGTCAGCAGGTCCCGCACGTGCGGCCGGTCGAGCTTCACACCGATGAACACGATCTCCTGTCCCGGAGCCAGATCCAGCGCGTCCCAGTGCGCGCCCGGCTCGAACGTGAGATTCGGACCGGCCTGCGACCAGATCGCCGCCAGATCCGGACGGCTGGCCAGCCAGAAGGAGCCCTTGCTGCGCAGCAGTCGTTCCAGCTGGGAGAGGGCCGCGTCGAGACGCTGCGGATGGAAGGGCCGATCGGCGGTGAAGGTGAGGCTGCCGATGCCGTACTCCTCGGTCTCGGGGGTGTGCCCGCCCGCCAATTCCTCCGTCCAGCCGTCGAATTGGGCCGCCAGGTCCGGGTTGTAGCGCCCGGTGTCGAGCACCTCGGCGAGATCGACCACGCCGCGCGCGGACCGCACGATGCGCGCACCCGGATTCAGTCGCCGCACGGTCGCCTCCACCGTGCCCACCGCGTTCGCGCTCACCAGGTCGGTCTTGTTGAGTACCAGCACATTCGCGAACTCGACCTGTTCGATGAGCAGGTCGGCGATGGTGCGCGCATCGCCCTCACCCGCCTCCAGATTCCGTTCCGCCAGCGCCTGCCCCTTGACGACTTCGGCGAGGAAGGTGGAGCAGTCGACGACGGTCACCATGGTGTCCAGTCGCGCGAGTTCGCCGAGCCGGAAGCCGTCCTCGAACTCCCACTCGAAGGTGGCGGCCACCGGCATGGGCTCGGAGATGCCGGTGGATTCGATGACCAGCTGATCGAAACGCCCCTCGCGGGCGAGCGTGCCCACCGATTCGATGAGGTCCTCGCGCAGCGTGCAGCAGATGCAGCCGTTGGTGAGCTCGACCAGCTTCTCCTCGGTCCGGTCCAGGTGCCCCTGGCCCGCGACCAGGGCCGCGTCGATGTTCACCTCGCTCATGTCGTTGACGATGACCGCCACCCGGCGACCCTCCCGATTGGCCAGGATGTGGTTGAGCAGGGTCGTCTTACCCGCGCCGAGGAAGCCGGACAGCACGGTCACGGGCAGGGGCTGGGTCTGCGGATCGGAAGTCATGGCTTTAATGGTAACGGTTTTCATTTGCAGCTTGGCATCCGAGCCCGGGAAAAGCGAAACGCCCGGCCGGAACAAGTCCGGCCGGGCGTTCGGCGTTCGATCAGCTCAGTGTTCGATCAGCTCAGCGTTCGATCACTTGCCCAGGGAGCCCGTGGGCAGACCGGGCAGGCCGAAGGAACCGCCGCCCCCGCCGGGCGTGGTGGCGTCCTTGACGTTCAGGGTCGAGGGCGCGGAGGTCGAGCCCTTGTACCCGGTGCCGCCGGTGTAGACCGCGGTGATGACCCGGTTGCCGGTCTGGCCGACGGTGTACTGCAGGGTCGCCTTGCCATTGACCACGGTCACCGCGTCGCCGATCGGGGTGCCGCCGTCCATGAATCGGACGGTGCCCGAGGTGACGGCCGCACCGGCCTCGGTCTTGACCTCGGCGGTGAAGGCCACCGCGTCACCCTTGGTGGCCGAGGCCGGAACCGTCAGGGTGGTCGTGGTGTTCAACTCGACGGGAGCCGGATCGCTGACCGTCACGGTCGCGGCCGCACCGGTCGACGGGTTGAAGCCCTCCGCACCCGAGTAGACCGCCGAAATCGCGTGGGCGCCCGCGGCATTGAAGGTGTAGGTCAGCTTCGCGCCGCCGGAGGCGAGAGCGATCGGGCCGCCGATGTCGGCGCCGCCGTCCTTGAACTGCACGGTGCCGCCCACGGCGGGCACATTGCCGGGAGCGTTCACGGTCGCCCACAGATCCGTCGCCTGACCGGTCGTCGCGGTGCTCGGGACATTCATCGTGGTGGTGGTGTCGACGATCGCGGCGGTGACCGAGACGACCGAGGCCGCCGACGTCGACGGCTGGTTCTTCGAGTCACCGCTGTAGACGGCGGTGATCGAATGCGCGCCCGCGGTGGTGAAGGTCTGCGAGAGGGTCGCCGTGCCGTTGTTCAGCGGAACGGCCGCACCGAGATTGGCGTCGCCGTCCTTGAACTGGACGGTGCCGGTGGCGGCGGCCGGGGCCACCGTGGCGCTCAAGGTGACCGCCTGGCCGGTGGTCGCGGTCGCCGGAGCGGTCAGGGTAGTCGTGGTGGAGTTGTTGACCGGCCCGGTGACGGTGATGGTGGCCAGCGGGCCCGCGCCCGCGTTGAGGGTGCTCTTGTCGTCGCTGGGAATGCAGCGGGTCGGGGCCCACTGGGTGCCGAGCAGCGAGGCCTTGGCCAGCGAGGTGCTGAAGTTCTGGTCGTTGCCGTAGCTGGCGGCGCTGCCCGCGGTCCGCACCTTCGGGGTGATCACGCCGGCCGCGACGGCCGTGACGGTGACGTCGACGGCGGGCAGCCGGTACCAGGATTCGCCCGCGGAGTTGGCGGTGCCGTCGAGGTTCTTCTTCAGCTTCGGCGCGCGAATGCCGCCCTCGGAATTGGTGCTACTGGTCGGGCTGTTGCCGACGACCTCGTTATTGCCCGACAGCCGCAGGATGCCACCGGCGTTGTCGACGGCGCCGGAGTCGTTGACGCGCAGCACGTTCGGGGCCACATTGTCGATATTGACGGCGGTGCCCGGCACGATCGCCGCGCTGACGAAGGTCGTGTTGTCGGGAATCGCGTAGTCGTACTTGATGCGCGACAGGTTGGTGGTGGTCGCGCCGGAGTCCTTGTCCGGATACGAGGACGCGTTGGGCTGGATGCGATAGGTGAAGGTCTCCCCCGCCGCGACCGAGGCGGGCGCGGTGACGCTCATGGTGGCGGCGACGGACTTGTCGACCGTGATGATCGATTTCGCCTGACACGAGCTGGTGAAGCTGGTGTCGCCGGCGCTCGCTGTACCCGGGGTGAGCAGCACCCCGGCGAGCATGGCCGCGCCGGTGACAGGCACGACGGCGAGCCGCTTGGACGAATGGTTCACAGGGACTCCTTACGCCCGGTCACATCGACGGAACCGGACAATCCGAACTAAACGCCGCCAGTATGCATGGTCTGACTAGAACGTGTTTTAGTTTTGATCATTTCATTCGGAAGGAATTTCCGGACGGCGAACGACCGGCCGCGGAGGACGGGAAGACGAGGTCCGCGGGGGTATCGGTAGGGTCTGTGACGTGCAGTTCCTACCGCTTGCCCCGAATGGCACCACCCCGGTTCGCGCCCTCACCATCGCGGGCACCGACTCCGGCGGCGGCGCGGGCATCCAGGCCGACTCCCGCACCATGGCCCTGTGCGGCGTGCACGCGTGCGTGGCCGTCGCCGCGGTGACCGTGCAGAACACCCTGGGCGTCAGCGGGTTCCACGAGATCCCGCCGCAGATCGTCGCCGACCAGGTGCGAACCGTGGTCGGCGACATCGGGATCGGGGCGGCCAAGACCGGCATGCTGGCCTCCACCGCCATCATCGAGGCGGTCGCCGAGGTGTGCCGCGAGGTCGGCATCGGGCGGCAGGGCGGCATCCCCCTGGTCGTGGATCCGGTCGCGGCCTCCATGCACGGCGACGCGCTGCTGCACGCCGAGGCGCTGGACGCGGTGCGGCACACGCTGATTCCACTGGCCACCGTCGTCACGCCGAACCTGGACGAGGTCCGGCTCATCACCGGCATCGAGGTGGTCGACGACCGGTCCGCGCGCAAGGCCGCCGAGGCGCTGATCGCGCTCGGCCCGCAATGGGCCATCGTCAAGGGCGGGCACCTGCGCACCTCCGAGCAGTCCACCGACCTGCTCTTCGACGGCGACACCTTCCACGAACTCCCGGCCCGGCGGCTGACCACCGGCAACGACCACGGCGGCGGCGACACCCTGGCCGCGGCCATCTGCTGCGCGCTCGCCCACGGGTACTCGGTGCCCGACGCGGTCGCCTTCGCCAAGGAGTGGACCTTCCGCTGCCTGGAAGCCTCCTACGACCTGGGCGCGGGGCACGGACCGGTGTCGCCGCTGTGGCGGCTGCACGTCTGAGCTCGCCGGTTGGCGGAATCCCGCTCCCAGGAACCTCCCAGGCAGGGCGCAGACTGATGTGAGTCTGGTGATCGAGATTGGTCACCATGAACGACACCGTGACCGCCGTCCGGGCGGCGGAACCCACTGCAGCAGTGACCGCGCCCGTCGTGGACGTGGTCGTTCCCGTCTACAACGAAGAGGTCGACCTCGGCCCCTGCGTGCGCCGGCTGCACGCCTTCCTGACCCTGAACTTCCCGTTCACGGCGCGAATCACCATCGCCGACAACGCCTCCACCGATTCCACCCTCACGGTGGCGCGGCAGCTGGCCGCCCAGCTGGACGGCGTGCGCGTGGCGCACCTGGACCGCAAGGGCCGCGGCCGGGCGCTGCGCGAGGTGTGGCAGGCGTCCGACGCGCAGGTCGTCGCCTACATGGACGTGGACCTCTCCACCGACCTGAACGCGCTGCTGCCGCTGGTCGCGCCGCTGGTGTCCGGGCACTCCGACGTGGCCATCGGCACCCGGCTGGCCTCCCAGTCCCGGGTGGTCCGCGGACCCAAGCGCGAGATCATCTCCCGCTGCTACAACCTCATCCTGCGGACCTCCCTGCAGGCCAAGTTCTCCGACGCGCAGTGCGGGTTCAAGGCCATGCGCTCCCAGGTGGCCAAACTGGTGCTGCCGCTGGTGGAGGACGGCGAATGGTTCTTCGACACCGAACTGCTGGTGCTGGCCGAGAAGATCGGGCTGCGCATCCACGAGGTGCCGGTGGACTGGATCGACGACCCGGACTCGCGGGTGGACATCGTCGACACCGCCCGCAAGGACCTGCTCGGCATCTGGCGGGTGGGGCGGGCGCTGACCACCGGGCGGCTGCCGATCAACGAACTGCGGGCGGCCATCGGGCGTGAGCCGCTGGTCGAGGGCGTACCGCTGGGGATGGTCGGGCAGCTGGTGCGGTTCGGCATCGTGGGTGTCACCTCGACACTGGCGTATCTGCTGCTCTATGTACTGCTGCAAGGGATTACGGGGGCGCAGGCCGCCAACTTCCTGGCGCTGCTGATCACCGCGGTCGGTAACACCGCGGCCAATCGGGCCTTCACGTTCGGGGTGCGCGGATCCAGTCAGGCTGTGTCGCATCACTTCCAGGGACTGGCCATCTTCGGTGTCGGACTGGCGTTGACCTCCGGCTCACTGTTCGCTTTGCACCATTGGGCTCCCGACGCGGCCGTCCATCTGGAACTGGTGGTGCTGGTTGTGGCCAACCTGGTCGCCACGCTGCTGCGGTTCGTCGGACTGCGCTGGGTGTTCCGCAATGCCGGGAAGCACGCCATGCCCGAGGTGACGCGTTGACCTCCTTCTCCCGTGCGCAGCAAGGACTTCCGGACGATTTCCGGCTCGCCGCCGTCGACTTCCCGCACCGTCACCGCCCCGAACACGGCGAACTGCCGTTCTGGACCATCCCCGACGATCCCCGGACCGATCGAAACAGCCGAGGAGGCGACCGATGACCGCGACACTGACCGAGACCCGGGTCGCCCCGGCCCCGGCCGAGCCGCCCGCGGCGCGCGGCGACCGCCGGGAGTACCTGGCCCTGGCCGCCCTGCTGGTCGGCACGGCCGTCGCCTACCTGTGGAACCTGTCCGCCAACGGCTGGGCCAACTCCTTCTATTCGGCCGCGGTGCAGGCGGGTTCGGTGTCGTGGAAGGCGTTCTTCTTCGGCTCCTCCGACGCGGCCAACTCGATCACCGTGGACAAGACGCCGCTGTCGCTGTGGCCCATGGAGATCTCGGTGCGGATCTTCGGACTGCACAGCTGGAGCATGCTGCTGCCGCAGGCGCTGCTCGGCGTGGCGTCGGTGGCGTTGCTGTGGGCGATCGTGCGCCGGAACTTCGGGGCGACCGCCGGACTGCTGGCGGGGCTGGCGCTCGCGCTGACTCCCATCGCGGCCGTGATGTTCCGCTTCAACAACCCCGACGCGATGCTGGTGTTCCTCATGCTGGCGGCGGCCTGGGCGATGACCCGCGCGGTCGCCGATGGACGGTGGCGCTGGCTGGTGCTGACCGGCGCGTTCATCGGATTGGGCTTCCTGGCCAAACAATTGCAGGTGCTGCTGGTGGTGCCCGCGCTGGCGCTGACCTACCTGATCGCCGGACCGCCCGCGCTGGGCAAGCGGATCGCGCAGCTGGTCGCGGCGGGCGCGGCCATGGTCGCCGGTGCGGGCTGGTGGGTGCTGCTCGCCGAGCTGTGGCCCGCCGCGGACCGGCCGTACTTCGGTGGCTCGCAGCATAATTCGATCATCGAACTGACCCTCGGCTACAACGGCCTGGGCCGGTTGAACGGTGAGGAGCGCGGGAGCGTCGGCGGTTTCGGCGGCGACATGCCGAACGGCGGGGGTGGCATGTGGGGCACGCCCGGCATCGGGCGACTGTTCGAGCCGCAGCAGGCGGGTCAGATCGCCTGGCTCATCCCGGCGGCGCTGGTACTGCTCGTGACCGGAATCGTCTTGCGCGGCAAGCTGACCCGCACCGATCCGCAACGCGCCACACTCATCCTGTTCGGCGGCTGGCTGGTCGGCACCGGACTGGTGTTCAGCTTCATGAAGGGCATCTTCCACCCGTACTACACGGTGGCGCTGGCCCCCGGTGTGGCCGCGTTGATCGGCGCGGGCTCGGTGCTCGCCTGGCGGCACCGCGACCAGCCCTGGGTGCGGCCGGCCGTGGTCGCGGCCATGGGCCTGACCACCGCCACCGCGTGGATCATCCTGTCCCGCAGCACGTCCTTCGTGCCGTGGCTGCGCTGGACGGTCCTGGTCGGCGGCATCGCCGTCACGCTGCTACTGCTCCTCCGCCTGCCCCGCAAGGCCGGATTGTCCGTCGCGGCGGCAGCGGTGATCCTCGGCTTGGCGGCGCCCACCGCCTACGCCGTGGACGGGATCGCCACCGCGCACCAGGGACCGATGCCCTCGGCCGGTCCGGCGGTCCGCGGCGGCTGGGGTCCGGGCGGACCGCGCGGCGGTGACCGTCCTGACGGGTTCACCGGCAACGTTTTCGGCGAAGGGAACGGATTCGCGCCCGGCAACGGCGGCAATGGCGGCCCGCGCAACGGCGCTCCGGGCGGTCAGCCCGGCGGCAGCCAGCACGGCGCGGGCATGAACCACGGCGGTTCGACGAACGGCGGCCCGGGCGGAACCACCGGCGGGCCTGAGGGATTCGGCGGCGCGGCGGGCAACATGATGATGGCGAGCCGCCCCAGCGCCAAGGTCACCGACCTGTTGAAGGCGAGCGGCTCCGAGTACACCTGGGTGGCGGCCACCGTCAGCTCGAACTCGGCGGCCGGATTCCAGCTGGCGACGGAACTCCCGGTCATGCCCATCGGCGGCTTCAACGGCAGCGACCCCTCCCCCACCCTCGCCCAGTTCCAGGAGTACGTCCAGGTGGGCCGCATCCACTACTTCATCGCGGGCAGCCAGATGGGCGGCGAACGCGGCGGCAACGGCACCAGCTCCCAGATCACCGCCTGGGTGAAGGACCACTTCACCGCCGAGGAAGTGGACGGCATCACCCTCTACGACCTCACCGCCCCCAAAACCAACTGACCGGCGGGCTTGCCCCCGCCACGACAGGACCGAGCGCCCGCACCCCTCCGGATGCGGGCGCTCGGTTCTTCATTGCGCCCCACCACAACCCGATAAACTGACTGTGACGGCCGTCACGATCCAGGGAATCCGCATGAGCAAGCCGCATCCCCTCCCCGATGAGCATCGAGAAGCCTTCTGGCGCAGGGCCGGATGGGATCCGTTCCTCCCCGACATCGAACGCGAGCGCATCGAACGCCGCTGGGACGACGAATCGATCGAATTGGCAGAAGTTTTCGGCTTCTGATCAGTGCGGGCTGTTCATGTAGGCAGACCCATTGGTCACGATTCCGAACGCCTGCGACAGCAGAGTGAAGAGAACCCCGAGAACGCCCATGTCGACTTCCGTTTCCTAACTTCCGATGGGCACGAAAAGCTCCCGCCCCCAAGAAATACGTCCATGCGAGCCTATCGCGAATGGCCAACCATTCAACCCGCACCACAGCACACGACCGATAGGGCTACCGATACCGAAAACAATGATCGGTGCCGCCCAGGGAGCCGCCGCCGGCCACCGTTGTCCCGCTGAGTGGACGAGGTCGGGTGAAGGGGCTGTGGGGCGGATGGGGGCTGCTAGGTTCCGCAGCATTCCCGTCTACGCCCGGACCGTCATCGCTGACGTGCTTCGCGGCAAGTACGGCATGACCGATGTCGTCGCTATCGCCGCCGATCAGCAGGCCGATGGCACGCTCACCTACCTGTCCACCGATGGCGTGGCGAAAAAGGTTGCGGCACTGCGTGGTACCTCCCAGGCCACCGATGTCGCCGGTGTCATCGCGTTCAAGGATCACCTGTGGCGCGCGACCTACACGACTCGCGACAACGGACTGCATGCCTACGCGCCCGCCGGGATCACCATGCCCAGCCACTACGATGCGCAATCCGGTCAAGCCTGGACCACCAGCGCCACGACCTACCTCCCGGTGGACATGGCGGCCCGAATCCCCCTGCTGCTCAACGGCACCGGCAGCAGTCGCTGACCTCGGCAGTCCTCGAACACCCCCGGCCGAGTAGCCGCACGCGGGGCGGCTACCGGGCGAGCATGGCGGCGGCGGTCCGGTCGGCCACGGTGCGGGACAAGGCGGTACCCACGCCGTCGAGGACCAGTAGTCGCGCCCCAGGGATTTCGGCGGCGAGGACCTCGGCGTTGCCGAGCGGAAAGAACGGGTTGGCGCGGCCGTGCACCACGAGCGTGGGTACGGCGAGGCGGCCGAGCCGGTCCCGCCAGCGCGGGGTGCAGTCGATGCGGGCGAACGTCATCCCGAGCTGGTTCGCCTGGTGCACCGCGGGATCGGTCGACGGCGTGCGATCCCAGATTCGGGCAGCGGTCGCCCGCGCGTCCTCAGGATCGTTGCCCAACAGCGCGGCCCCCGCGGCGGCGAACTCCGCGACCGCGCCTCGGTCGGTCCAGTCCGGCAGCGGGTGGGCGAACAACGCGCCCATCACAGCGGGGTCATGGTCGGGCAGGTCGTCGTCGACCGGACCCGGCGCTACCGGCCGGGTGTTGACCAGGGTCAGTGCGGTGAAGACGTCCGGGTGGTCCAGCGCGGCGACCTGAGCGACCATCCCGCCGACGCCCACCCCACCGAGGTGCGCGGTCCCGGCACCGAGCGCCTTGACCAACGCAACCGCGTCCGCGACAAGATCCCGCAGGTCGTAGCCCAGATTTTCGGGGTCGATGGTCGTCGACGCACCGGAGTCGCGCAGGTCGTAGCGGACCACGCGCCGACCGGCCGATGCGAGCCGCTCGCACAGCTCGTCGGGCCAGGACAGCATCGTCGGGCTGCCGACCAGCAAGACGAGGGGATCGTCCGCCCGGCCGAAGCCCTCGACGCCGAGGTCCACACCGTTGGCCCGCACCGAGGTCACGCCCCTCCGAATCGGTCCCTTCATGCCGAACTCCTGTCTGTCGGTTCACCCCCGATATACCCGACGACGAATCGACCGGAAAGTCATCGGTGTGGCCGCGACAGCGGATGTCAGGCGTGCCATCCGGCGCGTCCGCCCGCTTCCTTCTATTCGGCGAAAGTCCAGCTAGGCCGGATCTACGCTCGACCCAGGGCCTGACACCCGCGTCGGGCCGCTATCGCGAAAGGAGATCATCATGGCCGTCGCCGTCATCGTCGAACTCGACGACACAACGGTTGAGGAGTACGACTCGATTCTCGAGATCTTGGGATTCGCGCCGGGCGGCCCCATGGCTACGGGTGGCCTGTTCCACTGGGCGACCACCACGGACAGGGGGCTCCGCGTCACCGACGTCTGGAGCTCCCCCGAAGATTTCCAGCGCTTCGCCAACGAACGACTGGCCCCGGCGCTCCAAAAAGCTGGAATAACCAGCGAGCCCCGCATCTCGTTCGAACCGGTGCACAGCTATCTGATCGCCGGCTGACCGGAGCCGCGCCGTCTCGGCACCCGCTGGCCGGGAGGTCAGCGGGCTGCTTCGAGGGCGGTGTGGAGGGTGGCGGCCCACTGCTGGACGATTTCCTTGCGGCGCAAGGAGTCATCGGTCAGGACGTCGGCGAGGCCGAGGCCGCGGGCCAGGTCGAGGGTGGCCTGGACCAAGTGGTGGGTCACCGGATCGGTGTCGTCCACACCCAGGGCTTCGATGGCCATGCGGTGGGAGATGCGGCCGAAGCGGGCTTCCATGGGGACGATGCGTTCGCGGAGGACCGGGTCGGCGGCGGCGTGGGTCCAGACCTGGAGGGCCGCTTTGAAGATGGGGGCGGTGTAGGACTCGACCAAGCCCGCGACCACGGCCTCGGTGCGGGCGACGCCCTGCGCGACCTCGGCGACCGCCAGGGCGTCCGCCTTGGCCTGGGCCATCCGGGTTTCGAACATGTACTCGAGGGCGGCGGTGATCAGATCCTCACGGGTGGGGAAATGATGCTGGGCGGCACCGCGCGACACCCCGGCGCGTTCGGCGACGACGGCGACCGTGGCGGCTGCCCAGCCCATCTGGGACAGGCAGTCGATGGTCGCCTCCAGCAGCCGCTGCCGGGTGGCCCGGCTGCGGTCCTGCTTGGGTTCGTGGGGTGTCGCCATGGTGACCTATTGTGCCCAGCTCGGTGGACGGCGCTGCAGGAAGGCCGTCATGCCTTCGATCACCTCGGGGGTGCCGAAGTAGCTCGCGGAGCGTTTGGCCAGTTCCTCGGCCCGCTGGTCGAAGACCTCGAGCAGGTCGGTGTTGACCAGACGCTTGGCCTCGGCCAGGCCCTGGGGCGAGCCCTTCCGGAGTTCGGCGCGCAGGCGGGCCACCTCGGCGGCGGGGTCGTCGGCGGCCACGGTGATCAGGCCGTTGCGCTCGGCCTCGGCGGCGTCGAAGGTCTCGCCGGTGGAGAAGTAGCGGGCGGCCGCGCGGGCGGACATGCGCGGCAGCAGAGTCAGGGAGATCATGAACGGGGCCAGGCCGATCCGTACCTCGGTGAGGCCGAAACTGCTGTCACGGCCCGCGACGGCCAGGTCGCACGCGCCGACGATGCCCATGCCGCCCGCGCGCACATTGCCGTTCACCTGCGCCACCACGGGTTTGGGCATGGCCAGGATATTGCGCAGCACCGAGATCATCCACTGCGTGCGGATCTCGGCGGCGGCCGCCGGATCGGCGTCCACCGCCTCCTTGAGATCGGCTCCGGCGCAGAAGGTATTGCCGGTGTGGGTGAGCACCACGCCGCGCACCGCGTCGTCGGCGGCGGCCCGTTCCAGGCCGGCGAGCAGTTCGGTCACCAGCCGCGAGGACAGGGCATTGCGATTGTGCGGCGAATCCAGGGTCAGTACCGCGAACCCGTCGCTCACCTCGTAGCGCACGAACGGCGCGTCCGCGGTGGCACCGGCTGTGTCGGTCATCGAATACTCCTGCTGCTGAGTGACTTACGGAAAAGCGGGACGAGTAGCGGTGGCCGCGCGCACACCGCCACTCGTCGCCGCGGTCAGTAGGACCGGGGCAGGCCCAGCGAGTGCTGCGACACGAAATTGAGGATCATCTCGCGGCTGACCGGCGCCACGCGTGCGATGCGGGAGGCGGCCAGCATGCCCGCCAGGCCCACATCGGCGGTCAGGCCGGAGCCGCCGTGGGTCTGGATGGCCTGGTCGAGCGCCTTGATACTGGCCTCGGCCGCAGCGTATTTCGCCATATTGGCGGCCTCGGCGGCGCCGAAGTCGTCACCGGCGTCGTAGAGGAACGCCGCCTTCTGCATCATCACCTTGGCGAGCTCGAGCTCGATCTTGACCTGGGCCAGCGGGTGCGAGATGCCCTGGTGCGCGCCGATCGGCACGCCCTTCCACACCGCGCGCTCCTTGGCGTAGGAGACCGCCCGGTCGATGGCGTAGCGGCCCATGCCGACCGCCATGGCCGCGCCCATGATGCGCTCCGGGTTCAGGCCCGCGAACAGCTGCGCGATGGCCGCGTCCTCCTGGCCGACCAGCGCGGTCGCCGGAAGCCGGACGTCGTCCAGGAACAGGGTGAACTGGTTGTCGGGCTCGATGATGTCCATCTCCTGCTTCGTCTTCACGAAGCCAGGAGCGTCGACCGGGACGATGAACAGGGCGGGCTGCAGGTTGCCGGTCTTGGCGTTCTCGGTGCGGGCCACGATGAGCACGGCCTCGGCCTGGTCGACGCCGGAGATGAAGATCTTGCGGCCGTTGAGGATCCAGTCCTCGCCGTCGCGGCGGGCCGTGGTGGTGATCTTGTGCGAGTTGGAGCCCGCGTCCGGCTCGGTGATGCCGAAGACCATCTTGCCGCTACCGTCGGCCAGCTTGGTCAGCCACTCCTGCTTCTGCGCCTCGGTGCCGTACTTGGTGATGATGGTGCCGCAGATGGCGGGCGAGACCACCATGAGCAGCAGGCCGCAGCCCTGCGCCGCCAATTCCTCCTGGACGAGGGCGAGTTCGTAGATGCCCGCGCCACCGCCGCCGTACTCCTCGGGCAGGTTCACACCCAGGAAGCCGAGCTTGCCGGCCTCGTCCCACAGCTCGTCGAACGGCTCACCCTTGCGGGCCTTGGGCCCGGCGTAGTCGCGGAAGTTGTACTTGGCGGCCAGCTTGGCCACCGCCTCCCGCAGCGCCTTCTGTTCGTCGGTCTCGATGAAACCCATTGCCTACTCCTGATCTTCGCTGTGGACGACGGCGAGCACCGTGCCGACTTCGACCTGCTGGCCGGCGGAAACGTTCAATTCGGTGAGCACGCCCGCGGCGGGGGCGGCGATAGTGTGCTCCATCTTCATGGCCTCCAGCCAGAGGATCGGCTGGCCCTTCTCGACCCGGTCACCCGCGGCCGCGCCCAGGCGGATGACCGCACCCGGCATCGGGGCCAGCAGCGAGCCCTCGGCCACCTGGTCGGCGGGATCCTCGAAGCGCGGCAGCCGGCGCACCGCCACCGGACCGAGCGGGGAGTCCACCGTCACCAGATCGCCGTAGCGGGCGACCTCGAAGCGGCGGCGCACCGGGCCGCGCTCGCCGGGCACCTGGAGGATCACCAGATCCGGTGTTGCCTCCAGCAATTCGAGGCCCTGGTGGCCCTCGGCCTCCAGGCCGGAGCGGGTGATCCGGTAGCGCACGTCGTGGCGGCCGGTCAGCCGGGACTCATAGGACTTGGACTGCGCCTGCGACGGCAGGTTGCGCCAGCCGCTGGGCAGACCGCCGCCGATCCGCGCCGTACGCCGGTTGGCGGCGGCGTCGGCGAGCGCCGCGGCCACGATGGACAGCTGCTCGTCCGCCTCGGAAACCAAGGGCGCGGACAGCTTCTCCAGATCGTGGGTGGCGAAGAAGGCGGTGTCGGTGTCGCCGGCCAGGAACGCCGGATGCCGCAGCACCCGCACCAGCAGATCGCGGTTGGTGACCAGGCCGTGGATCTTGGCCCGCTGCAAGGCGGAAGCCAGCAGGTGGGCGGCCTCGTCGCGGGTCTCGGCGAAGGAGATGACCTTCGACAGCATGGGGTCGTAGTGCACGCCCACCACCGAGCCGTCCACGATGCCGGTGTCCAGGCGCACGCCCGGCTCGGTCAGCACGGTGAATTCACCCAGGGTGCCGGGGATGTCGAGGCGGTGCACGGCGCCGGACTGCGGCTGCCAGTCGTGGGCCGGGTCCTCCGCGTAGAGCCGCACCTCGATGGAGTGGCCGCGCATCTCCGGCTGCCGAGCAGGCAACGGGCGACCGGCGGCCACCTGCAACTGCAGCCGCACCAGGTCCAGGCCGGTGACCTGCTCGGTGACCGGATGCTCCACCTGGAGACGGGTGTTCATCTCCAGGAAGAAGAAGTCGCCCTTCTCGTCGGCGAGGAATTCGACGGTGCCCGCGCCCTCGTAGCCGATGGCCTCCGACGCCAGCCGGGCCGCCTCGAACAGACGGGCCCGCATCCCGTCGATCTTCTCGACGAGCGGCGACGGGGCTTCCTCGACGACCTTCTGGTGACGGCGCTGGATCGAGCACTCGCGCTCGCCGACCGCCCACACGGTGCCGTGGGTGTCGGCCATGACCTGCACCTCGATGTGGCGGCCGGTCTCCAGGTAGCGCTCGCAGAAGACGGTCGGATCGCCGAAGGCGGACTGGGCTTCCCGCTGCGCCGCCTCGATCTGACCGGTCAGCTCGGACAACTCCCGCACCACACGCATACCGCGACCGCCACCACCGGCGGACGCCTTGATCAGCACGGGCAGCATGTCGGCGGTGACCTCGGCCGGATCCAGCTGCTTCAGCACGGGGACACCGGCGGCGTCCATCATCTTCTTGGACTCCACCTTGGAGCCCATCTGCTCGATGGCCGCGACCGGCGGGCCGATCCACGTCAGCCCGGCGGCCTGCACGGCCTTCGCGAATTCGGCGTTCTCGGAGAGGAATCCGTAGCCGGGGTGGATCGCGTCGGCACCGGCGGCCAGCGCGGCCTCGATGATCAGCTCACTGCGCAGGTAGGTCTCGCCAGGAGTGTTGCCCGGCAGCCGGATTGCCGCATCGGCCTCGGCGACGTGCGGCGAGTTGGCGTCCGCGTCCGAGTAGACCGCGGTCGTCGCGATACCCATGCGCCGGCAGGTCGCGAACACGCGCCGCGCGATCTCGCCACGATTGGCGACCAGAACGTTGGTGATTTCCATTTCTGGCCTCACATCCGGAAGACGCCGAAGCCCTCGGCGCCCTTGATCGGGGCATTGTGAATGGCGGACAACGCCATTCCCAACACCGTGCGGGTGTCGCGGGGGTCGATGACGCCGTCGTCGTAGAGGCGGCCCGACATGAACATGGGCAGCGATTCGGCCTCGATCTGCGCCTCGATCATGGCGCGCAGACCGGCGTCGGCCTCCTCGTTGAACGGGATGCCCCGCGCCTCGTTGGCCGCGCGACCCACGATCGAGATGACACCCGCCAGCTGCGCACCGCCCATGACGGCGGATTTGGCGCTCGGCCAGGCGAAGACGAAACGCGGGTCGTAGGCGCGACCGCACATGCCGTAGTGGCCCGCGCCGTAGGACGCGCCCATCAGCACCGAGATGTGCGGCACCTTCGAGTTCGAGACCGCGTTGATCATCATCGCGCCGTGCTTGATGATGCCCTTCTGCTCGTACTCCTTGCCGACCATGTAGCCGGTGGTGTTGTGCAGGAACAGCAGCGGCGTGTTCTTCTGATTGGCCAGCTGGATGAACTGGGTCGCCTTCTGCGACTCCTCGGAGAACAGCACGCCGCGCGCGTTGGCGAGAATGCCGACCGGGTAGCCGTGCAGCTCCGCCCAGCCGGTCACCAGGCTGGAACCGTAGAGCGGCTTGAACTCGTCGAAGTCCGAGCCGTCGACCACGCGGGCGATGACCTCGCGCGGGTCGAACGGGATCTTCAGGTCGGTCGGCACGATGCCGAGCAGTTCCTCCGGGTCGTGCAGCGGCTCGATCACCTCGGTGACCGGGCGCGCGGCCGGCCCCTGCTTCTGCCAGTTCAGGCGCTTGACGATGGAGCGGCCCAGGCGGATCGCGTCCTGCTCGTCCACGGCCAGGTAGTCGGCCAGACCCGACGTGCGGGCGTGCATCTCCGCGCCGCCGAGCGACTCGTCGTCGGACTCCTCACCGGTGGCCATCTTCACCAGCGGCGGACCGCCCAGGAACACCTTGGAGCGCTCCTTGATCATGACCGTGTAGTCGGACATGCCCGGGATGTACGCGCCACCGGCCGTCGAGTTGCCGAAAACCAGTGCGATGGTGGGGATACCGGCCGCCGACAGCCGGGTCAGGTCCCGGAACATGCGGCCGCCGGGGACGAAGACCTCTTTCTGCGTCGGCAGATCCGCGCCACCCGACTCCACCAGGCCGATCACCGGCAGCCGGTTCTCCAGCGCGATGTCGTTCATACGCAAGGTTTTCCGCAGCGTCCACGGGTTGGAGGTGCCGCCGCGCACGGTCGGATCCGGCGCGGTGATCATGCACTCGACGCCCTCGACCACGCCGATGCCGGCGATGACGCTCGCGCCCACATGGAAGTCGCTGCCCCAGGCGGCCAGCGGGGCCAGCTCCAGGAACGGCGAATCCTCGTCGATGAGCAGTTCGATGCGTTCGCGCGCGGTCAGCTTGCCGCGCTTGCGATGCCGCGCCATCTTGTCCGGGCCGCCGCCCGCGATGTTCTTGGCGTACTCGACCTCGACCTCGACGAGCTTGGCGGTCATCGCCTCGGCGGCCGCCTGGTAGTCCGCCGAATTCGGGTCCACGGATGTGCGCAGAATACTCAAGACTGGAACCCCAATCGCTTGGCCGCGAGGCTGGTCAGAATCTCATTGGTGCCGCCGCCGATGCCGAGGATGCGGACATCGCGGTAATGCCGCTCGACCTCGGACTCGCGCATGTAGCCGAGGCCGCCGAACAGCTGAACCGCCTGGTGGGCAACCCATTCGGCGGTCTCCACCGCGGTGTTCTTGGCGAAGCAGACCTCCGCGATCAGGTCGGTCTCCCCCTGCGCGGCGCGTTCGGCCAGCACGTGGGTGTAGACGCGGGCCACGTCGATGCGGCGGGCCATCTCCGACAGCGTGTTCTGCACCGCCTGGCGGCTGATCAGCGGGCGGCCGAAGGTCTCCCGGTCGCGGGTCCACCGCAGGGTCAGGTCCAGGCAGCGCTGCGCGTGCCCGTACGCCTGCACGGCCAGGCCCACCCGCTCGCTCACGAAAGCGTTTGCGATCTGCGCGAATCCGCTGTTCTCCGGACCGACCAGGTTCGAGGCGGGCACCCGCACGTCGACATACGACAGCTCGGCGGTGTCGGAGGCCAGCCAGCCCATCTTCTCCAGCTTGCGGCTGACCGTGAAACCAGGCGTGCCCTTCTCCACCGCCAGCAGCGACACACCCGCCGCGCCCGGACCGCCGGTGCGGACCGCGGTCACCACGTAGTCGGCGCGCACACCGGAGGTGATGAAGGTCTTGGAGCCGTTCACGATGTAGTCGTCGCCGTCGCGCACCGCGGCGGTGCGCAGGTGCCCGACATCGGAACCGCCGCCCGGCTCGGTGATGGCCAGCGAGCCGATCTTCTCCCCCGCCAGCGTCGGCCGCACCCAGCGCTCGATGTGCTCGGCATTGCCGGAGGCGATGATGTGCGGCACCGCGATACCGCAGGTGAACAGGGACGCGAACAGGCCGCCCGAGCAGCCCGCGTAGTGCATCTCCTCGGCCACGATGGCGGCGTCGATGGCGTCACCGCCGGAACCGCCCGCGGACTCGGGGAACTGGATGCCCAGCAGACCCAGCGCGCCCGCCTTCTTGTGCAGCTCGCGCGGAATCTCGCCGTCGCGCTCCCACTGATCCAGGTAGGGCAGCACCTCACGTTCGGCGAAACCACGCACGGTGGCGCGCAATTCGCGGCGCTCGGGCGTCTGCCACGGGTTCACATATTGGGCGCTCATACCGCCTCACTCCCCTTCGCACGGCCGGAATGCCGTGTGGTGTCCACTGATTCGTCCGTGTGCCCGCTCATGGCAGCAGCTCCACCGGGATGTCGAGATGCCGCGCGCGCAGCCATTCGCCCAGGCCCTTGGCCTGCGGATCGAAACGGGCCTGATACGCCACGCCCTCGCCCAGCAGGCCCTCGACGATGAAGTTCAGCGCCCGCAGATTCGGCAGCACGTGCCGGGTGACGGGCAGGTCGGCGGTCTCGGGCAGCAGGCGGCGCAGTTCCTCGACGGTCAGGGCGTGGACCAGCCAGCGCCACTGCTCGTCGGTGCGCACCCAGACGCCGATATTGGCATTGCCGCCCTTGTCGCCGCTGCGGGCCAGGGCGATCGAGCCCAAGGGGCCGCGCCGGGTCTCGCCGGACGGAAGCGGCTGCGGCAGTTCCGGTTCCGCGACCACGTCCAGCTCCAGGGTCTCCCCCGCCGGGGCGACCGCCACCTCGGAGCCGTCCGGCAGCACGGCGGTGTGCGGAATCTCCTTGGAGTCCACGTACCCCGGCTTGAACACGCCGTAGGGTCCGCCGTTGCCCGGAGGCGCCGTCAGCGAGAAGCCGGGGAAGCTGGCGAGCGCCAATTCCACCGCGACACTGGAGAACGCGCGACCCACCTTGTTCGGGTCGGGATCGCGCACGACACAGCGCAGCAGGGCGCTGGCCTGCTCCTCGGTGGCGGCGTCGGGGCGGTCCAGCCGCGCCAGCGTCCAGTCCAGTTCCGCGGGACGCACCGTCAGCCACGACTCCAGCTGACCCTGCGCCAGCGCCGCTTTGGCCTCGATGTCCAAACCGGTGAGGATGAACTGCATTTCATTGCGGAAGCCGCCGATGGTGTTGGTCGACACCTTGGTCTGCGGCGGCGGGGCCTCACCGGTCACGCCGCTGATCAGCACCCGATCCGGGGCCTCCTGGCTCACCTGGATGCTGTCCAGGCGGGTGGTGACGTCCGGGCCCGCGTAGCGCGCGCTCTGGATCTCGTACATGAGCTGCGCCTTCACCGTGTCCACGGTGACCGCGCCGCCGGTGCCCTCGTGCTTGGTGATGACACTGCTGCCGTCGCGGCGCACCTCGGCGATCGGGAAGCCGGGGCGGCCCAGATCCGCGATCTCGGTGAAGAAGGCGAAATTGCCGCCGGTGGCCTGGGTGCTGCACTCGATGACGTGACCCGCCACCACCGCGCCGGCCAGGGCGTCGTAATCGGTTCGGGCCCAGCCGAAGTGCGCGGCCGCCGGGCCGACCACCACGGAGGCGTCGGTGACCCGGCCGGTCACCACGATGTCCGCGCCCGCGGTCAGGCATTCGGCGATGCCCCACGCGCCCAGGTAGGCGTTGGCGGTCAACGGTGCGCCCAGGCCCAGTTCACCGGCGCGGGCGAGCAGATCGTCACCGGTCACATACGCGACCTTCGGTGCGAGACCGAGCTTTTCGGCGACCTCGCGCACCCGCTGCGCCAGGCCCGCCGGGTTGAGGCCGCCCGCGTTGGCGACGATCTTCACACCCGACTCCAGGGCCAGCCCGAGGCTGTCCTCCAGTTGCCGCACAAAGGTTTTGGCGTAGCCCAGGTTGGCGTCCTTCATCCGGTCGCGACCCAGGATGAGCATGGTGAGCTCGGCCAGATAGTCGCCGGTGAGCACGTCGAGCTGACCGCCCTCGAGCATCTCCCGCATGGCGCTCATGCGATCGCCGTAGAACCCGGAACAGTTGCCGATCCGGATGAGATCCGGAGTGTCGGCGAGCTGACTCATGAAGGGCCTCCCTGTGTGCGCCCGAAGCCGGCGCAGCCTCGGTGCTGCGGTCGGTTACAGGGTCACATCAGGGGCGGAAAAAATCAAGCCCGCGTGCTTGTTATTTACGGAAAGCCCCGGTCAGGGCCGGGTACCGGGGCGCCGGCAACCGTCAGGCAGACTGAACGGGTGTCCACAGACGTCAGCGCGCTCATCCTGCTCGCCCTCGCCGGATTCCTCTTCGGCGGCGCGTACTCGCTGTTCAAGACCTCGCGCCCACTGGCCGTGGCACTCGCCGTCTGTGGCGTGCTCGCAGCAGTGGGCGCGATCCTGTGGATGAGTAACTGAACCCTCGGGCTCTCGTCTTCACTCGGCTTCGAGGCGGAAGATGCGCAAGTCTTCGGGGACTCCACTGAGCGGGGCTGCGAAGAAGCTGCGGCGGTAGGGCTTCACGCCCAGGCCGAGTTCTTCCAGGGTCTCCGGCTGCAGAGCGTCCAGGGTGGCGCCCGAGAGCATGGTGTTGCCGTTGCCGCCCGCTTCCATGACGCGGGCCGCGATATTCACGTCGATGCCGAGCCAGTCGCCGCCGATCTCACGGGGGCTGCCGGTGTGCAGGCCCAGGCGCATCTGCGGGCGGTAGCCGTCCACCGACACGGCCGACAGGTTCTCCTTGGCGGCGATGGCGGCCCGCACGGCCCGGTCCGCGGACGGGAAGACGGCCATCACACCGTCGCCCATGCGCTTGACCACCTGACCGCCCCGATCCACGATCGGCGGCTCGATGGCCTTGGCCACCCGGCGCAGCAGGTCCAGGGTCACCTCGTCGCCCGCCGCCAGCGACCAGCTGGAGAAGGCCACCAGATCGGTGAACATGATGGTGATCTCGTCGCTGCCGCGGCCCTTGCCGACCCGCTCCAGCATGGCCTGCCAGACCTGCAGCGCGCCCAGCCCCAATTCGCGTGCGGCGCTGGGCGAATCGCCGACCAGCTTGTCCGCCGCGCGGGCCACCGCGCGCACCCCGCCCGGTCCGGAGACCGAGAGCGGATCGCCGAAACCCGGGTCGCCGGGCAGATTCTCGCGCGCCTTGCGGATCGCGCCGATGATGTCGCCGCGTTGATTGGCGGCATTGACCAGGGCCGAGAGCTGGCCCGGGAAGCGGCCGCGGCGACGCGGCTGCCCGTCGAGCTCGTCCGGGTCCTCCGGGTCCTCGGAAAGTTCTGCGGGGATCAGCGGGATGACCACATCCGGGTCGATACGCGGTTGGTCGCGCCCCCGGTTCCCGCCCGTGTCACGCGAGCGGTTGCGATCGGTCCCCAGTCCGTCCGTGCGGTTCGCGTCTTTGGCGCGGTCTCCGCCGTCGGAGGGTCGTTCGCTCACGCCCAGAGCGTATCCCAGCGTTCCGTCATGGGATGGATTAACGATTGCCACCGGACACCTCCCGATCGGTGCTAGCGGCCACATCGTTGGACCCGCCGAAGGTTTGAGTGTTTTGGTTGCTGAACCGATGCTACCGACCGTCCAGTGCAACGCGCCACACCACCACGGCTCGAATCAAACGTTAGCTGGACCACACTTTCGGCCCGATATGAACCACCCCGCCGAATGACATCGGCCCGATACGGAAACCGTATCGGGCCGATGCGCGCCGCCGTGCCGGGCAGTGGCCGGCGGCTCCCCGGGCAGGGTCTATATCACTCGTAACACGAGTCAGGCATCGCGTTTGTTCACCACGAAGAGCGCGGCTCCGAACACGACTGCGACGAAGGCCGCAAAGTAGATGAGACCACCCCAAGGACCCCAATGCCAATACTCGGATTTCTCGTCCACGGTTCCGAGGAACAGGCCCGCGTTCTGGAAGGGCAGCAGCACCTGGATTTCCCGGCCGACCTTGCCGAACGCACCGACCATCGGCTCCAGGATCACCGGCCACACGATCAGTAGCGAGAGCGCGCCCGCCGACTGCCGGATCAGGGTGCCGACGCCGACCGCCAGGAAGACGATGAGCAGGATGAAGATCGGGACGGCGTAGAAGACCCGCAGGTCGCCACTCGTGAGGCTGAGGTGGGCGCCCGCGTCGTGGGTCACCATGGCCTTGAAGATGAAGAAGCCGAGGAAGGTCAGCGCCACACTCAGCAAACCCATAGCAACACCAATGAGGCCCGCTTTGGTGAGCAGCACGGTGGTCCGGCTCGGGGTCGCCAGGAAGGTCGTCTTGATGGTGCCGAAGCGGTACTCACTGGTGACCGCCAGCGCCGCCAGGATCATCACCATCAGGTAGCCGAAGCCTGGCATACCCTGCGCCAGACCCGTGATACCCAGGCCCGCGATCGAGTTCTCCGCGTACGGCGCGTCCGAGGGATTCATCTTGCCCTCGGCCAGTTGGTCCTGGAACACCCGCCACGACGCGTTCAACGCCAGGCTGAACAGCGCCGCGATCCCCAGCGCGAACGCCGCCAGCAGCACCGTGCACCACACCGGCGACTTGGTCGAGGTCAGTTTGATTCGTTCCGCGGTGAGCACTCCCATCAGAGGCCACCTCCCATCACCTGATCGAAACCTTCGCCGTGGTACTGCACCGCGCCACCAGTCATGCGCATGAACGCCTCCTCCAGCGACGCGCGCTGCGGGGACAGCTCGTAGAGCGTGATGTCATTGGCCCCGGCCAGCTTTCCGACCGCGTCGCTGGTCACGCCCGCCACCATCAGCGCCGGGCCGTCCGCCTCCGCCCCGTCCTCGCGCACCGTCATGCCGTTCGAGGTGAGCAGGCTGCGCAGCTGATCCAGCTGCGGACTGCGCACGCGCACAGACTGTTCCGACGCCTTCTCGATGAAATCCTTGGTGGAGGTGTCGGAGATCAACCGCCCGCGGCCGATCACGATGAGATGCTCGGCGGTCTGCGCCATCTCGGAGAGCAGATGACTCGACACCAGCACGGTGCGGCCCTCCGACGCCAGCCGCTGCATGAAACGGCGGATCCAGAGGATGCCCTCCGGGTCCAGGCCGTTCACCGGCTCGTCGAACAGCAGCACCTGCGGGTCGCCGAGCAGCGCGCCCGCCAGACCCAGCCGCTGCGACATGCCCAGCGAGAAGCCGCCCGCGTTCTTCCCGGCCACCTCGTTGAGGCCGACCAGGCGCAGCACCTCCTCGACCCGGGACTGCGGAATGTCATTGGACGCGGCCATCCAGCGCAGATGCGAGCGCGCGGAACGATTGGGGTGCACCCACTTCGCGTCCAGCAGCGCGCCCACGGTGTCGAGGGGGCGTTTCAGGTCGTGGTACGGCTTGCCGTCGATGAGCGCGGTCCCGGAGGTCGGGGTGTCCAACCCCAGGATCATGCGCATGGTGGTCGACTTACCCGCCCCGTTCGGGCCGAGAAAGCCGGTCACCTGCCCCGGACGGACCGTGAACGACAGATCCGACACCGCGACGGTCTGGCCGTAATGTTTGGTCAGGCCTCTCAGTTCGATCATGCTGCCCAGTCTTCCCCATGTAGTGAGCGCGCACTATCGCCAAAAGGTCGCGCGTCGCTCATCCTCGGGGATGATTACGGCCCGGACCCGGCTCCGGGTTCAGGCCGCGGCCCGGGGAATCAGAAACCCGGCGAGGAAGCCTGCGCCCAGAAGCGTTTCGGGATGCGGCCCGCCTGGCGAGCCAGCCAACCGCCCTCCACCGCACGGGCCATGGCCGACGCCATCACCGCGGGCTGACGGGCGCGGGTGACCGCGGTCGCCAAAAGGACCGCCGAACAGCCCAGTTCCATGGCCAGGGCGGCATCGCTGGCGGTGCCGATGCCCGCGTCCAGGATCACCGGGACGCCCGCGGCGGCCACGATCATCTCGATATTGTGCGGATTGCCGATGCCCAGGCCGGTGCCGATCGGCGAACCCAGCGGCATGACCGCGGCGCAACCGACATCCTCGAGGCGCTTGGCCAGCACCGGGTCGTCGGTGGTGTAGGGCAGCACCGTGAAGCCGTCGTCCACCAATTGCTCTGCGGCGGACACCAATTCGATGGCATCCGGGAGCAGGGTGCGCTCGTCGGCGATGACTTCCAGCTTCACCCAATCGGTTTCGAGGGCCTCGCGGCCCAGCTGCGCGGTGAGCACGGCCTCGGCGGCGGTGCGGCAGCCCGCGGTGTTCGGCAGCGGGGCGATCTCCAGGCGCTTCAGCAGGTCGAGCACGCCGGTGCCGCCCGCGGCGTCCACGCGGCGCATGGCGACCGTGGTCAGCTCGGTGCCCGACGCCAGCAGCGCCTCCTCCAGCACGGCCAGGTTCTCCGCGCCGCCGGTGCCCATGATCAGGCGCGAACCGAACTCGCGGCCCGCGATGACCAGCGGCTCGATCGCGCTAGCCACCCTGCACCGCCGTCAGCACCTCGATCTCCCAGCCGCGGCCCACCGGCTCGTCCCAGCGGGACTTCGGAAAGACCGCGCCGTCGATCGCCAGCGCCACGCCCTGACACGGCAGGTTCAGGCGCTCCAGCAGCTCGCGAACGGTGAGCTCCTCCGGGAACACGTGGTCCTCACCATTGACGGTGACGCCGACCGGAATTGCGGTCATCGAACTCCTCCTGAGATGAAACGGTGCGGATCCGCGGCTCGCGCCTCGGGCAGCTCGGTGTCGGCGAGCAGGGCCAGCACGGCGTCCGCCGTGACCGGGGTGTCCAGGATGCCGTTGCGGCCGTGGCCCGCGGCCACGATCACCTTGTCGTCGAGGTATCCGATCAACGGCAGATTGTCCGGCGAGCCGGGACGCGAACCCGCGACGGCCTCGGCGAACTCGTATTCGCCCAGGCCCGGCAGGACGGCCTCGGCATCGGTGATCAGGTCCCGGACCCCGGCGACGGTGACGGCGTTGTCGAACCCGACTTCGTATTGTGTTGCACCCAGCACGATCCCGTCAGCCCTCGGCACAAGATATATAGGGCGGCCGTGCACGCGGGCCCGGATCACCCGGGTGGGCGGGCTGGGGGCGCTCGGGCGGCGGCGCAGGCGCAGGATCTCGCCCTTCACCGGACGCACCGGCAGGCCCGGCCACAGCTGGGCGGAGGCGGCGCCCGCGGACAGCACGACGCGATCGTGCGGCAGCGCCGCCACATCCTCGATCCGCTCCCGGCGGAACTCGACCCCGGCCTCGAGGCAGGCGAATTTCAGCGCGTTCACCAGGGCCCGGTTGTCGACGGCGGGTTCGGCGGCGGCCAGCAGTCCGGCCCGCACGCCGCGGCCCAGGCTCGGTTCGGCCGCCCGGACGCCCGCGCGATCCAGCAGGCTCAGCTCGTGGCCGCGGGCGTTCACCCAGTCGGCGATGGTGCGCAGGTCAGCGGCGTCGGCGGCGTCCAGGGCGACGGTGAGGGTGGCGTCGGCGACGAAGACATCGGTTCCCGTGACGGCCTTCAGATCACCCGCGAACCCGGGCCAGCGGACCAGCGAGGCGGCGCCGAACGCGAGGGCCGCGTCCTCCCCCGGCCAGCCCTCCGACAGCGGCGCGAGCATCCCGCCCGCGACCCAGGAGGATCCGGTACCCGAGGCCGGGTCGAAGAGGGTGACGGTCCAGCCCGCTCCGGCGGCCCGCCAGGCCACCGACAGTCCGATCACACCGCCGCCGACGACGGCCAGAGTCCGCATGTGAATCCACCTAACTCGTCCCCGCGTCGCCGGGGGACCCGCATATATCCGCTGCGAAACATCGGCCGCGAGGAAATGTCGCGAGCCGCCACACCGGGCGTTTTCCCTCGGGTCGTTTCGACCCGACAACCGTAGCGCGACTACCGTCACCCCTGTGCAACCCTCCCACCCGAACCGGCCCGCCACCCCACGGGAACGCCTCGCCACCGCGCGGCTCTACCTGTGCACCGACGCCCGCCGCGACCGGGGCGACCTGGCGGACTTCGCCGAAGCGGCCCTCGCCGGCGGCGTCGACATCATCCAGCTCCGCGACAAGGGTTCCGCCGGGGAGAAGCAGTTCGGCCCGCTCGAGGCGAAGGCCGAACTCGCCGCCCTCGCCGAACTGAAGGCGGTGGCCCGCCGCCACGGCGCCCTGGTCGCCTGCAATGACCGCGCCGACATCGCCCTCGCCGCCGGAGTCGACGTCCTCCACCTCGGCCAGGGCGACCTCCCGCCCTGGTACGCCCGCCAGATCCTGGGCCCCGACGTGGTCCTCGGCCGCTCCACCCACAACCGCGCCCAAGCCGGTCTGGCCGCCATCGACGAACACATCGACTACTTCTGCACCGGCCCCGTCTACGCCACCCCCACCAAACCCGGCCGCACCCCCGCCGGCCTCGACTTCGTCCGCTCCACCACGGACTCCCACCCCACCCGCCCCTGGTTCGCCATCGGCGGCATCGACGAGAACACCCTCCCCGAAGTCCTCGCCGCCGGCGCCACCCGAATCGTCGTCGTCCGAGCCATCACCGCCGCCGACAACCCCCAAGCCGCCGCCCGCGCCATCAAGCAACGCATCCTCGACAACGACCGCTGACCAGCGAATCATTGTGCACGGCAACCGAATAGCCGTTCTGACGCGCCCGGAGCGGGAGCATTCGGGCATGTCCCATGTATGCGGAACGCATGTTCGAACGAGCGGCTAGCTTCGCTGTGTGCCGTCCATTCGTCACGAGATCCCGCTGCAGCTGCTGCGCCACCGCCCCGAGGTCGCACCTCAGATCGCTCGGGCGGTGCTGGGTCTGCCGGTGCCGGATCTCCCCTGCTGGCGGCCGGGCCCCGAAACGGTGACGTTGCTGTCACCGGGCGAGTTGCACCTCGACATCGTGCTGGTCGGCGCGACAGCCGAGAAACCCGAGTTCGCGATTGTTCACGAGGTCCAGAATTCCTGCGGGACTTCAGAACTCGAACGCATCTCACTGAGCTGGCCCGCCTACGTCACCCATGTACGTCAACGCCTGGGTTGCCCGGTCGTCCTGCTGGCTTTCTGTCCCGACGAAAGAACCGCCCGGAAGGTGGCAGCCCCCGTCGAAACGGGCCACCCCGAATTCGTCTTCCGGCCACGCACCTATTGGCCGGGAATCCTGCCCGCGATCACCACGGTCGCCGAAGCCGACCGGTGGCCGGAGTTGGCGCTGCTCTCCGCACCAGGCCACCTGGGCGACGGCGAGCGCCGAAACGTGCTCGAGATGGCTCTCGAGGCCATGCAACGCCTCGAGCCGGACCTGCGTGTCCACTACCATGACTACATCAGCAAATGCGTACCGGTCAGGTACCGGAAGGAGTGGGAGGAGCTCGTGGCCATCGCGATCGAGAACTACCACTGGGAAAGTGACTTCGCCCGCGAACACCAGGCCATCGGCCGTGCTGAGGGCCGGGCCGAAGGCCAGGCTGAGGCACTGTCGGGTTCTGTCCTGCGGATTCTCGAACGCCGCGGGCTCGCAGTCGACGCCGCTGTCCGCAACCGAGTCACCAACTGCTCGGATCTCGCCCAATTGACGCGGTGGCTGGATCTGGCACTCGTCGTGGATTCCGCCGCAAAGATCCTCGACCCCGAGGCCGACTCATCGGGCGAATCGGCATAACGCTCACCGGATCGAGACTCCTCAGCTCGCGGGCCTTCGATCTCCGCGAGACCTGTCGGGTTGGCCTACCGGAATTGACCGGGGGCGCTCATCCGAGGGCGGATTTCAGTTGCGCCCACGTCTTTCCGGCCACCATGAAGTGGTCGTCGGGCATTTCGTCGAGCATCACCCAGACGTGAGCGGGGTCGTAGCCGAGGTTCTCGGCGACTACCCGGCTCACTTCCCGCATGGTGCGGGCGAGGGCCTCGGGCGTCTGTCCCCGCACCGTCTTGATCGTGACCATCGGCATGTGAATCCTCCAGCTCTTTCTGAGTCTCAAATCGAGATTCAGCTTGCCGAGGCTGAGTCTCAAAGTCAAACCCTGCTACGGTGGAGGCATGTCGGACAGGCCGGGGCTGCGGATTCCGCTCGACGAGTGCGGGCTGGCACGCACCGCCGCGGTACTCGGCGACCGGTGGACACTGCTCGTTTTGCGGGAAGCGCACTACGGCATTACTCGATTCGACGATATGCGGGCAGACCTCGACATACCGCGAAACGCGTTGAGCACGCGACTGAAGACGCTGGTCGACACGGGGCTGCTGGCTAAGAGTTCCTACCGGGAACCCGGCGCTCGCACACGCGACGAATACGTGCTCACCGCCATGGGTCGCGAACTGCTTCCCGCCCTGATCGCCCTGATGCAGTGGGGCGACAGACATCTGAGCGATGAGGACGGGCCGCTGGAATTCCGCCACGCCGGGTGCGACGGCATCGTCACCGCCCAATTGACCTGTGAGTGCGGCCAATCGGTGCAACCCGCCGAGCTGACACCGCGGGTTCGGTAGCCGGCCCTCACCCCACCGGGTCCAGGCGGATCGGGACGCCGTTCAAATTGGACATACCCGCCAGGTGTTCGACATCGGCGAGATCGGTGGACATCAGGTCGTTGACGTTCGCGCCACCGGCCGCGTTAGCACGATGCCAGCCGCCATCATGACCCCAGCCGTGGGGGATGGCCACGGTGCCTTCGGTCAGATCGTCCGTGAGGCGGGCCGTCACCTCGATCGAGCCGTGTGCGGAGGTGACCAGGCAGCGGTCGCCGTCGGAAATTCCGGCTACCGCGGCGTCTTTGGGGTTGATGCGGGCGGCGTGTTCGCGGTCGCCTCGCATGAGGGGTTCGACGTTGTGCATCCAGGAGTTGTGGGACTTGAGTTCGCGGAGGCCGATCACGCGCAGGGGGTAGGTGGGGTCGGCGGGGCGGGCGGTGAGGGTGCGGAGTTCGATGATGATCTCGTCGGGGTCGAGGCGGACGCGGCCGCCTTTGTGGCGCACGATGTTTCGCAAGACGCCCGTGGCGATGGTGTCGGCCAGGACCACGCCGTGGGGGTGGCGGCGCAGCATGCGCAGGCTGAGACCCTCTCGCCGGAGGCCGAAACGGTCGCCGTAGGGACCGGAACGCAGAGCGAGATCGGCGAGGAGCGGCGGGGTCGGGCGGGCCGACGCCAACCGGGGGACGCGGCGGCGCAGGGAACTCAGCGCGCGGCCGAGCGGGCGGGCGGGGCCTACGGCGAAGGGCTGCACGCCGATTCGGGTGGCGATGGCGTCGATGATCCGCCATTCCTCGCGGGCCTCGCCGTAGGGTTCGACGACGCGCTCGGTGTACTGGGTGTACGGGGTCGGGGAGAGCGCGGCGAACGGGAGCGGGATGTCGTCGCGTTCGAGGAAGGTGGTCGCGGGGAGGATGTAGTCGGCGATGCGGTTGGTGTCGTTGATGTAGAGGTCGATGGAGACGAACAGGTCCAGTTCCGGGAGGGCCGAGGCCAGTTCGCGGCCGTTCGGGACCGAGGAGACCGGGTTGCCCGCGGACGTGAACAGAGCGCGCAGGCGGCCCGGGCCCGGCGTGGTGATCTCCTTGGCCATGATGGCGGCGGGGAACGTGCCCAGGACGTCGGGGAATCCGCCGACCCGGGAGTGGTTGCGGCCGTAGCCCGCGAAACCCAGGCGGGCGCTCAGTTCGGAGACCGCCACCAGCTCCTTGCCGAAGACACTGCCGCCCGGCTGGTCGAGATTGCCGGTGACCAGGGCGAGCGCGTCGACGAGGAAGGCCACCAGGGTGGCGTGGCGGCCCAGGCAGGTGCCGGTGCGGCCGTAGACGGCGGCGGAGTCGGCGCGAGCCAGATCACGGGCCAGGGCGCGAACCAGATCGGGGTCCAAGCCGGTGATCCCGGCGGTCGCCTCGGGCGTGAAACGGCTGACGGCGGAGCGCAATTCGCGGACGCCGCGCGCCTGACGGCGCAGGGCCTGCTCGTCCTGGAGCCCCTCCTCGAAGATCACCTGGAGCAGCGCCGCCAGCAGCCAGGCATCCCCGTCGGGCCGGATGCCGACGTGCTCGAAGAGTTTCGCCGTCTCGGTCCTCCGCGGATCGACCACCACCACCCGGCCGCCACGCTTGGTGATCCCGGTCAGCTTGTCGCGGACCCGTGGCACGCTCATCGCGCTGCCGTGCGAGACAAGGGGATTCGCGCCCAGCATGAGCAGGAAGTCGGTGCGGTCCAGATCGGGGACCGGCACCGAGGTCGCGGATCCGTAGAGCAGTTCGCTGGCCACGAAACGGTTGTTGATGTCCTGCGAGCCCGCCGAATACACGTGCTTCAGCCCGGCGGCCAGCTGGAAACCCACCATCCACAAGGTGTGCGAGTAGGAGAAGGTGGACGGATTGCCGAAATACCATCCGAGACTGTCGATTCCGTGCTCGCCGATCAGCGCGCGCAGCCGCTCGCCGATCTCGTCGAGCGCGGTATCCCAGGACACCCGCTCGAACTCGCCGGCGGCCGTGCGCCGCAGCGGATGCAGCACCCGGTCCGGGTCGTTCTGAATCTCGGTGAACGCGATGCCCTTGGGGCAGGCGTTGCCGCGGGACAGCGGATGATCCTTGTCGGCGCGCAATCGCACCAGCCTGCCGTCCTCGACGGTGGCGATCAGGCCGCAGAGCGGCTCACAGATACGGCAGTACGTGGGGACCTCGCGCGCGCTCACGCCCTCAAGACAACACCTGATCCAGAGTGAGGAACAACACATTTCCGGCCAAATCGGTCTGTTCCAGGCCGGGTGCGGCGGACCCGATCCGGGCGGTGCGGCCGGTCTCGTCGCCGGTGGAGTGCAGCCACAGGAAACCCAATTCGGCCAGATCCAGGGTGCGCGGCAACGCGGCCGCCACCGCGCCGTGGTCGGTGATCCCGGCCAGGCTGACCCGGGTCGGGGTGGCGCGCAGGGTCGGCCAGGCGGCGGCGAATCCGGGGTGCAGGGGCCGGTCCACGACCTCGTCCTCGGGCACCCACACCAGATCCTGGCTCTCCAGATTGCCGCGGGTGCGCAGCCGGTCGGCGGCGTCGGCGATGACCGTGGTGTAGGTCCAGCCGCTGGGTGCGGTGGCGGTCACCCGGGAACCGCGCACCCGGATCGAGCCGGACGCGATGCCCGCCTCCTCCTCGGCCTCGCGGACCGCGGCGTGGACGCTGGTCTCGTGCGAGTCGCGGGCGCCGCCGGGCAGCGCCCAGGTGCCGCCCTGATGGGTCCAGGCGGCGCGGTGATGCAGCAGTACTGCCGAACCGCCATCGGCCAGCGGGGCACGCAGCAACAATCCAGCAGCCCCGAAACGACCCCATTGGCGGGTGCCGTCCGCGCTCTCCGCCCACCCGTCGCCGTCACCACGCATCTTCGCAATCCCATCGTCCGACCGCGCCGAGAACTCCCGCGGGGATTCCCGCGTCACGGCGGCGGTACGTCCACAATAAGCTCATCCGGCAGGAACAAGTCGGTCGTTCGATTTCGGTCAGTGGGAGGTGAGGATGGCTCGAGCCCAGGAGTTGAGGCTGGACGAGCTTTCCCCGCGCGCCGCCGCGGCAGCGTGGCGCGAACGGTTCGCTACCACTGAACTGCGCGCCTTCGCCGAATCGTCGCCCGCCAAGCTGATCGCGGTCGGGCTGGTGCTGCTCGCGCTGTGCGCGTCCGCGGGCATCGTCACCGCCACCGCGGTGACCGATCGGCAACACGCGCTCGACGTCCTGCTCGACCAGTCCGAACCCGACGCCTACTCGGCGCAGCGGCTCTACACCTCGCTGTCGGTGGTCGACGCCTCCGCGGGCACCGCCTTCATTTCCGGTGGGCTGGAACCGAAGCCGGTTCGCGACCGCTACAACCAGGCCGTCGGCCAGGCCGCCGCGGAACTGGTGGTGCAGTCCACCGGCGGCGACGCCGACACCGACGCGCAATTGCGCACCGGCATCGCGACCGGTCTGCCGGTCTACACCGGCATCGTCGAGACCGCGCGGGCCAACAATCGCAGTGGGCAGCCGGTCGGCGCGGCCTACCTGAGCGAGGCCTCCAACCTCATGCAGAAGTCCGTGCTGCCGATGGCGCAGGAACTGCAGGAGCATCGGGCCGCCGCCATCACCGAAACCCAGCGCAATCATGTGCGACCGCCGTGGCCCGCCATCCTGCTGCCGCTGCTGGCGGTGGCGGCGCTGATCGCGGCCCAGCTGTTCCTGTTCCGGCGCTGGCACCGGGTGCTGAACTTCGGACTGCTGCTGGCCACCGCGACCATGGTGGTGCTGCTGTCCTGGACGGTGATCGCGGGCTTCATCTCCGCGGTCGACACCACCCACGCCCGCGACAAGGGCAGCGTGCCGACGGCCGCCCTCACCGAGAGCCGCATCCTCGCCCAGCAGGCCCGCACCGCGGAAACCCTGAAACTGGTGCGCCGCGACACCAGCGCCGACTACGACCGCACCTACGACCAGGCCATCGAGAAGCTGCGGAACATCCTGTCCGGCTATCGATCCGACGCGCCGGGCAGTGGTGACGTGAAGACCGCGGCGGCCGCCCTGGACCGCTGGCGGGCCGCCCACCAGCGAATGAACGACGCCCTCTCGAAGGGCGATTTCATCGGCGCGGCCGCGGTGGCCACCGGGCCGGGCGCGGCCGAGGCCACCGCCCAGACCGACGCCCTGGACCGCGCGCTCGGCGACGGCATCGCCGATACCCGGAACCGGTTGCGCGCCGACACATCCCACGCCGCCCGCACCCTGGATCTGCTCGGCCCCGGCGCGCTGGTGCTCAGCACCGCCGCCGCCGTGCTGATCGCCGTCGGGCTCTGGCCGCGACTGCGGGAGTACCGATGACCAGCCGACCGGTCCGTTCCCTGGCCTTGGCGGCCCTGGCCGCGACCGTGGCCTGCACCGCCGCCTGCGGGGACAACAGTCCGCCCCCGCCCGCGCCCTCGACCCGCGTCCCCAGCTACGTCGAACCGCCGCTGCCCTCCGGCGCGGTCGCGGCCCAGCCGCAGGCCACACCGCCGCCCGAGGTGACCGACTGCGGCGACCCCACCGCCAGCCTGCGCCCCACCGGCGTGCGCAGCGGGCCGACGCTCGACGCCATCCGGGCCCGGGGGCGGCTGTTGGTCGGTTTGGATCCGGGCAGCAACCTGTTCAGCTTCCGCGACCCGACCACCGGGGCGCTGGCGGGCTTCGACGTGGAGATCGCCCGGGAACTGGCCCGCGACCTGCTCGGCGATCCGGGTGCCATCGAATACCGGATCCTCGGCTCCGCCGACCGCGAGAAGGCGCTGCAGGAACACACCGTCGATGTCGTGGTCAAGACGATGACCATCAATTGCGCACGGCGGCAACGGGTCACGTTCTCCACCTCCTATCTGCAGGCGCATCAGCGCGTGCTGACGGTGCGCAATTCCGGGATCAACGGACTGACCGATCTGGCCGGGAAGCGGCTGTGCGTGGTCAGCGGCACCACCTCCCTCGACCTGGTGCGGCGCACCCAGCCCGCCGTCTCCATCCTCACCGTTCCCAGCTGGGCCGACTGTCTGGTGGTGCTGCAGCAGCGGCAGGTCGACGCGGTCAGCACCGACGACACCGTGCTGGCCG
Source organism: Nocardia sp. NPDC056611 (assembly GCF_042792755.1). NCBI lineage: Bacteria > Bacillati > Actinomycetota > Actinomycetes > Mycobacteriales > Nocardiaceae > Nocardia > Nocardia sp. NPDC056611. The sequence goes on from NZ_JBHTVV010000004.1 coordinate 79,692, forward strand.
GGCTGGCCCAGCAGGATCCGGCCATCGAGGTGGTCGGGCCCAACCTGAGCACCGAGCAGTACGGCATCGGAATCTCGCAGGGCTCCGACGATCTGGTGCGCTTCGTCAACGGCACGCTGGAACGCATTCGCGCCGACGGCACCTGGAACCGGCTCTACCGCCGCTGGCTCAGCGCCGAACTCGGCGACGCCGCCATCCCGCCGCCCCCGAGGTATCAGGACTGACGATGAGCACTCCGTCCGATCCGCAGCACCCCGACCGCGGCGACGCCGAAGGCGTCCCGACCCATGCCACCAACGCCGAGGGCGTCCCGACCCACGCCACCAACGTCGGACCGCACTGGCCCGCCCGCACCGAGATCACCACTCGGCAGGCGCCCCCGCGCGGCGAACGCGCACGCCACGCCGCCGAGCCGGACGAACCCGCCGCGACCCAGGCCGCCCCGCGCACCGAGATGACCCAGCGCGCACCCCGCATCGAGGACGAACCGGAAGTCGCACCGGCGGAGGCGGTTCCGGTCTCCGAGGGCGAACCGCGCACCCCCACCCGGCCGTCCCAGCGCACCGCGCGCATGGCCCGCCCGCGCCCGGTGGTGCGGCGGCTCGGCGCGGGCCTGGTGCCGATCCCCACCGTGGAGCCGGTGGATCCGGAGCAGGCGGTGCTCGACGATCCCGTGGTCGCCGAGGGCCGCCGATTCTGCTGGCGCTGCGGCAAACCCGTCGGCCGGGCCACCCCGACGCTGCCGTCCACCACGGCGGGTGACTGCCAAACCTGCGGCGCCCCCTACGATTTCCGGCCCTCCCTCTACCCCGGCGACCGGGTGGCGGGCCAGTACGAGATCCAGGGCTGTATCGCGCACGGCGGCCTGGGCTGGATCTACCTCGCCATCGACCGCAATGTCAGCGACCGCTGGGTGGTGCTCAAGGGCCTGTTGCACGCCGGTGACGCCGAAGCGCAGGCGGTCGCGCTGGCCGAACGGCAGTTCCTCGCGGAAGTGGTGCACCCGAGCATCGTGAAGATCCACAACTTCGTGGAGCATCCGGGCCCGGACGGGACGCCGATCGGCTACATCGTGATGGAGTACGTGGGCGGGCATTCGCTGCGCCACCTGCTCGACCACTACGCGCCCGCCCGCATGCCGGTCTCGGTGGCCATCGCCTACCTGCTGGAAATCCTTCCGGCCCTGGACTATCTGCATTCGGTGGGGCTGGCCTACAACGACCTCAAGCCCGACAACATCATGATCACCACCGACCGGGTGGAGCTCATCGACCTGGGCGCGGTCACCCAGTTCGAGGCGTACGGAAACCTGTACGGCACCAGGGGATTCCAGGCCCCCGAGATCGCGCACACCGGGCCCACCGTGGCCTCCGACATCTACACCGTCGGACGCGCGCTCGCCGTGCTCACCCTGCACCTGCCGATGGAGCGCGGCGCCTACGTCGACGGCATCCCGGATCCCAAGGACGAGCCGATACTGGCCCAGCATCCGTTCCTCTGCCGGCTGCTGCTGCGCGCCACCGATCCCGATCCGGACCGCCGCTTCCCGTCCGCGCGGGTCCTGGCCGCCCAGCTCACCGGCGTACTGCGCGAGATCCTGGCCGCCGAGACCGGCAACGAGCACCCGCAGCTGTCGACCCTGTTCAGCCCGCCGCGCACCAGCTTCGGCACCGGCGAAATCATCGCGCAGACCGACGGCATCATCGACGGCATCAGCCGCGGCACCCTGCTGCAACCCGGTGACGTGGTGGCCGCGCTGCCGGTGCCCATCATCGATCCGGGCGACCCGTCCGCGCCGCTGCTGGCCGGCGCGGCTCACCCCGAACCCCGGCACTCGCTCGAGGAACTGCGGCACGCCCGCCAGCGCGGGGCCGCCGAACCCGGTGGCGCGCCCGAGACCCTCGAACTGGAGGTCACCCTCGCCGAGGCCCGCGCGCACCTGGACCTGAACGAGCCCGCGGCCGCGCGCATGCTGCTGGCCCGCCTCACCGACGAACCCGAGCCGCCCGCGTGGGACTGGCGGATCGACTGGTATCTCGGGCTCACCGAACTGCTGGAACTGGAGTACGAGCGCGCCTTCGCCCGCTTCGACGCGGTGCTGGAGGCGCTGCCCGGTGAGATCGCGCCCAAGCTGGCGCTCGCCGCCACCGCGGAACTCATTCTCCAGCACTGGGATTCGCCGGACCCCGAGGAATGGCGCTCCTACGCCGAGAACTACTACGCCACCGTGTGGCGCACCGACCGGGGCGTGGTGAGCGCCGCGTTCGGCCTGGCCCGGCAGCTCGCGGCGGCCGGGAACATCACCGCCGCGGTGCACGCGCTCGACCAGGTGCCGCCCGCCTCCCGGCATTACGCGGAAGCCCGGATGACGGCCATCCTCATGCTGCTGACCTGCGCTCCGGCCGCGGAACTGGACGAATCGACCCTACAGGTGGCGGCGGCGCGCGTGCAGGACCTGCCGCCGGGCGAGGGGCGCGCGGCGCAACTGCGGATCCTGTCGATGGGCATCGCGCTGGGCTGGGTGCAGGCGGGAAACAAGCCGAAGTCGGCCCGCTCCACGCTGTTCGGGTCGCCGTTCACCGAACGGGATCTGCGGCGCGGCATCGAGACGGGGCTGCGTGGGCTGGCCCGGTCCGCGCCCGAACGGAATCATCGGTACGCGCTGGTGGACCTGGCCAACGCGGTGCGCGCCAAATCCTGGTTCTGACAGCCGGTCTCAGGGAATCCGGAGGAGCCCCGTGTCGCCCGCGGCGGTCTCGAGGGCAGCCTGAGACCACGTGACCGGCGAGGGATTTTCGGCCACCACCGCGGTTGTGCGTGGTGCGACACGGGTTCCGGTGGACCGGCGGGAACCAGTCCGGGCACCACTGTGCCGACCGCATCATGATGATTTCGTGAAGCAGCCTCAGCCGACCAATCGCGCGGCCGCGCGGGCGATGGCGAGCTCCTCGTTGGTCGGCACCACCAGCACCGAGATCTCCGAGTCGTCGGACGAAATGCGACGTGCGGTCCGGTCTTCGGCGGTGTTCCGGTCGGCGTCGATCCGGATGCCGTAGCGCTCCAGTCCGGCCAGCGCCTCCGCGCGCACCCGCGCGTCGTTCTCGCCGACCCCCGCGGTGAACGTGATCGCGTCCACCCGGCCCAGCTCGATCAGATACGCGCCGATGTAGCGCCGCAACCGGTGGATGTAGACATCGAACGCGAGTTTCGCGGTGGGATGGCCGGTTTCGATGAGACGGCCGAGCTCGCGGAAGTCATTGACGCCGGACAGGCCCTTGATCCCCGAGTACCGGTTCAGCAGGGCGTCCACATCGTCGACATCCATGCCCGCGGTGCGGATCAGGTGGAAGATGATGCCCGGATCCAGATCCCCGGATCGGGTACCCATGACCAGGCCCTCCAGCGGCGTCAGGCCCATGGTGGTGTCCACCGCCTGCCCCGCGCGGATGGCGGAGGCGGACGCGCCGTTGCCCAGGTGCAGCACGATCTGGTTCAGCTCGGCGCGATCCTTGCCGAGGAACTCCGCCGCCTGCCCGGACACGTAGTCGTGCGAGGTGCCGTGGAACCCGTACTTGCGGACCCCGTGCGCCGCGGCGGTTTCCGCGTCGATGGCGTAGGTCTTGGCGGCGGCGGGCAGATTGTGGAAGAAGGCGGTGTCGAACACCGCGACCTGCGGCACCCGCGGCAGCAGCGCCCGCGCGGACTCGATGCCGATCACGTTCGGCGGATTGTGCAGGGGCGCCAGGGAGGACAGGTCGGTGATGGCCTGCACGACGTCGTCGGTGATGAGCGTCGGCTCGTAGAACACCTCGCCGCCGTGCACCACCCGGTGCCCGACCGCGCCCAGATCGGCGTGCGCCAGATCCTGGCCGCTCGCGATGAACAGGTCGAACACCACCTGCAAGCCCTGCGCGTGATCGGCGATCGAGCCCTGGTATTCGAAAGTCTTCTCGCCCGTGTGGTGTTCGACGGTCACCACGTCCGGTTCGACCGCCTCGCCGATGCGCTGCACCATGCCGTGCGCGCACACGTCGGCCGTGGCGGGCTCCAGCAGCTGGTACTTGATCGACGAGGAACCCGAATTGATCACCAGGACCTTCATCTACGCCTCCTGCTGCGCCTGAATCGCGGTGATCGCGACCGTGTTCACGATGTCGGCGACCAGCGCGCCCCGCGACAGATCATTGACCGGCTTGTTCAAACCCTGCAACACCGGGCCGATCGCCACCGCGCCCGCACTGCGCTGCACGGCCTTGTAGGTGTTGTTGCCGGTATTGAGGTCCGGGAAGATGAAGACCGTCGCCTGCCCGGCCACCGCGGAATTCGGCAGCTTGGTCTTGGCCACCGTGGGCTCGATCGCCGCGTCGTACTGGATCGGGCCCTCCACCAACAGCTCCGGCGCGCGATCGTGCACGAACTTGGTGGCGTCCCGCACCTTGTCGACATCCGCGCCGGTGCCCGACTCGCCCGTCGAATAGGACAGCATGGCCACGCGCGGGTCGATGCCGAACTGGGCGGCGGTCCGCGCCGACGAGATGGCGATATCGGCCAGCTGATCCGAGGTCGGGTCCGGCACCACCGCGCAGTCGCCATACACCAGCACCCGGTCCGCCAGGCACATGAGGAACACGCTCGACACCGTGGACACGCCCGGCTCGGTCTTGATGATCTCGAACGACGGGCGGATGGTGTGCGCGGTGGTGTGCGCCGCGCCCGACACCATGCCGTCCGCGACCCCCATGTGCACCATCATGGTGCCGAAATACGAGATGTCGCCGATGTATTCGCGAGCCCGGTCCACCGTCATGCCCTTGTGGGCGCGCAGGCGGGCGTACTCCTCGGCGAATTCGTCACGCAGCGGACAGGTCTGGGGATCGAGCACCTCCGCGGCGTCGATGTTCACGCCCAGTTCGGCGGCGCGGCCGCGCACCGCGGCCTCGTCGCCCAGAATCGTCAGATCGGCGATCTTGCGCTGCAGCACCCGGCCGGCCGCGCGCAGGATGCGGTCGTCGTCGCCCTCCGGCAGCACGATGCGCTTGCGGTCGTTGCGGGCGCGCTCGATCAGCTGGTACTCGAACATCTGCGGGGTGACGATGTTCGGAATGGGAACCTCGATCTGCCGCAACAGCTCCCGCGGATCGACCCGCTCCTCCATGACGGCCAGGGCGGTGTCCACCTTGCGCATGCTCGACAGCGACACCCGGCCCCGGGTCAGCGCGGTGGCCTTGGCGGTCTCGTAGGTGCCGAGCTCGGTCGCCAGAATCGGCAGCCGGGGCTTGAGACCCGCCATCAGCCGGGCGATGGGGGGCTGGGGGCGGATACCGCCGTTCATGATGATACCGGCCAGCGACGGAAAACCTTCCGCCTCATGAGCATTCACCAGGGCCAGCAGCACGTCGGAGCGGTCACCGGGGGCGATGACGGCGACACCGTCGGTGAGGCGTTCCAGAATGTGCTCGGCCGTCATGCCGCCCACCATCACGTGCAGCGCCTCGCGGTGCATGAGTTCCGGGTCGCCACTGTAGATCTCGCCACCGATGGCCTCGCGCAACTCCTCCATGGTGGGCGCCTGCAGCAGCGGCACCTCCGGCAGCGTCCAGGACGGCACCGCGCACACCTTGGCCAGGGCCTCGGCGTCGGCCTCCAGCTGCTCGGGCAGGCAGCGGTTGGCGATCACGGCCGCCAGCTTGGCGTGCTCGGCCACCAGCTCATTGCGGCACAGCTCCACCAACTGGCCCAATTCGTCCGGGGTGCGGCCGATTCCGCAGACCACCAGTAGAACGGGCGCGCCGAGATTCACCGCGATCCGGGCATTGAAACGCAGTTCGCTCGGACTGGCCACATCGGTGTAGTCCGAGCCGAGGACGAGCACGGCGTCGCACTGCTTGGCGACCGCGTGATACCGCATGACGATCTCGCTGATCGCGGCGTCGGGGTCTTCGTGCACCTGCTCGTAGGTGACGCCGATGGCCTGGTCGTAGTCGACGTCGGAGGTGGAGTATTCGAGCAGCAGCTCGAGAATGTAGTCCCGTCCCGTCGCGGACCGGGTGATCGGCCGGAACACGCCCACCCGCGGGGTGGTGGCGGCCAGGGCCTGGAGGACCCCGAGCGCGACCGTGGACTTTCCGGTGTCGCCCTCGGGGGACGCGATGTACACACTGGAGACCGGTGTGGCAGCCATGGCCGAAAGCCTACCGACCGTTATGGGCTGTTTTCCGCAGGGACGGGGATCACTTCGGATGCCCGTCCCCGATGGAGACCGTCCTGACGCCCAGTGCGAAGCGGAGGGGCGATCAAACACCCAGAGCGCGGAGGCGCGGGGCCAGGTCGCGTTCGAAGAGGTCGAGGAAGCGGCGCTGGTCGTGGCCCGGGGCGTGGAAGACCAGGTGGTTCAGGCCGGCGTCGAGGTAGGGCTTGATCTGCTCGACGGCCTGGTCCGGGTCGCTGGCCACGATCCAGCGCTTGGCGATCTGCTCGATCGGCAGGGCGTCGGCGGCGGCCTCCATCTCCATCGGGTCGGTGATGGAGTGCTTCTGCTCCGCGGTCAGGGACAGCGGGGCCCAGAAGCGCGTGTTCTCCAGCGCCAGAGCGGGATCGGTGTCGTAGGAGATCTTGATCTCGATCATGCGGTCGATGTCGTCGACCGCACGGCCCGCCTTGGCCGCGCCCTCCGCGACGGCGGGCATCAGCTTCTCGGTGTAGAGGTCCATGCCCTTGCCCGAGGTGCAGATGAAACCGTCACCCGCGCGACCCGCGTACCGGGCCACCAGCGGGCCGCCCGCCGCGATGTACACCGGGATGCCACCCTTGGGCACGTCGTAGATGGAGGCGCCGACGGTCTTGTAGTACTGGCCGTCGAAGTCCACGCGGTCGCCGGTCCACAGCGCGCGCATCAGCTCCACCGACTCGCGCAGACGGGCGAACCGCTCCTTGAACTCCGGCCACTCGCCCTGGAAACCGGTCGCGATCTCGTTGAGCGCCTCACCCGAGCCGACACCCAGCATGATGCGATCCGGGTACAGGCAGCCCAGGGTGGCGAACGCCTGCGCGATCACCGCCGGGTTGTAGCGGAAGGTCGGGGTCAGCACCGAGGTGCCGAGCTGAATCCGGTTGGTGCGCTCCCCCACCGCGGCCAGGAAGGCCAGCGAGAACGGGGCGTGCCCGCCATTGTGCCGCCACGGCTGGAAATGGTCGGAGACCGTCGCGCTGTCGAGGCCGTGCTCCTCCGCCGCCACCGCGAGCTCCACCAGCTCCCGCGGGCCGAACTGTTCGGCGGACGCCTTGTAACCGAGCTTGAGGTCCTTCACCTGGGCACTCCTGTCGCCATGCTGCGCTCGCACCGGTCGACGCGAACGGCCTACTTCGCACCCTAGTCAGCACCGGACGACGGTGCGGCAGCGGTCACACCGCAGGAATATATGAGCTTTCGATCCGCGGATAGCGGAGAATATGCACGTGACCAACGCGAGCCAAGAACCGATCCTCTCTTACCTGACCGATATGGACGGCGTCCTGGTCCACGAGAACCACCTGGTGCCCGGAGCCGACGAGTTCCTCGCCGAACTGCGCGATAACCAGATCCCGTTCCTGGTGCTCACCAACAACAGCATCTACACCGCGCGCGACCTGCAGGCCCGGCTCCAGCACACCGGCCTCGACATCCCCGTCGAATCCATCTGGACCTCCGCCCTGGCCACCGCCACCTTCCTCAAGGACCAGCGGCCCGACGGCACCGCCTATGTGGTCGGCGAATCCGGGCTCACCACCGCGCTGCACGAAATCGGTTACGTCCTCACCGATTCCAACCCCGACTACGTGGTGCTCGGCGAAACCCGCACCTACTCGTTCGAGGCCATCACCACCGCCATCCGCCTGATCGCGGCGGGTGCGCGCTTCATCGCCACCAATCCCGACGCCACCGGGCCCTCGCGCGAGGGCATCCTCCCGGCCACCGGTTCGGTCGCGGCGCTGATCACCCAGGCCACCGGTAAGAAGCCGTACTACGTGGGCAAACCCAACCCGCTGATGATGCGCTCGGCGCTGCGCCGGCTGGGCGCGCACTCGCAGTCCACCGTCATGATCGGCGACCGCATGGACACCGACGTCATCTCCGGCCTGGAGGCGGGCATGCGGACCATCCTGGTCACCACCGGCATCTCGACGCCTGCCCTGGTCGAGCAGTTCCCGTACCGCCCGACCGCCATCCTGCCGTCGGTCGCCTCGCTGGTCGGCAAGACCAAGGACCCGTTCGCGCTGTAGTCAGGCGGCGCCCGTCGCGTCGTCCTCGAGCACGTCGAGGGCGGCCGACAGGGTCGTCAGCGCGTCCACCACCCGCTCCAGCTCGGCCTTGCCCAGGTGCGCGACAAGGCGTTTCGCCATCGCCGCGTGCTGGGGGTCGATCGCGCGGACCGCGTCGTGACCGGACTCGGTGATGGCCACCAGCTTGGCGCGCCGATGCGCCGGATTCGGCTTGTACTCGACGAATCCCTTGCCCTCCAGCACATCCGCGATGCGCTGCACGCTCTGCCGGGTGATGCCCATCTCCCGGGCGATGCCCGCCACCGGCAGCGGCTGGCGCAGGATCGCGCCGAGCACCTGCCACCACGCCACCGTGATCCCGGACGGCCGCGCCAATTCCTCGGCGATACCGAGGAATTGGCCGTTCAGCTTGAACGACGTGACCGCCGCCGTCGCGAACAGTTCCTGCCCGGTACGCGTCACCGCGCCGCCGCCTGCTGCTGCTGCTCGTACTCGTAGAGCGTGCAAAAGCCCGCGGGATCGTTGTTTCCGTACAGCTTGTACCAAGCCTCCAGGACGTGCGGCTCGAAAATGTCGAGGCGAGCGAGGATCTCACGCGCGAACTCGACCGGGCTGGTGCCGGACGCGGTGATCACATCGCCCCCGGTGACGGCCGGCGCCTGGACGAAGTGCTCGCCGCCCGCATAGCCGGAGTAGGCGAGGTATTCGGCGGCATTGCTGGTGTGCGGCCGGTCATCGAGCAACCCCTCCTGCGCCAGCGCGAAGGTTCCACCGCAGATCGCCGCCACCGGCACCCCGGCCGTCACGAACTCGCGGGCCTTGCGCGCGAAAGCGGCGGGCGTCTCGGGATCCAGCTCGGTCTCCAGACCCGGCAGGATCAGCATCGCGCTGTCGCCCGGCTTCAGATCCTCGAGGACCAGGTCGGGCAGGATGCGCATGCCGCCCATGGAAGTGATCGGTTCGGCACCGATGGCGACGGTCTTGACCTGCCATGTTCCCGGGTCACGGTGCCAGAGCGCCCGGTTGATGTGTGCGGTCGCGTGGCCGACCTCCCAGTCCGAGAAGGTGTCGTAGACGGCCATGTGAACTGTTTTCATCATGACAGCATGCTGTCATATTTGACAGCATGCTGTCAATGACCGCGAGAATCGCCATCATGCGAGGACACGAATGCTGGAGCCGCTCGCGTTCGTCCAATCATCGCTTTCTGAACACCCCTGCGGCACGGATGGGGGACAGGCGGCAGCCGGCTCGGGCCCGGTGGACCCTACGACCCGAAGTCGATCCGGGCGCTCGGGTGTGCGGCGGTGATCCGGTCGCGGACCTCTCGGGGGAACCGGTTGCCGTTGAGGTCGACGGTCTCGAGGTCGGGGAGCGTGTCGAAATCGGGCGGCAGGTCTTCGAGGCCGTTGAAGGCCAGGCGGACGGTCCGCAGCCGGCGGAACGTCCCGATCCCGGCGAAGTGCTCGGGCCGGAGCCGGCGGCGCTTGCCGTCCCGGCGCCACCTGTCGATCCGGAGTTCCTCCAGACCGGTCAGTTCCATCGCGAACAACTCCCGGAGGAAGACGTGCCCGGGCTCCGGGCCGCGGCTGCTCTGCCCGCTGAAGCCGAGGACCCGCAGCGCGGGCAGGCGGCCGAGGTCCGGCAGCGGGTCGCGCAGCAGGCCGAGGCTGCCGCCGAGGTCGAGGTCCACCAGCCGGGTCAAGTGGAGCAGGCTGTCGGGGACGGTGTCGAAGTTGTTGCAGCTCAGATCGAGCCGGCGCAGGTTCGGGAAGGTGGTGACCACCTCGGGGAAGGTCAGCAGGTACCGGGCGGGGCTGCCGGACATCGACACCTCCTCGACGCCGGTCAGGCCGCGCGCGGAGTCGGGGAACACGACGTTGGTGCCGTCGGCGACCAGCTTCCGTAGCCCGACCAGGCCGCCGAAGGTGTCCGGCAGGACGAACCGCGTCGACTCGGGCGGCATCCGTCCCGGCTCGTACTCCGCGTCGGTGCGGACGGACAGCGAGGAGATGTCGAGTTCCTCCAGCGCGGACAGCCGGCCGACGGCGGCGGGCAGGGTGAACTCGACCTCGTTCTCGTCCAGGGACGAGTTGCCGGCGACCCGCAGCACCCGCAGCCCGGCCAGGTCGCCGATCGATCCGGGCAGGGCGGTCAACTCGCAGTCGCGCACCGACAGGTGCTCCAGTCCGGTGAGCGTCCCGATCTCCTCGGGCAGCTCGCGGATCGGATTGCGGTCCAGGATCAGGGTGCGCAGCCACGGCATCCGCAGCACCTCGGCGGGGAACGCCTTCAGCTTGCGCCCGGTCAGGTCGAGATGGTCGGTCCGGTCGGCCAAGGCCCGGGACAGCTGGTCGTCCAGCGCCGCGGCCGCCGACTCACGCGCCGACCGGGCCCCGGGCCGCAGGACGGGCAGCCCGGCCCGCAGCCGGTTCAGGAACGCGTCGACGGCCAGGCGACCCTCGTCGTCGACGACCTCGGGCGCGAACGCCTCACCGAGGCCGTTCCCGGCGACGAAGTCGACGTCCCGATCGCAGACGCCCAGGTTGTCCACCCAGCGCGCGCCCGGGGCCGTCAGCGCCATGTGGTGGTCGAAGTCGATCACCCAGGGGGTGTCGACCACCCCGGCCGCCAGGGAGCCGTGGTTGTAATAGCCGTACACCATGTGAGTGAAGGCGCCGTCATGGATGCAGATCGCGGCGTCGCCGCCTTCCAGCGTCTCGGCCCGGGTGTGGCCACCGACGTAGAGCCCGGGCCAGTCCTCGTAGAGCGCGATCGGGCCGTTGACCGTCAGATCACCGGTCACCACGATCAACTCGACATCGCTGTCGCCGTCGGCGTCCACACCGCGCAGCTCGGCGACGGCGGACAGGAAATCCCCGTCGAGGGTGAGGTCACCGTCGAAGAACAGCACCGTGGGATCGTCGGGCTCGTCTCCCGCTCCCTCGAGCTCGGCGGACAGCACGCCGCCCAGGCGGGCGTCCACGTCGGCGTAGGACAAGAGGTCGGGCATGGAAAAGGTCGACATGCGGGAGAGCATATGTTCGCGGCTCGGCTGCGTAGCTCGCTCGACGAGCCGCCGTCACGGGGGCGTTCGAGCCGGGCCCGCGCGGCAGCGGCGACGCCCCCGGAGCGGTCATCGAAAAAGGCCGGAACCCAGCGGGTTCCGGCCCTTGTCGGAGAGTCTTCGGGTCAGCTGAGCGCGTGATCCAGATCGTTGAGGAGATCCTCCGCGTCCTCCAGGCCGATGGAGATGCGCAGCACGCCATCGGTAATGCCCACGGCCGCACGGCCTTCCGGACCCATCGCGCGGTGGGTGGTGGTGGCCGGGTGGGTGATCAGCGTCTTCGCGTCACCGAGGTTGTTGGAGATGTCGATGATCCGGAGCCGGTTCAGCACCTCGAACGCGCGCTTCTTGGCCTCGTTGTCGCCGGCCTTCAGCTCGAAGGTGATCACCGTGCCGCCGCCCGACATCTGGCGCTTGGCCAGCTCGTACTGCGGATGCGAGGACAGGAACGGGTACTTCACCCACGCCACCGCCGGATGCGACTCCAGGAACCGGGCGATCTTCAACGCCGAGTCCACCGACTGGCGCAGGCGCAGCGGCATCGTCTCCAGGCCCTTGAGCAGGGTCCAGGCATTGAAGGGGCTCAGCGCCGGACCGGTGTGGCGCATCAGGTTCTTCACCGGGCCGTCGATGTAGTCCTGCGGTCCCAGGATCGCGCCGCCGAGCACCCGGCCCTGGCCGTCGATGTGCTTGGTGCCCGAGTAGACGGTGATGTCCGCGCCCAGATCGAAGCCGCGCTGCAGCAACGGGGTGGCGAAGACGTTGTCCAGCACCACCTTCGCGCCCGCCGCGTGCGCCAGATCCGAGACCGCGCGCACATCGGTGAGGGTCTGCATCGGGTTCGAGGGGGTCTCGAAGAAGACGGCCTGGGTGGGAACGGACAGCGCCTGCTCCCACTGGTTCAGGTCCTCGCCGTCGACGAACACCGTCTCCACGCCCCAGCGCGGCAGGATCTCGTTGGCCACCACGAAGCAGGAGCCGAACAGGCTGCGCGCCGCGACCAGCCGGTCACCGGCCGACAGCAGCGCGCCCAGCGCGGTGAACACCGCCGACATGCCCGACGCGGTCGCGAAACAGGCCTCCGCGCCGTCGATCAGGCGCAGCCGCTCCTCGAACATGGCGACCGTCGGGTTGCCGTAGCGCGAGTACACGAAGTGCTCGATATCGCCGGTGAAGGAGGCCTCGGCCGCCTCGGCGCTCTCGTAGACGAAACCCGAATTGAGGAACAGCGCCTCGGAGGTCTCGTCGAAGCCGGAACGCCGGGTGCCGCCGCGCACCGCCTGGGTGGCGGGGCCGACGCCCTCGGGGAGCGGTTTCTCGAAGGAGCCGCCGGTGATCATGACTGCCTCCACGGAAGTCCGTCGGCGCGCCAGCCGGTGCTGCCGCGGTGGCCCTGGCCGTCGAGCGCACCCTCGAAGCCGTCGACCACATTGAACGAGGGGGTGATGCCGAGCGTGGTGGCGGCGGTCGCCGCGCCGATCGAACGCTGGCCGGAGCGGCAGATGAAGATGACAGGCGCGTCCGAGTCCGAGGTCCGGTCGGCCAGCGATTGCTTCAGCAGGTCGGCGAACCGGGCATTGGGGGTGCCGGTGACGTCGACCCACTCGATCAGCGCGGTCGGACGGCCGATGCCGCTGGTGTCGGGCACGCCGACGAACCGCCACTCGGCCTCGGTGCGCACGTCCACCAGGACCGCATCGGGGTTGTCGCGCAACAACTCCCACGCCTGCTTCGGCGTGATGTCACCTGCGTAGCTCACTTGTACCTCCTGAGAATCCGCACTTGCCGCACCGCTGTCCGATGCGAGGCCAGGTCGTCACCCGGAGCACCCCACCGCGGAGGAGGGTTGCCGACCAGCCAGCCGGGGCTTGGCGCTGGTACTCATGACCTGGGATTGAGATTGCCGAAGAACCGTCCCCACTGTCAAACCCCGGCGGAGCATTCGGCCGTTGTCACGAATTACAGACCAACCAGCGGGAATTCTCTTTGGCGAAGTGCCACGTCGACGTCGACGGCGCCCCGGCGACGGTGAACGTGACCTGCGCGGTGGCCTGGTCGCCCGTGACGGACGCGTCGGTCAGCTTGTCGAAGGCGATCGAGCCGCCGGTCGCGGTGGCCGCCTTCAGCGGCGAGGCGTTCTCGTCGAATCCCTTGCAGGACAGCACCGGGTCGTACTTCCCGGTGTCGTTGCGGGCCATCACGAACTTGGTCGCCGCCAGCGAGAGCCGATCGGAATCTGTGACATTCTTCTCAACCGGCGACACGACCGACGCGACCACGATTCCCAGGATCACCGCCGCGATGATTCCCGCCGCCACCAGGAACGGCCACATGCTGCGGGTCTCGTTCTGGTCGATCCGGATCGGGGTCTCCTCGGCGTCGCTCATGGGTAGATCATGCCTGGTCCCCTTGTGCGGGCCGCCGCGTGCCATCGATAGAATCAGCAGAATTTCCCGCCCCAGCGCGGGAATAGCAAGACTACGCAGCAACGCTGCAGCGTCGGGGGCCAACGGAGGCCGCCGAGGTCAGAGCGTCAACTTAGCCTAAGCTAAGAACGACGGCTGAGTTTTGACGGCAAGTTAGTTTCGACCCAAAGGGTGCGCGGAAGAATGACCGAACAGAGTGCAGGGACCCGCCCGCTACGCATTGCGATCGTGGGCGCCGGACCGGCCGGCATCTACGCCGCCGACGCGTTGATGAAGTCCGACGCGGACGTGAGCATCGATCTCTACGAGCGCATGCCCGCGCCCTTCGGCCTGATCCGCTACGGCGTCGCGCCGGACCACCCGCGCATCAAGGGCATCATCACCGCGCTGCACAAGGTGCTCGACAAGCCGCAGGTCCGCCTGCTCGGCAATATCGACTACGGCGTCGACATCACCCTCGAGGACCTGCAGCAGTTCTACGACGCGGTCATCTTCTCCACCGGCGCCAACGCCGACCGCGCGCTGGGCGTGCCGGGCATCGACCTGGACGGCTCCTACGGCGCCGCGGACTTCGTGTCCTGGTACGACGGCCACCCCGACGTCGCCCGCACCTGGCCGCTGGAGGCGGAGAAGGTCGCCGTCCTCGGCGTCGGCAACGTCGCCCTCGACGTGGCGCGCGTGCTCGCCAAGACCGGCGACGAGCTGCTGCCGACCGAGATCCCGCCGAACGTCTACGAGGGCCTCAAGGCCAACAAGGCGCTCGAGGTGCACGTGTTCGGCCGCCGCGGTCCCGCGCAGGCCAAGTTCACCCCGCTCGAGCTGCGCGAGCTCGACCACTCGCCGACCATCGAGGTCATCGTCGACCCCGAGGACATCGACTACGACGAGGGTTCGGAAGCGGCGCGCCGTCATTCGAAGCAGGTCGACATGATCTGCAACACCCTCGAACAGTGGGCCATCCGCGACGTCGGCAACCGCCCGCACAAGCTGTTCCTGCACTTCTTCGAGAACCCCTCGGAGATCTTGGGTGAGGACGGCAAGGTCGTGGGCCTGCGCACCGAGCGCACCCAGCTCGACGGCACCGGAAACTGCAAGGGCACCGGCGAATTCAAGGACTGGGACATCCAGGCCGTGTACCGCGCGGTGGGCTACCTGTCGCAGAACATCCCGGCCCTGCCCTTCGACGACCAGGCCGGCACCGTGCCCAACGAGGCCGGTCGCGTGATCATCGACGAGGACGCCGACGGCGCGGCTCGCTACATGCCCGCTACCTACGTCACCGGCTGGATCAAGCGCGGCCCGGTCGGCCTGATCGGCCACACCAAGGGCGACGCCAACGAGACCATCGCCTGCCTGCTCGACGACGCCGCCAACTTCGCCCCGGCCGCCAAGCCGGAGCTCGAGGCCGTCACCGAGTTCCTCGAGGGCAAGGGCATCCCGTTCACCACCTGGGCCGGCTGGTACCGCCTGGACGCGCACGAGCGCGCCCTCGGCGAGCCGCAGGGCCGCGAGCGGGTCAAGGTCGTCGAGCGCGACGAGATGCTGGCCGCCTCCGAGCCCGACAAGGCCTCCTGAGCGGTACTCGACCCGACGTCCTGACCAGCGTGAATCCGCCTGCCGGACAAGGTTGTCCACACTTGTCACCGTTCTGAGGCATGCTGATCACGTGTTCGATGCCCATCTCCACATCTTCGATCCGCGGTTCCCGCTGGTCGAGAACGAGGGCTACCTGCCCGACCCGTACACCATCGCCGACTATCGCAAGCGCATGTCCCGCTTCGATATCGACGGTGGCGCGGTGGTCAGCGGGTCCTTCCAGGGCACCGATCAGAGCTATCTGCTGGCCGCCCTCGCCGAACTCGGCGAGGGCTGGGTCGGCGTCACCAATCTCCACGTCGACGCGAGCGACGCCGAGATCCTCGCGCTGAGCAAGGCCGGGGTGCGGGCCATCCGGTTCAACCTCAAGCGGGCGGGCGGCGACATCGTCGGGCTCACCATGCTGGCCCTGCGCGCCTACGAACTCGCCGGTTGGCATGTCGAGCTCTACATCGACGGGTCCATGCTGGGCTCGCTGGAACCGGTCATCACCAAACTGCCCAAGCTGTCCATCGACCACCTGGGCATGTCCGACGACTGCCTGCCGTACCTGCTCAACCTGGTCGACCGGGGAGCCAAGGTGAAGGCCTCCGGCTTCGGGCGGGTGGCCATGAATGTCGGCTCGGCTCTGCGCAAGATCCACACCGTCAACCCCGAAGCACTCATGTTCGGCACCGATCTGCCGGGCACCCGGGCCGGCCGGCCCTTCCGCGACGCCGACATCTCCCTGCTCGCCGACTCGGTGGGCTCGGATCTGCACAAGGTTCTGGAAGACAATGCCCGCTCCTTCTACGGCCTGCCCGCCAAGGTGCGCGACTTCGAGGACCCGGCGTCGAACCGCTCGACCGGGGAACCGCCGACGCTGCGGCTGCCGCGCTCCGAACTGCCCGCTCCCCAGCACCCGGCCACGCTCCCGCTGCCCCGCATCGATCGATAGGCCGCGCCCTCCGCGCTTCCGAACCTTCGCGTTATTGTCATAGCGTCAACACCGGCGGGTGAGCCGGTGCGCAGCATTCGACGACGAACCGAGGTAGGGCGTGAGCACTCCATCCACCGCCAAGCAGGGCCCGCTCGCGGGCATCCGGGTTGTTGAACTGGCCGGCATCGGCCCCGGTCCGCACGCGGCACTGCTGCTCGCCGACCTCGGCGCCGACGTGGTCCGGGTCCAGCGGCCCGGCATGCTGCCCGGCTTCATGGAACGCCCGCAGTGGCGCGGCCGCACCATCGTCGAGGCCAACCTCAAGGATCCGGCCGACATCGAGAAGGTGCTCGGCCTCATCGACAAGGCCGACGTGCTGCTCGAGGGCTTCCGCCCCGGCGTCACCGAGCGCATGGGCCTGGGCCCCGAGGCCGCGCTGGAACGCAACCCGCGCCTGGTCTACGGCCGCATGACCGGCTGGGGCCAGTACGGCCCGATGGCCGACCGCGCGGGCCACGACATCAACTACATCTCCCTCACCGGCGTGCTGAACGCCATCGGCCGCAAGGGCGAGCGGCCGGTCCCGCCGCTGAACATGGTCGGCGACTTCGGCGGCGGTTCCATGTTCCTGGTCTTCGGCATCCTGGCCGCGCTGGTGGAACGTCAGAACTCCGGCAAGGGCCAGGTCATCGACGCCGCCATGATCGACGGCGCGCTCGCGCTGTCGCACATGATCTGGGGCATGAAGGGCGTCGGCCTGTGGTCGGACGAGCGCGGCACCAACCTGCTCGACACCGGCATGGCGTTCTACGACACCTACGAGACCTCCG
Organism: Nocardia sp. NPDC056611; assembly: GCF_042792755.1. Taxonomy (NCBI): domain Bacteria; kingdom Bacillati; phylum Actinomycetota; class Actinomycetes; order Mycobacteriales; family Nocardiaceae; genus Nocardia; species Nocardia sp. NPDC056611. The sequence continues at coordinate 96,789 of NZ_JBHTVV010000004.1, forward strand.
ACGGCAAGTACATGGCCGTCGGCTGCATCGAGCCGCAGTTCTACGCCGAGCTGCTGCGGGGCCTGGAGATCTCGCCCGAGGGCCTGCCCAACCAGCTCGACCCCAACGGCCAGGACCAGCTCCGCAAGCTGTTCACCGAGAAGTTCAAGACCAAGACCCGCGACGAGTGGTGGGCGATCTTCGAGCACACCGACGCCTGCACCACCCCGGTGCTGACCTTCACCGAGGCCGAGCGGAACCCGCACATCCAGGCCCGCACCGGCCTGGTCGAGATCGACGGCGTCGTCCAGCACGCCCCGGCGCCGCGCTTCTCGCGCACTCCGGCCGCCGTTCCGACGCCGCCGCCGAACGAGGGCACCCCGATCGAGAACGTCTGGGCCGACTGACCTGCCCGTAGACGGCCGAACGCCCCCGGTGGAATTCCACCGGGGGCGTTGACTTTTCCGATGCGGCGTTGTGTGGCTCGGGAATTACGGGGCGACCAGCTGGATGTCCAGCTCGATGGCGATCTTGTCGCTCAGCATGGCGTTCGGCATGCCCGGCGCGACGTCGAAATCGCTGCGCTTGATGGAGCCGGTGGCGTTGAAGCCCGCGTGCTCCTTGTTGTCCTGCGGGAAGACCTGCACGCCGCCCCACTCGACCGCGAGGGTGACCGGCTTGGTGATGCCGCCGATGGTGGCCTCACCGGTGACCACGAACTCCTCCGAGAGGGCGATCGGCTCGGGGATGCGGAAGGTCAGGTGCGGGCGGTTGGCGACATCCAGGATGTCGGCGCTGCGGACGTGGCCGTCGCGCATCTCGTTGCCGGTGTCGAAGGAGTCGAAGTAGATGGTGGCCTCGATGGCGGCCTCGCCGGCCTCGTTGACCACGAAGCCGGTCTCGAAGCGGTTGAAGCGGCCGCGGACCTTGGAGATGCCCAGGTGCTTCACGGTGAAGTTGACCGAGGAGTGGGCGGCGTCCAGGGTCCAGGAGCCGGGGGCGAGGGTGGTCTGCTCGGAAGTCGTCATGTCACCTACCGTAAGTGGACTCCGGTCCGCTTATCCACACCGTGGTTATCCGGGGACTGGCAGGGCTGGGATAACGGGACACGGACCAGGCAGTATGGAAAGGGTGTCCCGTTCCGAATTCGCCGAGTTCCTGATCGCCCGACGCGCCCAGCTGCAGCCCGAGGACGTCGGCCTGCCCAGCGGCCGCCGCCGGCGCACACCCGGCCTGCGCCGCGAGGAGGTGGCCGCGCTCGCCGGAGTCAGCGCAGACTACCTGGCCCGGCTGGAACAGGGACGCGACACCAACCCCTCCACCGCCGTGCTCGCCGCGCTCGCGGATGCCTTGCGGCTCAACGAAGTCGAGAAACACCACTTCGGCAAGCTGGCCCTGAGCCTGGAACAGAAGACCTCCTGCCCGGCCGCCGGACAGGCCCGCGAACAGGTCTCCGACACCATCCAGGCCGTCATCGACGCCCTGCAGCCCACCCCCGCCTTCGTGCTCGGCCGCTGGCTGAACCTGCTGTCCTGGAACCCGTCCTTCCGCGACTTCACCGAACCGCTCGGCATGTTCGACACCGAGGCGCACCACAACTTCGCGATCTACGTCTTCGACCATCCGGCCGCCCGGAAAACCTTCCTGAACTGGCCCGACGTCGCCGACATGGCCACCTCGGCGCTGCGGGCCGCCGCCACCCGGTTCCCCGACGACCCATCGGTCGCCGGGACCATCGAGACCCTGAGCCGCAATCCCGAATTCGAGCGGCGCTGGCGCGAGCACCGGCTCACCGACTTCCGTTCCGTCGTGGTGCGCCTGCAGCACCCGCTGCGCGGCGAGGTGGAGGTCGAAGTGGAGACCCTGGATCCGGCCGCAGACCAGACGGTCATGATCTGGCTGGTCGACCGGCGACACGCCCGAACTCCCGGATTGCGGCTGGTCAACGAATAAAAACCGCAGCTCGCAGGCCCGCGTTCCGACCGCCGGGGCGGGCCCGGCGAACTACAGTTGATCCATGGCTCGGAATTGGCCGATGGTCGAACGGGAGAACGAGCTCGAATCGATCAGGTCGGCGCTCACCGGCGGCGACTTCGTCGGTGTGGTGCTCACGGGTGACGCGGGGGTCGGGAAAACCACGCTGGCGCGGATGGCCACCGCCTCCGCGGGAACTGTCCGCTGGGTGGCCGGCACCGAATCCGCCCGCAGCATTCCGCTCGGGGTCTTCGCGCACATGGTGGGGGTGTACACCGCCCACGACCCGGTGACCTTCATGGCCGCCGCCCGCGAGGCGCTGCTCGCCGACGGGCACACCATCATCGGCGTCGACGACGCCCATCTGCTCGACCAGCTCTCCGCGACCCTGCTGCTGCAGCTGGCCATCGACAAGGCCGCCCACATCGTGGCCACCGTGCGCAGCGGGGTGCAGGTGCCCGACGCCATCACCTCGCTGTGGAAGGACGGACACCTGCTGCGCATCGACCTCAAGCCGTTCACCCAGCGGCAGAGCGTCGAACTCGTGGAAGCCATGCTGGGCGGGCAGCTGGAGGGCTTCACCGCCAACCTGATGTGGGAATCCTCCGGCGGCAACGCGCTTTTCCTGCGCCACCTCGTCGACGGCGCGCTCGAGGCGGGCACGCTGCGGCAGGTCAACGGGGTGTGGCAGCTGCGCGGGCGGGCCGCCGTCACCTCGGAACTGGCGGCGCTGCTGGAGGATCGGGTGGAACAGCTGCCCGAATCGGTGCTGCGGGTGCTGGAACTGCTCACCTTCTGCGAACCCATCGACCTGGACGTGTTAGCCGAGATCGCGGGCGAGGAAGCCGTCGAATCGGCCGAAACCCGCGGGCTCATCAGGATTGTCGAGAACGGGCACCAGCTGCTGGTGCGCTACAACCATCCGCTGTTCGGTGAGGTGATCCGGCGGCGGCTGGGCATCGCGTCGGCGCGGCGGCTGCGCGGGCGGCTGTACTCCTCGCTCAAGGACCGGCCCGTCAACTCCGCCTCCGAACGCATCCGGCTCGCCGAATTGGCCTTGGACAGCGATAAATCCGCGGACCTGGAGCTGTTCCAGGCCGCGGCCGCCGACGCCATCAGCCTGGCGAATCTGCCGCTGGGAGAACGGTTCGCGCGCGCCGCGGTGGAACGACAGGGCGGCGTCGAAGCCGCCGATCTGCTCGCCCGCGCCCTGCTCTGGCAGGGGCATCGCATCGAGGCCGAACGCACCCTCGCCGGATTCGACCCCGACCAGCTCACCGAGGTCCAGCTGGCGCGCTGGGGCAGCACCCGGGTCGCGAATCTGCTGTGGTCCATGGGCGACGCCGACCGCGCCGACGAGGTGCTGGCCTCGGTGCGCAAGCGGGTCAGCCACCCGAAAATCATTGCGGCACTGGACGGCCTGGCCTCCGCGTGCGCGGTCAACGAGAACCGGATCGAGGAGGCGTTCACCCTCGCCGAATCGGTCATGTCCACGCCCGAGGCGCCGCCGTGGGCGGTGTACTGGGCCGCGTTCGGCGGCGGGCTCGCGCTGGCGCTCATGGGGCGCGGCGAGGCGGCCCGGCAGTACGCCGCCCGCGGGCACGCCGTGGAACCGCACATCGACGGCTTGAACCGGTTCATGTTCACGCACGCGGAAGTCCTGGCGCTCACCTTCACCGGCGAACTCGAAGCCGCACGGGGGTGCGCCAACCGGCCCTACCCGTTCTCCTCCGCCGGGCAATACCTGGCCTGGGGCCTGGCCAAGATTCTGCAGGGCACCGTGGATGTGGCGCAGGGCAAGTTCCCCCAGGGCATCGACAATCTCGAGCAGGCCCTCGCCGCGCTCACCACCGAGGGCGCGGCGGCCTGGATGTTCCCGGCCCAGCTGCGCCTCGCGGAGGCCTATTCGGCGCTCGGGCGGTCCGCCGACGCCGCGGAAGCCATTGCGGCGGCGTCCTTCCGGGGCGGTCGGCACAGCGCGGTGTACGAGGCGCTGCTGGATTTGGCGCGCGCGATGCAGGCCGCCGCCGAAGGCACCGCGACACCCGCGGTCCGGCTCGCCATCGGCGCCGCCGACCTGGCCGCGCGATCGCATCAACACGCGGTCGAAGCGATGGCGCTACACACCGCCGCCCGCTTCGGCGATGCCACGGTGGCAGGCCGGCTCGCCGATCTGGCGGCGCGCATCGACGGGCGGCTGGTGCAGGTGCAGGCCCGGCACGCGGTCGCGGTCGCCGCCCACGACGGGCACGGATTGGACACCGCCGCAGCGGAATTCGAGTCCATCGGGGCGATGCTGTCGGCCGCCGACGCCGCCGCGCAGGCCGCGTCCGCGCACGAGCGGGCCGGGGATCGCCGCCGCCTGCTGGAATCCGCGGCCACCGCCAACCGGCTCGCCGCCGCCTGCGGCGGAGCCTCCACCCCGGCGCTGCGGCAATCCGCGCAGCCGTTGCCGCTCACCGCGCGGGAACGGGAGATCGCGAATCTGGTCGCGGCCGGGCTGTCGAACCGGCAGATCGCGGATCGGCTGACCGTCTCGGTGCGCACGGTCGAGGGGCATCTGTACCGGGCGTGCATCAAGCTCGATGTCACCGATCGCGAGGCGCTGGCCGATCTCATGCGGGGCGGGACATCTTCCGGCAGCACCGTGAACTGACCCGACGTCGAGTTGTTCGCACCGCTTACCAGCAAAATATGCGATATCTCCCGCCACCCACGGTCATGTCACCGGGCCGGCAATTGAGGCTGGAGCCAACAGCTCTCCATCAGTCACCTTTTCCGCGCAGCGTGATGGTCACAACCTGAGGGCCAGAAACTTCGCACCCCCGATCCGGTGCTGTGACGTGCGTAAACGCGGTCACACCGGACCGGCGGCAACGCTCCGGCAGCGGCGGTCGCGAATCACCGGCATCGATGGACGGTCCGCCGGACCGGTGAAACGAAATACGTTCGGAAAGTTGGTGTTTCGCGTGCGTGGACGAAATCGTGAAATGAACTGCAGCGTCGCCCGGCGCGCGCTCGTGGTCGGCGCCATTCCGCTGGCACTGGCCGTGGCCTGCTCGAACGCCGGTGAACCGGCCCAGGTGGCCGACGGCACCGCCACCCAGGCTTCCGTGCCCCTGACGGGCAGCACCGGCACACCGGGCGGCAACAGCTCCCCGCACAACACCGCCCGGCCCGGAACCGCCGACCCGGACCCGCAGGGCATCGACGCCGCCGGCCCCGGCCTCCTCCCCTCACCCCGCACCGCCGCCGCCCAGCCGGGCGTAGCGCTCCCCACCGGCGACCAGGACCACCCCATCCGCGTGACGACCGTGCAGCCCGGCGTCACCATCCCCCGCCCCCAGCCCGCGTCGCCGCAGGCACCGTCCCAGCTCGCGGACTACCCGGTCCCCGCCAACTTCCGCCCCGTCCCCAACACCCGGGACGCGGCCCCGGCCCTGGACGTCCAATCCCTGCACGCCCCCACCGTCGTCACGCCGGTCCTCCCCATCGCCCCGCCCCCGCGCACCGTCCGAATCGGCGACTTCACCACCCCCGCCCCGGACGAACTCCCCGACACCGTCCTCAACGGCGTCAACGGCGTCGCCGCCGAAGCCGAAGCGAGCCTCGCCACCGGCCTCAACTCCATCGGCGTCAACCCGTCCCGCTCCGACAAGATCGCCGCGGGCACGCTGGCGGGCGCGGCGGCCGGCGCCACGGGTGGAGCTGTCGCGCTCGGCGTCCCCGCAGCGGTCGCGGGCGGCGTTCCCGGTGCCGCCGCCGGTGCGCTGATCGGTCTCGGCGCCGGCGCGGCCGTCGGCACGGTGGTCGCGGGTGGTCTCACCACGGGCGCCTTGGGCCTCGCGGCGGCCACCGGCGGCGCGGGCGCGGTGGTAGCCGCCGTGCAGAGTGCGGCCGCCGCACCCGAGGTGGCCGGTTTCGCGGGCGGTGGCGCGCTCATCGGCGCGGCCGTCGGCGGCGCCGCGGGCGCGGCGGCGGTAGGGATTCCGGCCGCCGTGGTCGGAGGTATCGCCGGTGGCGTCGGCGGCGCTGCCGTCGGCGGCTTCCTGGGTGGTGCGCTCTGACAGCGGATTTCGCGGAGCCGCCCGCACCGACCTGCCCGGTGCGGGCGTTCTCGCTGTCCAGCGTCAGAAGAGGGTGGGTTCGCCGAAGCCGGGGGTGCGCTCTATTTCGAGGAGGCGCTGTTTGGTGGTGACGCCGCCGGGGGCGGAGAAGCCGTGGAGGGCGTGGTCGGCGGCGAGGACCCGGTGGCAGGGGATGATCAGCGGGATGGGGTTGCGGCCGAGGGATTGGCCTACGGCCTGGGCGCCGCCGGGGGCGCCGATGCGGTTGGCGACCGCGCCGTAATTGAGGGTGTGGCCGGGGTCGATGGCTCGGGTGACCTCGTAGACGGCTCGGTCGAAGTCGTTGAAGAGGGTGGCGTCCACGGGGATCCAGCGGAGGTCGTCGAGGTCGCCGGTCAGGTGGGCCTGGATGCGGGCGATGGCCTCGGCCATCTCGGGGGTGGGGGCGCCCTCGTGGAGGTCGGCGCGGCGGTGGCGGCGCAGGATGTGGGTGCGGGTGGCCGCCGGGTCGCGGTCGGGGAGGGCGAAACGCAGGACGCCGGTGGCGCTCCAGGCGATGGCGCAGACGCCGATCGCGGTATCGAAGAGCGCCGCCGACGCCTGGGGGCGGACCGGGGCGGACATAAGGGCAGTGTGCACGATGGCACCGACAGAACGCAGATTCAAGGCCAGTTCGCTAGAACTGGACTGACTCGTTGCGGCAGGGGATGGCGGACAGGGCCGCTGCGGCCGAGGCGCCGCGGCCCGACCTCCGGCGCGCGGGCTCCGAGGGCGCGTCGGGACGCAGGGAGGCGATGGCGGCGAGATCCGAATACTGGCGGGCCGCTTCATATTCGCCGACCGACCAGTCCGACATGGGGGCATGCGGACGATACCGCTCCAGCAGCACACCCCAGCGCTCGCCGGGTGCGGGCGCGAACCGGTACACGAGACCGGCGAACGCGGCGACAATCACGAAGGAACCGAGTAGTGCGACCATGATCCCATGGTGGACCGGCCCTGGACTTGAAGAAAATATCCAGTACCTGGATACTGGCCTGTATGGCGACACGAGTGATCGGCGCGGCCAGCCTCACACGCGACCTGGGCCGGTGGCGTAACGACGAACCGGGCGCGGCCGCCGACAACGGCAAACGGTCCGCGCGGCCCGCGTACGTGGCCCTGGCCGAGAGCATCCGCCTGCTCATCCACGACGGCCGCGCCCCGCTGGGCGTGGCCCTGCCCAGCGAACGCGACCTGTCCACCAGCCTCGCGGTCAGCCGCACCACCGTCACCTCCGCGTATTCGCTACTGCGCGAACACGGTTACCTGATCAGCCGTCAGGGTTCGCGCAGCACGGTGGCGCTGCCGCCGACCGTGGTGCACGACGGCGCGAAGCCGGCCCGCAGCATCCTGGCCATGATGGCGCAGCCGGAACTGCCGACCATCGACATGACCTACGCGTCCATGGCCGCCCCGCCGCAGATGACCGAGGCGTACTCCTTTGCCCTGCAAGGTCTTCCGACCTATCTGGGCACGCACGGCATGGACCCGGTGGGCGTGCTCATGCTGCGCGAGGCGCTGGCCCGCCGCTACACCGAACGCGGCCTGCCCACCGAACCGGACCAGATCCTCATCACCCTGGGCGCGCAGCACGGCCTGCGCCTGCTGCTCAATGTGCTCACCACCCCGGCCGAGCGGGTGCTGATCGAGCACCCCACCTACCCGAACGCCATCGAGGCGATTCGCGATGTGGGCGCACGCCCGGTGCCGGTGCCGATGCGCCCGGACGGCTGGGATCTGGACGGGATCCGCAGTGCCGCACGGCAAACCGCCGCCAGCATGGCGTACCTGATCCCCGACTTCAACAACCCCACCGGGCATCTGCTGGACGCGGAGGGCCGCGCCGAACTGGCCGCCATCGCCCGGGAGACCCGTATGACGGTGATCGTGGACGAGTCGATGGGCGACCTGAACCTGTCCGGTGTCGAATCCCCGCCGCCCGCAGCGGCTTTCGCCCGCGGCTCGGAGATCGTCACCATCGGTTCGGCCTCGAAGTCGTTCTGGGGCGGTCTGCGGGTCGGCTGGGTCCGCGCCAATCAGCCGTTGATCACCAAACTGCTGGGCACCCGCTCCACCGTCGACCTCGGCACCCCGGTGATGGACCAGCTGGCCACCGTCCATCTGCTTCGCAACGAGGACGAGATCCTCACCACCCGCCGGGCGCAACTCCGCTCCCGCCGCGCGGTCCTGCTGGAAACCCTCGCCGAGGAACTCCCCGACTGGCGGGTCACCCCCGGCGCGGGCGGCATGTCCCTGTGGGCTCAGCTCCCCGCTCCGGTCTCGACGGCGCTCGCCGCCACCGCGCCCAACCACGGCGTATTGCTCGCCGCCGGACCACGTTTCGGCGTCCAGGGCGCGTTCGAGCGGTTCATCCGCCTCCCCTTCACTCACGAGGAGGCCGATATCCGCGTCGCGGTGAAGTCGATCGCCGCGGCCTATCAGGGCCTCACCCCGCACGCGGCCGACCCGCTGGCTCCCCTCATCACCTACTGATACCGCCGGAAACACTTCGCCCCCGCCGCATTCGATGCGGCGGGGGCGAAGTCGCTTCACAGCTCGGGCGTGTCAGCCCAGGATGTCGTGGCGGACGATGGTCTGATCGCGGCCCGGGCCGACGCCGATGCACGAGACCCGCGCGCCGGACAGCTCTTCCAGGCGCTTCACGTACGCCTGCGCGTTGGCCGGGAGCTCCTCGAAGGTGCGGCAGCCGGAGATGTCCTCCCACCAGCCGGGCATCTCCTCGTAGATGGGCTTGGCGTGGTGGAAGTCGGTCTGGGTGGTGGGCATCTGCTCGACGCGCTCGCCGTCGATCTCGTAGGCGACGCAGATCGGGACGGTGTCCAGGCTGGAGAGCACGTCCAGCTTGGTGAGGAAGTAGTCGGTGATGCCGTTGACGCGCGTGGCGTAGCGGGCGATCACGGCGTCGAACCAGCCGGTGCGGCGGGCGCGGCCGGTGGTGACGCCGACCTCGCCGCCGGTCTTGGCCAGGTAGGTGCCGGACTCGTCGAAGAGTTCGGTCGGGAACGGGCCGGAGCCGACGCGGGTGGTGTACGCCTTCAGGATGCCGAGCACCGTGGTGATCTTGTTGGGACCGACGCCCGCGCCCACGGCCGCGCCGCCCGCGGTCGGGTTGGACGAGGTCACGTACGGGTAGGTGCCGTGGTCGACGTCGAGCAGGGTGCCCTGCGAGCCTTCCAGCAGCACGATCTCGTCGCGCTCCAGCGCCTCGTTGAGCAGCAGGCGCGAGTCGGCGATGCGGTGCTTGAAGCCCTCGGCCTTCTCCAGCACCTCGTCCACCACCTGCTGCGGGTCCAGCGCGCGGCGGTTGTAGATCTTGACCAGCACCTGGTTCTTGAATTCCAGTGCGGCCTCGACCTTCTGGGTGAGGATCTTCTCGTCCAGCACGTCGGCCACGCGGACGCCGACGCGGGCGACCTTGTCCTGGTAGCAGGGGCCGATGCCGCGGCCGGTGGTGCCGATCTTCTTGTTGCCGAGGAAGCGTTCGGTGACCTTATCGATGGCCACGTGGTACGGCATGATCAAGTGCGCGTCGGCCGAGAGCAGCAGGCGGGAGGTGTCCACGCCGCGCTCTTCCAGACCGGCGAGTTCGGCCAGCAGCACGCCCGGATCCACGACGACGCCGTTGCCGATGACGTTGGTCACATCGGGGGTGAGAATGCCGGACGGGATCAGGTGCAGCGCGAAGCTCTCACCGTTCGGCAGTACCACGGTGTGCCCCGCGTTGTTGCCGCCCTGGTATCGAACTACCCACTGGACTCGGTCACCGAGCAGATCGGTGGCTTTGCCCTTGCCTTCGTCGCCCCACTGGGCGCCGATCAGCACGATTGCCGGCATGCGAGTGTCTCCTACGGGTTCGACGCGCAGCACCCATGTTGCTGCAGCTACCCGCCATCAGAAGGCGGTGGCCGTGGGCACACTTTACTGGATGACCACATACGTCCAGGTGCACGCCCCGGCTCTGTGTGCACCCGACACGACCCTGAGTGAACCAGACATAACGGATGCGCACTGAGGACAGCAGGGCAAATGAGACAGGGCTATGGTGGCACGGGGAGAGGGACCGGCGGGGGTTCCATCGGGACGCAGCGAGGCGGATAGGTGTTGGCAGGCCAGAGGAGGGTGTTCGGCAGTTGAGTACCCATGTTCTCCGCTGCGACGGCGCTCCCGTTCCCATCGCGCTCGCTTCTCTGTCCCTCACGCAGACCGCCGCCATTCCCGACACCGGGACCCTGGACGAGCTGCTGCCGGTGATGGCCGCGGACAGTCTGCCGCGCCTCATCGTGCTCGGTGAGGACGCCGGACTGGCCGCAGTGCTCACCCATCTCATGCGCACCGAACGTCTCGGCGTGGAGATCGGCTACGTGCCCATCGACCGCACCTACGGCTCCCGCGCCTACGAGACCGGCACCGGGTCCGCCGCCGCCAAGCGCGCGCTCGAGGGCCGGGCCGTCGAGACCCCGCTGATTCGCGACGACACCGGCAAGGTGCTCATCGGCCGCGCCACCATCGTCGGCGAGGACGGCGCGAAACTCGAGGGCGAGGCCTACGTCGACGACACCCGGTTGTTCACCGGAAAGGTCGCGGCCCTGCATGTTTCGCCCATGCTGGAGATGCCGGGCCTGCACGCCAGCGTGCACCGCGGACTGCGCAAGAAGCGCTGGGTCGCCGGGCGCGCCATGCAGCTCGGCACGCCGGGCGCGCTGGTCACCCGGGACGGGATCACCGCCGACCGGGTGGTGAAGCGCTCCACGTTCTATCGACACCACGAGCCTTGGCTGCTGGTTCGCTGATTCACCCCCAAAGGCCGATTCACCCCCAGAATGGGTGTCGGCACAGCGACAACGAGCCGGGCCGGTTGGGAGTGACAGGTGGATGACACGCGCGCGGTGAGACGGGCCTCCGGAGCGATCCGGCCCAGCCCCGTGTTCCTGGCGGTGGTGGCGGTCGCGGTACTGGGCGGGGTGCTCGCCTGGAACGCCGACCTCGATTCGCGCCAAGCCCAATTCGGAGTGTTCATCCTGGTGGTGGCCGGGTGGATCGTGACGGTCTGCCTGCACGAGTTCGCGCACGCGTTCGTGGCGTGGCGGGCCGGGGACCGGGAAGTGGAGATGCGCGGGTATCTCACGCTGAACCCGCTCAAGTACAGCCATCCGCTGCTGTCGATCGGGTTGCCGGTGGTGTTCATCGCGCTCGGCGGGTTCGCGCTGCCGGGTGGCGCGGTGTACGTGCATTCGCACAATTTCAGTCCGCGCACGCAGCGGATGATCAGTGGCGCGGGGCCCGCGGTGAACGCGCTGTGCGCGGTGGCGCTGCTGGTGATCGTGTCACTGTGGGGCAGTCTGCATTCGAATACGGCGTTCTGGTTCGGGCTGAGTTTCCTTGCCTTCCTCCAGATTTCGGCGACGGTCCTGAATCTGCTGCCGATTCCCGGCACCGACGGGTACGGGATCCTGGAGCCGTCGCTGAGCTATCAGACCCGGCGGTCGCTGGATCAGATCAAGCCGTACGGCCTGCTGATCCTGTTCGCGCTGCTGTTCACGCCGCAGCTGAACCGGTTGTTCTTCGACGGGGTGAACGCGCTGTTCGAGCTGTCCGGGCTGCCGGGCTGGTGGTGGTCGATGGGCAGCCGGTTGACGCGCTTCTGGCTCTGAGTCAGTCGATCGGCGTGACGTAGGGGTGCGCGACGGTCGGGGGCAGCAGCGCCATGGCCGACAGCCGCCGCACGCCGCACACCTGCATGAGATCCACCACGATGGACCGTAATTGGGCGAACACCACGTGCGCGGACAGGCCCGCACCGTCGACCAGATCCTTGGTCGCGCCCTTGCCGACCGAGCGCAGCACGCGGGTCGCCTCGGCGGGATCGGGCTTCTCGTCCGGGTCGGCGAGCATCATGCGGCGCACCACGTCGATCGCCTGGCCGAGCTTCTCGACCTCCATGATGAGACCCGGGTCGAGCACCTCGTCGTCGCGGACCGAGGTGAGGGCCCGGCGCAGCAGCACCCGAGTGTTGCGGACCGCGTTGTCGAGCGGATCCGCGGCGTCGCGCAACCGGCTCAGGCGGGTGCGAGAGTTCCAGTACAGCGGGGAGATTCGAATGATCTCCCGACTGCCCTCGAGCGTGTTGCGCAGGGCGTCGATCGCGCCCTGTGTACCGCGCACCGCCTCCAGCGCCGCCTTGATCTTGGCGGCGTCGTGTTCGAGCAGGCCGTCCGCGCATTCGGTGAGGGCGGCGCCCATCACCTCCAGGATTCCGGCCGCCTGCTCCCGGGCGCGGCGGACCGGGTGCAGCGGAATGGCCGCCACCACCACGATGCCGACCAGTCCGCCTACCAGGGCGTCGATCATGCGCAGCGACGCGCCGCCCTGGCCGGGCGGGTAGAGGGTCGCCACCAGCACCGCGGAACTGGCCGCCTGCATGGTGATGACGGGACCGCCGTCGAGGAAGACGGCGGTGCACATGGCCAGCACCACCAGCAGCATGATCTGCCAGCCGCCGGTGCCGACCCGGGACACGAACAGGTCCCCGATGCCGATGCCGACGGCCACGCCCACGATGAGCTCGATCGAGCGGCGCAGCCGGGCCCCGAACGAGACGCCGATGGAGATCATGGCCGCCATCGGCGCGAAGAACGGGTGTTCGTGCCCGATCACATTGTGGGCGATGAACCAGGCCACGCCCGCGCCGATGGCGCACTGCACGATCGGCAGCAGTGACGAGCGGACCCGCCCGGCGGCCTTGCGCATGCGGGTGACGCCGCTCTCGCGGGCGGCGTCGATGGTTTCGCCTAGGCCACCGCTCAATTCAGTCGAGGCCGAGCTCGGCTGCGGCGCGCGGGTCGCAGTCCTCGAGCAGGTCCAGGCAGCGCGCGTACTCGTCGGTCTCGCCGATGGCCCGGGCGGCCTTGGCGAGCGCGCCCACGCTGCGCAGGAAGCCCTGGTTGGGTTCGTGGCTCCACGGCACCGGGCCGAAGCCCTTCCAGCCGTTGCGGCGCAACAGGTCCAGGCCGCGGTGGTAGCCGGTGCGCGCGAAGGCGTAGGCGGAGATGATGTCGAGGTTGACGTCGCCGTCGGCGGCGGCGCCCCGCTCCAGGGCGGCTTCGGCCAGGTGGGCCCAGGCGATGGAGGCGGTCGGGTGGGCCGCGGCGACCAGCACCGGGTCCTGTTTCTGGAGCAGCGCGTCCTCCGCGTCGATGTTTTCCGGAAGGAGGACCGGCTGCGGTCCGAGCAGATCGCCGAAGGAGGTCATGCCGATCATTCTGCACCGGTACCCGGAATGCTCAGTAGGCTGACCTTCGAATCACAGTTCCGCCGATTACGAGGGGTGCAGCGCGTGTCCGACCCGAAAGACGACCAGCAGCAGCAGGGCCCTGCCAACCAGGCATCGGGTCCCGCCGCAGGCGACACGGACACCAGCGCCACCCCCGACCGCCCGGCGAGCCCGGCCGACCAGTCCGCTCCGGCGGCCGCGAACGGCACGAGCACGCCCGCGACCTCCGACGCCGCACCCCCGACCGCCGCCACCGAAGCCATCCCCAACCCCAACGCGCGGACCGAGGAAATCCGCACCGGCGCACCTCGACCCGGCACCCCCAAGACCCCGCAGGCCAAGTCCGGCCCCGCCGGTTTCGCCACCATCCACTACGAAACCTCCAAGCCCGCAGGCACTCCGGGCGCGAACCGCGTCCGGCCCCCGGCCGCGAACCGAGGCCAGTCCCCCGCCGACCAGGCGGGCGCGGGCCGAGTGCAGCCGCCCGCCGGAGCGCAGGGCGCGCCGGCTGGACCGCTGGGTGGATCTGCCGGACCGCAGGGCACGTCAGCTGGGGCTCAGGGCGCAGCCGCCGGACAGCAGGGCGGGCCCGGCGGATCGCAAGGCGCACCGGGCGGACTACCGGGCACGCCTGCCGGAGCGCAGGGTGGGCCCGGCGGACAGCCGTCGGCCGCGCGCCAGGGCTCGGGTGAGTTCAAGCCGCAGAGCACGCCGAGCGGGCAGCCCTCGCCGGGCGGGTCGGGCGTACAGCCGGGTGCGACCGCGCAGTCCGGCGCTGCCGCACCGGGTTCCGGGAACGCCGCGGGTGGACGCCCCTCGGAGGGCGCGCAATCCGGACCGGGCGGGCAGTCCCAGACTCCCGAGCCCCAGGAACGCCAGGGTTCCGCGGCGTCCGACGGACAGCCCGCGACCGGCGAAAAGCCCAGCGGCGCTGGACAATCCGATGCGAGCGCGCAGCCGGCCGGCCGTGGTCAGGGTCCGGGAGCGCCATCGCCCGCCGATGACGCTCCGACCCAGTTCATTCCGATTCAGCGGCCCGCCGGCGAGAAGGCGGGCGGTGGCGCGCAGGGCGCCGACGCGCAGGCCGATGCCACCACCCAGATGATCAAGATTCAGCGGCCCGGACAGGATGCGAGTGGTCCGGCGGCCGGGAAGCCCGGCGAGCAGGGGCAATCCGGCTCCGCGGATTCCGGGAAGAGCGTCGCGGGCGGCGCGGCCGTCGGCGCGGCTGCTGCGGCCTCGAGCGAAGCTGCCGGTAAGGGCGGGGCTGCGGGGAAGACCGCGCCGGAGGATGTTCCGACGCAGGGGATGCCCGCCGCATCGGCCGATGACGACGAGAAGTCGGGCGATGACGCCGCGGCCGGCGAGAAGTCCGGTGGCACCGGTGATTCCGGGACCCCTGCCGATGCGAAGGACGGCGGGTCCGGGGCCGAGGGCTCCGGAGACGCGGCGACCGTGGTGATCAAGCGGGTGCCGAATCCGGCCGATGACGCCACGACGGCGCTGCCGGTGGTGTCGGGTGAGGCCGGGACCGAGAAGATTCGGGTGTCGGGGCCGCAGGGTCGTGCGGTCAGCAAGCCGCCGCAGACGCCCCGGGTGAACGCGGGGCCGCGGAATGTCGGGCCGAAGGGGACCGCTCCGGACGCGCCCGTCGAGGAGACGCGGCCGTCGCCGCCGCGGCCGCCGATGGCTCCTCCGATGGGCCCGCGTCGGCCCGCGACCGCGCCGTCTCCGGCGGACACCCAGTCGACCATGCCGGGTCAGCCGATCGGCGGTCCGCGGATCGCGGCGCCGCAGCGGGTCGGGGCGGGTGCGCCGCAGGGACCCCGCGGACCGCAGGGACCGAACGCGCCCAAGGGTCCGCAGGGACCGGGTGGGCCGCAGGGACCCCAGGCGCTGAACGGCCCGAACGCACCGCAGGGCCCGGGTGCGCAGGGACCGAACTCTCCGCACGGGCCGAATGCGCCGCAGGGCCAGCCGGGTTCGGGTGCTCCGCAGGGACCGGGTGGCCAGCCGGGTCTCGGTGCGCCGCCGCCCGGGATCGGCGGATCGCCGGGTGTGCCCGGGATCGGCGGGCTGGCGCAGCCGCAGCGGGTTCCGGCGGCCGAGCCGGTCGACGGCTCCGCGAAGTCCGGTGGCGGGTCGAAGAAGCTGTGGATCGGCGTGGCCGCGGCGGTGGTCGCGGTGGTCGCGATCGTCGGTGTGGTGCTCGGCGTGAAGAAGCACAATGACGACAATTCGCCGGAAGCGCTGGTGCAGCAGACGATCACGTCGTACACCGATGCCCTGGACAGCGGGAACCTGGACACGCTGCGGGCGGTGACCTGCGGTGCGCAGCACGACTTCTATCAGAAGATCTCGGCCGACCAGTTCGCGAGCGTGTACAAGACCTCCCAGGAGCAGAAGAGCATCCCGCAGGTGAAGAGCGTGGACGCCATCCAGATCACCGGTGACGCCGCGTTGGCGCAGGCGACGGTCTTCACCGCGGCGGATCCGGCGAAGCTCTCCTCGCGGACCTTCGACCTGCGCAACGAGGGCGGTTCGTGGAAGGTGTGTGAGCCCAAGAACGCGCACTGACCGGGGCGAAAACCGGTATCGACAGCTTCGGCGAAATGGCCTGACACGTTCTCGCTCGTGCTCGCGATGAACATCACATACACCTGGTCAATAGACCTGCACGTCGGTAGGGTGTCTGGGTTGTCTGGGCTGGCCATTTCGGCATTCCGGCACTTCAGCGGTGTTGTACACCGTCCATAAAGTTACGAATGCAGGAGCTGAGTACGGATGCCGGATACGGCTGAGCACATCGTGCCGGATACGGCAGAGACCCTGGCGGTTCTGGAGGCGGAGACCATCGTGGAGCCGGCCAAGGCCACCGCCGCCGAACTGGTCGGCCGTCACTTCCGGGTGCGCGATCACTACGACGTGGGCCGCGAGAAGATCCGCGAATTCGCCCGCGCCGTGCGCAACGACCACGCCGCCCACCACCGCGAGACCGATGCCGCCGAGCTCGGTTACGGCGGCCTGCTGGCCTCGCCGACCTTCGCCTCGGTAATCGGCGCGGCCACCACCCGCTCGCTGATCGGCTCGGTGCTCACCGAGTACGACGTCTCGCAGATCCTCCAGACCGACCAGGTCTTCGAGTACCACCGCCCGATCCTGGCCGGGGACCGGCTGGGCGTGGACGTGGTGGTGGAGAACATCCGCGGCTTCGGCGACAACGACTTCATCACCGTCAAGGTCACCCTGACCGATGCCGACGTGCGGCCGGTGCTGGTCGCCACCACCACCATCGTGGCCCGCAAGGGCGTCGAGATCGACCCGGTCGCGGTCGAGACGGTGTCGGGCGTGGTCATGCACGGCCATGTCGTCGAGCCCGGCCAGTTCGACACCGACCCGAACGGCCTGATCCTGTTGGCCCCGGAGGAGGTGGCCGAGCCCGCCGCCCCCGCCGCGCCGCTGCCGGTCAACACCGTCCCGACCGCCGCGGGCGTGGCCGCGGGCACCGAACTGCCCGCCGCGAAGGTGCCGGTCACCCGGGGCGATCTGGTCAACTACGCCGGCGTCTCCGGCGACCCGAACCCGATCCACTTCAGCGACACCGCCGCCACCCTGGTCGGCCTGCCCACCGTGGTGGCGCACGGCATGCTCACCATGGGCCTGACCGCCGGCTACCTGGTGGACTGGCTGGGCGACCCCTCGGCGCTGGGCAAGTTCAGCGTCCGCTTCTCCGGTTTCGTGCCGGTGGAGCCGACCGCCCCGACCTTCGTCGAGTTCACCGGCAAGGTGAAGTCGGTGGACGCGGCCACCGGTGCGGCGACCGTCGTGCTGGGCGCGACCTCGGAGGGCAAGAAGCTCTTCGGCCGCGCCATCGCCGAGGTTCGGCTGTCCCGCCTCCCCGAGACTTCAGCGCGCGGCTGAGAGCCGTCGACCGTCCCACATGCGGACCGCCGGTCAGGTACCGAACCAATTGTGGACGTCCCCCTGGAGTTACCCCAATCGCAGCGAAATCAGTTGTCGCGATCGGGGAACGCCTGAAGGTCAGTTCAGTGTGGCGTGCATCAGGTAGACGTTGTAGTCGTTCCAGGTCGACATGGTGAAGTACAGGTCCTGACCGGTCGACCACGGGTGGATGAAACCGCCGTACAGTTCCGGGAACTGCAGCGCGCTCACCGTGACCGCGCTGTCGGACCACGCGCCCTGCGGTGAATCCGATTCCCGCACAACCAGAGCCGCCTTCGCGGTGTCCAGGTAGCTCATCTGCCACACCTTGCGGTTCTCGTCGTAGCGGACCGACAGTTCTCCCGCGGGCGCGTCGACGACCGGTGTGGCGCTGACGCTTCCGTTCACGGCGGGCGCCCAGGAGCCGTTCTGCCAGTACTGGTAGGCGGTCGGGTTGAGCACCTGCTCCTTCGGCACCCGCGCCAGCCCGACCCCGCCCAACCGGGTGTTCGGGATGCCGAACATGTACACCCAGTCGCCCTGCGGCACCATCGACGCGACCTGGAAGCTGGAGACGCCGAAGATGTTCTCCCACTTGGCGTACGGGTCCTTGGTCCAGTGTTCGCCGTGGTCGTCGGAGTAGGCGAGCCCGCCGTAGTTGGTGAACCAGGTGCCCGGCAGGCTGTTCCAGGTGCGGATCGACATGTAGCTCATGTACTGCCGGTCGCCGAGCGCGAACCCCGAGGTGGGGATGGTGGTGATCTCGATATTGTCCAGCTTGCGGCTGCTCAGCAGTTCCACGGCGTGGCAGCGGTCGTCGGTGACCATGCGGTCGAAGACGACGCCGTTGGCGAGGTCGCGATTCTTGCTGAACGCCAGCAGGTTCGAGCGCCAGTCCTCGCCCATGCCGCCGGGCGGATGGAATTCCCGGCCGACGGTGTCGCCGAACGCGATGGCGATCTCGTCGGGCGCGCTCTGCCACATGATGCCGAGGTCGGTGCCCTGCACCTGCCAGCGCTTGTCGGTGCGGTTGGTCGAGTTGGCGCCGGTCAGTTTGGACACCTCGCGCACGTCGGAGACCTGTGGCGTGGGCCGGGTGGGGGTGCGCTCGGCGGGCTCGCTGGACGGGTGCTCGGGTTCGGGCCCGGGCGGCAGCGCGGGCGGATTCGGGTTGGGCAGTGCGAAATTGAACGGCTGCGGCCGCACGATGAGTTTCGGGATGCCGAGTTGTTCGGCGAGTCCCGGTGGCGCGGCGGGTGTGTCGGTGAGGTCCGGGCACGGGTTCACGCACGGGTCCGGCGGCAGTTCCATGTTCACGCGCTTGGTGTTCTCCGGCAGCGGCCCGGTGTCGACCGTGACGACCGGGTAGGCGACCGGCACCTCGAGGGTCTTGGGCACCACCGACTCGTGTTCGGGTCTGGGGTCGGTTTTGCAGGCGCCGATGCCCGGAACCGCCGGTGTCGCACCGGTTTCCGAATCCGCGGACGCCACCGGCCGGCCCATACCGACCAGTACTCCCGCCCCGAAGATCACCGCTCCCGCAGCCGCCACGAGCCGCTTGGCCATGCGTTCAACCCTCTCGACATTAGGGTCATCCGGACATCATCCGGGCAAGGACCCTACCCCACAGGTCAGCGCATGGCCTGGAAGGTGATCACGGTCGTGCCGATCCGGATGGCATCGCCGTCGGCGAGCACCGCGGCCGACTCGATGGTCTGCTCGTTGATGTAGATCCCGTTGGCGGAGTGCAGGTCCTTGATCAGCAGCCCGGCCCGGCTGGGCGTGATCTGCGCGTGGTACCGGCTGGCCTTCGGATCGTCGAGCACCAGATCGTTGTCGGTCATGCGACCGATCTTCACGCCATTGGCGCCGATCGGCACCACGCGTCCGTCCGCCAGGCGCAGCTGCCCGGCACGCACCGCGCGCGGCATCTCGGTGACGGTCTCGGTCATGGCCTTCGCCATCCGCTCGACCTCGTGAATCTGCCCGGTGCTCAACGGTTCCTGGCGCAGCACCTTCTGTTCCAGCGCGATCAGCGCGGGCCCCGGATCGATGCCGAGCTCGTCGGCGAGCACGGTCCGCACCCGGCGGCAGGCGTCGAGCGCGTCGGCCTGACGGCCGGACAGATAGAGCGCGGTGATGAGCTGCGCCCACAACGGTTCCCGCAGCGGATGGGCATTGGTCATCGACACCAGTTCGCCGACCACGGAAGACGCACGGCCCAGGGCGATTTCGGAGTCGATGCGGGCGGAGGCGACCAGCAGCCGCTCCTCGTCCATGGCGGTGGCGAAGCTCTCCGCGAAACCGAGACCCGACAGGTCGTCGAGCGCGCGCCCGCTCCATTCGGCGAGGGCCTCGCCGAAGAGCCGGGACGCGGTGGCCGGGTCGCCGATCGCGGCGGCCTCGGAGCCTTCGCGGCGCAGCGTCTCGAAACGCCCGAGATCGCACTCGTCGTCCTCGATTTCGAGGCGGTAGCCGGAGGATTCGGTGCGCAGCAACGCCACCGGGTCGATCCCGGCGGTGCGCAGCGTCTTGCGGATGTTCGAGACGAACACCTGGAGACTGGCCTGATAGGAGTCCGGCGGATCATCGTTCCAGACGATGTCGGCCAGGGCCTGGGAGGACACGGCACGCCGCCGGTTCACAGCCAGCGCCGCCAGCAGTGCGCGGGGCTTGGGACCGCCGACCGGTATGGACCGGCCGGCGACCAACAGCTGCACGGGGCCCAGGACCCGCACGTCGACAGTCATGCCACCTGCCTCGATAGAGACCGCGGCGCGCCCGCCGCTCGAAAATTGCCCGGGATTCCGCTGCGCTGCGCGGAATCCCGAGCGTTGAGCTTACTTGGCGCTGATCGAGCGTCCCGCCGAGTTCAGGTCGTTGCAGGCCTCGACCACGCGCGCGGCCATCGAGGTCTCGGCCTTCTTGAGGTAGCTGCGCGGGTCGTAGACCTTCTTGTTGCCGACCTCGCCGTCGATCTTCAGGACGCCGTCGTAGTTGCCGAACATGTGGCCGGCGACCGGACGGGTGAAGGCGTACTGGGTGTCGGTGTCGACGTTCATCTTCACCACACCGAAGCGCAGCGAGTCCTCGATCTCCGACTTCAGCGAGCCTGAACCGCCGTGGAAGACGAAGTCGAAGGGCTGCGCGTCCGCGCCCAGGCCCAGCTTGGCGGCGGCCACGCGCTGGCCCTCGGCCAGCACCTCGGGCTTGAGCACCACATTGCCCGGCTTGTAGACGCCGTGCACGTTGCCGAAGGTGGCGGCCAGCAGATACTGGCCGTTCTCGCCGGCGCCGAGCGCGTCGATGGTCTTCTCGAAGTCCTCGGACGAGGTGTAGAGCTTCTCGTTGATCTCGGCCTCGACCCCGTCCTCTTCACCGCCGACGACGCCGATCTCGACCTCGAGGATGATGTTGGCGGCGTGCGCCTGCTTCAGCAGTTCCTTGGCGATCTCGAGGTTCTCGTCGATCGGGATCGCGGAACCGTCCCACATGTGCGACTGGAACAGCGGGTTCAGGCCGTTCTTCACGCGCTCGGCCGAGATGGCCAGCAGCGGGCGCACGAAGGTGTCCAGCTTGTCCTTCGGGCAGTGGTCGGTGTGCAGCGCGATGGTGACGTCGTACTTGGCGGCCACCACGTTCGCGAACTCCGCGAGCGCGACCGCGCCGGTGACCATGTCCTTCACGCCCAGGCCGGAACCGAATTCCGCACCACCGGTGGAGAACTGGATGATGCCGTCGGAACCGGCGTCCGCGAAGCCCTTGATGGCCGCGTTGATCGTCTCCGAGGACGTGCAGTTGATGGCGGGGAACGCGAAGGAGTTCTGCTTGGCCCGAGCAATCATCTCGGCGTAGATCTCCGGAGTCGCGATGGGCACGTGGACCTCCGTGGGGTGTGTGCTGCGATACAACAAAATTCTGTCAGCCCACACCATAGGGGAGCGGCTTTTTCCACGGCCCGGGGCCTCGGATACTCGACAACTTTGTGAGGTTGCTTCGACGTTCGGTGTGATGTCCGGGGTACCGGTACTGTGGTGGCCGTGACCTTGCTGGCCGTATCCGATGCCGTGACGACCAACGCCGCGCTGCCCGCGATCTTGGACCCCATGCACCTCCTCACGGAGACGTGGTTGTCCCACGCGGTGCTCCCGGCGATCTTGGCCATCGTCTTCATCGAGACCGGCCTGCTGTTCCCCATCCTCCCCGGCGACTCGCTGCTGTTCACTGGCGGTCTGCTGGCGGCCCAGGCGCACCCGCCGGCCGGCATGAACATCTGGTGGCTGGTACCGGCCACCGCGTTCGTGGCCTGGCTGGGTGACCAGAGCGGCTACTGGATCGGGCGGACCATCGGCCCGGCGCTGTTCAAGAAGGAGGACACTCGCTTCTTCAAGCAGCGTTACATCACCGAGACGCACGCCTTCTTCGAGAAGCACGGCCCCAAGACCATCATCCTGGCCCGCTTCGTGCCCATCGTGCGCACCTTCATGCCGGTGCTGGCCGGTGTCTCGAAGATGGACTACCGCAAGTTCGCGACCGTCGACATCATCGGCGCGGTCCTGTGGGGCGGCGGCGTCACCGTGCTCGGGTACTTCCTGGGCAATGTCGAATTCATTCGCAAGAACGTCGAGGCGATCTTCCTGCTGATCGTGTTCGTGTCCATTCTCCCGGGCATCATCGCGGTCGGTAAGAATCTGCTGCACCGCGGTCAGCACCCGGAGCAGGCCGAGCTCGCCACCTCGTCGAACGAGTCGACCCGCTGAGCCATTCGGTGCCGACGACCACCCCGCTAACGACGACCCTCGCCTCCGGCGGGTTCGGACCGCTCGAGACGGCCGGACCGGTGCTCGTGTGGACCATCGTCCTCACGTTCGTATTCCTGGAGTGCGCACTCATCATCGGGCTGTTCCTGCCCGGTGACTCCATGCTCATCACCGCGGGCGTGGTGCTGGCCTCCCAGGTCAATGGCGAGGGCCACGTGTGGGCGCTGTCGGTGGGCACCATGATCGCCGCGATCGCGGGCAATCAGGTGGGATACGTGTTCGGGCAGCGCACCGGGCATCACCTGGTCGCGCGCAAGAACGGCAAGTACATCAACACCCGCAATCTGGCGCGGGTCTCGGAACTGCTGCACAAGCACGGATTCCTGGCGGTGCTGGTGGCCCGCTGGATTCCGTGGGTGCGCACGCTGTGCCCGCTGGTCGCGGGCGCGGCGGGGATGGATCACCGCAAGTACACCATCGCCTCGTCGATCGGGGCGGTGATCTGGGCGCCGGTGATCCTGCTGGCCAGCTATTACGCGGGCAGCTTCATCGAGGACATCTCCTGGCTGATGCCCGCGGTCATCGGGACCCTGGTCGTCGGGTTGATCCTGGGAACCGTGATCGGCGTACGGCAGTACCGGGCCGAAATGGCGCGGCCCGCCGAGGATTTCGACGTCGATATCGACGATCCGGCGACCGTTCCGCTCCCCCGGCAGCACCACGGCTGATCCTGGCGTGATTCGCGGCTAGAGTCCCGCGGCCGTGACCGTGTGCGCGGCCTCCATCAGTTTCCAGCCCGAGAGCTGTACCGACAGATCGCGTTCCGGGCTCTGGGAGGCGCTCACCGATCCGCCCTCGAAGCCGCCGGCGCCCGCGATGCCGGGCAGCCGGGCGGGCTGGCGCCAGTCCGCGCCGAACAGCGGTTCGCCCTCGACATCGAGTCGGTGCTCCCAGGCCGCGGTCGCGCAGGCGCGCACGATGGCGGCGGCCTTGCGGCGGGCGGTCACCCGGTCGGGTTCGTCGCCGGGCAGCATGAGCGCGGCCAGCGCGAGGTAGCGAATGAGGATGCCGTTGAACAGGCCGCCGTCACCGCCGCCGTCACCGACCACGACGCCGTTCTCGGTCAGGTGCTCGTCGATGGCGTCGATCAGCCGGACCGCGCGGTCGGCGTGCCGGGGTTCGCCGGTGTGCACCGCGAGTTCGGTCTCGAGCCCGAGGACGACGCCCTGGCAGTAGCTGTAGACGGGCTTCTCCACCTCGCCGGACGGTAGGTGGATGCCGTCGAAGATGAGACCGGTCTCCTGGTCACGCAGGTTCGCGTCGAGGAAGTCGGCCAGTTCCTGGGCGCGGGTGTAGCGGCCCAGCCGCGCCATGGCAATCCCGACCGGTCCGTTGGCGGGGGCGTTGTAGAAATCCGAGCCCTTCCGCCACGGCACCGCGCCGAACTCCGGCTCGAACCCGTTGACCAGCGTCTTCTCCAGAATCAGCAGCGCGCCCCGGACCTCTTCGACGCCCTGAGTGCGCTCGGCCCGCTCCAGCGAGATGGTCAGCCAGGCCATGTCGTCGTAGTAGTTGTTGGTCCAGCCGGTGATATTGCGCAGCCGCATGCCGTGCGCGATGGACCACAGCCGACGCTGCCGCGCGGGAGTCGGCGCGCGATTGGCGGCGTCGACCGCGCAGTCGATCAGGTGGGCCTGCCACCAGTAGTGCCAGAACGCGAAGGTGCGCTCGCGTTTGGTGGCGGGCCAGCCCACCACCCCGAGCTGCGTGCCCGGGCAGCCCCAGAGTTTGCGCAGGTGACGGGACAGAATCGCGGATTCGGCGAGATCGGCCCGCTGCGACCAGAGGGCAGCCGTCGGCTCGATATTGCGTCCGGTCCGCGATGTCATGGGACTAATAATGCCAATCGGACAACAGGGTTCGTGGCTTATTTGTTACCGAGAGTCGTACGCCTCACCATGCCTGAGCGAGGTCCGCGTGCTGCCGGATCCAGGCGTGCATGGCGATGCCCGCGGCCACCCCGGCATTGATGCTGCGGGTGGAACCGAACTGCGCGATCGAAACGGTCAGCAACGCGCCCGCTTTCGCGGCCTCGGTCACCCCGGGCCCCTCCTGACCGAACAACAGCAGGCAATCACGCGGCAGCTCCACCGTTTCCAGCGGCACCGCGCCGGGCACATTGTCGACCGCGACCACGGTCAGCCCGGCCTCCGCCGCGAAGGCGAGCAGCTCGGCGGTGTCGTGGTGATGGTGAATGTGCTGGTAGCGGTCGGTGACCATGGCGCCGCGCCGATTCCAGCGCTTACGCCCGACAATGTGCACGGCCGCCGCGGCGAAGGCGTTGGCGGTGCGCACCACGGTGCCGATATTGGCGTCGTGGCCGAAGTTCTCGATGGCCACGTGCAGCGTATGCCTTCGGCTGTCGATGTCGGCGACGATCGCCTCGCGCCGCCAATACCGGTACGCGTCCACCACATTGCGGCGGTCGCCGTGGGCGAGCAGCTCCGGATCCAGACGCGGATCGGCGGGCGGCTCGGTGCCGAACTCGTCCCGCCACGGTCCGACGCCGTGCGGATGCTCGCCCCACTCGGTCGGACCGGGGGCCGCCGCGTCGGCCTGGCCAGGGGCGCCGGATTCGTCGGCGATCGGGGTGGAACTCACCCGGCGATGGTAGTTGCCGGGCGAATCAGTACTGGGACGCCCCGACCCCACCGACGATGATCGCGAACACGATGAACAGGATCACCATCGCCATCAGCGCGGTGGCGACGATCCCGCAGATCCAGCCCGCCGTCACCATCCCGGCGCCGCCGATGGCGCCGTGGGAGTCGCGGATCTCGCGGCGGGCCTTGCCGCCCATGATCCAGGCCACCGGACCCAGCAGCTGACAGAACACCAGGCTCATCACGCCGAGGATCAGCACCACCACGGCCTGCGGGTGGTCCGGGGCGGGCGCGCCGTAATAGCCCGGCGGGTAGTAGCCGGGGACGGGCGGCTGATAGCCGGGGTTGTATCCGGGCTGCTGGTAGTAGCCCGGTTGCTGGCCCTGGGACTGCGGATCCCAGCCCGGCGGGGGCGCGTCGTAGGTCATGTGCGCAAGCCTAGGTGGTGCTGCGCCACAACGGGTGCGGGCGCTTCCGTGGTCGAAGGTTTGAAACATCGCTGCGCGGTTGCCGGGCGTGGAAGACTGGAATCATGACTCGGTCGAGTTCCGCGGAATTGCTGAAATCGGTTGAATACTGGCCGAATCACCTGCTGTCCATCGCGGAGTGGTCGCTGCTCCCCGAGAACAACCGGCACTGCCGGGAGCTGGTGGACGGCGTGCTGGTCGTGGCGCCGCAACCGCCCCGGCATCAACTCGCGGTGTGGCGCTTGGCAGCTCAGCTCGAGCGGGCGCTGCCGCGGCGCATGGCCGCCATGGCGCGCATCGAACTGCTGATCGACGAGGGCACGCCGCCGACGGTGCGGGTGCCGGACGTGCTGATCGTCGGCGGGGCGGCCGGAGCCGAGCACGCCACCCGGGTGCGGCCCCCGGATGTGCTGGCGGCCATCGAGATCGTGGCGCCGGGGTCGCGGCGGGTGGACCGGGTGATGAAGTTCGCGGAGTACGCGGCGGCCGGAATCGGGCACTACTGGCTGTTGGAGACCGAGGATGCGTTGCGGCTGTATACCTTTCGACTGCGGGACGGCCGGTACATACCGACCGGTGAGCATGTCGGACAGGTGACCCTGGAGCTCGACGATATCGGCCTGCCCTTGGACCTGGACGCGCTCACCGCGCTACGCCCCTCCGGCGTCTCGGTGTGATCCCGGACAGCTCTCGATTTGCCGCGCATACCCTCTGACCTCGCCTGATCGGTCCACACGGGACAAAATTCGGGACTATCCTGGAATCCCGGAGGCCGTGGTTGGAGGGTGTCATGGACCACGCGCGCATAGCCAGAACGGTGCTCGGAGTGACGGCGGCATATCTCGTCGCACTCGGCCTCTGGCTGGGCTGGCTGGTCCCGCTCACCCCGCCCGGAACCATCCCGGTCCAGGTCGTCACACTGGTCGGCCTGTACGGAACCTTCCTCGGACTCGGCATGCTGCTCGCCCAGCGCCCCACCCGCTCGGACCGGAAGCTGCTGCGGCACGGTCTCGAAGGCTGGGCGAACATCGAGGGCGTGCACCCGCTGCAGCGCACCGACCACTGCACCGAGCTCACCGAACTCGACCTCGAGCTGGTGGTGCCGGGGTCGGAAACCTATTACGGCAGCATCGTGTTCGACGTCGAACCCGTGGTCAAGCCGAGAATCGCTGTGGGCGGCACGATTTCGATCCGCGTCGATCCGCGCAACCGCGACCGCATCATCCTGTGCCTGTGAACCGCGTCCCGCAGGGCCGGTGACCCGGCGCTCATCGGACCGCCCCCACGGGGTGGCACCGCGACCGAGCCGGGTGCGCCCGCCGGGACGGTCTGCCGGATTCGTCCGATCCGGGCCGTAGCATCCTGACCATGACGATCGCCGACACACCGGACCGCCGGGAAGCGCCGCTGGTACTCGACACCGAGCCGCCGCGCACCCTCGGCTTCACCGATCAGGCGGCGTTCTGGCTGAATCTCGGCGTCAGCCTGATCGGGTTCAGCGGCGCCGCGGTCGTGCTCACCCCCGCCGGCGCGAACCTGCCGCTGACCGGAGCGCTGCTGGCCACCGTGCTCGGCACCGTGGTCGGCGCGGCCATGGTGGCCGGTCCCGCCGCCATCGGCGCCCGCACCGGCGCGCCGGCCATGGCGGTGCTGCGCGGACTGTTCGGCACCCGGCTGTCGTACGTGCCGACGGTCGCCAATATCGTGCAGTGCATCGGCTGGGGCGTGTACGAGCTCACCGTCATCACGCTCGGCGTCTCCGCGCTCACCCATGACCGGGTGCCGCACTGGATCGTCATCGTCGGCGCGGGTGCGCTGTCCACCGTGATGGCCGTGTGGCCGCTGTCCGCGGTGCGCGCGCTGCGCAAATACGTCTCGGTGGCGGTCGCTATCGCCCTGGTCTACTTCACGATTCAGCTGCTGCGGCAACCGGTTCCGATGCCGACCGACACCAGTTGGAGCGGGTTCTGGCCCGCCGTCGACGCCACCCTCGCGGTCTCCATCTCCTTCGTGCCGCTGGCCGCCGACTACACCCGGCACTCGCGGTCGGCCCGCACCGCCGCCGGGGCCACCGTGATCGGCTACTCGGTCGCACAGGTCTTGTGCTATCTGCTCGGCATCCTCGCGATCCTGCAGGCGGGCAGCGCCGACCACATCTTCGACACCTTCCTCGGCGTCACCGCCGGGTGGCTGTTCTTCGCGGTGCTGGTGCTGCGCGAATCGGATCAGTCCTTCGCCAATATCTATTCGACGGCCATGTCCATCCAGAACCTGCTGCCCCGGGTGGATCGGCGGCTGCTGGCTACCCTGGTCGGCGCGCTCGTGACGCTGCTGGCGCTGCCCGTCCGCGACTTCGGCAACTACGCCAACTTCCTGTACCTGATCGGGTCGGTCTTCGTGCCGCTGTGCGCGGTCCTGGTCGTCGACTACTTCTTCGGCCGCGGCCGCACCGGCTGGGACCTCACCGAGCAGGCCCCCACCCGCCCGCTCATGCTGCTGCCGTGGGCGATCGGATTCGTCGTCTACCAGCTGTTCAACCCCGGTTCGATCACCTGGTGGAGCGACTTCTGGACCAAGGCGCAGAACACCCTCGGCATCCATCCGGGCTGGTGGGCCTCGGCCTCGCTGTACTCGTTCCTGGCGGCCGCCGCCGTGACGGCGATCCTGGTGCGGCTGCGCCGGGGATGACCGACGGCCGGGTCTACGGCATGGGGCTCGACCCGCTGGTCGAACCGGATTGGCCCGCACTCACCGCCGCCGAGGTGGAAGCCGTGCTCGGCGCGGACGCCCGGATCGCCTGGCGCAGTCCGCGCCCACTCTCGGCCACCGCGCGGATCCGGCTGCCGGACCACCGCGAGGTCATCCTCAAACGCCTGCCCCGGGCGCTGCGCGACGCCGCCGCGCTCGGCGAGGAACACGCCTTCATGGATCACCTACGCGCGCACGGAATTCCGGTGCCGAGTGTCCCGCGTACCGCCGAGATCGGCGAATTCGCCTACGAGGTGCAGGAACTCGGCCCCGGCGACGACGCCTACGCGGGCGTCTTCTCCTGGTCCCCGTACCGCTCACTCGCCGACGCCGCCGCGGCCGGTCGCATGCTGGCCCACCTGCACTTGGCCGCCACCGGATACGACGCCGCCGCCCGCCCGGCCCGGCCCCTCCAGGCGGGATTCACCCTGTTCTCCGCCGCCGATCCCCTTGCGGCCGTGACGCATCGCGCGGCCCGACGCCCCGCGCTCGGCGCGTTTCTGGCCGGTCGCGATTGGCGCGCCGACATGACTCGCGTCCAGCTCCCCGCCTGCGAGCGCCTGTACCCGCTGCTCGCCGACCTGGAACCGCTGTGGACGCACAATGATTGGCACGGCACCAACCTGCTGTGGCGCGACCACGCTGTCACCTCGGTCATCGACTTCGGGCTGTGCGACCGCACCACCGCCGTCCACGACCTGGCCACCGCCATCGAACGCGCTGCGGTGGATTGGATTTCGATCCGTGCCGGCGGCTCCGCGCACGTGCGCTTCGACCAGGTCCGCGACCTGCTCGAAGCCTACGAATCGGTCCGCCCCCTCACACCCGCCGAACGCCGGGCCCTCCCCGCCCTGCTGCCCCTGGTGCACTGCGAATACGAACTCTCCGAGATCGATTACTTCCTCGGCGTGGTACCGGGCGGTAATCCGGAGAATGCCGAAATCGCCTACACCGATTACTTTCTCGGCCACACCGAATGGTGGGAATCCGTTTCCGGCCGAGAACTGCGGGCCGCCATAGCCATCGCGCAGTGAACGCGAAGTGAACTTGATTCCGTGACCGCGATCCGCTAGAACTTGTTCTGTTGCCTTTTCTGGCAACGCGAATCGTTCTGCACGCCATCTGAGTACAGCGTGCATCCCGAACGCCCAGAACCACGATCCGATGGCCAATGCCGCCGCCCTCGGCTTCGTGATCGGGGCCGCGACCGGCGCCGTGATCTGTGGCGTCACCATTATCGGAATTCCGCTGATCCCGCTCTGCGCGGTCGGCCCGGGCCTGCAGCTCGCGCTGGTCGGCCTGCTCGTCGGCGCGATCGCCCCGAATTCCGTTCCGCAGATCCTGCCCTGGTCCCTCGGACACCGGAGACACGAAGAACCCCATCCAGAGATTTCCGGATGGGGTTCTTTCGTATCGAATTCCGGGTGACGGATACGGCGACCTATTCGGTTACCGATATACCGACCGATATGCCTACCGATGCGCGCGCGGATCCGCGAGCAGATATTGCGCGGCGGCATAAGTGCCGAGAATGACACCCTCGGTGATCCGGCGCGACTTCTCACCACGCGCGAAAATACGGCGCAGCACGATCAATCCGTCCGAGACGGTGAACAGCAGTGCGCCCAGACCCAATCGGCTGCGCGGATCGGCGTTCGGAACGTTCACGCCCGCAATGTTCTTCGCGTCGCGGGCGAGTTCCGGATCCGAGGCCAGGGTGGCCGCGGCGCCCAGGGTCGCGCCGTACACGGTGAGCGGCACCGCCACCGTGGGGGCCTTGAACCGCATGAGCGTCGCCGCACCCAGCCAGGCGCCCAGCCGCTGGCCCGCGATGGCGGGCCGGGGCCGGGCCCCGCGCCGCCACCACAGCCACGAGTAGCCGGTCTGCATGACCGCGAACGACGAAGCGCCCGCGATCAATCGGCGGTCGTCGTCGGGTTCGATGAGCAGCACGTCGCCGACCGTGGCCGCGGCCAGCGAGCCGAGCAGCACGGTGCGGTCGGCGGGATCCAGGCGCTTGCCGTTCACGGCCACGTCGGCGGCGAGCAGCGGCATCAGCAACGGCTTCGCGACCCACTGCAGCTTCTCGCGACCGGTGACCGCGCCGTAGACGGTCACCGCCGCCGCGCCGACGAAGGCGGCACGGAACGGGCTCGCCATCAGAAGCTGGGCTCGGCCGGGGCGGGCGGCAGCACCGCGACCTGGCCGGCGTAGGACAGGCCCGCGCCGAAGCCGAGCAGCAGCGCCAGCTGACCACCCTTGGCCTTGCCGGTCACCAGCATCTCCTCGATGGCCAGCGGGATCGAGGCGGCGGAGGTGTTGCCGGTGTTCTCGATGTCATTGGCCATCGGCAGGTCGTCGGGAAGGCCGAGGTTCTTCTTCATGAGCTCATTGATGCGGGCGTTGGCCTGGTGCGGGACGAACACCTCGATGTCGTCCTTGGCCACGCCCGACAGCTCGATCGCGCTGGACAGCGCGCGCGGCAGGGTGACGGCGGCCCAGCGGAAGACCTTGGGGCCCTCCATGTGCAGCGACATCCGGCCCACGGACTCCACGGCCGGGTCGGTGCCCTGCAGCCGCTGCGCCTTGTTCATGAACTCCAGGAAGTCCACGTCCTGCGCGATGGCCTCGGCGTTCTCGCCGTCGGAGCCCCACACGGTCGGGGAGATGCCGTTCTCCTCGGCGGGACCGATCACGACCGCGCCCGCGCCGTCACCGAAGATCATGGCGGTGCCGCGGTCGGTCGGGTCGAGACCGACGGTCATCGTCTCGGCGCCGATGAGCAGGATGTACTCGGCCGAGCCGGAACGGATCATGTCGGCGGCCACGCCGAGGCCGTAGCCGAAGCCGCCGCAGCCGGAAACCAGGTCGAAGGCCGGGATGCCGTTCATGCCCAGGTCCGAGGCCACGGTCGGCGCACCGTGCGGGGTCAGCTTGAGCCAGCTGGAGGAGGCCAGGATCAGGGCGCCGATCTTGGATCGGTCGATGCCGGTGTTCTTCAGCGCCCGCTCGCCCGCGGCGACCGCCATGCTGCGCAGCGTCTCGTCGCCGGAGATCCAGCGCCGGTTGTGAATGCCGGTCCGCTCGAAGATCCACTCCGGGGTGGAGTCGAGGACCTCGCACACCTCGGCATTGCTGACGACGCGCTGGGGCCGGTAGGCACCGATGCCGAGCATCGCAATATTCTGCTGACCCTTGTTGATTGCAATGCTCACCACAGGTGACTCACACGACCCTTCGCACAATCATTGTCGACACCGTTGTCGGACGTAAGACCAGGACACAGGCTAACCCAGAGCAAGGTTTCAGCCCAGAGCCAAGTCTTGTTAACCGTCCAGTAAGGACACGCCCTGGCACCAGGGCATAAGTCCTACCCCAACGCGAGGTCTTTCAGGCCCAGAATCGATCGATATTCCAAACCTTCGGCGGCGATGATGCCGTCCGCGCCGGTTTCGCGGTCCACCACGGTGGCCACGC
This sequence comes from Nocardia sp. NPDC056611, assembly GCF_042792755.1. Classification (NCBI taxonomy): domain Bacteria; kingdom Bacillati; phylum Actinomycetota; class Actinomycetes; order Mycobacteriales; family Nocardiaceae; genus Nocardia; species Nocardia sp. NPDC056611. The sequence continues at coordinate 128,199 of NZ_JBHTVV010000004.1, forward strand.
CGACCACGATCGCGCCCGCCTCGCGCAGCGCGCGCACCGCGGTGATCGGGGAGTTACCGGTGGTGGTGGTGTCCTCGACCACCAGCACCCGCTTGCCCACGATGTCGGGGCCCTCGATCTGGCGCTGCATGCCGTGGGTCTTGGCGGCCTTGCGCACCACGAAGGCGTCGATCGGCCGGCCCGGCGCGTGCAGGACCGCGGCCGCCACCGGGTCGGCGCCCATGGTGAGCCCGCCCACCGCGTCGAAGTCCCAATCCGCCACGAGCTCGCGCAGCAGCTTGCCGATGAGCGGGGCCGCCTCGTGGTGCAGGGTGGCGCGGCGCAGGTCCACGTAGTAGTCGGCTTCCTTGCCCGAGGACAGGGTCACCCGCCCGTGCACGACGGCGAGTTCGCGTACCAGAGCCGCGAGTCTGTCCCGGTCGGTCGTCGTTACCTGCATTGCTGTGTCTATGTCCTTCCGCGTGCGTTGAACAGGCCCCGGTTCAGGCGGGTCACCAGGGTTCGTGGGATGAGCCCGGCGATCGCGACGATCGCTTTGTACTGCCTTCCGGGCACGCTGATCACCCGGTCTCTCTCCAGATCATGCAGCGAACCGGCCACCACCTCGTCCACGCTCAACCACAGGGGTCGCGGTAGCGAGGCCATCTCGATGCCGGCCCGCTCATGGAATTCGGTGCGGACGAATCCCGGGCACAAGGCCTGCACCCGGACTCCGGTTCCGGCCAGCCCGCCGGCCAGCCCCTGAGAAAAGGATACGACGTACGCCTTGGAGGCCGAATAGGTCGATCCCCGCCCGGAGATCAGACCCGCGACGCTGGCCACATTCACCACGGTGCCCTTGGCCGCGTGCAGCATGGGCGGCAGGGCCGCCCGGGTGAGCTGCACGACAGCGGTGACGTTCACATCGAGTTGGTGCTGCAGGGCGTCGGCGTCCTGCGTCCAGAACTCACCCGACATGCCGAATCCGGCATTGTTGACCAGGAATTCGACGCCCTCGGCCAGGCGTGCGGCCACCCGGTCGCGATCCGCGGCCCGGCTCAGATCGGCGGGCAGCGTCTCGGCGCGTGCGGCGAACCGCACCCGCAGGTCGTGGGCCAGCGCGGCCAGCCGCTCCTCATCCCGCGCCACCAGCACCAGGTCGTAGCCGAGGGCGGCGAGCCTGGTGGCATACGCCTTGCCGATGCCGGAGGTCGGCCCGGTGACCAAGGCCACGGGGCGGCGGGCGCCCGGCAGGCGCACCTGATCTGGGGAACTTTCGGTCATCGACGGCCCATCACTCGCACGATCGGGGAGTGGTCGGCGATGACCTGAACTGCGCCCTCATTCTGGTCCCTGGCCGACCCACACGCGGCGAATTCGCGCAGACACCCTGTGGCTGCGGCGCGCCGCGCGTAGACACGGCCGAGGCGTCACCTCGGCGCGGGTCCCTGGTAGGGGCGGAAGCCCGGATGGAAGGGTCCGCCGGGCGGGGCGCTACGGCCCTGATCCCTGCGCCAGCCCTCCTCGGGCTCGCGGTTCGGATCCGATTCGGCGCGTCGGTCGCCGGATTCCGGCTCGTCCCAACGGTCCTCGTGGTCGGGGCCGTCGGCGTCGTAGCCGTCCTGCTCGCCCTCGGGGGCGGGCGGCCAGTTGCGGCGCGGGCGATTGCGCGGATCCGGCACGACTTTCAGTGCGGGACGCCAGCTTTCGGGCTCGCCGTCCGGTTCCCCGCCCCCGGCGATATCGCTGACCAGCGGGGAGTCGTAGTCGCCGGCGTCGTCGCGGGGGCGGTCGTCGCGGGCGGGACGCTGGGCGCGCGGGTCGCGCTCCTGGTCACCGTAGTCGCCGAACTCGTCGTGGCCGTCGTAGTCGTCGTCCCCGGAAACCGCTTGCGAGCGACCGGGTTCGGGCAGTTCGTCGCGGCCCCGCTCGGCATTGATGACCGGCGGCAGCACGTGCAGCAGGCCGGACAGCCGCAGCACCGCGTCGATGGCGGTCTCCCAGTCCTTGGCGACCGCGCCGACCGGCAGCATGCCGAGCGTCCAGTTGCCCTCGGACCACAGCTGCTGCACCTCGTCGGGCAGCGACTCGATGAACGCCACCATGCGCTGATCCACCGCGTGCCGTGCGACATCGGGATTGGTCGCGAAGACCACCCGGTCGCCGATGGCGCCGAGCAGCTCCAGATCGTGATCCTTCGGCGGCGCCGCGGTTTTCAGCCGCAGGTCGATATCGATGTCCGAGCCGATCTGACGGCGCACCGCGACCAGGGTGGCGGCGTCCTCCAGATCGAAGAGCACGAACTTCTCGCCCTTGCGGTTACCCGACACCACATCCACCGCGGACAGGTAGCCCAGTTTGGCGAGCGCGCCGCGCCGCCAGGTGGAGGCGAGCGCGGGCTCCACCGAAACATAGGTATAGCCCTGGGATTTCGCCCAGACCTGTCGCACATGCCCGGTGCGCTGCCGCTGCAGCCGATCGAAATAGAGGAGCACGATCGCACCCACGAGCGCGATCGCCGCCAGCCCGAACCATATAGCCGTCATCGCCGCCTACCCTATCCAGAGTGAGGGCGTCATGCCCGGCACGCCCACAGCATTCTTGCTCATCGAGTCCCGCTCGGCAGGGACGTGCTGAAGATCAACTTCGCCTGAATGGATCCGTCGGAGTTCTTGTCGCCCTGCACCATCACCACTTCGCCGACCGGCAGGTCCGCGACTTTGGTGCTGCCCAGGGAGATTACCTGCGTCTTGTCGTCGGTCTTCACGGTCACCGTGCTGCCGGACAGAGCCGTGATGGTGAGCGTCGAGCCGTCGTTGGAGGCGATGGTGCCCATGTCCGCGCCGAGCTGGTCCAGATCGCCCAGGCCCGGAATCGTGGGCACGCCGCTGGGCAGCGGCAGCGAGGACGTATTGCCCGGGAAGGCGGGCAGGCCGAGACCGGAGGTACTGGGTCCGGCGGCGCTGTCGGACGAGTCGTTGTTGCTCAGCAGCGTGCCCACGATCACCCCGACGATGGCGACCGCGATGATCGCGGCCAGACCCAGCGCGATCCACATGGTGGTCTTGCGCGGCGGCGGGGGCGGCGCCGGATTCTGCGGGAAACCCGCGGGCTGGTAGCCGCCCGGCGGCGGCATGCCCGCACCACCCGGATAGCCGGGTGCACCGGGCGGATAGCCCGGAGCGCCGTAGGCCCCCGCGGGCGCGTACCCCTGTTGCCCCGGGTAGACAGCCGTCGGCTCGTAGCCGCCGCCGCTGTCGTACCCACCCCAGCCGGCGTCGGCGGGCGGGAACACCCGGGTCGCCTCGGGCCCGGGCTGCTGCCCGAAATAGTCGGTCGGACCGGCGGGTATGGACTCGGTGGGCCCGTACGCCGCGGCGCTGTCCGAGGTGTGGCCGCCGGGGACGGCCTGCTCGGCGGGCCCCTCCGCGGAGCCCGGTTCCGGCCGCCGCGACCACGGATCGCTCGGATCAGTCATGGCCTCCAGGGTAGGCGGAGTACGGCTACCCAGCCGCGAACTCGAGCTGTGTTTGATTTGCCTTCGCTTCGCTTCGGCTGTTCGCGGCCCTTGTGACCCCGATTCTCGTGCGAATGGCCCCGAGACTCTTGTCTCGGGGCCATTCATCTCGGTACGTCAGCGGCCGACGATGAGCGTGTCACCGTCCGGGGTGACGTTCACCTTCACCGTGTCGCCGTCCTGCACCTCCCCGGCCAGCAGCTCCTTGGCGAGCGAATCGCCGATGGACTGCTGGATCAGCCGGCGCAGCGGGCGGGCGCCATAGGCCGGGTCGTAGCCGCGCACGGCCAGCCAGAAGCGGGCCGAGTCGGACACGTCCAGGGTGAGGCGGCGCTGGGCGAGCCGCTTCTGCAGCTGGTTCAGCTGGATGTCGACGATCCGCTCCAGCTGTTCCTCATCGAGAGCGTGGAACATGACCACGTCGTCGAGCCGGTTCAGGAACTCCGGCTTGAAGGCGCGGCGCACCGCGTTCATGACCGTGTCCCGATCACCGCCCGCACCCAGATTCGAGGTCAGGATGAGGATGGTGTTGCGGAAGTCGACGGTGCGGCCCTGGCTGTCGGTGAGTCGACCTTCGTCGAGCACCTGCAGCAGGATGTCGAAGACATCCGGGTGGGCCTTCTCGATCTCGTCGAAGAGGACCACCGTGTACGGGCGGCGCCGCACCGCCTCGGTGAGCTGGCCGCCCTGGTCGTAGCCGACGTAGCCGGGAGGCGCGCCCACCAGGCGGGCCACCGAGTGCTTCTCGCCGTACTCGCTCATGTCGATGCGGACCATGGCGCGCTCGTCGTCGAACAGGAAGTCCGCCAACGCCTTCGCCAGCTCGGTCTTACCGGTGCCGGTCGGGCCGACGAACATGAAGGAACCGGTGGGCCGGTTGGGGTCGGCGACCCCGGCCCGCGCCCGGCGCACGGCATCCGACACCGCTTGCACGGCTTCCTTCTGCCCCACGACCCGGCGGCCCAGCTCGTCCTCCATGCGCAGCAGCTTCTGGGTCTCGCCCTCCATCATGCGACCCACGGGGACACCGGTCCACGACGACACCACCTCGGCGATATCGTCCGGCCCGACCTCCTCCTTGAGCATGACGTCACCGTCGGCGGCGGTCTTCGCCTTGGCCTCGGCTTCGGCGAGTTCCTTCTCCAGCTTGGGGATTCGCCCGTATCGGAGTTCGGCGGCCTTGTTGTAGTCGCCGTCGCGCTCGGCCCGTTCGGACTCGCCCTTGAGCGACTCCAGCTCCTCCTTCAGCACCGACACCGCGTCGATGGCCTGCTTCTCGTTCTGCCAGCGGGTCATCAACTGGTTGAGCTTCTCGCGGTCGTCGGCGAGTTCGGAGCGCAGCTTCTCCAGGCGCGCCTTGGACGCGTCGTCGGTCTCCTTGGCCAGGGCCACTTCCTCGATCTCGAGCCGTCGCACCACGCGCTCGATCTCGTCGATTTCCACTGGGCGGGAATCGATTTCCATGCGCAGTCGCGAGGCCGACTCGTCGACCAGATCGATCGCCTTGTCCGGCAGGAACCGGGAGGTGATGTAGCGGTCGGACAGGGTCGCCGCCGCCACCAGCGCGGAGTCGGTGATCCGCACGTGGTGGTGATTCTCGTAGCGCTCCTTGAGCCCGCGCAGGATGCCGACGGTGTCCTCCACCGACGGCTCGCCGACCAGCACCTGCTGGAACCGGCGCTCCAGGGCCGGGTCCTTCTCGATGTGCTGGCGGTACTCGTCGAGGGTGGTGGCGCCGACCAGACGCAGTTCGCCACGGGCCAGCATGGGCTTGATCATGTTGCCGGCGTCCATGGCGGATTCGCCGGTCGCGCCCGCGCCCACGATGGTGTGCAGCTCGTCGATGAACGTGATGATCTGCCCCGCCGAGGATTTGATCTCCTCGAGCACGGCCTTCAGCCGCTCCTCGAACTCACCGCGGTACTTCGCGCCCGCGACCATCGCGCCGAGGTCCAGCGACACCAGTTTCTTGCCGCGCAGCGATTCGGGGACGTCGCCCGCGACGATGCGCTGGGCCAGGCCCTCGACGATGGCGGTCTTGCCGACGCCGGGCTCGCCGATCAGCACCGGGTTGTTCTTGGTGCGGCGGCTCAGCACCTGCACGACGCGGCGAATCTCGGTGTCGCGCCCGATGACCGGGTCCAGCTTGCCCTCGCGGGCGGCGGCGGTCAGGTCGGTGGAGTACTTCTCCAGCGCCTGGTAGGAGCCCTCGGGATCCGGCGAGGTGACGCGGGCGTTGCCGCGCACGGCGGTGAACGCCTCGCGCAGCGCGTCCGCGGTCGCGCCGTACTTCAGCAGCAGCTGCTGGACATCGGAATCGCCTGCGGCCAAACCGTAGACGAGGTGCTCGGTGGAGACGTACTCGTCGCCGAGCTCGGTGGCCAGGTGCTGCGCCGAGGTGAGCGCGGCGATGGCTTCGCGGCCGAAGTTGGGTGTGGTGGTGGCCCCCGTGGCGCGGGGAAGGCGCTCCACGATCTCCTGGGCCTCACGCCGGACCGTGGCCGGATCGACCGCGACGGCCTTGAGCAAGGGTGCGGCGATGCCGTCGGTCTGATCCAGCAACGCCACCAGCAAGTGAGCCGGACGGATCTCCGGGTTACCGGCGACCGAGGCCGCCTGTTGCGCGGCGGTCAGGGCCGCCTGGGTCTTGGTGGTGGGATTGAACGAGTCCACTGTCACCTTCCTACTAGTCGTTGCTGTCTACAACGCGGTAGAAGTTGAGTCTGTTCCGCTCAAGTCTGACCAGTTTTCGACGCCGACGCCAGCGGGCAGGGCCCGTCCTTACGCTACGCGTACGATGGCCCCATTCGTTGACGCATCACACCAGCTCATCCATCCCGGTTCGCCCGAACGAATGGAGCAGCAATGCGCGCGATCGTCGTCCGAGAATTCGGTGGCACCCCCGAACCCGCCGACATGCCGGTTCCGGAGGCCGGGCCGGGACAGATCCAGATCCACCTGGAGGCGGCCGGGGTGAACCCCGTCGACCAGCGGATCATCGACGGCTTCCTGGACGGCCAACTCCCCCACGACTTTCCGATGATCCCCGGCGTCGACGGCGCGGGCACCGTCAGCGCGGTGGGCGCGGGCGTCGACGACTTCGACATCGGCGACCGGGTGGTCGGCAAGTTCCTGTCACCGCCGCTCGGGCACGGCACCTTCGCCGAATACGTGGTGACCGCCGACGGCGGCACCCTGGTCAAGCTCCCCGACGAGGTCACCGCGGTGCGCGCGGCCGCGCTGCCGACCGCGGGCATCACCGCCCTGGACCTGCTGCACGCGGCCGGGGTCCAGCGCGGGCAGCGGGTGCTGATCGTCGGCGCGTCCGGCGGCGTCGGCTCCTACCTGGTGCAACTGGCGGCCATGGCCGGGGCGCACGTCATCGCGACCGCCCGGCCCGACGACACCGACCGCATGATCCGGCTCGGCGCGACCGAGGTGGTGAACTACGGCCGCACGACCGTCACCGACTCGCCCACCCATGCCGAGGCGGCGCGGCTGTCGGTCGCCGATTCGGTGCGGATCACCGATCCGGGCGGCATCGACGCGGTCTTCGATCTGGTCAGCCCACCGCCGGTGTTCGCCGACAACGCGAGCCTCGTGCAACCGGGCGGCCACGCCTACTCGACCATCGGATCGGCCGACGAGGCGGATCTGAAGGCCCGTGGCATCACCGGCGGCAACCTCGAATCCCGCGGTGGCACGGCCGAATTGAGCGAACTGCTGCGCCTGGTCGCGACCGGCGATCTGATGGTGCCGATCGGCAATCTGCCGCCGCTGGCCGACGCGCCCGCCATGATCGGCGCGTCGGGTGCGCGGGGCAAGACGGTGCTGGTGATCTGAACCCCGGGTTACGGAAATCGATCCACCTCCGGCTATATCCGTGCGACCTCCGCGTTTTAAGGGATACTTGACGCGGAGGGCCGCCTGGCAGCAGGCGGTTCGGGGTAGTTGGACAGGAAGGAAAGCTCGACGTCGTGGATGCGCGTTCGGCAGCGCTGGTCCGCGCAAACTTTCGGACAGTCGTCGAGGCCCCCAACGGGCCGGAACGGCTGATCAGCGCGTTCTACGGTCATCTTTTCGCGGAGATCCCCGCTTTGCGGGAACTTTTCCCCTCCGCCATGGACATGCAGGCGAAACGGTTGGTCACGGCCATCTCGTTCGTCCTCGACAACCTGGAGGACTGGGATCGCGCCCAGCGCTTCCTGGAGCAACTCGCCCGCGACCACCGCAAGTACGGGGTGGAGGCGGCGCACTACGACATCGCCGGGCGCGCCCTACTGCATGCCTTCCGGAGCTACAACGGGGTTGCGAACTGGTCGCGGCCGCTCGAGGCGGGCTGGCGCGACATCACCATCCTGATCTCGGCGTCCATGGCCATCGGAGCGAATTCCGATAAGTCGCAGCCCTATTGGGAGGCGACCGTGGTCGGGCACCGGCGGGTCGTGGACGATCTGGCCATCGTGCGCCTGCAGACCGACACCCCGATCCCCTACCAGGCCGGGCAGTACGTGCCGGTGGCCATCCCGCAGCGGCCCAAGATGTGGCGCTACCTGTCGCCCGCCATCCCCACCAACCCGTACGGCGAGATCGAATTCCACGTGCGCAAGGTCCGGACCGGCTGGGTCAGCCCCGGCATCGTGAACGAGACCCAGGTCGGCGACCGCTGGATGATCGCCGCCCCGCTCGGCGGCCTGCACGTCGACCTGAGCCGCCGCAAGGACGTGCTCATGATCGGCGCGGGCACCGGCATCGCCCCGCTGCGGGCCCAGCTCATCGAGATGGGACGGCGCGGCATCAACCCGCGCGTGCACCTGTTCATGGGCGGCCGCTACCCGTGTGACCTCTACGACGTGGAGAACATGTGGCAGCTCTCGCAGTCCAATCCGTGGCTCACGGTGATCCCGGTCTGTGAGAACGAGACCAACCCCTGGTGGCACCCCTACCCGCCCGCCGATCCCCCCTTCGGCATGCACCGGCGGCTGATCGGGAACCTGGGTGCGGTGGTGGCCAGCTTCGGCGCCTGGGCGGATCGGCAGATCCAGATCGCCGGTTCGGCCCGCATGATCGCCGACACCAAGCGAGCCCTGCTCGCGGTGGGAGCCCCCGAGTCGGCGATAAGCTCAGACCCGGTGTGATAGTTACGAAATTCGTTGTGCCACTGCGAGCTCGGTTTCAACCACTCACAGCCCACCCGCCCGGCCGCGAACCCGCCGAAGCGAAGCGGAGGCAAATGGAACAGAGCAGGAGTTGTTTTGACGATCGGCCCTGATGAGACCGGTGCCATTCCTGTGGACGCGCAGACCGAGTGGACCGCCACGGTGGTCGGTGCGCACCGGTTGCGTGAGGACACCACGGTGGTGCGGTTGATCGGCGAGTTCGTGCCGTTCGCGGCGGGACAGTCGGTGGAGGTGCGCACGCCGCAGCATCCGAACATGGTGCGCCGCATGTATTCCGCGCTGCCGCCGTCGCTGGACGGCAAGCTCGAGTTCCATGTGCGGACCGTGCCGGGCGGGTGGTGCAGCGGTTCCATCGTGGCCGACTCCCATCCCGGTGACGAATGGCGGATCAGCGCGCCCGGCGGCTGGCTGGCGGTCGAGCCGGACGCCACCGAGGTGGTCATGATCGCCGACGGGGTCGGGCTGGCGCCGATGCGCGCGCTGCTGCTGGATCTCGCGCGCCGCGAACAGCCGCCGCGCACCCACCTGTTCGTCGGGGCGCGCTACCCGCGCGACCTGTACGCCTCCGACATGCTCTACCTGTTGACCGGCGAAATGCCCTGGCTCACCGTGGTTCCCGTGGTGCAGGACGAGTACGACCCGGATTTCGTCGACACCTGGTACGAGCAGTGCCGCGTCGACATCGGCTTCCGCCCGGAGGAGATGATGCCGGGCACCATCGCCGACATCCCGGAACGGTTCGGCCCGCTGGACCACCACCAGATCCTGGTGTGCGGCGGCGCGGCCATGGTGCGCAACACCATCGACCAGCTCGTCGCCATCGGCGCGCCGGCCGAATCCATTCGCTACGAGGGCTTTTGACAGTTGCCGGCGCGGATACGGCAAACGGTCACGGCGCTTCGCCGCCCGCCGAAGTCCCGGAGAAGCGGGTCAGAACAGCGGGTCGTGGCGGATGTTCTCGGTGGAGGTGCCGGCCGCCATGAGCCGGAACTTGGTGGTCTGCACCATGGACGGGGCTCCCACGATCTGCACGTCGCGGTCCTCCCAGGAGCCGTGGCTCGCCACGATCTTGCCGATCTGACCGACCACCCGCGGCTGCAGGCCCGGGTATTCGCGGGTCTCCTCGGAATTGTCGAAGTGCCACCACGGGTTCTCGGTGGACTCGGTGACCGGGTGCACGGAGAGCCACTTGTTGGCGCAGGCCAATTGGCTGAGCACCTCGAGGTCGTAGAGGTCGCACGGGTAGTGGCCGCCGACGAACAGGTCCACTTTGGGGTTGGATCGGCGCGTTGTCATGGCCATGAGCTGGGCGCGCAGCGGCGCGATGCCGGTGCCGCAGCCGATCATCAGCATCTTGCGGCGGGTGTTGCGGGGCACGCCGAGACCGCCCAGCGGCGATCCGATCAGCCACTGCTCGCCGACCCGGCTGTGCCCGACCATGGCCGGGCTGACCCAGCCGCCGGTGACGCCGCGGATGTGGAATTCCAGTTCGCCGTCGGCGTTGGCGGGGATGGCCGGGGACAGGTAGCGCCACATGCGGGGACGGGACGGGATCTGCACGCTCATGTACTGACCGGCCGCGTACTGCATGGGCTGGTCCAGCTTCAGGCGCACGACCGCCAGGTTGCGCAGCACTTCGCGGTGCTCGATGACGGTGCCGGTCCACACCGGCGGGGTGGTCTCGCCGTCGGCGGCCTTGATCATGGTGCCGGCGATGATGCCGATGCCCTCGTCCCAGGCCCGGCCGACCTCGTCGGTCCAGATCTCGGTGCCCGCGTAGGCCTCGAGCGCGCTCTTGAGCGATTTCCCCACGGCCGCATAGTGATCGGCCACCACGCCGTACTTGCGGTGGTCGCGGCCGAGCTGCGCCAGGAAGGGCAGCAGCCGGTCGGGTTCCTCCAGCCGGTCCACCACGTAGGCGATGGCCTTCACCAGCCGGTCGCGCTGGGCGTCCAGGGCGGCGGGGAAGAAGTCCCGCACGTGGGGATACTCCGTGAAGAGGATGGCGTAGAACGACCGCGCGAGTTTCTCGGGGCCACCTTCTTCCGCAGCAACCGCCTTGAACGTTGTTCTTATCAATGCGACGGTCCGCGAATCCATTTGTGTCACAACCCCATTTCGCAATCGAACGCAGGCGTGACCGGCGAGTGAAGTGCTGCGGGACACTCGACAGCAGCCGTTGCCAAGCAAGTGTAAGCGAGGTTAGCCAGCAACGGAACGGGACGTTTCAATAACAGGCGCTTTATTCCTCGAAAACGTGAACGTTGCGGGCCTTCCGAGCCGAAAACCGACTGATCAACTGGAAAACACCGTGCGACACGGGTTTTCAGTCGTCGATTATGGCTGATCCGTTTTGCAAGACTCAGGAAAACAGCGATCCCGCCGCAACTACGTCAGGCCATGAATTCCCCTGCAGCATACGGACAAAACTCACGATCGGCAGCAATTAATAACCTACCGGTCCGTTTGTTATAAACAGCCCCACCGGACTTCGCCAATCACACAGTTCTCTGTCGCAACGCAGCACATCGGCCGCAACAATCGCAACCGGGCGAACGTCGACAAGCGGTATCCGGACAGCAGAAAGGCGGCGCCCACTCGGGACACCGCCTTCCGGCTTGTCTTGCCCTACTGCGGCTTACGCCGGTTTCGGGGCTGCCACACCACGAGAGCGGTGCTGGGCTGAGGGGTCAGGTGCGCGGGCCGGTACCCGGCCCGCAGCCTTTCCGCCTCGGCGGCCAGCTCGCTCACCCGCTGTTGCAGCTCGTCCACCTGGTTGGTGAGTTCGATGATCCGTTTGATGCCGGCCAGGTTCACGCCCTCGTCCTGGGACAGGCGCTGCACCTCGCGGAGCAGCTCCACATCCCGGTTCGAGTAGCGCCGCCCGCCGCCCGACGTGCGTTGCGGCGTAACCAGACCCAGCCGGTCATAGGTGCGCAGCGTCTGGGCGTGCATGCCCGCCAGCTGCGCGGCCACCGAGATCAGGAAGTACTGGGCCTCGGTCTGCTTCGGATCGGAACTCATTACGCACCTGCCCATCCCGCACGGGGATCGAATCCACTGGTCTTCTCCGCCTCCGCGTAGCGCCGCAGCGCCTCGGTGGCATCGTCGTCCAGTTTCTGGGGGACCGCGACCTTCACGGTGACCAGCAGGTCGCCCGCGCCGCCGTCACGCTTGGGCACACCGCGCCCGCGCACCCGCAGGGTACGGCCGTCGGCGGTGCCCGGCGGCACCTTGACGCCCACGCGGCCGTCCAGCGTCGGCACCGACACCGTGGTGCCCAGCACCAGTTCGGCGTAGGAGACCGGCAGCACCAGGGTCAGATCGTCGCCATTGCGGCCGAAGACCTTGTCCTGACTGACGTGCACGGTGACGTACAGGTCGCCCGGAGGCGCGCCGCGCAGGCCCGCCTCACCCTGACCGGCCAGCCGGATCCGCTGCCCGTCGCGCACGCCCGGGGGAATGCGCACGGTGATGGTGCGGGTCCGGTTCTGGATGCCCGAGCCGCGGCAGTCGACACACGGGTCGTCGATGATCGACCCGGTGCCCCGGCAGTCCTCGCACGGCTCGCTGAAGCCGAACGCGCCCTGGTTCCGGCTGACCACACCGGCCCCGTTGCAGTGCGGGCAGACCCGCGGACTGGTGCCGGGCTTGGCACCACTGCCGTGGCAGGTGGTGCAGGCGGCCGGGCTGGTCATGCGCAGCGGGACGGTCACGCCCTGGGCGGCCTCGCGGAAGCCGAGGGTCGTCTCGGTCTCCACGTCCGAACCGCGCCGGGGACGCGAGGACGCCCGCGTGCCGCCGCGATTGAACAGTCCGCCCAGCAGGTCGCCCAGGCCGCCATCCGCGCCGCCCGCGCCACCGGCGCCGGCCCCGAAGATGTCACCCAGGTTGAACTCGCCACCGGAGAACCCGCCGCCGGGCTGGCCGTAGCCGCCCCCGGGCGGGAATCCGCCGCGGCCGAAACCGCCGCCCGCGAACAGCTTGCGGGCCTCGTCGTACTCCTTGCGCTTCTCCGGATCCGACAGCACGGCGTTCGCCTCGCTGACGGCCTTGAACCGCTCCTCGGCCTTGCTGTCCCCGGGGTTCTTGTCCGGGTGCAGGTCTCGGGCCAGCTTGCGGTAGGCCTTCTTGATCTCGTCCTGGCTGGCGCCGGAGGAAACACCCAGATCCTTGTAGAAGTCCTTCTCGAGCCACTCTCGATTCACCGGGCATCTCCTCCTTTCTGTGTTGTCGGTGACGCCGGAGGCGTCGGTGATGTCGAGGACGCGGGGTGCGTCCGATTGCTGTTAATCAGTGCCAGCGGCATCGGTGCCAGCGTTCTGCGAATCCGGCTGCGCCGCAGACAGATCCGCCACACCGTCGGTGACGCCGACCAGCGCGTGCCGCAGCACGCGATCGCCGAAGCGGTAGCCCTTGCGCATCACCATGCCCAGCACGGGGTCCGCACCGCTGCCCTCGTGCTGCACGGCCTCGTGCAGGGTCGGGTCGAAAGGCTCACCCTCCGAACCGAATTCCTCGAGGCCCTGCTTCTGCAGGGCGGTGACCAGCTTGTCGGCGACCGACTTGAGCGGGCCGTTGTCCAGGTCACCGTGCGCGCGAGCGCGGTCCAGATCGTCGAGCACCGGCAGCAGTTCGCTGACCACCGCGGCCTTGGCGGTGTCGATGGTGACCTTGCGGTCCCGCTCGACCCGGCGGCGGTAGTTGGCGTATTCCGCGGTCAGGCGCTGCAGATCGGAGGTGCGCTCGGCCAGTTCGGCCGTGATCGCGTCGGCGAGGACGTCCTCGCTGACCTCGGGAGTCCCCTCGGCCCCCGCGGCCGCGGCGGTGTCCGCCGCGGCCTCGAAGACCTCACCCGTGGCCGGATCGACCATGTTGTCCGGGTTCTGGTTCGTCACTTCTTCTCCGGCTCCTCGACCACCTCGGCGTCGACGACGGTGTCATCGGACTCGGGCGCGCCCGCGCCGTTGCCCTGCGCGGCCTGGTCGGCGGCCGAGGCCTCGTAGATGGCCTGGCCCAGCGCCTGCGACTCGGTGGCGAGCTTCTCCACCGCGGTCTTGATGACCCCGATGTCGGTGCCCTTCAGCGCGTCGTTGGCTTCGGCGATGGCCGCCTCGACCTTGGTCTTGACGTCGGCCGGGACCTTGTCCTCGTTGTCCTTGATGAACTTCTCGGTCTGGTGCACCAGCGACTCGGCCTGGTTGCGGGTCTCCGCCTCCTCGCGACGCGCCTTGTCCTCGGCGGCGTGCGCCTCGGCGTCCTTCACCATCCGGTCGATCTCCTCCTTGGACAGGCCGGAGCCGTCCTGGATCTTGATCGTGTTCTCCTTGCCGGTGCCCTTGTCCTTGGCCGTCACGTGAACGATGCCGTTGGCGTCGATGTCGAAGGTGACCTCGATCTGCGGCACGCCGCGCGGGGCCGGCGGGATGCCGGTCAGCTCGAACGATCCGAGCAGCTTGTTGTGCGAGGCGATCTCACGCTCACCCTGGAAGACCTGGATCTGCACCGACGGCTGGTTGTCGTCGGCCGTGGTGAAGGTCTCCGAGCGCTTGGTCGGGATCGTGGTGTTGCGCTCGATGAGCTTGGTCATCACGCCGCCCTTGGTCTCGATGCCCAGCGACAGCGGGGTGACATCGAGCAGCAGGACGTCCTTGACCTCACCCTTGAGCACACCGGCCTGCAGGGCGGCGCCGATGGCGACGACCTCGTCCGGGTTCACACCCTTGTTGGGCTCCTTGCCGCCGGTCAGTTCCTTGACCAGGTCGGACACGGCGGGCATACGGGTCGAACCACCAACGAGCACAACGTGATCGATGTCGCCGACGGAGATACCGGCGTCCTTGATGACCGACTGGAACGGCTTGCGGGTGCGGTCCAGCAGATCGGAGGTGATCTTCTGGAACTCGGCGCGGGTCAGCTGCTCGTCGAGGAACAGCGGGTTCTTGTCCGCGTCCACGGTGATGTAGGGCAGGTTGATCGAGGTCGACTGCGAGGACGACAGCTCGATCTTGGCCTTCTCGGCAGCCTCGCGCAGGCGCTGCATGGCCATCTTGTCCTTGGTCAGGTCGATGCCCGAGGTGCCCTTGAACTTGTCGACCAGCCAGCCGACGATGCGCTCGTCCCAGTCGTCGCCACCGAGGTGGTTGTCACCGGAGGTCGCGCGGACCTCGACGACGCCCTCGCCGATCTCGAGCAGGGACACGTCGAAGGTGCCGCCGCCGAGGTCGAAGACCAGGATGGTCTGTTCCTTGTCGCCCTTGTCGAGGCCGTACGCCAGCGCGGCCGCGGTGGGCTCGTTGACGATGCGCAGGACGTTCAGGCCCGCGATCTGCCCGGCCTCCTTGGTGGCCTGGCGCTGCGCGTCCTCGAAGTAGGCGGGGACGGTGATGACCGCGTCGGTGATCTCCTCACCGAGGTACGCCTCGGCGTCGCGCTTCAGCTTCATCAGCGTGCGCGCGGAGATTTCCTGCGGGGTGTACTTCTTGCCATCGATCTCGACCGACCAGTCCTCGCCCATGTGGCGCTTGACGGACCGAATGGTGCGGTCGACATTGGTGACGGCCTGGTTCTTGGCGGGCTGCCCGACGAGCACCTCACCGTTCTTGGCGAACGCGACGACCGAGGGGGTGGTCCGCGATCCTTCCGAGTTGGCCACGACGACCGGCTCGCCGCCTTCGAGAACGGCGATGACAGAGTTCGTGGTCCCGAGGTCGATACCGACCGCACGAGCCATGGTGATTCCTCCTAGTTGGCACTACATCTCAGTGACACTGAGCGTGGTCGGCTCAATCCTGCCTCCGCCGGCGGCGGTGCGCAACTTTAACTTGAGTCCAACTCGCTCAACCTTGCTGACCTGTCCCAACGGGCGGCGCGCGTCATCTATTCCACGAGTCACAGAAAATTTCTTCGGGGGCGGGCGCGGCCCGACGCCCGCGGTCGAGGCGCGGGCTCTGCCATTGTGTCCATACCGGCCGGTCGGAACCACGTATGGATCCGGATCGTGACCGATCAGGAGGGCCAGTTGAGCATGATCGGCTCACCGGTGGCGGTGACCTTGATGTAGCCGGACTTGGCGCCGTCCACGGCGTACACGGTCACCATCGGCCCGCCGTCCTTCCCGCGCCCGATGATGATGTGACTGATCCGGCCGTTCGGCACGCCCGCCGACTTCGGCGCGCCCGCGAGCAGGCCCGCGATCTTCTTCAGATCCAGGACCGACAGGTCGATGATGTCGGTGCCCGGCGACCGCGGAATGTCGCCGGTGCTGCGGAAACTGCCGTCGTAGCGGTAGTAGTCGTCCCGCGGCGCGTTCGGATCCGCCGGACGCCGCTCGATGACCGCGTAGGTGGGGAACAGGGTGACCTCGTCGGCCTTGGTATCGCCGAAGTGGTCCTTGTAGGCCTCGACGAAACTGGCCAGGCCCTGACCCGTGGTCGGATCCGGCAGATCCGGCTTCGGCGTGGCGACCCGGGCCACGCAGCCCGCGAACGCGCCCAGCAGAGCGGCCGCCACCACGATCGCGGCCGCCACCTTCCAGCGGGTGGACGGGCCGCGCCGATTCGCCCGCACCACCGGCGAATTCACCAGATTGGCCGGGATCTGCAGATCGTCGAGTACCGCGTCCAGATCGCCGAAAGTCTTGGCCGCCATGGCTTTCGCGGTCCGGTGCGCGTGTTCGGCCTCGGTGAGCTCGCCCGCGTCGCGCGCCGAATCGAGCAGGGTGCAGGCGTCCACGCGATCGGTGTCGCGGGCCCGGACTCCCCGGGAACGTGCGTCAGCCATGGTCTCGCCTATCCCCCGAACGCCACGGTGCGCGTGACCCGGCCGTCGAGGGCGGCCTCGACGTAGCCGGTCTCCTTGGCCTGGTTGCCGACGTAGATCCGGACCACCGGCCCGGTGCCGCTGCCCTGGATATCGATGTAGTTGACCACGCCCTGATCGACCTTGGTGAGGGCGGGAGCCTGAGCCGCCAGCGCCGCGACGGCCTGCACGTTCAAGGCCGCCAGGTCCACGGTCGGGGTCTTCGGGTCCCGGGTCTGGGGTTGGTCGGTCTGGTCGAAACCGCCGAAGTAGTTGTAGTGCACCTTCCGATTGGCCTGCGGCGCGCGCGTGAACACCGCGTAGCCGGGGTAGAAGTCCACCTCGTCGAGCACGGTGTCGCCGAACTTCGCCCGGTAGACGTCACGGAAGTAGGAGATGCCCTCGGCCTCGGTGAGTTTCGGCCGGGGCAGCACCAGCGGCTGGATGATGCCGAGGTCCACCGCGGGCGGCCCGGCGGGCGGGGTGGCCGGGCGGGCCACGGCCATGAAGGTGCCCACCGCCACCGCGATGCTCATCGCCGCGACGCCGGCGGCGAACCAGTTCTCGCGCCGCGACTTCGGCGGGACCGGGTCGGGGGCGGCGTCGGCGTGCCGCTGCAGATCGTCGGTGAGCTGGGACAGATCGCCGAGGGTCCGGGCCTCACCGGCCAGTTCGGTGAGGGTGCGGTGGTCGGCGGTGGTCAGCTGGCCGTCCGCGAGCGCGGCGTCGAGCAGGACGTAGGTGGCCTGCCGATCGGCGTCGCGGGCCCGCGTCCGCGGCGGGTATCCGCCCGAGGCGGGCCGCCGCGACCACTTGCGCGCACGGGTCAGGTCGGCGGTCTTGGTGCTCGGCTGCAGATCGGCGATGAGCCGCTGCAATTCGCCGAGGGTCTGCGCGGACTGGGCCTGATCGGACCGCTGGTGATATTCGTCGGCCCCGAGCTCACCCTCCGCGTAGGCGGCGTCGAGCAGCGTCCGCGCGTTGACGCGGTCGATGTCCCGCGCCCGCATCCGCCCGGCCGCGGGCGAATCCCCGGCCGATCCGGACGTTTTCGAGCTCACGCGGGGATCGTAGACGGATTCCGGTCCGGTCGCGCGCCTTATCCACGCCCGAATCATCTACGCCCGAGTCGGGTGGCTCATCCGATGTGGAGGTCGTCCTTCAGGCCGTGGTCCAGTGTGACGCGCACCAGGGCCGCGGCCAGTTCGGCGTCGCGGCCGGCCGGAGCCAGGGCGGCGAGGGCGGACGGATCGGTGGGCAGGCCCAGGTCACGCGCGCCGCGACGGGCCCGCTCGTCGAAATAGGGGCGCAGCCAGGTCCAGGTGTCCTGCACCTCGCGCAGGTAGATGTCCGCGCCGACCGGGCCGATGCCCCGGAAACCCTGGAGCAGCTCGGCCAGGGCGGCGGGGTCGTGCCCGGATTCGATTGCGAGCCCGCGCATATCGCCGTGCCACCGCTCGATCAGCTCGGCGGCATTGGCGATCAGGCGGGTGGCGGTGGATTCGTCGTAGCGGACGTAATGCGCCCGGCCCAGCGCGGCGACCAGATCGGACCACTCTGCCACGGCGACGTGGTGGGGGGTGGTGTAGCCGGACTCGCGGAGTTCGCGGGCGGCGGCCACCGCGATGCGGGCCGAGATCCGGGTACTGAGCAGCTGGGCCAGCATCAGGAGTTGGTAGAGCGGCGCGGGCTTGTCGGCCAGCCGGATTCCGGCCTCGGCGGCATAACCGGTCCCGGCCCGGGCCAGCAGGGTGCGCACGGTGTCCTGCGCGGTCATCGGCATCGCCTCCTCTCTTCCCCGGCATACCCACGGACACGCCCGAGATGCGTGTCGAGGTCCGAAATGCCGGGGTTGCGCTCGGTGGCCCACGAAGATCAGAAGTATGGATTTCCCCTGGTAGAGGAGGTTCTATGCAGGCCCGGTTCGGTATTTCGATCCCGCCCGTCGCGTCCGCGCTGCCGGACGTCATCGACATGGCCCTCGCCGCCGACGCCGAGGGACTCGATCTGGTCGGCATCCAGGACCACCCGTACAACGCGCAGTTCGGCGACGCCTTCGCGGTCATCGGGGCCTGTCTCGCCGCGACCGGTCGGGTCAGCCTCTATCCCGGGGTCGCGAACCTGCCGCTGCGGACACCCGCCATGCTCGCCAAACAGGCCGCCACCTTCGACATCCTCAGCGGCGGACGCTTCGAATTGGGTTTGGGGGCGGGCGCTTTCGAGAGCGGCGTGGTGGCCATGGGCGGCCCCGCCCGCAAAGGCCGGGCCGCGCTCATGGCCATCGCCGAGGGCATCGCCATCATCCGGGCCGAATGGCGGCCCGGACAGCCGGTGTCGGTGGTCGGCACCGAATACACGGTGCAGGGGATCGAGGGCGGGCCCGCGCCCAGGCATCGGATCGGGATCTGGCTGGGAGCCATGGGCCCGCACGCCCTCGACCTGATCGGGGCGACCGCCGACGGATGGGTTGCGCCACTGCCGAATTGGCTGCCGTGGGAGCAGTGGGCCGCGGCCAATACCCGCATCGACGCCGCCGCCCGCGCGCACGACCGTGACCCCCGCTCCATCGCCCGGCTGGCCGCACTGCCCGGAGTGGTCAGCGACCGCGCGCTGCACCCGAATCCGCAGGGCACCGACCCGATTCACGGATCGCCCGAAGAATGGGCGAGCATCATCGCGAACCTCGCGCACACGGGCGGATTCGACACCTTCATCTACTGGCCGCCCGGGTTCGACGTCGACCAGGTGCAGCGTTTCGCGCGACAGGTGGTGCCTCTCGCGCGAAAGCTTTTGGCGGAGTTCTGATTTGACCCCGCCCGGTTCCGATTCAGTTCTGCGCGGCCGCCGCGGCGGCGGCCTCGGCCTCGACCTGGCCCGGGAACTCGCTGGGCTGGCCGACGCCGGTGGTGACCAGGTCGCGCAGGCTCTCGGTGATGTAGAAGGTCCAGGCCGGGGAGCACGCGTCGTAGCACTCGTAGTCCGGCACCAGGCCGACGTGGGTGAAGGTGAGTTCGGTGCCGCCGTCGGTCGCGGCGATATCGAAGCGCATCTCGGTGTTCACCCATTCGGTCTGGTCCTCGATGAAGGACATGAAATTGTCCTTCACCAGCCAGACCACGCGCTCGTCCGGCACCACCTCGGTCAATTCGATCTCGCTGCGGTGCACACCGGGAGCCTCGAAGACGAAACGGTCACCCGCCCGCTCGGTGCCGCCCTTGATACCGGGCGACCACCAGCCGCGGGCGTTCAGGACGGCCGCGAAGACCTCGGCGGGGGTGCGGTCGACGGTGATGGAGGTGGTGAAGTTCTGATCAGTCATGGCAGGTCCCGACTCTTCTCTCAGGGGTCAGCGGGTTGATGGGGACTGTCTCGCGAGAACTTACTTTCATGACGATAGCGTTGTTGCTTGCATCACACAAGCGGATAAGTCACCCTGGAGTCATGTTGGGACGCATGTACGACGGGGAGGTCTGCTCGGCGGCGCGCACGCTGGAACTGGTCGGCGAGCGCTGGAGCCTGCTGATCGTGCGCAATGCCATGTTCGCGGGCATGACCCGGTTCACCGAGTTCCAGCGCGCGCTCGGCATCGCGCCGAACATCCTGACCAAGCGGCTCGCCGAATTCGTCGAGGCCGGGATCTTCGAGCAGCGCACCAACGGCGGCCATCCGGAATACCTGCTCACCGACAAGGGACTCGACCTGAAACCGGTCATCCTGGCGCTCACCGAATGGGGCGACCGCTGGGCCGCGCCGGACGGGCCGCCGGTCACCTACCGGCACACCGGATGCGGCGGGAAAGTCGCCCTGCGCCTGGAATGTTCGGACTGCGACGCCACCCCCGAGCTGTCGGACGTGACCGCGGAACTCGCGCCGTGGGCGTACGAAATGAAGTACGGGACCTCGGCGTCGCTCTCCTGACCGAGCCTCATCCCGGAGCGAACCTCACTCCAGGAGCGGGAACCGGCCCGAGGCCAGCAGCCCGGCGATGGCCTCCATCTTCGCCTGCGGCGCGGCGTAATCCGGGTGCGCGCCCAGCACGGCCGCGGCGTCGTGCAGCCGGATCATCTGCCGTTCCGCCTCCGCCACACTCCGCCCGCCCGGCGTCACCGGGTGCGCGGCGAAGGCCGGGCGCTTCGGATCCACCCGCCCCAGGTCGACGGCCTTCTCCACCCGCCGCGAGCACCGGCAGAACGCCTGCGGATTCGCCAGGCCACACGTCGACCGCAGGAAGTTGCCGAGCCGTTTCTTGGCCCGCTCCACCCGTTTCCGATACGCGGCCGGTGTCGCGCCGACGATCCAGGCCGCCTCCTCCGAGTTCACCTCGAACACATCGGAGAGCACGTACGCGACTCGTTCGTCACGCCCCAGGCATTGCAGCATCGCCTGACTGCAATTGAGGCGGACCTCATGGGTGAGCAGCGTGGCCTCCGGACCGCGATAGTCCTCCTCCGCCAGGCCCTCCCGCAGTCCCTCGCCGAACTCGTCGAGGCTGAGCTGCCGCTGCTCCTGCGGCGTCTGCCGCTTCAGATTCAGCAGATAGTTGACGCCGATGCGGTACGCCCAGGTGGTGAGCTTGGCCTCGCCCCGCCAGCTCGCCAGACTGCCGACCGCGCGCAGCAGGATCTCCTGGGTGGCGTCCTCGGCGTCGGCGGGGCGCCACACCATGCGCAGCGCCAGCCGGTAGATCGGATCCTGCAGCAGCCGAACCACATCCGCGACGGCGGCGCGATCACCGCCGACGGCCCGCGCGACGAGATCGCGCTCGTCGATCTCCGATCCGGTCTCCATACCGCCAGCATAGGGGCCGGGTCCGACATCGCGGGGCCGTCAGGCCGGCCGCCACTCAGGCGACAGCGGGCGCGGTGAGCAGGGCGTGCGCACGCAACCAACCGGCGACAGCCAGGCCGATGGCGTCGGGCTGATCCTCCGGGCAGTGGTGCCCGGCCGGGCCGATGTTCGCGAGCTCGGCGGACGCGAAGGTGCGCACCGCCCACTCCATCGCCTCCGGCGAACCCAGGCCGACCCCGTCCTCGACGTGCATGAGCAGCTTGGGCACCTCCAGGCTGTCCGCCATCCAGGCGTCGTAGTTCTCGATGATGGCGACCACGTCGGCGGGCTCGCCGTCGAGCGGGAACTCCCTGGGCCACACCAGCATCGGCTTGCGCGACTCCGGCGTCGGGTACGGCGCGCGGTAGGCGTCGAGCGCCTCCGGGGTGAGGGTGCGGGTCGAGGCGGGCAGGTTGAACTC
Organism: Nocardia sp. NPDC056611; assembly: GCF_042792755.1. Classification (NCBI taxonomy): domain Bacteria; kingdom Bacillati; phylum Actinomycetota; class Actinomycetes; order Mycobacteriales; family Nocardiaceae; genus Nocardia; species Nocardia sp. NPDC056611. Next base: position 149,923 of record NZ_JBHTVV010000004.1, read on the forward strand.
GATGAACATGTTCTTCTCCAGCACCATCTCCTCACCCTCGGGGGAACGGAAGCGGCGGAACAGTTCCGCGCCCTGCGGCGGCATGTCCGACCAGCTCATGGGACGCAGGAAGGTCTCCACCACGGCGATCCCGCGCACTCGCTCGGGATGGCGCGCGGCCCAGTCCATTCCGAGCGCGCCGCCCCAGTCGTGGCCGACGATGACGACCTGGTCCAGGCCCAGAGCCTCGAACCAGGCGTCCAGGTAGCGGGCGTGATCGACGAAGCGGTAGTCGCTGTCCGGCTTGCCGGAGGCGCCCATGCCGATGAGATCCGGTGCGAAGACGCGGGTTTCACCGCTCACGTGCGGGATCACATCGCGCCAGATGTAGGACGAGGTCGGGTTGCCGTGCAGGAAGACGACGGGGACGGTCCCGGCCGCGACGGGACCGCTGCCGGTGTCGGTGTAGTTGATGAACGAGTCCAGAACGTCGATGGTGGCCATCGTGGTGTCCTTCCGGGTGAGTTGCCTACACCTGGTTGGACACGCGCCGGAGCGGCTTGTGACAGCCCTCAGCTGTGACCTGGGTCATACATCGGCAGGGTGCCCGGCTTCATCGTCAGACCTGGGTGGACGCCCGGAGTGAGGCCGTTGCCGACGGCCAGGCGCTGCAGCATGGCCAGCATCCGCGGCCGATCCTCCGGTTCGAGCGGGGCCAGCAACTCGGCGTTCAGCTGTTCGGCGAGTTCGGCCGCACGGGCGATGGCCTCGCGGCCGGCGGGCAGCAGATGCACGGCGTGGGCGCGACGGTCGGCGGGGTGGCGGCGGCGCTCGACCAGACCCCGCTGCTCCAGGGCGTCGATCAGGCTGACCATGACATTGCGGTGGATTCCGAGCGTGTCGCACAGCTGCTGCTGGGTGCGGCCGTCATTGGCCTCGAGCAGCCGCAGCGTGCCGTACTGCGGGGGCTTGATCCCCAGGGGCGCGAGCAGCTGATCGAACCGGTACGCGGAATGCGATCCCAACTGTCCCAAGAGGAATGCGGGACTTTCGAACAGCGGCGAGTGCTGGGGATCGGCATCGGTCACCGGCACAGACTACAGCAATGCCCGAGCCATGATTGCCCTCTTGATTGATAATCACTTCAGGTGCATAGTTTGAATCGGACCTCCACCCACACCGAATCGAAGAGAGTTCGCAGTGGATACCGACAACACCCCCACCCTCGATCCACGCCGCTGGATCGCCTTCACCGTCGTGCTGGCCGCGGGATTCATGGACCTGCTCGACGTCACCATCGTCAATGTCGCCGTCCCCAGCATCCAGAAGGACCTGGGCGCGGCCTACTCGCAGATCGAATGGATCATCGCCGCGTACGTGCTGTCCTTCGCGGCGGTGCTCATCACCGGCGGCCGGCTCGGCGACATCTACGGCCGCAAACGCCTGTTCCTGATCGGCGTCGCCGGATTCACCGCGGCCTCGCTGGCCTGCGGCCTGGCGACCTCGCCCGGCATGCTCATCGGCTCCCGGTTCGTGCAGGGCGCGATGGCCGGGCTCATGGTGCCGCAGATCCTGGCCATCATCCGGGTCACCTTCCCGAAGGACGAGCGCGCCAAGGCGATCGCCGTGTACAGCGGGGTCGGCGGGTCCGCGTCGGCGGTCGGGCTGTCCCTGGGCGGGCTGCTCGTCGAGTGGAATCTGTTCGACCTGGACTGGCGGCCGATCTTCCTGGTGAACGTGCCGGTCGGGCTGCTCGCGCTGGGCGCGGCCGCCGTCGTCATGCGGGATTCGCGGTCCACGCACGCGCCGCGGCTGGACATCATCGGCATGGCGCTGGCCATCTCCGCGGTGCTGCTGCTGGTGTACCCGCTCACCGAGGGCCGCCGATTGGATTGGCCCGCCTGGACTTTCGTCATGATCGGGGCGGCGGCGGTGACCTTCGCGACCTTCCTGGTCTACGAGCGGTGGCGGGCCCGCACCACCGGGTCGCCGCTGATCGACCTGGAGCTGTTCCGGTCGCGGCCGTTCACGGTCGGCCTGGCCAGCTGGCTGCTGTTCTGGATCGGATTCGGCGGATTCTTCCTGATCTGGACCCTGTTCATGCAGGCCGGGCTCGGCTGGTCGCCCATGCGGGCCGGACTCACCTCGGCGTTCTTCGCGGTCGGCGCGGGCATCGGGGCGGGCGTCTCGGTGAGCGCCCTCGCGCCGCGGTTCGGCAAGTGGGTGCTGCTGGTCGGCGGGCTGATCACCGCGGGCGGATTCGCGCTCTACGGTGCGCTCGCCACCCGGTACGAATCCGATTTCGCCTCCTGGCAGATGGTGTTCCCGCTGGTGGTGACCGGTATCGGATTCGGCATCGTGGTCGCGCCGACCATCGACATGCTGCTCGGGCAGATTCCCGACCGTGAGGCCGGGGCCGCGTCCGGGCTGCTGAACACCGGACAGCAGCTGGGGCTGGCACTGGGTGTGGCGCTGGTCGGGATCCTGTTCTTCGGGCAGCTGGATCACGACTCGGCGCGCGGCGTGGATTCCGTTGCGGCACAGACCCGCACGGAGTTGGCCACCGCCGGGGTGCCGGACGGTGCGCGGGAGCAGATTCTCGCGGGCTTCTCCGCCTGCGTGCGGGACCGCTCCGGTGCGGTGGATCCATCGGTGGTTCCGCCCAGCTGCCAGTCGGCTCCGGCGGACCCCGCGATCGGCGGGATCCTGACGCGGGCGGGCGAAGACGCCAATGCGGTCAACTTCGCGCACACCTTCGAGTACACGCTGTGGTGGGGTATCGGGCTGATGGCCCTGGTCTGCGTCGGATTCCTGGCGCTGCCGCGCGACACCCGGCTCGAACAGCACGAGATGGCGGCCGAGGAGGACCTCGTCGGGGTCTGACCGCCACGCGCGCCGGCCGCCGGTTCGGGGAATTCCTCCGACCGGCGGCCGCTTCCGGGGAAGAATTCAGACGAATCACCGACTTCCGACAGGAGCCAGTCATGCGCGCGGCCGTGGTCAGTAAGGGCGAATTCCAGGTCGAGGACCTCCCGACTCCCGTGCCGGGGCCGGGCCAAGTGCTCATCTCCGTCACCCGCTGCGGCATCTGCGGCTCCGACCTGCACGCCCGCCTGCACTGCGACGAACTCGCCGACGTGGCCGCCGCCACCGGCTACGACCGGTTCATGCGGTCGGAACAGCGCGTCGTCATGGGTCACGAATTCACCGGGGAGATCGTGGAATACGGTCCCGGCACCCGGCGGCGCTGGAAGCCCGGCACCCCGGTGGTCGCCCTGCCGATCCTGCGCACCGGGCGGCAGCCCGAACTGACCGGACTGTCCGCGCACGCGCCGGGCGGCTACGCCGAACAGGTCCTGATCCAGGAACCCATGACCTTCCCGGTCCCCAACGGCCTCTCCCCCGATCACGCGGCCCTCACCGAACCCATGGCCGTGGCCTGGCACGCGGTCCGCAAGAGCCGGATCACCAAGGGCCAGACCGCTTTCGTCATCGGCTGCGGGCCGATCGGCCTGGCCGTCATCTCCATGGCGAAGGCCGCGGGCGTCCACACCGTCGTCGCCAGCGACTTATCCCCCCGCCGCCGGGAACTGGCCGCGGCCTGCGGAGCCGATGTGGTGGTCGACCCCGCCACCGCGTCCCCGTGGGAGTCGACTCCGAAGAAGTCCCGCATCACGGGCGCCGCCGACATTCTCAACCTCGGCTTCGACGCCATGGAACGCCTGCGCCGCATCCCCGCTGTTCCGTGGTGGTACCTGTTCCGCGCGGCCCACACGCTCCAGCGCGGGCCCTCCGGTCCGGTCGTCTTCGAATGCGTCGGCGTCCCGGGCATCATCGACCAGATCCTCACGGCCGCACCGCCGTTGACCCGGGTCGTGGTCGTCGGCGTGTGCATGCAGCAGGACGCGTTCCATCCCGCCACCGCGATCAACAAGGAGATCGAGCTGCGCTTCGTGCTCGGCTACGACCCGGGCGAATTCCGCGACACCCTGCACATGATCGCCGACGGCAAGGTCGACCCGTCACCGCTGATCACGGGCACCGTGGGCCTCGACGGTATCGACACCGCTTTCGCCACCCTCGCCTCCCCCGAGCACCACGCCAAGATCCTCATCGACCCGCGCAGCGACCGCACCGCGCCCTGACCGGGGACGTTATCGGCCGGGGCGCAGGGCCGGGAACGGGGTCGTCGGGGGCTCGTGCAGGATTTCCAGCAGGCCCTCGGCGCTGCGCGCGGCGGTGAGGCAGGCATTCGCGGTGAACTGATCGGCCAACGGGTGGCGGGCCCGGTTCCGCCACTTCTGAACCGCCGCCAAGGCCGCTTCGCGCTGGGTGGGGACGTCGGTGTGGGCGGGCAGGCCCAGGCGGAGGGTGGGGGCCACGCCGGTGCCGCCGATCAGGCGGTTGAGTTCCGCGAGATCCTCCGGGGGCAAAGGGAGTTCGTCGGAGCGGAGGTGCGACAGCAGACGTAGTTCGGCGAAGCCGTGGACGTCGGCCAGCAGGGTGCGGACGCGCGGGAGCAGGGCGTCGGCCGGGGAACCTTGGTTGGCGGCGAGAATGCGGGCCAGCGCGGTCAGCGCCGAGTGGGCCTTCAATTCGTCCGCGCGCTGGGCGAATTGAACATCCAGGACGGTGCGGAGTTCGTCGAGGCCGCTGCGGCTGGAGAGTTCGGCGGCCAGCGCCTGCGAGCCGCGGACGCCCAGGCGGATCAGGGTGACGGCCAGCCGGATACCGAACAGGCCGAATCGCGCGGCCAAGTGGGCGCGCAGGTCGGCGGGGACCGGGAGGGGCAGGTCGGGGTGGGCGAAACGGTCCGCCGACAGCAGGGCGGTGGTCAGGTCGTCGACGGGGATGGCGGCCAGCGCCTCGAAGGCGTCGTACTCCCGCTGCCGGAGGGTGGCGGCCGCGAAGGCCAGCAGACCCGCCACCGGAATCACCGACTGGCACAGGCCCGTTCGCTCCAGTTCCGTCGCGAAACGGGAGGCCACATCGCGCGCCGAATGCAGGGCGTCGATGCGGCCCGCACCGATCTCATCGGCCCGCGACACCACGCCGACCACCCCCAGCGGCCCCGAGAAACCCTGCGGCGCAGCGCTATTACCGCTGTGACCGCCGCCGATCCGCTCCAGGAAATCGACATCGGCGGCGTCCAGGCGGCGCAGGAGATAGAGCACGGCGTCGGCGGGCGGCAGCGCCGGACCCGGGCCGCCGGGGGTCAGCAGCCGCGACGTGCGGGCCGACACCTCCCGCGACAGCGACGAGATGCCGGGGGTGTCGATGATGGTGGTCTGCGCCAGTTCGGCCGACGGCCACTCCACCGCCAGCTGATCCACCTCGCGCGGAGCCGGCGAATTCCAGCGCAGCGCCGACAGATCGAAGGTGAGACCGTGCGCGCCGGGCAGCCCCTCGGCCCCCCGGCCACGGCGCACCACCACATCGGCGCGGGCGCCGTCCACGCTGTACGCGGTGACCCGTGGCGCGGTCCCATTGCGATACCAGGTGACCAGGCGGGTGCACTCGGTGGCGTCGGTGGGCGCGATGTCCTGCCCGACCAGAGCGTTCAACAGGGTCGACTTGCCCGCCTTGAGCTGACCCGCCAGGGCCACCCGCAGCGGCTCGTCCAACCGCCGCGCGCACTCGTCCAGTTGAGCCCGCACCCGCGGCTGCTCGCCGAGCGCCCGTCTGGCCGCGGCCAGCAGCCCGCGCGTCTCCGGTACCAGCCCGTATCCGACACCGCTCGCGTCGTCCCTCATAGGCTCCCGATTCCGAAGCACACCGCACCTCCACGCATCCGCAAGGCATTCGCCGGGACACGCGGAATCGTTATCAGACCCCGCCGGGTCTCACAGCCGATTCCCAGTCCCGGGCATCGGCCCGCGCCGCCCGGGAACGCGACTCCGTCCGCCACACCCTGATCTTGCCCGGCCCGGAGCGAATCCCCCCGACCCGGCCTCGGTGTGCCGCACCGGTCGGCGCCGGGGCCTCCCAGCGCGCACCAAGCCCCCCTGCGGCTCGGCGCGCGCGACGGGTTCAGCGCGCGGCGGGCGGGAGCTGGGGGTGATTGCCCGGCGGCAGCGCGCCGGGCGACTCCGGGCCGAGGAGCGCGCCCGCGTGGCGGCGGAGTTCCCCCACGACGTGCAGGCGGCGTTCCAGTTCGGCGGCCCGTTCGGTGCGGCGCGCGGCCTCCACGTTGGCGGCCTCCTGGGCGGCGCGCAGGGACTCGTCGATGGAGCGCAGGGTGCGGTCGGCGATGGCGGTGAAATGGTCGCGCAGCAACCGGTGGATGCGGTGCAGGCGGTCCTTGGTCTCCTTGCCGCTGTGGAAGGCGATGTCGTCGAGATAGCGGCGCACCGCCATCTTGGCGTCGGCACGGCGCTTGGCCAGGCGGGCCTTCTTGTCGTCGCTGAACGCCTTGCCGCCCAGCAGGACTCCCGCGCCCAGCGAGAGCGGATTGATCAGCGCCATCCCCGCCATGGTGCCGACCATGCCCGCCATGATCACGCCGCCGTACGAGCCGCGCACGCCCACCAGCAGCTTGTGACTCAAGCCCAGATCCGGTTCCAGATCGGCGAGGGTGCACGACCCGGTGCGGGAGTCGTCGTCGAGGGTGTCGCGGACCTCGGGCAGATCCACCGCGCCCAGATCGGTGAAATGGGCGGCGACCCGCTCGGCCAGTTTCACCGCCCGGGTGCCGGTCCACACCAGGTTGTCCCCGACCGCGGAACCGACGGTGGCCGTGAGCCATTCGTCCATGCTGTCCCAGTGCTTGCCGGGATCGTGGTCGTCGATCCAGTCCTCGGCGGTGCGGGAGATGTCCCGCAGCCGGTTGCGCAGATCGTGGTCGATATCGCCCGCCAGATCGGTGATGCCGTCGCCGAGGGTCTGCTGCCACGCCGCGGTGTGGCGGTGAAGCTTCTCCGCCTCGGCCTTGGCGGCGTGCAGTTCCCGGATGGCGGCCGCGCCACGGGCCGGATCCCGCAAGGCGACCAGCTCACTGCCCAACGCCAGCGCGAGATGCTCCGCGGCGGAGGAGATGTCGAGGGCGACCGCGCGCTGCGTGGCCGCCTGGTCCCGCGCCACCACCTGCTCCCGCAGGAACTGGAAGACCAGACCGAACCCGGACTCGCGGCCGAGACCCTCGTCCTGCAGGCGCATGGCGTGGGAGCGCAGCACCGCCGAGACCGGCAGGATCGGCATCTCGATCTCATTGGCACGCAGATGCTTCCGGTTCGCCTCGAACACCTGTCGCCAGTGCGGGTACAAATCGATCTTGGTGACCAGCACCGCGACGGCCGGGCACAACTCCCGCACCTGCCGCAGGAAGTCCACCTCGGGATCGGTCAGCTCGGTGGAGGCGTCGGTGAGCACCAGCACGGCGTCGGCGGCCGGAGCCTGCGCGAGAACGCCTGCCGCGCCGGTGGTTCCGTGCGCGCCCAGTCCGGGCGTGTCCACCACCACGATGCCGTCGGCGAGCAGCTGACTCGGGGCCTCGAGTTCGACGCGGAGCACGGCGCGGCCCTGCGGGCTGCGGGCGGTGAGCGCGGTGACGGCCTCGAACGGCACCGCCTCCCGGGTGTTCTCGCCGCCGTCCGCGCCCGCCGCGACCACAGTCGCGCGCGGTTGCGGACCGTAGGACAGGACGGTGGTGACCGCGGTGGCGATATCATCGGCGACCGGGCACACATCCAGATTGACCAGCGCGTTGACGAATCGGCTCTTGCCCTGATTCCCCAAGCCCGCCACCAGGATCCGGCGGCGCGGATCGCGCACCTTGCCCGCCACCGTCTCCAGGCGCGCGACCAGGTCGCCGCGTTCCGCGGCCCGCGCCACCGCGATGGTCTCCGAGACCATCGTCAACAGCGGATTCGCCGCCACCATGCCTGTCACAGCTTGCTCACCGACCTGCTCCAGCCGTCCATGTTCCGAGTGCATCGTCGAGAGACTGTCGCTCACCGCGGCGAACCCGCGGTGAGCGACCCCTCGCGTCACGAGTGCAGGATGTCGCCGACGACATCGCCGCCCGCGTGCGCCCCGAGATCCACACCGGTGTGCGCGCCACCGTCGCCGAACAGCGACGCGTCCGGACCGGTGGTGTGCACCCCGCCGCCGAAGGCCTGCGAAACATCCACTCCGGCCCAGGGATTCGCACCCGCGCCGTGCAGCCCGGCGTCCACCGCGCTGCCGCCGTGCATCCCGGCATCCAGACCGGTCCCGACCTGGGCCCCGCCGCCGACCTGCGTCGTCCCGGTGACCCCGGTGTCGAGCCCGGCCACCGCGTTCCCGACCCCGGTCAGCCCGGTGCCGAGACCCGCGCCGACCTGCGTACCCGCACCGACCGCCGAGTGCACCCCGGCATCCAGACCGGTCCCGACCTGAGTCCCGGCGCCGACAGCGCCGTGGAGGCCGGTGTCGAGCCCGCCCTGCACGCCGGTGCCGATTCCGGTCGCCGCACCGCCCACGCCGGAAATGCCCGTCTCCAAACCACTTCCGACCTGCGCGCCGAGCCCGGTACCCACAGTCGCCGCGCCATTGAGCCCGGTCTCGAGCCCCGCGCCGACCTGCGTACCCGCGCCGACCGCGGTGTTCAGCCCGGCGTCGAGACCCGTACCCAGCTGCGCACCGGTGTGCAGCCCGGTGTCCAGGCCCGCGCCCAGTTGCGTCCCGAGGTCCGCACCCGTGTGCAACCCGGTGCCCACGCCCGCACCGAGCTGCGTCCCGAGGTCCGCACCCGTGTGCAACCCGGCGTCGAGACCCGTGCCCAGCTGCGCACCCGTGTTCAGGCCGGTCTCGAGACCCGCGCCCAGCTGCGTGCCCGCGCCGACCGCGGTGTTCAGCCCCGCGCCGAGACCGCCGCCCAGCTGCGTGCCGAGATCCGCGCCCGCCTGGAGTCCGGTGTTCAGCCCCGCGCCCAGCTGGGTGCCGGCGCCGACAGCGGTGTCGACGCCCGCGCCGAGGTTGCCGCCGAGCTGGGTGCCGAGGTCCGCGCCCGCGTGCAGGCCGGTGTCCAGGCCAGCGCCGAGCTGAGTGCCCGCGCCGAGGAGGGCGTCGGCGGCGCCGGGGAGGCCGGTCTCCAGGCCGGTGCCGACCTGGGTGCCGAGAGCGGCCCCGGTGGTCACCGCGCCGTTGAGACCGGTCTGCAGACCGAGGCCGGTGTTGAGAGCGCCGTTCAGGCCGGTCTGCAGGCCCGCGCCCGCGCTGGTGACGGCGTTGACGGCGGTGGAGAGTCCCGCGCCGAGGCCGGTCTCCAGGTCGGCGGCGGTGGTGATCGCGCCGGTCAGGCCGGTGGCGAGGTCCGCGCCACCGTGGGCGACCGCGTCGAGCGCGCCCTGCAGGCCGGTTTCCAGGCCCGCGCCGGCCGCCAGGCCACCGGTGAGGGCGGAGGTCAGGTCGGCGGCGGCCTGGGCGCCGAGGACACCGCCCAGATTGGCTTCGACACCGGCCGCGACGTCGGCGGCCGCGCCGAGCGCACCGCCGAGTCCGGCGGTCAGGCCCGCGCCGAGACCGGCGGCCGCGTCCACGGCGGCGCCGACGCTGTTGGCGAGATCCAGCTCCAGGCCGGCGCCGACCTCGGTGCCGAGGTTGACCTGGGTGGCGGCGAGGGTGGCGGCCCCGAGGTTCAGAGCCGCGTTGTCGACGAGACCGGCGCCCACGTTCGCACCGACTCCGGTGGCCGCGCCCACGCCGGCGTTCGCGCCGAGGCCCGCGTCCGCGCCGAGCCCGGCGTCCAGACCGGTGCCGGCGCCGAGGCCGCCGGCCCCGCCCGCGGCGATGATGCTCGACAGCTGCGAACCTCCGGCAACCAGCGCGGATTCCGCCACCATCGGCGCCACGGCCGCGATGTCCTCCGGGGTCACGGTGTCCAGGCCGGCGGCGGCGAGGGCCGCGCCCGGATTGGTGCAATAACTGACGGCGGCCTCGTGGTCGCGCAGCAGGTTGAGGATGAACTCGAGAATTGCGTTGGGGCTCATGATCAATCGTCTCCCTGGTGGGGCGGGCCCCGTTGACCCGCACTGCTCGAATTGACTTTCCTGTTGGGAAGACGAGTTGTTACGCGTGCGGGGTGAACTCCCCCACTTTCCCCATCGACCACCTTGGGGGTCCTGCGAACATTAGGGGAATTTCCCCAAACCTGCCGGGGAATCGGTAACGAGAACCCCCCAGCAACCGACAGGCTCGGTGGGCCGACCGGCCTAACAGAGGGTTTTCAGACATATCGGACCAAGAGCTTTCGAGCGGCACGCGCAACACCCACCGCGTGTCCGGTAATGACAGGGGAACTCGAATGAGTCAGGGGCTGGCGCTCGGCATCACGGTCGGGTCGTCGAACACGGTTGCCGTGACAACTTCGGGGGGACAACACAAGCTCCATACCCGGCCCAGCACGCTGGGCGCGGAGACGGAGGTTCCGGAGAGTTTCCTGTCCCGGGTCGGGGACCCCGTGGACATCCGCACCCGCGATGGCTCCGTCGTCCGGGCCGCGGACCTGGTGGCGACCATCATCGGCCGCGTGGTGACGGATATGGGCCCGGCGGGCGCCTCGGTCGCCTGCTACCCGGCCTGGTGGTCGCAGCACACCGTGGAAACGCAGCGGACCGCGCTGGACGAGGCCGGACTGGGCGAGGTCGCCCTGGTCCCGGAACCGGCGGCGGCCATGCGCTGGCTGCAGGACGTGCACGGCTCCAGCCGTGACGGCGCGATGGTGGTGTTCGACCTCGGAGCCACCGGGCTGACCGTCTCGGTGGCGCGCACGGGCGCCATGTCGGGCCTGCTCGGCGAACCGGTCCGCAGCACCGCGGTGGCGGGTTCGGAATTCGATCTGCTGACGATGAGATATGTCCTCGCCTATGCGGTCGGCGAAAAAGATTTCGATCCTTTCGACCCGGAAGTGGAACAAGAATTGTCGGCGCTCCGGGAACGCTGCAAAATTGCGAAAGAAACTCTCTCCACAAATACCGCCACCATGGTGCCGGTGCGTTTGCCCATGCTCGGCGTCGCCGATGTGCGACTGGTTCGCGACGATATCGAGGAGCTGCTGCGGGGTCCGCTCCTCGGTTCGACCGACCTGGTCCGCGAGGCGCTGCGCCGCGCCGGACTGACCGCCGCCGATCTGGACGGCTTCCTGCTCACCGGCGGCGGCGCGAGCATCCCGCTGGTAACCGAGGTGCTGTCCACCGAGTTCGGCATCCCGGTCGCGGCCGCCGCCGACCCGGCCCACCTGAGTGCGCACGGCGCGGCCCTGCTGGCCGCCGACCTGCTCGCCGACTTCACCGAGACCGAGGCCCACCCGGCCATCGCGATCGGCGGCCCGACCTACGCCGAGGCCGACGGCAGCACCACGCTCATTCCGCCCCGGACCGCCGCGGGCGTGCCCCGCCGCATCGGGGGCGGCTCCCTACCCGAACCCGCCGACACCGCTCCGCCGGCGGTCGCCGGACCCGAGACGACGACGGAACCCGCTGTGGCTCCGCGTATTCCGCTGCTGCCCGAACTGCCCGTCGAGGAACCCCGGAGCGGCTTCCGGCACTGGAAGCGGCTGGCCGTGTTCGGCGCGGCCGCCATCGCCGTGGCCGCCGTGGCGACCGGCACGCTGGCCATGGGCACCGGAGACCGGTCCACCCCCGCGAATCCCGCGGGCACACCGGCCCCTTCGACCTCGGCGGTGGCCCTGGACAAGGCCGCGCCGAACGGCGGGGCCACCCCCTCCGGCACGCCCGCCGCGGCCGTGCCGGGCAGTCCGATCGCCGCGGTGAACTCGCCGCAGCAGCCCGGCGCCACCCAGCCGGGCGGCGCCCAGCCCGGCACGCCGGCCGCCGGCGCCCCCGTGGGCGCTCCGGCCGCCCCGGGCGGCCAGTCGGATACCCCTGCCCAGCAACAGAATCCGGCGCCGGACCAGTCGCCGCAGACCCAGCAGGCGCAGCCGCAACCCGCGCCGCAGACCCAGCCGCAGCCCGCCCCGGCGCAGCAGCAGCCGCCGGTGCAGACCATGCAGCTGCCGCAGCCTCCCGTGCCCGCCCCCGTGCAGGTGCCGGCGCCCCAGCTCCCGACGGGAGCCTTGAACAACGCCGTCGACGGACTCGGGAAAATTCCCGGTACGCACGGCTGAGAGTTGGTTCCTCGTGACAGGCGTTACCCCAGTCGCGCTCGATTCACTTCCGGGCGCGCGAGAGATATTCCGGGACTTGGATTCCGGCGACTCCGGTGCGGTGCTGTACCTCATCCGCGGCCGTTCCGGCACCGGTAAGTCCACCCTGCTGGGCGCGATCCGGGCGCGGCTGCGCGCCCGCGGCGTCACGCTCACCGACCATCCGGCGCAGGCCCCGCGTCCCGGCGGCGCGGAGACCGGCCGCCCCCGGACCGCCCTGGTCGTCGACGACGCGCACACCCTCGGCGCGGCCGAGTTCGATCTGCTCCGCGCCGCAGCCGAATCCGGGGAGTTCCCGGTCGTCATCGCGCTGCGCTCGCGGCCGCACGACGCCCGGCTGCGCGCGCTCACCGATCTGGTGGCCCGCCGCGGCCGCGTGATCGATCTGCGCGCCCTGGGCGCGACCGAGATCGCCCCGTTCGCACGGGAATTGGGCATGATGGTGCCGCGCGGGCTGGCCCAGCACATCCATCGCCAGACCGGTGGCATCCACGGCGGCGTGGTGGCCGCCCTGACCGCCGCCTGCGCGACCCGCCTGGACGCGGGCGTGACGGCCGTCGATCAAGCGGTGACCGCGTGGGCCCGGACCCGGCTCGACGACTCCGACCCGGACCTGCTCGACGCCCTGGTGGTGGCCGCCATCGGCGCGGGCCTGGACACCGGCGAACTGACCGAGGTCCTCGACCTCTCCCCCGCCGACGCCCAGAGTCTGGTGGACCGGGCCCGGGGCAGCGCCCTGGTCACCGATGCCGATCTGCTGCTGGCCCCGGCGGTCGCCCCGCTGCGCACCCTCGTCGGTGACCGCCGTTTCCTGACCGTCGCCCGCCGCCTGCTGCACGCCCGCCTGGACGCCGGACTGCTGCGCGACCACACCGCGCTGCTGCTCGCCGAATCCGGCCTCCGCGACGAGCGGCTGGCCGCGTTCCTGTGCGCCGCCGCGGAACGCGCCGGTGACGAGGCCGTCCGCTACTACGCGTCCGCGGCCGCCGCCGGTGCGAACCCGGAGGCGCTGGCGGTCCGCTGGGCCGACGCCGCGGCCCGCAGCGGCGACGGCGACACCGCGCTGCGCCTGGCCGAACCCAGCCTGGCGAATCCCTCGATCCCGCTCACCGATCTGGCCGTCGCGGTCCGTGTCTGCGCGGGCGTCTGGACCCGGCGCGGTCTGGCCGATCGAGCGGCACAGCTCTACACGTGGCTCGGGCCCGCCCGGGTGGGCGCGGACTGGGCGGTGGCGGCCACCGTGCTGTGCCTGTCCGGCGATGTCCGAGGCGCACAGGCCCTCTCGGTCAATGCCGGGCAGTGGCCACCCACCGAGGCGACCTCACGGGCCGCGTCCATCGCGCACGCCCTGTCCGATTCGATCGGATCGCCCGGAGCCCAGACGGCCCAGCGCCCCCACGCCACGCAGCACGGAGCGGCCGCGTCCGGAGCGCTCGGCGGCGGGCGTTCCGGGACCGGACAGCCGTCGCCCGGCGCGGCCGGCAACGGTCGCACCGGAACCGAATACTCCTCGGCGCCCGCGTCTTTCCACCGCCCCGCGCCGGGGACCGACCCGGCCCGCGGCGCGTACGACGCGGTCGCCGCGCGCAATGGCGGACCCGGCGGTGCGGGTGCGCTCGCCGCCGGTGACCACCGCGGCCACACCGTCACGGGCGCCCGACCGCCTTCGCCGGCACCGGTCGGCGACTTCGGAACCGTCTCGGCCCCCACCGGTTTCACCGCGGAGATGCGGGCGGTCCCCCCGGCGACCCTCGCCGGGCAGCGTTTCGCCAATCCGGCGCAGGCCCGCCGCGGTGCGGCCGTGTCGGCGGCATCGGCGCTGATCCACGCGGCGCACTCCGGTCCGGCCCCGGCCGACGACGGCGGCGATCGCTTCCTGCCGTGCTCGGCGGTGTCGATCGCGGTGCTGCTGTGCCTGAGCATGGGCGACCCCCGCCGTGCCGCCGACGCCCTGCGCGGCGCGAGCCCCACGCCGCAGAGCCTGGTGCTCGGCGCCTGGGTGGCCATGCTGGGCGGCGACGAGCATTCGGCCGCCACCCTCATGTCGGAAGTGCCGGTGGCGGAACTGGATCCGCGTGATCGCCTGCTCGCACACGGCGTGATCGTCGGCCTGGCCCGCCGCAGCGGCGACCATGCCGCGCTGGCCCTGGCCTGGCAGCAGGCCTACCCGCTGTTCGACGAGGTCGGCGCGGACCTGCTGGCGCTGCTGCCCATCGGCGAACTGTGGCTGGCCGGAATCCGTTTGCGCGACGAAGCGCGAATGACCGCCCTGGTGACCGGCGCCGACGAACTGCTGCGCCGCCTCGGCGAACCGCCGGTCTGGTCGAATGCCTTCCACTGGTACGCGATTCAGGCCGCGATCGCCCAGGAGAGCCCGGAAGCGCTGCTGCCGCACGCCCATCGGCTGAAGACGGCCGCCTCGGCGGGCGATCCGCAGGCCGCCGTACTGGCCGACGCGGGCCGCACCTGGGTGCTGGTGCTGCGCGGACAGGTGCTGCGGGATCGGGTCGAGGGCGCGGTGGCGCGACTGGCCGGGCTCGGCCTGCGCTGGGACGCGGCCCGGCTGGCCAGTGAGGCCGCGCTGGCGGCGAGCGACGCCGCCACCGCGACCGCCCTGCTGAAGCTGGCCCGCACGGTGCGCGCGCAGTCCCGGCCGCCGGAATCGCCGGTCCGGGTGCCCGAGCCCGCGGCCCCGCAGGCGCGCCCGGAACCGGTCACCGATACCGTGCTGAGCGAACGCGAACGCGAGGTGGCCGAACTGGTGCTCCTGGGTTTGACGTACCGGGAGATCGGCGCCCGGCTCTACATCTCGGCCAAAACCGTGGAACATCACGTGGCCCGGATGAGACGTCGAATCGGTGCGGGGTCGCGTTCGGAGTTATTGTCAATGCTCCGCGCCATGGGTCACGGTTCACTCCTGGTCTGATCCGGGCGCGGAGAGACCGGACGCACCGAGTGAGGTAACGAGGATGGCCACTGGCGTGGGCCTGCGGATCGCGGACGACGAATCCGTCGTAGCCGTGGTGACCGGCGACGACGCCACGCTCCCGGTGCATTACACCGTGCGTGAATCGGTGCTGCACATGTCCGACGACGGGGACGCCGTGCTGGGCGGGGACGCGCCGGAGGGCTATTCGCACTCCATTCGCGGCTTCGTCGGCGCGGTCGGCGACCCGGCCGGGCTGCCGGTGGACGACGGCGAGGCGTACCGCGCCGAGGACCTGATGGCCACGGCGGTGTTCTGCCTGATCAGTCAGGCCGCCGAACACCTCAACGGGCCCGCCGAGTTCTATCTCGCGCATCCGACCGGCTGGACCGACCCGCACGTGCGCTCGCTGCGTGAGGCCCTGGACTACCTGGGCCTGAAGTCGGTGGTGCTGGTCAGTGAGCGCGACCTACCGCAGGCGGACGCGGAGACCGGCAAGACCCTCGCCTACAACGCGGCCCGTGCGGCCCTGGCGGCGGTGCTGTCCACTCCGGCCGGGCTGACCCCGCCCGATGCCACCGCGTCCGCCGTGAACGCCGCCGACGTCACCGATGTGCTGCCCGCGCTGAAGTCGTCCGAGCCGCTGGCGCAGGCGTATTCGGCCGCGGTCGCGGCGGTTCCGGCCGCCACCGCCGCCGAGCCGGTGGTCGCCCGGTCGATTCCGGCGGCCGCGGTCACGCACGCACCCCGGGCCTCCCGGGGCCCGTACATCATCGCCGGGGCGGCCGCGCTGATCGGTTTGCTGCTCGGTGGCGTCGGAGTGGCGGCGGTGTTGCGCCAGGACGACTCCACCCCCGGCCCGCCGCGCGGCGAGGTCCGCAACGAACCGGACGCCACCGCGGGGGTCGCCCCGCCGCTGCTACCGCCGACCGGTTCGCTGCATCCGACCGCGGCCGCGCCCGTCGATCCGGCCGATGCCCCGGTGACCTCCGAGGCGCCGACCACGACGCCGCCGACGACCACTCCGGAGCCGACGACCACCCTGCCGCCGGTTCCGGCGACCACGGTGCCGCCCACCACCACCCGTCCGTATCCGCCGATCTATCAGAATCCGCCGGTACCGACATTCGGCCTGCCGCCGGCTCCGGTGCTGCAAGACCCGTGGGGACAGAGTCAGCGCTGATTTCGTAGCGACCATCCGAGGTTTGTGCCCTAAAGTGGTGCGCTGACCGACCTTCCGGAAGGTAACCCGGAACCTTTCCCCGCCGAAGCCGGTCTGCTGGTGCACTACGAAGGGACTCCATGCGCAAGTTCATGGCGCGCCGCGCCGCGGTCCGAGCAGCCACCGTCGCCGTTGCCTCGACCGTTCTCATCGGGCCCCTTCTGAGCACCGCCACCGCAGACCCGGCCTCCCCGGATCAGCTTGCCGCCGAGAGCCTTCCGGCCGAACTGGTGACCGCTATCCAGCGCGATCTGAAGATGACTCCGGCCGAATACCTGGACCGCGCGGCCAAGGCCCAGCAGTTGCGGGACTACGCCAGCGAATTCCGCACCCAGCGCCCCGACGACTTCGCGGGCGCCTGGATCGGGACCGACGGCAAGCCGGTGCTGGCCGTCACCTCCCTCGACGCCGCCAAGGTCGCCGCGGCCGCCGGGTACCAGACCCGGCTGGCCCCGATCAGCGCGGACGGCCTGGAGAACTCGGTCGATCAGCTGAACCAGTGGATCACCACGCTGCCGCGGGAGATCTCGGGCGCGATCAATTCGGTGGCCATCGACTTCCTCAACAGCCAGCTGGTGCTCAGCGTCGCCAACACCCCGGGCGGCCATTTGCTGAATCTGCCCACCCTGATCGCCAATATCAAGGTGATCCTGTCGCCGAACTCCGGCGGCCCGGTGGAGCGGCGGCCGATGGGCGGCGACACCTACATCACCGCACCGACTCCGCTCGACACCTCGCTGCACGGGGTGGATGTGTGCTCGTTCGGATTCAACAGCGTCGATTCCGCGGGCAATGCGCTGAACATCAGCGCGGGGCATTGCAATCCGAATGTGGACAAGGGCACCGGCGCCGAGGTGTACCTGCCGAATGTCAAAAACCTGTTGTCCAGTCCGAAGGTCGGCACTTTCGTTACCTCGAACCTGGGCGGCAGCAGCGCGCTGGACTATTCGGTCATCAAGCTCAATGACGACGCGGTGAAGGCGGGCATGGATCAGCCGTCGGTACGCGGCGCCAACGGCACCACCCTCACCATTACCGGTGTGGCCGACCCGATCACGGGCGCGCCGGTCTGCAAGTCGGGCCAGTCGTCCACGTTCACCTGCGGTTTCGTGGTGGCGGACCGGGTCGAGACCCAGCTCTACACCACCGAGGGCAATTCGAAGACGATCCGCGGCTTCGCCTCCAGCGCCTGCACCCTGGGCGGTGACAGCGGCGGCGCCATCGTCACCGGCACCCTGGCGCTGGGCATCACCAGCGGTTCCAACGCGGCGGACGCACCGAACTGCAACGAGGCCAACACGCAGCTCGCGCAGTACGGCGGCACCGCGTCGCTGGGCATCCCGCTGCGCCCGATTCTGAACGAAATCGACGCCAATTCGGGCGGAGGCGTCGGCAGCGGAATTCAGGTGCGGACTCGCTCGCACACGTGAGTGATTCACTTCGTGCGTGATTCATGCCGAGTGACGGATTCGCGGCCCGGTGCGACGGGCCGCGAAAATCGGACATCCCCCGCATTGGGGGGCCAATCTCCCATGCCTGCCGTTTGCTCTGCGAATACCGAAACGTCATCTGGCAATAAGTAGGCATAACGGGCTGGACACCATATAGTCGGGGCCATGCTCCTGCCACGTATGCGCGCCTCCATGCCTGCCGCGGGCCGACGCCCACGGTCCCTTGTCCGAACTGCGGCGATCGCGGCCACCGCGGTTCTCGTCGCCGGACCCTTGGCGGCGAGCGCGCATGCGGAGCCCGAGACCCCCGCGACCCCGAACCTGCCGGCCGAGCTGATCAACGCGATCAGCCGTGACCTCAAGATCTCCCCGCAGGACTACCTGAACCGCGCCGACGTCGCGCAGAAGGTGGCCAGCTTCGCCACCACCGCACAGCGCCAGTTCCCGGATGTCTTCGGTGGCGCCTGGCTGGACGAGACCGGCAAGGCGATCGTGGCGATCGCCCCCGGCGACGCGCACGAGCAGGCTCGCAAGGCCGTGCAGGACGCGGGCTTCACCGCCAAGGACGTCGCCAAGAGCGAGACCACCCTGCGCGGCGAGAAGAACGCCTTCCAGCAGTGGCTCAAGGACCAGCCGGAGTCGGTGTCCAAGTCGATCCGTGGCGTGGCCGTCGACACCCTGAACAACAGCATCGCGGTCCGCGTGGACAAGGCCGACATCCCGCTGCCCGGTTTCGTGGACCCGGCGCGCGTCATCGTCATGGCCGCCCCGCCGGTCGGCGGCGAGGGCCAGGACGTCCCGAAGGCCGCGGAGATCGCCGGAGCCGGCCCGCGCGCCATGGCCGCCGGTGACGCTTTCGCCTCGGTGGCCGGTCGCATGTCGCTGCGCTGCTCGCTGGGCTTCAACGGCGTGGACGGCAACGGCAATGTCGTGAACATCACCGCGGGCCACTGCAACCCGAACATCCCCGCCACCGGCGGCGCCAACTCCCCCGGCGTGTTCCAGCTGGTCGGCGAGAGCATGGGCCCGCAGATGGGCTCGTTCCAGAAGTCGGTACTGGGCAACCAGGACTACTCGATCGTCGGCATCAACGACCAGTTCCGGGACAGCTTCTCCAACCCGCTGGTGAGCGTCCCGAACGCGGCCCCGATCACCGTCACCGGTGTGGCCGTCCCCGTGGTGGGCGCTCCGGTCTGCAAGTCGGGCGCGCGCGCCGGCTTCAGCTGCGGCGTGGTGAACGCCGTCGACCAGACCGTCCAGGTCGGCGACCGCCTGCTCACCCAGTCGTTCTCGTCGAATATCTGCGCCCTGCCCGGTGATTCGGGCGGCCCGCTGGTGACCGGCACCCTGGCTCTGGGCATCTCCAGCGCCTCCTCGGTCGCCGACTACCCGATCTGCGAGATCCCGAACCTGATCGGTCTGATCACCGGCAACACCCCGCAGCTGTTCGCGCAGCCGATCAGCACGGTGCTCTCCGACAACCCGGGTCTGCGGGTGCGCACCAGCTAGGCACAGCATCCTTGGAAAGGCCGGTAGCTCAACCGCTACCGGCCTTTTCGCTTTCTTGGGTACCGGGGGCCCTCCGAGGGGCAGCGATGGGGCGGTGGGCAAGCAGTGGGACGGGAGGGACCGGGCGTGGTCGCGGCCCGGCCGCGTCGGGCATCCTGGAGTCATGTGTTTGGCGTTGCTCGGCTGGCGGGCGCATCCGGACTACCGGTTGATCCTCGCCGCCAATCGGGACGAGTTCTTCACCCGCCCAACGGAATCGCTGCGCCGCTGGGACGAGGTGCCGGGCCTGCTCGCGGGCCGGGATCAGGGTGCGGCCGGTCCGGTGCCCGGCACCTGGCTGGGCGTGCTGCCCGACCGGCACCGCGTCGCCACGGTCACGAATGTGCGACTACCCGGCGAGTTCCGCACCGACGTCCGCTCCCGCGGCGCGCTGCTGATGGATTTCCTGCGCGGCGACGCGGTGCCGGAGAAGTTCGCGCGCGGCATCGCGACCGCCCCCGACGACTACAACGGCTTCAATCTGCTGGTCTCGGATCTGGAAACGCTGTGGTGGCACAGCAATCGGAGCGAGGGCGGCCCCCGGGAACTGCCGCCCGGCTTCCACGGCGTCTCCAACAACGCACTGGTCGGTTCGCTGACACCGGACGGCACGGTCGTCACCGACACCGATGCCCCCGTGTGGCCGAAGGTCCGCAATGGCGTGCGCGCGCTGGCCGCGGTGCCACCGGGCGATGTCGCGGGGTACCTCGGGGTGCTGGCCGACCGCACCGCGGCCCCCGCCGCCGAACTGCCCCGCACCGGCCTCGACCGGCTCACCGAACGCTCGGCCTCGGCGCGTTTCGTCAACCATCCCGTGCACGGAACCCGCTGCAGCACAGTCCTTCTGGTGCGCGAGGACGGACGCTACATGATGACCGAGCGCACCTTCGCCCGCTTCGGCCGCCGCCGCGACACCGTGGTGTTCGAGGGCCGGATGGACCTCCCCGCCTGACAAAGCACCAGGCCCGCCTCCGACGAGCGAGGCGGGCCTGGTGTTCGAACTTGCCGGGGCGATGCCCCGGCGACGTCACTAGTTCGGGGTGACCTGCTGCTGGGCAGCGGGAGCCCACTTGGTGGTGCCGTCCGGCGCCTGCATGGTGTTCAGCAGATCGATACCGGCCGCGACCAGGGTCGGGCCACCCGCGGCGATGGTGCCGAGGATGCCGCCGATGCCGGCGCCCGCGACCAGACCCGGCACGCAGCCGGCGACGATGGTCACAACGCAGCCGATGATCGCGCCGAGGGCGGTGCCCACGAAGCTGCCGATGCCCAGCGCGAGGCTGAACTGGGTGGAGAAGTAGCTCATCGCCTTCTGGTTCTCGTCAGAGGAGGCGATCGGCTTGGCGGAGGCGACCGGCGCGGCGGCCAGCACCTGGGTGCCGGGGTTGAAGTCGGCCGGCTTCTCCGGAACGACCTCGAGCACCTTGCCGTCTTCCTTGACCTCGGACTTGACCGGGATCTGGGTGCCCGCCGCGGTGTAGGACAGCGGGAACGAGATCACGACCGCGCCCTGCTGATCCTTGACGTTGACCACCGTCTGCTTCGGGTCCTCGGGCGTCGCGCCGTCCTGCTGCGCGAGTTCGAAGGTGCCGTTCTTCAGGGTGGAGACGATCGTCTTGCCGTCGACCAGCTTGGTGGAGTAGTTGATTCCAGCAGGCTGCGCAGGAGCGTTGTCGGCGTGAGCGGTCGTCATCCCGATGGTCATTGCGCCGATGACCAGGGCAGCAGCCGCAGTGGTACTGCGAAGCTTCATTTGGTTGGTTTCCAATCCGTCATCAGGTATCCGCTGTGCGCTCTTCGCCACGCGAGGCCCGGCTTCCCTCGGGCCATGCCTCTACGCGCTAGGACGAGTCCTCCCCGAGCATGTGAAGACGCGCACAGCTGTCGGACAGCGTGAGCCTAGTCGATCACATTACGATTTGCGAGATTGGTTTCTTTCTGCACGCCACCATCTTTAGAAGTAAGCCTGCCCTTGGTTAAGGGCGTGATTTGCCGGGATTTACGGTGTGGGAAACCCTGGACAACTAAGTTACCGGTGGGTAACTTACCGTCCATTAGGATACGAGCATCTCGAGGCGTACCAGGCTGCCTCGCGAAACGCTCGGAGAACCGTAAGAGAGGTCGCGACATGAATGCCCTGACAGTGACGCTGGGCACGATTGGGGCGGTGTTCACAGTCTTCTGTTGGGCATCGTTCATCGGAGGCGTGCGAAATATCGCGCGCACCATCATGGTCGGGCAGTCCGCGCCCGATCGCTGGCGGCCGTTCTTCCCCCGCTTCAAGACCATGATGGTGGAGTTCATCGCGCATACGCGCATGAACAAGTTCCGCACTGTCGGCTGGGCGCACTGGCTGGTCATGATCGGCTTCCTGCTCGGCTTCATCCTGTGGTTCGAGGCCTACGGCCAGATCTTCGACCCCGAGTTCCATTGGCCGATCATCGGCGGCTGGGGCATCTACCACCTGGTCGACGAAATCCTCGGCATCGGAACGGTTGTCGGCATCGTCGTGCTGATCGTCATCCGCCAGCTGAACCACCCGCGGGTGCCCGCGCGCCTGTCGCGCTTCAGCGGCTCGAAGTTCGCGCCCGCCTACGTGATCGAGTCCATCGTCCTCGTCGAGGGCCTCGGCATGGTCTTCGTGAAGGCCGGCAAGATCGCGACCTACGGCGAATCTCACACCTGGAGCGACTTCTTCACCGAGCAGGTCGCCAAGCTGCTGCCCGAGTCGATCGCCCTGGTGTCGGTCTTCGCGTTCATCAAGCTCTGCTCCGGCGCGCTCTTCCTGCTGCTGGTCGGCCGCAATGTCACCTGGGGTGTCGCGTGGCACCGCTTCGCCGCGTTCCCGAACATCTACTTCAAGCGTGAGGCCGACGGCGACGTCGCCCTGGGCGCGGCCAAGCCGATGATGTCGGGCGGCAAGCCGATCGAGATGGAGACCGCTGATCCGGACAATGACACCTTCGGTGTGGGCAAGTTCGAGGACTTCTCCTGGAAGGACATCCTCGACGTCACCACCTGCACCGAGTGTGGTCGTTGCCAGTCGCAGTGCCCGGCCTGGAACACGGGCAAGCCGCTCTCGCCGAAGCTGTTGATCATGTCGCTGCGTGACCATGGTTACGCCAAGGCCCCGTACCTGCTGGCCGGCGGCCGCAAGGACATGGGTGGCGACGAGATCGGTCTGGTCGACGCCGAGGGCAAGCCGAACGAGCGCGCGCTGGCGCAGATCTCGGAGGCCGCGCGTGCGGAGGCGGAGCGTCCGCTGGTCGGTGGCGAGGACGTCAACGGCGTCATCGATCCCGAGGTGTTGTGGTCGTGCACGACGTGTGGTGCGTGTGTGGAGCAGTGCCCGGTGGATATCGAGCATGTCGATCACATCATCGATATGCGTCGCTATCAGGTGTTGATCGAGTCGGAGTTCCCCTCCGAGCTGGCGGGTTTGTTCAAGAACTTGGAGAACAAGGGCAACCCGTGGGGTCAGAACGCCAAGGATCGCCTGAACTGGATCTCCGAGGTCGACTTCGAGGTTCCGGTCTTCGGGCGTGACGCCGACTCCTTCGACGGCTACGAGTACCTGTTCTGGGTGGGTTGCGCGGGCGCGTACGAGGACCGCGCGAAGAAGACCACCAAGGCTGTCGCGGAGCTGCTGGCGACCGCGGGCACCAAGTTCATGGTGCTCGGGCAGGAGGAGACCTGCACCGGTGACTCGGCTCGCCGCGCGGGCAACGAGTTCTTGTTCCAGCAGTTGGCGATGCAGAACATCGAGTTGCTGAACTCGGTGTTCGAGGGTGTCGAGCAGGCCAAGAAGAAGATCGTCGTGACCTGTGCGCACTGCTTCAACGCGCTCAACAACGAGTATCCGCAGGTGGGTGGCACCTACGAGGTCGTGCACCACACTCAGCTGCTGAACCGTCTGGTGCGGGGCAAGGCGTTGGTGCCGGTGTCGCCGGTCGCGCAGAACGTGACCTATCACGACCCCTGCTATCTGGGCCGGCACAACAAGATCTACAACGCGCCGCGTGAGTTGATGGAGGCCTCGGGCTCGACTCTGGTCGAAATGCCGCGTCACGCCGAACGTTCCATGTGCTGTGGTGCCGGTGGCGCGCGCATGTGGATGGAAGAGCAGCTCGGCAAGCGCATCAACATCGACCGGGTCGACGAGGCGCTCGACACGCTCAAGGGCGGCAACGAGCCGTCGATGATCGCGACGGGTTGCCCGTTCTGCCGGGTGATGCTCACCGATGGTGTGACCGCCCGTAAGGACGGTGGCGAGGTCGGTCAGGGCGTCGAGGTCGTCGATGTCGCGCAGCTGATGTTGCAGTCCATCAACCGTGTGGACGCCGCGACCCTGACCGAGAACTTGAAGGTCATCCAGACCCCCAAGGCCGAGCCCGAGCCGGAACCCGCTCCGGAGCCGGTCAAGGCCGCGGTCGCGGTCGCGCAGGCTCCGGCCGAGGCCGCGCCGAAGGCCGCTCCGGCCGGTGGCGGCCTGGGTATGAAGGGTGGCCTGAAGCCGCCGGGCGGCGGCAAGGGCCTGGCCATGAAGGGCGGGCTCAAGGCCCCTGGCGCGAAGACCGAGGCTCCCGCCGCCGAGGCCGCTCCGGCGGCTGAGGAGACCGCCGCCCCGGCTCCGGCCAAGGGCCTCGCCATGAAGGGCGGCCTGAAGGCCCCCGGCGGCAAGGGTCTGGCCATGAAGGGCGCCGCCAAGGCCCCGGGCGCGAAGGCCGAAACCGCTTCCGCCGCCGCGGCTCCCGCCGAGGCCGCCGCCGCTCCGGAGGCTCCGGCCGCCAAGCCGGGCGGGCTCGCCATGAAGGGTGGCCTGAAGGCTCCCGGCGGCAAGGGTCTGCAGATGAAGGGCGCCGCCAAGGCTCCGGGCGCCAAGCCCGCCGCCGCGGCCGCACCCGTCGAGGCTCCCGCGGCCGCCGCTCCGGCTCCGGCCGCCGAGGCTCCCGCTGCCCCGGCCGCGGAGGCCAAGCCGTCCATCGCGCCCAAGGGTCTGGCCATGAAGTCGGGCCTGAAGCGTCCCGGCCCGAAGGCTCCGGGCGCCGCAGCTCCGGCCGCCGCCCCGGCGCCGGAAGCGCCTGCGGCTCCGGCCGATTCGGCTCCGGCGGCCGCTCCGGCTCCCGAGGCCGAGCCCGCCGCCCCGGCCGAACCGGCCGTGTCGGAGAGCAATGGCATCTCGGAGAGCAATGGCTCTTCGGAAGGCAACGGTGCTTCGGAAGGCAATGGCACTTCGGAAGGCAATGGCGCGACGCCGCCCGCCGCGAAGCCGGGTGGTCTCGGCTTCAAGTCGGGCATGAAGGCTCCGGGCCGCAAGAACTAGGCTCCGGCCCGAAACACCGGGCTGCCGAACCTGATTGACCAGGGCGGCGCTACCGAATGGGTAGCGCCGCCCTCGTCGTTTCCGGTCACGGTGTGGCCCGGTTCACGAGGCGTTCACCGCCCAGCGGCTAATCTCGGGCAACAAACTTGGCGGGAGTTCGCCATACTGCAAGGTATGACGGATGCGCGGGCGGTGCGGGTCGAGATCGGGGTGGAGTCTCTGGGCGGGGTCCGGATCGCCGAACAGGCGGGGGCGGCGCGCGTGGAGTTGTGTTCGGGCCTCACGGTCGGGGGGCTCACGCCGGGTCCCGCGCTCATCGAGGCGGCCGTGGCCGCGGCCGGGCACACCCAGGTGCACGTCCTGATCCGGCCGCGCCCCGGTGATTTCCGCTATACCCCCGACGAGGTGGCGCTCATGCGCGCCGATGTCGAGCGGGTCCGGGCGGCGGGCGCGCACGGCGTGGTGGTCGGCGTGCTCGACGAGGACGGGCACGTGGACCCGGCCGCCAATACCGAACTGCTGGCCGCCGCCGACGAGCTGGAGGTCACCTTCCACCGCGCGTTCGACGTGTGCGCCGATCCCTACGCGGGGTTCGACCAGCTGCTGGAACTGGGTTTCACCCGGCTGCTCACCTCCGGCCGCCAGGAGTCGGTGCTGGACGGCGCGTCCCTGATCGCGCGCATGGTGAGCCTGTCCGACGGCCGCATCGACGTGATGGCCTGCGGCGGCCTGCGCGCCGACAACGCCCGGCGGGTGATCGAGTTGACGGGCACGCGGGATCTGCATGCGGCCGTGCGCATTCCGGTGCCGGGCCGCTCGCAGCCGGATACCGAGGTCACCTTCGCCGAGTTCGGGGTGCCGAGCGGTTTCGACCATTTCGCCACGGACGCCGACGGAGTCGCGGCGCTGTGTGAAGCGGCGAGAACGGCTGTCTGACCGGGCGCGAACTCCACTGCCATCCAACGAGTTTGCTGTGACACCCCTGAAGTTTGCTGCGCAAAGGGATAATTCGGTCATCTGAGATAGGACGCTTGACCAAAGCGTTGCTGAGTCATATCTTTTTGAGCACGCTCTTGCTACAAAGTGGTCTGGATCACATCACAGATCCGTCACGGGACAGCACGCCGGCCTCCGCTGCCCCACTCTCTCTAGGGGTTTCACGTTGATAGCTCGAAGAAGTCTGTCCCTCCTCGGGGCCGCCGGCATCGCACCGCTGCTCGTCGCTGTCCTGCCCGCCGCCCCGGCGAGCGCCCACGGTTACGTGGCGTCACCGCTCAGTCGCCAGGCCCAGTGCGCGAAAGGTCTGGTGCCCTGCGGCGACATCCAATACGAGCCGCAGAGCGTCGAAGCGCCCAAGGGCTCGGACAAATGCAGCGGCGGCAACTCCCGCTTCCCGGAACTGGATGACGACAGCAAGCCGTGGAAGGTGCAATCCGTCGGCAGCACAGTGACTTTCACCTGGACGTTCACCGCCCTGCACCGCACGCTGAACTGGGAGTACTTCATCGGCGGCACCCGGGTCGCGGTCGTCGACGGCGGCAATAACCCCCCACCCCAGGACGGCGTCAGCCACACCGTGGACCTGAGCAAGTACAGCGGCCGCCAGAAACTGCTGGCGGTCTGGAACATCGGCGACACCGTCAACGCCTTCTACTCCTGCGTCGACCTCCAGATCGGGAGTGGTGGCGGCGGAACACCCACCACCACAAAGCCTCCCGCCACCACGACGCCCCCCGCCACCACCACGACAGCGCCGACCACCACGCACAGTCACCAGCCGCCGCCCAGCACCACCCACAGCCATCAACCCCCGGCCACCACCACGGCGCAGCCGGGCGCGGGCGCGTGGACGGTCGGCGAACACTACGCGGTGGGCGACGTCGTCACGTACAGCGGCAAGCGCTACCGCTGCCTGCAGGCGCACACGGTGTACGACCCGGGCTGGACGCCGACCGCCGCGCCCGCCCTCTGGCAGGCGCTCTAGAACCCCCGCGTCGCGAGTGAGGGGTACGGTGACCGCCGAATCCGAACCCGGAGACGACTCGCGGAACGGGAGAGGGGCGTGTTTCCTCGGAAACACGCCCCTCGCACCATCTTTCGCCCCAGCAGCCCGTTCGATCAGGAATCGGGCCGCGAATGCCGGCCGCCGCGCGGTGGTTCGGGTGGCGGCCCCGGGTTCCGCGCACCCGGTTCCGACCACGGCTCGTCGGGATGGAACCAGGACGACGTGGTGTACCGCGGCTCCTGGGGCGGCGCCCCGCCCTCGAACCACGACTGCTGCGGCGGCGGCGCGGGCTCGACCGGAGTCGGACCCGGTTGCACCACACTGGTTCTCGGTACCGTCGGATCCCCGTCCCCGGACTCGGCGGGGGCCTGGGGCGGTGCCGGCTGCGGCCCGGTGCGCGGGTCGCCGGTATCCGGTCCGAGCCGCACCACGAACTGCGAACCCGAGCGCGGTGCGTTCGGATCGCCGCCGCGCCGCGCCGTGGGCTGTCCGCCGGTGCGCGGGCCGCCCGCCGGTCCACCGGTTCGCCGCGGCGTATTCCGTTGCGGCCCACCACTCCGAGGCCGATTGCCGCCCGTGGCCGCGACCGCGCGCGCCGTACCCGGCGGTCGCGCCAGCAACACCGCGATGGCGGTGGTCAGTGGCACCGACAGTGCCAGCGCGATACCGCCGACCGCGGAGCGCGCGATCTCGATGCCCACCGCGTCGCCGGTCAGCACGTCGCGCATGGACCGCCCCGCCACGCTGAACAGCATCAGCAACGGCAGCGCGCCACCGGCGTAGGCGAGCACCAGGGTGTAGACGGTACTGGCGATGTGGTCCCGCCCGACCCGCATGGCCGCGGCGAAAATCCCGCGCCGCGTGGACTTCTCGTCCAGCGCCGCCAGCTCGAAGGCCGCGGACGCCTGGGTGATCGTGACGTCGTTGAGCACACCCAGCGAGCCGATGATGAACCCGGCGAGCAGCAGCCCGGTGATGCTCACATGCTGCAGATAGGTGGCGACATTGGTGTTCTGCTCTTCGGAGAACCCGGTCAGATGGGTGATCTTCAGTGCCGCCCAGGACAATACGGCCGCCAGCACCATCGCCGACAGCGTGCCCAGCAGCGCCGAGCTGGTACGCAGATTCACCCCGTGCGCGAGATACAGCACCGCGTACAGGATCACCGCGCCCGCGACGAGTGCCGTTGGGATGGCGGGTTTTCCGTCCAGCAGCGCGGGCAGCAGGAACACCACCAGGACGCCGAAGGCGACCACGAGTCCGAGCAGCGCCCGCAGTCCGCGCCACCGCGCGACCGCGATGATGACGACGGCGAACACGATGCCGATGATGGTCAGCGGCAGTCCGCGCGCGTAGTCGTCGAACGAGTAGGTGGTGACCAGGCTGGGGTCGGCGTTCTTGTCGGCCTTCGGATCCACTTGGCGCACGATGCGGATCTTGTCGCCGGCGCGCAGATCGGGTTGACCGGGCCCGGGCGCGATCTCGAAGAGCGTCTTCTCACCCCGGCTGGGTCCGGAGTCGATGGTGACGATGCTGCGCTGGCACGAGTAGCCGTTGGCGCGCGGGGCCTGTGGTTCGTCGCTGAAGACCCGGCCGTTGGAGGGGCTGCCGCAGGGTCCGATGTCCTGCTTGATCACGGTGCCGGCCTCGGTCTGCACCGCACCGCCGCCGCCGTTCTGCATGGGCAGGGGGATGTCGATGTGCTGAGCGCTGGGCCAGAGCCAGATCAGCCCGGCCACGACCGCCACGCCGATCAACGCGAGCAGTCCGATCACGACCTTGGCCGCGTTGGCGCCGATCGCGATGGGTCCCGAGTGGTCGTGATGGTGGTGATGGTGATCGCTCACGCGGAGAGCCTAAACGAAAACCATTTTTGACATGCTGAGAGGTCTCGGCATTGTGCCAGGTGAGGCGGTCGCGATCGCGAGAATTTTTTAGGGGGCGGCGGAGAGCAGGGGGATGTCTCCGCCGCCCGGGGTCAGCGGCCCAGGGGGGGTAGGCCGACTAACCAGGGCCGGACGGCCCAGGGGGGGTAGGCGGTCCGGCCGGGCACTCGAAGTGCCGAGGACCACTGTACACAAAAGACGGTTCTTTGCGCTAGCTAAGTCTCTAAAAACCCAACTTTTTCGTACCAGCGGTTTGTTTTAGCCAGAGTCCCACCTGCGCCACACCCCGCGAGGGAGGGTGTCCGCTCCGGGACAAAACCGTATAGGCGCAGGTCGAGAGGGCTCACGGGATACCCCATGAACCCTACCGGTAGATATTTCCGCCCGGAAGTTATTGGCGGTAGCTGGACAGGAAGTTGCCGAATCGTTCGATGGCGACCGACAGATCCCGCGCCCACGGCAGCGTCACGATGCGCAGATGGTCGTGATGCGGCCAGTTGAAGCCGGTGCCCTGCACCATCAGGATCTTCTCCTGCAGCAGCAGATCCAGCACCAGCTTCGAATCGTCGTGGATCTCATGGACTTCCGGGTCCAGCCGCGGGAACGCGTACAGCGCGCCCTCCGGCTTCACACACGACACACCCGGAATCGTGTTCAGCTTCTGCCAGGCCACATCCCGCTGCTCCAGCAGCCGCCCGCCCGGCAGCACCAGATCGTCGATGCTCTGATGTCCGCCCAGCGCCACCTGAATGGCATGCTGCGCGGGCACATTCGGACACAGGCGAGTGGAGGCCAGCAGGTCGATGCCCTCCAGGAAGCCGCCCGCGTGATCCTTCGGACCGGTGATGACCAGCCAGCCCGAGCGGTAGCCCGCGACCCGGTAGGCCTTGGACAGGCCGTTGAAGGTCAGGCACAGCAGATCGGGGGCCAGCGTGGCCAGCGACACATGCTTGGCGTCGTCGTAGAGGATCTTGTCGTAGATCTCGTCGGCCAGCAGCAGCAGCTGATGCTTGCGAGCCAGGTCCACCACCTGCTGCAGCACCTCGGCGGAGTACACCGCCCCGGTGGGGTTGTTCGGGTTGATCACGACAATCGCCTTGGTCTTGTCGGTGATCTTGGATTCCATGTCGGCGATGTCGGGCTGCCAGCCGTTGGACTCGTCGCACAGGTAGTGCACCGGGGTGCCGCCGGCCAGCGAGGTCATCGCCGTCCACAGCGGGTAGTCCGGCGCGGGGATGAGCACCTCGTCGCCATTGTCGAGCAGCGCCTGCATGACGATGGTGATCAGCTCGGAGACGCCATTGCCCAGGTAGACGTCGTCCACATCGAATTCCGGGAAGCCCGGCACCACCTCGTAGCGGGTGAAGATGGCCCGGCGCGCCGACAGGATGCCCTTCGACTCGCTGTAGCCCTGCGCGTACGGCAGCGCCGCGATCATGTCGCGCATGATCACGTCGGGCGCGTCGAACCCGAACGGCGCGGGATTGCCGATGTTCAGCTTGAGGATGCGATGCCCCTCGGCCTCCAGCCGCGCCGCATGCGCGTGTACCGGCCCCCGGATCTCATAGAGAACGTTCTGGAGCTTGGTGGACTGCTCCAGCATGCGCGGGGACCGATGCGAAGGGTGACTCTGAGGGCTCACCCCGTCAATGGTGCCATTAGCCCGCAACCAGCTTTTTTCAGCGCGAGGTATCGGGCGGCAACACGCTGCGGGCGGCGGTGGAGCCGCAGAACTCCTCGATTCTCTCGTCCAGATCCTGTGCCTCGCCCGCGGCGCGGAACTCCGGGCTGGCGAGGCGCCGGCGGAGGACGGACAGGCGTTCCTCGAGTTGGGCGATGCGTTTGTCCTCGTCCAGTTCGAGCACCGGTTCGAGGGCGGCGGCCGCGCCGTCCAGGCTGCCGTTGATCAGGTGCGCGGCGGCGTTGTCGACCCGGGCCAGCGACTCCGCGCCGTAGGAGCGCTTGTCGGTGGGTCCGTTCACGTACAGGTCGATGGCGCGGCGGGTGGCGTCCAGCGCGGGTTCGGCCTGGCCCAGATGGATGTAGGTGGCGCCCGCGTAATAGTGGCTCTTGGGCTGGTTGAAGCCGAAGACGCCGCCGACGTCATCGTGCAGGGTGTCGCTGGAATCGCCGTCGCGGGCCTCGTCGGCGGCGCGAATGCAGCGTTCGGTGTCGGCGGCGCTGCCCAGCCGCGACCAGATGCGGGCCTCGATGTTCAGCAGCCGCACCTTCGAGGTCGCGGATTCGGTGTAGCGCTGGCCGCTCTGGGCCAGCAGCACCGCGCGGCGCGGGCGTTCGGAGCGGTACTCGATGAGCGCCTGCATGCCGCGGGTCCAGGCGCGCAGCGGATTGTGCTCGCACAGTTCGGCGTAAGCCCATGCGGCCCTGGCCTGTTCACCGGCCGCGTCGAAATAGCCCAGATCCGTACTGGCATTCGCCAGCAGACCGGACAAAGTTCCCGCCAACAGATACAAATGCGCCGTATCCGACGGCCGCTGATGGCCTTCCAGCAACCGGTACACGCGCCGCCGGACCCGCAACATCTCCACCATCATCGGCACCGGAGGCATGTGTACGTAGTCGTTGGCGATGCGCGTGACATCGGCATCGAGCTGTTCCAGCAGGGTGGCACCCACATTGGTGCCCTCGGCCCGGCCGGCGTGCTCGCTGGCTTCATGGGCAGCCGCCATGATCAAGTCCCTCTCCGAAATCGCCGCTAACGCATCGCCTCTCATCGCACCCGTGTCGACGAGTGCCAGCAGTTCCGCGTCGCTGGAATAACTGGCCTGCGCCGGCATGCCGCTCCACAGCTCGGAACCGCCTTGGCGCACATCGAAACCGGGAACGGCGGGGCCACTCGAGGGCTGGTCGATCAAGGCCGCGAACCGTGCCCGCACCACATCGTCGGACCTGGCAAGGGATGTATCGAGGGCGGCCTGATTGACGGGGCGGGGATGCACCCGATCGCCCCCGGCCTCCCACTTCGAGACCAGTCGCTCGTGCACGCCCAAGTGGGCGGCGAACTCCCGGATACTCATGCGTTTGGCATCACGGAGGGCACGGGCCTCTTTGCCTGACCAGTGCCGTACCACGGTGCCATCCCTTCCGAACGAACTCCGAACTCCAGGGTACGAGCGGAAACTGGCCGCGGCCACAGCCGAAACCTAGCTGGTACCAGGCTTTATACGAAGCCGCAATAGTGGCGGCGGAAAGGCAGTGGAAGGCGAGTGTGCGGGCGTTTTCCCATCCAGCTCCGGCGCGCGACCCTGGTGACCAGGGGAAGGAGGCGGGGAAGTGAACGCGGACAAGCTCAGAACAGTCGACGACTGGGTCTCCTACTACCGGCACGAGTTCGGGCTGCCGGTCATCGAACGCGGCGGATTCGTCATGCTCCCCGTCACCACGCAGGTCGCGGTCGTGCACCTACCGGTCGCCCGAGCCGAAAAGGTCCGCAGCGCACTGCAACAGCGCCGGGCCGACGGCCCCATGCTGGCACGCCAGATTCGCTGGAGCTTTCTGGCCGAACCGGATTCGCGCCCCGGTGCCCAGATCATGGAGGTGCTGGACCGCCTCGACATCGGCATTCCGACGGTCGGCAGCGCGGTCATGCTCCCCACCGGCCTCGGCCGCTGGACCCGCGAGGGCTGCCACTGGGTACGCCCGCCCGCCCGAGACTCCAAACTCCCACCCCTGTCGGCGATCATCACGACAGCTCTGGCGGTGGGAACGGGAAGCGAGGATTGAACGCAGCCTCTCCTCGCACCGGCGCGCCTCGCGCCGGAACCACCGGGTCCGCCCTCTCCTGGCAGTCGACGGGGGCGGACTCGGTGTTGCATGTGCCCCTCCGCCCGCGCTCCGGGGCGGGTTGGTCTACCTGTGCGTCAGCGCGCTTGCTGCTGTTGCGCGGGAGCCGGCTGGAAGAGCGGCGGCAGGGTGGGCACGATCACCGGTGGGAGGCCGGGGATGAGCGTGATGGTGTTGGGGCCGACCGTGGTGGTGGGGGCCTCGGTGGTGGTGGTCGTGTTCTGCGGCTGCGGCGGCCCGGCCAGCGCCTCGTTGGTGGCGTCGGTGGTGCTCGGGGCGACGGTGGCCGGTTCGCTCGGGCGGGTGGTGCTGGTCGGCACCGAGCTGGTCACCGCGTCCTGGCGCTGCGAATCGTGGCTCAGCACTTGGGTTCCCCAGCCCAGGGTGATGCCGATGGCGGCCACCACGACCAGCGCGCCCACGGCGACACCGGCGAGGCTGACCTCGCGGCGGCGGCCCGGGCCGTCGGCCGGACCCGCAACCAGCGGCCGGGCCGGGGCGGGCTCGGCGGGCCGCGGCGCGACCTCCTCGCGCGGCGCGGCCGGGAACGGGGCGGGGGCCGGGCGTGGCATGACCGGGCGGGCCAGCATGGCGGCGCCGCGGGTCACCACGGTCTCGGGCGCGGCGGGCACGATCACCGGGACACCCAGCCAGCGCCGCAGAACCTTTGCCACCAGCGGAATCTGGGCGCAGCCGCCGAGCAGGGCGACGGCCTGCACGGGCTGCTCGGAGCGCAGGATGACATCGCGGGTCATGCGCGCGGAGGATTCGACGGCCAGCATGATGAGGGCCTCGAAGTTCTCCTGCGACAGCAGGACCAGCCCTTCGGTGGAGGGCAGAGCCACCGCGCTGCTGCCGGAGAGCTGTTCCTTGGCCTCGCGGCACAGCTTGTCCAGGGCGGTGAGGCCGGTGTGATCCGGCGGATGGGCGATGCGCCCGGAGGCGATCTGCTGTTCGCGGATGAGCGCGTCCAGATAGTCGCCGCTGATATCGCTGGTGCGCTCGGTGAAGCAGACCTGGCGGGTGCCGATGTCGACCACCGTCACGGACAGGCCGGACGCACCCAGGTCGTAGAGCGCGACGGTGCCGAAACCCGGCCCAGGGAGGTGGGGCCGTAGCTCGCCGGAGTATTCGAGGAACTCCAGGGCCGCCACCACATCCGGCACCAGCTCGTAGTTGGTGAACTGCCGCCGCGCCAGCTCGGCGCGGATGGCGCGCGCGTGGTTCTCGTCGCGGTAGGCGATGGCGGTGGCGCTGATCCGGGAGTCGGCGGCCAGCACCGCTCCGACCGCGTCGGCGACCAGCTCGTCGACCCGGCGTTCGCCGACCGGCACGGCTTGCACGTCGAACGCGTCGGGGGGACCGTCGAATCCGCTACGGGCCCGGCCGTATCCGGGCGCGGGCGGGGCGGCGAAATTCCTGGTGGGCTCGGCGGATTCACCGGTGTACGGACGTGCGACGCGAACCGCGCCCGCCCCCACCGACACTCCCAGCACCGAACTCATCGCCAGCCCATCTCGTTCACACCTACCTGTCGTCGCCACCTTACGACGTGCCGGGCCATCCGTACACCCGGCGAACCCGCCCAGCGGACGGCGTAATAGCGCCATTCCATGACGGTCAACTGTCCAGGCAGCGGCCGATTTCCGCCGGACGCCCGGCCGAACCGGCTACCCCGTAATACAACTCACGCGCGCCGGGGTCCGTGGCTCACTGCCGGGCGCCGAAGTTCAGGTAGGCCTTCGACGGCGTCGGCCCGCGCTGCCCCTGGTACTTGGAGCCCACGGTGGCGCTGCCGTACGGGTGCTCGGCCGGACTGGTGAGCCGGAACAGGCACAACTGGCCGATCTTCATACCCGGCCACAGCGTGATCGGCAGGTTCGCGACGTTCGACAGTTCCAGGGTGATGTGCCCGCTGAACCCCGGGTCGATGAACCCGGCGGTCGAGTGGGTCAGCAGCCCGAGCCGTCCCAGGCTGGACTTGCCCTCCAGCCGCCCGGCCAGATCGTCGGGCAGCGAGCACACCTCGAGCGTGGAGCCGAGCACGAACTCACCCGGGTGCAGCACGAACGGCTCGCCTTCGGCGGGCTCGACCAGCGAGGTCAGCTCGTCCTGCCGCTGCGCCGGGTCGATATGGGTGTAGCGGGTGTTGTTGAACACCCGGAACAAGCTGTCCAGCCGCACATCGATGCTCGACGGCTGCACCAGCTTCTCGTCGAACGGATCGAGCCCGAGACGACCGTTGGCGATTTCCTTGCGGATGTCGCGATCACTAAGCAGCACGCGCAAGAGCGTATGTCAATGATCGGTCGGCGAGTCGACTGGCCCGGCCTCGATGACCTGCTTCGGCTTGCGCAGACCCCAGGTGGCATGGGCTTCCGCGCGCATGCGCGGCACCATGTGCGGGTAGTGCAGCTCGAAGGCGGGGCGCTCGGAGCGGATGCGGGGCAGCTCGTAGAAGTTGTGCCGGGGCGGCGGGCAGGTGGTGGCCCACTCCAGGGAGTTGCCGTAACCCCACGGGTCGTCCACCGTCGCCAGTTCGCCGTAGCGGTAGGACTTGAAGACATTCCAGACGAACGTGACCATCGAGAACCCGAGGATGAACGAGCCGACCGTCGAAATGGTGTTGAGCGTGGTGAATCCGTCGCTCGGCAGATAGTCCGCGTAGCGCCGCGGCATGCCCTCGTTCCCCAGCCAGTGCTGCACCAGGAAGGTGGTGTGGAAGCCGAGGAACGTGGTCCAGAAGTGCAGCTTGCCGAGCCGTTCGTCGAGCATCCGCCCGGTCATCTTGGGGAACCAGAAGTAGATGCCCGCGAAGGTGGCGAACACGATGGTCCCGAACAGCACGTAATGGAAGTGCGCCACAACGAAATACGAGTCCGACACATGGAAGTCCAGCGGCGGCGAGGCCAGGATGACGCCCGACAGCCCGCCGAACAGGAACGTCACCAGGAAGCCGACCGAGAACAGCATGGGTGTCTCGAAGGTCAGCTGACCGCGCCACATGGTGCCGATCCAGTTGAAGAACTTCACCCCCGTCGGCACCGCGATCAGGAACGTCATGAACGAGAAGAACGGCAGCAGCACCGATCCCGTCGCGTACATGTGGTGCGCCCACACCGCGATCGACAGCGCGCCGATGGCCAGCGTCGCGTACACCAGGGTGGTGTAGCCGAACAGCGGCTTGCGGCTGAACACCGGGAAGATCTCGGTCACGATCCCGAAGAACGGCAGCGCCACGATATAGACCTCGGGATGCCCGAAGAACCAGAACAGATGCTGGTAGAGGATGGCCCCGCCGTTGGCCGAGTCGAAGACGTGCCCGCCCAGGTGCCGATCGAACTCCAGCCCCATCAGCGCGGCGGTCAGAATCGGAAACGCCAGCAGCACAAGCACACTGGTGACCAGGATGTTCCAGGTGAAGATGGGCATCCGCCACATGGTCATGCCCGGGCAGCGCAGGCACACGATCGTGGTGACCATATTGACGCCGCCCAGGATGGTGCCGACGCCGGACACCGCCACGCCCATGATCCACAGGTCCGCGCCCATGCCCGGCGCGTGTTCGGCCAGGCTGAGCGGGGTGTAGGCGGTCCAGCCGAAGTCGGCCGCGCCGCCGGGGGTGATGAATCCGGCGGTGGCCATGAGCGCCCCGAACAGGTACAGCCAGTAGCTGAGCGCGTTCAACCGCGGGAACGCCACGTCCGGCGCGCCGATCTGCAGCGGCAGCACCGCGTTGGCGAAGCCGAACACGATCGGGGTCGCGTAGAACAGCAGCATGATGGTGCCGTGCATGGTGAACAGCTGATTGAACTGTTCCGGGGTCAGGAACTGCATGCCCGGCCGGGCCAGCTCCGCCCGCATCAGCAGCGCCATCAGGCCGCCGATCAGGAAGAACGCCATGGCCGTGAACAGATACATGTTCCCGAGCATCTTGGGATCGGTGGTGGTGATGGCCTTCCACAGGTATGAGCCCTGCGGGCTCTTCCGACGTGGAAACGGCCGCACGGGTTCGAGCTCGGGAACCTCACGAGCGGGCACCGCGGTCATACGTCCTCCTCGACCGCCGAGCAGGAGCACCGAACCAGCGCCAGCTAACGTTCAGCGCATCCAAACTTCCAGTGGTGGACGGGTTTTCGACCCTGCGGGTCAGTGTAGGACCGGCCGCGCACGGAACTCGGTGCTTCGGCGAAAGAGCTACGCGATCTTCGGCGCGTCGCGCCGACACGGGCGACAGGCGGGGGCTGGGCGCCCACAACACCGCAGCCTCGAAACCCCTGCGACCCGGGCCCGTGAATTTGCACCGGCGGAGAAGTGGTCTGATAGAGTCGCGTGCGCAAGCAGGACCGTGCCGGTGTGGTGTAGTGGCAACACGCTACCTTCCCAAGGTCGAATTGCGGGTTCGATTCCCGTCACCGGCTCCGACGACAAGCCCCGCCCGATTCGGGCGGGGCTTGTCGCATGTCAGGGCCCTACTTGGTGCATTCGGTGGCGATCCGCTTGCCGGCCTTGCCCGCCTTGAGCAGATCCTCGGTGCCGAGGTTCACCTTGGTGGGGTTGGCGCCGTTGGCGCTCTCGATGATCTTCTGGATGCCGCTGTCCGACAGGCCTTCCTGGATGTAGATCCCGGCCACGCAGTCGGCGGTCTGCTGGTTGAGTTTGCCCTTGTCCTGCAAGGCTTTCGAGATCTCGGCGGCGGTCAGCGCGCCGAGCGCGCCCGGCGTCGCCGCGATCGAGGACGGGAGGGTCACCCCGGAGGGGAGCGTGGGCAGGCCGGACGGGAGGGTGGTGGGCAGGCCGGACCCGCTGGTCGGCGCCACGGACGTCGGCACACCCGCGGGCGTGGGCGTGGCCGCCTGCTGACTGTTGGCGCAGGCGGACAGTAGGGGCAGCGCGAGCAGCGCCACCACGACGACGGATTTCCGCATGATGTGATCCCTCCCGGATGCCGGGTCGATCCCGGTCGATTCAGAAATTGCACACCGGCACCGGAGAGTTAACAAGGGCGGCGCGGAAACCGCAGGCCGCCAAGGCCCCTGGCGGCCGGAGCCGCCGGGGAGACACCCGCTACTGCTGCTTGAGGCAGTCGGTCACGATCTTGTTGGTGGCCGCGCGCGCCTTCTCCGCGTCCTCTTTGCTCATGCCGAGCGACTCCGGATCGGTGGCGGCCGCCGACTTGGCGTCGTTCTTGATCATGATGCGCAGGCCGTCCTGCGAAATACCCTGATCCACATAGACTTTGGCGGCGCAGTCGGCGAGCTTGGTGTCCTTGAGGCCGCCGTCCTGCAACGCCTTGGAGACGTCCGTCTGGCTGACGTCGGCGGGCTTGTCGCCGCCGCCGCAGCCGGCCAGCAGGGGAAGGGCGACAAGCGCGGCAGCCATCAGGCCTGTGCCGCTCAGAGAAAGACGCACCGGTGCCTCGACTCTCATGATTCGATGGGAGAAATACGCCTGGCACCTTCTCACAGATCCATCGCGGCGCGCAGCGCTGTGTCGATTCGCTCGGCCGTCTCGGTGTCCACCTCGGCGACCCGCTCGGCCAGCCAGCCGCGATAGATGCGGCCCAGATTGCCGGCGTGCACCCAGCCGTGGCCGGGAATCGGGACCGCGAGGATGTCCTGCGGATCGGCGGCCTCGACCTCGGCCGCGATCAGCCAGGGCCGCGGCGACTCGTTGATGCCGTCACTGGAGATGAGAACGATGGTGCGGGTGCGGGTGGTGCCGTGCGGGTGGTAGACCCAGAGTTCACCCCTGCGCACGCAGCTCCTTCTCGGCGGCCAGCATTTCCGCCTCGTCGGCGGCGGCGAGGTCGACCGGATCCGATGCCGGGCCGCACGCCAGCCGCACGGCTTCGCGGCGTGCGGCGCGGGAGATCCACGCCGACGGCGACATGCCCGCGCGGGCGGCGGCGTCCTGGGCATATGACCAGGCGGCTTCGTCCAGCGACAGGGTCACTTTCCGGGTTGCCATACCTTTTATCGTACCGCTGGAGGCCCGTTTTCCAGCCTGTTGGCGACGCGTCAACAACGGTAGGGTGACATCAGCGATCGCGGCCTGGGGAGTGACAGATGACCACGTTGAACCATTACCGGACCGGCAGCGGCGAGCCGCTCGTGCTGGTGCACGGCGTCGGCAGCCGCTGGGAGGTGTGGGAGCCGATCATCGGCACGCTGGCCGAATCCTTCGAGGTGATCGCCGTGGACCTGCCCGGCTTCGGCGGCAGCGAGCCGCTCGCCGACACCACCGTCACCACCCTCGCCGACACGCTCGCCGAATTCCTCACCGCCGAGGGGGTCGAGAATCCACATCTGGCGGGCAATTCCATGGGCGGCGGCATCGTCCTGGACCTGGCCGCGCGCGGCCTGGCCCGCTCGGCCACCGCCTTCTCCCCCATCGGATTCTGGGACACATCCGGCCGGATCTGGTGCCAGCAGGCGCTCGGGCGTGCGAAACAGCTGCTCACCGCGCTGCGCCCGGCCGTGCCCGCCGTGCTCGGCAACACCGTGGGCCGGTCCGCCACGCTCGGCCTGGCGTTCGGCAAGCCCTGGCAGCTCGACACCCGGGTGTCGACGCAAACCGTCGAGGGCCTGCTCGGCGCGGAGGGCTTCGACGCCGCGCTGGCCTCCTTCACCGACTTCCGGCTCCCCGATCCGGCCGCCCTGGCCGATGTCCCGGTCACCATCGCCTGGGGCAATCGTGACATTCTGCTCACGTACGCCACCCAGGCCCGCCGCGCCCGCGCGCTGCTGCCTGGTGCGCGGCACGTCACCCTGCACGGCAGCGGCCACACGCCGTTCTCCGACGATCCGGCCGGCTGTGCGCGACTGCTCCTGGACCAGCTCGGATAAGGAATGACCGTGAGCCACAACGTTTCCCTGACCATCGCCGGCGACCGGGCGTATGTGGCCCTCGACCGGCCGGACAAGCACAACGGCCTGACCATCGACATGCTGAACGAGCTGGTCCGGGTGGCGGGCGTGGTCGGGAAGCGACCGGACGTGCGCGCGGTCATCCTGTCCGGCAACGGGCCCAGCTTCAGCTCCGGGCTGGACGTCGCCAAGGCGATGGGCAATCCGCTCGACGTGGTCCGCAACTTCGTCCCGCTGCCGTGGCGCGGCACCAACACCTTCCAGGAGGCGTGCTGGGCATGGCGGCGGCTGCCGCAGCCGGTGATCGCGGTGGTGCACGGTCGTTGCTACGGCGGCGGACTGCAGCTCGCGCTCGCCGCCGACTTCCGGTTCGTCACACCGGATTCGGAGTTCTCGGTGATGGAGGCCAAGCACGGCCTGATCCCCGATATGACCGGCGCGGCCACGTTGTCGCGGCTCATCGGCATCGATCAGGCGCTGCTGCTGACCATGACCGCCGACCTGGTCGACGCCGCCTACGCCGAGCGCATCGGTCTGGTCACCGAGGTGTCCGCGGACCCGCTCGCGGCCGCGGAGCAGCTGGCCGATCGGATCGCGGCGCGCTCCCCGCACGCGGTCGCGGCCGCCAAGAAGATGTTCGACCGCACGTGGCAAACTTCGGTGCGCCGGACTTTGTCCATCGAACGCGCCACCCAGCTGCCCCTTATCGTTCGACAGGCCCTCGGACGTGATAGGAATGGAAAGTAAGCCAATTCACGGCAAACACACTGGTGTGCAGTCACGATCGACTCGCGATCACTGTTAGCATTTTCACACTTTGCCAACGAGTCGAACGCATTGTGCGGTCCGCCACATACCGTTTGGTCCGCGCATTATTCGGCGAGACCCGGAGGACGCACGCAATTGACCAAGACCGCCCCGCTGCTGCTGTCCGCTGTGGCCGGTGCCACGGCCTTGCTCCTGGCGATGACATCACCGGCCGCAGCGAACCCCAACGCCATCAATCCGATTCCCGTGCTCAACGGCACCAACGGTTTGCCACAGCTGCCCGGCCGCACCAAGGCCGTCTTCCAGGTCACCGGCATGGCGAGCCCCAACAACACCCAGGCCTACAACGTGCTCGGCACCGACCTGGGCATCATGTGGGACAACGGCAACGGCGAACTGCTGACCGCCTTCGGTGACACCGCCGGCCTGGGCCTGCCGAACCTGCTGGTCGGCAGCACCTGGGCCTGGCGTTCCAATATCCTGGTCCGCTCGCACACCCAGGACCCGTCCAACGGCATCTACTTCGACTCGGTGGTGCGCGATATCTTCGGCCAGGCCCGCGACCTGATTCCGAGCCCCAAGATCCCCTTCATCGAGATCAGCCGCATTCCCACCGCGGCCATCTCGGTCGGCGGCACCCAGATCATGAGCCTGATGTCGGTGAAGAGCTGGGACGACGTGGGCCAGTGGACCACCAACTACTCCAGCCTCGCGGTCTCCGGCGACAACGGCGAGAACTGGGTCGAACTGCCCGCCACCCGCCGCGCCGACGACGGCGGCAACTCCAACTTCCAGATGAACGCCTTCGTCAAGCGCGGCGGCTTCCTGTACGACTTCGGCACCGACTCCGGGCGCAACCATCCGGCCTACGTGGCCCGCGTCCCGGAGGGCGCCGCCACCGATCTCGGCGCCTACGAGTATTGGGACGGCGGCCGGTGGCAGAAGGACGTCAATGCCGCGCAGCCGGTGGTGGGCGGCGGCGTCTCCGAGATGTCGGTGATGTGGAACGACTACCTCGGGCAATACATCATGCTCACCACCGACCCGTGGAACTCGGTCGTCATGTACACCTCGCCCAGCCCGGAGGGGCCGTGGAGCCCGCCGTCGGTGCTCATCGACACCCGCGAACTCCCGACCGCGTACGCGCCCTACATCTTCCCGTACCAGACCGGGCGCGACCTGTACTTCCTCACCACCGTCCACAGCCAGTACAACGTGCTGCTGATGCACACGACGCTCTAGCGGAACCCCACTCTCGGGACTCTCCCCCGCTCGACCTGCCGCCCGCGAACGCCCCGCGTTCGCGGGCGGCGTCGTCTCCGCGCGCGACTTCTAAACTCGTTCCCATGGATGCCGCCGCATGGGACGAGCACTACTCCGCCACCGAACTGGTGTGGGGCGCGCCCCCGAACGCCACGGTGGTCGAGCAGGTCTTCGGGCTGGAACGCCGGGTGCCGGTCGGCGGGTACGGGATCGGCGAGGGCCGGCCCGAGTTGCCGCGGGTGCTGGACCTGGGCTGCGGCGAGGGCCGCAACGCGCTCTGGCTCGCCACCCACGGCTGGCAGGTGGACGCGGTCGACTTCTCCCAGACCGGCATCGACAAGGCCCGTACCGTCGCCGCCCGGCTCTCCCGCTCGGTGCGCGGGCGCATCCGCTGGGTGCACGGCAATGTCACCGATCTGGATCGTGCGGGCATCACCGGCCCCTACGAACTGATCCTGGTCGCCTTCCTGCACCTGCCGCCCGAGGACCGTCGCATCCTGCTGCTGCGCGCGGCCGGGATGCTCTCCCCCGAGGGCACCCTGCTGGTCATCGGCAACGACACCCTCAATCTGGCCGAAGGCTATGGCGGCGAACAGGATCCGGCCCTCACCTTCAC
Source organism: Nocardia sp. NPDC056611 (assembly GCF_042792755.1). Lineage (NCBI taxonomy): Bacteria > Bacillati > Actinomycetota > Actinomycetes > Mycobacteriales > Nocardiaceae > Nocardia > Nocardia sp. NPDC056611. The sequence continues at coordinate 191,725 of NZ_JBHTVV010000004.1, forward strand.
CCCGGCCGACATCATCGCCGATCTCGCCGCCGCCGAACCGGCCATTCGCGTCCAGATCGCCGACCGCGTGCACCGGCCCACCGAGGACCGCGACGCCATCGACGCCCTGGTGGTCGCCACCCGTCCGGCGGTCGAGGACCCGGACGCGCCGCGGGCCCTCGAGGTTCCCCAGCCCCCGGCACTGGACATGTTCTGACGGGCGCGCGGCTCGTCAGTGATCGACCGTCAGCCCCGTGAGGCGTGCGCTCTCGTCCCACAACCGAATGCGGCGGGCCGGATCGGTGGTGTGCGCGGCGGTCGCGACCTCTTTGCGGCGCACGAAGAATCGACCGGACACGCCCTCGAGTTCGAGCGCGGTGGCCAGCCAGACCGGCGTATCGGCCCCGGCGTCGGGACCGGGCAGCAGCGGATTGACCCACTGCGACCAGCCGAAGACCCGCAGCAGCCCGCGCGCGGACTCCCGGCCCAGCCCGGTGTGCCGGATGATCCCCGGATGCGCGCCGTTGACGGTCACCCCGCTGCCCGCGAGCCGCTCGGCCAGGCTGTACACGAACATCGCGTTCATGTTCTTGGTGCGGCCGTAGGCCACGAAAGGCCGGAAACTGGGCGGGAATCCGAGCGCGCGCGGATTCCGGAATCCCAGATCGTCGAGATCGACGGGCACCGGGCGCAAGGCGGTCGGTGACGCCCCGACCACCACCAGTCGCGCGGATCGCCCTGCGTCGGCGAGGTTCTCACCCAGGGTGCGCAGCAGCAGGTACGGCGCGAGGTGATTGGTGGCCAGGGTCGGCTGCAAGCCCTCGGCGGTGCGGTCGGCGATGTCGGCCACCACGGCGGCATTGCTGATCAGGATGTCGATCCGGCTGTCCCGCAGGCGATCCGCGAGCGCGCGCACGTCCGCGACCAGCGAGAGGTCCGCGAGTTCGGCCCGCAGTACGGCGTCGGGCACCGCCGCCGTGATCCGTTCCCGCGCGGCGCGCAACCGGCCCGGATCCCGCCCGACCAGCACCACCTCCGCACCTGCCTCGGCCAGCTGCCGCGCGATCGCTGCCCCGATACCGTTCGTCGCGCCCGTGACGACGGCTGTTGTTCCCCGGTCCATACCCGCTCCCATCAGAGGTTGACATTGTCAACCTAGGCGCGCTGGTTGACACTGTCAACCTGTGATTACGATGGACCGATGCCGCCGTCCACCCGCACCGTGCTGCTCGATTCCGCCCTCCGCCTGCTCGACGCCGGCGGGGTCGAGGCCGTCACGCTGCGCGAGGTCGGCAGCGGCGCGGGCGTCTCGCACAACGCGCCCTACAAGCACTTCGCCAACAAGGATGCGCTGCTCGCGGCGGTCGCCGCGCGCGAATTATCCGAACGCTCAGCGGATTTCGCGCGCATCGTGCAGGAGCGCCCGGAGCCGGTCGAGATGCTGCGCGGGGTGCTGCACGGCTACATCGCGTGGGCCCTCGAACACCCCGCCCGCTTCAAACTGGTCTTCGGCCACTGGGCCGACGAGACCCCCGAACTCGCCGAAACCGGCCGCAATGCCCAGAACGCGCTGATCGCCCTGGTCGAGCTGGCCCAGGAGGCGGGCAGCCTGCCCGGCGGCGACACCGAGCGCATGGCCTCCCTGGTCCGCGCCCTGGCGCACGGGGCGGCCGACCTCGCCTCCTCCGGCCACCTGGACGCGAACGGCAAGGGGCACGCGACGCCGACCGACCTCGTCGACGACCTGCTCGCCTACCTGAGCAAAGCCCGCTGAGCCCGCGGGCGAACCCGGTCGGCGGTACACCACCGCTCAGTTCGCGGACCAGCGCTCCAGCCACGGCTCGATCGCGGCGACGATCTCCTCGAACCCGGCGCGATACGAATGCGCCTGTCCCGCAATGACATGCACCTCGGCCGCATCGGCGGCGTCGGGAATGCCGAAGGGGTCGCGCGCGCCATTGACCACGACGACCTCGATATCGCCGGGCTCGAGCAATTCCTCGCGCCGCGACTTCTCCGGCTTACCCGGCGGATGCAGCGGGAACGACAGCGCGACCACGCCGCGCGCACCGGCCTTCCGCGCGGTCCGGCACGCGACCCGCGCGCCATTGCTCCGCCCGCCCTGGATCAGCGGCGCGCCCCGGACCTTCTTCCGCAGGGCCGCGATGATCTCCAGCCAGGCGGCGTCCTGCACGTCGGCCTTGCCGGGCGCGCGCCGCCCCGCGACCCGATACGGCTGGGTCACCAGCGCCACCGCGCCGCCCCGCGCGACGGCCGAATCCCGCACCGCCAGCAAATCTTTCGCATCGACCCCGCCGCCGGAGCCGTGGGTGAGCACCAGCAGGAATCCGGGCTTGTTCCGCCCAGGCTTGGCGATCTCCGCCTCCGCCGGTCCGGCACTCGTCTCGATCCGCATATACGCACCGTAACCACCGTCACAGACCGGATTCGCGCGGCACACCGGCGGTGTGCGGGAGGGTTGCCCACCCGCCGGGAGCCGACTGTGTCGAGGGCCTCACCTCGCCCCGGCATCGATCTCCGGCAGGGCTTTCACCTGCGACGACGGGATCCCCACGGACTCAACACAACCCCGGCCCCCGGCTACCCGCGTGCTTTCGGTCACATTCGGCCTCGATCGGGTTGGCGGGCCCCCTACCGGTCGGTAACATGGCGCATAAGTTACCCGCTAGTAGCGCTGCTTTACGGTGTCTACCCGGTGGAGACCTTACGGGCGGGAACGGCACACACCGAACCGCACCCATCTCAATGGAGAGTGAGTACGACCATGGGTCACTACAAGAGCAACGTCCGCGACCTCGAGTTCAACCTCTTCGAGTTCCTGGGCATCCAGAAGCTCCTCGACGCGGGCGCCTACGGCGACCTCGACGCCGACACCGTCAAGGAAATGCTGAGCGAGGTCCGTCGCCTGGCCGAGGGCCCGCTGGCCGAGTCCTTCGCCGACGCCGACCGCAACCCGCCGGTCTTCAACCCGGACACCCACACGGTCACCCTCCCCGAGTCCTTCAAGAAGTCCTACCGCGCCCTCGAGGACGGCGGCTGGTCCAAGGTTCCGGTCCGCGAGGAGCTCGGTGGCCTGGGCGCCCCCTCCGTCGTCGGCTGGGCGCTGGGCGAAATGGTCCTGGGCGCCAACCCGGCCGCCCAGATGTACGCCGCCGGTGCGGGTTTCGCGCAGGTCTTCTACAACAACGGCACCGATGAGCAGAAGCAGTGGGCGCAGAAGATCGCCGACCGCAACTGGGGCGCCACCATGGTGCTGACCGAGCCCGACGCGGGCTCCGACGTCGGCGCCGGCCGCACCAAGGCGATCCAGCAGGAGGACGGCTCCTGGCACATCGAGGGCGTCAAGCGCTTCATCACCTCGGGTGACTCGGACGACCTCTTCGAGAACATCATGCACCTGGTGCTGGCCCGCCCCGAGGGCGCCGGCCCGGGCACCAAGGGTCTGTCGCTGTTCTACGTGCCGAAGTTCCACTTCGACTTCGACACCGACACCATGGGTGAGCGCAACGGCGTGTTCGTCACCAACGTCGAGCACAAGATGGGCATCAAGGTCTCGGCCACCTGTGAGGTCACCTTCGGCGGCCACGGCGTGCCCGCCAAGGGCTGGCTGGTCGGCGAGGTCCACAACGGCATCGCGCAGATGTTCGACGTCATCGAGAACGCTCGAATGATGGTGGGCACCAAGGCCATCGCCACCCTGTCGACCGGTTACCTGAACGCGCTGGACTACGCCAAGACCCGCGTGCAGGGCGCCGACCTGACCCAGATGACCGACAAGGCCGCCCCGCGCGTCACCATCACCCACCACCCGGACGTGCGTCGTTCGCTGGCCATGCAGAAGGCGTACGCCGAGGGCCTGCGCGCCGTGTACCTGTACACCGCCGCGCACCAGAACGCCGACGTCGCCGAGCTGGTCTCGGGCGCCGACAAGGACACCGCGTTCCGCGTCAACGACCTGCTGCTGCCGATCGTCAAGGGTGTCGGCTCCGAGCGGGCCTACCAGTACCTGACCGACTCGCTGCAGACCTTCGGTGGCTCCGGCTTCCTGCAGGACTACCCGATCGAGCAGTACATCCGCGACGCCAAGATCGACTCGCTGTACGAGGGCACCACCGCCATCCAGGCGCAGGACTTCTTCTTCCGCAAGATCGCCCGCGACCGCGGCGTGGCGCTGGCCCACGTGGCCGGTCAGATCCAGAAGTTCATCGAGCGTGAGGGTGGCAACGGCCGCCTGAAGGCCGAGCGCAAGCTGCTCGCCACCGCCCTCGAGGATGTCCAGGGCATGGCCGCCACCCTGACCGGGCACCTGATGGGCGCCCAGCAGGACCCGAAGGAGCTCTACAAGGTCGGCCTGGGTTCGGTCCGCTTCCTGCTGGCCGTCGGTGACCTGATCATCGGCTGGCTGCTGCTGTCGCAGGCCGAGGTCGCCATCAACGCCCTCGACGCCGGCTCCACCGAGAAGTTCTACGACGGCAAGATCGCCACCGCGCAGTTCTTCGCCCGCAACGTGCTGCCCGAGCTGACCTCGGTCCGCACCGTCCTGTCGAACCTCGACAACGACATCATGGAGCTGGACGAAGCCGCGTTCTGACGTAGGGTCCCGGGGGCTCCGCCCCCGAACTCCCAGCACACAGCGATGCGGTCCGGATTCTTCCGGGCCGCATCGCTGTTGGTCGTTATTGGCACCGCACGACCGGGATCGGGTCGTACTTGACGGTGCGGGTGTTGCGGGAGATCTCCTTGCCCGTCTTGGCGTCGCGGATCACGCGGGTGTCGGAGGTGGTGAAGCCGGAGCCGCCGCTGGAGGGGACGCAGTCCTTGCCCGCGGGCAGCGTGATGGTCTGGGGCTCGGTGTATTTGGAGCGATCCCCGGTGATCGATTCGACCTCGACGGTCTTGGTGCTCCACATGCGGACGGTCACGTTCGAGTCGTCGGAGGTGGCGTCGATGATCACGCCGTACGGGGTGTTGTTGCGGAACTTCAGGTCGATCGCGCCGTCGAAGACGGTGGCCTCGCGGGCGGCCGGATAGCGCGAGATGTAGTAGCTGTGCTCGGTGTGGCCCGCGTCCTCCATGCCCGCGAAATAGGCGGCGTTGTAGAGGGTGGTGGCGAACTGCGAGATGCCGCCGCCGACCGCGTTGGCGGGGCGGCCATTGTTGATGATGCCGGACTCCACGTAGCCCTCGGCCAGACCGCGGGGGCCGGTGAAACCGTTGAGCGAGAACGTCTCCCCGGGCCGCACCAGCGCGCCGTTCACCTTGCGGGCGACCACGCCGATGTTCACCCCGGACGGTCCGCTGAACCCGCCGGTGGTGAAGGAACCGATCACCTCGGTGATGCCGAGCTTGCCCGCCTCCTCGGTGGTCAGCTTGGGCTGCACCTCCCGGTAGGTCACCGGCTTGACCCGCATACCGGGCGAAGTCAGGACGGCCGGAAGGTCTTCTAGTGTCTTGTCCCAGTCGACCAGCAGCCCGGGCACCGCGGGCCGCACACCGGCGCGGGGACCGCTCAGGTCGAAGCTCGCGTCCTGCGGCTTGGTCTCCGTGGCCTGCAACTGCGGGGCCAGGATGGCGATCATCGCCTCCCGGTTGATCGAAAGGCCCAGTCCGCCATGGCCGTCCGGCGGGAAGGAGAGCACGCTCGCGATCTGCGCCGGTTCCACTGTGGCGTCGCCGCCCTGTCCGGTGAATGTGATCGGGGCGCGCACGGCCGGTTCGGCGACCATCCGCACGGTGCGGTCGACGGCGTCGGCGGTCACCTTGGCCGGGGTCTCCACCATGGGCAGGGTCACCGTCGAGCCGTCGGCCCAGTGCTCGATCAGCGTGGCGCGGGCGGCCGGGGCGTCGAGGGTCAGGCCGGGCACCGGGCGGACCGCGACGGGCCGCGCGCCCTCGAAGGCGATCCCACCCTCGACCGGACGCCGATCGTGCGCCCGCAGGGCCTCCAGCTGCTTGTCCAGGGCCGCGGCGTCGACGGTGGACGCGGGCTCCACATCACGGGTGGTGAAGAAGGATGCGATCCGGGTGAAGGGGTTGAGCGGCTGACCGCCGATCCGGTCCCACGTGCCGTCCCAGTCGACGTCCAGTCCGGCGGCCCGCGGCACGACGTCGGTGGTGGTGTCGCCGGAGCGGACGGTGACCGGATGGGTCGCCCGCTGTTCGAGCGCGGGTTCCAGCCGGGCCCGCGCGGCCGCCCGGTCCTGGCCGCCGATATCGATCCCGGCCACCTGCGTACCGCGCGGCACATTTCCGGACGAAACAGACAGATCAACCAGGTATCCGACCGTCGCGGCGGCCACCAGCACACCCACCGCGATCCCGGTGCGACGCCCGGCCTTCGAATTCAGAAGTTGGCGAACACGAGCAATTCCACCGGCCACGAACCATCTCCCAAGCTTTCAGCAAACCTGCTGCAACGATACCGGGCGGGTGATTTCGGACCAGTCCTGAGACGCAAAGAGCTCCGTGCGGTTGCCGGGTCGGGGGTCTGGCAACAGCACGGAGCCACCCGTTCTATCGATACCGGTTCCAGGGTGTTACACACCCATTTCACGAATCGGGAAAAGTTTCCGGCGAGGGCTATCGTCGTCATAGCGAACGCAACATCTGATCTCGAAAGAGGCGGAGGAGCGACACCTATGCAGCTGGGGATGATCGGGCTCGGGCGGATGGGCGCGAATATCGTGCGCCGGATCGTGCGCGACGGGCACACCGCGGTCGGATATGAACGCAAGTCCGAACACATCGAGGAACTCGCCGGGGAACTCGGAGACAAGTTCCAGGGCAGCACCGAACTCCAGAAATTCGTGGCGATGCTCGACACCCCGCGCGTGGTGTGGGTGATGATCCCCGCCGGTGCGACGGGCGCGGTCATCGACAATGTCGCCGAGCTGCTGGAGCCCGGCGACATCATCGTCGACGGCGGCAACAGCCGCTATCACGAGGACATCGCCCGCGCGAACGCGCTGCGGCCCAAGGGTATTCACTACATCGACATCGGCACCTCGGGCGGCGTGTTCGGCCTCGACCGCGGCTTCTGCCTGATGATCGGCGGCGAACCGGAACCGGTCGCGCACCTGGATCCGCTGCTGAGATCCATCGCCCCCGGCGTGGACGCCGCCCCCCGCACACCCGGCCGCAGCGGCACTCCGTCCCAGGCCGAGCAGGGCTATCTGCACTGCGGCCCGGCGGGCGCGGGGCATTTCGTGAAGATGGTGCACAACGGGATCGAATACGGCGCCATGGCCGCCTATGCCGAGGGCCTCAATATCCTGCACAAAGCGAATGTCGGCAACGAACGCGACGACGAGCATTCCGCCGAAGTCACGCCGCTCGAACATCCCGAGTACTACCGCTACGACATCGATATCCCCGAGGTCGCCGAGGTGTGGCGGCGCGGATCGGTGGTGGCGTCCTGGCTGCTCGATCTCACCGCCGCCGAGCTGTACGCCGACCCGAATCTCGACTCCTTCGGCGGCCGGGTCTCCGACTCCGGTGAGGGCCGCTGGACCGTGGACGCCGCCATCGACGAGGGCGTGCCCGCACCGGTGCTGTCGGCGGCCCTGTTCCAGCGCTTCGCCTCCCGCGGCGAAGCCCTGTTCGCGGACAAGACGCTGTCGGCCATGCGCCAGGCCTTCGGCGGCCATCACGAGCTGCCGAAGCGGTAAATGGGATAGGGCGGGTGCGAAACGGACCACGGCTCGCGGCTGGCCGCTGAAGTCTCGGAGAGGCGGGGGAGCTACCGTCGGAGATATGCGCCTTGCACCGGGGATCGTCGTCGCGGTAACCGCCCTCGCCCTGACCGCCTGTTCGAGCGGAAAGGACACCAACGACGCCGCGCCGAGCAGTAGCGTCAGCGCGGCATCGAGCAGCAGCGCCGTCGCGCCGCCGTCGACGACGCCGGGCAAGCAGGACTGCGCGGCCGGGTACCTCTCGGAGTTCACCCTGCGGCAGAAGCTCGCGCAGTTGCTGACCGTCGGCGTGACCGGTGAGGCCGACGCCGAGAACGTGGTGCGGAACGAGCAGATCGGCGGCATCTTCATCGGCAGCTGGACCGACAAGGCGATGCTGGCCCAGCACCAGGTCGACGCGGTGCAGCAGGCGTCGCGGACCCCGCTCATGGTGACCATCGACGAGGAGGGCGGCAGGGTCTCGCGGGCCAAGGACCTGATCGGGCCCGCGCCCTCGGCCCGGGTGATCGCCCAGACCATGAGCCCCGACGAGTTCTACACCTTCAGCCTGGACCGCGCGAAGAAGCTGCGGGCCCTCGGTGTGACCGTGGACTTCGCGCCGGACACGGATGTGAGCGCGCAGTCCGACGACTCGGTGATCGGCGACCGCTCCTTCTCCGACGATCCGGATGTGGTGACGCAGTACGCGGGCGCGCAGATCCGGGCGATGAAGGACGCCGGGCTGGGCAGCGTGATCAAGCATTTCCCGGGTCACGGCTCGGGTTCGGGTGATTCGCACACCGGCGCGGTGCGCACGCCGCCGCTGGATCAGATGCAGACCACGGACCTGGTGCCGTTCCGCAATCTGGTGGATTCGGGCGCCGCCGTGATGGTCGGGCACCTGGACGTGCCGGGTCTGACCACCCCGAATGTGCCGGCGAGTATCAGCCCGCAGGCGATGGCGCTGCTGCGTCAGGGCACGGGTTACGGCGCAGCACCCTTCGAGGGGGTCATCTTCACCGATGACCTGGGCGGCATGGCCGCGATCACCAGCCGGATGAGCATCGAGGACGCGGTGGAGGCCGCCCTGATCGCGGGGGCCGACAACGCCCTGTGGATCACCACCGACGCGGTGCCGAAGGTGCTGGACCGGCTCGTGGCGGCGGTGAACAGTGGCCGCTTACCGGGATCCCAGGTGGATGCCTCGGTCTTGCGCATGGCAAAGTTCAAGGGCTCCGCGCCGCACTGCTGAGATCGACCCAGACGCCGCCGTCCAGGCTTGGCGAATCACCGGCAATTCACACTGGCGGAACTTACCATGGAGTAAGATAAGGGCTTCGGCGCTTGCGATGAGCGCCGACTGTCCGGTCCGAGGAGAGTGAATGGCAGGCGGAACGAAACGGCTTCCTCGCGCGGTGCGCGAGCAGCAGATGCTCGACGCCGCCGTGGAGGTCTTCTCGCGCAAGGGCTACCACGACACCTCGATGGACGCGATCGCCGCCGAGGCGAAGATCTCCAAGCCGATGCTGTACCTCTACTACGGCTCCAAGGACGAACTCTTCCGCGCCTGCATCCTGCGTGAGAGCGCGCGGTTCATCGAGGCGGTCGCGGTCGCGGGCAACCCCAAGCTCACCCCGCACGAGCAGCTGCGCGCGGGCCTGGAGGCGTTCCTCGCCTACGTGGACCAGAATCGGCTGTCCTGGCAGGTCCTCTACCGGCAGGCGCTCGGCCAGCAGCCGTTCGCCACCGAGATCGCCAACAGCCGCGACCGGATCATCGAGCTGACCGCGAAACTGCTGGAGTCCAGCGCCAAGTACGCCGAGCCGGGCACCAATTTCGAGGTGGTGTCGGTGGCGGTGATCGGCGCGGGCGAGGCCATCGCCGACCGGGTCGCGAGCGGGCAGATCGATATGGACGTGGCCGTGAACCTGCTCGACGATCTGGCCTGGCGCGGCCTGTCCGGCAGCAAGAAGCGGGCCGAGCCCGCCTGAGCCGGTCGGCCCACCGGACTTGCCGTCCCGGCGCGCGCCTGCCACAGTTCGCTGCGATCGTGTTGCAGGACGGCCCTTCCGGCCGGGGAGCGGGGACATCTTGTTCGGCTTGCTGAAGCCGTGCGCGCACAGTGCGGCACGGCACGGAATCGACCCCTCGGCGTGGCAGGCGCACATGTGCGGCCTGTGCCTGGGCCTGCGCGACGGCCACGGCCAGCTGGCCCGCGCGGCCACCAATACCGACGCCATCGTGCTCGAGATCCTCACCGAGGCGCAGCAATCGCTGCCTTCGCCGCGCACGGCCGCGGGCCCGTGCGCACTGCGCGGCATGCGCCGGGCGGAGGTGCTCGCCGCGGACGCGCCCGGGGTCCGGCTGGCCGCCACCGCGTCATTGCTGCTGGGCGCGGCCAAGATTCGCGATCACGTGGACGACGGCGACGCCCACCGGCTGGCCCGCCGCCCGCTGACCCGCGTCTCCACCCGCTGGCACGCCCGGGCCCGCTCGGCCGCCGCGCCGCTGGGCCTGGATGTGGAACCCCTGATCGCGGCCATCGAATCGCAGCTGCGCCTGGAGAACTCGCCCGGCAGCTCGCTGGCGGAACTGACCGAGCCGACCCAGGTCTGCGCCGCGGAACTGTTCGCGCACACCGCGATCCTGGCCGATCGCCCCGAGAACGCCGACGCGCTGCGCGACGCCGGATGGCATTTCGGCCGGATCGCTCATCTCGCGGACGCGCTCGAGGATCTCGACGCAGACCGCGCCGAGGGTCGCTTCAATCCGCTGTCCGCCACCGGAACCACGCCCGAGCAGGCGCATGCCCTGGTGGCCGAATCGAATTCGCTGTTGCGCGCGGCCCTGTCCCGGGTCGCCCTGGACCGGACCGCCACGGTTCGCTGGGCGCTGCTCGACCCGCTGGGCGGCGTGGTCAAGCGGCTCGGCCGGGCCGCGGGCGTCGTCCACACCTGCGCCACGGGCGCGTGCCGCACCCAGGCCGCCGCTCTGCCGGTGGCCGCCTTCACCCAGCGCCCGGATTCCGATGACCTGATCAAGCAGCCGAGCCTGCTCGAGGGGCTCGGCATCATCTGCACCCAGTACTGCACCGGTTACGCGTGCTGCGCGGAGCACACCGGCCCGTGCAGCGGCCGCCGCAAAGAGCCGTGGATGAACTGCTGCGACGGCTGCGGGAACTGCGGCTGCGACGGCTGTGACGGCTGCGGAGACTGCTGCGACTGTGACTGCGACTGCTGCGACTGCGGTTGCGATTGCAGCTGCTGACGCCCGGATTTCGTACGGCTCCGGAATGGCAAGAGCCGCACGCTGTTCCGTCCCGGATGTAGAAACCCCTGCGTGGCGACATCCGAAATAGGAAACAGCGTGCGGCTCCTCACCCCCATCGGGCGAACCGCGCATCGCGATCCGGCCCGAGTCTGCGGGTGCCGGGCTCAACACTCCCTCGCGCCGCGGAGCTGAGACCGCTCCGTGTTGCGAGGATCAGCGCAGCGTAGCCGTCAGGTGCGGATAGCCCTTCTTCGGGTGCTTCAAGGACAAGTCCCACCCACCGGACACCTGGTCGGCGTACACGTTCACGGTGGACGGCAGCAGGATCGGCTTGCCGAACTTCACCGAGTACGTGGTCCGGTCCGGAACCCGGCCCTCGATGGAACCGAGGATGGCGGCCGCCGACCACATGCCGTGCGCGATGGGCTTCGGGAATCCGAAGGCCTTGGCGCCCAACGCGGAGGTGTGGATCGGGTTGTGGTCGCCCGAGGCGGCGGCGTAGCGGTTGATCATCTTCTGATCGACCCGCAGCGTGCGCAGCGGCGCGGGCGGCACCTCGTCCGGCTTCGGTTCCGGCTTCGGGCCGCCGGACAGTGAGGTGCGCTGCTGGTGCAGGAAGGTGGTGACCTGCCGCCACACCAGCTCACGACCGACGCTCACCTCGGTGACGGCGTCCACGAGCAGGCCCTTCGGGTGCTCGCGCAGGTTCTCGATGTGGGTGTCGAAGTCCAGCGGCTCGGCGACCGAGATGGGGCGGGTGCGCTCGATGACGTTCTCCGCGTGCACCGCGCCGACCGCCACGAACGGGAAGTCCCGGGCGACGACCAGCTGCATGGCCAGCGGGAAGCTGAGCACGAACGGGTAGGTCAGCGGCAGCGAGTCGCTGAAGCGCAGCCCGGCGGCCCGGCAGTAGGCGGCCAGGTGGTCCGGGTTCACCCGGAAGCCCTCCAGCCGGACGCTGCGGTCGGGCAGGGTCGGCTTGCGGGCCGAGAGTCCGGGCACCGGCAGCGCGCCGAGGGCGGCCTTGACGAACAGGCCGCCGTTCTTCGGCACCTCGGACAGGGTGATGGTCTGCGACATCATGCTCCGATCATGGCCTGGCCGCAGACGCGAACGATGTTGCCGTTCACCGCGTTCGAGGCCGGGGAGGCGAAGTAGGCGATGGTCTCGGCGACGTCCACGGTCTGACCGCCCTGCAGCAGGGAGGACAGCAGGCGGCCGCCCTCGCGAGTGGCGAGCGGGATGGCGGCGGTCATGGCGGTCTCGATGAAGCCGGGGGCCACCGCGTTGATGGTGATGCCCTTCTCGGCCAGCTTCGGGGCCTCGGCGTTGACCATGCCGATGACACCGGCCTTGGACGCGCCGTAGTTGGTCTGACCGCGGTTGCCCGCGATGCCCGCGATGGAGGACACGTCGATGACGCGGCCCCCGGCGCGCAGCGCGCCCGCGGCGACCAGGCCCTCGGTGATGCGGTGCGGCGCGGCCAGGTTCACGTTGAGGACCGAGTTCCAGCGACCCTCGTCCATATTGGCGAGCAGCTTGTCGCGGGTGATGCCGGCGTTGTGGACGACGATGTCGATGCCGCCGAAACGCTCGGTGGCGAAGGCGGCCAGCTTCTCGGCGGCGTCGGCGGCGGTGACGTCCAGCGCGAGCGCGGTGGCGCCGACCTTGTTGGCGGTCTCGGACAGCGCCTCACCGGCGGCCGGGATGTCGGCGACGATCACGGTCGCGCCGTCACGGGCGAAGACCTCGGCGATGGTGGCGCCGATACCGCGGGCGGCGCCGGTGACCACGGCCACCTTGCCCTCCAGCGGCTTGTCCCAGGAGGCGGGGGCGACGGCGTCGTCGGAGCCGACCCGGAAGACCTGGCCGTCGACGAAGGCCGACTTGCCCGACAGCACGAAACGCAGGGTGGACTCCAGACCCGTTGCGGCGGTGGCGGCTTCGGGGTTCAGGTAGACCAGGTTGGCGGTGGCGCCGCGCAGCAGCTCCTTGCCGACCGAACGGGTGAAGCCCTCGAGCGCGCGCTGCGCGATCTGGCCGTCGACCGAACCGGCCAGCTCCGGGGTGGTGCCGATGACCAGCACGCGGCCCGAGGGGGCGATGCTGCGCATGGCGGGCTGGAAGAACTCGAACAGCTGCTGCAGCTCTTCGATGGTCTTGATGCCGGTGGCGTCGAACACGAGCGCGCCGAACTTCACGCCCGGGGTGACGGCGTCGACGAAGGTGTAGTCGCCCAGCAGGTTTCGCACGGCGTCCGCGGCGCGGCCCTTGCCGCCGAGCAGCACGGGGCCGGGGAGGGCGGCTTCGCCCGCCTTGTAGCGGCGCAGCGCCTCCGGCTGCGGCAGGCCCAGCTTCGAGGCCAGGAACGCGCCGGGGGCGGAGTGAACGAAAGATCCGTAGAGGTTGGGAGCGCCCTTGCTCTTGCTGGCAGCCACGTTTCCTACCTTCTCCTTGTCTAGGCCCGCGGACGGTGGATTCTTCAAGAGCGGCATTGCGCACATCTGCGGGGTACGGTGTCGACAAATGAACTTACTCCAGAGTAAGTTTAATGTAAACCGACTGACGTCACCCCTCAGGAGACTCGAGTGACCACCAAAGCCCGTTCGGCGAAGGCCGCGGCCAAGAACACCAAGCAGGCCCGCCCGGTTGCCATCCTCGGCGGTAACCGCATCCCGTTCGCGCGGTCCGACGGCAAGTACGCCCACGCCTCCAATCAGGACATGTTCACCGCCACCCTGAACGGCCTGGTCTCCCGCTTCGGCCTGCAGGGCGAGCGGCTGGGCATGGTCGTCGGCGGCGCGGTGCTCAAGCGCGTCGGCGAGCACGGCATGATCCGCGAGAGCGTGCTGGGCTCGACCCTGTCGCCGTACACCTCGGCCCACGACCTGCAGCTCGCCTGCGGCACCGGCCTGCAGTCCATCGTCACCGTCGCCGACGGCATCGCCCTGGGCCGCATCGAGAACGGTATCGGTGGCGGCACCGACACCACCTCCGACGCGCCGATCGGCGTCAGCGAGGGCATGCGCGAGTGGATGCTCGACGCCAACCGCGCCAAGAAGAACTCCGACTACGTGAAGCTGGTCGGCCGCCTGCGCCCGTCCATGGTCGGCATCGAGATCCCGCGCAACGCCGAGCCGCGCACCGGCCTGTCCATGGGTGACCACGCCGCCATCACCGCCAAGGAATTCGGCATCTCCCGCGAGGCGCAGGACGAGCTGGCCTACCTGTCGCACAAGAACATGGCCGCCGCCTACGACCGCGGCTTCATGGACGACCTCATCACCCCCTTCCTGGGCCTGACCCGCGACGACAACCTGCGTCCGGGCTCCACCCTGGAGAAGCTCGCCACCCTGAAGCCGGTCTTCGGCACCAAGCTGGGCGACGCCACCATGACCGCCGGCAACTCCACCCCGCTGACCGACGGCGCGTCCGCGGTGCTGCTGGGCTCCGAGGAGTGGGCGGCCTCGCGCAACCTCTCCCCGCTGGCCTACCTGGTGGACTCCGAGGTCGCCGCGGTGGACTACATCCACGGCCCCGACGGCCTGCTCATGGCCCCCACCTACGCGGTGCCGCGGATGCTGGCCCGCAACGGCCTGACCCTGCAGGACTTCGACTACTACGAGATCCACGAGGCCTTCGCCTCCGTGGTGCTCGCCACCCTGCAGGCGTGGGAGTCGGACCAGTACTGCAAGGAGCGGCTGGGCCTGGACGGCGCGCTCGGCAAGATCGACCGCTCCAAGCTGAACGTGAACGGCTCCTCGCTCGCCGCGGGCCACCCGTTCGCCGCCACCGGCGGCCGCATCATCGCCCAGACCGCCAAGCAGCTGGCGGAGAAGGGTGGCGGCCGCGCGCTGGTCTCCATCTGCGCCGCGGGCGGCCAGGGCGTCGTCGCCATCGTCGAGCGCTAGTCGACACCGCGTCATCCCCGCGAAGGCGGTGCGGTCCGAGTCTTCGGATCGCACCGCCTTTCACGTATCCGGGTCTATACGAACAGGTTTCGGGTGCGGCCGGCCAGGTCGGCGAGACCGCTGCCGTCGGTGGTGGAGAGCGCGGCGGCTCCGGTCAGGATGCCCGCCACCGACCCGGCGGTCGCGCTGTTCGAGTCGGTATCCCAGCCGCCCCGGGCGGTCAGGGTGACGGTCCGGTCGAAATCGCCTTCGCCCCAGAGCAATCCGGCCGCGATGAGGCAGGCGTTGCCGATGGCGTGCACCCGGTTGTAGTGGTTGTGGCGGGCGTGGACGGCGGTCACCGCCCGCTCCCAGGTGTCGCCGCGAGCGTGGTCGGCGAGCACCTCGGCCAGGGCGACGGCGAGGCGGGAACGGGCCGGGACGACGGCCGCGGCGGCGGTCAGCGCCGAGGCCGGGACATGGTCGGTGAAGGCGGCCGCGATCAGGGCGGCCGACCACATGGCGGCCCATAAACCGTTGCCCGTGTGGGAGATCGAGGCGTCGCGGGCGGCCGCGCCGGCAGCCCGCCGGGGGTGTCCGGGGTGGGTGTAGCCGTGGATGTCGGCGCGGGCGAGGGCGCCGACCCACTCCCGGTAGGGGTTTCGGTAGGTGGCGGTGTCGGGCGGGGCGAAACCGTCGATGAGATTGCGGTAGGCGACTCGTTCGGCGGTGTAGGTCCGGAGGAACGGCAGGCGCTCGAGCCATTCGGCCGCAACGTCGTCGGGACTGAAGTCGAGGCCGTGGCGTTCCAGCAGGTGCAGGCCGAGCACCGCGTAGTCGACCTCGGCGACGGCGCGGGATCGGGCGGTGTGGCGGCCGAGCCAGCCGCCGTGGAGGCGGTCCAGCAGTTCCGGTTCCGGCAGCGGTCCGGCCGAATCCTGGTCGCTCCCGGGCGGATTGCCGAGATGCGGCGCGTCGGCCCACTCCGTGTAGGGCCAATCCGGTAGCCGGGGCGCGTGTTCGATCTTGTCCAGGAGCCGGAAGCAGGCCGCGGGAACCGGCCGGTCGGTGTTCGTGAGCTCGTGCACTTCTTCCTCGAACTCGTCCACGGCGTAACCGGATTCGGTGCGCTGACACCACTCGTAATACAGCAGGGCGCGGGGGTCGGCCTCATGATGGCCGAACATGGCCGCCTCGATCGTCACCTCGATACCGCAGCGGTCAGAGCACCGCGCGGGTGGCCGCGACCACCTCGGAGAGCAACGGCAGCGATTCGTCGCGCTGGGGCTCGCGCGCCCACCAGCGACCCTCGTGGGTGTGCCGCCCGAATCCGGTGGGCAGGATGACATTACTGCGGTGCGGGCCGATGTCGACGCTGTTGCGCTCCAGCAGCTCCAGCAGGTCGTCGCCGGGGTAGCCGTCGAAGACCGCGAGGAAGGTGCGGCGCGGCGGCTTGTCGCGCACCAGCACCGGGCCGGGCGTGCCGCGCTCCATCATCTCGTGAAGGATCAAGCCCCCCAAGGGTTCCGGGGTGTTCAACGCCGCGATGGCGTCGTTGAGCGGTAGCACCACGAAGCCGGGGGTGGTCACGTGCACGTAGGGGAGACCGAACAGGGAGCGGTACACACGCGCCCACTCCTGCGGGGTCGTCAGCTCGTCCAACCGCACAATCCACCCCTCGTTCGGGCCCTGCTCCAACGACGGCGATGTCGATCGTCGGCGACAGCCGACAATTTCAGTGAAAACCCGTACCCCCCATCGCACCACCGCTTTGGGTGAATCGTTCGCAAACTGTGGAGAACTTGCGACGTGCCGGGCCTTGCCAAGTCCACTGGACAGCGGGCTCGAGGGGTAGCCTCGGGAGGACAGAGAGGCGTTCCTACCAGGAGGTTCGTCATGCCCTGCGATTTGATGCTGATCGCCTACGACGGCTCCGAGAACGCCCGGCGGGCCGTCGAATACGCGGGACGGTTCCTGGCCGCGAATCGGGCCGTGGTGCTGACGGCGTGGGAGCCGATGGTGCGACAGGCCGCGCGGCTGTCGGGGCTGTCCGGGGTGATGCAGCCGGAGTGGATGACCGACGACGAAATAGAGGACGTCGCGCTCGTGGACGCCCGGAATATCAATGCCGAAGGCGTGCGGCTGGCCAAACTGGCCGGTCTCAACGCTGAGGCTCGCACCGTGGAGTGCGGCACCACCATCTGGACCGCCATCGTCGAGACCGCCGACGAGCTGGATGTGGACATCATCGTGGCGGGCACCCGCGGGGCCACCGGCATCCGCGCCCTCATGCACTCCAGCGTCGCCGACGCCGTGCTCAAGCACTGCCACCGGCCGGTGCTGATGGTTCCGCCGGGCCGCGAACCCGACCCGAAACCCGCCGGTCGGTGAGGCTCCGGCGCCGCTCGGCGGCCCGCTCGCGGGCCGGATCGCACCGCTTGCGGGAAAGATGCTGGGCCGCAGGGTGATCCGTCTCACCACGCCGACGGCCGGGTGAGAGATGCGTCGCTCCCCGGGCTCGAGCGCTCGGGCGCGGGGCTATCGTCGATCCATCATGGACGGATTTCTGCTCGCGACCCCGGACGGTGTGCTGCGCGCCTCCGGCACCCGGGCCACGTTCGACTCGGCGGCGGCCGCGAGCACGGCGCTGCGGTCCGGCGCGGCCGAGCTGATCGTGGGCGCGCTGCCCTTCGATCCGCGCGGGCGGACCGCACTGACCGCGCCCGAGCAGGCCCTCCACACCGCCGGTCCGTGGCGGCCCGCCGCCCTGCCGGAGCTGCCCGGTGTACGGGTCGTCGCCGAAATACCGAGTGCCGCAGACCATGTCGCGCGGGTCACCAAACTGGTCGAGCAGCTGGGCGATCCCGCGCAGCCGCTGCGCAAGGTGGTGGCCGCCCGCGCGCTGCGGGTGGCGGCGGAGGCCCCGCTGGAACCCGAGGTGATCGCGGCCCACCTGGTCACCAGGCATCCGCGCGCCGCCGTCTACGCCGTCGACCTGACCGCCGCCGGACGGCCGGGCGACACCCTGCTCGGCGCGACGCCGGAAACCCTGGTGTCGCGCCACGGGCGCGCCGTCACCCTGCGCCCGCTGGCGGGCACCCTGCCCCGGCTCGCCGATCCGGCCGCCGACGCCGAGCAAGCCCGGGATTTGCTGGCCAGCACCAAGAATCGCGACGAGCACGCCTACGTGATCGACTGGATCCGGGAACGGCTGACCCCCGTCTGCACCGAGCTATCCATTCCCGACGCCCCCGAACTGCTCTCCACCCCCGAGGTCTGGCACCTGGCCACCCCCATCCGCGGCGTCCTGCGCGACCCGGCCACCACCGCCCTGGACCTGGCCGTTCTGCTGCACCCCACCCCCGCGGTCTGCGGCACCCCCACCGACTTGGCCCTGGACGCCATCGCCGCGCTCGAGGGCGACCGCGGCTTCTACGGCGGCGCGGTCGGCTGGTGCGACGCCACCGGCGACGGCGACTGGTTCGTGGCGATCCGCTGCGCCGAACTCGCCGCCGACGCCCGCACCCTGCGCGCTTCCGCCGGCGGCGGCATCGTCTCGGCCTCCGACCCGGTCGCCGAACTCCACGAGACCACCGCCAAACTCCGCACCTTCCTGGGCGGATTGCACTGCGTGATTCCCGAATAGCGGCAGCGCTGACGCCACCCGTCGCTGGGGTTCGGGGGCGCGGCCCCCGGGATTCATTTCGACCTGGGGTGTGGGGGCGGGCAGCCCCCACGTCAAAACCTGCTAGGTTGGCCGGGTTACGCATGCGTCCGATGTTGGGAGTACCGCGATGAAGTTTGCCGTTCCTGGTGCAGCGAGTGCTGTCGGTGGAGCCCTCGTCGGCCTGGCGGCGGTCCTGGTCATCACGATGGCGGCCTCGCAGGACAAGCGGCCCGATATCGACCGCAGCGGTGACGCCTCATCGTCGCTGCTGAACAACGTTGAGTACGGCTCGCGCTGACCGGACGACCTCCGAGCCAGACCACACCGAAGACTCACAGTCCGCGACCGGTCCGGACGAGGACCGGTCGCCGACTACCGCGCCGCTGGGCCGCCGCTGGCTGCTCGGCAGCGTCATCGCAGCATTCCTGCTGACCTTTCTGCAGGCCCCCGGGCAAACCGTCGCCGACACCAAGTACGACCTGGCGCAGAATCCGCTCGGCTTCCTGTCCCGCGCCTCGCATCTGTGGAGTAGCCAGGCCCCGATGGGCCAGGTGCAGAACCAGGCGTACGGCTACTTCTTCCCGCATGGGGCGTTCTTCTCGCTCGGGCACGTGCTCGGGCTGCCCGCCTGGGTGACCCAGCGCATCTGGTGGGCGCTGCTGCTGCTCGCCGGATTCTGGGGCATCGTCCGGCTCTGCGAGACCCTCGGCATCGGCAGCCGCGGGTCGCGAGTGATCGCCGCGGTCGCGTTCGCGCTGTCGCCCCGCGTGCTCACCACCCTCGGCTCGATCTCCTCGGAGACGCTGCCGATGATGCTGGCCCCCTGGGTGCTGCTGGCCCCGGCCGCGCTGGGCGCGGCGATGCGGCGGGACCGGAACTCCGAACCGCCGCGGCGCGGGATGGCGACGCCCGCCGGCAGCGCCGCGGCCCTGGCCCTGATGGGTTCGGTCAACGCCGTGGCCACGGCGGCGGCTTTCCTGCCCGCGGCCCTGTGGTGGTTGTCCTGCAAGCCGAATCGGACGTGGTGGCGGTTCACCCGCGCCTGGATCCCACTGCTGGCGCTGGGCACCTTCTGGTGGGTCGTGCCACTGTTGTTGCTGGGCAAGGTGAGTCCGCCGTTCCTGGATTACATCGAGTCCTCGGGCGTGACCACGCAGTGGGCGTCGCTGGGCGAGGTGCTGCGTGGCACCGACAGCTGGACGCCGTTCGTGTCGCCGGAGCGCATCGCGGGCGCGGTGCTGGTCACCCAGCCCGCCGCGGTGCTGGCCACGGGTCTGCTGGCGGCGGCGGGCATGGCGGGTCTGGCCATGCGGGCCATGCCGAATCGCGGTCGGCTGGTGCTGATCCTGATCGTCGGACTCACCGGCATCTGCGCGGGCTACGCGGGCGCGCTGGGCGGGCCGTTCGCCGAGCAGGTGCGCCTGTTCCTGGATTCCGGCGGCGCGCCCCTGCGGAACGTGCACAAGCTGGAACCGCTGATCCGACTACCGCTGGTGCTCGGGCTCGCGCACCTGCTGGCCCGGGTCCCGCTGCCCGCCTCGGTGCCGATGCCGGTGTGGCGCAGGGCGTTCGCGCATCCGGAGCGCGATCGGATGGTGGCGGTGGGCGCGCTCATCCTGACCGCGCTGGCCCTGTCCACCTCGCTGGCCTGGACCGGCAAACTCGCACCGCGCGGCAGCTACGACGAGGTCCCGGCCTACTGGCGGCAGACGGCGGACTGGCTGGCGCACAACGCCTCCGACACCCGTGCGCTCATCGTGCCGGGCG
Organism: Nocardia sp. NPDC056611; assembly: GCF_042792755.1. Taxonomy (NCBI): domain Bacteria; kingdom Bacillati; phylum Actinomycetota; class Actinomycetes; order Mycobacteriales; family Nocardiaceae; genus Nocardia; species Nocardia sp. NPDC056611. The sequence continues at coordinate 211,989 of NZ_JBHTVV010000004.1, forward strand.
CGCCGTTCGCCTCCCAGGTGTGGGGCCTGACCCGTGACGAGCCGATGCAGGCGCTGGCGAGCACCCCGTGGGCGGTGCGCGACGCGGTGCCGCTCAACCCGCCCGGCGCGATCCGCGCCATGGATTCGGTGCAGCGGCTCATCGCCGACGGACGGCCGTCGGCGGGCCTGGCGGCCACGCTGGCCGGACAGGGCATCGGAGTCCTGGTGCTGCGTAACGACCTCGACCCGGAGACCTCCCGATCGACCCGGCCGATGCTGGCGCACCGCGCCATCGAAGGATCACCGGGGATCCGTAAGGTCATCGAGTTCGGGGATCCCATCGAGACCGGCAAGGTGGAGGGCCTGGTCTCGGACGGGGATCTGCGGCCCGGCTACCCGGCGGTCGAGATCTACCGCGTCGAGGCGCCCGCGCCCGGCACGCCCACCAGCGTGCGCAGCGGTGCCGGCGCGCCGGATTCGTTCCCGGGCGCGTTCACGGTTCCGCTCGCGAACCTCCCGGTCGTGCAGGGCGGACCCGAAGCCGTGGAACGACTACGGCGCAATCCGGCCGTACCCGCCGGGCCGGTCCTGCTGTCGGCCGACGCGAACACCGCCGGACTGCCGCAGCACGGCGTCACCATCACCGACACCCCGATGGACCGCGAAGCCGACTTCGGGCGCGTCGACAACCACAACTCGGCGCTGCGCGCACCCGGCGACGCCCGCCGCACCCACAATCTGGTCCCCGACTATCCGGTGCCCGGCGCACCGCTGGTGGAGGGCGAATGGTCCGGTGCCACCGTCACCGCCTCCAGCGCCGCGGGCGACGCCACCCAGCTGGGCGGGGCCGCGCCCGGCAGCTCCACCGCGGCCGCGGTGGACGGCGACCCGGCCACCGCGTGGATCAGCAATGGCGCCGAACACGCGGTCGGCCAATGGCTTCGACTCGACCTGGACAAGCCGGTGAGCTCGGCGGTACTGCGGCTGACCACCAGCGCGGCCGCCATCGGCAGCCCGATCAAATGGGTCGAGGTCGAGACCGCCAAGGGCACCGTCGCGGGCCGGATCACCGAACCCGGTGCGCCCGTGTCGGTCTCGCTGCCGCCGGGGCGCACCGACTGGATCAAGATCACCGCCGTGCACACCGAGGACGGCAGCGCCGGTGGACAGTTCGGGATCGCCGAATTGAGCCTGGACGACTACGCCGACCGCGAGAACCCGGTCACCGTCGACATCCGGCATCGCACCGTGCTCCCGCCCGCCCCCGCCGGCGCCACCGTCGCGGGCTGGGACCTGGGACAGGAATTCCCTGGCCGCAGTGCATGTTTCGACTCCCCCGACCGGATACGGTGCGGCAAGGGCCTCGCGCTGGCCGCCGAGGAACCGAGCCTGTTCGAACGCACCCTCCAGGTCCCGGAAGCCGTCACCGTGGCCCCGGACCTGATCGTGCACACCCGCCCCGGCCCCGCCCTGGAGGCCCTGCTCACCGATCCGGATCGGCCCATCGCCCGCGGCCGGGCCGATGTCGCGGACCCGCGCGGCTCGGCGCTCGCCGCCACCGACGGCGACCCGCTCACCAGCTGGACCGCGCCCGAGACCACGGTGCGCAACCCCGCCGGGCCCAAACCCACGCTCACCATCGAACTTCCGGCCCCCACCCTGGTGACCGGGCTGACCGTGACGCCCTCGCGCGGCGACCTCCCCGCGCACCCGACGGCCGTCACCGTGAACCTGGGCGACGGTCCGCAGGTGCGGGAGGTGCGGCCGGACTCCGGCGGCACCACCCGCCTGGAGCTGTACCCGACCGTCACCAGCCGCATCGAGATCTCGCTGCAGAGCTGGGACGGCGTACTGGACCGCACCGCACTGGGTTTCGCGCAGGAGCAGCCGCCGGGCCTGGCCGAGGTGACCGTACTCGGCCCGGACTATCCGGCTCCCGCCGATCCGAATCGGCCCATCACCATCGACTGCGCGCACGGGCCCACCATCGCGGCCGCCGGTCGTACCCTGCACACCACGGTCACCGGGACCGCCGCCGAATTGCGCTCCGGCGCACCGCTGCCCGCCACGGTGTGCGGGGTGGACGACGATGGCGGCGGCGCGTCCGAGCAGCACTCCTTCGAATTCCCCTCCGGGCGTGTGGATGTCGCGGTCGCGCCGACCGATCTGTTCACCGTCGACGAGCTGCGCCTCGACCGCACCCCTCCCCTGCCCGCCGCGACCGAGGCGACCGGCGACCGGGTGCTGGTGCTGCCGCTGTCGACGAATGTCGGCTGGCAGGCCACGACGGCCGACGGCACCGCGCTGAAGCCCGTGGTGATCAACGGCTGGCAGCAGGCGTGGCTGGTCCCGGCCGGCACGCACGGCCCGATCACCGTGTCCTTCCCCACCGACCGCTGGTACCGGCTGGCCATCTTCGGCGGTCTGGTGCTGCTAATTCCGTTGCTGGCGCTGGCCTTCCGGGGCGCGCGGTCGCCGGTTCGCGCGGACGGCCCGCCGCCGCGCGCCTGGCGCAGCCGGACCGTCGCCGGACTCGGCTTGGCCGCCGCGGCCGGCCTGATCGCGGGCCCGGTCGCGTTGGTGCTCACCGTGTTCGGCTTGATCGGCGATCAGCTGCGGCCGCGCGGCTGGTCGCGCATCCTGATCGCGCTCGCGGGCGGCGGCACCGCCGTGTGCGCTGCCGCGCTGTCCACCGGACCGTGGCGGTCGTTCGAGGGCTATGTCGGCGGTTCGCTGTGGGTCCAGTTCCCGGCGCTGGTCGCGATCATCGCGGTCGGGATCGCGGCCCTCCCGCCGCGGCGCTGAATCACACCGCCGCTCAGCATCACACTGCCGCTCAGCATCACACTGGCGCTCAGCCGAAGCGGCGGCGCGTCCACTGCCGGACCGGCTCCTCGACCAGGGCGAAACTGGCGGCCGCCAGGGGCAGCGTGAAGACGACAGTCAACAGGTAGACCACCACGAAATGCCCGCGGAACGGCACCACGCCGAACACCGGGAACACGATCGACAGCACCGCCAGGTGCCAGATGAAGATGCCGTAGGACCAGCGGCCGAGGGTGGCCGCGACCCGGCTCTCCAGCCACCGGTGCGGCAGGTCCGGCCGGAGCACCAGCGGGGCGATCAGCCCGAAGCCGACGATCGCGCCGAGCGCCATCTTGGCGGCGTACTGCCACGGCTGGCCGTGCACCAGCCCGCGCGGCCCGGCCAGGTCGGTGGTCGCGAGAACCATGGCCGCGACGGCGAGCGGCCACATCAGCCACCGGTTGCCCGCCACCCGCCGCCACGTCGGCGCGGGCTGGTCGGCGAGTTCGGCGAGCAGCATGCCGACCGCGAACCAGGGCAGGTAGCCGGGCAGCCAGTTGTCGGAGTGGATGCCGTCGGGGGTGGGGACGGGGAGGAAGTTCCAGCCGAGACCGATCAGGGCGAGGCCGAGCACCACCGGCACCCGCAGTCGCGCCCGCTGCCCGCGCAACCACACCAGTGCGAACGCCAGCAGCGGCAGCACCAGATAGAAGGCGACCTCCACCGAGAGGCTCCACATCTGGGTGAGCCCGTCGGTCAGCGTGAACGGCACGAACACCTGCAGCAGGCCCAGATTCGACAGCCACACCCGCAGTCCGGCGGTGTGCGCCGCGCTCGGCAGCAGGATCAGCACCGCGCACACGACCACCCAGTAGGCGGGCAGGATGCGGGCCGCGCGGTGCAGCAGATAGCGTCCGGCGCTCGGTGCCACCCCGTGGCCGCGGGCCGCCGCGGCGTGCGGCCGCCACAGCAGGAATCCGGACAGTGCGAAGAACACCGCGACCGCGAGATCGAAGCGCTCCCAGATCCGGCCGAGCACCGGCTGTCCGGTGGCACCGGTCTGGAAGGCGACGTGGGTGAGCACGACCCCCAGGGCGGCGAGCGCGCGCATGCCCTCGAGTGCGGGAACGAAGCGGCCCGGACGGACCGGCGCCGGGTCCAGGTCGGGCGTCTCCGCGGTGGTGAGGGTGGTCGTCGTCATCGGGTCCCAGTGTGCCTTGCGGGTGTTCCGCGGATCATCCGGCTTTTGACTTGGGGGCGTTTCGGGGTGTTTTCCTGCCTCGGCCACACTCAGGGACCGCTCGGACTGTTAGTGTCTGGGCTCACGAGTGCTGCGCGGCGACCGCAGTACTGGAAGAAACACGCGTTCGACGACGAGGAGAACCTGCATGGCACTCAGTGCCGGTACCAGAAGGACGGTTGCCTGCGTACTCGTGGGGCTCGGCGCGATGCTGCTTGTCGCTGCCATCATGATTCCCACGTACACGGTGAGCCGCCTCGCGAAGACGCCGTTGGATCTGGAGATCACGACCGTCGCGACCAACCCGCAGACCGGGGCGCCCAGTGAGGTGCTGGACTCGAAGTCGCTGACTTCGACGACCGGCTCGGCGAAGGTGGACCAGAACGTCCCGCTCGTCTCGCAGCGCTTCCTCACCGTCGAAAACCCGTCCGACGCTTCGGAAATGACCATTCAGGCCGGTCAGACCCTGCGTCGCACGGACAAGCAGGGCGACACCGGCCTGCTGACCGCGAGCATCGACCGCGTCACTGTGGACCGCAAGACCGGTGAGCCGGTGGAGTCGGTCGACGGCGGCCCGAACGGCGCGATCGCCGTGACGGTCGACAAAAAGGGCGAGTCGGTCATGGACCCGGTGCAGCACAAGGGTCTGCAGTACCGCTTCCCGATCGGCACCGAGAAGAAGACGTACCCGTACTTCGATCTCAACACTCGCAAGACCTACGACGCCCCGTTCGTCGAGGAAACCGAGATCAACAGCCTGAAGGTCTACCACTTCCAGATGACGGCGCCGGTCACCGACCTGTCCACCGTCGCGAACTCGCCGACCAACAAGCTGACCCTGCCCGCCGCCAAGTGGGGCGTGGAGGGCGACGGCGACGTCACCATGGCGCGCTACTACACCAACGTCCGCGACCTGTGGGTCGAGCCGGACACCGGCACCGTCATCAAGGGCCAGGAGCAGATTCACCTGTTCTACGCCCGCTCCGGTGACAAGCCCGAGGTGACCGCGCTCAAGTCGACCCTGGTGTTCGACGAGAACACCATCGAGTCGCAGATCTCGGTGGCCAAGGAGAACATCGACAAGCTGTCGCTCTACGGCCGCACCCTGCCGATCATCCTGGGCGTCCTCGGCCTGCTGTTCCTGATCGCCGGCATCGTGCTCGGCCTGCTCGGCAAGAACGGCGACGGCCGGACCCCGGCCCGCCGCGTCCCCGCCCCCGCGGGCGGCCCGGCTCCCTCGTTCGACGCGCCGACCCAGCAGATCGACATGAACAAGCGCCCCTGACGGCACCCGTTCCCGGCGGCCCAGCACCTTTCTCAGGTGCTGGGCCGCTGTCGTTGACGGACACACGTCCGGGTTGCGCGGGGTGGCGGGCCGGAGGCCGGACCCCGGATGGGAGCATTGCGGGCGTGTCTGTTGTACGCCGTCTGCCCGTGGTCAAGGACCTGACCTTGGTAACGGCGGGGGCCATGACCGCGAATGTCGCGGGGTATCTGCTGCAATTGCTCGCCAGCCGCTGGCTGGGGGTAGCGGGATACAGCTCTTTCGCGAGCCTGCTGGCGATCCAGGTGCTGTGCGCCGTGCCCGCGCTGGCCTTGCAGAACGTGGTCGCGCGCGAAGTGGTTCGCGGCGCACCCGTGGCGGCCGTACGCACACTCGCGCTGCGCTGTGCCGCACTGGTCGCGGCGGCCGCGGTCGTGCTGGCGCCAATCGTCGCCCTCGTCTTGAAGGTCAGCGTCGCGGCCGCCGCGGGCGCGCTCTGCTCTGCTCCCCTGCTGGTCCTGCTCGCGGGCGAACAAGGGATTCTCCAGGGTGGCAGCCGATTCCGGCCGCTGGCGTGGGTGCTGGGCGGCGCGGCGATCCTCCGGGTGACTCCGGCCCTGGTCGCGCTCGCGGTCGGCGGCGGGCCCGCGCCCGCACTCTGGGCGGGCGCCGCCGGGGCCGCGGTCGCGGCCGTCGCCGCCCGGCGCGTCGCCGACACGGTCGGCGCCCCGCACCCCGAATCCCCAGTCACGCAGGGCGGATCCTCGGGGCGAACGGCGGCGGGCGGCTCCGAGAACGCGGCACAGGCTGGCGCGGCCGGGGCGGCGGCACCGGTCCCGTCCGTCGGCGAACGCACGCGTGATGCGGCCCTCGGGGTGGTGCCGGTCTTCCGGGCGGCGCAGGTGCAGGCGGCATTGATGGCGTTGTCGTCGGCCGATCTGCTCATCTCGCGAATCGTGCTCAGCGAGAACGATGCCGGGCGGTACGCACTGGGTGCGATCGCGGCCAAGATCGCGTTCTGGCTGCCGCAGGCCGTCGGCGTGGTGCTGTATCCACAGATGGCGCGGCCCAAGCATTCCGCGCGGGCCATGCGGTCCGCGCTGGCGGTGCTGATGGGGATCGGGGCGGTCACGGTGCTCGGGGCCGCGCTGGCCGCCCCGCTGGCCCCCTTGTTCGCGGGACGCGACTACGCGCCGATCCAAGGGCTGCTGTGGCTGTTCGCGCTCGACGGCGCCCTGCTCGCGGTTCTGCAGGCGGTGCTGTTGTCGGCGATCGCGGCCGACCGCACCGCGCCCGCGGCGATCACCTGGGTCGGGCTGGGCGTCGGGGTGACGGTCATGCTGACCTGTGCCCACTCGGTGCTCACACTGATTCTCATCGCCACGGTCACCGCGGCCGTCACCACCCTGGTCCTGACCGCGGTCACCCTGCGCACCGCCCGCGACGACGCCGAGACCCCTTCGCGTGTCCCCGATCTCGGGCCGACCGGAACGTAGGGTGCCGGTGTGAACGCGGTGGGCGGAGAACGGCGGTGGCGCGGGCTGATCCCGGCCGGGTACAGCCTGCTGCTGTCCGTGATCGTCCTGGGCCCGCTGCTCGGCCCCGGCTACCTGCTCCTGCGCGACGCCGTCAGCACCCCGCGCTCGTATCTCACCGACTCCGCGCTCGGGCTCGGTGACGCCGCACCCCGCGCGGTGCCGCAGGACGCGCTGATCGCCACCCTGTCCGCGGTCGTCGACGGCGGACTGATCGTCAAAGCGATTCTCCTGATGGCCCTCTGGCTGTCCGGCTGGGGCGCGGCGATCCTGGCCCGCGACCTGTTGCGGGTCTCGCTGGGCCCGCAGCTGGTCGCGACGACCGTCGCCGTCTGGAATCCGTACGTGGCCGAACGTCTGCTCCAAGGACATTGGAGCCTGCTCACGGGCTACGCCGCCCTGCCCTGGATCGCCCTGCTCGCCTGGCGGTTACGCGCGGGCCCGGACCCAGCACGAGCGAGCGCGGACGTGGCAGCACGCCACATGCGACGCCTCGGCTCCGTGGGCGGGTGGGCCGGGCTGGCGGGATGTCTGGCCGCGGCGGGGCTCACGCCCACCGGATCCCTGCTCGCCGGTACGGTGACGCTCGTGCTGGTGGGCCGCCGGAATCTGGCCGGCGCGGTGGTGCTCTGGATCCTCTCCGCTGCCCCGTGGCTCACCGCGACCGCGCTCTCCGGCGCCGCCGCGGAACCCTCCGATCCGGCGGGCGTCGCGGCCTTCGCGGCCCGCGCGGAACCGTGGCTCGGCACCCTGGGCAGCCTCGCCGGACTGGGCGGCATCTGGAACGGCACGGCCGTTCCCGGCTCACGCACAACCTTTTTCGCCCTGGTGGGGACTGCGCTGTTGCTCGCCCTGGTGGCGACCGGGGTGCGTACGGTGGTGAGCCGATCCCCGGAAGAGGCTGCGACCGTGCCGAATACGGGGACCGACCACGGACTCGTCGTTCGCCGCCGACTGGTGTGGTTGGGGCTCGCGGCGATCGTGTTGCCCGCGTTCGGGGCGACCGGGTGGGGGCTGGCGGCGGGCGAGTTCCTGGTGCGTGAGGTGCCGGGAACCGGGCTGCTGCGGGATACCCAGAAGTATGTGGCGCTGGCGGTTCCGGCGTACGCGTTGTGCGCGGCGGCGGGGTGCCTGGTGGTGGGACGCTGGATCTCCCGCCTGGTGGTGGACGAAACGAGCGACCTGCCCCGGCGGGCCCGAACCGGCGGGGCCGCAGCGCTTTTCCTCGCGATCCTGTTCCTGGCGCTGCCGGATATGGCGTGGGGTGTCGGTGGCGCACTGCGACCGGTGCACTATCCGGACGGGTGGCGGAAGGTCGCCGCCGCGGTGGGCGCGCCCGGTGATGTGGCGGTGCTGCCGGGCGGGATGTTCCGCAAGTTCCGGTATTCGGGGAGCGCGCCGGTGCTGGATCCCGCACCGCGCATGCTGCCGCGAGATGTGTTGCAGACCGGGGAGCTTCCGGTGCGCGGCGGCAGTGTGGCCGGTGAGGGCGTGCGCGCCCGGAAGGTGGAGAGCCTGCTGCTGCGCGGTGGGTCCGTGCGCGAGCTGGCCGGCCTCGGCGTTGGCTGGGTGCTGGTCGAGGGTGGTACGCCCGGGCCGTCGGGTGATTCGAAAACCGTTCTGGCCCAGCTGACTCCGGTCTACGCGGATCGAGATGTGCAGCTGTACCAGATGCCGGGCGAGATCGCCACGCACGAGGCTTCCGCGAGCAGCCGCCGGATCGCCGGGGCCGCGCACCTGCTGTGGGCCGCGCTGCTGACCGGCGGATTCCTCACCGCCGCAGTCTTTTCGGTGCGGCGCGGGTCAGTCCTGCGGGAATCCGAGCGCGAATCCCGCACCGATCACGACAATGCTGATTAGCGCGATGACGACGATGATCCATAGGCCTCGATGCCGGGAATCACCACCGCGTCACGGCGGGACTTCGGCGAATCAGACGCGCGCGGGCGCGATCAGCCCGCTCACCCGCTGACCGCGGGTCACCGCGGACAGCACCTCGTAGACGCCGTTTCCGGTTTGCTCCCAGGAGAATTCACGTGCCCGCGCCCGCGCTTTCTCCCCCAGCACGGTGCGGGCCTCGCTGTCGCGGAGTAGTTCCCCGACGGCCGCGGTGAGCTGGGCGGAGTCGTCGACCAGGAGCCCGGTGACGCCGTCCACGACGGAATCGGTGAGCCCGCGCGAACTCCGGTAGCCGACGGTCGGCACCCCGTGCTGGGCGGCTTCGATGACAGCCAGTCCCCAGCCCTCCTTGCGGGAGGGCAGCACGTGCACCCAGGCGCGGGCCAGCAGGCGATGCTTCTCGTCCTCGTCGACGTGCCCGTGGAAGGTGACCGCGTCGGCGATGCCGAGCCCGCGGGCGTGCGCGCGCAGATTCTCGTCCCACCAGCCGCCGCCGACCACATCCAGGTGCAGGCCGGGGATGCTGTCGCGCAGTCCGGCGACCGCCGCCATGGCGTCCTCGATCTGCTTGTGCGGCACCAGCCGCGAGAGCACCACGATGCTCGGATGCGGGGTGCGGGCGGATTCGTCTCCGGCGGGCACGCATTCGGGGATGGGCTCCGCGCCATTGCGCACCACCGCGATCCGCGGCGCGTCCACGCCGAGCGCGGTGAGCTCTTCCGCGGACGGCAGCGACACCGTGAGGTACTGGTCGCCCCGGTGCACGCGCGGCGAGAGCCGCGATTCGATCCACCACCCGATCCGGCCGACGAGCTTCCCGGCCACCGGCCACTGCTCCCGATGCCCGTGGTGCACCAGCACCACGGTCGGCGCGGCCGTCACGGTGCGAGCGAAGAAGGGGATCCCGTTCTGGGTATCGATGACCGCGTCGGGCCGCAGCCCCTGCAGCGGTCCGAGTCCGACCCGCCCGAGCGCGATGGCGGCCAGCGCCCGCGGGTACACGGTGAACCGTCCCCCGCCGCGACTGATCTCGATCCCGTTGACCGATTCCCGGCGCGCCGCCCCCGGATATCCGGCGGTCCGCAGCGTCACCTTCACGCCGCGCGCGGCCAGCTGCGCGCCGACCTGCTCCAGATACCGCTCACTCCCCCCGCCCTGCGGATGCCCGGTGTCGCGCCAGCACAGCAGCAGCACTTCACGCACGGGCGAATCTCCAGGACAGAGTAGGTAGGCGGACAGACAATGGGCTCAACCGTACCGGTTCCCACGAACTTCAGTGGACAGCCCGGAGCATTCATCGGATCGCATCCGGTACTCGCGCGACGGAACGACTGGTTTGGCGAGGTGAGAGTAACTACCGGGGTACCCCAGAATCGGGTTGGGCTCCGAACCGCCGGCACGGTGCAGGGCGGTGAGCGGATTCCAGGCCGCCCGCTGAAGTCGCGGAGAGGCGGGTTAGCCTTGCCGCCGTGCTTCGAGCCGATCAGACCAGAGTGCGCCGTCCGCGATTCGCCCGCCGGGCGACGCTGCGACGCTCGCTGCGGTTGCTGGGCAGCTTCCGGTTCGAGCAGACCGATCCGGCCGTGTTCTACGGGGGTGTGGCCACCGATACGGCCGAGCTGGTGTCGGACTTCTACCGGGATCTGACCGGGCAGTCGCTGCGCGGCACCGTGGTGCTGGACGTGGGCGGCGGGCCCGGCTATTTCGCGGACGAGTTCGGTCGCGCGGGCGCGCGCTATCTACCGGTCGAACCGGACCCCTCGGAAATGCACGCGGCCGGGTTGCGGGTCGCGGGCGCGGTGCGCGGGTCGGGCATGGCCTTGCCGTTCCGCGACGACGCGGTGGAGGTGTGCGTCTCCTCGAATGTGGCCGAGCACGTGCCGCAGCCGTGGGTGATGGCGGCCGAGATGCTGCGGGTGACGAAACCCGGTGGCCTCATGGTGTTTTCGTACACGGTGTGGCACGGCCCGTTCGGCGGGCACGAGACCGGGCCGTGGCATTACCTGGGCGGGGAATACGCGGCCAGGCGGTATCGCCGCAAGCACGGGCGGGAGCCGAAGAACCGCTTCGGGCGTTCGCTGTTCGCGGTGAGCGCGGCCGAGGGCGTGCGCTGGGCCGCGGCGGCACCGGACGACATCGAGATCCTGGCGATGTTCCCGCGCTACCACCCGCGCTGGGCATGGTGGGTCGTTCGGGTTCCCGTGCTGCGGGAGCTGCTGGTCAGCAACCTGGTGGTGGTGGCCGCCAAGCGGCCGCGCTAGCCCACCCGGGCGCGCTCAGCGGAGGGAGAAGCCGCGCCGCCACACCCGGCGGAAGCCGGTGCAGGCCTCGGATTCGCCCCACGGTGACTCCTGGGTTGCCAACCCCACGGTCTCCATAGCGGTCAGGCCGACCTGACCGGCGAGGTCGTTCACGGCGGCAACCGCCTCGGCCGCCAGTAATGCGGCGGTGGCTTGCGCTGTGGTGAGGGTCCGGCCGGGTAGGAAGGACACCACCCATCCGCCCGCGCCGACGCTTTTCGCCTGATGCGGCGTGAGATCGCTGGTCATCAGCGCTCTGCCGACCACTTGCACCGCCATGACTCGGACTCCCCTGTGCGGTAACGGTTCATGTTACGAGCGAGCTATCCACGGTAGCTATAAAGCATGCTCGCTATGGCTTCCGAATGCAATAGTGCGTTCGGCGAAAATCGAACCGACAGGTCGGGATTCGATTGTTCGGAGCGCTGACGATTTGCCACAGGTATGCGGAAGTGCTTGCGCCGCTACACGTCCGGCGCGGATCAGTCCTCCGGCATCAGAAGCCGCAGTGCCGGTTGCCCTTTCCGGACAGTCGGATAGGTCGCCTCCACGACCTCCACCCGCCACCCGGACGGCAACACCCGCTGCAATTGGCCCGCCGCGCGCTGCATGGGCGTGCTGATCACCGAAGAGTCGGTATCGGACAACTCATTCACCAGGAAGTCATCGAGCCGCGTATCAGCCATGCGGGGGATCTACCTTTCGAAGAGCTATGGAATAGCAACCGACCGAAGTGGTGGAGAAAGGTGTTCTGACCCGAGCATAGGCCACGGCCGGGCAACCAAGATTTCAAACCGCGTATTACCTCGCCGGTAACAAGGGTGCTTAGAAACCGAGAGGTCCAATTTCAAAGAAAATCCCGGTCAACGGGACGATGGGCCGTCAGGACACGGACAATCCGGGGCAAAAAACTGTAACGTGTTCTCATGGAGTACCAGAGTCTGTTCATCGGTGGCCGCTGGACCGCGCCGGCCGGCCCCGACACCCTGCCCGTCGTCTCGCCCGCAACCCTGGAAACTGTCGGCAGCGTGCCCGTCGTCACCCGCGCCGACGTGGACGCCGCGGTCGCCGCCGCCCGCCGGGCCTTCGACAGCGGGCCCTGGCCCGCCACCCCGCCGGAGGAACGCGCCGCTCTGCTGTCGCGCGTCGTCGCGCTGCTGGACCAGAAGTCCGGGGACATCGCCAACGCGCTCTCCGCCGAGACCGGTGCGCCGCCGATGGTCGCCAGCACCCTCAACTACGTCTCCGGCCGCGCCACCCTCGACTTCTACGCCGGCCTCGGGAAGTCCTTCCCCTGGACCGAGTCCCGCACCGGCCTGTTCGGCACCGCCCGCGTCTCGCGTGAACCGGTCGGCGTGGTCGCCGCCGTCATCGCCTGGAACGTGCCCATCTTCCTGGCCATCAACAAGCTCGCCCCCGCCCTGCTGGCCGGGTGCAGCGTGGTCCTCAAGCCCGCGCCGCTGACCCCGCTGGCCACCAACCTGCTGGCCGACATCTTCGCCGAGGCCGGACTGCCCGAGGGCGTGCTCTCGGTGCTGCCCGCCGAGGCCGACGCCTCCGAGTACCTGGTCTCGCACCCGGGCATCGACAAGGTGACCTTCACCGGCAGCTCCGCCGTCGGCCGCAAGATCGCGAGCATCGCGGGCAGCCAGCTCAAGCGGTGTTCGCTGGAACTCGGCGGCAAGTCGGCCGCGATCCTGCTGCCCGACATGAACATCGAGGACATGCCGAAGCTGGCCTTCTCCGGCCTGATGAACAGCGGCCAGGCCTGCGTGGCCCAGACCCGCATCCTCGCCCCCCGCGGCCGCTACGACGAGATCCTCGAGGCCCTCACCGCATCGGTGGACCTGTTCCCGCTGGGCCTGCCCGACGATCCGGCCGCCCAGCTCGGCCCGCTCATCTCGAAGGCGCAGCGCGAACGCGTCGAGGGCTACATCGCCAAGGGCAAGGACGAGGGCGCGCGTCTGATCCGCGGCGGCGGCCGCCCCGACGACCTGCCCGGCTGGTACGTCCAGCCCACCGTCTTCGCCGACGTGGACAACGGCATGACCATCGCCCGCGAGGAGATCTTCGGCCCGGTCCTGTCGGTCCTCCCGTACGACACCGAGGAGGAGGCCATCGCGATCGCCAACGACAGCGACTACGGCCTCGCCGGTTCGGTGTGGACCGCCGACATCGAGCACGGCGCGACCGTCGCCTCGAAGGTCCGTACCGGCACCTACGCCATCAACTGGTACGCCTTCGACGCGTGCGCGCCCTTCGGCGGCTACAAGACCTCCGGCATCGGCCGCGAGAACGGCCCCGAGGGCCTCGACGCCTACTGCGAGACCAAGTCCCTGCTCATGCCCATGGGCACCGCGTAACCAGCTGAACGAAAAAGGCTCGCCCGCACAATCCGTGCGGGCGAGCCTTTTTCGTTCGGTCTTACGCGAGACGCTGCTTGAGAGCCTCGAACTCGTCACGCAGGCCCGAAGGCAGCTTGTCGCCGATGAACTGGAACCACTCCTCGATCGAGGGCAGCTCGTTCCGCCACTCCTCGACGTTGACCGCGAGGGCCTCGTCGACGTCGCCGGCGGTCACGTCCAGGCCCTCGAGGTCGAGGTTCGCCGCGACCGGCACATTGCCGATCGGGGTGGCGGTGGCCTCGGAGCGGCCCTCGATGCGGCCGACGATCCACTCCAGCACGCGGGAGTTCTCGCCGAATCCGGGCCACAGGAAGCGGCCGTCGTCGCCACGGCGGAACCAGTTGACGTAGAAGATCTTCGGCAGCGCCTGGGCGTCGGCGTTCTTGCCGAGGGTGATCCAGTGGTTCAGGTAGTCACCCACGTGGTAGCCCATGAACGGCAGCATGGCCATCGGGTCGCGGCGGACGGTGCCGACCTTGCCCTCGGCGGCGGCGGTCTGCTCGGAGCCCACGGTCGAGCCCATGAACACGCCGTGCTGCCAGTCGAAGGACTCGGTCACCAGCGGGATGGTGGTCTTGCGGCGACCGCCGAACAGGATGGCCGAGATCGGCACGCCCTGCGGGTCGTCCCACTCGGGGGCCAGGGTGGGGCACTGCGACATCGGGGTGCAGTAGCGCGAGTTCGGGTGCGCGGCGAGGGTTTCCGACTCGCGCTCGTACCAGTCGTTGCCCTTCCAGTCGACGAGGTGGTCCGGAGTGCCCTCGAGGCCCTCCCACCACACGTCGTTGTCGTCGGTGAGGGCGACGTTGGTGTAGACGGTGTTGCCGGCCTCCATGGTGGCCATGGCGTTCGGGTTCGAGCTGCGGTTGGTGCCGGGGGCGACACCGAAGAAGCCGAACTCCGGGTTGACGGCATATAGTCGGCCGTCCGCGCCGAAGCGCATCCACGCGATGTCGTCACCGAGGGTCTCGGCGCGCCAGCCCGGGATGGTCGGCTGGATCATGGCGAGGTTGGTCTTGCCACAGGCCGACGGGAACGCCGCGGCGACGTAGTAGGCCTTGTTCTCGGGCGAGATCAGCTTGAGGATCAACATGTGCTCGGCCAGCCAGCCCTCGTCGTGCGCCATGGCCGAGGCGATACGCAGCGAGTAGCACTTCTTGCCCAGCAGCGCGTTGCCGCCGTAACCCGAACCGTAGGACCAGATCTCGCGGTCCTCGGGGAAGTGGGTGATGTACTTGGTGTCGTTGCACGGCCACGGCACGTCGGCCTGGCCCTCGGCGAGCGGGGCGCCGACGGAGTGCAGCGCCTTCACGAAGGGGCGGTCGGTGCCCAGCTTCTCGAGGGCGGCCTGGCCGGCGCGGGTCATCACGCGCATGGAGACCACGACGTACTCGGAGTCGGTGATCTCGACGCCCAGCTTGGGGTCCTCGGCGCCGAGCGGGCCCATGCAGAAGGGCACCACGTACATGGTGCGGCCCTTCATGGAGCCGCGGTACAGCTCGGTCATGGTGGCGCGCATCTCGGCCGGGTCGACCCAGTTGTTGGTCGGACCGGCGTCGGCCTCGTTCTTGGAGCAGATGTAGGTGCGCGATTCGACGCGGGCCACATCGGACGGGTCGGAGAGCGCCAGGTACGAGTTGGGCTTCTTCGACTCGTTCAGCTTCTTGAAGGTGCCGGCGGCGACCAGCTGCTCGGAGAGACGGGCCGCTTCCTCTTCGGACCCATCCGACCAGACCACGCGGTCGGGCTGGGTGAGTTCTGCGACCTCCTGTACCCAGGCAAGCAGTTCCTTGTGCTCGGTGGGCGCGGTGCCATCGTGAAGACCAGGAATGGTCGCTGAGGTCATGAAAACTCTCCTGAGATGGGCGGCCCCGATGAGCATCGAGCCGAGGAGCGCGGCTCGCGACACCGAGTGCCACCAATTGCGGCAAGGCCCCGTCGGTCCCGCACGTGCGCCCATACCGGCTGGACGCATGTACAGGAACTCGGCGGATGCCCTGGTTCCTGCCATAGAGGTTAACGCCATATATCGCGCTGTACGGAATCGGGTTGTCCAGTCGGTACCGGGTCGAAACCTCCGACCAGCTGCTATACGAATTCGAGTGCGACCAGGTCACGTTCGCATGCCTGCACGAGCGCGGGTCGCCGCTGCGCCGCGTGCCGCAATTGCGCCTCCAATTCACCGACCCGCAAATCGGTTTCGACCATGCGGGCGGCGGCACTGCCGAGCACCTCGTCGGTGAGCCGTTCCTCGGCGTCCACCAGGGCGGTGGCGACCCGCTGTTCCAGTCCCGCGCGGGCGTCGACCAGCGCGTCGGCCACCCATTGCCGCAGGTGAGCGCCCTCGGCGAGGCGTCGGCGGGCGCGCACCACCCAGCCCGCGCCCGCGGCACCCAGGACCAGACTGATCGGCATGATCGCGTAGTCGAAGGCCTGCAACAGGGCCAGCGGCGTCACCAGCAGCCGCCCCAGCCCGAACCCCGCCGAGGCCCCCAGCACCAGGACCAGGTGGTCTTCGACGCCCCGCAGCCGCGGTCCCGGCGTCGGCGCGGCCCGCGACACCCGGTCCGCCGGGGCCGGAAAAGATATATGCCATTCCGCCGCGACGGATTCCTCGACCTGACGGCACAATTCGCCGATCCGGGACCGAATCGACCGATCCATCTCCTGTGTGAGTTTTTCCACACATTCGCCGACGCGCGGCGGAAATTCGGCGAGCGCATTCCGCGCCAACCCGTCGATCTCATCGCGCAGCTCGCCGTGCAAGCCCCGAATCCGCGCCCCGACCTCGTGCAACAGCTCCACCCGAGCCAACTGCGCCCGATTCCGCACCACGCTCATCGCCGCCCCGCGACCCCCGTCCCCCACCGCCAGCAACCGCGCCCGCTCCTCCCGCAACCCCGCCACGTCCCCGCCGTCCCGCACCTTCCCCAACTGCCCCCGAATCCGCTGCCGCGTCTCCTCCAGCACCCGCTCCCGCACGATCGCCATCTGATCCCCCACGGCCCCGGCCCCCGCCGCGGCCACCAGTCGCGCGTGCAACAACCCCACCCCCGACCGATCCACCAGCGCCGCATCCCCTGCCACCCGCCCGACCGCCGCCATCCGCCCCGATACCGGCACGATCTCGTCCCCGCCGGCCCCGGCCGCCTCGAGTAACTCCGCGTCCAGCTTCCGCACCTCCCGCCACTCGCGGTGTGCGTGAATCCCGTCGAGCGCGAACACGATCCGCGTGCCGTCGGCCCGCAATCCCCGCACCCGACCCAGCAGCTCTCCGCCGATCAGCGCACCGGCATCGAGTACGACCAGCGCTACACGGTACGGCCGGGACCTCGCGTCATCGCCACCGTTCACCTCGGGCGCATCGGTTCCAGCGCTGAGCATGCCGTCGCCCACCCGGCCACCGTCCGCCGCGGCGCCGGCGATGATGAGGTCGAGACGCGGCTGAAACCGGGCCAGCTCCACCCGCAATGCGGCGGCGAGGGATGTGTCCGCGGCGATGAGCGCGACCGCCGGGGGCGCCGGCGGCTCCGGGACCAGCATTCCGCGCAGCAACGCCAGCCCGTGCGGATTCCAGCGCATGACAACGGATTCCGCGGCCTCGGGCAGCGCTCCCGATACCGGGGCCGGGCCGGCTTCGCCTACCGCGGCCCCGGGACTGCGCCGGCCCTCTGGCAGCTCGGCGATGAGATCGACCTCTTCAGGCTGCCGCTGTCGCTGACTCCGGCGCGCACGGTCACCGTGCGGATCGGGACGCGGCCCGGTCGCGGGTTCGGCCGCCACCGGCGCGTTCGGCTCGCTCGCGGCGGTCCGGATCAACGGCGGCAGGTCGAGGCCACCGCCTCCGGCCGGTACCTGGGCTGTGGGCTGCGCTCCGGGCCCGGTGACCTGCCGGAGGCTCGGGGTCGGGATCGACAGCGGGTCTCGCGTCGCGGAGACCCGCACCGGCGGCGGCAATTCGAGGCCATGGCCCGCGGTCCGGGGGTTCCGCTCGCTCTCGGGGCCCGTTTCGGGCTGCGCCGCAACGGGTTCCGCGACACGGGCCGTCGCCTCGGAGGCTTCTGGGAGGGTATCCGGCTGTGGCAGGTCCGAGTCCGGCCGCGGGAGCGGTGGTTCGGTGGGACGGTGTGCTGGCATCAACACCGCTGATTCGTTCCTGCCGATGCGTTCGGCTTGCCCGGTCGACGCATTCGGCCCCGCCGATCTCGGCGGGGCCACGGCGAGATCGTCCGTCGCGAGGCGGATCATTCGGCCGGTTCGGCTGCAGCGGCTTCGTAGCGGCGGTGCAGTTCGCGGTGGAGCGGGTCGATTCCACTGGCGCAGTGCAGTATGTGGAGCAGGAACTGGGCCGGGAGACGTGGCGCGTGACGAAGGGCGGTCAAGGCGCACGAGACGCCGTACAGGTCCCAGCGGTCGAGCAGGGTGTGGCGAGCGTCGCGGCCGGGGGCGACATCCGGGGCCAGGAAGAGGTCGTGGGACAGGGTGAGGGGTGGGTCCGGCTCGTCGCGGTGGCGGCGCAGCGCGGTCAGATCGGTATCGGTGAGGGCGCCCGCGCGCGTGCGGGCGGCGAGGGTGGCGACCACCGGGAAGACCGGCAGGCCGAGGTCGGTGGCGAGGGTCTCGGCGGCGGTGGCCGCGTCGGACCAGCGGATGCCGATGGCGTCGGCCTTGTTCAGTGCGACGAGGGTCCGGGCCGGGGGCAGGGTGGCGAGAATGCGGCGGTCTGCGAGGTCGGCCAGGCCGGGCAGGACATAGAGGAGAAGGTCGGCGTCGAGGATCGGGGCCGGATGCCCGGGCTGGTCAATCGACCGGGTCTCCTCGGCGGTGAGCAGGGAGAGGGCGCGGCGGAGGGTGGTTTTCCGGCGCGGGCACGGCCGGTGACCTGGATGCGCGGCGTTCGCCGGGGCGGCACGCGGGCAGCGTAGCGGGCGGATGCGGAGGTGGGGGCGGAAAACTCTCACGGAACTCACAATCAAGACCGTGCGGTCGGGGACGCGGGCTCGGAAGCGCCCCGCCACGGGTGGTGGAAATGGCAACTACCGCAAGGTGAGTCACCGTGCGGTCGTCATCGCGCGTGGTCGCGTCGGCGTGTCCGGTGTGGCGTCCGGCCTGGCAGCCGGATTGATCTTGGCCGTCGGAACCCGTGGTCGATTGCTGCGCTAAGGATCGAATACTGGACAATGGACGCCGTGAACGACGCCGCGAACCCCTCTGCCGAGCCAGCTCCCGGGCCGCGGTCCGCCGACCCCGCCGGTGACCCCGGTCACCCGGAGAACGCCGCCGCCGAGTCGGAGCAGACCGCCGGCCGCGAGCGCCCCGTCGGCGGCAACCGGCTCTATCCCCGGGTCACCAGCTTCCGCGCCCGCCGCGGCGCGGTGTCGCCCGCCCGCCAGGACTCCTGGGATCGGGTGTGGCCGGTGATCGGCAAGGACGTGTCCGACGAAAAGCTGGACGCCGACGCCTGGTTCGGCCGCTCGGCCCCGCTGATCATCGAGATCGGCTGCGGCACCGGCACGGCCACCGCGGCCATGGCGCAGGCCGAGCCGGAGTTCAACCTGATCGGCATCGAGGTCTACAAGCCGGGTCTGGCGCAGCTGGTGCAGCGGGTGGAGCGGGAGGGGATCGACAATCTCCGGCTGCTGCGCGGCGATGCCGTGGATGTCCTGGAAAATATGATTGCTCCCGAATCGCTGACGGGCGTGCGCGTGTTCTTTCCGGACCCGTGGCCCAAGGCCCGCCATCACAAGCGGCGGCTGTTGCAGCCGGAAACCTTCGCACTCATCGCAAGTCGGCTGATTCCGGGCGGCGTGTTGCATGTCGCGACCGACCATGCGGACTACGCGGAGTGGATCGGCCTGTACGGCAATGCGGAACCCCAGCTCATCGGCATGAACGAGCCCACCGGCGGGGACCCCGACGCGTATCGAAACAAGGCACCGATTGGTTTCGAACGTCCGATTACTAAGTTCGAAAACAAAGGACTCCGCGCGGGTAGCGCCATCACCGAGTTCATCTGGGGGAAGATCGAATCATGAGCGTCAGTGAGATGACCCCGGAGGTCGCGGAAGTTGCCGGAATAATGCACGGCGGCGACTCGACCGGACTACAGGGCACCACCGGGCTCCACGGCAACGCAGCCGTCGCCATTGGCGGCACCGCCACCGACGTACGCCGCGTGCTGTTGGTCTGGGATGCACCGAATCTCGATATGGGCCTGGGCGCCATCCTCGGCGGCCGCCCCACCGCCGCCTACCGCCCGCGCTTCGACGCGCTGGGCCGCTGGCTGCTGGCCCGCACCGCCGAACTGTCGGTGGGCAGCACCACCCGGGTGGAGCCCGAGGCCACCGTCTTCACCAATATCGCCCCCGGCACCGCCGATGTGGTGCGACCCTGGGTCGAGGCGCTACGCAATGTCGGCTACGCCGTCTTCGCCAAACCCAAGATCGACGAAGACTCCGACGTGGACAGCGACATGCTCGGCCACATCGAGCTACGCCGCCGCGGCGCCGGACTGGCCGGGATCATGGTGGCCTCCGCCGACGGGCAGGCGTTCCGCGCGCCCCTCGAGGAGATCGCCGCTTCCGGCGTGCCTGTTCAGGTACTGGGTTTCCGCGAGCACGCGAGTTGGGCCGTCACGTCGGATATTCTCGAATTCATCGACCTCGAGGACATCCCGGGCGTGTTCCGTGAACCGCTGCCCAGGGTCAGCCTCGACTCGCTGCCCGACGAGGGTGCGTGGCTGCAGCCGTTCCGGCCGCTGTCGGCCCTGCTCACCTCCCGCCCCGCTCAAGGAGTCGCTTAGTGTTCACCCGCTGGGGCGACCTGGTCTACAAGCTGCGCTACACCGTCCTGGGTGTGGTCGTCGCCGCACTGCTCTCGTTGGGAGCGTTCGGGTTCGGGCTGGAGGACCATCTCAGCTCCAGCGGATGGGACGACCCGACCTCGGAGTCGACCGCGGCCGCGCAGCTCAAGGACAAGGTTTACAACCGCGACCACAACAGCGACGTGGTGCTGCTCTACACCGCGCCCGACGGCAAGACCGTCGACGATCCGGCGTGGAATCAGAAGGTCATCCAGTCCCTGAACGACCTGCCCAAGCAGCACCCGGAGATCACGCAGGTCAACGCGTCGCCGTGGAAGACCGAGACCGGTCAGCAGCTGGCGCAGGCGGTGAGCCCGGATCGCAAGCATGCCTTCGCGACGGTCGCCATCAAGGGCGACAACGACACCGAGATCATGCGCAACTACCGGAATGTGAAGAGCGCCTTCACCGTTCCGGACGTGACGGTCGAGGTCGGCGGCATGCAGCCGATCGCGGGCACCCTGAACGACACCATGGCGCAGGACCAGAAGCGCATGGAGATCATCGCGATTCCGGTGGTCGCGGTGCTGTTGTTCTTCATCTTCGGCGGTGTCGTCGCGGCCGCGCTGCCGCTGATCATCGGTGGCCTCACCGTGCTCGGCGCGAACGGCATCGTCATGGGGATCACGAAGTTCACCGAGGTGAATTCGTTCGTCTCCCCGGTGGTTTCAATGATCGGTCTGGGCCTGGCCATCGACTACGGCCTGTTCATAGTCAGCCGCTTCCGAGAGGAAGTGGCCGACGGCTACGACACCAAATCGGCGGTGCGGCGCACGGTGCAGACCGCCGGCCGCACGGTCATCTTCTCGGCGACCATGATCATCGCCGCCAGCGCCGGCATGCTGCTGTTCCCGCAGGGCTTCCTGAAGTCCGTGGCCTACGGCACCATCGCGACCGTCGCGCTGGCCGCGATCTCCGCGCTCACCGTCCTGCCCGCGTTGCTGTCCATTCTCGGGCCGCGCGTGGATGCCCTGGGCCTCAAGCGTTTCCGCAAGGAGAAGACCACCGAGGAGATCGAGAACGGCTTCTGGGGCCGGATGACCGCGTGGGTCATGAAGCACCCGCTGAAGGTGGCCATCCCGATCACCATCGGCCTGCTGCTGCTCATCATCCCGGTGAAGAACCTGCAGTTCGGCGGTATCTCGGAGACCTATCTTCCGCCGGATAATTCGACCCGTCTGGCGCAGCAGCACTTCGACGAAGTGTTCCCGATGCGCAAGTCCGATCCGCTGCAGCTGGTCATCATCACCGATGATTCGCGCAGTGTGGGACCGCTGATCAGCGAGGCCAACGCGAATACGCCGGGCCTGCTGGCGAACGGCAAGTTCCAGATCCCGTCGAAGCCGCCGAACGGCTCCAACGTGTGGGTCTCGGAAGGCCGCCTGGAGAAGGGCGCGGACAAGGCCGCCGCCATCGACTCGCTGCGCGCCATGGAGGTGCCCGAGGGCGTCGACATGATGGTGACCGGTCAGCCCGCCATCGAACAGGATTCGATCAGCGCGCTGCTGGACCGCATGCCGTTGATGATCGCCCTGGTGGTGCTGGTGACCACCATCCTGATGTTCCTCACCTTCGGCTCGCTGGTGCTGCCCATCAAGGCGGCGCTGATGAGCGCGCTCGGCCTGGGGTCCACGCTCGGCATCCTGACCTGGATCTTCATCGACGGTCACGGCGCGGGCCTGTTGAACTTCACGCCGCAGCCGATCATGTCGCCGGTGCTGGTCCTGATCATCTCCGTGGTCTACGGCCTGTCCATCGACTACGAGGTGTTCCTGATCTCCCGCATGGTGGAGGCCCGCACGCAGGGCGCGAGCACCACCGAGGCGGTGCGCGCGGGTACCGCGCAGACCGGCCGCATCATCACCGCGGCCGCGCTCATCCTGCTGGTGGTCACGGGCGCGTTCGCGTTCTCGGATCTGGTGATGATGCAGTACATCGCCTACGGCATGGTGTCGGCGCTGTTCATCGACGCGACCGTGCTGCGCATGCTGCTGGTCCCGGCCACCATGAAGCTGCTCGGCGACGACTGCTGGTGGGCACCCAAGTGGATGAAGAAGGTTCAGCAGAAGATCGGCCTGGGCGAGCCCATCCTCGACGATGAGCGGCCCGGCGGCGGCGAGGTGGTGGACCTGGTCAAGACCACCCCGATCACCGACCCGGTCACCATGCAGATCCCGATCGTCTCCGACGGTTCCACGCCCGCGCGCCCGCGCAAGCCGCGCCCGCGCCGCACCGTCGACGTGGACAGCGAGGCCCCGACCCAGCGCATCGACACGGTGACGCCGGCCGAGTCCACGCCGCCCGCCGACAACACGCCGCAGCCGCCGGAGCACACCGCGCAGCAGGCGGAGAGCGCCGCGCCCGCTCCGGAACCGGAGCGCCCCCGAACCGGATTCCCGTCCGCCACAGCGCGTCCCGGCTTCGGCGTCACGCCGTCGACCACCGCGCCCCCGGCCTTCGCCAAGCCCACGGGCATCACCGAACCCAGCACCGAGGCGACCTTCGGCCCGCCGGTCGAGAACTTCGGGACCGCGTCGGAGACCTACGGCGCGCCCGTGGAGTCGGTTCCACCGCTGGCCCCGCGCCGGGTGATCAGCGCGGCCGCCGCGGAAGCGCCGACCACCGAACTCGGTTCCGTCCCGCCGGTCGCCCCGGCCGGACCCGCCGAGTCCGCCGCGCCCCGCGGCCCGGTGACCCCGATCGGCGACTTCGCCTCGCCCACACGCGGTTCCGCCCCCGGTCTGCCGCAGCGCAAGCCCGAACAGCCCGCCGCGCCCGCCGAGAGCCAGGCGTACGGCCAGGACGTGAGCTTCACGCCCCCGCCCGCCCCGGTCACGCCGGCGAGTTCGGTGCCGTCGATCTCGCAGCCCGCACCGCCGGTCACCCCGGTGCCGCCGGCGCCGCAGCCCGAGGCGACCCCACCCGCGTCCACGGTCGGGTCGGAGCGGGTGCTGCCGCCGCCCGCGCCGAAGATCGCGCCGCATCCGGCCACCCGGGCCCAGTTGTACCAGCCGCAGCCGGAGGGCGAGCAGCCCGCGCCGGAAGCCGCTCCCGCGGAACATCATCCGGCGCATCACGCGGCCGGTGAGCAGCCCGAGGACGGCGCCGGGCGCAGCAGCATCGAGCAGTGGATGTCGGATCTGCGCACCTCCCGTCGTCGTCCCGGCAAGCCGGACGAGGACGACGCCAAGCACCGCGGCGGTGAGGGGCGGCAGGTGAGCGTCAACGAACTGCTGCGTCGCCAGAACAACGACTGATACGCCACGACGCAGGAAGGCCCGGCCGAATTCTCGGCCGGGCCTTCCTTTTTCGCCGCTCTAGGTGCGCGCGTCCAGATCGGCGAAGGCCCGCGCGTAGCGGGTGCCGACCATCAGCAGCAGCACACCCACCACCAGGAACGCGGCCGCGCGCAGCAGGCCGGCCAGGGTGGCCAGGTCGAACAGGAACAGCTTGGCCAGGGCCGCGCCGGTGAGCAGCAGGCCCGCTACCAGCGCCACCTTCGCCTGCGGCGACTTGCGCGAGAGCCGGCGCAGGCCGAACAGCAGGGCGGCGGTGGCCGCGGCCATCCAGATCACCGTGGCGATGCCGTGTCCGGCGAGGAACCCGTCGCGGCTGCCGGTGGCGACGCCGAGCGAGACGGTCAGGGCGGTCACCGCGTAGAGCCCGCCGATCCCGGCGAACACCGACAGAACGGCGGCGTCGGACTCCCGGTCGAGCAGACCCAGACGACGCGCCGTCCAGGCCGCGACCGCCAGCACCGCGAGCAGGAACACCGCCGACAGCGCGGTCGAAATACCCAGGTGTGCTTCGGCTTCCACCTGCCCCGCCAGCGTGGCCGGGTCGGCGCGGAACAGGAACGCGAGCGCGCCCAGCCCGCCGTAGACCGCGCCGAGCGCCGCCGCGAACCGCGATCGCTGCTGTCCGGCCGCCGCCAGGAAGCCCATAGCGACCACGAACAGCGCCGTCGGCAGCGTCTGGACCTCGGTCACGCCGACACACGCTTCGAACAGCGCGACCGCACCGGCCAGCGCGGACACCACCGCCAGGTGCCCCGGAATTCGCGCGGCGGCACCGAGTTTCGGCACCCACGGCACCGCCGCGACCAGCAGCAGCACCGCCGCGACCGCACCGGCCACCACCGTCGGCCCGGTGCGCCCGGAGAACAGCACGGGCGCGGCCAGCATCGGCACGGTCGCCGCCCCGAAGCTCAGGCTCGCGGTCACGTCACCCGCCCGCAGCCGCCCGGCGAGCACCGCACCGGTAAGCCCGGTCACCGCGATGACGATCGCGGCGGCCAGCGCCTGATACCGGTCCGGGCCCGCGCCCGAATCGAGGGCCGTGCCGACCACCGCGAGCAGGGTCCCCAGCACCGCCGGAATCGTCCGAATCACGTGCAGCCACGGCCAATCCCGCACCAACTGCACCGGCAGGGCGGCGATCTGCAACACGATCAGGAAGCCGACCAGAAGCATCAACTCCGTCGACACGAACGGCGCGAGCACCGCCGCCCCGGCGGTGACCAGCACGGCCAGCCCCTGGGAGTTCCACCGCATGGCGAGCGCCACGCCCCCGGCCGCGATCCCGAACGCCACCACGTACCCCACCACCGGATCCAGCCACCGGTACATCGTGGTCATGGCGACGACATCCAGATATCCCCCGGCGATACCGGTGGCCGCCAAGGCGATACCCCCGACCCGGCCCCCCGGCTTGGCGAACACCCGCGCCCCGACACCCACCAGAGCGGCCGAGAACAGGCCACCGGCGACAACTCTCGGCACCGGCCCGAAGAACCCCGCCTGCGCCGCCAGCACCAGCAGCATGACCACGCCGATCAACGTGACGGCCACCCCGGCCACGGCCAGCACCCGGCTGATCACGCCTTCCCGCTGCCACCACGGCTCCCGCGCCGGCCGCCCGGCCACCACGCGCCGCTGCTGCGGCAACCCGGGCATCGGCGACAGCGGCTGCGCACCCGGACCAGCCCACCCCGGCCGAGCCGCGCCGGCCGGACCTGGAACGGGCTGCCCCACCGGCATTCCCATCGGACCCGCGGGCGGGATCCACCCGGAGGCGGGCGGGATCGGCGCACCCGGCGCCCCGGGCATCCCTACACCTGACGCGGGCGGCTGCCCCCACCCGGCCGCCGGAGCAGCCCCGGACACTCCCGGGATCGGAACCCCCTGCTGCGCAGGCCATCCCGGCGCACCGACGGGTGGCGGCCCCCACAGGGGCGCGGCCCCGGCCGGACCGGACCCCGGCGCGCTCCGGACTGGAACCTCCTGCCCCGGCGGAACCGTCCCCTGAACGGGCTGTCCGCTCTGCTGAGCAGCGGCACCTCCGTCGAGCGCGCCCGGAACGCCCGGTTCCGGCCGCTGTTCCGTGACGGAGACGGTCGACGGGGCCTCGGAACTGCCCGCTCCGGCAACGCCCGTGCCGGTCGCGGTCTGTGCAGCGGTGCGCATGGATTCGGCGAGGACCTGCGTGTGCAGGGTGTCGAGGTCGCGGCCGAGGATGTTCAGGTGCTCGCCGAGCGAGGTGAATTCGGTCGACAGCCGCGCGATCAGGCGGGGATCGATGGCGGGATTCATGCCGGCAATGCTCCCGACCTGGGGGTTCTGCCACATGAGTAGAAACACCCGGGTAGCGGGCGATTACTACGCGAGTCGCAGCCGAGCGGTCAGGCGGAGTGGGCGGCCGCGCGCGCGATGGTCGCGGTGATCTCGGCGGTGATCAGGTCGGGGGCTTCCAGCATGGGGACGTGGCCCAGGTCCGGGAGCGGGCGCACCCGCACGGCTCCGGTGGGGGTGAGGGGCGCGTAGACGTGCGGCGGCAGCACCCGGTCGTGTTCGGGCAGCAGGATCGTGGTGGGGACGTCGAGCTCGGCCAGACCGGTGAAGCCGACGGGCAACTCGGGGTCGGTCGCGAGGTCGTCGACGATGGCGCATTCGGTGATGGCGGCGGTCATGGCCTTGGCGAGCGGGTTCGGCACGGCGGCGGGCCGGTAGGCGAGCAGCGGCAGCAGCAGGCTGCGCAGCAGCGACGGCATGGTCGGCTGCTGGCCGGGGCCCAGTCCGATGAGCGGCCCGAAGGCGCGGAACCGGCGCAGCAGCGAATCCGCGGCGGCCGGGGTGCGCCACAGTCCGGCGGGTGCGATGGCGGTGCAGGAGCGGGCCCGGCCGCGGGCGGCGAGTTCCAAGGCGATCCAGCCGCCCAGCGAGTTGCCCGCGATATGGACGGCGTCCCAACCGGATTCGTCGAGCAGCCGTTCGCAGTGGTCGACCAGGGCGGTCACGGTGGCGGGACGCGCGGCCTCGGGTCCGCCCCAGTGTCCGGGCAGGGTGGGGGCGAGCACGCTGTGGCTCGCGGCCAGGTCGTCGAGCACGCCGCCCCAGGACTGCCAGGTGAGCAGGACGCCGTGCAACAGCAGCAGCGGTTCGCCGCGGCCGGTTCGATGCACTGCCTCCGGTGCCGGGACGCCTTCCACCATGGGCGTGACCCTACCGTCCGGCTCCGGCTCCCGCCGACCGGTTCACGCCCCGTTGAGGAAGCGCTTCCAGTTGGTCCCGAACGGGTGCTTGGCGGTGACGGAGCTGAATCGCAGGCTCCCGCGCACGATGATGTGCAACGGACCCATCGGCGGCCCGCTGCGCACCTTGGTATTGGCGCTGGACCCGATCAGGTCGATGGCATTGAGGTCCACGGTCGCCTCGGCGGGCAGGATGAGTTCCAGCGAGCTGCAGGTGTCGTTCACGTGGATCTCCACCACCTGGGTGGACATGACGGCCTGGGTGAAGTCCAGGTGCACGCTGCCCATCATGCTGTTCAGCACGAGGCTGGGCGGCACGTGCCAGACGCCCCTGCGGTGCACGCTCGACATGCGCGCGCGAATCACGTTGCCGGGCACGGGTTGCGGCAGGCGCGGCGGCCCGCTCACGAATCGGGGCTGCGGCGCCACGTAATGCGGCGCGGCCGGGGCGGGCTGCCCGACCAGCCGGACCCCCGGCAGATCGATCAGCACCGCGTTGAGTTCGCCGCGGGTCTTGGCCGCGAGCGCGGTGTCCATGCGCTCGGTGAATTCCCCCAGCGACAGCATGCCCAGCCCGACCGCTCGCTGCAGCAACCGGCCGACATGTTCGCGTTCTACATCAGATACCCGTAGATCCCGGTCGCCGATCACGGTGCCGGTCTCGAGCGCGGAAACCGCTTCAGGACCTCCCATGTCTTCGAGGCTAGCGAGCCCGGGCCGGTCACCGCATCAGGGCAATCCCTGAACCGCTCCCCTACTCGAGGCCCTGTTCGATGGCGTACCGGGTCAGTTCGACGCGATTGCCGAGCTGGAGTTTGCGCAGCGTGGACTGCACGTGGTTCTCGACGGTGCGGTGGCTCAGCCCCAGCCGGGTGGCGATCTGCCTGGCGGACAAGCCTTTCGCCACCATCCGCAGCACTTCGGTCTCGCGGTCGGTGAGGGCGGGCCGGTGGGGTTCGTCGCGATCGGCGGGGGTGTTGGCGATGCGGCGGAACTCACCGAGGACCAGTCCGGCGAGGCCGGGGGTGAAGACGGCCTGGCCGGCGGCGGTGGCGTGCACGGCGTCGAGGAGTTCGGTGGCCGAGGCGCTCTTGACCAGGTATCCGGTGGCCCCGGCCTTGATGGCGTCGAGCACGTCGTCGCGTTCGGCCGACGCGGACAGCACCAGCACCCGGGTTCGCGGGGAGACCCGCAGCACCTCGGCGGTGGCGTCGGCGCCGTTGCCGTCGGGGAGCTGCATGTCCATCAGCACGACGGCCGGTCGGACGGCGGCGGCGCGGGCTCCGGCCGAGCGCACGCCGTCGGCGGTGGCGACCACGTCGAACCCGGCCTCGGCCAGGTCGCGGGCGACGCCGTCGCGCCAGATCGGGTGGTCGTCGACCACCATCACGGTGATCCGGTCCGCCGCTGCGCTCATCTCCGCCTCCGCTCTCATTGTGGCCGTCCGACGGGAATCCGGAACTCCCATTCCGCGCCCGCCCCCTCGTCGCCGTCCTCGGGTACCGCCTCGAACAGCAGCTGCGCGGTGCCGCCGAGCGCGGCGACCCGGCCGATGATGGAGCGCGAAACACCCATGCGCCCTTGCCCTTCGGCCTCCGCGAGCCGCCCGGGCGGGATCCCCGGACCGTCGTCGCGCACGCTCACGACGATCTCGTCACCCATATCCTCCAGCAGCACATAGGCTTTCGCGCCCGGTCCGGCGTGCTGGACCACATTCGCCAAGGCGGCGGCGACGGCCGCGGCGACCTCGCGGGCCGCCCAGTGCCCGAGCAGCACCGGATCGCCGGGCGTGGAGACGAAGACGGACGGCGTGGTCTGCGCGGTGAGCAGCGGCCGCAGGTCCTCGTCCACCCCGCTGACGTCGGCGGGTTCACCCTGTTCGGAGATGAGCACCCGCAGCGCGACCTCCTGCTCCCCCGCCCGCTGCGCCAGTTCCGCTGTCGGCCCGCCGATCTCGTTCCCGCGCCGCTTGATGTAGCTGAGCACCTGGAGGACGCCGTCGTGCACCTGGCGGGCCAGGCGTTCGCGTTCCTGGGCGGCGGCGGTGAGCCGGATGGCCCGCTGCAGCTGCGCGTGGGCGCGGCGGGCGGTGTTGGAGGCCAGCCCCACGGCCAGGCCCACCGAGATCAGCACCGGCAGCGTGGCGTCGCGCCAGACGTCGACATCCCATTGCGCGCGGGCGGTGATGACGGCGGCCGAGACCACCAGTCCCGAGCAGATGCCGCCGAACGGTCCCCACAGGATCGCCGCGGAGACAACCGCATTGGCGGCCCACAGCGTGGTGGGCAGGGTCTGATGGCCGTGGTACCAGTCGTACGGCGCGACCAGCCGGGTGGCGAAGATGAGAGCGATCACCACCACGTGGTCGCCGATCACCACACCGGTGCGCACCCGCGGCTCATGACGGATCCGCCACTGTGACAACAGGATCGCGGAGATGCCCGACCACACCGCCATGACCGCGATCAGCGCCCAGCTCAGCCGCTGATTGGTGTAGTGCGGCACCGAGGCCACCTGCTGGCCGACCGCGTACAGCAGCGTGACCAGCCGGAACGCCTGCACTGCCCGCCACAGCGGCGCGGTCGCGCCCCAGGCGGGGTCGGGCTCAGGCCCCGGGGACATCCTCGGTCCCCGGTGTCGCCGCGCCGCCCGCGGATTTCGGATCGGGGAGCGCCGGGCGGTCGCCCTCGCCCGCCGGCAGGGCGATCTTGTACCGGTCGGGGTCGGGTAGGTCGGGTTCGGCGCTGAACATCGGTTTGTCCGGGTCACCGCTGTGCAGTTCCTGATAGAGCTCCTGCGGCGAATCGGCGAGCAGCGAGCGGATGGCGGTATTGAGCACCGCCACGAACGGCACCGCGAGCAGACCGCCCGCCAGCCCGGCCAGCACCACGCCCGCCGCGATGGCCAGCACCACTGCCAGCGGGTGGATGCGTACCGCGCGGCCCATCAGCAACGGTTGCAGCACATGGCCTTCCAGCTGCATGACCGCCACCGTGATGCCCAGCACGATGAGCGCGGTGACCAGACCCTTGGTCATCAGGGCGATGAACACCGCCACCGAGCCGGCGATGAACGAACCCACGATGGGGATGAACGCGCCGATGAAGACCAGCGAGGCCAGCGGAAGTGCCAGCGGCACATTGAGAATGGCCAGGCCCGCGCCGATGCCGATGGCGTCCACCGCCGCCACCAGCACGGTGGCGCGGACGAAGCCGGTGAGGGTGCCGAAGCCGAGCCGTCCCGCGGCCCGCACCCGCGCCCGGTGCGGGGTCGGGACGATGCGAGTGCAGAACTCCCAGATCTGGTCGCCGCCGTAGAGGAAGAAGATGAGGATGAACAGGGTCAGGAACGCGCCGGTGAAGAACTCGCCGATGACGGTGGCGGTGGTGAGCGCCCCGTTGGTGAGCGCGTCCTTGTTGGATTCGACGGTCTTGACGATGGTGTCGCCCGCATTGCGGATCTGATCGTTGCTCAGGTGCAGCGGCCCGTTGATCAGCCAGTCCTGCACCTGGTGCACGGAGGTCTTGAACTCGTCGGACAGCTGCGGCACACCGGAGACGAACTGTTCCACGACGAAGGTCATGATCCCGGCCAGGATCCCGAGCGACCCGATCAGCGCGACCAGCACCCCGATGGCCCGCGGCACCCCGAACCGCTGCATCCAATTGACCAGCGGCGCCATCAGAGCCGCGCCCAGCAGCGCGATGGAAATCGGAATCGTCACCGTGGACAGCCGCCGTGCCAGATACGCGACCGCGACCACCGCCGCGAGAATGATGAGCAGCCGCCAGCACCATTCCGCGGTCTGCCGGACGAGCGGGTGCACAGCCTCCGCGTCGCGCCGCCGTACCTGACTCGTTTCCCCGGACCCGCTGGACACCGCCTGCGCCTCACTCACCTGAGCGAGCCTAACGGCCGGAACCTCCGCAGGCATGTACCGGCGATGCAAACGCTAGATTGGAGCTCGTGTCAGCGCCCCTGGAAGCGGTCAAACAGACCATGCATACCCGCTGGCCGCTGTACTTAGCTTCGATGCTCGCGGCCAACGCGTTCGGCGCTGTCCTGGTGTGGGCGTTCATCGAGTACGGGTTGCCGGTGCCGGAGGACGGCACGAGCGCGACCCGCGAGACCGGGCTGCTGGTGCCCGCGCTGGTCTTCGTGATCGGCGGATTCCTGAGCGTGACGGCGTCGGCGCTGATGCTGCGGCCGGTGATGCGGTGGCAGATGCGGGGCGGGCCGCCGTCGCGGCAGGAGCAGATGGCGGCGCTGCACGCGCCGTTGCGGCAGGCCATCGTGCATCTGGTGTTGTGGCTGATCGGCGGCGCGGTGCTGGCTTCGCTGATCATCGTGCGCACCCCGGAGCTGGCGGCGGCGGTGATCGTCACCGAATGTATGGCCGCCACCATCGTTTTCGGCTTCACCTACATGCTGGGGGAACGGATTCTGCGGCCGGTCGCGGCCGAGGCGCTGACCGTGGGGGCCTTCGACCACACCCTGACCGCGGGTGTCGGCACCCGAATGGCCATGACCTGGGGGATGGGCACCTTCGCGCCGACCATCGCCATCGTGCTGCTGTGCGTCACCCAGATTTCTTCTCGCGTCCAGTTTTCCGCGCAGTCGCTGGCGGTCTCGATTCTCTTGTTGTGCGGCGTGGTGATCATGCAGGCGCTGGCGCTTTCCATGCTCACCGGCTCCTCCATTTCCGATCCGATCCGCCAGCTCAGCCAGGCCATCGACCGGGTGCAGGAAGGCGCCCGGGATGTGCAGGTGGAAGTTTTCGACGGTTCCGAGATCGGGCTGCTGCAGGTCGGCTTCAACCGAATGATGGGCGAGGCCGCGAAACGCCGGGAACTGCAGGAATTGTTCGGTCAGCATGTCGGCGAGGATGTGGCGCGGCGCGCCCTGGAGTACGGCACCGAACTCGGCGGTGAAACCCGATTCGTGGCGGTCCTGTTCGTGGATATGGTCGGCTCGACCGCGACCGCGGCGGAACGCCCGCCGACCGAAGTGGTCAGCCTGCTCAACGAGTTCTTCCGGGTCGTGGTGGATGTCATCGACCGCCATCACGGGCTCATCAACAAATTCATGGGTGACGCCGCGCTGGCCATCTTCGGCGCGCCGCTGGATCGCCCCGACGCACCGACCGCGGCCCTGGCCGCGGCCCGCGAACTGCGTGAAGCCCTGCGCGAGGTGGTGGGCCTGGATATCGGTATCGGCGTCTCGGCCGGACTCGCGGTGGCCGGGAATATCGGTGGGGCGAATCGCTTCGAATACACCGTGATCGGCGATCCGGTGAACGAGGCGTCGCGCCTGACCGAACTCGCGAAAGACCGGCCCGAACGCGTCCTGACCTCGTCGAGCGCCCTGTTCTTCGCCGACGAGAACGAACAGCGGCATTGGCAGACCGGAGAAGAAGTGCAACTGCGTGGCCGCCGCCGGAAAACCCGGCTGGCGTGGCCGCGGGAAAGCACCGACCCCGCTGCTGCAGACGAGGCGGCGGCGAGTTCGTTAGGCTGACGACGTGACGGCCCATGGTGAGCTGGACGGCGAACCCACGCCGCCCGCGGACAACGCGCGCCGTGGCAGATTCTGGTGGGCCAAATGGGTGCTGGGCGCCGCGCTCGTGGGACTGCTGATTTCCGAGGGCACTTACCTATATCCGCGCCTGCACGAATCCTGGAAGAACCTCACCGAAATACATTGGGGCTGGATCGCCGCCTGCATCCTCATGCAGGCGGTTTCCATGTCCGGGTTCGGTCGCATCCAGAAACAGCTGCTGCACGCCGGCGGCGTGGAGGTGAGTCAGCGCAAGTCGGTGTCGGTGGTGTACGGCTCCACCGGCATGTCGCTGACCTTGCCCGCCGGTCAGGTGTTCTCGACCGCCTTCACCTACCGCCAGACCCGGCGCTGGGGCGCGAGCCCGATCGTGGCGTCCTGGCAACTGGTGATGTCGGGCGTGGTGGCGGCGGCGGGCCTGGCGCTGCTGGGCCTGTTCGGCACGGTGCTGGCCGGGGACCGGGTGGGTCCGGCCAAGGTGATCCTGACGCTGGGCACGGTCGCGCTGCTGATCTGGGCGGTGAACTACGTGTCCCGGCATCCGGACGGGGTGCAGGGCCTGCTGCAGCGAATCCTGCACCTGGTCAACCGGATCAGACGCAGACCCGCGGACGACGGCATGGACAAGATCGAGGAGATCATGTCCCAGCTGGAATCGGTGGACCTGGGCAAACGCGATGGCGCGTGGGTGGCGGCCTGGGCGCTGGTCCACCGGCTCGCCGACGTCGCCTGCCTGGGATTCGCCTGCTACGCGGTGGGCGCGGACCCGCGCTGGGCGGCGCTCATGCTGGCTTTCGCGGCCGGAAAGGCCGTGGGCACCATTCCTTTGGCTCCCGGCGGCATCGTCTATGTGGACGCCACCCTCATCTACTCGCTGACCGCCGCGGCCGGGCTGCCCGCCGCGCAGGCCGTGGCCGCCGCCTTCCTCTACCGGCTGGTGAGCTTCATCCTGGTGGCGATCGTCGGCTGGATCGTCTTCCTGTTCCTGTTCCGCAAGCCGCAGGCCGGTGACGCCGAACTGGAGAAGGAGTTCGAGGAGCGCGGCAATTCGCTGGTCACGGACCGCCGCCGCGCCACACCTCCCGCGGACCCGGGCTCCCCCGCCGCCCCGGATCTTTAGCCTGGTGTCCCTGCACGAGCGTTCGCGGGCGGCCCGATAGCCTGTCCCGCGTGAAGAAACTCGTGCCCTTCGTCGTGGATGTCGCCCTGGTGATCGTGTTCTGCGCGATCGGGCGGCGCAGTCACGACGAGGCGATCGCCGCGGGCCTGCTGCGCACGTTCTGGCCGTTCGGCACCGGGCTGCTGCTGGGCTGGGTGCTCGGGGTGGCGGTGGCGGCGGGCCGGGAAGGCGTCTCGGCGGCACGGGGTTTCGACGGCCGCACGGTGTGGCCGACCGGCGTGATCGTGTGGCTGAGCACGCTGGCGGGCGGCATGCTGCTGCGCGCGGTGTCGGGTCAGGGCGTCGCGGTCAGCTTCGTCATCGTGGCCGCGACCTTCCTCGGGCTGTTCCTGGTCGGCTGGCGCGCGGCCGCGCAGGCGCTGTCCTCCCGCTGAGCCGCCGCTAGTCCGGGGTGGCCAGCGACTGCAACAGCCGGGCGGCCACCCGCGCGGTGAGGTCGCCGCTGTCGGGATCCTCGATGTGGATGGCGAAGGCCAGGTCCCCGAGGGTCGCGACCAGCCACCCATTGTTGCCGGTGGTAGCGCTGTAGACCTGGACATCGCGATACCGGCCGAGGGCGGCCATCTCCGGCGCGCCGCCGCCGTCGTGCAGCATGGCGCGCAACCGGTCGGTGGCCTCCGGCGGCAGCGCGGCCAGGTCGGCCTCGGTGGTGGCCGGCTGGCCGATGGCGATCATCGGCTTGGGCACCTGCCCGCGCGCGACCGCGGCCGCCGCGATGGCCATGCCCCAGGGGCTGGCCAGCAGCGAGTCGGCGGCATTGCCGCGGCCGACGTTCTCGGCGGTGTTCTTCCCGGTGGGCAGGCGGCCGGTGGTCTCGTCGAGGCCGGGCACCCGGAAGTCGATGCCGATGCCGAGCAGGCTGGCCGCGTCTGCGGCGTCGCCGACCGAGACATCCTGCGGCGCTTTGTGTTTGGTGACCGCGGCGACATTCTTGAACAGCTCGATCATGCCGCCGACCGGGTACAGCCCGGTGAAGGCGATATTGCCGCGCTCACTGGCCTGACTGTTCTGGGCGACCGCGACCAGGGCCCCGCTGGAGGGCTGGATGGCGACGATGGAGGTGGGCGAACCGGTGCTCACCGCGGCGTCCTCGGCGGCGCGCTGCAGATGCTGGTCCATGGTGCCCGGAATGTCGGGTCCGGGCGGGCCCTGCTCCCCGACGAGCTGGGTGACCATGGCCCCATTGGGCTCGAACAGCTGCACACCCCAGCCGGAGTGGCTGTCGCGGTTCTCGTCCCACACCTTGGTGAGCGCGTCGAGCATGGGCGACCACACCCGGCGGTCGGCGGAGATGAGCTTGGGCTGCTTCTCCAGCACCACGCCCGGGATCGGGGCCATGCGCGGTTCGAGGATGGCGAAGTCGCCGTCGCGCAGGTTGACCGCGGTGATCGGTTTGCCCTGCGCGGCCGAAAGCTGTTGCATCAGGGCCGGTCCGTCGATGAGCGGGGCGACCGGGGCGATGGCGGCGGCGAGCGCGTTGGTCGAGGCGACCGGGTCGGTGATCTTGGCCGGGTCCAGCTTGACCACATTGATGGTCTGCTCGGTCATGAGCGGCTGGCCGACGATGTCGTTCACCCGCGGGGAGGGGTGGGCCTCGGTGCGGACCAGTTTGGCGGTCCGCTTGGCGTCGAGCTGCGGCATGACCAGGGCGGGATCCCACGAAATGCGCCAGCCCACACTGAGTTTGCGGACGGTGCCGTTGAGGTCGTACTTCCAGTTCCGGTTCCCGCCGAAGTTCCAGGCGCCGGTCATGGAGAAGAGGCCGGTCGTACCATCCAGTTTGATGAACTGGGTCACGCGGTAGTCGGGCTTACCCGACCCCATGCCCTCGAAGACTTGCTTCAGCGTTGCCGAAGCGCCCGCCGGATAGGAGGTCAGTCGCGACGCCCCGTCGTAGTCCTTCTTGTCGATCAGCGAGGTGAACTGCTCGACCACGTTCTCCGCGCCCGTCGATTTGTCCCGAAACCCACACGACCCCATCGCGATCGCGACGGCCGCCACACCCGCGAGTGCGATCGCACCCCGAACTCGGAAGCGGCGGGATCCCCACACATCCATATCGCCCACTCTTCACTCTGGCCACATCAGCATCAGGTCCACGGTACCGCGCTCCGAACGCCGCGGCGCCACCTTCTCCACCAGGTGCGCACGTACTGAGCATCACCATAGTGCCGAAATCCTTCAGTAGGGACCAGTTACATGATCACCGGTCGGTTACAGCACTGACGTATTCGAGACTCGGCAGACCGATCGGTTCTCACTGGTGACAGCCCCGCGCGCGATTCGTGACCATGCCTCGAGACCCCGTTCTCCCAGAGCGGAACCCACGCACCCAATTTCGACGTAACGTTGTAATCAGCATTACAACTCCATGCCGTAAGTGAGTGTGACCAACATGAGACACGGACATCGTGGACCCGGCTTCGGACGCACCGGCGGTTGGCAGCAGGCCGACCTCCCTGACGTCTCGGATGCCCCCGACTGGTTCGCTGGCAGATTGCCAGCCGACTGGTTCACCGGTCCCGCAACCCTCGAGGTCGATCGCGACGAAATCGTCGTCCTCGGCGAACTCCCCCTCCCCCCAGCCGAATCCACCCCCGCCGCCGAAGCCGGCGCGGACGCCCCCGCCGCCGACGCGGCCCCGGCCGGCGTCCCGCAGGCCACCCGCGAGGGCCTGCTCGCCCGCTTCCGGGAGTCCACCCGGCCCGCCCGCATGCAGATCGCCCAGGAGGCGCAGGCCCGCTACGGCCGCAATGTCGCCTGGGGCGTGCTCGTGGACGGCGAGCGAATCATGTTCACCCATCTGGCCGTACCGGTCATGACCCGATTGCGCCAGCCCGAGCGCAAGGTGCTCGACACCCTGGTCGACGCCGGGGTAGCCCGCTCCCGCTCCGACGCGCTGGCCTGGACCGTCAAACTGGCCGGCAAGCACGCCGAGGAGTGGCTCGGGGAATTGCGCACGGCCATGCGCAAAGTCGACGACCTGCGGACGGAGGGACCGCGCGGCCTGTGATCGCCCGGTCGGCCGATAGAGTGGGCGCATGCCTGCTACCGGTCCGATCCTGGTGCTCAACGGCCCCAATCTGAACATGCTGGGCACCCGTCAGCCCGAGGTGTACGGGGCCGACACGCTCGACGACGTGGTCGAACTGTGCCGCAAGACCGCGGCCCGGTTCGATCGCGAGATCGTGGCGTTCCAGTCCAATCACGAGGGCGCGCTGATCGACCGCATCCACGCCGCCCGCGGTGTGGAGTCCGGCATCGTCATCAATCCGGGCGGGCTCACCCACACCTCGGTGGCGCTGCGGGACGCGCTGGTGATCCCGGAGGTGCCGATCGTGGAGGTGCACATCAGCAATGTGCACGCCCGCGAGGAATTCCGGCACCACTCGTTCGTGTCCCCGATCGCGACCGCGGTGATCGCGGGCATGGGCGTCCAGGGCTACGCGGCGGCCATCGAGTTCCTCAGCACACGCTGACCCGTTCCCCAGCCCGCGCCGACCGGCGCGAATCCTTCGACGAAGGGCCCGGCTCTCTCCAGAGCCGGGCCTTTTTCGCGTGTGGACAAATAGCTTGAGCACCTCGAAATGTAGTAGTTATGCTACATCCGATCCGGCTTCTACTACGGAGGGGTGTCATGACGGTCGGCGAGGACGTCGTACTCGACGTCGAGAATCTGCGCATGCGCTACGGCACGCGCGACGTGCTGCACGATGTCGGTTTCCAGGCGCATCGCGGCGAGGTGGTGGCCCTGCTGGGCCCCAACGGCGCGGGCAAGACCACCACCATCGAGATCCTCGAGGGCTTCCGCATGCGCTCGGCGGGCCGGGTCGAAGTACTCGGGACGGACCCCGCGCACGGCGGCGAAGCCTGGCGGGCGCGCCTGGGCGTGGTGCTGCAATCGTGGCGCGACCACGGCAAATGGCGGGTGCGCGAACTCCTCGAGTACCTGGGCATGTACTACGCGCCCTACTCCACCCCCGCCATCCGACGGCCCTGGGACACAGACGAACTGATCGCCGCCGTCGGTCTCACCGAGCACGCGGGCGCCAAGGTGATGACCCTGTCCGGTGGCCAGCGCCGCCGCCTGGACGTGGCCATCGGCATCGTCGGCCGCCCCGAACTGCTGTTCCTGGACGAGCCGACCGCGGGCTTCGATCCGCAGGCCCGCCGTGAATTCCACGACCTGGTGCACCGTCTCGCCGACGACGACCACACCACCATCCTGCTCACCACCCACGATCTGGACGAAGCCGAGAAGCTGGCCGACCGCATCCTGATCCTGGCGGGCGGCCGCATCATCGCCGACGGCTCCGCCGATCAACTCTCCCGCCGCATCGCGGGTGAGGCCGAGGTGAAGTGGACCCGCGACGGGCAGCGCTTCGTGCACACCACCACCGAGTCCACCAAGTTCGTCCACGAGCTGTTCAAGCAGTTCGGCGAGGCCGTGGAGGAGCTGGAGGTGCGCCGCGCCTCGCTCGAGGACACCTACATGACCCTGGTCCAGCGGTTCGAATCCGGCCAGGGCGACATCGAATTGCACAGCCTGGAAGAGGTGGCCCGATGAACCCGACGACCGTGGCGATCCGGGCGGGGCTCCGGCGCGGGCGCATCGAAGTGGTCCAGACCCTCACCAACGGGATGGACATCTTCTCGCAGTTCTTCTGGCCGGTGGCCACCATGGTCGCGGTGTTCTTCATGCGGCACGGCGACTTCGAGGGCACCGGCGTCGGCCTGGGCGCGCTGGCGCTGCCCAGCGTGCTCGGCATGCTGGTCGCCTTCACCGGCATGTTCGGCATCGCCCAGGGCCTGGCCATGGACCGCGAGGACGGGACCCTGTTGCGCGCCAAGGCCACTCCCAACGGGATGCTGGGCTATCTGATCGGCAAGGTCACCGCGGTCTCCGGCGTCACCGTGGTGCAGGTGGCCCTGATCCTCGGCTTCGGCCTGTTCGCCATCGGCGGGGTGAGCCTGGACAGCGTCGGCGCGTGGGCCACCCTGATCGGCATCCTGGCGCTCGGTCTGCTGGCCTGCCTGCCGCTGGGCGCGATCATCGGCTCGGCGTTCGACAGCCCGCGCAGCATCGGCTTCGTCTCGTTCCCCATCATGGGTCTGGTGGCGATCTCCGGAATCTTCTACCCCATCACCGGCCTGCCCGGCTGGCTGCAGGCGGTGGCGCAGGCGTTCCCCATCTATTGGATGGGCCTGGGCATGCGCTCGGCCATGCTGCCCGACAGTGCTTCGGTGGTGGAGCTGACCCACTCCTGGCGGCACCTGGAGACCGTCGCGGTGCTGGGCGCGTGGGCGGTCGCGGGCGTTCTGATCGCGCCGATGGTGTTGCGCCGCATGGCCCGCCGCGAATCGGGTGCGGCCGTGGCGGCCCGCCGCGAGAGGGCCATGGCGCGTGCCTACTAACAGCGAGGTCATCTACAACCGGATCGCCATGTTGCGGGCCGAGCGCGGGATCTCGCGGCGAGAACTGGCCGAGGCCCTGGGCGTGCACTATCAGACGGTCGGCTATCTGGAGCGCGGCGAGTACAGCCCGAGCCTGCACCTGGCGCTGCGGCTGGCGACCTATTTCGAGGTGCCGGTGGAGATCATTTTCTCCACCACCCCGTTCCCGCGCATCGGCTCCGAAACCGCCTGAGCCATCAGCTCATAGGTCGATACCGGGCTCCCGGCCGCCAGGCTGGCGGCCACCGCCCGGCGCCAGAACGCCTGGGCGGTGTGCGAGAGCGTGGCGTCCACGCCGGCCTCCTCGCTGGCGTCGATGACGTGCTGCGCGCCCGCGTCCATCATGCGCAGCCCCGCCAGGTCGGCCCAGCCGCCGCTCGCGTTCCGCACCGAGAACTGCTCCATGAAATACGGGAAGGCGGCATTGGAGCGCACCGCGAACGGCACGAACTGCGCGATGTCGTGGCCGGCCCGGGCGATCATGGCCGTGGCCTGGTCGAAGGCCAGCAGCCAGGGATGGAAGATGGTGAGCAGGCCCTGGTAGAAGACCTGGGCCAGACCGTCATCCGCGCCCAGGTACTCCTGCGGGCTGAGCGGGCGCAGCAGCTCGGCGTGCGCGTCGAAGACCGCGCGCGGGCCGCTGTAGAAGATGTACGACGCCGGGTGCTCGATATTGTTGCCCGCCGACATGACACCGCCGGACAGGAATTCGGCGCCGTGCTCCCGCACCCACGCCGCGCCCCGGCGCGCCTGCTCGGGTGAATCCGAGGACAGATTGGCGATCACCTTGCCGTGCAGGCGATCCGCGTCCGGTCCGAGAACGTCGTACATGGCGGCGTAGTGGGTGAGGCTGAGCACCGTCACCTCGTTGGCGTCGAGCGCCTCGGCGACGGTCCCGGCGCGCTGCGCCCCGAGCTCGACCATGGCGTCCGCCTTCTCGGGGCTGCGGTTCCACACCGTCACCTCGACCCCGGCCTTCAGGAAGGCCTTCACCATGGCCCGGCCCATCGGGCCCAGGCCGATGACGGTGACGGATTTGCGCTGATCGGACATGCTGTACCCCTTCGATTTCGGCTGTTCTGCGGTGGCGCGCCGGAATCGATGGTCGTCCGGGATCGGTAGCCTCGGGAAGACCGCACCCGCGGGTGCGGTTGCTTACCTGGAGGTTGGCGATCTGGTCAGGAGGGCGCGATGAGTACCGGTGGTGACGGGGATCACGAGGTGTGCGGCATGTCCATCGCCATCGGCGCGGTCGGCGGCAAATGGAAATTGCACCTGATGTGGGTGCTGGCCGAGGGCACGCAGCGCTTCGGGCAGATCCGGCAACTGCTGACCGGCGTGAGCGAGAAGGTGCTCACCGAGAACCTGCGGCAGATGGAGGCGAGCGGCCTGGTGCACCGGGAGATCTTCCCGGAAATCCCACCGCGCGTGGAGTATTCGCTGACCGAGCTGGGCCGGGAGCTCAGCGCGGCCCTGCGACCGCTGGAGGAGTGGGGTGACCGCAATCGGAACCGGATTCCCGGCCGCGCGCTCACCCCGTCCGCCTAGGCTCCGCCGATCCGCTCACCGATCCGTTCCAGCAGGTCCGCGGCATCCGCCATGCTGCGGGCCGGGTCGGGC
Organism: Nocardia sp. NPDC056611; assembly: GCF_042792755.1. Lineage (NCBI taxonomy): Bacteria > Bacillati > Actinomycetota > Actinomycetes > Mycobacteriales > Nocardiaceae > Nocardia > Nocardia sp. NPDC056611. The sequence continues at coordinate 252,619 of NZ_JBHTVV010000004.1, forward strand.
TCCAGTTCCGACAGGGCGTAGGCCGCCTCGAATCCGGCGTCCCGCACCTGGTCCGGGGTCAACCGCACCCGGCCCGCGACCGCGATGACCGGCAGGCTCGCCGCCCGGGCCGCGCGGCAGACCCCGATCGGGGCCTTGCCGGACAGGCTCTGTGCGTCCAGCGAGCCCTCCCCGGTGACGACCAGGTCGGCGTCCTTCAGCTGGGCCGGGAAGTCGATGAGGTCGAGGATCAGCTCGATGCCCGGGCGCAGCCGCGCGCCGAGAGCGGCCAGCGCCCCGAATCCGGTGCCGCCCGCCGCGCCCGCACCCGCCCGGTCCGCCCATTCCGGCCCGAGCACGGCGGCCCAATTCTTCAGTGCCGCTTCGAGAGTGGCGACCTGCTCGGGGTCCGCGCCCTTCTGCGGGGCGTAGATGGCGGCCGCGCCGCCGGGTCCGAGCAGCGGGTTGTCCACATCGCTGGCCAGGGTCACGGTCGCATCGGCCAGGCCGGGATGCAGATCGCTGCGGTCCACGCGTATGGCGCGCGCGAGAGCTGCTCCCCCGCACGGTAATTCGTGGCCGTCGGCGTCGAGGATGCGCAGGCCGAGGGCTTGCAGCAGGCCCGCGCCGCCGTCGGTGGAGGCGCTGCCGCCCAATCCGAGCACGATGTCGCGCGCACCCCGGTCGAGCGCGTCACCGATCACGTCGCCCACGCCGTAGGTGCTGGCGTGCAGGGGATCCGGTTGCCCGTCCGGCAGTTTCGCGAACCCGCTCACCGCGGCCAGCTCCACCACGGCGGTCCGGCCGCGCACCGCGTAGGAGGTGGTCACCGGTGCGAGGGTGGGCCCGAAGCTCTCGACCTCGACCCGCTCCCAGCCCGCCGCCACGAAGGCGTCCACGGTCCCGTCGCCGCCGTCGGCCACCGGTGAGCGCCGCACCTCGGCGCCCGGGTCGGCGCGGCTGATTCCCGCCGCGAGTGCGTCCGCCACCTGCGCGGCGGTCAGTGAGCCCTTGAATTTGTCCGGGGCGAGCAGCACCCGGCGCGGCCGTGGGTCCGTCATGCGTCCAGTGTGATCGCTGTGCCGGAAAGCGACACGCCAGGCGGCAGCCTTCGGCCGAACGGACAAATTGCCGGGGCCGGGGAACTAGCGTCGCACGCATGCCGAGTCAGTCGATCGAAGTCCGTATGAATTCCGCGCTGGATCGGTTCGAGTTGTACATCGACGATTACCTCGCCGGGGTCGCGGCGTATCAGGACACCGCCAATGAGCGGGCCTTCGTGCACACCGAGATCTATCCCCAGTTCGAGGGACAGGGGTACGGGCGCAAGCTGGTGCAGGGTGCGCTCGATCAGACCCGGGACGCGGGGTTCGGGGTCCTGCCGCTGTGCCCGATGGTGCACCACTTCGTCGAATCCCGGCCCGAATACCTGGCTTTGGTGCCGCACTGGTCCCGGGAACGGCTCAATCTGCCGCAGCACTGACGCCTAGTACGCCTTCACCGCTCCGTCCAGCGCTACCTGCAGTTCGTCGCGGACCACCCGGGTGATCTCGGCGGGTTTGGCGGGCAGCTCGGCGACCGGCACGCCGAAGTAGAAGCTGGCTGAGTACGCCTCCTTCTTGGTGGGCTCCACCGCCGGATCCAGGCGCGGGCCGTAGCTGAGCCCGAGGCTCACCAGCGCCGGTTCGGCGCCGAGCTTCTTGGCCCGGAAGGCGATGTGCCCGATGCCGCTGCCGATGGTCTGCACCTGGGTGGGGTCGACATCGTTGCAGGTCCCCTCCGGGAACACTGCGATCCCGTCCCCGCGCGCCATGCGCTCGGCGCAGATGTCGATCATGCGCTGCCCAGCCGCGTTGACCGCGCGCAGTCCGTGGTCCTTGCCCCGGAACACCGGGATCCCGCCCATCATGTCGATGCGTTCACGCAGCTTGGGCTCGGTGAACAACTCGTCCTTGGCCAGCACCCGGGTGCGTCCGATGACCGGCCGCATGGCGCTGCGCCACGCCGCGGCGGCGACCGTGTACGGATCCAGCTGGGAGAGGTGGTTCACCGCGATGAGCAGCGGACGCCGCTGGGAGATCAACTCGCGCAACTTCTCCCGCGCCCCGGCCGCGTAGGTCACGCGGGGCCGATAGCGACGACCCAGCAGCCAGTAGGCCGCCTTCGCCTTCAGCAAATTCTGCTGGTGGTCACGGTAGAAGTCGTACACGGTATCGGCGTTCTCGAGGATGACCTCGGGGCGTTCCATAGCGCCCACCCTAGCTACCAACCGCAAGGTATGCGGGACAAGTTCTTCCGCCCCCCCGACGGCACAAAAGGGTAACCAGCAAATTAAGCAACGCAATTACCCAGTCTCAGTGCGATGATGACTGAGTGGCACGTGCAGAGGAACACGGTGACCGATCTCGACGCGAATTCCGGCATGAGGACCAGGTGGTTCGGCCAGGAACTCTGCTGGTGTCGGCAACCGATCTGACCGAGCCGTCCTTCCGGCGCTCGGTGGTCTACATCCTCGAGCACAATGACGGCGGCACCTGGGGCGTGGTGCTCAACAAGCCCAGCGACACCGCCCTGCACGATGTGCTCCCCAACTGGTCCGAACTCGCCGCCGGGCCGCGCGCCCTCTACATCGGCGGCCCCGTGAAACGCGATGCGGCACTCTGCCTGGCCACCATCAAGGTGGGCGCGTCCATCGCCGGGGTGGCCGGCGTGCGACGGGTCGACGGCCGGGTGGCCCTGGTGGACCTGGATTCCGACCCCGACCGGATCGAAGGTCTGGTCGACGGCATCCGGGTCTTCGCGGGCTACGCGGGCTGGACCTTCGGCCAGCTGCAAGGCGAACTGGACCGCGGCGACTGGATCGTGCTCTCGGCCCTGCCCACCGACCCCCTGGCGGGCCGCGTCGACCTCTGGGCCCACGTCCTGCGGCGCCAACCCCTCCCCCTCTCCCTCCTCGCCACGCACCCGATCGAACTGGAACGCAACTAGGATCGTGGATCCGGTATGGCAACACTGCCGTGCGGAGAGGCGGGTTAGCGCGATGCCGGACGACCAGGCCGCCTTGCTCCGGGCGCTCTACGAGGAGCACGCGGCCGCACTGTGGCGCTACACCTACGGGTTGGTCGGGGATCCGGGCCGGGCCGAGGACATCGTGCAGGAGACCCTGCTGCGCGCCTGGCAGCGGCCCACCGTGCTGGATCAGTCCACCGGTTCCGCGCGGGCGTGGCTGTTCACCGTCGCCCGTAACCTGGCGGTGGACGAGCATCGCAGCGCGCGCAGCCGGCGCGAGTTCCGCACCGATCACCCACCGGAGGTGCCCGAACCGGACAAGACGGATCGGGCGCTGGACGGGTGGCTGGTGGCGGACGCGCTGGCGCGGCTGAACGTCGATCACCGCGAGGTGATCGTCCGCGCCTACTACCGGGGCCTGTCCACGCATCAGATCGCGGGGGAACTGGAGATCCCGGAGGGCACGGTCAAGTCGCGCATGCACTACGGCATGCGGGCGTTGCGATTGGTGCTGCAGGAGATGGGGGTGACGAGATGACCGAAGGCCATGAGCTGTGCGATGGCTACACCACGTGGGATGGCGCGTATGTGCTCGGCGCTCTCGCCCGGGACGACCGCCGCGAGTACGAGGAGCATCTGACCGGATGCGATTCCTGCCGCGCGGCCGTGTCGAAATTGGCGGGACTGCCCGGTCTGCTGGCCCTGGTGGACCCGGAGACCGCGCTGTCGATTGCGGCGCAGGAGGATCCGCCCGCGAGCGTGCCACCGACGCCCGAACGCCTGCTGCCCGCCCTGGCGGACCGGGCGCTGGCGAGCCGCCGGCGCGGCCGCCGACGGTCGATCGGCGCGGCGGTGGCGGCGGCCGCGGCGGCGGTGGCCGTCGCGGTGCCGGTGACCGCCACCATTGACCGGCCCGACCGTCCAGCGGTCGTGCAGCAGGTGGTGGCGCAGGGACCGCTGAAGCCGCAGACCGACACCCCGATGCAGGCCACCTTCAAGGTGGTGTCGATCAACGGCCAGACCCGGGTGGACATGTGGTGCGCCTACCCGCCGTCCGACGAGAAGGACGAGGTGTACGCGTGGACGCTGACGATGTGGGTGACTCGCGTCGACGGCGTGCAGTCCAAACTCGCCGAGTGGACGGTCAAGTCGGGCCAGAGCCTGACCCTGGACGGCACCGCGTCGGCCTCGCCGGAGCAGTTGAAGACGGTGGAGATCCGCAACCTGTCCGGCAAGGTCCTGATGGCGGCCGGGCTCTAGGCGGTCTTGCGACGGAAAGTCGTGGTGGCCCAGAAGTATCCGGCGACGGTGATCACCACGCACCAGCCGATGGCGAGCGCCCCGTTGTGCCCGATCGGCCCGCCCATCAGCAGCCCGCGCAGGGTTTCGGTGATCGGCGTGAACGGCTGGTACTCGGCGAACTGCTTCACCCCGGCGGGCATGGTGTCGGTGGGCACCAGCCCGCTGCCGAGGAAGGGCAGCAGCATGATCGGCATGGGCAGGTTGGAGGCGCTCTCCGGGGTCTGGGCGACCAGGCCGAAGCCCGCGCCGAGCCAGTTCACCGCGAACACCATCAGCCCGAGCAGTCCGAACGCCGCCAGCCATTCCAGCGCGTTCGCGTGCGGCCGGAAGCCGATGGCGAGCGCGGCCAGCGTCATCACGAGCACCCCGGCCATGCCCTGGATCCAGGTGCCCACCACGTGTCCGGTCAGCACCGACGGATGCGAGAAGTGCATGGTGCGAAAGCGATTGATGATGCCCTTGGTCATATCGGTGGACACCCCGACGGCGATGCCCGCGACCATGTAGGCCGGGATCAGCAGCATCATGCCGGGCGTCAGGTAGTCGATGTACCGGCCGCCGGTGGCGGACTTCAACGCGCCGCCGAACACGAAGTTGAACAACAGCAGCAGCACGACCGGCATGATGACCAGCGCGAAGGTCATGCCCGGATACCGCTTGGCGTGCACCAGATTCCGCCGCAGCATCGTCGTGGAATCGGCGAACGACGTGGTGAGAGTATTCATTTCAGGTTCTCCTCGGCGGGAGCGTGGCCACCGGTGAGGGCCAGGAAGACATCGTCGAGGTCGGGCGTGTGCACGGACAGTCCCGCGGGCTCCACCCGCGCCGCGTCCAGCCGGTCGAGCACCTCGCGGACCGAACGCACCGCGCCGTCGCTCGGAATGGCCAGCGTGAGATCACCGTTGACCCGCGCCGCGTCGCCGAACAATTGTGCGGCGGAGTCGAATTCGCCGCGTTCGAGGAAGTCGAGCCGGATGTATCCGCCCGGCACCATGCGCTTGAGCTGATCCGCCGTGCCCTCGGCCACCAGCCGCCCCTGATGCAGTACCGCGATGCGATCGGCCAGCTGGTCGGCTTCTTCGAGGTACTGGGTGGTGAGGAAGATGGTGACGCCCCGCGCGGTGAGGTCGCGAATGATGTCCCACATGGCCCGGCGGCTGCGCGGATCCAGGCCGACAGTGGGTTCGTCGAGGAAGATGATGCGCGGATCGCCGACCAGCGTCATGGCCAGATCGAGTCGCCGCGTCATACCGCCGGAGTAGCTGGACGCGATCTTGTCGGCGGACTCCTCGAGATCGAAGGTGGCCAGCAGTTCCGCTGCGAGCCTGCGGTTCTCGGCGCGCGGCAGCTGGTGCAGGTCCCCCATCAGCCGGAGATTCTCCCGTCCGGTGAGCAGTTCGTCGACGGCCGAGAACTGGCCGGTGACCCCGATGACCGACCGCACCCCGCCGGGATCGGTGACCGGATCGTGCCCGCCGACGCTGATCTCGCCGCCGTCGGGCCGCTTCAGCGTGGACAGGATCTCCACGGTGGTGGTCTTGCCCGCGCCATTGGGCCCGAGCAGCGAGAACACGCTGCCCGCGGGCACGGTGAAGTCGATGCGGTCGAGCACGATCTGCTCGCCGAAGGATTTGCACAGGCCGGTGACGCTGATGGCCGCCGGACCGGGTTGGAGGTTCATGTCTCCCTCTCATCAATTAGTAGGCATGAATGCATGAGTCATCGACGCCGTGACCGCCGAGGCTCGAGGTCAAGGTTGCCGGTTACCGCTGTTCGGTTGTGTTACAAGGATTGTCGAATCAGATGTCGAGGTCCTCGACGTTCGGATGTTCGGTGGCGTCGATGACGCGGGCGTAGAGCCGATCCGGGATCTTGCCCTTCAGCTCCCCCACGGTGTCGAAGACCTCGAGGGTGAAGTCCCCCCAATTCTGTTCCCCCACACCGAGGAAACGCCGCCATTGCCGCCAGTCCTTGAGGATGTTGGTGTCGGCCGGGAACTCCGACCAGTTGGAGAAGTGGCTGTGCACCGCGTACGCGCCTTTGCGGGTGCGGTACACCCGGATGTCCTCGATGCGCTCGTTGGTCACCTGGTGCCAGTCGGTCAGCAGGGTGGCGGAGAATCGAACCTGCCGGATCCCGTCCTTGCCGACCTTGAGGACCACCTCGTCGTAGCCCTGCTGGCGGCCCTCCTCGAGCTCGATGAAGCGCCGCAACGCCGTCACGATCGCCCCCGAAAGATTGCCCCCGACCAACTCCTGAGCCCGCTGAAAGAGTTTGAGGTCGTCATCGGACACGTAGATCGTCTTGTTCGGCATGAGCCAACTATACGTAGACGTATACATACACGGCAAGGGCCGGTCCGATTCTCGGAACTCTTCGGGGCTTCACCCCTGAAACCCCGAGAACACCGGCCGTCGAGCAGCAGAATTGAACCACCGGCTACCCGGATTTCGTATCCCGAGTGAGCGGTACTCGGTCACCGGTGGCGACCACCGAAAGGAATCGCCCATGCATAGCGGTACACGGGTCGCGGACCGGCTGGTCCAGGCGATCTCGACGCTGGGCGTCCGGCACCTGTTCGGAGTCGGCGGCGCCAATATCGAGGACCTGTACGACGCGGCCTACGAACAGCGCGACCTGATCACCGCGGTGGTCGCCACACACGAGTTCGGCGCGGCCACCATGGCCGACGGCTACGCGCGCTCCACCTCGGGCCTCGGGGTGGTCTGCGCGACCTCCGGCGGCGGGGCCGTGAACCTGGTCGCGGGGCTCGCCGAATCCTTCGCTTCCCGGGTGCCGGTGCTGGCCCTGATCGGCCAGCCCCCGACCGCGCTGGAGGGCCAGGGCGCGTTCCAGGACTCCAGCGGGCAGGCGGGCAGCTTCGACGCGGTCGCGCTGTACTCGCCGATCTCGCAGTACTGCGCGCGGGTGGCAGCTCCCGCCGACCTGCCCGCACACCTCGCCCACGCGGTTACCGCCGCCCGCCGCGGCGGCCCCGCGGTCCTGTTGCTGCCCAAGGACATTCAGCAGGCCGACCTGGTCACCCCGGATTTCGTGCCGCCCTCACGCGACTACCGCCGGGAGATCGAGAGCCTGTGGCGGGTGGTGCACATCGTGCGCGGCGCCCGTGCCCTCGGCAAGATCGTGATCATCGCCGGGGACCAGGTGGCCCGCGACGACGCCCGCGACGAGCTGGCCCGCTTCGCCGCCCGGCTGGACGCGGCCGTCGGGGTCGCGCCCGACGCCAAGGACGTCTTCCACCACGCCGACCCGGGGTTCTGCGGCGTCTCCGGCAGCATGGGCAATCCGGAACTGCTCGACGCGCTGCAAGGCGCCGCCCTGTGCCTGCTGATCGGCACCCGTATGCCGGTCACCGCCAGGGCGGGTATGGAGGACGCGCTGGCGGCCGTCCCGCTGGCGAGCGTCGGCGCCCTGCCGCCGTACCTGCCCGCCACCCACGCGCACAGCAATTACCTGGCCAAGACGCTCAACGAGCTGATCGCCGAATTGGATTCCGGCCCGGCCGAGAACACCGCCCGGATCATTCCGCTGCGACCCCACCCGCACCGCGAGCCCGCCCTCACGCCCCTGCCCGTCCCGCCCGCGCACGGTCCCGGACTGCGGTATCGCGAGGTGGTCGAGATCATCAACGACGCCCTGCCGCCCGGCGCGGACGTATTCGCCGATGCGGGCAATACCGGTGCGGCCGTGGTGCATCACCTGCGGCTGCCGCGCGGCGGCCGGTTCACGGTGGCGCTCGGCATGGGCGGTATGGGGTACGCGTTCGGGGCCGGCATCGGATCCGCGTTCGCCCGCCACCGCCGCCCCGACGGCGGCTCGCGTCGCACCTTCGTGATCGCCGGGGACGGGGCGTTCTTCATGCACGGCATGGAGATTCACACCGCCGTCGAGCACCGGCTGCCGATCACCTTCATCGTCCTCAACAACAACGCGCACGCCATGTGCGTCACCCGCGAACAGCTGTACTACGGGGATCGGTACAGCTTCAACCGATTTCGTCCCGCGTATCCGGGCGCGGGGATGGCCGCCATGTTCCCGGATCTGTGCACCCACGCACCGGAGAACCGGGCCGAACTCGCCGCGGCGCTGCGGCACTGCCGCGACCGCCCGGGTCCGTCGTTCGTCGCGATCGACTGCGATCCCGACGAAATCCCGCCGTTCACACCGTTCCTGACGCCACCCAGGAGGTAATCCGTGACCACCAGTGCCCTGCCCGCCCTCAGTGACATTCCGGACGGGGTCGTGCCCGGCGTGCTGCGGATCGAGAACTCCGATCGCGACGCCACCACCCCGATCATCTTGGACATGCTCCGCTCGGTGTATCCCCACGACCAGATATTCGGCGACTTCTGCCCGGTCCAGGGCTATATCGACGCCCCGCCCCGGGACCTGTACGAGTACCTCGCCGACACCCGGTGCCTGGAGGAGTGGACCTACAGCCTGCGCGGATTCACCGAGACCGAGGAACCCGGACTGTGGGAGTCCTACGACCGGCTGGGCGACAACACCCGGATCTACACCCGCACGGTGGCCAATCCCGAGGCCATGACCGTGGACTACCACTGCGCCTGGGATCAGCGCGAGCACCTGTGGATGGTCTATCTGATGCGGGTGGTCGACGCCCAGGTGGTGTTCGACAAGCCGGGCTCGGTGGTGCTGTGGACGAACTGCCATCACCCGTTCTACGACCGGAACCCCTACCAGGACACCGCGCCCGACCAGCGCAAGGTGTGGGTGGGCGATTTCTGGGAGATGTTCTCCGCCGGGCACCAATTGGAGCTCGACAACCTGCGGGGCATCGCGGAGTACCGCGCCTCGCACGGGCTACCCATCAAGCCCGCCTGGATGAAGTGAGGACGCGCCATGGACTTCACCGATCCCGCGCTGCGGATGCCGCCCGCGGTCAGTCTGGTCGACGTCGCCGGGTACCTGCCCGGTGATCCGGTCGGCACCGAGTACTTCACGCAGTTCTCGCGCTCGGACCGGATGGCCAAGAACGTCATGTTCCGCGCTCCCCAGGGCCGTCACCATGTGGGGCGCGACGAGACCGCCGTGGACATGGTCGAGCAGGCCGTCGCCCCGCTCATCGAACGTCATGGGGCACAGGAGATCTCGAGCATCGACGTGCTGCTCACCCACACCCAGCTGCCCGACAACCCCGTGCTGGGCGCGGGCCCGGAAGTGGCGCGGCGGCTGAACATGAAGCCGCGCTGGGTCTTCGACATCCACAACGGCGGCTGTGCGGCGTTCGTGCACATGATGTGGACCGCCCGCATGATCCTGCAGACCACCGATGCGCGCACCGCGCTCATCGCCTGCACCCAGAACTGCGCGGGCCCGGTGTTCACCCAGCCCGATATCCGCGGGCTCGCGCAGGCCCCCGTCCCCGGCGACGGCTGCGGGGTCGGGCTGCTGGTGAAGAACGGTTCCGCGCCCATCCTCGACATCGAATGCCGCACCTATCCGGAGTTCGCGGGCGATATGGAATTCAGCACCAATGGCGACCGCAAGTACTGGGAGCCGGGCGATGGCCAGGGCTGTGTCAGCTTCACCGAATCCAAAGTGGCCAAGGTGATGACGCGCGGCAATCGGCTGGTGCCGGAGGTCGCGCAGGCGGTGTGCAAGCGGATCGGCGTGAAGTCCAGCGATCTCGACACCTTCGTCACCAACCAGCCCAACCGGCTGTTCCTGCGCAATTGGAACGAGGCCATGGAACTGCCGCCCGAACGTCATCCCGACACCTTCGACAGCTGCGGAAACCTGTTCGCCGCGGGCATTCCGGTGACCCTCGACGCCGAGAACCGGGCGGGGCGGCTGCGCAACGGCTCGGTGGTGCTGATGGCCGCCTTCGCGCACGCGGGTGACTTCGCGGGCGCCGCCGCCGTGCGCTGGGGAGCCGCCTGATGACCCGCCCGGTGCCGTGGCCGACGGGGCTGCGCGCCGACTCGGGGGCCGTCCGCTTCGACCTGAGCCTGAGCGAGAATCCGTTTCCGCCACTGCCTTCCGTCATCGCCGCGATCGACACCAGTCTCGGCGGGGCCAACCGGTACCCGGAATTCCTGCCGCAACGGCTGCCCCGGCTGATCGGCGAGCACCTCGGGGTGGACGCCGACCGGATCGTGGTGGGGGCGGGCGCGACCGGGGTCGCCATGCAGATCATGCAGACCCTCCCCCGCCGCGGATCCGAATTCGTCTACGCCACACCGACCTTCGACGGCTATCCGATCATGGCGAACATGGCGGGACTGCGGCCGGTGGCGGTGCCGCTGGACGCCGACGGCCGCCAGGACCTGTGGGGCATGGCGCGCGCGGTCGGCGACCGCACCGGACTGATCGCGGTGTGCCGCCCGCACAATCCGACCGGCACCGTCGTCGGGGCCAGCGAGCTGAAGGCGTTCCTGTGCTCGATCCCCACCCGGGTGCCGGTGATCCTGGACGAGGCGTACGTCGAATTCCTCGGCGCGGCCGACGCACTGGACCCGCTCGAACTTATCCACAGGCATCCCAATGTGCTGGTCCTGCGCACTTTCTCGAAGGCGTACGGGCTGGCCGGGCTGCGGATCGGCTACGCCTTCGGCGCGCCGGAGCCGGTGCGGCGGGTGCGGCGGCTGCAACTGCCGTTCGGGATGCCCGGCCCGGCGGTGGCCGCGGTGCGCGCCTCCTACGCCGCGGAAGCCGAACTGGGCGAACGGATTCTGCGCATCACCACCGAACGCGAGCTGCTCCGGATCGACCTGCGCCGCGCGGGCATCCGGGTGCCGCGCTCGAGCGCCAACTTCCTGTACCTGCCCGGCCGCGACATCGCGCCCGCGCTGGCCCGGGCCGGGATCGCGGCCAAGCGCTACCCCGACGGCAGCGCCCGCATCGCGGTGGGCGATCCGGGCGCGCACCGCGCCGTGCTGCACGCCCTGGCCGACCGGCCCTCCGCCGGACTGCACCGCGCGCTGCGGCGCGAGGACAGCCGGCTGCTCTCCCTCACGGCGCGGTACGAGCCCAGCGTCCTGCGAGAGCGGCACAGGTGATCAGCTGAATCTGGTGGAACATCATGAGCGGCAGCACGACCAGGCCCACCGAGTGACCGGCGAACAGCACCGTCGCCATGGGCAACCCGGTGGCCAGGCTCTTCTTGGAGCCGCAGAACACCACCACGATCCGGTCGGCGCGATCGAACCGCACCGCCTCGCCGAGGAAACCGGTGGCCGCCAGCACGATCGCCAGGATCACGCAGCACACCACCGCCAGACCCAGAATCCGCCACGGCGACATGGCGTGCCAGATGCCCTCCACCATGCCCGCGCTGAACGCGCTGTAGACCACCAGCAGGATGGAGCCGCGATCCACCAGCTTGGTCGGCTCGGCGTAGCGAGACAGGAAACCCTTCACCTTGGGCCGGATCAACTGGCCCACGAAGAACGGCACCAGCAGCTGCAGCACGATGTCCACCACCGCGGACGGATCCACGCTCGCCTGGCCGGTGGTGTTCATGAGCAGGATCACCAGCGCGGGGGTCAGGAACACGCCCAGCAGGTTCGACACCGTGGCGCTCACGATCGCGCCCGCCACATTGCCTTTGGCGATGGAGGTGAACGCGATCGAGGACTGGACCGTCGACGGCACCAGGCACAGGAACAGCACACCGGTGTAGAGGTCGGGGGTGAGGATGTGCGGCACCAGCACCCGCGCGGCCAGGCCGATCAGCGGGAAGACGATGAACGTGCAGGACAGCACCGTCAAGTGGAGTCGCCAGTGCTTGAGGCCCTCGATCGCCTCGTGCGGCGCCAGGCGGGTGCCGTAGAGCAGGAACAGCAGCGCGATGGCTATCTTCGTCAGCCAGTTCACGACCTCGGCGGCGTCGCCCCGGGCCGGGAAGATGCTGGCCAGGACGACCATCCCGAGGATCGACAGAATGAAGCCGTCGATGTAGAACTTGCTGAGAAATCGCACCGGATCAGGCTAATCACCGAAAATTTCTTCGGATTACCGCCCCGAGGTCGCTCGGATAACACGGCACCCGCGCAGCCGCGATACTGGAGTTGATCGACTGTCACGACGACTCCCGAGGGGAATCGCCATGGTCCATGGGACCGTCGCGGCCGCCGCCGCGACCAACACCTGGGGGATATCCGGCCCGGCCTTCCTCTTGTTCTATGTCCTCGCCGGGTTGCTGGCGATCGCAGCCGGATACGCGATCCGCGCGAGCGTGGTGCGGCGGATCGACCCGGCCTGGCCGCCCGCGGGACCGCTGACGCCGAGCGAGACCGCCCTGCTCGTCGACGACCGGCGGCCGGTGCTGGCGGCGCTCGCACAGCTGCGCGGCCACGGGATCATCGATTCCAGCGGCAAACCGGTCCGGCCCTACAACGCCGGCGAGGCCGCGGAGCTGGATCAGATCTCCCGCACCCTGTGGGCGAGCCTGAGCCGGTCGGACCAGCTCAACATGACGTCGATGCTGGTCGCGACCGCCGGCGTCACCGATCGGATGCGCAAGGACCTCAGCTACCGCGGCTACCTCTTCGGCGACCAGCAGCGAAAAGCCTTGCGGACGGCTCGCTTCCCGCTCTTCGCGGTGTTGCTGCTCGGACTGGCCCGGCTGATCGCGGGTGTGGCCACTCATCATTCGGTCGGCTTCCTGGTGATCGTCATGATCGTGCTGAGCGTCGTCACCGTCGTGGTGGGTCGGGCGCCGCGCCTGACCCGACGCGGCCGCGACACCATCGAGCACGCCCGCAACAGCAACCTGCATCTGAGACCCGCCAACGCGCCCGCCTACGCGGCGTACGGCGCCGGCAGCGCGGCCCTCGCGGTCGCGCTCTACGGCTCACTCGTGTTGTGGACCCTGGACCCGGCCCTCGCCGGGGCCGCCGATCTCGCGGCCGGAACCAGTGGCGGCGGAAGCAGCTCGTGCGGCAGCGGATCCAGCTGCGGCACCAGCGACAGCGGAGGCGGCAGCAGTTGCGGAAGTAGCAGCAGCTGCGGCAGCAGCTGTGGCGGAGGAGGCTGCGGCGGATGACCGGATCACCGCTCCCCGAGGGCGCGCTGGGCATCGGCTGGCGGCGCGAGATCTGTGGCATGGTCGCCGCGCTGGACGGCATCGGCTTCTGCGAGGTCATCGCGGAGACGTTGGCGCCGAGCGGTTCCGGGCGCAGGCGCGGACGGAGTGCGGGGGCCGTGGTGCCGGAGGAACTCGCCGCGCTGGTGGCGCGCGGGATACCGGCGGTGCCGCACGGTGTTTCACTGTCCCTGGGTGGTGCGGAAGGGGTGGACGACCGGCGGGTCGCGCATCTCGCCGACTGCGCGCGGGCCTTGGGCTCGCCGCTGGTGAGCGAGCACATCGCCTTCGTGCGCGCGGGCGGACTGGAAGCCGGTCACCTGCTGCCGGTGCCGCGCACCCGCGAGGCGCTGGATGTCTTGGAGCGCAATATCTTCCGCGCGAGCAGGCAGCTGGACGTGCCGCTGGCGGTGGAGAACATCGCGGCGCTGTTCGAATGGCCGGACGCCGACTACTCCGAGGCGGAGTTCCTGCAGGAACTGGTCGAACGCACCGGCGTCTATCTGCTGCTCGATATCGCGAATGTCTATGCCAATGCCCACAATACGTCACGTGACCCGCTGACCGAGCTGTTGCGGCTGCCCGCCGAACGGGTCGCCTACTGCCATGTGGCGGGCGGCCACGAGTCGGACGGACGCTACATCGACACGCATGTGCACAGCGTCCCGGCCGAGGTCCTGGACCTGGTGGCCGAGTTCGCCACCGGTCGATCGGTCCCGCTCATGCTGGAGCGCGACGGAAACTATCCGCCCGCAACCGAACTCGCCGCCGAACTGAACGCCATCGCCGCGGCGTCCGGCCGCGCGCCCGTCACCCTGCACCCGGAGGCGATTCCGGCATGACCATCGAATCGGAGCGCGCCGCGGGCACACTCGCCGACCAGCAGGCCGCGATCGTGCGCGCCCTGGTCGCCGGGGACAGTCCGCCGCCGGGATTCGACACCGGCGACCTGGCGGCCACCGCTCACGGCCTGTTGCACAAGCGGGCCGACGAGGTGGCGCGGCGCTTCCCGGGACTGGCCGTCGCCGCCGGTCCCGACTTCCGCACCCGGTATGTCGAGTGGGCGCGCACCCGCCCGAAGACCAGCACCCCCGAGGACGCGGCCGCCTTCGCCGCGTCGGTCGGCCTGCCCGACCCGCGCCCGCGCCGCGGCCTGCGGGCGCGACTGCTCGGCCGTGGTCGGCGCTGACGCCACCTGGATCGGCAATGATGGATCGTGGTCTTCTCCAGGCGTGATCCGCGACACGGCTTCCGGCCCAATCCCGCACCGGCGGCCGGGACGGCCAGTCGGGTGCTGTTCCGATTCGGTCTGGCGCGATGGGAATTCGTACTGCGGCAGACGATCCTCGAGCCGGGCGGCCGCACCGGCTGGCACTACCACGACGGAACCCTGTTCGTGCTGGTCACCGGCGGTGTGCTCGATCATCCACGGGCGGATTGCACGCCCGTCACCGTGCGGCCGTGGCGAGTCTTCCGCGAGCCCAGCGGTCCCCGGCACGCGCATCTGGCGCGCAACAGCGGCGGGCGGCCCATCATGCTGACCGTGTTCTACGTGAATCCGAAGGGCAGCCCGCTCTCGCGGGGCATTCCGACCCCGCCGTGCGCGGGCGAACCCTCGGCGAGTGATCCGGCGCACTGAGGCATGCTGGGTTCATGATCGAGGTCGTCACCGTCAGCACCGAGCGGGAACTCGCCGACGCCTACGCCGTGCGGTTGAAGGTCTTCGTCGCCGAGCAGGGCGTGCCGGAGGAGATCGAGATCGACGAGCTCGACGAGGTCGCCGATCATTTCCTGGGATTGCTGGACGGCAGGCCCGCGGGGGCCGGGCGGCTCATCGTGCGCGACGGGATCGGGATTCTCGGGCGGCTGGCCGTGCTGGCCGAGACCCGCGGCACCGGGCTCGGCGCGGCCCTGGTCCGGGCCATCGAGGAGCGGGCGCGGGCCCGCGGACTGGTCGCGATCGAACTGCACTCGCAGACCCATGCCACCGGCTTCTACGAGAAGCTGGGCTACGTGCGGTTCGGGGAGATCGGCATGGACGCGGGCATCCCGCACATCTGGATGCGGCGCTCGCTCACCGAGTGAGTCAGGCGGTCTCGCAGGTGTCGCGCAGCGAGCACCCGCCGCAGGCGCTGCCGCACCCGCCGACCTTCTCCTCCGGGAAGGCGTTCGCGATGGCCTTCTCCGCCGCCGCCGCGCCCGCACCCATGGTGAACAGCGCGATCACCACGGCGACCACCGCGAGCACCAGGGCCGGGACGCCCCCGGACACCAGCGCCACCGCGCCGCTCGCCGCGAGCAGCAGACCGGCCACAATGGAGGTCGGCCCGGCCACCTTGTTGGCCAGCCTGAAGGCCTCCTCGGTCTTCAGCGCCGCGTCGGAGTGCACCCCGAAATAGCGGTTGCCGGGCAGGGTGCCGGTGAGTCCGAGCACGCCCGTGACCACGGCCACAGCCGCGAGGACAAAGAGGATCAGCGCCACGACAAACACCCCGCCACGGTACCTGTCAGGCCGGTACGGACCCGCCGCGGGCCTGCTTCGGACACCGTCGGCGGGAGCAGCCTCGACCCTTTTTGGGGCCCGAGGTACCGACGTTTTACCCTGGTGAGCGACCTTTATCGGGGATTGGCTGGACAAGCGAAGGCAGGACCGTGCAGGACACCCGTGCAACCGAAACACCCACCGCGACCGCGGCGGGGGGCGGCGACGTTCCCGCACACCGCTACAACGCCGACCTCGCCGGCCGCGTCGAGCGCAAGTGGCAGCGCAACTGGGAGGAGCGCGGCACCTTCTTCGCGCCCAACCCGGTCGGCCCGCTGGCCGCCGGCGTTCCCGCCGACAAGCTGTTCATCCAGGACATGTTCCCGTACCCGTCGGGCGCGGGCCTGCATGTCGGGCACCCGCTGGGCTACATCGCCACCGACGTGTTCGCCCGCTACCACCGCATGCACGGCCGGAATGTGCTGCACGCGCTGGGTTATGACGCCTTCGGCCTGCCCGCCGAGCAGTACGCGGTGCAGACCGGCGCGCACCCGCGCGACACCACCATGTCGAATATCGCGACCATGCAGCGGCAGCTGGACCGGCTGGGCCTGGGCCACGACCGCCGCCGGTCGTTCGCGACCACCGACCCCGAGTACTACAAGTGGACGCAGTGGATCTTCCTGCGCATCTACAACGCCTGGTACGACGAGGGCCTGAACAAGGCGCGCCCGATCGCCGAGCTGATCGCCGAATTCGATTCCGGCAAGCGGTCGCCCGCCGACGGCCGGGCCTGGGCCGACCTGTCGCCGGTCGAGCGCAATGCCGTGGTCGACTCCTATCGCCTGGTGTACCAGACCGATTCGATGGTCAACTGGTGCCCGGGCCTGGGCACCGTGCTGTCCAACGAGGAGGTCACCGCCGACGGCCGCTCCGAGCGCGGCAACTTCCCGGTGTTCCGCAAGCGCCTGTGGCAGTGGATGATGCGCATCACCGCCTACTCCGATCGCCTGGTCGACGACCTGGACGAGCTGGACTGGCCGGAGAACGTGAAGTCCATGCAGCGCAACTGGATCGGCCGCTCGCGAGGCGCGCAGGTCAAGTTCGAGGCCGGCTCGGACATCATCGAGGTCTTCACCACCCGCCCCGACACCCTGTTCGGCGCCACCTACGTGGTGGTCGCGCCCGAGCATGAGCTGGTGGACCGGCTGACCGGCAACACCTGGCCGTCCGGCACCCAGGCCCGCTGGACCTTCGGCAATGCCGACACCCCGGCCGAAGCCGTTGCGGCGTACCGCAAGTCGATCGCGGCCAAGTCCGATCTGGAGCGCCAGGAAAACAAGGAAAAGACCGGCGTCTTCCTGGGCACCTACGCCACCAACCCGGTGAACGGCGCCCGCGTGCCGATCTTCATCGCCGACTACGTGCTGTCCGGCTACGGCACCGGCGCCATCATGGCCGTCCCCGGCCACGATCCGCGCGACTGGGAGTTCGCCACCGCCTTCGGCCTGCCGATCGTGGAAGTCGTGGCGGGCGGCGACATCTCGCAGGCCGCCTACACCGGTGACGGCACCCTGGTGAACTCCGGATACCTGGACGGCCTGGACATCGACACCGCCAAGGCCAAGGTGATCACCCAGCTGGAGTCCGACGGCCACGGCAAGGGCACCGTCCAGTACAAGCTGCGCGACTGGCTGTTCGCCCGCCAGCGCTACTGGGGCGAGCCCTTCCCGATCGTCTACGACGAGGACGGCGCGCCGCACGCGCTGCCGGAATCCATGCTGCCGGTGACGCTGCCGGAGATGGAGGACTTCGCGCCGGTCACCTTCGACGCGGACGACGCCACCTCCGAGCCGTCCCCGCCGCTGGCCAAGGCCACCGACTGGGTGCACGTCGAACTGGATCTGGGTGACGGCCCCAAGAAGTACCGCCGCGACACCAATGTCATGCCCAACTGGGCGGGCAGCTCCTGGTACCAGCTGCGCTACGCGGACCCGACCAACACCGACGCCTTCTGCGCCCCCGAGAACGAGAAGTATTGGCTGGGTCCCCGGACCGCCGAGCACGGTCCGAAGGATCCGGGCGGCGTGGACCTGTACGTCGGCGGCGTGGAGCACGCGGTGCTGCACCTGCTGTACGCGCGCTTCTGGCAGAAGGTGCTGTTCGACCTGGGTGACGTGTCCGGCTTCGAGCCGTACCGCCGCCTGTTCAACCAGGGCTACATCCAGGGCTTCGCCTACACCGACGCGCGCGGCGCCTACGTGCCCGCCGCCGAGGTCGTGGAGCGGGACGGAAAGTTCTTCTGGACCAACGCCTCCGGCGTCGAGGAAGAGGTCGCCCAGGAGTACGGCAAGATCGGCAAGTCGCTGAAGAACGCCATCTCCCCCGACGAGATGTGCGACCTGTACGGCGCGGACACCTTCCGCTTCTACGAGATGTCGATGGGTCCGCTGGACACCTCGCGCCCGTGGGCGACCAAGGACGTCGTGGGCGCGCACCGCTTCCTGCAGCGCGTGTGGCGCCTGACCGTGGACGAGGAGACCGGCGCGCTGAAGGTCACCGACACCGAGCCCTCGGCCGAGGCGCTGCGCCTGCTGCACAAGACCATCGCCGGGGTCGACGACGACTACGCCAACCTGCGCGACAACACCGCGGGCGCGAAGCTGATCGAGCTGACCAACTACCTGACCAAGAACTTCGGCGACGGCGCGCCCCGCGCCCTGGTCGAGCCGCTGGTCCTGATGCTGGCCCCGATGTCCCCGCACGTGGCCGAGGAACTGTGGGAACGCCTGGGCCACCACACCGCGCTGGCGCACGGCCCCTTCCCGACGGCGGATCCGGCACTGCTGGTGGAGGATTCGGTCGAGTACCCGATCCAGGTCAACGGCAAGGTCCGCAGCCGGATCAGCGTCCCCGCCGACGCCGATCAGGCCGCGGTCGAGGCCGCCGCCCTGGCCGACGAGAAGATCGCGGAACTGCTGGGCGGCAAGCCGCCGCGCAAGATCATCGTGGTGGCCGGCCGCCTGGTGAACATCGTCGCGTAGCCGACAGCCGAATCGGTCCCGGCGCGCACTACACGCCGGGACCGATTTCCTTGTGTCCCAAGCTTTATCGCGGCGGGATCAGGACGTCGTCGAGGGTGACCAGTTGCAGGTTGCGTTCGCGGACGATGTCCATGAGCTGGTCGTAGACGTGGGTGACGGTCGGGCGGTTGGCGTGGCCGATGACGATGGACTGGGCTCGGAACCATTGGCGGGCGGCGTCGAGCAGGATGCCTTCGTTGATCACCGTGTTGGTGTCGCTCAGGCTGCCGTACCACATGGTCGGGACGGTGTAGCCGCAGTCGGCGGCCACCGCGTCGACGCCGGCATTGTGCCTGCCGAAGGGCGGGCGGTAGTACGGCGTGGTGTCGACGCCGTACTGGTCCCAGAGGAAGTCCTTGCAGCGGTTCAACTGGTCGGCGATGGCGCCGCCGGACAGCCGGGTCAGGTCCGGATGGTCCCAGGTGTGGTTGCCGAGCTGGATCTGACCGGAATCGACCATGGGGCGCAACGCATCCCGGTGATCGAGCCAGCCCGGGTAGTAGGCGGTGACGAAGAAGGTGAGCCGCGCACCGGTATTGCGCGCGAAATCGATGAACCCGCCGATGGTTTCGGAGCTGGCGCCGTCATCGATGGTGAGCGCCATATGGTTTCCGTCGCCGGGCAGCGCCTGGATGGTGCCCGGCCCGATCGGCGTCTTGGGCCCGAAATCCGGTGTCACCCCCGGCAATGGCGGAACGATCCCGGAAGACCCGGTGTCGAAGGGGAATTCGGCGCGGGCTTCCCCCGCTCCCAACAATCCGGCGACCCCACCCGCAGCCAGCAACGTCAACAGCCGACGTCTGTCCATCTCGACCTTCAATCACTCTTCCGAACGAAACTCCCGCGCCCCCGGCGCAGCCGTCAGGCCGGTGACACCAGCACGTCGTTGAGGGTCACCAGCGAGAGGTTGCGCGCACGGATGATCTCGACCAGACGGTCGTAGCAGTGCGTCACGGCGGGGGCGTTGGCATGGCCGATCACGATGGCCTGCGCGTTGAAGTACTTCTGCGCGCACTCGATCAGATAGTCCTCGGTGATGACACCGGAGTCGGACAGCGAGCCGTACCACATGGTGGGGACGGTGTAACCGAGATCGGCTGCCACCTTGTCGACGGTAGCATCGTGGCGGCCGAAGGGGGGCCGGAAATACGGGGTCCCGTCCACACCGAAGTTGTTGTGCAGGAAGGTCTTCGCCTTGGTCAGCTGGGCGGCGATCTCGGCCGTGGACAGCTTGGTCAGGTCCGGGTGATCCCAGGTGTGATTGCCCAGCTGGATCTGACCGGATTCCACCAGCGGCCGCAGCGCGGCCTTGTGCGTGGTCCACGAGTCGTAGTACGCGGTGACGAAGAAAGTGAAGCGGGCCCCGGTGTCCTTGGCGAACTTCACGTAGGCCCCGACCACCTCGGGGCTGGCGCCGTCGTCGACGGTGAGGGCCAGGTTGTTGCCGTGCCCGGGCAGCGCCGTGATCGTGCCCGCGGGAATCGCGGACTTCTGCGCGGGCGGCGCGGCGATCGACTTCGGCGCCGCGGACGGCGTGGGCGTCGCGACGGGTCCACTGATCCGCGGGGTCACCTTGGGGGTGGGGCCCTCCGCAGAGCACCCGGTCAAGGCGGCCGCAGTGCCCGCGGCGAGCATCGCGAGCAACTGTCGTCTATCCATCGCGTTCGTTATATCCATACGGCGTGAACCGGGCACCAATTCTGTGCGAAATGATCGCAATTCAGCACAGAAATTCAGGTTCCTCTCAGCGGGCGATGGGACGCAGCACGATCTCGGTCGGATGGGCGTCACGCGGGGTCTCCACGGCATTGCGGACCGCCCGCGCCACCGTCTCCGCGGTGAGGAACTCGTTCGGGTCGTAGTCGCGGCCCTCCCCCGCGATGATCTCGCGCTGCATGTCGGTGTCGATCCGCCCCGGATGCACCGAGGTCACCCGGAGCGCCGGTTCCTCCAGCCGCAACGCGTCACCGAAGGCCCGCAACCCGAACTTGCTGGCCGCGTACACGCCCCAGCCCGGATTCGCCCGCAGTCCGGCGCCCGAATTGATCAGCACCACATGGCCATTGGCGGCGCGCAGCGCGGGCAGCAACAATCTGGTCAACTCCGCGACCGCGATCAGGTTGGCTTCCAACGTATTCCGCCACTGCGCCACCGACGAATCGGCTATCGTTCCCAGGTCGGCGATCCCGGCATTGTGCACCAGGACATCCAGCCGTTCGATGCCGTCCACCGCGCGCGCCACCGCCGCGTAATCGGTGAGATCGACCGGCCATCCGGCGCTGCCGGGCAGCTCGCGCAGCATCGGTTCCAGGGCCTGCCGCGTGCGCGCGCCCAGCAACAATCGATGTGCCGGAGCCAGTTCCCGCGCAATCGCCGCCCCCAGCCCCCGGCTGGCCCCGGTGATCAACGCGGTCGGCCGGTCGGATTCGGGCCTCGCGGAATTCGCCATGTGATCACCGTAACCGGCCGCGCCGGTCCGGCGATGCTCCGGACGGGCACCCCACCGCTAGCTGATTCATGAGAAGGCGAACGAAGTGCAATCTGGCGATCAGGAGTCGTCCACGGGCGATCCAGCGCAGTCCACTGTCCACGCGTCATCCACGATCCATCGAGCGCCGAGCCACACCTCCTCGCCCTATCGCGCATACCTACGGGTACCGGCGCAGAATAGGGCGATGACACACCCGGGATTCACGCCCACCCAGCTCGCGGCCCGCGCGGCCTACCTGCTGCGCGGCAACGACCTGGGCACCATGACCAGCGCCGCGCCCAAGCTCTATCCACATATGTGGAGCTGGGACGCGGCATTCGTGGCGGTCGGCTTGGCGCCGCTCAGTGTCGAACGCGCGGCCCTGGAACTGGACACCCTGCTGTCGGCGCAGTGGCGCAACGGGATGATCCCGCACATCGTGTTCGCCAACGGGGTGGACGGCTACTTCCCCGGACCAGCCCGATGGGAATGCCGCCGCCTCGCCGCCGACGCGCCCGACGGGCCCGACACCTCGGGAATCACGCAGCCGCCCGTGCATGCCATTGCGGTGCAACGGATTCTGGACCACTCACGCCGGCACGGGCGCAGCACCCGCGCGGTCGCCGAGGACTTCCTGAACCGGCGCTGGCCCGACCTGATGCGCTGGCACCGCTGGCTGGCCTACGCGCGAGATCCCAAGCAGCACGGGCGGATCACGCTCTACCACGGCTGGGAATCCGGCATGGACAACTCGCCGCGCTGGGATCGGGCCTACGAGAACGTGATTCCCGGTCCGGACCTGCCGCCGTACCAGCGCGCCGACACCCAGGTGGTGGGCGATCCCACGCAGCGCCCCTCCGACCGTGAGTACGACCGCTACCTGTGGCTGGTCGAGCAGATGCGCCGCGCCGGGTACGACGACTACCAGCTGGCCTCCACCATGAGCTTCGCGGTCGAGGACGTGTTCGTGACCGCCATCTTCGCGCTGGCCTGCGATGTGCTCGCCAATATCGGCGAGGACTACAAGCAGCCGCACGCGGACGTGCGCGAACTCTACGAGTGGGCCGACTACTTCCGCGCGGGCGTGATCGCCACCACCGACGCGCGCACCGGCGTGGCCCGGGACTTCGACGTGCGCGCGGACAAGTGGATCGAGACCGAGACGCTCGCGTGCTTCGCGCCGCTGCTCAGCGGCGGACTCCCCCGCGACGCCGAACGACGGCTGCTGCGGCTGTTCGAAGGCCCGCGCTGGTGCGGGCACCCGGATCTGCGCTACGCGCTGCCCCCGTCGACCTCCCCGGTGGCGCGGGACTTCCGCTCCCGCGAGTACTGGCGCGGGCCGGTGTGGCCGGTGATCAGCTGGCTGTTCTCCTGGGTGTTCGCCCGCCGCGGCTGGGCCGAGCGCTCGTTCATGCTGCGCGCGGAAGGACTGCGCCAGGCCAGTGACGGCAGTTTCGCCGAGTACTACGAGCCGTTCACCGGCGAACCCCTGGGCAGCATGCAGCAGTCCTGGACCGCGGCGTCGGTGCTGGACTGGCTCGGCTGACGATCGGACAGATCCGCTAACGATTGGCGAATTAGACAGTCGCGCCTTCACCGCTCCGGCGGCAGTTCGGCCTAGCGTTTTTGCGCATGACCGGACGCACACTGATGAAAGTGCTCACTGTCGCGGCTACAGGCATCCTCATGGCTACCCCCGCCGGGGTGGCTGCCGCCGATATCGAGGGCCCGGACGTGGCCTCGTGGCAGCACCCCGGCGGCGGCAGCATCAACTGGTTCGGTGTGCGCGCCGCCGGATACTCGTTCGCCATGCTCAAGGCGACCGAGGGCCTCAACTACGTGAACCCGTACTTCGTGCAGGACAGCCTGTCCATGCGGGTGGCCGGCGTCGCCCGCGGCACCTATCACTTCGCGCGCCCGAACCTGCTCCCCGAGGCGCAGGCCGCGTTCTACTCGGCGATGGTGCTGGGCCAGAACGGGCCCATGGACCTGCCGCCGGTGCTGGACCTCGAGGACTCCGGCGGGCTGCCCCCGGCCGCGCTCATCGACTGGACCCACCGGTACCTGAACACGGTCCGCGCCCTGACCGGCCGGATGCCGATCATCTACACCTATCCCCGCTTCTGGCAGACGGCCATGGCCGACTCCAACGAGTTCACCGCCTACCCGCTGTGGATCGCCGACTACCGCGGCAACGACCAGCCCGAGGTCCCGGGCGGCTGGCCGCACTGGACGTTCTGGCAGACCACCGACGCCGGGCGGATCCCCGGCATCGCCGCGGGCGTGGATCTGAACATCTACAGCGGCGCTCAAGGCGACTTCGGCCGCTATGCGAACCTGCCCTTCGCGGGCAGCAGCTGACCCCCGCGCCGAGAGTTGGTCACAGCACCTGGGAGAGGAACTGGCGCAGCCGAGGGGTTTCCGCGTTCTCGAAGAGCGCCTCGGGTGTGCCGGTTTCCACCACCCGGCCGTGATCCATGAACACGACCTGATCGGATACCGAACGGGCGAAGCTCATCTCGTGGGTGACCACGATCATCGACATGCCGCCGCTCGCCAGCTCGGACATGAGCGCGAGCACGCCCTTGACCAGCTCCGGATCCAGCGCCGAGGTGGCCTCGTCGAAGAACATGATGTCCGGCTTCATGGCCAATGCCCGGGCGATGGCCACGCGCTGCTGCTGACCGCCGGACAGTGACGAGGGGCGCACGTCCGCCTTCCCCGCCAGTCCGACCGCCTCCAGCTGCTGCAGGGCCAGCGTCCGCGCCTGCTCCTTGGACAGCCCGTGCAGTTTGCGGGGACCGAGCGCCACATTGTCGGCGACGGTCCGGTGCGGGAACAGGTTGAAGTGCTGGAACACCATCCCGATCCGCTGCCGCAGCCGGTCCGGGTTCTCGCCCAGCACCGACGCGCCG
Organism: Nocardia sp. NPDC056611; assembly: GCF_042792755.1. Lineage (NCBI taxonomy): Bacteria > Bacillati > Actinomycetota > Actinomycetes > Mycobacteriales > Nocardiaceae > Nocardia > Nocardia sp. NPDC056611. Next base: position 276,929 of record NZ_JBHTVV010000004.1, read on the forward strand.
TCCAGCAGGATGTCGCCGGAGTCGGGTTCGTGCAGCCGGTTCAGCACCCGCAGCAGCGTCGACTTGCCGGACCCGGACGGCCCGATCACCGTGGTGGTCTTGCCCGCGTCCACGTGCACGTCCACGCCGCGCAGGATCTCGGTGCGGCCCAGCGTCAATCGCAGGCCGGTGCCGGTGAGGGAGGCACTCATGCTCCACGCCCTTCCGTGATGACGGCCTGTTCGACGGGTTCGGCGGGATCGCCGGCGGCGGGGCGGCCGTCGCGCATGCGCTTGTCGATGTAGTTGACCAGGTGCGTGAGCGGCACCGTCAGCAGCAGGTAGACCAGGCCGGCCGCCACCAGCGGCGACAGATTCCCGGTCTGCGCGTTGAGATCCCGGCCCACCGCGAACAGTTCGCGTTGCGAGGCCAGCAGACCCAGGAAGTAGATCAGCGAGGAGTCCTTGATCAATGCGATGAACTGGTTCATCAGCGCGGGCAGCACCCGGCGCACGCCCTGCGGGATCACCACCAGCGTCATGGCCTGCCGGTAGCCGAATCCGATGGCGCGGGCCGCCTCCAGCTGCCCGGTCTCCACCGACTGGATGCCGGACCGGAAGATCTCACCGATGTACGCCGACGCCAGCAGCGCCAGCGCCACCGCGCCCAGCCAGTACGGGTTGTTGCCGGTGATGCCCTTGACCACCGGTCCCACGCCGAGACCGATGAGCAGGATGATCACCACGGCGGGCAGGCCGCGGAAGATATCGGTGTAAACCCGTGCGGGCCAGCGCAACCAGCGGGTGCGGGAGATGCCCGCCACCGCGAGCAGCATGCCGAGCACGGTGCCCAGCAGGCCCGAAACCAGCGCCAGGATCAGGGTATTGGGCAGACCCGTCTTGATCAGGTCCGGGAAGGCCTTGCGGTACAACGACCAATCGAAGAACGTGTCCTTCAACTGCCGCAGCGTCGACTTCGGCTGCGCTGTTCCCGCCCCGGGCCGGTCGCTCGCGTGTTCGGCCGCGATCTTCGCGAAGTCCGGAAGCTGCGGTGTCGCCACGGCTTTGGAGCCCGGCTTCCAGCCCGGCGGCAGTTCGCGCGGCACCCAGTTCTCGTACAGCTTGGCGTAAGTGCCGTCCGCGATCACCGCGTCCAGACCCGCGTTGAGCGCGTCGGTGAGCGGCTGATGCCCCTTGCGCACCGCCCAGGCGGTGAAGTTGTTGACGCTGAACGTGTTCTGCGTGATCGAGGTCGGGTCGCCCGGCTTGATCGCGCCGATGGCCTGCTGCGACGGCGCCACCCAGGCGTCGATCTGCCCGGACTTCAGGTTCGCGTAGGCGGTGTTGTAGTCGGGGAACTTCACCGGATCCAGGTGCAGTTCGTTGACCACGTACTCGTCCTGCACGGTGCCCTGCACCACGCCGATCCGCTTGCCCCGGTTCAGGTCCCCGAAGCCGTGGATGGCGCTGCCGTTCGGCACCACCAGGGAGAAGTAGCCGAAGTCGTAGCCGTTGGTGAAGTCGACCAGCTGCCGCCGGGCGTCGGTGGTGGTGATGCTGGACGAGCCGATGTCGAAGCGGCCGTTGGCGACCTGCGCCAGCAGGCCCGCGAACTCGGTGCCGGTGAACTCCACCTGCAGACCGAGTTTCGCGCCGATCGCCTTCAACAGCTCGTTGTCGAAGCCGGTGAACGTGCCCTTGGAGTTCACGCAGATGCTCGGCGGGGCGTCCGACAGGGTTCCGACGCTCAGTTTGCCGGGCGTGAGCAGCCCCAGCTTGGTGACGTCGATCGTATTCAGCGGCACCGTGGTGGGCGTCGTGAACCGGTCCGCGCTCTGGTTCTGCTGCCCCGCGGCCAGGTTGGTCGGCGCCGCGCTGGCCGCCGCCGGACCGGGCGGCGAACACAGATCACGGTCGTCGGCCGCCGCGCCGCCCACGCCGAGCGTGGCGACGCCGACCAGCCCTACCAGCAGGACACCCGCGAGGTGCCGCAAGGAAACCATGACGAATCACCCTAGTGCCGGATGTTTGCCACTCCAGGTTTAGCCTCACGACGATTCGGAAGCGTCATCGTCCGAGCCCGATCTACCCGCTCTACCCCTGATTGACGCGGTCGCGCCAGGCCACCGCCTCCTGGATCCGGGCGGTGTCGTAGTCGGGGCCGCCGGAGCTCACCGTGAACAGGGTCACGCCCGCCGCGTGATAGTCGTCGGCCTGGTCCAGGCCCGGCCACGCCACCGACTTCTCGATCGCCGCGGCGTCGGTGCCGACCTCGGCGCAGTGCTCGCCCAGGATGCCGATCTTGCGCCGCAGCACGTCGATGTCGGAGAAGCTGTGCCAGATGTCGGCGTACTGGGCGACCAGCCGCAGCGTCTTCCTCTCCCCGCCGCCGCCGATCAGGATGGGGATGTCGCGCACCGGCTGCGGATTCAGCTTGGCCAGCCGGTCGGTGATCCGGGCCATCGACTCCTTGAACAGCGCGAGACGGCTTCCGGCCGTGCCGAATTCGTACCCGTACCGGTCGTAGTCCTTCTCGAACCACCCCGCGCCGACACCGAGCACGAGCCGCCCGTTGCTGATGTGGTCGACGGTGCGCGCCATATCGGCCAGCAGGTCCGGATTGCGGTAGCCGCCGCCGGTGACCAGCGCGCCGAGCTCCACCCGCTCGGTCTGCTCGGCGATCGCGCCCAGCATGGTCCAGCACTCGAAGTGCGCGCCCTCGGGATCGCCGTACAGCGGATAGAAGTGGTCCCAGTTGAAGACGATGTCCACCCCGATGTCCTCACATCGCCGCACCGCGTCCCGGATCAACCCGTAGTCGGGCGCGTGCTGCGGCTGAAGCTGGACTCCGATACGAACCGGTTTGCTCATCACGTACTCCTCGTCGCGGGGCGGAGATCGATTCGAGGCTACCGAGGTAGGGCGAATCGAGTGCGCCTACCATGTCCCCGGAACCGCTCCCGGGGGTTCGGGGGCGCAGCCCCTGAGAGTCCCGAGAGTTGGATCCATCCCCTCTACTACGGATCGTCCGGCACGTTCCTGCCGGTGAAGGGAAGTGCTAACCGTGGCAACGGTGACTTTCGACCAGGCCACCCGGCTGTACCCCGGCTCGGGCAAGCCCGCCGTCGACGCGTTGAACCTGGAGATCGCCGACGGCGAGTTCCTGGTGCTCGTCGGCCCCTCGGGCTGCGGCAAATCCACCTCGCTGCGCATGCTCGCGGGGCTCGAGGAGGTGAGCGACGGCCGAATCCTGATCGGGGACAAGGACGTCACGCACGCCGAGCCCAAGGAACGCGATATCGCCATGGTGTTCCAGAACTACGCGCTGTACCCGCACATGAGCGTGGCCGAGAACATGGGCTTCGCCCTGAAGATGGCCAAGGTCTCCAAGGACGAGCGGCAGCAGCGCGTGCTCGAGGCCGCCAAGCTGCTCGACCTCGAGCCCTACCTGGACCGCAAGCCCAAGGCCCTGTCCGGCGGTCAGCGCCAGCGTGTCGCCATGGGTCGCGCCATCGTGCGGTCCCCGCAGGTGTTCCTGATGGACGAGCCGCTCTCGAACCTGGATGCCAAGCTGCGCGTGCAGACCCGCACCCAGATCGCCCAGTTGCAGCGCCGGCTCGGAACCACCACCGTCTACGTCACCCACGACCAGGTCGAGGCCATGACCATGGGCGACCGGGTGGCGGTGCTCAAGGACGGGCTGCTGCAGCAGTGCGCGTCCCCGCGCGACCTGTACCGGGATCCGGCCAATCTGTTCGTCGCGGGCTTCATGGGCTCCCCCGCCATGAACCTGTTCACGCTGCCGGTCGGCAACGGCTCGGTGACCCTGGGCGGCTGCCCGCTGCCGCTGCCGCGCTCGGTGGCGGCGGCCACCGGCGAGCGGGTCGTGGTCGGCGTCCGCCCCGAGCACCTGGACTTCGTCGGCACCGGGGCGGGCATCGCCATGGAGGTGGACGTGGTCGAGGAGCTGGGCTCCGACGCCTACATCTACGGCCGCACCTTCGGTGAGGGGGAATCGATTGTGGCGCGCGCGGATTGGCGCAACCCGCCGACCAAGGGCGCGCAGCTCTCGCTGGTCGCGGACCCGGCGCACACCTACTTCTTCCACCCGGAGGACGGCCGCCGGCTGCACTGACGGGTCAGGTTCGCACTGACGGGTCAGGTTTCAGGAATGGCGGCGGGCTTTCCGCCGCCATTCGTCGTTCACCCGGATGCGCAGATTCTCCAGCGGAACCTCGGTGCCCGAGGCGCTGCGCAGTTCGGCGCGGACCGGCTCGCCGCTGGAGTCCTCCAGCCGTTCCAGCGGCGCGGGCCCGTCCTGTAGGTATTTGTCACCCCACTGCCAGAGCGCGACCACGGCGGGCAGCAGGTCCCGTCCCATCTGGGTGAGCACGTATTCGTTGCGGGTGCGCTTGCCCTCTTCCTGGTAGGGCCGCTTCGCCAGCAGTCCGGCGTCGACGAGTTTGCGCAGCGCGCTGGAGGCCGCCGCGTCGGTGATCCCCACCCGCGCCGCGAAGCCGTCGAACCGCGTGGTGCCGTAGTACGACTCCCGCAGAATGAGCACGGCCGAGCGGGTGCCGACGATGTCCATCGCCTTGGCGATCGAACATTCCTCGGGCTTCCACGAGCTCAGGTCGCTGAGTTTTCCCTCCAGTACGGCCGACATGGCGTACATCATACCCTGCTGACTTGCCCCAACTATGGCCAGCTTCTACCCTGACTTTAGAGACATCTAGTCAGATGCCCGCTCGGAAGGGAACGTCAATGAGAGACGCAGTCATCGTCGAAGCCGTCCGCACTCCCATCGGCAAAGGCAAGGCCACCGGCGCACTGCACGGCGTACACCCCGCCGACCTGCTCGCGCACAGCCTGCGGGAAGTGGTGCGACGCTCCGAGATCGATCCGGCGCTGATCGACGATGTGATCGGCGGCGTGGTCACCCAGGTCGGCGAACAGGGCTCCAACCTGACCCGCCGCGCCGCCCTGGCCGCCGGATATCCCGAATCGGTGCCGGCCACCACCGTGGACCGGCAATGCGGCAGCAGCCAGCAGGCCATCCACTTCGCCGCCCAGGGCGTGATCGCCGGGGCCTACGACATCGTGGTGGCCGCGGGCGTGGAATCCATGAGCCGGGTTCCCATGGGGGCCAACCTGATCGGGGCCGAGGACATCGCCGGAGTCGGATTCGCCGAACGCTACCCGGAGGGCCTGGTACCGCAGGGCATCAGCGCCGAACTCATCGCCGCCAAGTGGGGTCTGACCCGCACCCAGCTCGACGAATTCGCCCTCGCCAGCCACGAGAAGGCCGCCGCCGCAACCAAGAACGGGGCCTTCGAGGCCCAGCTGTCGCCCTTCGACGGACTCGCCGAGGACGAGGGCATCCGCCTGGGCAGCACCCTCGAGACCCTGGCCGCACTGCGCCCCGCCTACTACAGCGAGGAGATGGCGGCCCGCTTCCCGCAGATCGGCTGGAACATCACCGCCGCCAACGCCAGCCAGATCAACGACGGCAGCGCCGCCACCCTCATCATGACCAGCGAACGCGCCGCCCAGCTGGGCCTGCGTCCACTGGCCCGGGTGCACAGCTTCGCCGTCGCGGGCGACGACCCGCTGCTCATGCTCACCGCGGTCATCCCCGCGACCCGGAAGGTGTTGCAGCGCTCCGGACTCGACCTCGCCGACATCGACCTGTTCGAGGTCAACGAGGCCTTCTCCTCCGTCGTCCTGGCCTGGGCCCGGGAGACCGGGGCCGACCTGTCCAAGGTCAACGTGAACGGCGGCGCCATCGCCCTCGGCCACCCCCTGGGGGCCTCCGGAGCCCGCCTGGCCACCACCCTCGTCCACGCCATGCACGACCGCGGCGCCCGCTACGGGCTGCAAACCATGTGCGAGGCGGGCGGTCTCGCCAACGCCACCATCTACGAACGCCTCTGAAACCGAACGCCGCCCCGGAAACCACCGGGGCGGCGACTCGAGGCGCTCCTCCTCAGCTGATGGCCGTGGCCACCAGTACATGCCCCGCACCGCCCGCGGCGAGGATCACCGGCAGCGCGACGGCCGTCCAGATCCACGCGCGACGACCGGTCATGGCCGCGACCGAGGCGAGCACCATGGCCCCCACCAGCGCCAGGAACATGCCGCCCCCGCCGATCAGCAAGCCCCACAGGGCCGACGCGGGCGGGCGGATCACGATGCACTGCACCGAGAAGTCCCTTTTCGCGGTGCAGCGGTTGTGGACCAGATCGAACAGTTTCGCGAACAGATCGTAGGCCCAGCCGAACGCGGCGACCACGCCGAGCAGATACAAGCCGGCCGACAGCGCGATATCCCTGCGAGCCAGTGGCTTCCGCTCCGGCGCGGCCGCCGCCACCTCGACCTCTGACGGCCGCAGCGGCGCGGGCATGGTCCGATCCTCCGCTTGCTGGAGGTCGGCCGGCCGCCAGGGCTGCGGCGGCATTTCGGCATGCGGCGCCGACCCGGGAGTCGGGGCATAGTTCGTGTCCGGGTTGGCGAGTGACTGGTGCTGCGGCCCGGGCGGCCGCGCCGGACCGCCCGATCGCGGTGGGACACCGACTATTTCGGGAGCCTGCGGCGGCACTCGCGGCGGCGGGTTCTGCCGGCCGCCCTGGGGAAGAGTGGGCGCGGCCTGATCGACCGCACCGGCCCGCGGCCCGCCGGGCTGCGGGGGTGGGGGCGGCGGTGCCTGCCCCCGCGGTCCGGGCAGCGTCGGGCCCTCCGGGCCGGCCAGATTGGCGTCCTTCGCCCCCGGTCCACCGGAGCCGGGTAGCGAGCGCGGCGATCCGGCGGCGCGCGGGCCGGGACCGACGGGGTGCCGGCGGCCGTCCGGTCCGCCGGGCCCGGGCGGGGGAAAGTTCTCCGGCGCTGGACGTCGGGGATCGTTGGGCGGGTTCATGATTGCGGTCTCCCCCACGGCGCAGGTCTGCGAAGCCGGACATGGCTCCATTTCGCATTGTCGCCGGGGGCGGGCCGCGCCGCCACCTCGGGCCCGCGCGGGCGGTCGGTAGGGTGCGACGGATGAGCGACAGCGCGGTGGATTTCGAGTCGGCGGTGGTCTACGCGATTCCCATGCGAACCCGATTCCGGGGGATCACTGTTCGCGAGGGGATGCTGATTCCCGGGGCCGCAGGATGGGGAGAATTCTGCCCGTTTCCCGAGTACGACGACCGGGAAGCGGCATCCTGGCTGGCCACAGCGGTCGAACAGGCGACGCTGGGATGGCCGGAGCCGGTGCGGGATCGGGTGCCGGTGAACTGCATCGTGCCCGCGGTGGGGCCGGAACGGGCGTACGAGATCGTGGCCGGGTCCGGCTGCCGCACCGCGAAGGTGAAGGTCGCCGACCACCCCGACTCGCTGGGCGAGGATCTGGAGCGAGTGGCGGCCGTGCGCGACGCGCTCGGGCCGGACGGCGCGGTGCGGGTCGACGCCAATGGGCTCTGGGATGTGGATACCGCCATCGACCGGATCGGGCGGATCGACCGGGCCGCAGGCGGTTTGGAATACGTCGAGCAGCCGTGCCGGACGATCGAGGAATTGGCCGCCGTGCGCAAACGGGTGGACGTGCGCATCGCCGCCGACGAGTCGATTCGGCGGGCCGAGGATCCGCTGCGCGTGGCCGTGGCGGGCGCGGCGGATGTCGCGGTCCTGAAATGCACGCCGCTGGGCGGGGTCCGGCGCGCACTCGAGGTCGCGGCCGCCGCGGGGCTGCCGTGCCTGGTGTCGTCGGCGCTCGAGACCAGCGTCGGACTGGCCGCGCAGGTCGCGCTGGCCGGCGCACTCCCCCACCTCGATTTCGCCTGTGGCCTGGACACTTTGTCGCTACTCACCGGCGATGTGGTCACCGCGCCACTGCGCCCGGTCGACGGCCGGCTGGAGGTGCCGCGCACTCCCCCGGCCCCGGATCCCGAACTCCTGGACCGGTACCGCCACCCCGACACCGAGCGCACCGAGTGGTGGCGTCAGCGCCTGGCCCGGGTCCGGAAACTGCTGCCCTAGCGCGCCACTCAGGCGATACGAACGCCGCACGAGTACATCGTGGTGCGCAACAGCAGTGCGGCTTCAGGCCCGATGACCCCGTCCACCAACTCGACATACCGGGCGCAGAACTCGGGGCCGTGCGGCGCGGCCTCGGCCGGCTCCGGGTCCAGATGGTGCGCCAGCTCGTGCAAGATCACCAATTCGCGTAGTGCCCAGGCGCTTCCACCGGCGTGCAGCGGCACCGCGAGCACGGCTCCCGCCGACTCGTAGTGCGCGGCCTTGGTCCCGGCCCGGGCGCGCACCGTCACCGGCGCCCCCGCCCGATCCCACTGGGCACGCACCCAGTTCAGCGCCAGCACCCGGTCCGCGTAGATCTGCACCGATTCCACCGACCCGAACCGCCGCTCGATGGGCAGCGTCAGGTGCGATCCGTGCACTTCGACCGTTCGCGTGTCGAATTCGTCGGCGCGGTCGAACATTCCGCGCACCAGACCCTCGGCGTCGTACACCTGGGACCGCTGCGCATCCCGGGCAGCCGTGCGCGCGTTCACTATTCGCCCGAACCGCGCGGCAGCTGCCCGCGCGCGCCACCCAGCTCGGCGGCGCCGCCCAGTCGCGCGGCCTTGCCCGCCCGGTCCCCGGCCCGCCGGGCGGCCGCCGAGTACCCGGCCGAGGCCTGCGGGCCCCGCCAGGTGCCGCGCGCTTCGGAGGTGCGGGAGTAGTAGTCGGTGAGCTCGAGTTCCTTGTCGCGCAACGCGAGCGCGGTGCCCGTGGGCGCGACCCCGGCGGCGTCGGCTCGCACGGCGTCCTTCTCGACCTCCGCCTTCACCTCGCCGAGGCGGCGGCCGATCCGCGCGGCGAAGGCCATCTGAAAGTTCAGGCGCGCCGTCACCGCCGCGACCGGCACCTCCACCGGATGGTGGTAGACGCGGCCGTATTTTCGTTCGACGACGACCTTCTGCGCGGTGGCCGTCTTGTACGCGCCCGATTTGATGTAGTGGTCGGAGGCACGCACCATCTGCACCAGCAGGCTGGTGTACAGCGCCGAACAGGTGTCGATATCGGTGTCGAACCCGTAGGCGTACACCGTCGTCGAACTGCGGGCCACATCACAGCGCACGTCATTGGCGGCGGCGATGGCCACGAACAGCTGGACATACGTGCGTAGACCACGTTTTCCGGGCTCCCCGATCGGGATCACCCGCTGCGTCGGCGTGGGGCGTCGTTCCCGGTGGGCGATATGCGCCCGCGCCACCGCCAGATCCACCGACGAGCCGGTCGCGAGCCGTTGCGCGGCCGCGAGGAAGGCCTCGGCTTCATGCTCGTTATCGGTCGATTCGGCCTGCCGCAGCAGCCCCCCGATCCGCGTGAGCATCTTGTCCTGAGAAGACATCGCGACCCAGCGTAGCGGTACCGGTGATCTTCGTGGTCACGCGCGATCGGACCAGGTACTCCCGGCACGGGGAACGGCCACCATGTATCTTCCCTTGTGCAACCGGCTGGGTGTGCCGCCGCTCACGTCTCGACCCTGGAGTATCCGCGATGGCTTTGAAGAAGGTGTCCTCTCTACGCTCGACGTTGGTGCCGCGTGCCGTGCTGGCCGTCACCTCCGCGGCTCTGCTGACCGCGACATTCGCCGCGGGCTGCTCGAGCGGCAACGGCGGGAACAGCTCGACCGGTGAGAACCTCACCGGCCGTGGCCCGATCACCTATGTGGAGGGCAAGGACACCACCGAGACCGGTGCGGTGAAGCAGCTGGTCGAACGCTGGAACGCCGCCCACCCGGACGAGAAGGTGACGTTCAAGGAGCAGTCCAACGACGCCTCCCAGCAGTACGACGACCTCAAGCAGCACATGCAGGCCAAGGCGTCGGACTACGACGTGGTCGCGCTGGACGTGCCGTGGACCGCGGAGTTCGCCGCCAAGGGCTGGATCCAGCCGCTGAAGGACTCCTTCCAGATCGACACCTCCACCCTGCTGTCGCCGCCGGTCGCCTCGGCCACCTACAACGGCACCCTGTTCGCGGCTCCCCGCAACACCAACGGCGGCCTGCTGTTCTACCGCAAGGACCTGACGCCGGAGCCGCCCAAGACCTGGGCCGAGATGATCTCCCTGTGCCCGAAGGCCCGGGACGCCGGAATCGGTTGCTACGCAGGCCAGCTGGCCCCCTACGAGGGTCTGACCGTGAACACCGCCGAGGTCATCAACGCCTTCGGCGGCAGCTTCGTCGGCGCCGACGGCAAGACCCCGACCGTGAACAGCGCGCAGTCCAAGGCCGGTCTGCAGACCCTGGTCGACGCCTACAAGAACGGCGACATCCCGAAGGAGGGCATCTCCTTCAAGGAGCCGGAGTCGCAGAACGCCTTCGTCACCGGCAAGCTCATGTTCATGCGCGGCTGGCCGTCCACCTTCGGTGACGCCGGGTCCGACGCCTCCGCGGTGAAGGACAAGTTCGGCGTCGCCCCGCTGCCCGGCAAGGACGGCGTCGGCGCCTCCACCCTCGGTGGCTACAACGCCGCGATCAGCGCCTTCTCCAAGAACAAGGCCACCGCGCTGGACTTCCTGCGCTTCCTGATCAGCGAGGACGCCCAGCACATCGTGGCCTCCGGCGCGCTGCCGTCGGTCCGCGCCTCGGTCTACGACGACCCGGCGCTGATCGCCAAGATGCCGTATCTTCCCGCACTGAAGGAATCCATCGCCTCCGCGGTGCCGCGGCCGGTGACCCCCTTCTACCCCGCGGTGTCGAAGGCCATCCAGGACAACGCCTATGCTGCGTTGACCGGAAACAAGTCGGTCGACGATGCCATCGCGGGGATGCAGAAGGGCATCGAGACCGCCGGATCGTAGGGCGTGCTCGACGGCGAAGCCCCGGAGAACGATCAAGGGCCGAGTCCCGTAGGAGAAGAGAACAGGTGTCACGTCCTTCGGGAGCGACCGATATCGAGTCGCCCGACCGTACGGAGCCGAGCGTGAAATCCGTAGCGCCACAGAACAACGCGCCGCAGACCAAACGCCGGGGTGATCGGCTGAGCGTCTCGGCCCGGGCATGGGTGTTCGTCACGCCGGTGCTGCTCGCCCTGGCCGTGGTCGTCGGCTATCCGGTGGTCCGGGCCGTGATCATGTCCTTCCAGAAGGACTCCGGCCTGGACAAGTCCACCGGCATGTTCGTCGAGGGCGGCGGCGCGGGCTTCAGCAACTACACGCACTGGCTGCTGCAGCAGTGCACCAACTCGCTCGGCGAGACGGTGGACTGCCCGACCGGCAACCTGGGCTCGCAGTTCTGGGCCGCCATCGGCGTCACCCTGCTGTTCACCGTCGTGACCGTCGTGCTGGAGGCCACCATCGGCCTCGGCATGGCGGTCATCATGGGCAAGACCTTCAAGGGCCGCGCCCTGCTGCGCGCCGCCGTGCTCATCCCGTGGGCCATCCCGACCGCCGTCACGGCGCGGTTGTGGGAGTTCATGTTCCAGTACGACGGCGTGGTGAACCGCATCTTCGGCACCCACATCCTGTGGACCGCCGACCCGTGGCCCGCCCGCTTCGCGGTCATCGCCGCCGACGTCTGGAAGACCACCCCCTTCATGGCGTTGCTGATTCTCGCGGGCCTGCAGGTGATTCCGGAGGACGTGTACGAGGCCGCGCGCGTGGACGGCGCGTCCGCGTGGCAGCGGTTCCGGCACATCACCCTGCCGCTGCTGAAGCCGGCGCTGCTGGTGGCGGTGCTGTTCCGCACCATGGACGCGCTGCGCATGTACGACCTGCCCGCGATCATGACCCAGTCCAACCCGGCCACCCGCACCATCTCCATGCTGGTGGTGGATCAGGTGCGCCAGGGCCCGAACAGCGCGTCGGCGCTGTCGGTGATCACCTTCCTGCTCATCTTCACCGTGGCGTTCTTCCTGGTGAAGGTGTTGGGCGCGAACGCCGTTCGCACCCAGGAAGAACAGCGGGAGGCCCACTGATGAGCACCAACGTCGTCGAGCGGGCCGCGAACAAGCCCGCGCCGCAAGCGGTTCCGTGGAGCAAGCGGCTCGCGTCCGGCCGCGTCTACCTGGGCGCGCTGATCGTGCTGGTGTGGGGTCTGGGACCGTTCTACTGGATGGTCGTGACCGCGCTCCGCGATCCGGCCTACACCTTCGACAACACGCCGTGGCCCACCCACGTCACGTTCGAGAACTTCCGCAACGCCTTCGACACCAGCCGCGGCAACAACTTCGGCCGGGCGCTGGGCAACAGCGTGATCATCGGCGCGGCCACCACGGTGGTGGCGCTGCTGATCGGCATCATGGCCGCCTACGCGCTGGCGCGGCTCACCTTCAAGGGCAAGTACCTGGTGTCCGGACTCATCCTGTCCGCCTCCATGTTCCCCGTGGTGGTGCTGGTGACGCCACTGTTCCAGCTGTTCACCGACCTCGGCTGGATCGGCCACTACCAGGCCATGATCATCCCGAACATCTCGTTCGTGCTGCCCATGACCGTGTACATCCTGGCGTCCTTCTTCGCCGAACTCCCCTGGGAGCTCGAAGAAGCCGCACGGATCGACGGCGCGTCGCGGTTCCAGGCGTTCCGGCTGATCATGCTGCCGCTGGCCGCCCCGGCGGTGTTCACCACCGCCATCCTCGCGTTCATCGCGGCGGTCAACGAATACCTGCTGGCGCGACTGCTCTCCAGCGACAAGACCGAACCGGTGACGGTCGCGGTGGCCCGCTTCTCGGGCAACAACCCGCTGGTCCAGCCGTACACGGCGATCATGGCGGCGGGCACCATCGTCACCATTCCGCTGGTCATCATGGTGCTGCTCTTCCAGCGCCGCATCATCTCCGGCCTCACCGCGGGCGGCGTCAAGAGCTGAATTCGATTGCCTCCGCTTCGCTGCGGCGGGGTTCGCGGCGCGTACCGCCAGGTCTTCGGATCCCGGTGACGTAGCCGCGGGCCCCGTCAATTGCGCTGAGTGGCCGGAGCGTCGATTAACATAGGGCGATCCGCGGCCGGTGTCGCGGGGTTTCTGTGTGCTCCCCACCCCGGTGGGGTGGAACCGCGCTTTGTCGACGCTCCGGAAGGAGATGCTCGTGAGCTCGTCCCGCGACCGGCACGGAGGAGAACCGGAAGCGTCCGCCACCAGGGCGGAGTGGAACGAGCTGGCGGCCAGCGCATCTCATCGGCAGCGGCATCCCTCGCCGAGCCGCCCACGGCGGCGGGCCAAGCCGCCCATCAACCCTGATCAACCGGGTACTCCACCGGCGCGCACCCGCGGACAGCGGATCCGGCGACTGGTCCTCGCACTGTTCCTGGTGCTGGTGGTCATGCCGACCACCCTGCTGGGCGTCGCCTACTGGAGCGCCGAGATCCCGGACCCGAACGCGGTGCAGACCAACCAGATCGCCACCATCTTCACCTCCGACGGCGCCACCGTGATCGCGAAGGTCGTTCCGCCGGACGGTAATCGGGTGCCGGTGCCGCTCACCGACGTGCCGCTGCCGGTGCGCCAGGCGGTGCTGTCGGCGGAGGACCGCAACTTCTACTCCAATCCGGGCTACTCCACGTCGGCGTTCCTGCGCGCGGCCCGCGACAACCTGCTCGGCCGCGACGACGCCGGCGGCGGCTCCACCATCACCCAGCAATACGTGAAGAACGCCTTCCTGAGTTCGGAACGCACCCTGAGCCGCAAGATGCGCGAGCTCATCATCTCCGCCAAGATGGCCCGCGAATGGAGCAAGGACGAGATCCTCGCCGCCTACCTCAACACCATCTACTACGGTCGTGGCGCGTACGGCATCTCCGCCGCGGCCCACGCCTACTTCGGCAAGCCCGCCCCCGAACTCACCCTGGCCGAGGGCGCGGTACTGGCCTCGGTCATCCGCACCCCGTCGCTGCTGGACCCGGAGACCCACCTCGACCAGCTGCGAGCCCGTTGGGCGTACGTGCTCGACGGCATGGTCGAGAAGGGGACGCTGACCCGCGACGACCGCGCCGCCACCCAGTTCCCGCTCATCATCCCGGCCCCGGCGGTGGACGACAGCACCCCGCGCGGCCCCGAGGGCCTGATCCGCGCCCAGGTGCTGCGCGAACTGCGCGCCACCGGGATCAGCGAGCGCGAACTGAATACCGGTGCGCTGCAGATCATCACGACCATCGACGCCAAGGCCCAGCAGGGCGCGCTGACCGCGGTCGGCAAGGCGCTGGCCGGGCAGCCGGGCGAACTGCGCTCGGCGGTGGTCTCGGTCGACCCGCGCTCGGGCGCGGTGCGCGCCTACTACGGCGGACCCGACGGCATCGGCTTCGATTTCGCGCAGGCCCCGCTGCAAACCGGTTCCGCCTTCAAGACTTTCGCGGTGGTCGCCGCGCTGGAACAGGGAATTCCGCTGACCTACCAGCTCGACAGCGCGCCACTCACCGTCAACGGCGAGAAGATCCAGAACGTCGACGGCGAGTCCTGCGGCACCTGCTCGCTCGGGGAGGCGTTCAAGCGCTCGCTCAACACCAGCTTCTACCGGCTGTCCGGAACCCTGTTCGAGGGCCCGAAGGCGATCGCCGACGCGGCCCACCAGGCCGGGATCCCCGACCAGATCCCGGGCATTCCCGGCAAGACCCTGACCGAGGACGGCGGCGGCCCGCCGCTGCCCGCCATCGTGCTGGGCGCCTACTCGGTGCGCCCGATCGACATGGCCTCGGCCTACGCCACCCTGGCCGCCTCCGGCGCCTACCGCGCACCCTATTTCGTGCAGAAGGTCGTGACCGGCGACGGCCGGGTGCTGCTCGACCGCGGCGCCGCGCCCGGCGGGTCCGAGCAGCGCATCCAGGCCGGCGTCGCCGACTCCGTCGCCCAGGCCATGCTCCCCATCGCCGCCTACTCCAACGGCCACGGCCTGGCCGGCCGCCCGTCCGCGGCCAAGACCGGCACCACCCAGCTCGGCACGACCGGCCAGAACAAGGATGCCTGGATGGTCGGCTTCACCCCGGCGCTGTCCACCGCGGTCTGGGTGGGAACCGAACAGCCCCAACCCATCCGGACCTCCCGCGGCGCCGCCATCTACGGTTCCGGCATGCCGTCCGACATCTGGAAGCAGACCATGGACGCCGCGCTGGCCGGAACACCGGTCGACCAGTTCCCCGGTTCGGCGCCGGTCGCCGGAAATCCCCCGGCCAACAGCAATTACGACATCCTGAACCCGCCGACCCCGGCCCCCGCGCAGGAACCGGTCCTGGTGATTCCGCCCGCTCCCACGCCTCGCGAGGTCGAGATCTTCCCCGGCCTCAGTGTCCCCGTCCCCGGGTAGCGTTCATAACATTCATGTCCTGTTGATCATGTTTCGTGCCTACCGCTCCATCCGCGCGCGGCCGCGGATATTGTGGAACCCGCTACCGGATTCAGCGACTCCGAATGCCGGTGGCAGGATGCGGGTTGGGAGCAGGGTGGGGTCGGAGACAGCACGAGACTTAGGGGCGACGCCGGTGGAATTCAATGTTGTTGAACGCCACGAAACGCTGGTAGCCGGAACGGTGCTACGCAGCCCGGCACTCGCGGTCGAAGGGCCGCGCCGCGCGAAGGTCGAGGAGGCCTGGAAAAGAACGATCGCACGCGATCTGCCGGGCCCGCCCGCGACCGCGTACGTGGATCACGCACCCGAGATCGGTTCGTATCTGACCCATATCGTCGGCTACGAATGCAAGAATCCGGACGACCTATTGCCCGGCGATGTACTGGCGCGTATCCCGGGCGGCGTTTTCGCCCGCTTCATTCGCAGCGGCGACAATCTCGGCGACGTGATCGTGTCGATCTGGCGGACGGTCTGGGATCTCGAGGCGGCCGGCAGCCTGGTGCGCGCCTACACCGGGGATTTCGAGCACTATCCGGACAACCGGACGGTGGAGGTTTTCGTCGCGCTGGATCCGAGCGCGGAGGGGTAGGGGAGCAGTGGACTTCGAAATCGTCACCCTGGAGGAATTCCTGGTCGGCGGGCTGACCATCCCCCTGGCGGGCCGCGAGGTCACCGCCCGCGACCTGGACCTGGTGAACTTCACCTGGGACCGCTATCTGGCCCGGGAGAAGAAGGCCGAACGCGTCGCCGCCTACATCGGCCAGAACGATCACGCGGTAGCCGTTCTCGGATACGAGCTTTCGGGCCTGCCCGACCTGGACACCGGCGACGTCATGACCCGCATCCCCTCGGGCCGCTACGCGAAATTCGTTGTCTCGGACAAGCCTTACGACCTGCTCCGCACCGCCTGGGCCCAGGTCGCCAAGGCCGAGAACGCGGGCACCATCACCCGCTCCCACACCGCGGAGATCGAGCGCTACACCGGTCCCACATCCGTCGAGGTCTACGTCTCCCTCGACTGACGTCGAAAACCGAAAAGGGCGGCATCGCGATTGCGATGCCGCCCTTTGTGTTCGGTGTGTGGGGATGGAGCCCCCACGTCGCCCATCGGGGGTGTTCGGGGGGCGCAGGCCCCCTGAGACCGATGAGAGTTATTCGGCGTCGATGATGAAGGCCTCGAGCTGGGCGCGGGCCACGTCGTCGGCCAGCTGCTTGGGCGGCGACTTCATCAGGTAGGCCGAGGCCGGGAGGACGGGTCCGCCGATGCCGCGATCCTTGGCGATCTTGGCGGCGCGGACGGCGTCGATGATGATGCCGGCCGAGTTCGGCGAGTCCCACACCTCGAGCTTGTACTCCAGGTTCAGCGGCACGTCACCGAAGGCGCGACCCTCGAGCCGGACGTAGGCCCACTTGCGGTCGTCGAGCCACTCGACGTAGTCCGACGGGCCGATGTGCACGTTGCGGTCGTACACCTTGCCCGAGAGCGGGCCCTCGAGGTTGGAGGTCACGGCCTGGGTCTTGGAGACCTTCTTCGACTCCAGGCGCTCACGCTCGAGCATGTTCTTGAAGTCCATGTTGCCGCCGACGTTGAGCTGGTAGGTGCGGTCCAGCACGACGCCGCGGTCCTCGAACAGCTTGGCCATCACGCGGTGGGTGATGGTCGCGCCGACCTGGGACTTGATGTCGTCGCCGACGATCGGCACGCCGGCGTCGATGAACTTCTGGGCCCAGACCGGGTCGGAGGCGATGAACACCGGCAGCGCGTTGACGAAGGCCACGCCCGCGTCGATGGCGCACTGCGCGTAGAACTTGTCGGCCTCTTCCGAACCGACCGGGAGGTAGGAGACGAGGACGTCGACCTTGGCATCCTTCAGCGCCTGGACGACGTCGACCGGCTCGGCCTCGGACAGCTCGATGGTCTGCGCGTAGTACTTGCCGATGCCGTCCAGCGTCGGTCCACGCTGCACGGTCAGGCCCGACGGCGGCACGTCGGAGATCTTGATGGTGTTGTTCTCGCTGGCGAAGATCGCGTCGGACAGGTCGAAGCCGACCTTCTTGGCGTCGACGTCGAACGCGGCGACGAACTTCACATCACGGACGTGGTACGGACCGAACTTCACGTGCATGAGTCCGGGGACGGTCGAATTCTCGTCGGCGTCCTTGTAGTACTGCACGCCCTGAACCAGGGAAGATGCGCAGTTACCCACGCCGACGATGGCCACCCGAACTTCGGTGTTGATCTCACTCATGGCCGATATTTCCCTCTTTCTGTGGTGCCGCCTTCGTCGATTGCTCCGCAGCAATCAACTCGTTGAGCCAGCGCACTTCGCGCTCGCTTGATTCGAGACCGAGTTGATGGAGCTGGCGGGTATAGCGGTCCAGTTGCCCACTGGCTCGCTTTATCGCTTCCCGCAGTCCTTCTCGGCGCTCCTCGACCTGCCTCCGCCGCCCCTCCAGGATTCGCATCCGCGCTTCCGCGGGGGTGCGGCCGAAGAAGGCCAGATGAACGCCGAAGCCGTCGTCGGTGTAGTTCTGGGGTCCGGTGTCGGCGAGCAGTTCGGCGAACCGCTCCCGTCCCGGGTCAGTCAGGTTGTAGACCCGCCGCGCACGGCGCGTTGCAGAGCTCGACCACGAGGCTGTCGCAGGGCCCTGCGGACTCTCCTCCGCGATGAGGCCGTCGGCCTGCATGCGCCGCAGGGTCGGATACAGCGACCCGTAGGAGAAGGCCCGGAACGGGCCCAGCAGACCGGTGAGCCGCTTGCGCAGCTCGTAGCCGTGCATCGGCGACTCGAGGAGCAGCCCGAGGATTGCCAACTCCAGCACCGGGCTTCACCCCCTGACTGTTGTGTTCAGACCTAACCGATGGATGCAGTTCCAAACTATATCGCGCCGATATAAACGGCGCACCGAACCACCGCGACCCGGCGTGTGGTGAGCCGCGTTACGCCGTGTGGCGAATTGATCAGAGTCCGTCCGGGGCGTGCGGGCCGAGGGCCACCGCAAGTACTCTGGGTCGCGTGCGAATACAGCGGCAGGTAGTGGACTATGCGCTTCGGCGCCGGTCCCTGCTGGCCGACGTCTACGCGGGGCGGGTGGACGTCGCGGATGTGTGCGATGCCAATCCGTACCTCCTGCGGGCGGCGAAGTTCCACGGGCGGGGAAGCGAGGTCACATGCCCTATCTGCAGGAAAGAGCAGTTGACACTCGTCTCGTGGGTCTACGGCGACGGCCTGGGCGCCGTCGCGGGCTCCGCTCGCGCGCCGGAGGAACTGGTCCGGTTGGCCGAGACTCGCGAGGAGTTCTCGGTGCATGTGGTCGAGGTGTGCCGGACCTGTAGTTGGAACCATCTGGTGCAGTCCTATGTGCTGGGCCTAGCCCCGGCGCCGACGGGCCGACGCCGCGCCGGCACCCGTCGTACGGCCGCCGAGTGAGAGGCCACGTCGACTGCTGATCCGCGGGCACGCATGCCCGCCGCGGTACACCGACAGTGACCGCATCGAGCCCTGCCCGGGGACCCGGACCGTATCGAGAAGTAATTGGAGAGCCAGGCTGTGACATCGCCCTATGACGACGGACCGCACGGCGGCCGCCCCCGTGGCGGTTCGCAACCCGGCCCCGGTGGTTACCCGCCGCCGGCCCAGGGGGGACGGCCCGCGGGGCCGCCGCCCGGGGCGCGTCAGCCCATGGGGCCCGGTGGCCCGCAGCGCGGCAACGGCGGTGGTCCCGGCGGGATGCCGCCGCGCGGACCGAACGGCCAGCCGCCGCGCGGGGGCGCGCCGCAGGGCGGACAGCCGGCCCGTCGGCCCGGACCGCCCGCGTCGCCGCCGCCCAGACCCGGCAATCCGGATGCGACCCGCAAGCTTCCGAACCCCGCCGCCGATCAGCGCGTGAACACCGGCGCGCGACAGGCGGTTCCGAATCACATCTCCCGGGCGGCCGCCCCGGACCGCGGCCAGCGGGTCTCCGATCGCGGGGCGCGCGCGGGCGCCGCGGCGGGCGCGGGCGCGGCGACGCGGACCCGCCCGGCCGACGGCAACCGGCCGCCGACCGGTGGCCAGCCCGCCACCCGGCGGCCCCAGGGCGGCACCCCTCCCGGCCCGCCGCCGCGGCGGCCGGGCGGCAACGGTTCCGGAGGCGGCCAGGGCGGCGGTAAGGGCACGCCTCGCAAGACCTCCATCTGGCGGATCATCCGCCGGACCATCTACGTGGGCATGGCGCTGGTCCTCGGTCTGGGCAGCACGGTCTTCCTGTACGCCTATTCGACGGTGAACGTGCCGCAGCCCGGTGACCTGAAGAACAACCAGGTGGCCACCATCTACCTGGCCGACGGCAATTCGGTGCTGGCGAAGATCATTCCGCCCGAGGGCAACCGGACCGATGTGACGATCGACCAGATCCCGCCGCACGTCCGCAACGCGGTCATCGCGGCCGAGGACCGGTCGTTCTACACCAACCCGGGCTTCTCGATCCAGGGCTTCGGCCGCGCGTTCGTCGGTCAGCTGACCGGCAATTCGAGCGCCGGTGGTGGTTCGACGATCACGCAGCAGTACGTGAAGAACGCGATGGTCGGCAACGAGCACTCGCTCACCCGAAAGCTGCGTGAGCTGGTGATCTCGGCCAAGATGGCCAAGCAGTGGTCCAAGGACCAGATCCTGGCCGCCTACCTGAACACCATCTACTTCGGCCGCGGCGCGTACGGCATCGACGCGGCGTCCAAGGCGTACTTCAACAAGCCGGTGCAGGATCTGAGCGTGGCCGAGGGCGCGGTACTGGCGGCCACCATTCAGCAGCCGTCGAACCTGGATCCGGAGAAGAACCCGCAGGGCGCGCAGACCCGCTGGAAGTACGTGCTGGACGGCATGGTCGACGGCGGCAACCTGCCCGCCGCGGACCGCGCGAACATGCAGTACCCGGCGGTGATCTCGGCCGCCGAGGCGCAGCACGACAAGACCCTGGACGCGGGCCCGGAGGGCCTGATCAAGACCCAGGTGCTCAAGGAGCTGGAAGCCGCGGGCATCTCCGAGCACGATCTGAACACCCAGGGCCTGCAGATCACCACCACGATCGATCAGAAGGCCCAGGACGCCGCCGTCAACGCGGTGAACAAGGTGATGGACGGCGAGCCGGAGAAGCTGAAGGCCGCGGTGGTGTCGGTGGATCCCAAGACCGGTGCGGTGCGCGCCTACTACGGCGGCTCCGACGGCCAGGGCTTCGACTTCGCCAATGCCGGTCTGCAGCCGGGCTCCTCGTTCAAGGTGTTCGGCCTGGCCGAGAACCTGGAACTGGGCAAGCCGCTCTCGACCATGTACGACAGCTCCTCGCCGTTCAAGGTCAATGGCATCGAGATCCACAATGTCGCCGACGAGAACTGCGGCATGTGCACCATCGCCGAGGCCACCAAGCGGTCCTACAACACCAGCTTCTACCGGATGATGCTGGACATGCCGGGCAACGGCCCGCAGAAGATCGCCGACATGGCGCACCGGCTCGGCATCCCCGCGAGCGTCGACGGCATCGGCAAGACGCTGGTGGAGCCGGACGGCTCGTCGCCGAACAACGGTATCGTGCTGGGCCAATACAACGTTCGCGTGCTGGACATGGCCTCGGCGTACGCCACGCTGGCCGCGTCGGGCATGTACCACGCGCCGCACTTCGTGACCAAGGTGGTCGCCTCCGACGGCACCGTGCTGATGGATCGCGGCGACGTGGCCGGTGAGCGCAAGGTCTCGGCGGCGGTGGCCGACAACGTCACCGACGCGATGAAGCCGATCGCGCAGTACTCGAACAAGCATCAGCTCGCGGGTGACCGCCAGTCCGCGTCCAAGACCGGTACCGCCCAGCTGGGCGACACCATCGAGAACAAGGACGCCTGGATGGTCGGCTACACGCCGTCGCTGTCCACCGCGGTGTGGATCGGCACGGCCGCCGGAAACGAGAAGCTGCGCAACGCCAATGGCGGCATGATCTACGGTTCGGGCCTGCCGTCCGACATCTGGAAGTCGACCATGGACGGCGCGCTCAAGGGCACGACGAACGAGTCCTTCCCGAAGCCGGGCAATATCGGTAGCTCGCAGGGTGGTGTGCCGTCCTGGTCGGCGCCGTACACCGCGCCCTCGACCACCGAGGCGCCGCTGCCCCCGGTCGTCACCACCAGCCAGATGCCGATTCCGGGTCTGCCCGGGTTCTCCATCCCGGTGCCGGGCCTGGCGCCGAATCCGCAGAACCAGCGGCAGCAGACCCAGCCCGAACCCACCCAGGAACAGCAGGGCGGCGGCACCGGTCCGATGTCCGGGCAACCGGTCGCGCCCGCGGACGGGGGCGCCACGACCACGGCTCCGAACAGCGGTGGCGGTACCGGCAACGGCAATGGACGGCCGAATCGGTAGCCTGCTGGCGTGATCGAGCAGCAACTGGCGCACCGGTCGGCCGCCGCGAGCGGACCGGCCGGCGCGGCGCCGGAGCCGGGGGAGGCAGCAGGAGTGGAACAGGCTCGCGCGCAGCGTGATACGCCGGTCGGCTACGAGTCGCCGGCGCCGCTGGCGGCCGATCTGCAGTCGGTCGACGACCGGGACAAGCCGAGTCGCACCGACACGCTGACCGCGCAGCTGTGCGATCCGCTCGGCGGCCCGGTGGGCGACCACGCGGTGATCGGCCGGGTCCGCTTCTGGACCCCGATGCGGGTGCTGATGGCGTTCGCGGTGCTGTTCCTGGCGTTCGGCTGGTTCGGCAAGGCGGGCTGCATCCAGCAGCGGCCGGACTCCTCGGGAGTCATGGGCCTGGACTGGAACAACGGCCGCCAGTACCTGGCCATGTGCTACTCGGACACGGTCCCGCTGTACGGCGCCGAGCATCTCAACGAGGGCGCGTTCCCGTACAAGAAGCAGTGGGTCGAGTTCAGCGACGGCAAACCGCAGGTCCGCTACATGGAGTACCCGGTGCTGTCCGGGATGTACCAGTACGTCTCCATGGGAATCGCCAAGGCGTGGAAGGTCTCTCCGCTGCCGGGCAGCGGCGCGCTCGAGGTGGTCATCTACTTCAATGTGGTGGCGATCGGCCTGGCGCTGGCCTGGCTGGTGACCATCTGGGCGACCGCGCTGTCGGCCGGGCGGCGGATCTGGGATGCCGCGCTGGTGGCGCTGTCGCCGCTGGTGGCGGTGCACGCGTTCACCAACTTCGATTTGCTGGCAACGGCTTTCGCGGCGGGCGGCCTGCTGGCCTGGGGTCGCCGCCGTCCGGTGCTGGCGGGCATCCTGCTGGGCTTGGGCGGGGCGGCGAAGCTGTATCCGCTGCTGCTCCTGGGCCCGATCCTGATCCTGTGCGTCCGCGCCGAACGGCGCGATGAGGACGACGCGGCCTTCGGCGGCCTGACGCCGATGCGGGCCGCGGGCGCGGCGGTGGCGTCGGCGGCGATCACCTGGCTGGCGGTGAACGCGCCGATCGCGGCGCTGTACCCGAACGGCTGGTGGGAGTTCTTCCGGCTCAACACCGAACGGCACGCGGACCCGGATTCGATCTACAACGTGATCACCTCGTTCACCGGCTGGGCCGGATTCGACGGGGTGCTCGGCTCGCAGGACGTGCCGACCGTGCTGAACACGGTGTCGCTGCTGCTGTTCATCGCGGCGTGCGCGGGCATCGGCTGGATCGGCCTGACCGCCGCGCGGCGGCCGCGCCTGGCGCAGCTGGCCTTCCTGGTGGTGGCGGCGTTCCTGCTGACCAACAAGGTGTGGAGCCCGCAGTATTCGATCTGGCTGGTGCCGCTGGCCGTGCTGGCGCTGCCGCACCGGCGGATCCTGTTGGCCTGGATGACGATCGACGCCCTGGTGTGGGTGCCGCGCATGTACTACTACCTGGGCCCGGATCACAAGGGTCTGCCCGAGCAGTGGTTCACCGGCACCGTGGTGGTGCGCGATCTGGCGGTGATCGCGTTGTGCGTCCTGGTGATCCGCCAGATCTACCGTCCGGCCGAGGATCCGGTGCGCCGCGACGGCGCCGACGATCCGGGCGGCGGTGTGCTCGACCGCGCCCCGGATCCTCAGGATCCGTGGCTGCCGTCCTGGCTGTGGCCGCGCCGGCCGGAACCCGTGCCCTGAGCCGACGCTCAGGGCCGGGGCCCGCTCATCGCCTCAGAGGAAGCGGGCCAGCTGCGGTACGGCCTCGCCCGGGTGCTTGGCCTGGAAGCCCTCGCCGAGGGCCTGGAACTTCCAGTCCGCGCCGGGGGCCGCGCGGAACATCTTGCCCATGGCCATGCCGGTGAACGGCATGCCGCCGGTGAGGGTGAAGCGTGCCATCTCGGCATTGGTGGCGCTGTCCACCAGGCGGCAGTAGGCATTGGCGAGCTGTTCGAAGGTGTGGCCCTTGTAGGAGGTCACGATGAACAGCAGGGTGGTGACCGACGGCGAGATGCGCGACAGGTCGACGCTGATCTCCTCGTCGTCGCCCTCGCCCTCACCGGTCAGGTTGTCGCCCTGGTGGCGGATGGACCCGTCCTTGGAGGTGAGGCTGCCGTAGTACACGACGTCGACCGGTCCGTGTCCGGCGAACATCACCACCGAGGCGTCCAGGTCCACGTCCACGGCCTTGTTGCCGAAGATGCCGCCGCGCTTGACCGGGTCCCAGCCCAGACCCATCTTCACGTAACTCAGTGCCGCGCCGCCCTCTTTGCGCAGGTTGATGCGCTGACCCTTGACCAGGCTGACGACGTGGCCGGTGGGCAGATCGCGATCGGCCTGTGGCGCGGGCGGCGGCGGAGGCGGGAAGCCGCCGGTGGGTGCGGGGGGCGGCGGGAAGCCGCCGGTGGGCGCGGGGGGCGGCGGGTAACCGCCCGTGGGCTCGAATTGCGCGGGCGGGGGCGGGTATCCGCCCGTGGCCGGGGCGAGCTGCTCGGGTGCGGGTGCGGACACGGGCGCGGGCTGCGCGGCGGGCTGCGGCGCGTCGTCGACGCGCACGCCGTGGTCGGTGACCAGCGCGGCGAAGCCCCCCGCGTACCCCTGCCCGACCGCGCGGGCCTTCCAGCTGCCCTGGCGGCGGTACAACTCCAGTGCGATGACGATGGATTCGGTGCTCAGACCCTCGATCCGGTACTCGTACAGCGAGTTTCCGGCGGCGTCGGAGACCCGGGCCACGGGCGCGGACAGTTGCCCGAAACTGCCGTTGGCGTCGTCGAGGGTGATGACGGCCCGAAGCTGTTCGATATCAGCGGGAATCGCGTCCAGCGACACCGCCAGCACGGCGGGCGTGCCCGGCGCGCCGGGGCGCAGTGTCACCCCCGGCCCGGAGGGCTGGTTGAAGAACACGAAATCGGCGTCGGTGCGCACCGTGCCCGCCGGGGTGACGAGTAGCGCGGACAGATCGGCCGGTGCGGCCACCTCCACGCTGATCACCAGTTCGTGGACACTCAGCGGACCGTTCTGGCCCTTCACCAAAACTGCGGACACGATCGACCCTTCGCTTGACGGTGCGGTCGCTGCCACTCTACGAGAACATGGCGACACGAGCCGGAGGCGTGGTAGCCGAGTATGCCGGGAACGCGTGGCAGTATCGGCACCGTGAGCGACGGTGAGGTGGAACCCGCGGAAGCGCACGAACAGTACCTACGCGCCTTCCGGCACCCGGCCGTGTCCCGCGACCAGCTGCGCGACCTGCTGGACGCGGTGAACGCCTTCCTGGACACCATCACGCCCAAGGAGGGCGAGTTCACTCCGCGCGGCGGCTGGGCCCCGGAATCCACGGCCATGGCCTTCCAGATCGGGCGCGCGGTCGAGCAGGTGCTCTCCGAGCGCGAGGACGCCGATCGGGAGCTGGTGCGCCGCCGCGATATTCGGGACCGCCTGGTGGCGGCGCTGGACGCGGTGCTGGACTGCCTGCGCACCCTGCCGGAGCTGGCCGAGGCCGAGGTGTCGCTGGGCACCCTCTGCGTGAACGAGGGCTTCCAGGTCTACGACGACGGTTCGGTCCGCACCACGCCGGAACAGGAGGCGACGGTGGACGCGGGTCTGCTGGAGCGCCGCCGGATCGAATTGGACGAGCGGATGACGGCCGCGGTGGCCGCGCGCACCGCCCTGGTGGAGGACACCACCGATCTGATCCGGGAACGGCTCGGCGTGGCCGAGGTGGGGATTCCGTGGGTGATCCTGGCCGCCACCCAGGGCGGCCTGGACGTCTCCGAGCCGTTCGAATTCGCCGCCGACCATCTGCCCGACGGTGAACTGCGGGATCTGATGGTGCAGCTGGTCACCGATATCGAGTTGGCCCGTTCCCTCGAGGAACCCGCGCAACCGCTGGCTTAGCCCGAATCCCGTCCCAAAAGCCCGAAACCACATCGCCGCCGCACCGGCGGTGCGAGTCTGACTCACGGGGACCCGAACCGGCCTTCCGACGGGAGATTTCGGTGAAGAAGCTCATCAACGATCCGGCCGATGTGGTGGACGCCGCCCTGGCCGGGATGGCCGCGGCGCATCCGGAACTGCGGGTGGACGCCGAACAACGCATCGTGGTGCGCGCCGACGCGCCGCGCCCGGGCAAGGTCGGCCTGGTATCGGGCGGCGGCTCCGGACACGAACCCCTGCACGGCGGCTTCGTCGGCCTCGGCATGCTCGACGCGGCCTGTCCCGGCGAGATCTTCACGTCCCCGGTGCCCGATCAGATCCAGGCCGCCACCGCGGCCGTGGACTCCGGGGCGGGCGTGCTGCACATCGTGAAGAACTACACCGGCGACGTGATGAATTTCGAGATGGCCGCCGAACTGGCCGCCGCCGAATCCGGTGCGGAGGTCCGCACGGTCGTGGTGAACGACGATGTGGCAGTACAGGACAGCACCTACACAGCGGGGCGGCGGGGTGTCGGGGCGACGGTGATCCTGGAGAAGATGGCGGGCGCGGCCGCCGAACAGGGCCGGCCGCTCGACGCGGTGGTGCGCATCGCGGAACTGGTGAACGCGTGCTCGCGCAGCATGGGGATGGCGCTGACCTCCTGCACCGTCCCCGCCGTCGGGCACCCCACCGTCGCGCTGGGCGACGCCGAGATGGAGATCGGCATCGGCATCCACGGCGAGCCCGGCCGGGAGCGGGTGCCGCTGGCCCCAGCCCGCGATGTGGCGGGGATGCTGCTGGAGCCGATTCTCGCGGATCTGCCGTTCGCGGCGGGTGATCGGGTGCTGTGCTTCGTCAACGGCATGGGCGGGACGCCGCTCATCGAGTTGTACCTGATGTTCGACGAGGTGGCGCGGATCCTGCGCGGGCGGGGGATCCACGTCGAGCGCTCGCTGGTCGGGCCGTACATCACCGCACTCGACATGGCGGGCTGCTCGGTCACGGTGACTCGCCTGGACGAGGAGCTGACGGCGCTGTGGGACGCGCCGGTGCGGACTCCGGCGCTGCGGTGGGGCATCTGATGGCGGCGGTCGATGTGTCCGCGTGGGTGCGCGGATTCGCGGCGCTGGTGGACGAACACGCCACGGAGTTGACCGCACTGGACGCCGCCATCGGCGATGCCGATCACGGGACGAATATGCGGCGGGGAATGACAGCGGCCGTTGCGGCACTGGATGATTCGTCGTCACCGGCCGAGACCATGAAGCAGACCGCGCTCGTGCTGATCCGCACCATCGGCGGCGCCAGCGGTCCGCTGTTCGGCACGTTCTTCCTGCGCTTCGCCGGCGCCATCGACAGCGGTTCGGACATCGTCGATTTCGCGCGGGCGTTCCGGACGGGCCTGGACGGTGTGATCGCGCGCGGAAAGGCCGAGTTCGGGGACAAGACCATGGTGGATGCCCTCGGTCCCGCCGCCGATGCCTTGGACGAGGAAGTCGCGGGTGGCGCTTCGGCCGAGGTGGCCCTGGATGCCGCGGTCGCCGCGGCGGAGGTTGGTCGCGATGCCACGACGCCGCTGGTGGCGCGCAAGGGCCGGGCGTCGTATCTGGGTGAACGCAGTGCGGGACACCAGGATCCGGGCGCGACCAGTGCCGCCCTGCTGGTCCGGGCGGCGCGGCGGGCCGTGCGATGATCGGACTGGTGGTGGTCTCGCACAGCCGCGCGCTGGCCGAGGCCGCGGTGGCGCTGGCCGCCGGGTTGCTGCCGGATCAGGGCGTGGCGGTGCGGATCGCGGCAGGCCTGTCCGCGGAGGAATTCGGCACCGACGCGGTCATGGTCGCCGACGCTGTCCGGGAGGCCGATTCCGGGGACGGCGTGCTGGTGTTGATGGATCTGGGGAGCGCTGTGCTGTCCGCCGAGACGGCGCTCGATCTGCTCGAATCCCCAGTGCGGGTTCATCTCTCCGCGGCGCCGCTGGTCGAGGGTCTGGTCGCGGCGCTGGCCATGGCGGGTGGGGGCGCTGATCTGGAGACCGTGGCCCGCGAAGCCGACGGCGCGCTCACCGCGAAGCGGTCGCAGCTCGGTTCCTCCGCGGAGCCGGGGGTCGCGATCGATCCACATCCATCCACAGGTAGTGCACCTGTGGATAACTCGGCTGTCATCGAGATATTCGAGGTGACCGGTCGGCACGGATTGCATGCCCGCCCCGCCGCCGAGTTGGTCTCGGCCCTCAGGGATTTCGACGCACACGTCGAACTTCGCAATGACACCACCGGCATCGGACCGGTGCCCGGCGACAGCCTGACCCGCGTCCTCACCCTCGGCGTACTCCCCGGTCATCGGCTGGAAGTGCGCGCGACCGGTCCCGACGCGGCCCGGGCCGTCGCGAAAGTTCGCGCCCTGACCGTGAATTGACGCCTAGCGCGGGACCGCGGCGCCCAGGAAGAAGTCGACGATCTCCTCGGACGCCCGGATACCGGACGCCGCGGTGACCGCCACCCGGGGATGACTCCAGTTCCGCTGTTCCAGCTCGCCGTGGCGGGGCCGGATGGCGGCGTCGGCGGTGATCAGCATCTCCGCGTCGAGTGAGCCGTCGCCCGCGGCCAGCAGCGGCGACCCGGCGCGCAGTTCACCCGAGTCGAGCATGCGGCGTCGAACCTCGCGCACCGCATGGCTTTTGCACACCGGGGTCGGCATGGCGTAGATCTTGCGGCCCTGCTGCGAGGCCGTCCAGCCGCGCGGGCGGCACCAGGCGTCCCAGTCGGCGAGGAATCCGGCGGGCAGCCGGTCCTGGTCCACGACCAGGTAGCAGAACAGGTCGTCGGCCTCGCGCAGTCGCAGCGCGAACGATTCGTCCACGCGGGCCCGCAGTTCCGCGCGAACCTCGACGAGGGTGGCGCATTCGGCGCGCACCCGGGCGTCGAGGGCGGAACGCCAGCGCCGGTCCGGCAGGCCGTTGCGCAGGATGCTGCCGCCATTGCTGGTGACGGCGTAGGGCCACGGCCCGCCGGGCAGGCGGATGCGCTGGAACTGTTCGATGGTGCGGGTGGTGACCGGTACCACGGCCGAGGTCTCGGCCAGGATCTCGAGCCGTTCGGCCGCCGTCACCGTCATGTACGAGAGCGGCTGTCCCTCATACTCTTCCACGCACACCTTGTCGGGGTCCGCGTTCCCGAAGGCCGCTCGCGTATAGATCAGCGTCCGATCGAGATCGGTCGCCACCATCACCTCGCGCTGCTGCACCCGCTACCCCTTCACTTCCTTGATCAAGCCCATACAGGCGTACGCCAAATCCGGCACGACTTCGACCGGCACGCCGCGCGCCGCGGCGAGCAGCCGGATGTGCGCGTGCTCGCCCGCGTCGGGATCACGCACCAGCACCCGCCACGGCACCCGCCGCAGCAGCACCCGGGTGGTCTCTCCCACACCGGGTTTCACGAAGTTCACGCTCGAGATCCCGTATTCGGCCCGCACCCGCTCCACCGAGGCCCAGCCGGCCCAGGTGGGGGTCCGGTCGGCGGCCAGCAGCTCGCGCACCCGCGCGTCCACCTGCGGGCGCACCCGGTCGAAGCAGCCGCTCACGGCGTCCAGCAGGCGGTTGGACTGGTCCGCGCCCGCGAGGTCGCGGTAGAACTTGGCGCCGTGGAACCGTCCGGGCCCGAGCAGCCGGTCATTGAGCACCGTGCGCGAAATCAGCCCCGACACGGTCGAATTCAAGCATGCGGAGGCGATCAGGAAGTCGTCGCGCGTGCCGAAGGTCCGCGCGCAGCCGCCCGGATCGGCCAGTACCGCCAGGTCCGGATCGAACCGGGCCCCGCCCGCCGCGTGATACGCCGCCAGCGCCGCGTCGAGCTCACGGGTGATGGCGCCCTTGCCGGTCCATCCGTCCACGAACACCACCCGCGCCGGATCGTGGTGGCGCGCGAGGTGATCCAGTGCGGCCGCGTCGATTCCGCGATCCCGCACGATCGACACCGCGTAGTGCGGCACCTCGATCCCCCGGCCGCCCAGCCACCGGCGCATGAGCACGCCGACGGGCGTCCCGGCCCGCGCCAGGGACGCCAGCACGATGTCGTCCCCGCGCTCGGCGACCACCAGCTCCGCGACGGTCGCCACCGCCAGCGCCAGCCGCTCGGCGCTCTGCTCGAGCACTCGGTCGAACAGCTCCCGATACTCGGCGTCCGGCTGGTACTCCACCGGCAGCGACTCCGCGTAGTGCGCCGCCCCCGATTGGATCCGCCGCTCACGCTCGGCGACATCGGCTTCCAGGGCGACGCCGGACAGATCGGTGAGCAGCCACGCCACCTCGTCGCGCGGGTACGACCCGAACTCCGGCCCGTACAACGGTTCCGGCGGCGCCGACCGCGTCGCGGCGAGCGCGCGCGGGTCCGATTCGGTCAGCACGGCCAGCAGCACATCGGAACCCGACGCGGTGAGCACGTCGACGAGTCCGCCCGCGGCCGTGAGCCGTTCGGTGTCCGCCGGAGTGTCGACGACGACCAGCAGGATCGGATGGTCCGCCGTACGGTCCTCGCCCGGCCACCGGGCGTTGTACAGGTATCGCGGAGCGTCCTCGCCGGTCTCGGGCGCGGTGAAGCGGAATCCGCGGCGCAGCGGGTACCCCGGCTGGTCGAGAACATAGGCCGGCGAACGCGTCGTCGTCTGGTAGCGGGCGGGAATCCCGTTGTCCGCCAACCCCGCCGCGATGCGCAGCGGCAGGTACATGAGTTCCTCGTGGGCGATGACGATGACCGGCCGCGGCTCGGCCAGTTCGGCGGAGAGGGCCTTGGTGGCGCGGGCGAGCGCCGCCTCGAAGGGTGCGGTGTCCGAGTCGAGGAAGCCGTGGCGGCCGCCCTCGGGAACATCGTGGGGCCAGGGGATCTCGACCCGGGTGCAGGCGCCCCGGCGTTCGGCGACCGGGTTCAGCACGGGTTCGGGCAGTGCGGCGACCGCGTCGATCAGGTCCGCGGGCAGCACGGTGCGCCCGCCCGCCAGGCAGACGGTGTCGATGCGCGCGCCGAGGTCGGCGGCCGCCTGCTCGAAGGCGCGGCGGTCGGCGTCGGTCCGCATGTCCACCAGGGACGCCAGGATGTAGTGCGTGCGCGGGGTCAGGGCGTGCAGGGCGCGGACGGCGTCCAGTGCCGTTGCGCCGGTGGAGATCTCGTCGTCGACGAGCACCATGGGCAGGTCGTTGTGGAAGACCGCGGCGGGCATGGGTTGCAGCAGGTGGGAGGTGGCGTGCGAGTGGCCCTCCTCGAAGCCCGCCAGGGTGTCGGCGGTCGGCACGTCGCGGCGGGTGGAGTGCAGGTAGCACCGGGCGCCGATGCGGGCCGCCACGGTGTGGCCGAGCCCGGTCGCGGTTTCGGCGAAGCCGAGCACCACCGCGACGCCGGGCCGGTCGCCGGACGCGGCGAGCACCTCGAGCACCAGGTCGCCGAGCCGGTCCCCCGCCTCGAGCACCCGGTGCGGGTCGGTGGGCAGATGCTTGCCGAGCACCGTCGAAACCAGCAGGTGGGCGCGGCGCGGGTTGCGGCGCAGCCCGGGTTCGACGAG
Organism: Nocardia sp. NPDC056611; assembly: GCF_042792755.1. Taxonomy (NCBI): domain Bacteria; kingdom Bacillati; phylum Actinomycetota; class Actinomycetes; order Mycobacteriales; family Nocardiaceae; genus Nocardia; species Nocardia sp. NPDC056611. The sequence continues at coordinate 308,084 of NZ_JBHTVV010000004.1, forward strand.
CGTCTCCACGCGCCATTCCGGACCGGGCAGGCAGGTGCCGGTGTGGCGCAGGGTGAGGCCGAGTTCCCGGGTGGCCCAGGGGAGTTCGCGGGTGGCCGAGGGTAGGGCGGAGTCGGCGGTCACGATTCGACCAGGGCCTTGAGCAGGTCCACGAAGGAGACTCCTTTGTTGGCGACGCCGAAGACGCGGGCGCGCAGCATGATCTGGTGGGCCCAGCTGCGGTGCGGGCGCATCTCGTTCATCTTGTTGCGGTACTCGGAGGCGGCGACCCCGCCCGCGCCGGTGCTGAGAATGTCGGCGGCGTCGGCGTATTCCTCGTGGGTCACGATGGACAGCGCGTGCACGACCGCGACGTGGGTGGGGTGGATGACGGTTTTGCCCTGGATGCCGTTGGCGCGGTCCAGGGTGATCTCCCGCAGCAGCCCGTCCATGTCCCGGCTGACCAGCGACTGCCGGAACGGCACGGCGTCCACCTCGGCGAAGGGCGCGGTGCGCAGCAGCGGCCGGAACATGCGGGTGTGATCGGCGAAGTACTCCCACACCGGTCCGGTGATGGTGAATCCGGTGCCGTCGGCGCGGCCCAGATAGTTGACGATGTCGGCGATGACGTCGGCGACCACGCGCACGTCGTAGATGGTGAGGTCGCGGTCGCGGCGAATCCCGAAGGTGGAGCACATGTCCGTGGCCCCGATGCGGACGGCGAGGATGCGGTCGCGGTGCACGGTGAGCAGCTCACCGATGCGGCCGAGTTCCCGATCGCGGGTCTCGCGGTGCACCAGCGCGGGAGATTCCAGCACCGGCATACCGAAGACGGTGCGGTCCAGCCGTTCCGAGGCGAGTTCCAGCGCGTGCAGGTAGTCGGCGGCGCAGCCGCTGTCGAACTTGGGCAGCACGAATCCGGTGAGCGCCGTCGCGCCCGCCCCGAGTCGTCCGGCGATCTCGCCGATGCTCTGCGGGTCGCGCACCCGCACGAACAGCAGCGGGTAGGCCTCGCCGCTGGCCGCCAGTTCGTCGAGGGTGGCGGCGGCCTGCCACTTCCCGTGTTCGACGGCGTGGTCGGCGACCGCGTCCTCGAGGTCGATGACCATCGAGCAGACACCGCGTTCGGCGCGGCGCAGGATGGTGGCGGTGAGGTCGGCCCGGGTGGCAGGCACGTACAGGGTCGCGCCCAGCGCCATGGCGAGCAGGTCGCGATCGCGGGAACCGCCGAAGGCCTCGGGCAGGCGGTAGAACAGCCGCCGCAGCTCCGGGCCCGGAACCTGCCGGAAATGCCGCAGCGGGAAGCGCTTCCGCAAGGAGACCGGTGCGACGTCCGAGTCGCTGGTGATCATCGCGGTCATCGTCGCGGACGTCCTCCTGGTGACTTTCGTTCTATCTGTCGGTATTTCGCATGCGTTCGACGACTCCGGCGACGAACGCGGTGATCGCGTCGAGTTCGGACACGTACGCCCAGTAATCGGGATGGCGGCCGGTCAGGCCCGCGGTGGCCCGGTCCAGGCGTTCGGCCTGGGCGTCGAGCACCGATCCCCATTGCGGGACGACGCCCTTGTTGACCGCCAGCATCTGCGCGTCGCGCAGTTTGAAGCGAACGGCCTTGGCGCGCTCGGCCGGTTGTTCCCGGACCGCGCGTAGCTGGGCGAGCCGGTCGGTGACGGCCTCGGCGCTCTCCTCGGCGGCGGCGAGGCGGGCGCGGGCGGTGGTGGTCAGGTCGAGCGCGTCCTCCGGGTCGTGGGCGGCCAGGGCGGCCCGGGCGCGGGTCAGGTCCGCGTCGGCGGCCTCGACGGCCTCCCGGGCTTGTCGCTCATTGTTGGCCAAATCGTTCGATGACGCAGCCGCGAATTCCCGCAGCAGCGCGGACATGGCCGGGGCGACGCGGTCCAGACGATTGCGGGCGGCATCGAGCCTGGTGGCCGCCGACGCCAGCGCGGTGGTGGCCGAATGCTGTTTGCCGGGAGCGGCTTCCAGGGCGCTGGACAACTCCCGGGTGCGGGACTCGAGCCGGGTCGCGGCGTCGCGGGCGGGGCCCCCGGCGCCGCCGATCGCGGCGGCCTCGAGTGTGAGCAGCGCCTCATCCAGAGCCGCCGCGCATTGCCGGACCGAGGGGTAGGCGGCGTACGGGGAGGCGTCGGCCTGCTGCCGGACCCGCTGCGCGTCGGCGCGGGTCTGCGAGACCAGTTGCGGCACCGAGCCGAACACCGCGACCGCGTGCTCGAGGTGGGCCTGATCCCCGCGGTAGAAGTCGTCGACCGCCCGCGCGGCGTCGGTGAGCCGACGGACCACACCGTCGATCTCGGGCTGCGGAATCACCCCCGTGCCGTCGCGTTCGACCTGCTCGAGGCGCTCGTCGAGGGCGAGGTAGGCGCCGGACGCGTCATAGCAGCGAGCACGCACCGGTTCCCAGCGCGCGGCCGCGCCGCGTTCGGGGAACAGCGCGGCGGACGCGGCGACGGCGGCCTCGGCGATGCTCTGCCGCCGGTCCATATCGAGGAAGGCCGCCGTCAGCATCGACCGGGCCTGTTGCACCCATTCGTTGTTCCGGGGTGCCCGGAACCATCCGCTTCGACGGCCTGCCACGCCACGATCGTAGGCAACCCTGGACGATCACGGCGACCGTGCGTCGGCGAACATCTCGGCCACGCGTTGACGATTGCCGCGACCGCGGCGATGGAGTGTGTGACCCTGTCCTGTGACAGGCTGTCGTCGCACGGTTGCCTTGACCCATTCCTACCCATGGCTTGGGGAAACCATTACTGTCGACGACGGCGGAACCTGGACAGTGGGCGAAGCCGTTAGACAAGAAACGCTTCGAACGCTAAACAACGGAAGGATCCCCGCAATGGGTGTCAGTTTGTCCAAGGGCGGTAACGTTTCACTGACCAAGCAGGCGCCGAACCTGACCCAGGTCGCGGTCGGCCTGGGCTGGGACGTGCGCACCACCACCGGCACCGACTTCGACCTCGACGCCAGCGCCATCGCGACCGGCGGCGACAAGAAGGCGCTGTCGGACAAGCACTTCGTGTTCTTCAACAACCTGCAGTCCCCGGAGGGCACCATCGTGCACGCCGGCGACAACCTCACCGGTGAGGGCGAGGGCGACGACGAGGTCATCAACATCGACCTGGCCAACACCCCGCCGGCCGTGGAGTCCATTTTCTTCCCGGTCTCGATCTACGACGCCGACTCGCGCGGCCAGAGCTTCGGCCAGGTCCGCAACGCCTACATCCGGGTCGTGGACCGCGCCAACGGAACCGAGCTGGCCCGCTACGACCTGTCCGAGGACGCGTCCACCGAAACCGCCATGGTGTTCGGTGAGCTCTACCGCAACAATGGTGAGTGGAAGTTCCGGGCCGTCGGCCAGGGCTACGCCTCGGGCCTGTCGGGCATCGCCCGGGACTTCGGCGTCAACGTCTGACGCGACCAGCTCGCGACCGACGCGAAGTACCAGCGTCTCAATAGAACACACGGCGACACGTCGAGGGCTCGGTCGCACGAGCCCTCTTCGTGTGTCCGCTCGACCGGCATGTCACCCGACCCCGGCACAACGAAAGGCCCACTGCGGTGCGAATATTCGGCCTCTCCATCATCGTCACCGTACTGTCGCTGATCGCGGCGCTGGTGTACGGCGGACCCACAGCCCTGGTGCTGTGCGCCATCCTGGGCATCCTCGAGGTGTCCCTATCCTTCGACAACGCGGTCATCAACGCCAGCATCCTGCAGCGGATGAGCGAGTTCTGGCAGCGCATCTTCCTGACCATCGGCGTCGTCATCGCCGTGTTCGGTATGCGCCTGGTGTTCCCGCTGGCCATCGTGTGGATCACGGCCGGGCTCAGCCCCGTTCGCGCGTTCGACCTGGCCATGAACCCGCCCGCGGACGGCGCGCTCACCTTCCCCGACGGCAGCGCCTCCTACGAGAAGCTGCTCACCGACGCGCACCCGCAGATCGCGGCCTTCGGTGGCGCGTTCCTGCTGCTGCTGTTCTTCAACTTCATCCTCGAGGAGCACGAGGTCACCTGGCTGGGCTGGATCGAACGCCCGCTGGCCAAGCTCGGCAAGCTGGACATGCTCGCGGTGGTGCTCACCCTGGCGGGCATCGTGATCGCCGCCGAGTTCATCGCCCATGACGACGACCGCGGCACCGTGCTGCTGGCCGGCATCCTCGGCACCATCACCTACATCGTGGTCGACGGACTCGGATCGCTCTTCCACACCGAGGAACACGCGGGCGGCGAAGGCGGACCCTCCGAAGTCGTCAAGGCGACCGGCAAGGCGGCGTTCTTCCTGTTCCTGTACCTGGAAGTGCTCGACGCCTCATTCTCCTTCGACGGCGTGATCGGCGCGTTCGCCATCACCTCCGACCCGATCCTGATCGCCCTCGGCCTCGGCCTGATCGGCGCCATGTTCGTCCGCTCGATCACCGTGTACCTGGTGCGCAAGGGCACCCTCTCGGAGTACGTGTACCTCGAGCACGGCGCGTTCTGGGCCATCGGCGCCCTGGCGGTCATCCTGCTCATCACCATCGGCGTGCACGTCAACGAGGTGATCAGCGGTCTGGTCGGCGTGGCGTTCATCGGCGCGGCGTTCATCACCAGCATCATTCGCAACCGGCGCGAGGAAGCGGAAGCCGACGATGCGGAACCCGAACTGGAGAAGTCGCCCAGCCTGAGCTGACCCGCACACGAAACACGAAGCCCGCCGTCCGATTTCGGACGGCGGGCTTTTCTGTTCAGACCATGCGGCGCGGGACGGCCAGATGCTTGGCGCGCCGCACCGACACCCGCGACCACAGCGCCTGTTGCAGGAGCAGGGTCAGCCAGCCCGCGATCGCCATGCCCACGATGTTCACCAGCAGCTGCGCGAGACTGCCCCAGACCGTCGCACCGTCGGCGATGGCCACACCGAGAGCGATATTGCCCGCGGCGGGCACCGTGGTCACCGAGATGAACACACCCGCCAGGCCGAGGGATTTCGCCGAGGTGATGGACAGCACGCCCGCCGCGCCCGCCACTACCGCCACGATGAACGACCACTTGTCGGGGGTGTAGATGAAGTGGGTCGCCGGGCGCGGCCCGGTCACCTGCGCGACCGTGATCCAGCCCAGCGCGCGCCCGATCAGCGCCAGCACGATGGTCACGCCGATGGCCGCCACGAAGCCGAACACCAAGGTGCGCAGGGCCAGTCGCAACAGCACGAAGCGCCGCCGGACCAGGGCGACGCCCAGCGCCGCGATGGGGCCGAACTCCGGGCCGAGCACCATCGCGCCGACGGTCAGAATCTGGGAGTCGGTGACGATGGCGATGCTCGCGATGATGATGGCCAGCGTCAGGAAGCTGAGGTAGGTCCAGTTCAGTTCGGTTTCGTCGTAGGCCCGCTGCGCCACCTGCGCCCAGACCACGGAATCCGTACTGCTGCCCGGCGTCCGCACCTCGGCCTCGAAACCGCTGCGCGACAACCAGGTACCCACCTGATCGATCTCGATGCTGCCCTCCTGGTGCACGCGCATCGCGCGCAGCCGCGCCACCAGGTCGTTGGCGGCCTCGCGGGCGATCTGCGCGGTGATCAGGTCACCGGGCGGACGCAGTGCCGCGCCGCGGACCAGGACCAGTCCGGTCACCGCGTCGTCGGTTTCCAGGACCTCGAGGATGTCGTCGGTCATGGCGGCCGGGGAGAGAATCCGCAGGTGCAGCATAGGCACAGTCTGCCGGGCGCAGCGCCTGGACCGGACGCTGGAAGCACGAAGCGGCCGGGATGTCACGGAAATCGCGCCCGCGACGCCCCGCCGCCAGTGGATTCACACCCGCTGCGGCTGTGAGCCGACCGCGAGGTGGGGGCCCGCGGCGACCGGGCCCGGTTTCGGAACACGCTCCGGTTCGGGTGCTGCGGCGCGGCGGGAAGCGAGCACCAGGCCCAACAGCCCGACCGCCAGCCCGGCAATCGTCAACGGGCGCAACGGCTGACCGATGGCCAGCCACGCCATGACCGCGGTGACAGCCGGGATGGCGAAGAAGAAGCGGCTGACGCGGGTGGTGTCCCAGCGCTGCAGCATGGTGTTCAGCAGCAGGAACGCGCCGATGGAGTTCACCAGCACCATCCACACCATGGAACCGGCGAAGCGGGCGGGATCGGCGATGCGGAAATCGCCGCCCGCCCAAGCCATCGCGCCCGCGAGCGGAGCGCTGACCGCGATGTGCAGCGCGGTGCCGGTGCGCGGATCGAGCGCCGGGGTGAAGCGCTTCTGGTACACGGTGCCCAGGCTCAGGCCGAGCAGCCCGACCACGCACAGCAGCAGCCCCGGCAGCGAGAAGGCCGGCTGATCCAGCACCGCGAGGCCGACGCCCACCCCGCCCACGCCGAAGCCCAGCCACTGCCGCGCGCTCACGGATTCGCCCAGGGCCCCGGCGAATACCGCGATCACCACCGGGCTCAGCCCCTGGACCAGGGAGATCACCGCGGCGGTGACGTGCTCGTGCATGGCGGTGTAGAACGCGCCGAACTGGACCATCTGCATGAGCAGGCCCGCCACCAGGGTGTGCGCGAGCGTCCGGCCGCGCGGCCAGACCGCACGGGTCAGCAGCGCGAACGCGATGAGCAGCGCGCCCGCGATGCCGAAGCGGGCGAAGAGCACCAGCATCGGCGGGGCCGCGCCGACGCCGATGATCCCGGCGATGAAGGCGCTGCTCCACATGAGGATCAGGGCCGGTGGGCCCGCCACGTCCAAGAGCCGGTTCTCCATGATCCCTCCAAGCGCTAACCCGTTCAGGTGGTTATTACCGTCGCACCGCGCTACATAACCTGTCAAGGGGGTTATGATCGGGACATGTCATCGTTCGCCGACCCGCACCTGTTCGTCAGCGGCAATCTCGCGCTGAACTTCATCGGCACGGCACAGGAACGGCGCACCACCTTCATCGAACGCCTCACCAGCGCCGAAGACCTGGGCGAATGGACCGTCGCGGCCGGAATCCTCGACACCGCGCCCGACTGCGCGGACGCCCTCGAACCCGCGCTCCAGCTGCGCGAAGCGGCCTGGCGGCTCATGCAGGCCACCCTGCACGGCGAACCCCTCGAAGACGCCGACCGCAAGCTGCTCAACCGGCACGCGCACGCCGAGCCGCCCGAACTCACGCTGCGCGCGGACGGTTCGGTCACCCGCGGCGGGACCATCGAATCCGCGCTCACCGCCATCGCCCGCTCGGCCGTCGAACTACTCGGCGGCCCGGAACGCGAACGGCTCAAGGAATGCGGGCGAGACGCCTGCACCCGCCTCTACCTGGACACCTCACGCGGCGGTTCGCGCCGGTGGTGCGATATGGCGGTCTGCGGAAACCGAGCCAAGGGCAAGGCTTTCCGCGCCCGGAACACCGATACGGAAGGGTGACCGCTCCGAGGCGGACACGAACACGAAGAAGAACACCAGCAGCAGCACCGCCCGCCCCCACACGCCGATCTGCACCAGATACTGCTCCACCTCGTACGGATGACCCGACCCGAGCTCGTAGAAGTAGCGGAAGACACCGACGCCGATACACAGGTCCGCCAGCAGATACGCGATCACCAGGCTCCACGGCACCCGCAGCAGCACCAGGAACGGGATCAGCCACAGCGTGTACTGCGGCGAATGCACCTTGTGGAACAACAGGAATCCACACAGCATGGCGCCGCTGACCCCGATCCACGGATACACCCCCGCCAGCCGATACCGGCGCACCCCCAGCCAGCAGGCCAGCACGAACGACCCCACCACCAGCGTCGGCGAGAGCACCGACACCAGGTGCTGGAAGGCCGATTCCGACTCCTGCGACGGACCGAACAGCGGGCGCAACCCCCAGTACCAGATGGAATTCGTGGTGATATCGGCCTGCCGCAATTGCTGGAAGGTGATCGACGCACGCCAGCCGTCGTAACCCGCGAGCGCGAACGGCAGATTGATCGCGACCACCGTGCCGATCGCGGTCGCGGCCACCATCAGTGCGCCGCGCACATCGAATCGCTTCTCCCGCAAGGGATATTCACCGAGCAGCACATAGATCAGCAACGGCAGCACGAAGATGCCCGGATACAACTTGAAACAGAAGCCGATCGCCAGGAACACCGCCGCCGCGATCGCGCGATCCCGCAGCGAATACCGGGTCAGCGTCGTCATCACATAGAACGCGGCGACCGCGGTCGCGACCACCGGCAGTTCCCAATTGTGAAAGGCGTAGAGCACCAAGGGCGGTGCGGCCGCCCACAACAATGCCGCCGGACCGGCCATCCGGGCCAGCAGGTACGCGGTCAACAAGGCGAACGGAGCCAGCAGCAGCGCCGAATGCCACAGGAAGGCCGCGTCGGTGTGCGCGCCGATTCCGCCGATCCACATGAACAGGCCGCTGAGCACCGGATACTCCACCGCGCCGCCGGTCAGCTGACCGTCCGGGGTGATGCCGCCGGTTATATACGGAAAGACGTGGTGATCGATGCCGCGACCCAGCCACAAGTACTGGATGTCGGAATAACAGACATCCGAATCCTTGATCACGTCGAAGAGCACGCTGCGCCCGGATTCGTCGTACGGGCCGACCGCGCAGCGCGCCTTGTTCACGAACGCGATCAGCAAGGTGACCCCGCACACCAGCGTCGAGACGACCGCGATCATCGACCCGCGCGCATCGCGACGGCGGGGAGCGGCCGCAACGCTGACGACCGGTCGATTCGGCATGGGCATCACCCTAGGTGGCTGGTCGGCGAGTTCGCCTGTTCAAAATCTGGACTGGCCCGATTTCGCAGGCCACGCCTTGGTTATCTACCCCGGATCCGACGCCGTGAACGCCGTCCGGACCCCTTTTCTGTTCGTCGCGGCCGCTCATGTAGCCTTGTCGGGTTGCTGACGCAACGAACCCTCCTGCCCACGGACAGTCCGTGGGCCGTTCACAGTCCACAGGAGGTGATGAGGTCCGTGCGTCATTATGAAGTGATGGTTATTCTCGATCCAGCGATGGATGAGCGCACCGTCGGCCCGAACCTGAACAACATGTTGGGTGTTGTCGGGTCCGAGGGCGGCAAGGTCGACAACGTCGACATCTGGGGTCGCCGTCGTCTCGCCTACGAGATCGCCAAGCAGGCCGAGGGCATCTACGCGGTCGTCACCCTGACCGCCAAGTCCGAGACCGTCAGCGAACTCGATCGCCAGCTGGGCCTGAACGAGTCGGTGCTGCGCACCAAGGTGCTGCGCCTCGACAAGAAGTAAGACCAGTCCTCCCGCGACGTCGCTCGTAACCGTCGGTGCCGATCTCTAGGCTGACCGGTGAACGCGAGCGCATTGCGGACTGCACCGGAAAGCAGGAGGAACCATGGCCCAGGGCGACACGGTCATCACCGTCATCGGCAATTTGACGGCTGACCCCGAGCTTCGATTCACGCCCGCGGGAGCGGCCGTCGCGAACTTCACGGTCGCGTCGACTCCCCGTGTGTTCGACCGTAATACCAATGAATGGAAAGACGGCGAAGCGCTTTTCTTGCGCTGCAACATCTGGCGTGAAGCTGCGGAGAACGTTGCCGAGAGCCTGACCCGTGGCTCGCGAGTGATCGTGAGCGGACGACTGAAGCAGCGCTCCTACGAAACCCGCGAGGGTGAGAAGCGCACGGTCGTCGAACTCGAAGTCGACGAGGTGGGTCCCTCCCTGCGGTACGCGACCGCGAAAGTCAACAAGACCACCCGTGGCGGTGGTGGCGGCGGCTTCGGCGGTGGCGGACAGGGAGGCGGCGGCCAGCAAAGCGGCGGCGGCTTCTCCGGTGGTGGCAGTGGTGGGGGTCGTGGCGGCCAGAGCGCCGGCGACGACCCGTGGGGCAGTGCCCCCGCGGCCGGCTCCTTCGGGGGCGGGCCCATGGACGACGAACCGCCGTTCTAGACAACGGCTTTCCCCGGAATCCGCTTCGGCGAGATTCCCAAAATTACGGAGTTGAAAGACCATGGCCAAAGCACCGGCACGCGAAAAGGTGCTGAAGAAGAAGGCTTGCACCTTCTGCAAGGAAGACAAGGCCGGCAAGAAGAACAACACGGCCGGCGCGAAGATCGACTACAAGGACACCGCGCTGCTGCGCAAGTACGTGTCCGACCGTGGCAAGATCCGCGCGCGCCGGGTGACGGGCAACTGCGTCCAGCACCAGCGCGATATCGCTGTCGCCGTGAAGAACTCGCGTGAGGTCGCTCTGCTGCCTTACGTGTCCACCGCTCGCTGAGAAAGGAAGACACAGCTATGAAGCTCATCCTCACCGCTGATGTCGACAACCTCGGTGCGCCCGGCGACACCGTGGAAGTCAAGGACGGCTACGGCCGTAACTTCCTGCTCCCGCGCGGCCTGGCGATTGTCGCCACCCGTGGCGCGGAGAAGCAGGTCGAGGGCATTCGCCGGGCACAGGATGCCCGCCGCGTGCGCGACCTGGACCACGCCAACGAGCTGAAGCAGGCCATCGAGGGCCTGACCGGCGTGTCGCTCGCGGTCAAGACCGCCGGCACCGGCAAGCTCTTCGGTTCGGTCACCGCGGCCGACGTCGCCTCGGCGATCAAGACCGCCGGCGGCCCGGTCGTCGACAAGCGCAGCATCGAGCTGCCGAAGGCCCACATCAAGAGCACCGGCAAGCACGGTGTCGTGGTGCATCTGCACCCGGATGTGGTCGCCAAGGTCGACCTGCAGGTCACTGCCGCCGAGTAATTCGGTTGATCGGAGGCCGCCTCACCCGTGGGGGCGGCCTCCGATTTCTTTGTTTGCTCAGGAATCGCCAGATTTCGGATCGGTTGTGGATTGCCCAGCAAACCAACCGTTTTCGTTGTGTGACCGGCCACACCCGCGTGACCGTTCGTTTACCCAACACGCCCGGCCGTTGCCGTCCAGCGACACGCCGCACGAAATTGATCCACAGTTGCGAACAGTGAGAATTCCGCCACTACCAGCGCTTTGAGCAGCGACATCGACTGTTGTCCCCAAGTTTTCCACAGGGGGTGCACAACGGGCGGTGAACAATACCCACGTTATCCACAGGTGTGTACACAGCTCGGTTTGGCGGGTCACCGCCCGGTCGCCTAGGTTCGCCTTCGAGGTCGTGACCACGGCTCGAGCGTGGCGGTCCCAACATGTCGGTGCGCTGGCGTACAACGGGTCTTGCACGCCGTTGCGGCGCGAGCAGAGAGGACGGTCGAGCCCATGGCAGTCGTCGACGATCGCGGCCACGACGAGCACGGGCCCGCCGACTATCCCGACGCTCCCGGTGAGGATTTCGGCCGTCAGCCGCCTCATGACATGGCGGCGGAACAGTCCGTTCTCGGCGGCATGCTGCTGTCCAAGGACGCCATCGCCGACGTCGTCGAAGTCATCCGCCCCGGCGACTTCTACCGCCCCGCCCACCAGGCCGTCTACGACGCCATCCTCGACCTCTACGGCCGCGGCGAACCCGCCGACCCGGTCACCGTCGCCGCCACCCTGGACCGCAAGGGCGAACTCAAACGCATCGGCGGCGCACCGTATCTCGTCACCCTGACCCAAACGGTCCCCACCGCCGCCAACGCCGGCTACTACGCCGAGATCGTCGCGGAGAAGTCGGTGCTGCGCCGCCTCGTCGAAGCGGGCACCCGCATCGTCCAGTACGGCTACGCGGGCGCCGACGGCCAGGACGTGGCCGAGGTCGTGGACCGCGCCCAGGCCGAGCTCTACGACGTCACCGAACGCCGCTCCAGCGAGGACTTCGCCCCCCTCACCGACATCCTCCAGCCCACGATGGACGAACTCGACTCCATCGCCTCCCGAGGCGGCATCTCCCTCGGCGTCCCCACCGGCTTCACCGAACTCGACGAGATCACCAACGGCCTCCACCCCGGCCAGATGGTCATCGTCGCAGCTCGACCCGGCGTCGGAAAGGCTCTCGCACTCGATACCCCGCTGCCCACACCGGGCGGCTGGACCACCATGGGCGAGGTCAAGGTCGGCGACGAGTTGCTGGATGCGCAGGGCCGACCCACCCGCGTGGTTGCCGCCACCGAGGTGATGCTGGACCGGCCCTGCTTTGAGGTCGAATTCTCCGACGGCACAGTCATAGTCGCGGATGAACAGCATCAGTGGCTCACCGAGACACGATCCTCGCGCCGGTCGGCGCAGCAGGCCGCTACCGGCCAGAATCGGTGTCGGAATCAGAAGACCTTCGCGGAAGTGCGGACGACTGCCGAAATCGCGGCCACTGTGCGCTGCAAGACCGCCGATCGACGGCTCAACCACTCGGTGGTCAACACCGAGGCACTGCAATTGCCCGAGCGCGAGCTGCTCTTGCCCCCATACACATTGGGTGCTTGGCTCGGCGACGGTAGTTCGGCGTGTGCGCAGCTGACCACAGCCGACCCCGAGATCGTGTATCGGATCGAGAACGAGGGCATCGTGGCGACGCAGTCGGATTCCGCACCGCTGCGCTACAGCCTCCGGCTACCCGAGGACGCACCGATCGAGCCGCGCGACTGCATCGTCTGCGGTACGGAGTTCATCCCATACACCAGCGAGGTCCGCACCTGCGGCCGATCCTGCGGTGGTAAAGCTCGTTTCGTCTCCGGTCCAGCACCCAGCCCGACCTGCCCGCAGTGCGGCGGCCCGTCCATCGGACTGCGTCTGTGCCAGTCCTGCCGCAATTCCGTCGGAAGTGTGCAAGCTCGTCTGCGCACCATCGGGGTGCTCAACGACAAGCACATTCCTGCCGAGTACCTGCGCGCTTCCGAGACACAACGACGCGCCCTGCTCGCCGGCCTGCTCGACACCGACGGGACCGTCACCAAGGGCGGCTCGGTCCAGTTCGCAGTGACCAACGAGCAGCTTGCCCGGGATACCGAAGAGCTGATCGTGAGCCTCGGCTACCGCTGCCAGCTGTCGACCAAGCGAGTCCGAGGCCGTACCGAAGCGAGTTCGACCGCCTACACCCTGACCTTCGCCACCGAGGACGAGGTCTTCGGTCTGAGCCGAAAAGAGCTGCTGCACAAGCAACGACGTGGCGCGGCCAATACATCGCGCTCCAGTTCGCGTTTCATCGTGGACATTCGTCCGATCGCATCGGTCCCGGTCCGCTGCGTGGAGGTGGACAACACGGATCACCTCTACCTCGCGAGCCGAGCGATGATCCCGACTCACAATTCCACCCTGGGCATGGATTTCATGCGCAGCTGCTCCATCAAGCACGGCATGGCCAGCGTCATCTTCTCCCTGGAAATGAGCCGCACCGAAATCGTCATGCGCCTCCTATCCGCGGAGGCGAAAATCAAACTGGGCGATATGCGTTCGGGGCGGATGAGCGACGACGACTGGACCAAGCTGGCGCGGCGCATGAGCGAGATCAGCGAAGCGCCGCTGTTCGTTGATGATTCGCCGAACCTGACGATGATGGAAATTCGAGCGAAGGCTCGACGGCTGAAGCAAAGGCACGACCTTCGCCTCATCGTTGTGGACTACCTCCAGCTGATGAGCTCCGGTAAGAAGGTCGAATCCCGACAGCAGGAAGTCTCCGAGTTCTCCCGAAGCCTCAAGCTGATGGCGAAGGAGCTCGAGGTCCCAGTGATCGCGATTTCGCAGCTCAACCGTGGTCCGGAACAGCGAACCGACAAGCGCCCCATGGTCTCCGATCTTCGCGAATCGGGCTCGCTAGAACAGGACGCCGACATGGTTATCCTGCTTCACCGACCTGACGCTTTCGAACGCGACGACCCTCGCGGCGGTGAAGCGGACCTCATTCTGGGCAAACACCGAAATGGCCCCACCGCAACCATCACGGTCGCGCACCAGCTGCACCTCAGCCGATTCGTCGATATGGCCCGCGGATAGGTCGATCTGTACCCGTCGCGGGTATCGGCGCGGTCCTGTTCGTGGTGTTGGCGGTGCTGGCGGTCATGGAGCTGCGGCAGGCTCCGCCCACCGGTGCGGTTTGAGCGATTGTCGGCCGGTGGGGGCGGGTGCGGCGTTACCGTCGATTCATGACCCGGAGTGGGCGACGGCGTGGCCGGATCGCACAGGTGGGAGCGGTGGTCGGCGTGGTCGCGCTGATCGCCGCCGGGTGCGGGAGCGGCGGGGGCGGGTCGGGGCCGCAGGATGCCGGGAGCTGGCCGCCCGCGGGTGGGCGTGGGGCGTGCGCGGTGGACAAGCAGGAGAACGTGCCCGCGACCATGCGGGACGGGGTGGTGTTGAAGGCCGATGTGTATCGGCCGAAGACCGGTGACGCGGTGCCGGTGGTGCTGATGCGGACGCAGTACGGGAAGGCGGCGGCGCAGATCCAGCCGTACCGGTATCGGACGCCGGAGTGGTTCGCTTCGCACTGCTATCTCGTTGTGGTGCAGGATATTCGCGGTCAGGGTCAGTCGGCGGGGGTGTTCACCGAATTCGGGAACGACATGACCGACGGCTACGACTCGGTGGAGTGGGCGGCCGCGCTGCCGGGGACGAATGGCAAGGTCGGGATGTACGGGTCGTCCTATGTCGGTGCGACGCAATGGCTTGCCGCGATCAGCACGCCGCCGCATCTGACCACGATCGTTCCGGCCAATACCGCCTCGGATTACTACGACGGGTGGACTTACGAGGGCGGGGCGTTCCGGTTGGGGTTCGTGGAGCCGTGGGCCATGGAGACGATCGGGGCGAGCGCGGCCGTGAATCGCGGCGATACCGGCACCGCCAAGCAGCTGGCGGCCGACGGCACGAATTACACCCGGTGGCTGGGTTTCCGCCCGTATCAACAGTTTCCGCCGTTGCACCCGGGGGATCCGGTGATCGCGCCGTGGTTCTACGACTGGGTGCGGCATTCGACCCGCGACGACTATTGGAAGCAGTGGAGCATTCGGGACAGGTACGCGAATGTCACAGTCCCCGTCCTGAATTTCGAGGGCTGGTACGACGCGTTCCTGGCCGGCGGGGTGGAGAACTTCACGGGGATGGTGGCCGGGGGCGGTTCGCCGGAGGCGCGGGCCGGGCAGCGGTTGGTGCTGGGGCCCTGGGATCACCTGGGATGGGGTCGCCCCGGAAGCGGGGTGACGACGCCCCTGCTGACCGCGACCGGGACGGCGGGCGACAGTCCGATCAATGAGCTGATGCTGGCCTGGTTCGACCATTTCCTGAAGGGGAAGGACAACAAGGTTTCCGGGCAGCCGGTGGTCGACTATTTCGTGATGGGCGCGAACAGGTGGAAGTCGGCGTCGGCGTGGCCGTTGCCGAATACCCGCTGGACCACCTATTACCTGTCGGGGAATGGCGGCAATTCGATGCTGGGGCGGACGGGCGCGCTGGCCGCCGAGGCGCCGAAGGATCCGCAGCAGCCGGATCGGTTCGAGTACGACCCGTTGAATCCGGTGCCGAGCGCGGGCGGCCATTCGTGTTGCGGTGCGTCGTCGGGGCCGCAGGGGCCGGTGGATCAGTTCGTGGTGGAGCAGCGGTCGGATGTGCTCACCTATACGACCGCGCCGATGCCGGGGGATACGGAGATCACCGGTCCGGTTCGAATGACGTTGTGGGCGGCCTCGAGTGCGCCGGATACCGATTTCACGGCGAAGCTGGTGGCGGTGGCGCCGGACGGGTCCACGGTGAACCTCAACAATGGGATCATTCGGGCGGCGTTCCGGGATTCGCTGGAGCGTCCGGCGCCGATCGTGCCGGGGCAGCCGTACCGGTACTCGATCGATATCTGGCCGACGAGTTATCTGGTGAAAGCGGGATACAAGATCCGGGTGGAGGTCTCGAGCAGCGATTTCCCGCAGTTCGCGCCGAATCCGAATACCGGTGATCCGTTCGGGGAGAACACGAATACGCAGGTCGCGACGCAGACCGTCTATCACGATCCGGAGCATCCGTCGGCGCTGGTGCTGCCGATCATTCCGGCGGGCGACGCGGGAAGTTCGCGATTCCCGACCGAGCATTGAAGACCGTGGCCGGGCTTCCCGTGAGTTGTCCGCCCCGTGGGAAGCGCCGGCCGCTTACATAATAGTCGCGGCCGGGAAGTTTCCCGACATGGCCGGGCCGGGGTTAGTGTCGCGAGGTGGGATTCGAGGTACGGGTCGATATCGCGGGTGCGGTCGAGATCGTCGGTGCGGCCGCCGGGTTCGGCTGGCGGTGGGGTTCCGGGAATGTCGCGGAATTCGCCCGACTGGTCGGTTGGACCGGGCCACAACCGGTCGGCACTCTCCGCAACGGTCCGGTCTTCTCGCGCACCGGCCTGCCGGTGTGGTGGGACTCGGCCATGTTCTGGGGCAGTGACCGCGGCCTGGACCATGTGCGCGTGGCCATCTCCGACTGCCCGGATCCCGCCGACCCCCGCAGCCGGGACCTGCTCACCGCCGCCATGGCCCGCGCCGCCGCGGAGTTCACCACCCGCTGGGGCGATCCGGAGACCACCGCCGCGGGTCCCGCCGAGGGCCTGGCCTGGCGTTTCCCGAATGTCTTCGCGGGTCTGACGATCGGCGCGGACACCGTGGACCTGCTGCTGGTGAATCCGACCGCGCAACGGTATTGGATGGAGCGCCGCCACGAGGCCGCCCGCCGCCGCGCCGCCGCGGGCCCCTGGATCCGGTTCGCCGAGAGCCTGGCGGGATTCCTGGAGACGCTGCCGGTCGACGGGCGACTGCTGGTGACCGCGCCCGGTGGGCGTTTCGTGCAGTTCGAGGCCGGGCCGGAGCAGCTGGCGGGCGAGTTGGCCCGCAGCGAATTCATCGATCCCGCCTGGTATTACGGCCCCGAACTGGAACGACAGCTGATCGCGCTGGGCTGGACGCCGCCTCGCGAGGGCAATTGGACGCGTCGCCTCTCCCGGCGCGCGGGCACCGTCGCCATGAGCGGGCTGGCCCTGTGCACCACCGACACGCTGCGCGCGGTCGGGGTCGCCGCACCGACCGAACTGGTGGCCGACGCCTGGTTGGAGGGCGGCACCGATCTGGAGGTGAGCACGCTCGGTATTCCGCCGCACCCGACCTCCCGCACCCAGCGCGCGGACTTCCTGCGCCGCCACGCCGTTTCCGAATTCGATGCCGGGCCGCTGCGCGTGGATGTGCCCGCCGGCGTCGAGATCGCGCGTGCCGCCCGCGCCTTCGCGTGGACCTGGACCCGCGCCGACCTGGACGGGTTCGCCGCCGTCGTGGGCTGGAAACCGGTGCACGACAACGATATCGGGGAGCGCACGGTGTGGGCCGACACCGAGCTCCACGTGGACGATCCGCGCGCCCGCTTCTGCTTCGACGGTGACCGGCTCGAGGCGGTCTGCGTCACGCTCAGCGACAGCATCGAATCCTTCCTCTACGACGAGGGCCTGCCCGCCGAGGTCGCGGCGCAGCGCACCGCCGCCCAGGCTCGTGCGCTGGACGGGTTCCGCGCCGAATTCGGGGCGCCCCGGCACGCGGTGCTGGGCCAGGCGTACGGACCGGCCTGGCCGGAGGGCCGCCTCACCCTGGGCCTGGTTCCGGAGGCCGACACGGTCGAGCTGTACCTGGTGCGGCCGGGCGAACGCGACCGCCGCCTCATCATCGAGCAGCAGCGGGCCGCGCATCGCGCGCACGATCGCGAATGGGAGCAGTGCTACGAGGAATTGGCCGCTCTCATCACCGATCTGGCGGACTCCGGCCAGCTCACCGTGGATGCCGGAGACCCGCATCGGGCCCGGGTCGACCGGGACGGCGACCTGCTGCGCCTGGAACTCGCCACCGCCACCGCCCGCGAACTGTCGCCGCGCGTCCTGAAGTTCATGCTGCGCGACGGCTGGCAGCATCCCGATCACCGCTATCCGCTGTGGCACATCGACCTTCAACTGCCCGCGCTGCCCCGGGACCTGCGCCGCCTGGCCCGGCTGGCGATCCTGCCGCTGCGCACCCTGATGCCGCCGCAGGCCCGGTTGCGGGTGCTGTTGAACGGCGAGTACCTGCCGGTTCGGGCCCCGTCGACGGGCGCGATCGGGGCACTGCCGACGGAGGCCTAGAGTCGAAACATGGTGGACAGTGCGGACATAACGGTTACCCGGGACGCGTACGACGAGGTCGCGGAGCTGTACACCGATCTGTTCCGGCGGCAGTTGCAGGACAACCCGTTCGACGCCGTGATGCTCGACGCGTTCGCGCACACGGTGCGGGAGCACGGGGCAGGACCGGTCGCCGATATCGGCTGCGGTCCGGGCCGGGTCACCACGCATCTGGCGGCGGCCGGACTGGAGGTGTCCGGCATCGACCTGTCGCCGGAGATGATCCGGATCGCCCGCGAGCTGTACCCGGACCTGTCCTTCGAGGTCGGCCCGATGGAGCGGCTGCGGTTCGAGGACGAGTCGCTGGCCGGAATCGTGGCCTGGTACTCCATCATTCACACCCCGCCGACCCGGGTTCCGGACGTGCTGACCGAATTCGCCCGGGTGCTGCGGCCCGGCGGGCACGCACTGTTCGGCTTCCAGGCCGCGGACGAGGCGACCGGCGTGCACGACTACGACCACAAGGTCGCGCCCGCCTACCGCTGGGCTCCGGTCACGTTCGCCGAAGCGCTGGCCGCGCACGGCTTTCGCGCCACCGCGACGCTGGCCCGGGAGGCCCGCCCCGACGAGCGCACCCCGCAGGCCATCGTGCTGGCGGTCAAGGTGTGAGCGAACCCGGGTTCAGGGGCTGACCGGTTCCGGCTCGCGGGTCGCCCGTTCGTCGAAAGCCGCTCGGGCGACGGCGATCTCGTCGGCGTGCCGCAGCGCCCACTGTCCCATGGCGTGCGTGATGTGCCCGAGGTCCGCGCCGAGTTCGGTCAGCGCGTACTCGACCCGGGGCGGCACGGTCGGGTACACGGTCCGCCGGACCAGCCCGTCGCGTTCCAGGTCCCGCAGCGTGCGGGTGAGCACCTTCTGGGTGATGCCGTCGAGGCGGCGGCGCAGTTCGTTGAACCGGATCGGGCCGCCCTCCTTGCGCAGCGTGCCCAGCACCAGCAGCACCCATTTGTCGGCGAGCACCGCGAGCACGTCGCGGGCGGGGCAGCGCCGCAGGTAGCTGTCGACCAGATTTCCGGATGGCTCCCAGTCGGAGACGGTATCCATGAGGTACCTCGGGATCAAAGGAGTGCCTTCTTCCTGACAGAGACTATCCCGCGCAGGATCGAGATCATGAAAGCGATCAGTCAGCGCACCCTCGGCGGACCCGGCGTTCTGGAGACGGTGGAGGTCGAACGGCCGCGGCCCGGCGCGCGCGAGGTGCTGGTGCGGGTGGAGGCCACCTCGATCAATGCCGCCGATTGGAAACTGCGCTCCGGCGCGATCACCAAACTGGGCCCGCCGCCGTTCACCCTGGGCCTGGACCTGTCGGGCGTCGTCACCGAAGTCGGGGCGGAGGTCACCGAATTCCGGTCCGGGGACGAGGTTTTCGGCAATGTGGTCAGCCGCTCCGGCGCGAACGCCGAATACACGGTGACCCCTGCGGAATTCCTGGCCCGCAAGCCCGCCGGACTCGATCACGTCCGAGCCGCCGCGCTGCCCACCGCGGCACTCACCGCCTGGCAGGCGCTCGCCGAAGTCACACCGGGACAACGGGTTCTGGTACACGCGGCAGCGGGTGGCGTCGGCCATCTGGCGGTGCAGATCGCGAAGGCGCGCGGCGCGTATGTGATCGGCACGGCCCGCACCACCAACCACGAATTCCTGCGCGACCTGGGCGCGGACGAGCTGATCGATTACACGACAACCGATTTCGCCACCGCTGTGCGCGACGTGGACCTGGCCTTCGATCTGGTCGGCGGCGACTACGCGGCCCGGTCATTGCGCGTTCTCACCCCGCACGGCCGCGTGATCGACGCCCAGGGCGAGGAGGCGCTCGACGATCCCCGCTACCACCGCCACTACTTCACCCCGTCCGGCGCGGATCTCGCCCGAGTCGCCGAGCTGGTGGTTGCCGGTCGCTTGCGCGCGGTGGTCGACCGGGTGCTGCCGCTCACCGACGCGGCCGCGGCGCACGCGCTGGGCGAGTCCGGGCGGGTGCGCGGCAAAATCGTGCTGACCTCCTGGAACCGATCGGCTATCCGGCCATTGGGATAGTTGATGCGCGGGGCGCGCCCGCCCGCATACCGTCGCGCGAAGAGACCGCGTCGATCAGGGAGCAAACGGTGACGGACTGGAACGAAGAAGTCGATGTCCTGGTGGCAGGGTCGGGCGGCGGCCTGGCCGGGGCCTACACGGCCGCCCGCGAGGGCCTGAGCGTGGCGGTGGTCGAGGCCACCGAGAAGTTCGGCGGCACCACCTCGTTCTCCGGTGGCGGCGGCGTCTGGTTCCCGTGCAACCCGGTGCTGCGGCGCGAGGGCGTGGACGACACCGTCGAGGACGCGCTCACCTACTTCCGCGCGGTGGTCGGCGACCGCACCCCGGCGGATTTGCAGGAGACCTACATCCGCAATGGCGCGAAGGTCATCGAGTACCTGGAGCAGGACGACGCGTTCACGTTCCAGATGTTCCCGTGGCCGGACTACTTCGGCAAGGCCCCGAAGGCGCGCCTGGACGGCAAGCGGCACATCGTGCCCGCGCCGCTGAAGGCCGCCAAGCTGGGTGAGCTGAGCGAGTCCGTGCGCGGACCGCTGGCCACCGAACGGCACGGCGACCCGCAGCCGGACTATCTGATCGGCGGGCGCGCCCTGGTCGGCCGCTTCCTGCTGGGCCTGTCGAAGTTCCCGGACGTGGCGCTGCACCTGAACACCGCGCTGGTCGAGTTGGTGACCGAGGACGGCGCGGTGACCGGTGCGATCGTGGAGCGCAACGGGCAGCGCATCGCGATCCGGGCTCGCAAGGGCGTGCTGCTGGCGGCCGGCGGTTTCGAGGGCAACGACGAGCTGCGGCAGCGCTACGGCGTGCCGGGCGTGGCCCGGGACACCATGGGGCCGTGGGGCAATCAGGGCCAGGCGCACGTGGCGGGCATCGCGGCGGGCGCGGACACCGACCTGATGGATCAGGCGTGGTGGTCGCCGGGCCTCATCCATCCCGACGGGCGCGCGGCGTTCGCGCTGTGGTTCACCGGCGGCATCTTCGTCAACCAGGCCGGCGAGCGGTTCGTCAACGAGTCCGCGCCCTACGACCGGCTCGGCCGCGACATCATCGAGCACCTCGGCGACGGCTCTGTGACCCTCCCGTACTGGATGATCTACGACGACGCCGAGGGCGTGGCGCCGCCGATCAAGGCCAGCAATGTGCCGATGGTCGAGGCGGAACGCTTCATCGAGGCGGGCCTGTGGAAGACCGCCGACACGCTGGAGGGTCTGGCCGCGGAGATCGGCGTCCCCGCCGACGCGCTGATCGCCACCGTGGCCCGCTTCAACGAATTCGTGACCGCGGGCGTCGATCCGGACTTCGGCCGCGGCGACGAGGCCTACGACCGCGCCTTCTCCAATGGCGAACCGCCGCTGGCCCCGATCGTGCGGGGCCCGTTCCACGCGGCCGCCTTCGGCATCTCCGACCTGGGCACCAAGGGCGGTCTGCGCACCGACACCGCCGCCCGCGTCCTGAACGAGGCGGGCGAACCCATCCCGGGTCTGTACGCCGCGGGCAACACCATGGCCGCGGTCAGCGGCACCGTCTACCCCGGCGGCGGCAACCCGATCGGCGCGTCGGTGCTGTTCAGCCACCTCGCCGCGCTGGACATGAGCACCCGCTAGAACACCCCCGGAGGTTCGCGTAGAACACCCCGGAGGTTCGCGGCGCGTCTCGTTCTGGACCGAGTGGAGCGGGGGAGCGAAGCGGAGGAGCGGAGGGAGGGAAGAACGAGACCTCCAGCGCCGCGAACCCGCCCCGGAGCGAAGCGGAGGGGCAAATCGAACACAGTGTGATGCGATGGAGGCATGACGCAGGCGGGATACGACGTGATCGTGGTCGGCGGCGGCCACAACGGGTTGGTGGCCGCCGCCTACCTGGCCCGGGCCGGGAAGTCGGTGCTGGTGCTGGAACGCGCGGACCATACCGGCGGCGCGGCCGTCTCCGAGCGGGTGTTCCCCGGCTTCGACGCGCGGCTGTCGCGGTACTCGTATCTGGTGAGCCTGCTGCCCGAACGGATCGTCCGGGACCTGGATCTGAGTTTCGAGACCCGTAAGCGCCGTATCTCCTCGTACACGCCGATCGGCGATGCGGGGCTGCTGGTGGACAACGGCTCCGAGGCGGCGACCCGCGCGAGTTTCGCGCAGGTCACCGGGTCGGAGCGGGATTACGAAGCGTGGCAGCGGTTCTACGCCGTGACCGGGCGGCTGGCCGAGCGGGTGTTCCCGACACTCACCCATCCGCTGCCCACCCGCGCCGAACTGCAGCGCACGGTCGATGATTCCGCCGCCTGGGAGGCGATCTTCGAACGGCCCCTGGGGGAATCGGTGGAGGCCGCCTTCGCCGACGACACCGTGCGCGGCGTGGTGCTCACCGACGCGTTGATCGGCACCTTCACCCACGCCCACGATCCGTCGCTGCTGCAGAACCGCTGCTTCCTCTATCACGTGATCGGCGGCGGCACCGGCGACTGGAACGTGCCGGTCGGCGGCATGGGCGCGCTCACCGACGCGCTCGCGGCGGCGGCCCGCCGGGCGGGGGCGGAGATCCGGACCGGCCGCACCGTCATTGGCATCGACACCGACGGCGACGCCGCGGAAGTCCGCTTCACCGAGGGCGATCGCACGGGCACGGCCGGCGCCCGGCACGTGCTGGTGAACGCCGCGCCGTACACACTGGCGGGCCTGTTGGGCGAGTCGGCCGACAAGCCCGAAGGCGCGCAGCTGAAGATCAATATGCTGCTGCGGCGGCTGCCGAAACTCCCTGACCCACGGGTGGATCCGCGCACCGCCTTCGCCGGGACCTTCCACGTCTCCGAGTCCGCGGCCCAGCTCGACCGCGCCTATCGGGAGGCCGCGGCGGGCGCGCTGCCTTCGGCGCCGCCGTCGGAGATCTACTGTCACACCCTCACCGACCCGTCGATCCTCGCGCCGGAGCTGATCGAGAGCGGCTTCCACACCCTCACCCTGTTCGGCCTCCACACGCCCGCACGGCTTTTCGCCGACGACCCGCGCGGCGCGAAGCGGCGCTTGGTGGACGCCACTCTGGCGCAGCTGGATTCGGTGCTGGCCGAACCCATCGGTGACTGCCTGGCCTTGGATGGTGAGGGCAACCCGTGCATCGAGGCCCGCACCCCGGTCGAACTCGAACGCGAGGTGGGGCTGCCCGGCGGGCATATCTTCCACGCGGACTTGGCTTTTCCCTACCGCATCGGCTCCGCCGACAGCCCGGCGGAGCGGTGGGGCGTCGCGACCGGGCATCGCAATGTTCTGCTGTGCGGGGCGGGTGCGGTGCGCGGCGGCGGGGTCAGCGGCATCGGCGGGCACAATGCCGCCATGGCGGTGCTGGAACAGGACTGAGCGGGTCCCGTCACCGCGAGGGCAGCAGCTGGGTGACCCGCCACAGCCGCCGCGGCAGCTCGCCCTCCTCGAACGGGTGCCGGTCGCGCAGTTCCCAGCCCGCGGCCAGGCTGTCCACCAGCGCCTCGGAGAAGAAGTGCACCGCGAACCCGCCGTGCTCGTAGATGTCGTCGCCCAGCGCCTTACCGGTGCCGAAGTGCGCGTCGTCGGTATTGCGGACGGTGTAGACGAACGCCCCGCCGGGCTTGAGCACTCGGCGGATCTCCGCGACCAGGTCCCGCAGCTCCTGGGTGCTGAGGTTCATGCACAGCAGCATGTGCGCGTAGACCGCGTCCACGGCGCGGTACGGCAGCGGAATCGGCTGGCGGACATCGTGTTCCAGAGTGGTCACCCGCGCGCTCAGGCCGGCCGCGTCCGCCCACTCCCGCAACTGGGCCAGCCCGACGGCGCTGAAATCGGTGGCCGTCACCCGAAAACCGCGGCGCGCCAGATAGATCGCGTCGCGGCCGTGACCCGCGCCCAGTTCCAGCACCTCGACGGCGCCCTGCTCGCGGAACAGGTCGGCCGCGTACACCGCGGCCTCCGACGGCTGCTCGCCGTACATGCCCGGATGCGTGCGGTAGGTGCGCTGCCAGTGTTCGTGCTGGTCACTCATGCTGCGTCCTTTCGGGCACGAGCGGAGCGCCGCGTGGTTACGCTGCGCTGCCGCCTCCGCGCTTGACCGCTCATGCCGCGTCCTCTCGGGCATGAGCGGAGCGCTGCGTGGTTACGCTGCGCTGCCGCCTCCGCGCTTGACCGCTCATGCCGCGTCCTCTCGGGCACGAGCGGAGCGCTGCGTGGTTACGCTGCGCTGCCGCCTCCGCGCTTGACCGCTCATGCCCCCTATCATGTCCGACCGGCGGCGGCTCGGGGGTTAGGACGTGCGGCGGCCGTCCGCGCCGTGCTGGCCGCCCATGATGTCGGAGCAGCAGCGAATGAAGTAGCGCACCACCGGATCGGCCTCGGAGGCGTCCGGCCAGACCACGGCGACCCGGGTGGGGCCGATGCCGTGTACGGGCCGGAACACCACGCCCGGGTATTCGGTGCGGGAGGTGGAGGCGGGGGTGAAGCTCACCCCGAAGCCATTGGCGATGGCGCGCAGCCATTCGTCTGTATTGCGGGCGATGGCGCCGATGATGGCGGTGTCCGCGGGCCGTGAGTCCAGGCCCATCCAATAGTCGCGCCACCAACCGGTTTCGGCGGGCGAGGCGACGTAGGGCTCGTCCCACAGTTCCCGGAACGCGATGTCGTGGCGGTCCGCGAGCGGATGGTCCTCGGGCAGCGCGATCCAGCGCGGTTCGGCGAACAGTTCCCGCAGGTGGTATTGGTCCTGACCGGGAAAGGGCAAGCGCAGCAGGGCGACATCCACATCGCCCTCGTCGAGTCCGGCGGTCGGGTCGGTCCAGCCGCCCTGGTGCAGATCGACCTGCCAGTCCGGGTGCAGCCGGTGGAAGACCCGGATGATCTCCGGGATATGGCTGTCGGCCGCGCTGTTCACGCAACCCAGCCGCAGCACCCGGGAGGCGCGGCTGGAGTCGCTCTTGGTGTTGCGCAGGATCCGGTCCCAGGACGCGAGCAGCGCGGGCAGCTGCTCGGCGAGCACCTTGCCGGCCGCGGTCAGGGTCCAGCCCGCCCGGGACCGGATGAACAGTTCCACGCCCAGCTGTTGTTCGAGCTGTTTGATCTGGGTCGCCAGCGCGGGCTGCGCGACATGCAGTCGCTGCGCCGCCCGCGGCAGGTTCTCCGCATCCGCGACTGCCAGGAAGTAACGCAGCAGTCGCGTGTCGATATCCATGCCACCAGGTTAGGAACAGGGCAACCGGTAGGCATACCCCTGGCTTGGAAGGTGGGATTCGGGCGGCATGCTACCGGCGGTTCCGTGTCGGGAGGGGCGGCACGCGGGGAGTGACGGTGCTCGCGTCGGGCGATTCGGGCGTTGGCGCGCGCCAGATTCGAATTGCTACGAAGTTGCCCTACTCGAAAGGCGAGGACGACGAGCCCGGCGAAATCAGCGCACGACAGGCAGTTCCGAGCCCGGATCGGCGAGCCAGAGCAGCCAGTGAGGGGCGAGCAGGGCGGCGAATTCGTCGTAGCCGGTCGCGCTCGGGTGGTAGCCGTCACCGGCGGCGATGTCGCGCATCCAGATCTGGTTCTCACGTAAGGGCTGATGGGCCCGCAGGTAGGGCGCCTGCGCCTCGTCGCACAGCTCGGCGTAGCGGACGTCGAGGTCCAGCAGCCGGGCATTGTGCTCGTCGTCGACGTTCGGCGGTGGCGCGACCACCATTGCCTGCCAACCCTTTTCCCGCGCCCGGCGCAGGATCTCGGCCAGGTTGCGCACCGACTCCACGGAATCGACTCGGGGACGCCCGTTCTCGAACTGGGTGTCGTTGACGCCGGTGGAGATCACCACCCGGCAGTCCGCGCCCGCGGGCAGCCGGGGCGCGCATTCGGCCTCCCACCGCCCCCGTAGCTCGGTGCTGTTCTCCCGGCGGATCCCCAGGTTGTAGTAGGTCAGGGGCTGCCCGGCCGCGGTCGCCCGGGCCGCCAGCCGCCCCGCCCACCCCAGGCATTTCTGATCACCGACCCCGGCGACGAACGACTCCCCCAGAAAGCAGACACGCAGATCGAGCACCACGGGCAGATCCTCGCACGCCGGTCGGACCGCCGCCCGATCCTCGGAATAAGCCGGAAAAACCGATACCGGAACCGGGCGCGGCGGACGCTTCGGGCCGGGCTTGTCGGGCAGTGTCCGGCCCACGGGTTACGGTTAGCGACGTCAGCCGACCCTGGGACCGCAGCCGTTCCCACGATCCGAAAGCGCGAATAGGACATGCGAGTCGACGGGCGGGAGATTCCCGTCTCCGGCAGCCTGCTGCAGCCGCGGATCCGCCGGACCAGTGACATTCTGCGCGTCGTGCTGTCCGCGCTGTCGGTGGCCGTGGTCATCGCGGGATCGCTGATCAGCAGGCCGCAGTGGGAGGCGCTGGAACGGTCGGTATCCAAGATCGTGGGGTTCCTGACCCCGGAACAGTCCAACCTGGTCTACATCGTCTACGGCATCGCCGTCCTGGTGCTGCCCTTCGCCATCCTGGTGCGGCTGGTGCTGCGCCGGCAGTGGAAGCTGCTGGCGGGCTTCACCTCCGCGGGCCTGATCGCGCTGGCGCTGTTCTCCATCACCGGCAGCGGCTTCTCCGCGCCCCGCTGGCATCTGTCCGAGGCCGGGCAGGTCAACACCTTCCTGTCGCAGTTCCTCGACGATCCGCGCTGGATCGCCATGCTGGCCGCGACGCTCACCGTGGCCAGCCCATGGCTGCCCGCCCGGGCCCGGCGCTGGTGGTGGACGCTGCTGCTGGCGTTCGTGCCGATCCACCTGTTCGTCTCGCTGGTGGTGCCCGCCCGCGCGGCCCTGGGCCTGGTGGTGGGCTGGCTGGTGGGCGCGGTGATCGTGCTGGTGGTCGGCACCCCCGCGCTGGAGGTGCCGCTGGCCGCCGCGGTGCGGGTGCTGGCCCAGCGCGGCTTCCGGGTCACCGCGTTCACGGTGCTGCGCCCGGCTGCCCGTGGGCCGCTGGTGCTTTCGGCGTCGACGACGCCGCAGCCCGAGCTGAGCGCCTCGCCCAACGGCCCGTCCGGCGAGGCCGAGTCCGGCGAATCCCATTCGCCGGACGATGAATTGATCATCGAACTGTACGGCGCGAACCAGCGCAGCCGCGGCATGCTGCAACAGTTGCGGCGCTGGCTGACCATTCGCAGCGGCGAGTATCCGGCCCCGTTCGCGTCCATGCGGCGCGCGGTCGAGCACAAGGCGCTGATGGGTTTCGCCATCGCGGATCTGGGGCTGGCCAGCTACAAACCGCTCACCGTCGCTGCGCTGGACCGCGGCTGGACGCTGTACGCGCACACCGTGCCCCAGGGCCGTCCGCTCGCGGCCGCCGACGGGGAACCGGCGCTGACCCGGGTGTGGCAGGCGCTGCACCGCATGCACCAGGCCCAGATGTCGCACGGTGATCTGCGCACCGACGAGATCCGCATCCTCGACGACGCCGTGTTGTTCGGCGGCTTCGTGCAATCGGAATTCGGCGCCTACCAGGTGCGTTTCGACTCCGACGTGGCCCAGCTGCTGCTCGGCTCGTCGGCGTTGTTCGGCACCGGCCCGGCGGTGCGGACCGCGCTCGAGGTGCTGGACAAGCAGGCCGTGCTCGACGCCTCGGCGCGACTCACCAAGACCGCCATGCCCACGCACGTCCGCGGGGCGGTGCCCGACGCGGGCGAGCTGATGACGTCGATCCGCGAGGAAGTGGCCGCGCAGACCGGGCAGGACAAGATCGAGGCCGCGCAGATCAACCGCTTCTCGCGCAACCAGATCATCCAGCTGGTCCTGCTGATCGGCCTGGTGTACGTGGCGTACCCCTACATCAGCGCGGTGCCGACCTTCGCCTCCGAACTGGGCAGCCTGAACTGGTGGTGGGCGCTGCTCGGATTGACCGTGTCCGCGCTGACCTACGTGGGCGCGGCGATGGCGTTGTGGGCGTGCGCCTCCGAGGCGGTGAAGTTCCGCAATCTGCTGCTCATGCAGATCGCCAACACCTTCGCCGCGACCACCACCCCGGCCGGTGTCGGCGGTCTGGCGTTGAGCGTGCGCTTCCTGCAGAAGGGCGGGCTCGGCGCGGTACGGGCCACCGCGGCGGTCGCATTGCAGCAGACCGTCCAGGTGGTGACCCACGTGCTGCTGCTGCTGATCTTCGGCGCGCTGGCCGGAACCTCCACCGACCTCTCGCATTTCGTGCCCAGCGCCACCGTGCTGTACCTCGTGGCCGGCGCCCTGCTGGGCCTGCTGGGCGTGACCATGTTCGTCCCCAAGGTGCGCAAGTGGCTGCTCAACGAGGTGCGTCCGCAGCTGGCGGATGTGGTCGCCCAGCTGAAGGACTTGGCGCGGCGTCCGGGGCGGCTGGCCATGATCGTGGGCGGCTGCGCCACCACCACCCTCGGCATGGCGCTGGCGCTGTGGGCCAGTATCGAAGCCTTCGGCGGCAGTACGACTTTCGTGACCGTCACCATCGTCACCATGATCGGCGGCACGCTGGCCTCGGCCGCGCCGACGCCCGGCGGTGTGGGTGCGGTGGAGGCCGCGCTCATCGGTGGTCTGGCCGCGTTCGGAGTGTCGGCGGGGATCGCGGTCCCCGCCGTGCTCCTCTACCGCGTGCTGACCTGCTGGCTGCCGGTGTTCTGCGGCTGGCCGATCATGCGCTGGCTCACCGCGAAGGACATGATTTGACACTCGCGCCCGGTGCGGGAGCAACGGGCGGGGGAGGCTAGAGCGCAGCGGTCGGGTCAGGCCGAATACTGGTCGCGCAGTGCGACCTTCACGACTTTGCCGCTGGCATTGCGGGGCAGCTCGGGCACCACCACCAGATGCTTGGGGTGCTTGTAGCGGGCCAGGGACTCGTTCAGGAACGGCTCCAGCTCCTCGAGGGTCAGCTCGTCGATGCCCGCGGCCAGCGCGACCACCGCCACCGGCACCTCGCCCCACTTCTCGTGGGCGCGGCCGACCACGGCGGCCTCGTGGATCTTGGGGTGCGAGAAGAGCACGTTCTCGACCTCGGCGCAGTAGATGTTCTCGCCGCCGGAGATGATCATGTCCTTCTTGCGGTCCACCACGTAGACGAAGCCCTCCTCGTCGCGGCGCACCAGATCACCGGAGTGGAACCAGCCGCCGTGGAAGGCCTCCGCGGTGGCCTCGGGCTTGTTCCAGTAGCGCTGCATGAGAGTCGGTCCGCGGTAGACGATCTCGCCGATCTCACCCGGCGCGACATCGTTCATCTCGTCGTCGACGACCCGGACCTGCAGGGTCGGGATGGGCAGGCCGACCGAGCCGAGCTTGCGCAGCGCGTCCTTGCCCTCGAGCACACAGGTGATGGGCGACAGCTCGGTCTGGCCGAAGACCGCCACGTTGAAGGCGTCCGGGAAGCAGTCGGCCATGGCCCGCAGCACCGTGTCCGAGGCGGGGGCCGCACCCCACGACAGCGCCCGCAGGGCCAGCTTGCGCTGCTTGACGGTGGGCTCCTCACAGATGAGCTGCCACTGCGCCGGGACGCAGAACGCGGTGGTGGCCTGCTCGGCCTCGATGGCGTCGAGGAATTCGGTGGCGTCGAACGCGCCCAGCGGGTGCAGCACGGTGGTGCCGCCGAGCATGAAATACGGGGCGAGACTGCCCAATCCGGCGATGTGGAACAGCGGCGAGGTGCAGAAGCCGATGGAATCGGGGCTGATCTCCAGGGCCCGGATACAGGTCAGCGCCTGCGCGTTCATGTTCGCGTGGGTGAGCACCGCGCCCTTGGGGCTGCCGGTGGTGCCCGAGGTGTACATGATCAGGCAGGGCGTGTCCTCCGGAATGTCCAGCGGCGCATGGGGTTCACCCGGCTCGGCGAGCAGCTCGTCGTAGCCGAGCACGCCCTCGCCGGTCCGCCCGTTGATCACGACCACGGTGGACAGCTCCACGGCCTGCCCCGCCACGCCCACCGCGAGCGGCTGCAGCACGGAATCGGTGACGATCGCCTTCGCGCCGGAGTCGGCCACGATGTAGGCGACCTCGGGCGGGGTGAGCCGGAAGTTCACCGGCACCGCGATGGCGCCGAGGGCGTTGATGCCCATGACCGCCTCGATGTACTCGGTGTAGTTCAGCGCCAGGATGAGCACGCGATCGCCGAACCCGACCCCTCGACGGGACAGCGCGTCGGCGAACTTCTCCGACCGCTCGTGCAGCTGCTTCCAGGTGGTCTCCGCGCCCTTGAACCTGAAGGCCACGTGGCCGGGCCGCATGGCCGCGTGCGTGGCGATCTGGTTCACCCAGTGGTTGCGAACCGATCGAATCGGCTCGTCTAGCGGCTGGAAGGTCATGCGGTGTCCTTTCACGCTGATCGACCGTGAGAATACCGCTTAACTTTCTGACGTGACAAGGGTTACAGAGAAGGATTAATCGATACGTTCTCACCCAGTCATCCAGCAGTTCAGAGGCCATATTCAGGCGTGTACCACCGTGTTGCCCACAGGTACCCATACACAGACCCACAGGTGACGGCACTGTGTATATGCAAACTCTGACTCACATCAGGGTTGTCGCCCCATATGCAACTATGCGAGTATCGGGGCAGTTGCGAGAGGCAGGGAGAGGACAGCGCCCATGGCACTGAAGACCAGATTCACCGAGACCTTCGGGGTGGAGCACCCGATCGTGCAGGGCGGCATGATGTGGGTCGGCCGCGCCGAGCTCGCCGCGGCCGTCTCCGAGGCGGGCGGCCTCGGCATCATCACCGCGCTGACCCAGCCCACCCCCGACGACCTGCGCCGCGAGATCGACCGCGCGCGGGAGCTGACCGACAAGCCCTTCGGCGTGAACGTCACTATCCTGCCGTCGATCAACCCGCCGCCGTACCAGGAGTACGTGCAGGCCATCATCGAGTCCGGCGTGAAGATCGTGGAGACCGCCGGGTCCAACCCCGAGCCGTTCCTGCCGTACTACAAGGAAGCCGGAATCAAGGTGCTGCACAAGTGCACCAGCGTCCGGCACGCGCTCAAGGCCCAGAAGATCGGCGTCGACGGCGTGTCCATCGACGGCTTCGAATGCGCCGGCCACCCCGGCGAGGACGACGTGCCCGGTCTGATCCTGATCCCGGCCGCCACCAAGGCGCTCGACATCCCGGTCATCGCCTCCGGCGGTATCGCCGACGCCCGCGGCCTGGTCGCGGCGCTGGCGCTGGGCGCGGACGGCGTGAACATGGGCACCCGCTTCATGTGCACCCAGGAGTCGGCCATCCACCAGACGGTCAAGGAGCAGATCGTCGCCAACTCCGAGCGGGCCACCCAGCTCATCTTCCGCACCATGCACAACACCGCGCGGGTGGCGGACAACGAGATCAGTCGCAAGGTCGTCGAGATCGAGAAGGCGGGCGGCAAGTTCGAGGACGTCCGGGACCTGGTCGCGGGCGCCCGCGGTCGCCGGGTGTTCGAGGAGGGCGACCTGGACGCCGGCATCTGGTCGGCCGGTCAGGTGCAGGGCCTCATCGACGACATCCCGACCTGCGGCGAGCTGGTGTCGCGCATGGTCACCGAGGCCGAGGCGCTGATCGGGCAGCGGCTGGCGGGCATGCTCGGCTGATCCCTTCGGGATGATTCCGGCGAAAGTCGGTACGTCCCAGACAATTACGACAAGAGCCCTTGGCACCCGTGCCGAGGGCTCTCGTCATTCGGGGTATCCCAGGACGCTGGATCCGTCATGCTTTTCAGTAACGACGGATGCGGCGGAGGTGCCTGAAATGGCAATCACTCGAATCTATCTCGACGACGACGCGCTGCGCCGGACCATGGCCATCTCCGGTGTGTACACCGAACAGGACGCGGTGAACCTAGCACTGCGGTTCTTCAGTACCCACGCCACGGCCGAGGATTTCGACCAGCCCTTTCACTCTCGCACCGCCTCGTAATCCCAGGCGGCGGTGAGCCTCGCGGCGGTCGCGGGGCCGTGCCTGCACGAAAGGTCTTCAGACCGCGAGGAAATCTTGGCAGAATCGCCGGAGTACCTCGACGGCCGACAGCGCGCGGACACGGGAGGGCATTCCTGTGCACCACAGTACGAGAGCGACCACCGATCCCACCCCGGCGACGAGGGTGGCGATCGTCGGTGTCGGTTGCCGGGCCACCGGCACCGACTTCGACCACGCGTGGTTCGGGCTGGACCGGCTCGCCGCCGTCGGCCTGACCCCGCGCCAGCGCACCACCCTCGAGGCGGCCGTCGAAGCCCTCGACGACTCCGGATTGGGTTGCCTGGCAACGGGTTCCCAGGCGGCGGTCGTGTTCGGCGCGATCGGCGGCACCAATACGGCACACCACCTGTCGCGTGCGCTCGACCTGCGCGGGCCCAGTCTGACCGTGGACAGCCAGCGGGCCTCACCGCTGGTGGCGGTGGACATGGGCGTCCGGCTGCTGGCCGACGAATCCGTGCCGTTCGTCCTCGCCGGGGGCGTGGATCTCACACTGCTCCCGGATATCTCGGACCTGCGCCTGCCGCTGCCGCGGGGCGCGGGGCACGAGGGCGGCGACCGCGCGGGCGGTGGCGCCGGGGTGTGCACCGTCCTGGTGCTGCAACGCACCGGCGACGCGTTGCGCACCCGGACCCGCCGGTACGCCGAAATCGGCGGCCCCGGAATCGGTTTCCGCGAGGCGCGCGGTGTGGACGCGCATATCGCCCTGGACGATCCACGCCGGGGCGGATCGTCCGACTCCGGCCGCGGTGAGGAACCGCCCGTTCTCATCCCGGTCTCCGGATCCGACGCCGTCACCATCCACCACCTGGCCCTGCGCTGGGCCGTCGCGCTCGGTTCGTACCGATCTCTGCGCGAATTCGCCGCCGCCACGGCCAGACTCGTGCCCGAACCGGCCCGCGCCGCCGTCATCGCGCGGGACGGCATCGAAGCCGCCGCCCAGTTGCGCGCGCTCGCCCGCCGGATCGAGGCGAGCACCGCGACGGATCGCGCACGGGCACCGCTGGCGACGCCCGGCACCGGCTCCGTGACAGCCGCTCCCTTCGTGACGGTGTCCGGGCCCGATGTCTTCACCCCGGTCCGCGAACGTGCGGACGGCGGCGTACTTCTCCTGTTCCCCGGGACGGGAGACCATCCGCGCATGGGACGCGCCCTCGCCGCGCGCTACCCGGTCTTCGCCGCGGCCCTCACCAGGGCTGTCGACGCGGTCGTCGCGGTGGGCGGCCCGCGAGTATGGACGCCGCGCTATGGATTCGGGCGGAACGGGCATGTCCCGGTGGCGACCTCGGCAAACCAGCACCCGGCGTCGGACCATTCACCGCCGTCCACGGCCACCGCCGCGTCGAGTCACGGCGCTGACGGAGCAGACGCTGCGGAGCTCGACGAGACACACTGCGCGGGTGACCTTCCCGATAGCCGGACCGGCAGTGGCATCCACGGCGACCTCCGAAACTCCGGTAGCCACGACGGGGGAGTCACGGGCATCCCGGATGGCCGCGATGGGATCGTTTCCCGGCAGATTTCGCTGTTCGTCTTCCAGTACGCGCTGACGGCATTGCTGGAGTCGTGGGGGATTCACGCGGACGGCGTCGCCGGGCACGGTGCGGGCGAGGTCGCGGCGGCGGTCGGGTGCGGCGCGTTGTCGCTCGAGGACGGGGCGCGCGTCGCGGTGGAGCGAGCGCGGTTGGTGGCCCGGGCCGGTGGCGGCGGGGCCGCGGCGGTGCTGGAGGCGACCCCCGCCGAGGTGAATCAGCTGGTCACGCCGATGAGCGCGGAGGTCGCGGTGGCCGCCGTGGACGGCCTGGCGATCACCGTGTCCGGTGAGCCACGGTATGTCGACGCGCTGGTCCGGCGAGCCCATCGGCGCGCCATCTTCGCACAGCGGGTACCCGCCGGATCGGATCACGAACCGCCACACCTGCCGATGGTCCGCGGCCGCGCCCACGAATTGCGCGGCGAACTCGCTGATCTCACACCCCGGCAGCCGTGGTGGCCACTCTATTCGGCCACCCGCCGCGGCACCGTGCTGCGCCCCGAAAGCCCGGATGGCTCGGCCCACGACAACGACACTCCAGCCCTCCGCACCAGCCCGACACATACAGACCCGCGCACCATCCGGACGAGCACAGACCCGCGCACCATCCGGACGAGCGCGAACCCGCGCACCATCCCGACAAGCGCGAACCCGCGCACCATCCCGACAAGCGCGAACCCGCGCACCATCCCGACAAGCGCGAACCCGCGCACCATCCCGACACGTACTGACCCGAATGCTGGCCAGGCGCCCGCTATCCCGAGCACTGGCCTACCGGGTGACCCGATGGGCGTCGGCCCGTCCGCCGCGCCCGACCCGGCCAGCGCGCTCCGCATGGACGGCGAGTACTGGGCCGAGAACGTCTCGCACGCGGTCGAGCTCGCGGCGGCGTTGGACGGTGTTGTCGCGGACGGCTTTTCGACCGTGCTCGAGGTCGGTCCCACCTCGGTGCTCACCGCCGCGGTGCGGGAGCGGATCGCGCTGCGGGACGGGGTGTGGCCCGTGCTGGCGGCGGATGACGAGGCGGGGAGTCTGTTGCGGACGATCGCGCGGCTGTATCTGGAAGGGCGGACCGTGGATTGGACCGCGCTGGGTCCGCACACGACCGCACCCCCGCAACGGCAGTGGCGGCGACCGGATTCCGGTGATTCGGGCAGTTGGCCGCGGCCCGGGTTCGCCGCGGACGGACATCCGCCCGGTCCGGTGTTCCCTGAGGTGGAGATCCGTCCCGAGGGGACGTACGTGGTGGCGGGCGGGCTGGGGCCGCAGGGCGAGGCCGCGGTGCGGTGGCTGCTGGCGGCCGGCGCGCGGGACGTGGTGGTGTTGACTCGCACACCGCGGCCGCTGCCCGCCCGATTGACCGGCATGGAGGATCGGATCGTCATGATGCGGTGTGACTGCGCCGATCGCGCCGACCTCGCGACGGCCCTGCAGGACATTCGCGAATGCGGGTCGGCGGTGCGGGGTGTGGTGCACGCGTCCGGTGCGACGCGGCTGGTGGCGGCGACCAATCTGCTGGAGCTGACCGCGGCCGATCCCACGGATTTCACCGTGCTGCTGACCTCGGCGCCCGGCGCGGGCGGGCCGGAGGCGGTGCGGGAACTCGCGGACGCGCAGGCGGATCGGCGGGTCATCTGCGTGGAGTGGGAGGTCGGGCCCGCAGCCTGAACGAGGATCGGCGCCGGCTGAGGCATGATGACTGGATGACGGATCCCGAGATCACGGTCAAGTGGAAGAAGGAGCCGGACGAGCACGATTACCCGGCCGCCGCGGACTACCTCGAGATGCTGGCGGAGCCGGACGTCATCGAGCAGGTCGTCCAGTCGCTGCGCGACGCGGAGGTGACCCACAAGAAGGCCAAGGACCTGTTGCGGGCGTCGCACCTGAAGATCCTGCCGAGCTACAACCCCTACGTGCGGCGTGACCTGGCCAAGATCACGGCCGGGAAGGCGCTGTCGCCGATCCTGGTGGTGCGCGGCGACTTCCGTCAGGGCGTGCCCATGCAGATCGTCGACGGCTACCACCGGGTGTGCGCCATCTATTACACCGACGAGAACATCGCGATCCCGGTGAAGATCGCCCCGCTGCCGTGAGCTCGGCGTGAACTTCCAGACCCTCACCCTGATCACCGTGCTCGGACTGGCCGGGCCCTGGCTGGCCTGGCGGCAGTCCTGGCATCTGCCGGTGATCCTGGGCGAACTGCTGGCCGGAATCGTCTTCGGCACCACCGGCTTCGGCCTGCTGCACCCGGCCGACCCGACCTTCACCTTCCTGGCCGACGTCGGCTTCGCGGTGGTCATGTTCGTAGCGGGCACCCACGTGCCGGTGCGCGACGCGGCGATCCGCTCGGCGCTCGGGCGCGGCGCGGTGCGCGCCGTGGCGGTGGGCGTGCTGGCCGTGATCGCGGGACAGGGCATCGCGGTCTGGTTCGACACCGGGCACGGGCTGCTCTACGCGGTGCTCATCGCCTCGTCGTCGGCGGCCATCGTGCTGCCGATCATCGATTCCCAGGGCCTGGGCGGAAAGCCGGTCCTGGAGTTGACCGCTCAGGTCGCCCTCGCCGACGCGGCCGCGGTGGTCGCGTTGCCGCTGGTGATCGATACGCGCAATGCGGGCCGGGCCGCCATCGGCGCGCTACTGGTCGCGGCGGCCGCGCTGATCGTCTACGTCTTCCTGCGCCGGCTCGAGGAATCCGGTATCCGGCACCGGCTGCACACGGTGTCCGAGGATCGGAAGTTCGCTCTCGAATTGCGGGTCAGCCTGGCGCTGCTGTTCGCCCTCGGCGCGCTGGCCACCCGCAGCCACGTGTCGATCATGTTGGCGGGCTTCGCCCTCGGTCTGGCGGTGGCGGCGGTCGGCGAACCGCGCCGGGTGGCCAGGCAGCTGTTCGCCCTGAGCGACGGATTCCTCGCGCCCTTGTTCTTCGTCTGGCTGGGTGCGCGACTGAACCTGCGCGAGTTCGGCGACCATCCGTACCTGATCCTGCTCGGCCTGGCCCTCGGGGCGGGCGCGGTGCTGGCCCACGCGCTCATGCGGGTACTGGGTCAGCCGGTTCCGCTGGGCGCCATCGCCTCGGCGCAGATCGGGGTCCCGGTCGCGGCGGTCACGGTGGGCACCCAACTGCATGCGCTGAAACCGGGCGAACCGGCCGCCCTCATGCTGGGCGCGCTGGTGACCATTGCCGCGGCCGCGTGGGGAGCCCGGTCGGCCGCGGCGACGCAATCGGGGAATCCGGCTCCGGCGCAGGGCGATAAGAAGTCCTGAGCGTCCCGATCAGTCGGATTCGCGACCGAGGAGTTTGTCGGTGTCGCGGCGCTCCCGCTTGGTGGGGCGTCCCGCACCGCGATCCCGGCGCGGCATCAGCGCGGTCAGTTGCGGATCGGGCGGGGGCGGGCTCTTGTCGATCATGCACTGCACGGCTACGGCCGCGCCCACCCGTTTGGTGATGAGCTGCTCGACGATGACGATGCGTTCGGTCCCATTGACGCGCACCCGGATCTCGTCACCGGGTTTCAGCGAGTGCGCGGGTTTCACCGGCACGCCGTTCACCCGGACATGCCCGGATCGGCAGGCCGCGGCGGCCGCCGATCGGGTCTTGAAAATGCGGACGGCCCAGGTCCAAGAATCAACTCGGGCCTGGGCCGTAGTGCTCAGTGGAGCAGGGGTCACGCTCTAAAGATTACGTGTCACGCGTTGACGACGCGGCGGGCGGTGACCACCTGGCTGGCGTGCAGCGGGGTGTAGGAGACCGGGGTGCCGGACTGCACGGCGTTCAGCAGCTTGCCGTCACCGGCGTAGATGCCGACGTGGCCGCCGCCGTTGGTGATGACGATGTCGCCGGGCTGCAGGTCGTCGAAGGCGACCGGGGCACCGACATTGGACTGCTCGAAGCTGGTGCGGGGCAGCTCGATTCCGGCCTGCTTGTAGGCCCACTGGACCAGGCCGGAGCAGTCGAAGCTGTAGGGACCGGTCGCACCCCAGGAGTACTGGGCGCCGACCTTGGTCTCGGCCGCGTGCAGGGCGATGTCACCCACGGAGCTCGGCTTGTTGAAGATGGTCGGCAGTTGGAACTGCGGAGCGGGCGCGACCGCCGGAGCGCCGACCTGGGCGCCGCCGCCCAGAGCGCCGGGGGTCTGCAGCGCCGTCGCGGCGTCCTTGACCGTCTGGTTGAACTGCTGCACCTGGGGCGTGAATTCGTCCGGCACATCGAAGTTTCCGATGCCGGGGATCTCGACGGTGGCGGCCGTGGCGGTGATCGCCGGGAAGACACCAGTAGTCGTCGCCGCCATCGCACCCATGACGATGGCACCCTTCACGGAAGCCGGAAGCTTCGATTCCTGCTGCAAGCTGTGCTTACCCACTGAGACGCATCTCCGATCGTGCTGCTTGTAACTTCGCGGGCTGCCTCTCCGATGAAGCAACAGACTCCGCTAAGTCACGAGAAGATTACGACTCGGTCGCCCGGTTGTCCACCCGACACGGGCGGCATGTCCGATGTTTCCGAAAACGTCCCGCTAAGCGGTCAATTCGGTGTAAAGAGCCACGGATCACGAGACGATATAGGTGATCGTTCCGGCCGTTATCAACCCTTCGCCTGGGCGCCCCGCTCCAGTTCGGCGATCCGCCGGCGCGCGTCGGCGAGGTCGACTTCCAACTGGCCCAGGGCCATCACCAGCGGTCCCACCGCGAGGTCGGCCACCAGCTGCGGATCGTCGTACCCGCGCTCGATGGCGACCAGGATGTTGTTGCGGATGCGCGCGGCGACCACCGCCTCGGCGGGGACGTTCCAGGACTCGACCACCTCCGCGACGGTGGGGGGTACGACTTCTTCCGACATGAACCCTCCTGCCCTGGATCCCAACGAATCAGGCATAAGGGTAGAGACCCCGGGCGACACCGCGGGCACATGTGCCGCATGCCGGTCGATAGCTGCGTCTAGGGCCCGCCGTAGATACCCGGATAATCGGTGATTCCCGCGCTACGGTTGGGCCGCATGGACCCCGTCAAGAATCCGTACGCACCCGGCGCGGGGCAGCGGCCACCGGAACTCGCGGGCCGGGACCGGCAGCTCGCGGCCTTCGACATCGTGCTGGAACGGGTGGCGAAGGGCAGGCCGGAGCGCAGCGTCATGCTCACCGGACTGCGCGGGGTCGGAAAGACGGTGCTGCTCAACCAG
Source organism: Nocardia sp. NPDC056611 (assembly GCF_042792755.1). Taxonomy (NCBI): domain Bacteria; kingdom Bacillati; phylum Actinomycetota; class Actinomycetes; order Mycobacteriales; family Nocardiaceae; genus Nocardia; species Nocardia sp. NPDC056611. The sequence continues at coordinate 346,724 of NZ_JBHTVV010000004.1, forward strand.
CTTCGCTCCGCCGCCCGCACCCGCGGGTGGGGCACCGGCAAGCTGGAGGCGCGGCCGGATCAGGAACTGCGGCGGCCGCTGGCCTCGGCGCTGCACATGGCGGTGCGTTCCCTGGCCGTGGGACACCGCAATCCGGAGCAGGTGGACGATTTCCTGGGGATTCTCAAGGCTTTCGCGCTGCGTTCCACCGCCGACAAGGGCATGCGGGACCGCTGGAACCCGGGCATCGACGTGCCCGCGGTGACCGGGCGCGCCGACTCCGGCGACATCGAGATCGACCTCGTCGAGCTGCTCGTGGAGGCGGCGGCGCTGGTGCGCGATCACGGCATCGGGATCGCGGTGTTCATCGACGAGATGCAGGATCTCGGGGCCGCCGACATCTCCGCCATCTGCGGGGCCTGCCACGAATTGAGCCAGGACGCCGCGCCTTTGATCGTGGTCGGGGCGGGGCTGCCGCACCTGCCCGCGGTGCTGACCGCGTCCAAGAGCTACTCCGAGCGGTTGTTCTCCTATCACCGGATCGATCGGCTGGATCGGGAGTCGGCGGATCAGGCGTTGATCGCGCCCGCCGAGCGGGAGAGCGTGGAGTACTCGGCGGAGGCGCTGGACGCGCTCTACAAGAAAGCCGACGGGTATCCGTATTTCGTGCAGGCGTACGGCAAGGCGGCGTGGGACGCGGCGGCGCGGAGTCCGATCTCGGCCGAAGACGTGGCGGTGGCGTCACCCGCCGCCGAAGAAGAATTGGCGGTCGGTTTCTTCGGTTCCCGCTACGAACGCGCAACGCCCGCCGAGCGCGAGTACATGCGCGCCATGGCCGATCTGTCCGGAGACGACGGACCGGTCGCGACCTCGGCGGTCGCCAACGAATTGGGACGAAAACCCGCATCTCTGTCCCCGGCCCGGGACGGGCTGATCAAGAAGGGACTCATCTATTCGGCCGAGCGCGGCACCATCGGTTTCACGGTTCCGCATTTCGGCCGCTATCTCCGTGGTGTGCAATAGGAATGGCTGAACGGTAGATCTACCCCTACCGGTGGGTAACAAAGGCTCCTACACTCGAATGTGATTCTCATCACGGTCGAGGAGGACATCATGGCGACTGTCGCCAAAGTCGACGCCACCGAAGAACAAGCCCGGGCACTCGTCGAGGAATCCCGCGAAACCACTTGGGCCAAGCCATCCTTCGCCAAGGAGATGTTCCTCGGCCGATTCCGGCTCGACCTCATCCATCCCTTCCCCCGCCCCAGCGCCGCCGACGAGGCCCGGATCGAGGCCTACCTGACCCGGCTGCGCGCGTTCTGCGAGACCATCGACGGCCTCCGCATCGAGGCCGAGGGCCGCATCCCCGACGAGTACGTGCGCGGGCTGGCCGAGCTCGGCTGCTTCGGGCTCAAGATTCCCGCGGAGTACGGCGGGGTCGGCCTCTCGCAGGTCGGCTACAACCGCGCGCTCATGCTGGTCGGCTCCGCGCACGCCAGCCTCGGCGTGCTGCTGTCGGCGCACCAGTCCATCGGCGTGCCGGAACCGCTGAAGCTGGCCGGCACCCCGGAACAGAAACGCGAGTTCCTGCCGCGCTGCGCCAAGGGCGCGGTCAGCGCGTTCCTGCTCACCGAACCCGATGTCGGCTCCGATCCGGCGCGCATGGCCTCCACCGCCACCCCCACCGCCGACGGCGAGGCCTACGAACTCAACGGCGTGAAGCTGTGGACCACCAACGGCGTGGTGGCCGAACTGCTGGTGGTGATGGCGCGGGTGCCCAAGAGCGAGGGGCACCGCGGCGGCATCTCCGCGTTCATCGTGGAGGCCGACAGCCCCGGCATCACCGTGGAGCGGCGCAACGGGTTCATGGGTCTGCGCGGCATCGAGAACGGCGTCACCCGCATGCACAATGTGCGGGTCCCGAAGCGAAACCTGGTGGGGCGTGAGGGCGACGGGCTGAAGATCGCGCTCACCACCCTCAACGCCGGCCGCCTGGCGATTCCGGCCATGTGCACCGCGGCGGCCAAGTGGTCGTTGAAGATCGCGCGGGAATGGTCGGCCACCCGTGTGCAGTGGGGCCGCCCGGTCGGCGAGCACGGCGCGGTCGGCACCAAGCTGTCCTTCATCGCCGCAACGACTTTCGCGCTGGAGTCGGTGCTCGACCTGTCCGCCACCATGTGCGACGAGAACCGCAACGACATCCGCATCGAGGCCGCGCTGGCCAAACTGTGGGCTTCGGAGATGGCCTGTCAGATCGCCGACGAGCTGGTGCAGATCCGCGGCGGCCGCGGCTACGAGACCGCGGCATCGCTGCAGGCCCGCGGCGAAAGAGCGGTCGCCGCCGAGCAATTGGTGCGGGATCTGCGGATCAACCGCATCTTCGAGGGCTCCAGCGAGATCATGCGCCTGCTCATCGCCCGCGAGATGGCCGACGCCCACATGGCCGCCGCCGGCGCCCTGGTCGACCGCAATGCCGAACTCAAGGACAAGGCCAAGGCGGCGGTCGGCGCGAGCGGCTTCTACGCCAAGTGGTTCCCGCAACTGGCCGTCGGCGCGGGCACCGCCCCGGTGAGCTACGGCGAATTCGGCCCCCTCGCACGCCACATGCGCTACGTCGAACGCATGTCCCGCAAGCAGGCCCGCGCCCTCATGTACGGCATGGCCCGCTGGCAGGCCAAGCTCGAATACAAACAGGGCTTCCTCGGCCGCATCGTGGACATCGGCGCCGAACTGTTCGCCATGGCCGCCGCCTGCGTCCGCGCCCAGTCCCTGCGCGTCGCGGGCGGCCCCGACGGCGAAGCCGCCGAGGAACTGGCCGAGGTCTTCTGCCGCCAGTCCCGCCTCCGCGTCGAGCGCCTCTTCGACGCCCTCTGGTCCAACACCGACGACGCCGACACCGACCTGACCCGCGGCATCCTCGACGGCCGCTACCGGTGGATCGAAGGCGGCGCCCTGGACCCGAGCGAAGGCACCGGCCCCTGGATCGCCGAATGGCAGTTCGGCCCGTCGGTGGAGCAGAACCTGATCCGCCCGTTCCTGCCGTCCACGAAGACAGGGGCCGCGACCTAGCCGAAGGCGCTCGCGACAGAACTCGGCCGCTATCTAGCGAACTGCCTAGATAGCGGCAGATTCTCAGGTTCTCAGGACGCGGGGTGGGGCGCCAAGGCGCGGGCCCACACCTCGCGGAGGGCGATGGCGAGGAGGACGATCGGCAGGGCGGGGAGGACGGCGGAGGTGCCGTGGCCGCCGCAGCCGGTCGGGTTCACCGACCAGAGCACGATGGCGGCGACGAACGGGGTGCCGACGGTCATCAGGCCCGGGGCCAGGCGGCCGACCGCGGCCGCTTCCACCGCGGCGGCGATGATCAGGACCAGGAAGGCCACGACCGCGATCGGGCTTGCCATGCAGAAGCCGTCGGAGGGGAGGTAGTCGGCGTATCTGCGGGGCAGGTCCTCATCGCCGGTCCAGCTGACACTTGCGCTGCCCGGCCACAGGGTCGCGACGACGAAGACCCACCAGCACGTATGGCCGGTGACATGGACGAACCGGAATAATCGGTCTCGTGTCACCGGGTCAACTTTAGTCGTGGCCTATCTAGAGGTTTCTATCAATTTTGGTAGATACGAGTAGATATTCATGAGGTGCAAGTTGCCGAGGCAGGGGAAGATCCGTCGGCAGGCTGTATAGATCAGCGGAGACAGTTGGACAACTTGTGCATAACGCCTGGTGTGGGGGGTTAACGCCGGGGGCATCTATTCCGACAACCGGGCAAGAAGGCGCACTCTTCAGGAGGACGTCATGTCCACGCTCAACTCTCGCGCGGCCGATTTCGACGGCCGCCACCTCACCGTCACGGCGGATGACGGCGTGCCGCTCGCGGTTCGCGAGTTCGGCGCCACCGATGCCCCGGTCACGGTGGTGTTCGTCCACGGGCACTGTCTGCGCGCCGAATCGTGGGCGTTCATGCGCGGGCATCTGATGGAGACCTGGGGCGAGGACACCCACATGGTGTTCTACGACCATCGCGGACATGGGGATTCGGGCAATGCGGACCCCTCGACCTACACCATCGAGCAGCTGGCCAAGGATCTGGACGTGGTGCTGCGGACCGTGGTGCCGACCGGACCCGTTGTGCTGGTGGGACATTCGATGGGCGCCATGACGGTGCTGGCGTACGCGCGACTGCACCCGATGGCCATCGGCACCCGGATCGTGGGCGTCGGCCTGATCTCCAGTGCCGCCAACGGCGTGACCCGGGTGGGGCTGGGACGCCTGCTGAGCCCGCCCGCGGTGAGCTCGCTGCGCGCGGCGGTGAAGCGCGCGCCGCGGGCCATGCAGGCCTCGAAGCACCTGAGCCGCCGGATCTTCGAGCCGATCATGCGGGACGCCACCCTGGGCACCCGGAAGGTGAGCCCGCGCATGCTGGCGGTGGCGACGGCCATGCTCAACGACACCTCGCTGCTGACCATGGCCAGCTTCCTGGAGTCGCTGATCCGGTTCGACGAGTCCGCGACCCTGCACCGGCTGGGCGAGATTCCGGTGCTGGTGCTGGCCGGGTCCGCGGACATCATGATCCCGTTCGCGCATTCGGTGGTGCTGGCCTCCCAGGTCGAGGACGCCGAGCTGGTGCGCCTGGACGGGGCCGGGCACAGCGTGATCCTGGAGCGGGCCGAGGAGGTGGCCGCGGCGGTGGTCGGGCTGGTGGCGCGGGCGACCGCGGCGATGCGCGCCGGGAACCCGGATTTCGGACCGGACAGCGGGCCCGAGTTCGCCATCGCGGGGTAGCCGGAAGCCGCTCGGCGGCGGCCCGATTCGTGGATCTGAAACGTGTCAGACCCCGATTCGAGCGCTCTCGACAGGCCCTCGACCAGCGAATATTCATCGCGGACGAGACGAATCCCGCATGATCACGTACTGTGTTGTAGATCACGATGTGTGGTCTGTCACACGGGTCGAGGAGGTTTTCGATGACACGCAGCGAGATTGCGGAACTCCGCTACGCGGTGGGCCAGCTCCGCCAGTGCGTGGGCGCGCTGCGCTCGCACTACGGAGACGCGGGCACCGTCCGCCGGCTGGAAAACGATCTGGAGCGGCTCAGCATCGATGCCGACGAGTTCGAGCAGACCCCGCCCCCGGAGTCCCCGGCCGCGAAGCAGGAGACCATCTACGTCCCGGACGCCAAGCACGACGAGGCGGCCTGGATGGGCGCGCAGGACGAGGGCCTCGGCTTCCACTCCCGTCCCCGCACCAAGTAACCGAACCGTCGTTTCGAACAGCAGCTGAGCCACCTCGACAATGGCGTCGGGGCTCGGTGATTCGGCCAGCGCGTCGGGTGGGCTCAGTTGCCGCTGTAGCGCGCGCCGATGAGCCGCGCATTCGATCAGCCGCGCATTCGATCAGTCAGGGGCGGTGACGACCTCGACCGGAGCGTCGGCCGCCCGCGCCACGGAAGCGCGCGCCGCGCGGCGTCTCGGAAACCGGTGTTCGATCCGGTGATTCGAAGATCGCCGCCAGGGCGGTGTCGGGGCCCGCGGGTGTGACCGCCAGGCCGAGTCCGCCTTCCCGGCGAGCCAATTCGTGCAGCATGGTGGTGACCATGCGCAGGCCCGCGGCGCCGCCCGGCTCGCCCAGGGCGATCGACCCGCCGTGCACATTCAAGCGGCCGTCCGCGGGGTCCGCGAAACCGCCCGCGTGCTCCGCCGATCCACCGGCGTGTTCCGTCAGGCCCAGGACGCGGGCCAGTGCCAGGACCTCGACGGCGGACGATTCCTCGACCTCCAGCAAGGCCAGATCGGGCAATTCGAATCCGTTGCGCCACAGGGTCTTCGCGACCGCGCCGGTGGCGGCCGGAGCGGTGGCGTCGGCGGGCGCGGCGGCGCTCGCCCAGTCCACCAGGTAGGCCAGGGGTTCCAGGCCCAGGTCGGCGACGCGGTCCTCGGCGACCACCAGGCAGGCCGAGGCGGCCAGGCCCCGGGTGCTGCTGTTGGCGGCGGTGGTCACCCCGCCGGGGCGGAACGGGGGCAGGGCGGCGAAGGCGCGGTGCGAGACATCGTCGCGCAGGCCCTCGTCGCGGTCGACCAGCCGCACCACCTCGGAGTTCGGGTCGTCCGGTCGCGCACACACGACCGTCGGCGCGATCTCGGCCCCGAAGACGCCCTGCCGGTGCGCGCGGGCCGCGCGGCGGTGGCTGACCGCCGCGAAGTCGTCGGCGGCGGTCCGGTCCAGGCCGTGGTGGCGGGCCAGCTGTTCGGTCCGCACCGAATCCGCTTGTCCGCGTGCCGGTTCCGTGGCCCACAGCGCGATCTGCTCGTCGGTGCTGGGGCCGGCGTCCGGAGATCCGGGACGGGCGGCGGGCGTTCGGACGCTGGCCAATTGCGCGGCAAACGGCGGTGCGGCACAAGGATATTCGGCCCCCACGGCCAGCACCACGCCCGCCGCCCCGGAGCGCACCATCATGGCGGCGGTGATCAGGGCACGCAGGCCGCTGCCAGGTCCGGCGCCGACGGTGAATTCGCCGAGTTCGGGGGACAGCCCACAGCGGGGCAACGCGGAGCGGATGACGTCGGGGTCGGGTACGGCGGTGACCAGCTGTTCCACCCGGAGCGGGTCGATGCCGGACCGGCCGAGCACCGCCCCAATAACCGTGCCGACCAGACGGTTCGGCGGCACCGCGGCGAGCGCGCCGCCGGGCAGGCCCACCGGTGTGCGCAGCGGCATGACGATGGCGGCACGTCTCATCATCGGCTCCCTTCCAGCCCTCATCAGGGGGACAGGGCACCACACCCTTGTTGCTGCCGTGTGACGGCGTGTAACCGGCGAAAACAACCGTCCGGAGCTGCGTAATCACGCTGCGGCCAATCCCGGTGACAGCCCGCCGAGTTCGCACGATTGCCGTTTGTTCACTACACGAACGAAAAGCGAAAGTTCGCAGGAAATGTGGCGTAAATCACTGGATCACGAAATAGCTGATGCGAGCTCGAGTGATAGCACTCCTGTCGTAGGGTGCTCACCATCACATTCGATGCCGGAGGTAACGATGACGTTCCACGGGGTAGAGCAGCGAGGCAGGCCGCAGTGAGCGCCGCACCAGTCAAGGCTTCTGAATCGAGTACCGGGGTTTTCAGCAGGGGTCGGGCCGCCATCGCGGCACGCACGCTGCGCACCGACCGGTGGTGGTTGCCGCCGGCATTGACGGTGCTAGGACTGGGGGCGTTCGTCGTCTACGCGACCGTCAGATCCTTTGTGCGAACCGCGTATTGGGTGAACGACTTCCACTATCTGACACCGTTCTATTCGCCCTGTCTGAGCGCTTCGTGCGTCGAGGGCTCGAGCCACTTCGGCACCCCGATCGGCCACCTGCCCATGTGGATTCCGCTGGGCTTCCTGGTGCTGCCGTTCCTGTTGCTGTTCCGGCTCACCTGCTACTACTACCGCAAGGCCTACTACCGGTCGGTGTGGATGTCCCCGCCGGCCTGCGCGGTGGCCGAGCCGCACGCCAAATATTCTGGGGAGACCAAGCTTCCGCTGATCATCCAGAACGCGCACCGCTACTTCTTCTACGTCGCGGTGATCATCTCGGTGATCAACACCTATGACGCGGTGATCTCCTTCCACGCCAAGGACGGTGGCTTCGGCATCGGCCTGGGCACGGCGATCATCACCGGGAACGCCCTGCTGCTGTGGGCGTACACGCTGTCGTGCCACTCCTGCCGGCACATCGCGGGCGGGCGGCTCAAGCACTTCTCGCAGCACCCGGTGCGTTACCGCTTCTGGACCGTGGTGTCGAAGCTGAACACCCGGCACATGCAGTTGGCCTGGACCACGCTGGGCACGCTGGTCCTCACCGATTTCTACGTCATGCTGGTCGCGAGCGGAACCATCTCCGATCCTCGCCTCATCGGCTGACAGTCCTCTATTCCTCAGTCTCCCAGGAGTATTCGGTTCCATGCCTGAAGTCGAGCGGCACAAGTACGACGTCGTCGTGATCGGTGCCGGCGGTGCCGGTCTGCGTGCGGTGATCGAAGCCCGCGAACACGGGTTGTCGGTGGCGGTGGTCTGCAAGTCCCTGTTCGGCAAGGCGCACACCGTCATGGCCGAGGGCGGCTGCGCGGCCGCCATGGGCAATGCCAACGAGAAGGACAACTGGCAGGTCCATTTCAAGGACACCATGCGTGGTGGGAAGTTCCTCAACAACTGGCGCATGGCCGAACTCCATGCCCAGGAGGCCCCCGACCGGGTGTGGGAGCTGGAAACCTATGGGGCGCTGTTCGATCGAACTCCGGACGGGCGGATCAGCCAGCGCAACTTCGGCGGCCACACCTATCCGCGGCTGGCGCACGTCGGTGACCGCACCGGCCTCGAGATCATCCGCACCATGCAGCAGAAGATCGTCTCGCTGCAGCAGGAGGATTTCGCGCAGACCGGCGACTACGAGGCGCGGATCAAGATCTTCGCCGAGTGCACCATCACCGAACTGCTCAAGGACGACGACAAGATCTCCGGGGCCTTCGGCTACTGGCGGGAATCGGGCCGCTTCATCCTGTTCGAGACGCCCGCGGTGGTCATCGCCACCGGCGGTGTCGGCAAGTCCTACAAGGTGACCTCCAACTCCTGGGAGTACACCGGCGACGGCCACGCGCTCGCGCTGCGTGCCGGGGCCTCGCTGATCAATATGGAGTTCCTGCAGTTCCATCCGACCGGCATGGTCTGGCCGCCCTCGGTGAAGGGCATCCTGGTCACCGAGGGTGTGCGCGGCGACGGCGGGGTGCTCAAGAACTCCGACGGCAAGCGGTTCATGTTCGACTACATCCCGCCGGTGTTCAAGGGGCAGTACGCCGAGAGCATCGAGGAGGCGGACCAGTGGTTGAAGGACAACGACTCCGCCCGCCGCACCCCGGACCTGCTGCCCCGTGACGAGGTGGCGCGTGCCATCAACGAAGAGGTGAAGGCGGGACGCGGCACCGAGCACGGCGGTGTGTACCTCGACATCGCCTCGCGGCTGCCCGCCGACCAGATCATCAAGCGGCTGCCGTCCATGCACCACCAGTTCAAGGAGCTGGCGGACGTGGACATCACGAAGGAGCCGATGGAGGTCGGTCCGACCTGCCACTACGTCATGGGCGGCATCGAGGTCGACCCGGACACCCAGGCGGCGAAGGTGCCGGGCCTGTTCGCGGCCGGTGAGTGCGCGGGCGGCCTGCACGGATCCAACCGGCTCGGCGGCAACTCGCTGTCGGACCTGCTGGTGTTCGGCCGTCGCGCCGGATTGGGCGCGGCCACCTACGTGGAGCAGCTGGCCGCACGGCCCAAGATCTCCGACACCGATATCGCCGCGGCCGCGAAAGCGGCCGTAACGCCGTTCGATCCGCCGGACGAGGGCCGGGGGGAGAACCCCTACACCCTGCACATGGACCTGCAGCAGACCATGAACGACCTGGTCGGCATCATCCGCAAGGAACACGAGCTGAAGCAGGCCGTGGAGAAGCTGTCCGAACTGCGCGACCGCTACGACCACGTCACCGTGGAGGGGCACCGGCAGTTCAACCCGGGCTGGCACCTGGCCATCGACCTGCGCAATATGCTGCTGATCAGCGAATGCGTCGCGCAGGCGGCGTTGTTGCGCACCGAGAGCCGCGGCGGCCACACCCGCGACGACCACCCGGGCATGGATCCGGTATGGCGGAATCAGTTGCTGGTCTGCACGATCGGCGAGGACGAGGTCGGCTTCTCGGTGCCCGCGGTCACCGTCACCTCCGAGGCCCAGATCCCGATGCGCGCCGAGCTGCTGCGACTGTTCGACCTGGCCGAACTCGAAAAGTATTACAACCCCGCCGATCTCGCGGAGCTGCGGGACGACGCCGGAAAGGCGGAATAGCCATGGGTTATCAGGCGAAGTTCAAGGTGTGGCGCGGCGATACCGAGGGCGGCGGCCTGCACGACTTCAGCGTGGAGGTGAACGAGGGCGAGGTGGTGCTCGACATCATCCATCGCCTGCAGGCCACCCAGGCCCCGGATCTGGCGGTGCGCTGGAACTGCAAGGCGGGCAAGTGCGGTTCCTGCTCGGCCGAGGTGAACGGCCGGCCGCGGCTGCTGTGCATGACCCGGATGTCGACGTTCACCGAGGACGAAGTGGTGACGGTGACGCCGATGCGCACCTTCCCCGTCATTCGCGACCTGGTCACGGATGTGTCGTTCAATTATCGGAAGGCGCGCGAGGTCCCGTCGTTCACACCGCCGGTGGATCTGAAGCCGGGCGATTATCGGATGCAGCAGGCCGACGTGGAACGGTCACAGGAATTCCGCAAGTGCATCGAGTGCTTCCTGTGCCAGAACACCTGTCACGTGGTGCGTGATCACGAGGACAACAAGCACGCATTCTCCGGCCCGCGTTACCTGATGCGTATTGCGGAACTCGAAATGCATCCTCTCGATGTGGCGGATCGCCGTGATCTGGCTCAGGAGGACGCCGGGCTGGGCTACTGCAATATCACGAAGTGCTGCACCGAGGTGTGCCCCGAACACATCAAGATCACCGATAATGCGCTGATCCCGCTCAAGGAACGCGTGGTGGACCGGAAATACGATCCGATCGTCTGGCTGGGAAACAAACTGTTCCGTCGCTGACGAAATACCACAGAAAATCTGCCACCGGGGCCCCGCGCACCAGCGCGGGGCCCCGGATTCCCAGCGCTGGAAGTTGATCACGAAACGGCAGCCGTTCAGCAACGAAACCATGTTTACGCGCGTTAAAACATGGGTATCCAACTATTCGTGGACCGAGGACTGAAGAATGCACGTCCCCGGTACCGGAAATTGGGTCCTGACGACTGGGTCGAACGGCTGATCGTAGGGATGCTCTTCGCGGTATCGGCGATGGGCGTATACGTACTGACCGGCGCTTTGATGCCTTCGGTCGCGATCGGTGTGCTGGTGGCCGCCGTCGCGATCGGAGTAGTCGCGATTCTCTGAGTGTGATCGTGAACGACTGATGCCGAGGTGCGCGGGCCCTGGAGCCCGCGCACCTCGTTCAGTTCTCTCAGCGCTCGCGAATCGTCCGCCGCACGCGAATCACCTGTCGAAGCGCCCGTTTTCGAGGCCGGTGGTGAACGACGACCACTCCGCGGCGCCGAACACCAGCGCCGGCCCCTGCGGATTCTTGCTGTCCCGCACGCCGACCCGGCCCGCGGGCAGGAACGCCACTTCGACGCATTCCTTACCGGCCCCGCTGCGGCTGCTCTTGAACCAGCGGGCCCCGGAAAGCTCCACACTCATGCCGAATACTCCTTCGCCACCTGCCGCAGCAGGCTTCTGCTGTCCTGGACGTCCAACGCGCAGCGTTCCAGACCCTCCTGGGCCCGGCGATAACGCTGAACGTCGCCCTGTCTCTCGAGATACAGATCGCCGGTGAACCCCTCCACGTAGACCACCGGGGGCTCCACCGGCTGCCCCTTGCTGTCGGATCCGAACTCCAGGATCACGAACGGGCCGGTCGAAAGCCCCAGGGGGACACCGGCGGCGAAGGGCAGGATACGCAGGACGACATTGGACCGGGTACTCAATTCCGCCAAGTGCCGCACCTGCGCCGCCATCACCCTTGCACCTCCCACCAGGCGGCGCAATACCGATTCGTGCAACACCATCGCGATCGCGGCCGGGTGCATGCGCCGGGTGATCATGGCCTGGCGCTGCATGCGCAGCTGAACGCGCCGATCCACCTCGGCCGCCGTCTCTTCCGGGTATCCGAGCCGGTTCAGGGCCCTTGCGTAGTCGGAGGTCTGCAGCAGGCCCGGCACCAATTCCGATTGGTAGCAGGACAACTGCTGCGCGGATGCCTCCAACCCCACGTAGACGTCGAAGTTCTCGGGAATCAGGTCGCCGTAGGAGTGCCACCAGCTCTTGACAGCCGCCTGCTGGGCCAAACCCTTGAGTCCGTCGGCGATTTGGGCGGGTATCCCGTAGATCCGGCACAGCTCCTGGATGTCGATGGTGCGGATGCGGTCCGCGTTGCCCTTCTCCAGCCGCTGCAAGGTGCTGGCGCCCCACTCCATCAGCTTGGCGGCCTCGGCGATGGTCAATCCTGCCTGGATACGCCAGTCCCGTAGGTAGCGGCCGAGCTGGCGGCGCGGCAGGGTGGAGGACGCGGGACCTTCTGACACAACACGCTCCATTCGCGTTCGCGGGCATGGATCGGGGGACGCGAGGTTCGTCCACTATGGAGAATCGTCCTCTCCCAAGTGGATTCGCTGCTGGGAATTCGCGCAATTTTGCGTTCTCCTTGTCGAAATTCGCCCGCTTGGCGTCTGCTCGTGGTGTGCTAGATGTGTGCCCGGAGCGGTGTAGCTAGGCCCCTTTCCTTTCCTGAACCTCCGGGCACTTCAGGAACCAGCGGGAACGAGGAGTGGTCTGGACATGCAACTGACGTCCCTCAATTTGCACATCGCCGTTTTGTCGCGCTGCCGCCGGGATCCGGGGGTGATGACCGCCGAACAGGCGCACGCAGCAATGCAATTGCACCTCGATTGCACCGTGCAGACCTGCAAGGTGCGTCGACGAGCCCGGGCCACCCTGGTGGAGGAGGGACGGTGCGTGCTCGACGAGCGCGCATTGCCATGACGGCCATCGATCCGGCGTACTCGGGCTTCGACCGGGTCGTGTACCGGCTGTTGTGGCTGGTGCTCGACGCCCGTTTCACGCGCCATCGCACCCGGAAGATTTCGCGGCCCGGGACATACCGGGGAAGGCCCCCGGCCGCGATAAACGCTGCAGCACAGCGCTTTCGAACGCCCCGCGCCTAACCTCCGGGCAGCGGCGGTGTGGTCCCCACCGCGTGCGGCAGCGCGGTTCGGCCCGTTCGTTCCACAGACGGCGGACGGGCCGAACCGCACCCAACCCTCGGCGTGACGCTTACCCTGGAATCCATCGCACTTGCGCCCGGGGTGGAGGGGAACACCGTTGTTGGCCTTCGAAGAGCCGGCTATACCGGTATGTCGGACTGCGTCGTTGGCGGATCTGGACGCCATTCGGGCGCTCGAGGTGGTCGAGTTCGAGCATCTCGCGTATCCGTATTTCGTTCTGCGGCAATTGTTCGAATTACACGGAGCAAACTGGACGGTTGCTGAAGATGCGGGGGAGGTGTGCGGTTATGTCCTCACCGCCATCGACGGCGACGGCACGGCCTGGTTCCTCGGCTTCGCCGTGGCTTCCGCCTGCCGCGGCCGCGGTTTCGGCCGGGTCCTGCTGGAAGCCGCACTGGCCCACTGCCGCAAGGTCCACGCCGAACAGGTCTACGTGACCGTGAAGCCGGGCAATCGCACCGCCTACCACCTGTACAAGGAGGTCGGGTTCGCCTGGGCGGACCACGAGCCCACCTACTTCGGCGCCGATGAGCCCCGAGATGTGCTGGTGCACAGGATCTATCATTGATCATGCTCGAGAGAAGCGCGCCGTCGTCACCCTTCGTGGCCGATATGAGCATGCGGATCGAGCGCCACGCCGACGCCTACGGCGAGAGCATCACCGAATTCCTCGCCCAGCCCCACGGATTGCGGCGACGCGCCACCGAACAACCACTGCTGGATCTGTTCACCCGGCACACCGAGGCGGTGGTCGCCACCTACGACCCGCCCGGAATCCGCCGGGCCGGTGACAGTCTCGTCTTCGGCCACATCTACGCGCCCGCGCTGCACCGCCCGGCCGGGCCGGATCCGCAGGCCGTGCCGGTCAACCAGCTGCTCGCGGCGCTCATCGCCGCGGAGGTCGAGTTCCGGGGCCCGCTCCGGCTGAGCCGCACCCAGAATCGGCTGCTCGCCGAGGCGTACGAACGCCTGGGACGTCCGCTCGTACAGGCGGGCCTGCCCGGCCATGCCGCCCTGGCCTATCGGCGCGCGGGCAGTCTGTACCGCATCGACGAGGACACCGACGCCGAGGACCGCTGCGGACTCGCGCTGGCCCGGGCCCGGCGGCAGGCGCAGCCGCAGGCCTGGCGGCGGCTCGGCGGCCTGGTCCCGGATCTGGTCTGCGGCTATGGATATCGGCCGTTCCGGATGCTGTGGTTCGTGGTGTTCCAGCTCCTGGTCTTCACCGGCGCGGTGGCGTTGCGCGCGGAGCAGCCGGTGGCCGTGACCGTGTACCAGGTGCTGATGAACTACCTGAACCCACTCGGTATCGGCGACACCGATCACCTGCGGGTGGGCGGCCGGGCGGTGTTCGTCACCGAGGCGTACACCGGTGCCGTCACCATGTCCGTGTTCTTCGCCCTGTTGGTGCGGCGCTGGTTCCGGCTCTGAGCACAGCCGTCACCACTGCACGGTGCTGATCTTGGAGCTGCGGAGCGCTTCCAGGGTGGCCACCGCCAGCCGGTCGCGCAGGTGCCCGACCTGCGCGGTCCACTGCCGGGTGAAGCCGGGATCGGATTCCAGCCGGGTCCACAGTTCGCGCAGCCGGGGCGGGGTGTGCGCGCCCGGCATCCACAGGTGCACCAGCTGTTCGAGCAGCGGAGCCAGTTCGCCCGTGGGATCGCGTTCGAGCACGGGACGATTCGCGTCCGACAACGCGGCGGCGAGGGTGGACAGCAGCCAGTCGTGGACGGCGAGGTCTTCGCAGAAGCGCTGCACGCCGGCCAGGTCCCGGACGGTCGGCACCATGATCCGGACCGATCGGGTGTTCTCGTCCTCCAGCCGGAAGGCGAACAGCGTTCGTCCGCGCGCGCTCCCATCCACCGGCGGCGCGACCCGCGCGGCCCAGCGCAGCCGAGTCGCCCCGGAGTGCACCGGCGGGTCCTGGTCCAGCCGCGGATCGGTGCGCACCCGGGTGAGTAGTCGTTCGCTGATCGAGCCGAGGTCGAGGGTGGTGGCGCTGGACGCCTCCAGGAAGCCCTCGGTGAGGTCGACCGCCGTGGCGGTGTCGTCGCCGATGCGATGCACCAGTTCGACGGTCCCGGCCCGGCTCAGATAGTGCGACCAGGGCCGCCGGTTCTGATTGGCCGCCCGCACCACGCTGGAGCAGGCCGAACTCTGGAGCACCCGGCCGCCGACCAGTACGGCGTGCGCGGCCACGGTGCCGATGGCCCGGCTGTCGGACCGCGACACCGTCGCCAGCCGGCAGTCCACGCCCACCGGTGTGGTCGGCGAGATGGCCAGCGCCAGTGGGCGTTCCCGCATCAGCACCCGCTGCCCGGGCAACAGCGAGAGCAGCGCCGACGCCTCCCGCGCCGCCAGCCCCCCCGCATTCGGCAGCAGCGTGGTGCGCACCTCGCCCAGCAGGACCAGCGGATCGCTCATAGGGCGGCCATCTCAGACGTCACCGAGGAACAGGTGGTTCAACCGGCGGGTGGCCTGGCGCGGCACCTCGACCGGAATCCGCTCGCCCGCACCGCGTTCGGCGAGTTTGGCGTGCACGTCGTCGTCGAGTTGCAGGTGGTCCAGGATCACTCGCACCGCGTGCTCGATACCCAGGTAGCTGTAGGGCAGCACCGACAGCGCCCGATAGGCGGCGAACGGTTTGGCCTGCGGATTCAGCTGCACCACCGCGGGCAGCCGCGACCACTCCTCGGGCCACGGGTCGCTCCACGCCACCGGCGCGGCCACCATGGCGCCCTCATCGCGAATCATCCCCAGCCGCAACAACTGCCAGATGGAGGCGAGGAACGGGCAGGACCAGAGGATGCGTTCCACCTGCTGTCCGGCCACCTCCTCGAGCTGGCGGCTCCACAGCTGTACATCCAGGAAGATGGAGTGATTGCGCGCCCCGAACTCCTCCGGTGGCCGATACCGCGCGATCCGCATCGCCTGTCCGGCATCGTATTCCGAGGAGCGGCGGCCATTGCACAGCCAGCCGGATTCGACGGTGGGCGGGCGGCGTCCGGTGCTGTCGCGTTCGGGTTCGGCGACGATGCGCGCCGCCATCATCTCGGCCAGCCGCACCGGTTCGCCCACGGGTTCGCCGTCCAGGAACGCCGGCACCTCCGCGCACCCGGCCTCACGCGCCAGGTAGTCGATGCGGACCTCGCATTCCTCGGCGGCGGTCAGCAGTTTCTCGAGCACGTGCCGGGGGTCGGCGACGCGGCGGGCGTCGCGGCCGCGGCCCGGGGTGCGGCCCCAGAAGTAGTCGTCGACCAGGAAACAGGTGCTGACCCGCGCGCCCGGGCCGAATTCCCTTTCGGCGGCCGCGATCTGGGTCTCGACGATGGGCGCGACCTTGCGCAGTTGCGCGCGGATCCGGTCGACGCCGTTCACCAGCTCGTCCATGTAGAAGTGCCCGACCTCGATGGACAGGTGCGAGAGCGGCTGCCCGGCCACGCGGTTGCGTTCACCGGCCTCGCTGTAATCGGTCGCGGAGCTCATCTGCGTATCTCCACCTGTTCCCAGACGGCGTCGTTCATGAGTTTCTCGGTGAGCGTGCGGAACGCGTCCACGGTCTCGGCATTGGCGACGTGGGCGGCGACATCCACATCCAGGATCACCTGCTCCCGGCATTGCAGCATCGGTTCCACCGGGGTCTGGCCCAGTATCCCGCTCGGACCCATCCCGTGCCGGTTGGCCGCGCGGGTCAGGGTGTTGTGTTGTTCCTGCAGCCAGGCGGCCTGGGCCGGACGCAGCCCGGCGGTGCGGTTCAGTTCGGGTACCGCGATGCGGACGAAGCGCAGCGAGTTCAGCAGTCCGGTGCGGTCGTGTCCCCACGCCTCCCCGGTGGCCAGCACCCCGTGGTCGTCGTGCACCAGGCCGCGGGCGGCGGCGATGTGCTGGCGGGTCCAGCGATGGAAGATGAGCCACCGGCACACCGCGCGCGACAACTGCGACTGCTTGGTCGCGCTGAGCGCGAGCGCCAGCGCGATGGAGCGGCCCGCGCTCAGATCCACGAAGGTGACGTCGAATTCCTGCTCACAGGTGGCGAACAGGGCGGCGCAGCGGTCGATCATGCGCTCGTCGAGGGTGGTGAACTCGGAGCCGCCGAGATCGCCGGGGAACAGCACCAGGCGGCCCGAAGGATGCCGGGACCGGCTCAGTTCCATCCGGTCGGTCTCCGAGCGCACGCTCAGCCGGGCGGGGGAGCCGTTCTCGTTGAGCAGGTACGCGTGCAGGCCGGTGCCGTCGCGCACCCCGTTGTCGATGCGGCTGATCTCGAAGGTGCCTCCCGCGGTGGGCGATCCGAAATCGAAATCCAGATAGGCGACCTTGTGGCCCTTCATGCTCAGCCAGTACGCCATATTGCAGCTGGTGACCGAGCGGCCGGTGCCGCCCTTGTCGGACGCGGAGAACACGAGCACGGTCATTCGCTCCTGGTCGCGTCGAGCCGGGCATAGGCGAGTTCGTCCAGCTCCATGAGGGCCTGCTGGGTCAGGCTGACGGCGGTGCCCGGGCGCTCGTCGATGAGTGTGCGGGCCCGTTCCAAGCGTTGTTCGGCCAGCGCCAACGCGGTGCGGCCCGCGGAGATGTCGGTTTCGCTGAGCTCCAGTATCTCCCGGTTGAGCAGGTGTTCGGCCTCGGTGAGCAGCTCCATCGCGCGGGTCGCCGAGTTCGGCGCGCGCAGTGGCGGTTCCCGGTACATGCGGGCGGCGGTCACCATGCACTCGACCACGCGCTCGGTGAGATACCAGGACGGCAGATGCGAATCGCTGCCGCCGAAGATGCGGCTGGGGTCGTCCCAGAGGCCGGTGGCCGGTCCCTCACGGAAGGCGCGCAGATCGAGGTGGTCCATGGTGGCCTGGGCCAGCGCCATCAGCTGATCCCGGGTCTCGATGGTGCCGGAGAGCCGGGCCGCCTGCAGGGTGCGCTTCAAAAGCACCGTGGCGTAATCGGATACGGTCCACAGCAACAGCGGGCCGTCCAGCTCCTCGCTGCCCAGCAGGCGCAGGCTCACGCCCGGGGTGTGCATGGTGCGGGCCGGGTCCCCGGCGGTGAAACGGCGGATGATGCGGCCGCGGCGGGCCAGTTCGTCGAAGATGGTGGCGGCGCGATCCAGGTCGTCGTCATTGGCCTCGCGATTGAGCAGATCCTGCATGAGCACCGCGGATACGATGAGACTGAAGTAGTCGGACTCCTCGCCGTCGGAGGTGCGCCACGGAATGTCCTCCAGCGGCCAGCGGCCATTGCCGAAGCGCGCCACCGCCGCCCAGTACCGCTGGGCCAGATCCCAGCGCAGCTGCAGCGCCTCGGCCAGACGCCGCTGCTCGGGATCGAGCAGGTCGAGTTCGCGGGTGCGCTGCGAGGTGAGGTCGTTGATGCCGTCCAGCGCCACCACGGTGAAATGCAGGTAGGGGCGGGCGACGGCGTGGCCCGGCTGCTGCGCGATGGGCAGGTCGACGAAGTCGATGTCGGCGGCCTTGCGCACGATGGCCCAGCTCCAGCCGCATTCGAACAGCATGTCCGAGCTGTCCAGGTCGACGCCCTCGATCTGGCTCAGCGTGGCGTCGTTGCGTAGTCGGATCCGGACCCGGTCCAGGCGGTCCCGCACCGCCCGCACCACCGTGTCGGCGGAACCGCCCGTCTGATTCAGCATCGACAGCATGGCCTGCCCCGCCGGGGACTTGGGCGTCACCGTGTTCACCACGAAACTGCGGATCAGCCCCACCATCGCGGCGGTCAGGCGGGTATTGATGTGCGCGTCGAGGCGGTCGATGCGGGGCCCCAGGTCGATCGCGGTCCGGTTGCGCCGGCCCACCGCCAGCGCCGACACCGGACCGCTGAAGCCGCGCAGGAACTTCAGCGCGGCCAGGCACAGGGTCAGCGACATCGAATAGGAGTCGACGACCTCGAGCGCGTGCTGGTCCGAGGTCGGCTCGGTGCCGTCGGAGGTGGCCAGATAGCTGCCCGCGGCGAAGTTCGGCAGTTCCTTGCCGGTATCCGGATCGTGGTCGGTGTGCCGTTCGACGTACTGCTCGAGCAGCCACACCACCCGCTCGCCGATCCGCAGGCCGTCATCGCCCAGGGGGGACAGCACCGCGAGGATGTCGTCGGCGATCTCGTCGGGCGTCTCCAGGCCGAATCCGTCGATCTCGGTGGCCGGATACAGCAGGCACAGCAGCTGTTCGGCATCGCTGATGGAGTTGGAGCCGTTGCGGCCGCCCCAGACCCAGGCCCCGTCCTGGTAGCACGCGGTCAGCAGTGACCGCCAGACTCCGAGGATCTGTTCCCGTGGCTTGATTCTCATCGGCGCCGTCCCCTGCCCTGTCGTGGCCAGCCTCGCCGGCATCGCGATGTACGAGCGCGGCACAAACTATCATGCGCCGATGCCGCGCACCGGGTGGAGAGCAGGCTCGAAATCGCGTCGCGCACAGCGCAATATCGGACATCACACAATATCGGGCAAGTCGGGCGTGGGATGGCGCGCGCACCCGCGCCGGGCCGGTAGCGTCGCCCGTCATGGACCGGACGGCCCGCCGCGCCACAGCCGGCACCAGGCACGCCGCGGTCGGCTACGCGCTGCTGCTGCCCAGTCTGCTCGGGGTCGGCTGCTTCCTGTTGCTGCCGATCGCTGTGGTGCTGTGGCTGAGCCTGCACAGCTGGAATCTGCTGGGGCCCATTCGATTCACCGGCTGGGACAACTGGCGATCCGTCCTCACCGACCGGCAATTCGGACATTCCATCCTGGTGACACTGGCGTTGACGGCACTCGTGGTGCCGGTGCAGACAGTCGTGGGATTCGCCGTGGCGGCACTGCTGGCACGACGCGGGCGGGCCGGGACCGTGCTGCGGGTGGTGTACGCGCTGCCATGGATGTGTGCGCCCGTGGCGGTAGGCGTGGTGTGGCAGTGGATCTTCGCGCCGACCGGCGGGGCGCTGAACGCCGTCCTGGGACATCGGGTGGAGTGGTTGAGCTCGCCGACCCTGGCGCTGCCCGCCGTGGCCGCGGTCATCGTGTGGATGAATGTCGGATATGTGGCTTTGTTTTTCGTTGCCGGAATCCGCGCCATACCGCCCGAGATCCTCGACGCGGGGGCCTTGGACGGGGCCGTCGGGTGGCGGCGGGTGTGCTGGCTGATCCTGCCGTTGTTGCGGCCGACCATGTTCTTCGTGCTGGTCACCGGGGTGCTCAGCGTGTTCCAGACCTTCGACGCGGTGTACGCGCTGACCAAGGGCGGGCCGGGGCAGCACACGGATGTCGTTGCCATGCGGATCTATTCGGAGGCGTTCGACGCCGCGCATCCGGGGCGGGCGGCGGTCATGGCGGTGGTGGTGTTCGCGGTGATGTTCGTGATCACGGTGGCGCAGCACCGGTACTTCCGGAATCGGACCAGCTATGAGTACTGACCGGCGGACGGCGGCGCGGGCGGTCGCGGCGTACGGGATGTTGATTCTCGGGGCGCTGCTGACAGTGGCGCCGCTGGTGTTGAGCGCCATGACGGCGTTCAAGACACCCAGGCAGTTCGCGGCCGAATCCGCCCTGGCCACACCGGATCCAGTGACTGTGGATAACTTCCGCGCGGTGCTGGATCAGGGGCTGGGCCGGGCTGTCGCGGTCACCGCGCTGATGACGGTGTGCATAACCTGTGGACAACTCGTGACGTCGATCATGGCGGCATATGCGTTCGCCCGCACCAGGTTTCCCGGACGGGACGTGCTGTTCTGGGTGTACCTCGGGACCATGATGGTGCCCAGCGCGGTCACCCTCGTGCCGCTGTACCTCATGTTCGCGAAACTGGGGTGGCTCAACACCTTCTGGGCGCTGGTGCTGCCGTTCCTGTTCGGGTCGCCGTACGCGATCTTCCTGCTGCGCCAGTACTTCCTGGCCATCCCGGGGGAGATCATCGACGCGGCGCGGGTCGACGGCGCGAACACTCTCGACATCCTGTTCGGCGTGGTGGTGCCGATGAGCAGGCCCATTCTGGCCACCCTCACCGTCATCACGGTGGTCTCGCAGTGGAACAGCTTCATGTGGCCGTTGGTCGCCGCGTCCGGGGCGAAGTGGCAGGTGCTGACCGTGGCGACGGCGAACATGCAGACCCGGTACAACGCGCAGTGGACGCTGATCATGGCCGCAACCACGCTCGCTATCGCGCCGCTGGTGCTGCTGTTCGTGGTCTTCCAGCGGCAGGTGCTGCGGTCCATCGCGGTGACGGGACTCAAATGAGGAGCCTCCACGTGAAGGACTCGACCCGGGCGGTCCTCGGGATCATCGTGGTCGCGGTCCTGCTGGTGGCCGCGGCGCTGTGGCTCGGGCGCGATGCGGAGAGCGGCGGTCGGACGGTGGTGCGGCTGCGCATCTGGGATCAGAGTTTCGTCAGCGCCTACCGGGCGTCGCTGGACGAGTTCCAGCGCGCCAACCCGGATGTCGAGGTGCGCATCACGCTGGTGCCGTGGGCGTCCTACGCGCAGAAGCTGCGGCTGGATGTGGCGGGCGGGATCGCCGACGACCTGTTCTGGACCAACCTCTACGAGGACTACGCCGACAGCGGGCACCTGATGGATATCGGCGCGACGCTGGGGCCGGAGACCGCGCGCGGTTGGGATCCTCAGGCCGTCACCCAGTTCACCCGGAACGGGACGCTCTGGGCGGTACCGCAATTCGTGGACGGCGGTAGCGCGGTCTACATCAATCGGGACCTGCTCGGGCAGGCCGGGGTCGATCCGGCTGAACTGGCCGGGCTGCGGTGGAATCCGGATCCCGGGCGGGACACCTTCCGGCCGGTCCTGCGGCGGCTGGCCGCGGTCTCCACGTGGCCGTACAACGCCGCCAACGACTTTCAATCGATCGCGCTGCCATATCTGGGCTCGGCGGGCGGGCAGCTCCAGCGGGACGGGCGGTTCGCGTTCGACTCTCCGCAGGGGCGCGACGCCTACGGATACACCGTGGGCCTGGTGGCGGACCGGCTGTCACCGTCGGCCGCCGACACCAATACCAGCGGCGACTTCGCCAAGAACGCCTTCTTGCAGGGCCGCATGGCACTGTTCCAGTCCGGCACCTTCAATCTGGCGACCATCGCGCGGAATGCCGGATTCCCTTGGGGATTGGCCATGATTCCCGAGGGCCCGGCCGGTCGGGTCAGCGCCGACAATGCCATCGGGGTCGCGGGCAATGCCGCCACCGCACATCCCGACGCGGTGCGGCGCGTCCTGGCATGGCTGGGCAGCGCGGCCGGCAACCGCTACCTCGGCCTGGACGGCAACACGGTTCCGGCGGTGGTGTCGGAGCAGCGGGTGTATCGCGACTACTGGGCGCGGCGCGGTGTGGACGTATCGCCGTTCTTCGACGTGCTGCGCGGCCGGACGATCAGCGCCGGTGGGGGGCCCGGATTCCCGGCCGCGCTGCAGGCGATCACGCCGATCTTCGACGAGATGTACCTGGGCCGCGTCCCGGTGCCCGAAGCCCTGACCCGCGCGCAGCGGGCGGCGGACACCGCGGCCGAACAGCGGTGATCGGGGTTCAGATGCGGCTGTGATCGGTATAGGGCGTGCGCGGACCGAACTTCGGCTTGTGCGCGAAACCGGCCAGCCCGAGCAGCCGCACCGCCCGATACCGGTGCGGGCGTAGCGGTTCCAGGTATTCGACCATGGCGTCGTCGTCGATCGGCTCACCCAGCAGGGTCCAGCCGACCGTGGCGGCCAGATGGAAATCGCCCACCGACAGGGCATCCGGATCGCCGAAGGCGCGCTGCGCGATCTCGGCGGCGGTCCAGATCCCGATCCCCGGCACGGTACGCAGCCGGTGCGCGGCGTCGGCGTGACCCAGGGTGGCGGCCTGCTCCAGCTTCGGCGCGATCCGGGCCGCCAGCACAATGGTTTTCGAGCGCTGCGGCCCGACATTGGCGCGGTGGTAGACCCACGACGGGATATGCCGCCAGGTCTCGGCGTCCGGCATCACCCGCAGACCCTCGGGGGCCGGACCGGGTGCGGGAGTCCCGTAACGCCACACCAGTTTCCGCCAGGAGTCGTGGGCGGTCCTGGTGTGCACCTTCTGCTCGAGCACCGCGGGAACCAGCGCTTCCCACACCAGACCCGTGCGCAGCATGCGCAGGCCCGGATTGCGGCGGTGTGCCTCGACGATCTTGGGGTGTTCGGGGGTGAAGTCGCTGACGTCCTCGTCCAGGCACAGCATGCGCGGCAGTTGCTCGAGGAATTCCTCGCTGCCCGGACCCCAGGCGCGGGCGTCGACGGTGTGCCGGTCGCGCTGACGCAGCCGGTAGGTGACCTCGCCGGACGGCATCCGCGAGGCGTGCCAATGCGAGCCGTCGGGGGTCTCGCGGTGGCAGGGGTCGCCGAAACCACGGCGCAGCGGGGAGATGGTGGCGGCCAGATCCAGCGGCCGGTCCGAGCTCAGCGTCCGGCTGTGCTCCGCGGTGGCGGCCACCGGCCCGCGAGCGGGCTGGGCGGGCGGCGCGGAAGTCACCGCGTCATTCTAGGGACGCCTCACCGGTCCAGCAGGAACTGGGCGAGATGGCGGGAGGATCGCCCGGCCAGCTGCGCGGCCTGGGTCCGGCAGGAGAAGCCGTCGGCGAGCAGGGTCGCGTTCGCGGGTGCGGTGCGCAGGGCCGGGAGCAGGCCGCGCTCGGCGACCGCGACCGACACGTCGTAGTGGCCGCGCTGCATGCCGAAGTTGCCCGCGAGTCCGCAGCAGCCGGTGACCTCGATCACCCGCGCGCCGGTGCGGTCCAGGATCCTGCGGTCGGCGGCGAATCCGAACACGGCGTGCTGGTGGCAGTGCGGCTGCACCAGCACCGTGCGGCCGGAGCGGTCCGGGGGCTGCCAGCCGGGCTGGGTCTCCAGGAACTCGGCGAGGGTGTGCACCGCGGCCGCGACGGCGGCGGCGCGCGGGTCGTCCGGCAGCAGGCGGGGCAGGTCGTCGCGGAGGGCGGCGGTGCAGGACGGCTCCATGCCGACGACCACGCCGCCGGATCGGACGTGGGCGTCGAGCGCGTCGACGGTGGCGCGCAGTCGCTGTCGCGCGCCGTCCAGCTGGCCGGTGCTGATCCAGGTCAGACCGCAGCAGACGCGCCGGTCCGGGATGCGCACGTGATGGCCGAGCGATTCGATCAATTCGACCGTGGCGGTGGCGATCTCGGGGTCGAAGGCATCCGTGAAGGTATCCGTCCACAGCAGCACGCCCGGCCCGTCCTGCGGAGGCGCCGAAGGACGCCAAGTCCGGCGGAAGCTCTTCTTCGCCAGCGCCGGCACCGTGCGCCGGGAATCCATTCCGGCCGCGCGCAATCCGAGTCTGCGCAGCGGACCGGCACCGCTGAGCGCGTTGACCAGACCCGGCAATCGCGACGCCGCTGCCAGCCAGCGCGGCAGCTGACCGAGGGTGTAGTGATCGATCGGTCGGGGCCTGCCCTGATAGCGGCGGTACAGCGTCTCCGACTTGTACGTGGCCATGTCGATACCGGCCGGACACTCGGAATGGCAGGCCTTGCAGGACAGACACAGGTCCAAGGACTCCGCGACGGCTTCCGACCGCCAATCCAGCTCGCCCCGGACGACATCCTGGAGCACTCGGGCGCGGCCACGGGTGCTGTCCTTCTCGTCGGCGGTCGCCAGATAGGACGGGCACATGACACCGCCGGGAGTGTCCGCGCGGCACTTGCCGATACCGACACAGCGGTGCACCGCGGTGGCCAGATCACCGTCGGCGGGGAAGGCGAATCCACCCGTGGTGGGCAACGGACGCAGGCCCGCCAGGCGCAGGTCGGCGTCGAGCGGGCGGGGATGAACGAGGACACCGGGATTCAGGACCGCGTCCGGATCGAACAGCGCCTTGAAGCCCGCGAAGGCGTCGAGCGCGTCCTGGGAGTACATGAGTCGCAACAGATCCGAGCGGGCGCGGCCGTCGCCGTGCTCACCCGACAGCGAGCCGCCGAAACCCACCACCTGCCGGGCGGCGTCCTCGAGGAAGGCGCGGAAGCGTTGCGGCGCATCGGCTATCGGCAGATCCAGGCGCACGTGGATGCAACCGTCGCCGAAATGGCCGTACAGCAGGCCGTCCACGCCGTGCTCACGGGTGAGCCGCTCGAAGTCGCGCAGGTAGTCGCCCAGGCGGGCGGGCGGCACCGCGGCGTCCTCCCAGCCGGGCCAGGCCGGATGACCGTCCGGGGTGCGGCCGGCCAGGCCCGCGCCGTCGGCTCGGATGCCCCACAGTGCGCGAGCCTCGGCCGCGTCGGTCACCAGCCGGGAGTCGAGGGCGTGGGCGGACGCGCGCAATGCTTCGGCCTTCTCGCGCGCCTGTTCCGGTGTGTCACCGTCGATTTCGATCAGGAGCCAGCCGCCACCGCGCGGCAGCTCGGGTACGGCGCCCCGGTGCACCCGCACCACATCGACCAGGCGGGCATCCATACCTTCCACGGCGATCGGCCCGGCGGCCATGATCGTGGCGATATCGTCGGCGGCCGTGGGCATGTCCGGGTAGCCGAGCACGACCAGTACCGTCGCCGCGGGCACCGGGACCAGATCGACGGTCGCGTCGAGCAGAAGTCCACAGGTTCCCTCGGTGCCGACGAAGGCCTTGGCCGCCGACGAACCACGTTCCGGCAGTAGATGTTCCAGCGCGTATCCGGACGCCTGCCGCTCGAATCTGCCGAGTTCGGTGCGGATCAAGGCCAGGTGTTCCCGGGTGAATTCGGGCAGTCCGGCGAGTACCGACGGATCGGCCCCGAGGGTGCGCTCCACGCCGCGCCCGTCGAGAATCCGCAACTCCCGCACCGTATCCGAGGTCCTGCCCCAGGCCACGGCGTGCGGGCCGCAGGCGTTGTTGCCGATCATCCCGCCCAGCGTGCACCGGTTCTGGGTGGAGGGATCCGGGCCGAACCGCAGCCCGTGCGCCCCCGCTCGCCGCTGCAACGCGGCCAGCACCACGCCCGGCTGCACGCGGGCGATCCGCCGGTCGGGGTCGAGATCGAGGATCCCGGTCAGGTGGCGGCTGAAGTCGAGGACCAGACCCGGTCCGATGGCATTGCCCGCGACCGAGGTGCCCGCCCCGCGCGCGGTCACCGGCAGTCCCTCGGCCCGGGCGATATCGAGGGCGGCCATGACATCGGCCGCGTCGCGCGGAAACACGACGGCCGCCGGCGGCACCCGATAGTTCGACGCGTCCGAGGCGTACTCGGCCCGCCGGCGCGGTCCCGTGTCGACCTCGCCGGTGATCGACCCGCGCAATGCCCGCTCCCACGCCGCGCTCACGTCCCGACCTCGCTTCACGGGTCCAACCCTAGGCGGATTTCGCTGCGAGCGAACTCGTGACCAGGCCGGAAGCACTTGCCCTCAACCTTTGTTGAGGTCTTAGTGTCGGTGGTGCGGGGTTTGCTGTACCCCGGACAGGTGAGGAGCGGGGATGAGTATCGAATCGGTGGCGTGGAATCAGCTCTATCGGCAGATGCACGCGCCCACGGAGCAGCGGCCGCTGCGGATGGCGACGGCGAAGCGGATTCTCGCTTTCGCGCGCCCGCATCACCGGCAGCTGGTGTCATTCCTGATCTTCAGCATCGTCTCCGCGCTACTCGCGGTGGCGACGCCGGTGCTGGCGGGACGCGTCGTCGACGCAATCGTGTCGCACGGCGCGCCGCGGACGGTCATCGTGCTGGCGGTGATCATCGCGGTGGTCGCGGTCCTGGACGCCGGGCTGGGCCTGGTGATCCGGTGGCTGTCGGCGCGCATCGGAGAAGGGCTCATCTTCGATCTGCGCACCGCGGTGTTCGACCACGTCCAGAAGATGCCGATCGCCTTCTTCACGCGTACCCGGACCGGCGCACTGGTGAGCCGGTTGAACAATGACGTCATCGGGGCGCAGCGGGCCTTCAGCACCACCCTGTCCGGGGTCGTCACCAATGTGGTGACCCTCGCGCTGACCATGGCCGTGATGCTGCGGCTGTCCTGGCAGATCACCCTGCTCGCGCTGGTGCTGCTGCCGGTGTTCGTCCTGCCCGCGCGGCGCATGGGCGAACGGCTGGCCGGGATCCAGCGTGAGGCCGCCGGGCTCGACGCGGCCATGAGCACCCAGATGACCGAACGCTTCTCCGCGCCCGGCGCCACCCTGGTCAAACTGTTCGGGCGGCCGCGGCAGGAGTCGGCGGAGTTCGGGCTGCGGGCCGGTCGGGTGCGCGATATCGGGGTGCGCACCGCCATGCTGCAGACGGTCTTCGTCACCGCGCTCACCCTGGTCTCCGCGCTCGCGCTGGCCCTCGTCTACGGGCTCGGCGGCTACCTCGCGCTGAAGGGACAGATGGAACCCGGCTCGGTGGTGGCGCTCTCGCTGCTGCTGACCCGGCTGTACTCGCCGCTCACCGCGCTGGCCAGCGCCCGGGTGGACGTGATGTCGGCGCTGGTGAGCTTCGAGCGGGTCTTCGAGGTGCTCGATCTGAAGCCGTTGATCGAGGATTCGCCGCTGGCCGGGCCGGTGCCGCCGGGTCCGGTGGCGGTCGAGCTGGACGGCGTCAGCTTCGGCTACCCGTCGGCGGACAAGGTGTCGCTCGCCTCGCTCGAGGATGTGGCCACCCTGGACACCCGGGGCGGTGAGGAGGTGCTGCACGCGGTGTCGCTGCGCGCCGAGCCCGGGCAGATGGTGGCGCTGGTCGGCTCCTCCGGGGCCGGGAAATCCACCATCGCGCAATTGGTTTCGCGGCTCTACGACGTGGACTCCGGCGCGGTGCTGCTGGGCGGCAAGGATGTGCGGGAGCTGACCGGGCAGTCCATCCAGGACACCGTCGGCCTGGTCACCCAGGACGGGCATCTGTTCCACGACAGCATCCGGGCCAACCTGCTGCTCGCGCGGCCCGAGGCCACCGAGGACGACCTCTGGGACGCGCTGCGGCGGGCCCGGCTGCGCGACCTCATCGAATCGCTGCCCGACGGTCTGGACACCGTGGTCGGCGAACGCGGTTATCGCCTGTCCGGCGGGGAACGGCAGCGGCTCACCATCGCACGACTGCTGCTCAAGCAGCCGCGCGTGGTGATCCTCGACGAGGCCACCGCCTCGTTGGACTCCACCTCGGAGGCCGCCGTGCAGGAAGCGCTGGCCGAGGCGCTCGACGGCCGCACCGCCCTGGTCATCGCGCACCGGCTGTCGACGATCCGCAATGCCGACCAGATCGTCGTGCTCGAGCACGGCCGGATCGTGGAACGCGGCACCCACACCGAACTGCTCGCCGCGGACGGCCGCTACACCGAGCTCTATCGCACCCAGTTCGCCGATTCCAGCGTGCCCGCGACGGCCTGATCGGCTCGGCGGGGTCGGCCTGATCGGACCGACCCATTGCCGGATCGGCAAAAGGATTCGAGGCGGGTGGGCGCTCCCCGATAGCGTCGGGGCATGAGCGCTCACTCCCACGAACAGGCAGGCACGCACGGACACCAGCATTCCCACGGTCACGGCCACGGGCATGCGCACGGTCACGGCCACACGCACGACGGAATCGACTGGGCGACCATGATTCCCGACCTGCAGCGCGACGACGCCATGTCGGCCGCCACCAATGCCGAGATCGCGCGCCGACTGGTCGGATCGATTCCCGCCGGGACCGAGGCGGTCGTGCTCGACATCGGGGCGGGCGCGGGTGGTCAGAGCGTGGCGTTCGCGCGCGAACTACTCGCCCGCGGCGGCGGCCGGCTGCTGATCGTCGACGCCGTGCCCGAACTGCTCGAGGTCGCCCAGCAGGCCGTGAAAGTCGCGCTGGACGGCGACGACCGGGTGCACGTCGAGACGGTGACCGCCGATGCGGCGGCCGCGGACTTCGGCGCGGGACTCCCGGCGGCGGACCTGGTCTGGGCCTCCCGCATGGTGCATCACCTGCCCGATCAGCAGGCGGGCGTGGCACGCTTCGCCGGACTGCTGCGTCCCGGCGGGCGGCTGGCGCTGGCCGAGGGCGGGGTGAGCGTGCGGTGCCTGCCGTGGGAACTCGGCATCGGCGCACCCGGCCTGCAGGATCGGCTGCTGGGCCTGCGCGACGCGGGCTTCGCGCAGATGCGCACCGACATCACCGGCGCGGTCTCCATGCCCTACGGCTGGAATGTGGCGCTGACCCGGGCCGGGCTGGCCGAGGCCACCTCCTTCAGCGTGCTCACCGATCACCCCGCGCCGCCCGCACCGGCCGTGCGCGACAGTGTGGTGGCGTGGCTGACCGGATTGAGCGAGCGGGTCGGTGAACGCCTCGACGCGGCGGACCGGGCCACCATCGCCGCCCTGCTGGATCGAGACGCCGACACGTATATCGGTGCGCGCGAGGACATTTACATCCTCGGGGCCACCACGGTGTTCGTCGGCCGCCGCTGATCCGGCTCCCGCCACGCCGCGGGACGACATGTCGGTCGGGCGCGATCGTGATCTGGCCGTGCCCGAACCGACACCGTGTTGTGGCCGCAGAACCCGCTCCGACCTCCCGAAATGCCCTGCTATGCGGCATAATTCGAGCTCCCATGGCATAACCCACATGATCGTTTCACATGCCGGGGGAGGAGTTTCGGTGACCCGTACCAAGGAGCAGCGGCAGACGGCCGCGACCCGCGTCGACGATATCGAGGGCGTGCTCGGTGCACGCCGATATCGGCCCTCGATGGACGCGCCTCCCCTGGAACTACGGGTGACCAGCGGCACCAAACGCACCGACGAGGACTGGACGGTCCCCAAACAGCTGGTCGCCGAATGCGTTTCGGGCAAGCTGGTAGTGGACTTCACCCAGGCCCGGTGCTCCCGGCGCGAGATCGACATCCGGGTCGCGGCCGGTGCGGGCGCCATCGTGCTGATCGTGCCGCGCGGCTGGCGGGTCGACACGGACGGCGTGCGGCCCGGCAACGGCACCGTCGCCAATCGGGTCAAGCTGCCGCGGTTCCCGGGCGCCCCGCTGATCCGGGTCACCGGGGAGGCCGATTCGGGTGCGGTGAGGGCGCGCTACGCCTACCGCACGCCCATCGGGCTGCTGCGCCGCTCCCGCTGACCCGGGCGCGCCGCTCCGCCCGACCGCACCCGGTATCCCGGTAATTCGGAAGACCATGCGGTATGACGGAGGAGTACGCCGGTTTCGCCCCGGAGAGTCCGGGTTCAATACTGCGGGAGGATCCGCCGGCATGACGCGCTGGCTGCTGCACGTCGACCTCGACCAATTCCAGGCCGCGGTCGAATTCCGGCGGCACCCGGAGCTGCGCGGGCAGCCGGTCATCGTGGGCGGGCACGGCGATCCCACCGAACCTCGCAAAGTGGTGTCCTGCGCCTCCTATCCGGCGCGGGCGTTCGGGGTGCGCGCGGGCATGCCGCTGCGCATCGCCGCGCGGGTCTGCCCGGACGGGGTCTTCCTGCCGCAGGATCTGGCCACCTACGCCGAGGCGTCCGAGGAGATCATGGCGCTGCTGCGCACCTTCCCCGGACGGGTGGAGGTGCTCGGCTTCGACGAGGCGTTCCTCGCGGTCGACACCGAGGATCCCGAGGAACTGGCGCGCGAGATCCGGTCCGCCATCGCGGAATTGGATCTGACCTGCGCGGTCGGCATCGGGGACAACAAGACCCGGGCCAAACTGGCCACCGGGTTCGCCAAGGCCGTGGGGAAATCGCTGCCGGCGGCCGACGAGCCGCCGCCGGAGCAGGACGCGGGGACCGGGATCTTCCGGCTGACCAGCGCCAACTGGGTCGAGTTGATGTCCCACCGCCCGACCACCGCGCTGTGGGGGATCGGCGCGCGCATCGCGAAACGCATGAGCGGGTTGGGCATCGAGACCGTGGCCGATCTGGCCGCCGCCGACCGGGGCTTACTGGCGGCCGAGTTCGGGCCCAATACCGGGCCCTACCTGTGGGTACTCGGGCACGGGGCGGGCGACACCGATATCGCCGAGCCGCGAGAACCGGTGGGGCACAGCCGCTCCGAGACCTTCCCGCGCGACCTCACCGAACGCGACGAGATCGACGCCGCGGTGGCGCGGCTGGCCACCCAGGTGGCGGAGGAGACCGTCGCGGCCGGGCGAGCCGTCGGACGGGTGAGCGTGACGGTGCGGACCAAAACCTTTTTCACCCGCAGCAAGCAGCGGAAACTGCCCGCGCCGACCACCGACGTGGACGAGATCACGCAGACCGCGTTGGAGGTACTGGACGGGTTCGAGCTGGATCGGCCGATCCGGTTGCTCGGGGTTCGTGTCGAGTACGCCATGCTGTGATCAGGTCTACCGACGGAAGGCATCCTCTCGATGAGCGACAACTACGAGAACATCCTGTTCGAACACGACGGCCCGATCGCCCGCATCACGCTGAACCGGCCGAACGCCGCCAATGGCATCGATCAGGCGCTTGCCGAAGAGCTGGAGCGCGCGGCCACCTACTGCTCGGAGGATCCGGCGGTGAAGGTCGTGGTGCTGACCGGGGCCGGGCGCTTCTTCTCCGCGGGCGGCGACGTGCGGGCCATGGCGGCCAGCGGCGACACCGGCGCGTTCATCGAGAAGCTGGCCGGGACCCTGCACCGCGCGGTGTCGGCGCTGGCCCGGATGGACGCGCTGCTCATCGTGGGCGTGAACGGCACCGCCGCGGGTGCGGGCATGAGCCTCGCGGTGGCCGGTGACCTGGTGGTGGCCGCCGAGTCCGCGGCCTTCACCATGGCGTACACCAAGATCGGCCTGAGCCCGGACGGCGGCGCGTCCTACTACCTGCCGCGTCTGATCGGCCTGCGCAAGACCCAGGAGCTCATGCTCACCAACCGCACCCTGCGCGCGGCCGAGGCCCTGGAGTGGGGTCTGCTGCACCGCGTCGTCGCCGACGACGAGCTGGCCGACGCGGTCGAGACGCTGGCCCAGGAGTTCGCGGCCGGCCCCAAGGCATCGAACGCGGCGGTGAAGAAGCTGCTGCTGGTCTCCGGACAGCACAACCTGGAGGAGCAGCTCAACACCGAGGCGGCGTTCATCACCCGCAACGCGGAGTCCGCGGACGGCCAGGAGGGTATCGCCGCCTTCACCGGGAAGCGCGCCCCGAAGTACGCCTGACGTCCGGATTCGTCTGAGCCCGGCCGTTTTCCCCGATCCGGCCGGAGCTCGGCCCCCTATGCTCGGACCATGGGTTTCCAGGCGATGGTGGCACAGGAATCGGACAGCGGGATCGCCCTCATCCGGGAGGAAGTCGCCGACGACTTCCTCATGCCGGGTGACGTGACGATCAAGGTGCACTTCTCGAGCGCCAACTACAAGGACGGACTGGCCATCACCCCGCGCGGCGGCGTGGTGCGGCAGTACCCGCTCATCCCCGGCATCGACCTCACCGGTGAGGTGGTCAGCTCCACCGATCCGGAGTTCGCGCCCGGCGACCTGGTGGTCGCCCACGGCTACGACATCGGCGTCGCCCACCACGGCGGCTTCGCCGAATACGCCCGCGTCCCCGCCGGCTGGGTGGTGAAACTGGACGGCCTCACCCCGCGCGAGGCCGCCGCCATCGGCACCGCGGGCTATACCGCCGCCATGAGCGTGCAGGCCCTCCTCGACCGCGGCCTCACCCCCGACTCCGGCCCGGTCCTGGTCACCGGCGCCACCGGCGGCGTCGGCACCGTCGCCGTCGACATCCTCTCCGGCCTCGGCTTCGAGGTCGTCGCCTCCACCGGCAAACTCGGTGCGACCGAACTCCTCTCCGCTCTCGGCGCGTCCTCGGTCATCGGCCGCCTCCCCGCCGAAGGGGAAAAGGTCCGCGCCCTCGGCAAGGCCCAGTGGGCCGCCGCCGTCGACAGCGTGGGCGGCGAATCTCTGGCCCACATCCTCAGCACGGTCAAATATGGTGGCGCGGTTGCCGTTTCCGGCCTGACCGGCGGATCCGACCTCCCCACCACCGTCATGCCCTTCATCCTGCGCGGCGTCTCTCTCCTCGGCATCGACTCGGCCCACTTCCCGATCGCCCAGCGCCGCGACCTGTGGGCCCGCCTCGCCAAAGACTTGAAACCCCACCACCTCTCATTGCTGGAAAATTACGCTCCCATCACCGAAGCCGAATCCGTCCTCCGCTCCATCCTCGACGGAACCCACTCCGGCCGAACGATTCTCGGCGTGGCCGGGGAGTTCTGACCAGCGGTGCACCGTTTCATGTGAAACAACCAGCGTTGCCCACCGGTTGCCGCAGTCAGCCTGCCAGCACGTCGAGAGCGGCGGACAGGTGCGGCAACGCGGTGGGCCCGTAGGACGAGGCGATCTCGGCCAGCGCCCTCGCCGTAATTGCCCTGGGTCCACTGGGGCATTTCCATATTGCGGCCCATCTGGCTGAGCATCTGGCGGAAGCTCTGCACGGCCACCCATGTCCTGGCCGGAGAGGTGGCTGGTGAAGGCCTGGCCGTTCGGGCGTTTGTAGCTGCCGGGCGCCTTCGCGTATCGGACCGCGGTGCCGACCGCGATGAACTCCAGATGCTCGAGGGATTCGCCGTGCTGACGCCACTCCAGGCGCACACCCACCACGCCGTCGGCATTCAACGCGTCGGCCTCGGCCTGCATACGGGACATGGCATTCCAACGGGCCCGGTAGGTGGCCTCGGTCAGCACCGGGAGCTCCTGCTGCTGTCGGATGCCGGTGAACTGGAAGCCCACGTGATAGACGGACACGCCCATCACCAGGTCGATGGGGTCGAAGCCCGCGCCGTGCAGCAACGCGAACTCGTTGACCGACAGGTCGGAGGTGAAGATGCGGTTCGCATGGGAGAGGCGCTCGCCCGCAACCTGATCGAGCTGATCGGGCTGGCTGGGCTGATGAGGCTGCATGGCGTTGTGTCCTCCGTCGGAAGTCTTCTCCGAGAGTACGACTCGCAAACCACAGGGGCCGGGTGTCTTCACAGAAGACACCCGGCCCCTTGCCGTCACCTCAGGCGGTGGCGCTCAGCTGCCGCCCGTCGTAGGCCGGTTCGGCGACCGGCTCGATGGCGTAGGCCAGGATCTCGGCCACGTCGGCGACGGGGCGGACATCCAGGGCGGCCAACACCTCGGCGGGGACCTCGTCCAGGTCCGGCTCGTTGCGGGCCGGGATGAACACGGTCTTCAGGCCGGCGCGCTGGGCGGCGAGCAGCTTCTGCTTCACGCCGCCGATCGGCAGCACCCGTCCGTTCAGCGTGACCTCACCGGTCATGCCGACATCCGCGCGGACCTGGCGGCCCAGGGCCAGCGACACCAGGGCGGTGACCATGGTGACGCCCGCGGACGGTCCGTCCTTGGGCACCGCGCCCGCCGGGAAGTGGATGTGGATATTGCGATCCAGCACCGTCGGCTCGATGCCGATCTCCTCCAGGTGGGAGCGGACGTAGGTCAGGGCGATCTGCGCGGACTCTTTCATGACGTCACCCAGCTGACCGGTCAGGGTCAGCGAGCGATCGCCCTCGGCGGCATTGGCCTCGATGTAGAGGACGTCGCCGCCCGCGCCGGTCACGGCCAAACCCGTTGCGACACCGGGGACCGCGGTGCGTTCCACCCCGTCGGGGGTGAAGCGCGGACGGCCCAGGTAGTCCTTCAGGTCACCCAGTCCGATCACCAGCTTGCCGGACGCGGCCGCGTCGGTGTCGTAGCCCAGGTCCTGGTCGTAGCCCAGGCCCTCCGGCACGAATTCGCCCTTGCTGACCAGGCTTTCGGTGTCCGAGATGTCCGCGGACTCCGACAGCTTGGTGGCCGCCTTGCGCAGCGCCTTCGCGATCAGCCGCTCCATCTGGCGCACACCGGCTTCCCGGGTGTAGTTGGCGGCGACCTCACGCAGCGCCTCGTCCGTGATCGAGACCTCCTCGGCGGTCAGAGCGTTGCGCTCCAGCTGCCGCGGGATCAGGAAGTCGCGGGCGATGGCCACCTTGTCGGCCTCGGTGTAGCCGTCGACGCTGATCAGTTCCATGCGGTCCAGCAGCGGGCCCGGGATCGTCTCGAGGACGTTCGCGGTCGCGATGAACAGCACGTCGGACAGGTCCAGATCCAGGTCCAGGTAGTGGTCGCGGAACGTGTGGTTCTGCGCCGGGTCCAGCACCTCCAGCAGGGCCGCCGCGGGATCGCCGCGGAAGTCGCTGCCGACCTTGTCGATCTCGTCCAGCAGGACAACGGGATTCATCGATCCCGCCTCCTTCATGGCGCGGACGATGCGGCCGGGCAGCGCGCCGACGTAGGTGCGCCGGTGACCGCGGATCTCGGCCTCGTCGCGCACGCCGCCCAGGGCGACGCGAACGAACTTGCGGCCCAGCGCGCGTGCCACGGACTCACCCAGCGAGGTCTTGCCGACGCCGGGCGGACCGACCAGCACCAGCACCGCGCCGGAACCGCGTCCGCCGACGACCTCCAGGCCGCGGGCGGCCCGGCGGGAACGCACGGCCAGGTACTCGACCATGCGGTCCTTGACCTCGTCGAGGCCGTGGTGGTCGGCGTCCAGCACCGCGCGGGCGGCCGAAACATCAGCGGAGTCGGTGGTTTTCACCGTCCACGGCAGTTCCAGCACGGTGTCCAGCCAGGTGCGGATCCAGCCCGTCTCCGGGCTCTGATCACTGGAGCGTTCCAGCCGTCCGACCTCGCGCAGCGCGGCCTCGCGGATGTCGTCGGGCAGGTCGGCGTTCTCGACGCGGGTGCGGTAGTCCTCCGCGCCGTCCGGCTCGTCCTCGCCCAGCTCCTTGCGAATCGCGTTGAGCTGCTGGCGCAGCAGGAATTCGCGCTGGGTCTTCTCCATCCCCTCGCGGACGTCCTCGCTGATCTTCTCGCTGATCTCGGTCTCGGCGATGTGCTGGGTGGTCCAGTCGATCAGCTTGTGCAGTCGCGCTTGGGTATCCGGGGTGTCGAGGATCTCGCGCTTCTGCTCGTTGCTCAGGTACGAGGCCCATCCGGCCGCGTCGGCCAGCGTGGACGGATCGTTCATCTGATTGACCGCGTCGATCACCTGCCACGCCTCGCGGCGCTGCAGGACCGACACGACCAGCTTCTTGTATTCGGCCGCGAGGTCTTTGGTGCGTCCGTCGGCGGCCGGGATCTCGACCGGCTCGGCCTCGACCCAGAGCGCCGCGCCGGGTCCGGTCACGCCGTGCCCGATCTTGGCCCGGCTCTCCGCCTTCAACACCGCCGCGGGCGCGCCACCGCGCATCCGGCCGACCTGTTCGATGGTGGCCACCACGCCGTAGGCGGCGTAGCCCTCATCGAGGCGAGGCGCGACCAACACCTGGTTGACCTTGCCCGCGCGGGCGGCATCGATGGCGGCCTGCGACGACTCGTCCAGCTCGATCGGCACGACCATGCCGGGCAGCACGATCGGATCGGTCAGGAACAGGACCGGCAGGTTCTGAGGTGTAGTCACGTCTTCGACCCCTTCCAAGGTTGAGCGTTACCCAGTCAACCCTGGAGGTATACCGATTGTTCCGCCCCACCGTTCGCCGGGGGCGAACGCGGCCGTGACCTAGGGAATGAGGATCGGGACCAGGTAGGTCTTTGCGAAGGCGGTGAGAGCGGCCTCCGAATCGAGGTCGATGCCGCCGGTCGGCTGAAGGATCAGGGAGTGGACTATTCGGCAGACGACTTCGGTGCGGGCGGAGAGGTCCGGGGGTTCGGGTAGGGCGTCGTCGGTCAGGACTTTTCGGAGGAGATCGGTGGCGGAGACGACGGCGAGGACGAAGGGGGCGGCGCCGTCGGTGGTGAATTGGGGGAGGAGGCGCTCGGGTTCGAGGGTCATGAGGCGCTCGACCAGGGGGTGGGTGCGCCAGCGGGTGACGACGGTGGAGAAGACGGCGGCGACCGTGTCGGCGAACGTCTCGTGGCGGGACGGGATGCTCTCGAGGTCTTCGAGGAGGCGGCGGACCTCGCGGGCGGTGACGGCGCGGACCAGTTCGTCCCGGGAGCCGATGCGGCGGTAGACGGTGACGCGGTCGACCTCGGCTTGGCGGGCCACGTCCTCGATCGTCGTCTTCTTGACCCCGACGCGGCCGAATTGCACCAGGGCGGCGTCGAGGATGCGGTCCTCGATGGTGTCCGTTCCGGGGGCATTCTTCGAGGTGGCGGCTGTCGGGGGCACGGTTCGAGGCTAACAGCCGGGTGCGGCGATGCAACAATTTGCGGTGATTTGTGGCTGCAACATTGCCATGGTGTTTGTTGCTTTGTTACGGTCGGGCCATGGCTGAGGACAGTGCGACGAGGCGCTCCTATCAGGACGAAGCCCACGCGATTCAGGCTCGGGACGTGCATTTCGACTTCACGTCGGTGCCGATGCACTACA
The DNA here is from genome assembly GCF_042792755.1 of Nocardia sp. NPDC056611. Taxonomy (NCBI): domain Bacteria; kingdom Bacillati; phylum Actinomycetota; class Actinomycetes; order Mycobacteriales; family Nocardiaceae; genus Nocardia; species Nocardia sp. NPDC056611. Next base: position 383,774 of record NZ_JBHTVV010000004.1, read on the forward strand.
TCCCCGGGGAGGTGCTGGCCACGCACGTCGTGAATGTCATGCACCTGGTGCTGCCGGAGGGGGAGCGGGCCATGGCGGCCTGCCTGGCCGAGGCGCTGCCATTGATCGACGACGAGCGGTTGCGGGAAGAGGTCGCGGGGTTCGTCGGACAGGAGTCGATGCACGCGAGCAGCCACGAAGGGGCGCGGAAACACCTGCAGGAGATCGGACTCGACGTCGAGTCCTATGTCTCGAAGATCGCGTGGCTCACCGATCGGGTGCTCGGCGACCACGGCCTCACCGGGCGCGCGCAGCAGGAGTGGCTCAAGGAGCGGCTCGGATTGTTCGCGGGGATGGAGCATTTCACCGCGGTCATCGGCGAGTGGCTGCTGGAAACCGACGCGCTGCAACGCGCCGGAATGGATCCGACCATGCTGGATCTGGTCCGGTGGCACGGCGCCGAGGAGGTCGAGCACCGCAGCGTGGTGTTCGACGCGTACATGCACGTCGACGGCGGATACGGGCGGCGGGTCCGCACCGGGCTGCTGGCCAGCGGACTGCTGCTGCCGCTGTTCGTGGTGTCGACCGCGTACCTGTACCGCCGCGATCCGAGCCCGGACAAGGGGCGCTTCTGGCTGAAGCAGTTCGTGAGCGCCACCCGGCGGCAGGTGATTCCGAACTTCACCACCTTCGTCACCGAGATGCCGCGCTACCTGGACCGGAGATTCCATCCCTCCCAACTGGGTTCGATGGACAACGCGCTCCGCTACCTGGCGCACTCCCCGGCGGCCCGCGCATGACGGCCGCGCCGACCTTCGGCCTGCGGGCGCTGGGCGCGGCGGTGGACGTGTACAAGAAGGTGTTCACCACTCCCGCGCTGTCGCGGCCGCACCCGGTGCGCCACACCGGCTTCGACATGGCTGTCGTCGTCGAGACCGTGGAGGTGGAGGCCGAGGATGTGGTGAGCCTGACCCTGGTGCGGCCCGGCCGCGAACGGTTGCCCGCGTGGCGGCCCGGGTCGCATCTGGACGTTTTCCTGCCCTCGGGGCGGCAGCGGCAGTACTCGCTGTGCGGCGATCCCGTCGACCAGCACTGCTATCGGATCGCGGTGCGCCGGCTGCCCGACGGTGACGGCGGATCATTGGAGATGCACGCGCTGCGCCCCGGCGACCCGGTGCGAATTCGCGGTCCCCGCAACGCGTTCACGTTCGTCGAGCGCGCTCCCTACTTTCTCTTCCTCGCCGCCGGAATCGGCATCACGCCGATCCTGCCGATGGTGCGCGCGGCCGGAAGCCGCGGCCACCTCGTCTATCTGGGGCGGTCCCGCGAAACCATGCCGTTCCTGAACGAACTGCCCGGCGACGCCGACATCCGCCCCGATGACGAGTGCGGCGCGCCCGATATCCCGGCGATCCTGCGGACCGCGGAGCCCGGCGCGGCGGTCTACGTCTGCGGCCCGCCGCCGGTCCTGGAGGCCGCGCAGCGCACGCTGTTCGCGGTGAATCCGACGGCCTCCCTGCACACCGAACGCTTCTCCGCGCTACCGGTGCTCGACGGCCGGGAGTTCGCTCTGACCTTGGCGCGCAGCGGCATCGAGGTGCGGGTCGGCAGCGCCGAAACCGCGCTGGACGCGATCCGCCGGGTGCGGCCCGGCGTCGCCTACTCCTGCCGCCAGGGCTTCTGCGGCACGTGCCGGACGCGCGTGCTGTCCGGCACAGTCGACCATCGCGACCGCCTGCTCACCGAGGCCGAACGACCCGGTCACATGCTCACGTGTGTGTCCCGCGCGGTCGACGGCCCGCTCGTGCTCGACCTCTGATCAATGAAAGGCCGAACGGTCTCATGCGCACTCGCTTCCCGCTCACGCCCACCGATGACACCTTCCTGACCACCGCCGCCCACCGCTACGTCCACGTGGTCGATCTCCCCGGCACCCCGCAGGCGGTCTGGCAGCTGCTGATCGCCGACGACGCCCTGGCCTCCTGGTCGGTGGCGGTCACCGAGGTCGAGTGGATGTCGCCCCGCCCCTTCCGGGCCGGGACCACCCGGGTGGTCACGCTCGGCGGCTTCGTCAGTCTGCTGGAGCGGTTCTACCGCTGGGAGCCCGGTTCGCGCATGACCTTCACGGTCGATGCCGCGTCGATCCCCGGTCTGAAGCACTTCGCCGAAGACATTCAGCTCGAGCCCATCTCGACGGGAACGCGGTTGACCTGGACCTTCGCCCTCGAAGGAACCCCGGCGCTGCGCCCCCTGCTCACCGCGGCGAGCCCACTCCAGCGGTACGTCACCCAGACGATTGCCCGGGGCATCGCCCGCCGGGCGCAGCCGGCTTCCGCGGAGGCCCGACGATGACCGACTCCATCGAACACCGGAACATCGTCATTCTCGGCGCGGGCTTCGGCGGGATCGGACTGGCGATCAAGTTGCGGGAAGCCGGATTCGAGGATGTGGTGCTGCTGGAACGCGCGGCGGATCTGGGCGGGACCTGGCAGGCCAATACCTATCCCGGGTGCGCGTGCGATGTGCCGTCGCAGTTGTACAGCTACTCGTTCGCGCCGAATCCCGACTGGTCGCGCACGTATGGGCGGCAGCCGGAGATCCTGGAGTACATCCGGGCCGTCGCCACCGAACACGATGTGGTGCGGCACATTCGGCTCGACACCGAGGTGCTGGACGCGCGGTGGGATGACGAGCGTTCGCGCTGGCTGATCGAGACCTCGCGGGGGCCGATCACGGCGGACTACTTCATCGCCGCGGCCGGGATCTTCGCGGAGGCGAAGTATCCGGACCTGCCGGGGCTGGACACCTTCGAGGGCACGGCATTTCACTCCCTGCACTGGGACCACACCCACGATCTGACCGGGGAGCGGGTCGCGGTGATCGGGACCGGCGCGTCGGCGGTGCAGTTCATTCCCGAGATCCAGCCGAAAGTCGCGCAGCTGACCGTGTTCCAGCGTTCCGCGCCCTGGATCGTGCCGCGCATGGACCGGCGGACGCTCGGAATGGAACGCGCCATGCTGCGCCGGATTCCCTTGACGCAGCGTTTGGTTCGCGGTACCTGGTACGCGCTGATCGAGAGCTTCGGCCTGGTCGGATTCGTGGACAACCGATTCCGGCATCCGTTCGAGACGCTCGGGCGAATCCAGCTGCGCCGGCAGATCCGCGATCCGGAGCTGCGCGCGAAATTGACCCCGGACTACATGATCGGCTGCAAGCGGGCGATCTTCTCCGACGCCTATCTGCCCGCGCTGGAGCGGGACAATGTCGAGGTCGTCACCGACGGTATCGCGGAAGTCCGCCCGCGCTCGGTAGTGACACGCGCCGGCGTCGAAATCCCAGTCGACACCATCGTTTTCGGCACCGGCTTCGAACCCCTCGCCGCCGCTTTCGAACACATCACCGGCCGCGACGGCCTCAGCATCGCCGAGCTGTATCGCAAACAGCCGCGCACCTACCTCGGGACAGCCGTCGCCGGCTTCCCCAACTTCTTCTGCACCCTCGGCCCGTTCGGCGCGGCGGGCAACCAGTCGGCCGTCTACATGATCGAGTCGCAGATCGCCTACATCGTCGACGCCCTCACCACCGTGCGCGACCGCGGCGGGCGCCGGGTGGAAGTGCTTGCCACGCAGCAGGACGCGTTCGTGGCCGAGATGCACCGGCGCAGCGCGGCGACGGTGTGGCTCACCGGCGGCTGCGAGACGTACTACACGACGCCGGACGGCGGCAATGCCGGACTGTATCCGGGCTGGAGCTTCGAGTACCGCAGGCGCACACAGCAGTTCGATTCCGACGCGTACGAGGTGAGCGCTTGATGGAGTACGACATCGACGGCAAGGTCGTCCTGATCACGGGCGCGGGCCAGGGCATCGGCCGGGCCCTCGCCGCCATCATGCACCGGCGCGGCGCACGGGTGATCGTCGCCGATATCGACGAAACCGCCACGCGGCGAACCGCACTCGACCTCGGCGAACGCGCCCACGCCGTCACCGCCGACGTCACCGATCGGGCGCGCATGGCGGCCGTGATCGCCGAGGCGGTCGAGCGGTTCGGCGGCCTGGACGTGGTCGTCGCCAACGCGGGCGTGACACCGGTGCCCGCCACCCTGCGCACCATGGACCCGCGCGACTTCGACCGCGTCCTCGACATCAACCTGACCGGCGTCTTCAATACCGTGCACCCTGCCCTCGACCACATCGTCCGCGCCCGCGGCCACGTCGTCGTGATGTCCTCCTGCGCCGCCTTCGCCCCCGGCATGGGCGGATCGCCGTACATGATGAGCAAGGCCGCGGTCGAGCAGCTGGGCCGCGCCCTGCGGGTGGAGCTCGCCGCGAGCGGGGCCACCGCCGGCGTCGCCTACTTCGGCATCGTCGAGACCGCCATGACCCACGACATGCTCGACGCCGACGACCTGGGCCGCCGCCTGGACGCCTTGCTGCCCTGGCCGCTGAGCGTGCGCATCACCGCCGACCAGGCCGCCCGCACCATCGCCGACGGCATCACGCGCCGCGCCGCCCGCACCATCGCACCGCGCGGATGGACGCCCTACGCGCTGCTGCGCGGCACGATCAATGTCGTGCTCGACGGCCGACTGGCCGCGAATCCCACTGTCCACCAGCTCATTCACGCGATCGAGGACCGCCGATGACCGACACCCTGCCCGCGGCCTTCCAGCACACCGCCGCCATCGACCCCGACGCGATCGCCCTCCGTACTCCCGGCGACACCCAGACCCTGACCTGGCGGGACTACGCCCGCCAGGTGCGGGAGGTCGCCGCCGGGCTCGCCGCCATCGGCGTCACGCGCGGGGACACCGTGGCGCTGATGATGGGCAACCGGATCGAGTTCTATCCTCTCGAGGTCGGTGCGCAGCATCTGGGAGCGACCTCGTTCTCGGTGTACAACACGCTGCCCGCCGAGCAGCTGGCGTACGTGCTCGGGAACGCGGGAGCGCGAATCGTGATGTGCGAGTCGCACTATGTGGAGCGGTTGCGGAGCTGCGGGGTGCACCTCGATCGGATCATCTGCGTGGACGACGCGCCCGAGGGGACCATGACGGTCGCCGAGCTGATCGCGTCCGGGGCAACCGATTTCGACTTCGAGGCCGCGTGGCGGGCCGTCCGGCCCGAGGACATCGCCACCCTGATCTACACATCCGGGACCACCGGCGATCCCAAGGGCGTGGAGACCACGCACGCCAATCTGCTGTTCCAGGTGCGCGGGATCGCCGAGGTGCTGGGATTCGTATTCGGTGACACCATCACCTCGTTCATGCCGACCGCGCACATCGCCGACCGGCTCACCGCGCTGTACGTGCAGGAAGTGCTCGGCACCCAGGTCACCTGCGTCAGCGACGCCAAGCAGATCGCGCCCGCGCTGGTCGATCTGAAGCCGACCGTGTGGGGTGCGGTGCCCCGGGTGTGGGAGAAGCTGAAGGCGGCAATCGAATCCAAGGTCGCCGGTGAACCGGATGTCGACCGGCGATCGGCGATGGAGTGGGCGCTGTCGGTGGCGGCCACCCGCAGCGGCTACCAGCTGGCCGGTGAAGCGGTGCCCGAGGATGTGGCGGCGGATTGGAAGCGCGCCGACGACATGGTGTTGCGGCATTTGCGGGCCGCAATGGGCTTCGACCGGCTGCGATGGGCGCTGTCCGGAGCCGCCCCGATTCCCCCGCGGACCCTGGGATTCTTTGCCGGACTGGGCATTCCGATCGCCGAGATCTGGGGCATGTCGGAGCTGTCGTGCATCTGCAGCGTCTCCCATCCGGACGACGCGAAACTCGGCACGGTCGGACAGCTGTTGCCCGGCATGGCGGCCCGCCACACCGCCGACGGTGAGCTCCAGGTGCGCGGACCGCTGGTGATGAAGGGGTATCGCGGGCTGCCCGAGCAGACGGCGGAGGCGATCGACGCGGAGGGCTGGCTGTCCACCGGCGACATCATCACCGTCGACAGCGACGGCTACCTCACGGTCGTGGATCGCAAGAAGGAACTGATCATCAACGCGGCCGGCAAGAACATGTCGCCCACCCACATCGAGAACACGGTGAAGGCGGCCGCCCCGCTGATCGGGGCCATGGCGGTGATCGGTGACGGGCGGCCGTACAACACGGCGTTGATCGTGCTCGACGAGGAGACCGGGGAACGGTTCGCCGACCCGGTGGTGCTCGAGGCGATCACGGCCGGGGTGGCCGCCGGGAACGAACGCCTCTCGCGGGTGGAGCAGATCAAGCGGTTCGTGGTGCTGCCGACCTTCTGGGAGGCGGGCGGCGACGAGGTCACGCTGACCATGAAGCTCAAGCGCAAGGCCATTGCCGCCAAGTACGCGAAGGAGATCGACGAACTCTACGAAGTCAGGGGTTGACGCGGTTGGCTAACTCGATTAGCTTTATGGCTATCGCAGTTAGCTACTCCTGGGGAGCGAAAGACCATGACGCAGTACGTGGACATCGACGGCGGCCGGATCGCATACGACGAGCAGGGCACCGGCCCGCTGGTGGTGCTGTCCCACGGGATGGGCATCGACCGCACCGTGAACCGCCACCTCGCCCCGCTGCTGGCGGCGGCCGGATACCGGGTGGTCAACACCGATATGCGCGGCCACGGCGAGTCCAGCCTGGACTGGGCGTCGGAGACCGGCAAGGCGGCCATCAGCCGCACCGACGTCGCCCACGACCTGCTGGCCGTCATCGAGCGGCTGGGCGGCGGTCCCGCCATCGTGGTGGGCCACTCGCTCTCGGGCGGCTCGGCCACCATCGCCGCCGCGCTGCGGCCGGACCTGGTGCGGGCGATCGTGGAGATCAACCCCTTCACCCTCACCCAGAAGGCCGACGTGGGAGCGCTTTTCACCAACGCGCGCCACCGCCGCGGCATGGTCCCGCTGATGGGGACCATGATGTTCAAGAGCATCGGGCAGTGGCTGAAGTACCTGCGGGTCGCCATGCCCTCGCAGCCCGCCGACCTCGACACCTACCTGGGCGAGGTGGCCGCGAAGCTGAACGAGCCCGGTCGCATGGCCGAGTTCATGAAGTGCGGCAAGTCCACCCCGGCCGACGCGGAAGCCCAGGTGCCCAACGTGACCCGGCCCGCGCTCATCCTGATGGGCACCGCCGACCCGGACTTCCCGAGCCCCGAGGCCGAGGGCCAGCGCATCGTCGCCGCCCTGCCCGCCGGACTGGGCAGCCTGGGCCTGATCGAGGGCACCGGCCACTACCCGCAGTTCGAGGCCGCCGAGCGCACCGCCGAACTGATGCTGCCGTTCCTGAAGGAACACCATGCCTAGGGTCGGGCTGAACCGGACCGACGTCATCGCCGCCGGCGCCGCCCTCGCCGACGAGGTCGGCTTCGGCGACCTGGCGCTGGGCGCGCTCGCGCAGCGGCTCGGGGTGCGCACGCCGTCGCTCTACAAGCACATCGAGAGCCTGGCCGACCTGCAGCACGCCATCGCCGCGCTCGCCATGGCCGAACTCGACGCCCGGGTCCGCGACGCCATGCACGGACTCGCGGGCCGCGACGCGCTCACCGCCTTCGCCAACGCCTTCCGCGGCTACGTGGTCGAACATCCGGGCCGGTACGCCGCCACCGTGGGCGCACGCTTCACCGGGCCGGACGACCCACTGCTGCAATCGGGTTCGCGGCTGCTGGAATCCATGGAGGCGGTGCTGCGCGGCTACGGCATCGGCGCCGACGAGATGGTGCACGCGCTGCGCACGCTGCGCTCCACCTTCCACGGTTTCGCCAGTCTGCAGGCCTCCGACGGCTTCCAGTGGAGCGACGACGCCGAGCAGAGTTTCGTCTGGATGATCCGTTTTCTCGACCGTGGACTCACCGACATCGGCCTACGATGAGCCGATGACGATGCTGGCCGCACGACTCCATCTGGGACCCGAACGCCGACTCGAACTGGACCGGGTGCCGATCCCGGAACCCGGCCCGGACCACGTACTGGTCAAGGTCGAAGCGGCCGGTGTGTGCCTGTCCGACGTGCACCTCATCGACGGCACCCTGACCCCGCTGTTCCTGCGCGGCGACGTGGTGACGCTGGGCCACGAGGTCGCGGGCACCGTCCACGCTCTCGGACCGGGGGTCACCACCGCGAAGGTCGGCGATCGAGTCCTGTTGCAGGCGGGCGAACTGCGCGGCGGCGCCACCTTCACCCGCGGCGTCGACTACGACGGCGGCTGGGCCGAATACACCCTGGCCCGCGTCGACACCCTGGTCCCGATTCCCGACGAACTGCCCTTCGAACAGGCATGCTTCATCCCCGACGCGGTGTCCACGCCGTGGGCGGCCATCACCGCCACCGCCGAGGTGAAAGCCGGTGAGGCCGTGGGCGTCTGGGGTGTCGGCGGGCTCGGCGCGCACGGGATCCAGTTGCTGCGCCTGGTCGGGGCCGCACCCATCATCGCGATCGATCCGCTGCCCGCCGCCCGTGAGCGCGCGCTGTCCTTCGGCGCGGATCTGGCGTTCGATCCGGCCGATCCGGACCTGCGCGCCAAGATCTTCCAGGCCAGCGGCACCGGTCTGGCCGCGGCCTTCGACTTCGCGGGCGTGGCGCCGGTGCGCGAACAGGCGGTCACCTGCCTCGCACCGCAGGGCCGCCTGGTGCTGGTCGGGCTGACCGACAAGCCGATCACCATCACCGGCGGCACCGCGTTCAGCTTCTTCCAGCAGCAGCTGCGCGGGCACTACGGGTCCGCACCGGAGCATGTCACCCAGCTGGTGAAACTCCAAGGGCTGCAACGGATCGACTTCGCGCGCTCGGTGAGCGCCGTAGTGCCGCTGGCCGACGCCCCCAAGGCCGTGCACGCCCTGGAGGCCAAGGAAGGCAACCCGATCCGGATCGTCCTGAAACCGTAGGCGACTAGAGTCGCTGGCGCGGGCTAACCGAGCCGACGCTGGAAGACGTTGGCGGACTGGCCGTTCGCGAGGTCGACGGTGTAGACCCCCAGATCCGCGGATGTGGGGGTCAGGTCCAGGACCATGAAGCCCAGGGCGTCGTAGTTCTCGTAGAGCGCGCCGTTGGGGCTGCCCTTACCGCCCGAGGACGGTTCGCCGTGCACGGATTTCGCGGCCGCGCCGGAGATGATCTGCCGGGTGCCCTTCGACGCGGTGGTGGGTTCGAGCACCTGCAGCGAATGATCGTGGCCCGACAACAGGAACTGGCAGCGGCCGACCACGTGCGCCTCGAAGAAGTCCCGCGCGTGGCGGCCGTCGATCGGGTCGATGGTCAAACCGTCGTATTCGCCGGCGTTGCCGTGCGGCCCGTTGTTGCGGTACGGGTGGTGGGTGCAGGCGATCTTCCAGGGCGCGGGGGACTCGTCGAGGGCGCGGTCCAGCCAGGCCGCCTGCTCGGTCATGAACTGGCCGTCGGCCGCCCAGTACGGCTGGAAGAGCGGGGGCAGGTAGGCGGCCACGGGGTTCAGGTCGAGCACGAAGAACTCGACCACCGGATTCTCCTGGGGAACCCGCACCGAGTAATAGCGCGACGGCATGAACCAGCGGGCCGAGCGGGCGTGATACGCCACCTCGTGATCGCCGCGCAGCAGCCAGCCGCCGTCGCCCGGCAGGATCGAGGAATTGTCGTGATTGCCCTGCACCATGAGCCAGGGGAAGTCGAGGTCGTGGTTGGGGTTCTCGAACTTGGCCGCGAACTGGGCGTCGTCGTCGGCCCACGGGCCCTGCTCGTAGACATTGTCACCGAGGGCGAGGGCGAGCGAGAACGGGTCGCGCGCATGCTGTTCGCGCATGGCGTCGGCGACCTGCCACTGCGGGCGCGCGCCGGTGCCCGCGTCTCCGGTGACGAGCACGCGCAGCCGCTGCGCGTCGGGGAAGCCGAATTTGCCGACGGCCGGGTCGTTCTCGGCCCGCGCGGGCGCCGCGCCCACGGTCAGCGCCGCGGCGCCGCCCACCGCCGCGGCGGCGGTGCCGCCGATGAAAGCCCGACGATCGACGGTCATGCTCTGCTCCCTGCCTGTCACCCTGGACTCCCCGGCTGCCACCCTGGTCGGTTGACCAGTATTCCGAACTCCCAGCCCCGCCGCAGAGTACGACGTCATGACCCCGCCCACACCGGCACGACACGACACGTTCTTCCAGGCCAGGACCTTTTGACAGCGACTCGGCCCGATGAGAGTGTTGGGGATCTGATTTCTCACCACGAGCTCGGCCGTAGGGGGACCCCGCAATGACGACACTGGCCTCGGGCCTGTTCCTGGATTGGGAACAAATAACGGGCCAGTCCAAACTCGTGGTCGATCTGATCAGCTTCCCCATCTTCAGCGCCATCGCCGGCTGGCTCACCAACTGGACCGGCGTGCTGATGTTGTTCTGGCCGGTCTACTTCAAGGGTTTCCGGGTGCCCGGCCTCGAGATCCTCTACCCCTACCTGCCGCGCCGCGTCCAGGTGCTGCCCACCTTCTCCGGCGACGGCAGGCAGCTCGGCTTCCAGGGATTCATCCCCGCGCGCGCCGAGAAGATGGCCAGCATCTGCGTGGACGTGGCCATCATGCGGATCGGCAGTCCCAAGGACTTCATTCGCGAACTCGACCTCGAGGGCATCGCCGACTACATCGCCGAGGTGGGCCGCAAACAGGTGCCGGGCATGGTCGACGAGATCATGAGCAAGGAGAACCCGGACCTGTGGGGCGCGGTGCCCAAGTCCGTGCGCAATGCGCTCTACCAGCGCATCGAACGCGAACTGCCGTCGCTGGCCCGGAACGCCTTCGACCAGCTCGGCGACAATGTCGACCAGCTGATCGACATCAAGGACTTCGTCATCCGGTATCTGCGGGAGAACCCGGAGATCCTCAAGGACCTGACCACCACCATCGCCGCGCCGGAACTCAAGTTCATGGTCCGCATCGGCCTGCTGGGCGCGCCGTTCGGCCTGCTGCTGGCGCTGTACATGCATGTGCACCAGAGCATTCCGGTGCTGGGCTGGATCCCGCCGTGGCTGGTCATCCTGTCCGCGACCGCGACCATCGGCGTGCTGGTCAATGTCATCGCCGTCAAGATGGTGTTCGAGCCGGGCGATCCCCAGCCTTGGTACAAGTACCTGTGGAAGCAGGCGCTGCTGGCCAAGCGGCAGCCCGAGGCCGCCGCCGATCTGGCCCACATCCTGGCCTACCAGGTGCTGACCCTGCCGAACCTGGCGGGCGAACTGCTCAGCGGCCCCAATGGTGACAAGACCCGGCAGCTGCTGGAACGGCTCATCGCCAAGGAGATCCACCGCCAGCTCGGGCCGACCCACTCGGTGGTGCGGACCGTGTTCGGCAAGCGGCAGTTCGACAATCTGAAGATCGGCGCGACCACCGCCGCGGTGGGGCTGGCCCCGAGCCTGGCCGACGATCCGGAATTCGCGGCCGCGCAGGCCAAGAAGATCGACGAGTTCGCGGCCCGCAAGCTGCAGCAGCTCACCCCGGGCGAGTTCATGGAGATGTTCTACGCCTCCGTCGAGCAGGACGCCTGGCTGCTGTATCTCCACGGCGCCGCCCTGGGCCTGGTGGTCGGGGCCGTGCATCTGATCCTTTTCGGCTGGTAGACAGCCCTTTCGGAGCAACTCTCCGGCAGCCCGGGAAATCAAGCACGCATGCTTGCATTTTTCCGGGACGGCTGCGATGCTGAGCCCGTGGCCGATCTCGAGGCATTGCTCGCCGACTTCACCGCCGAATGCGCCGATCTCGATCGGCTGATCGCGGACCTGGATCCGACCGGCTGGGAGCGCGACACGCCCGCCGCCGGGTGGACCATCGCGCACCAGATCGCTCACCTGAACTGGACCGATCAGGTCGCCGCCATCGCGGCCACCGATGCGGCCGAATTCGACAAGCTGGTCCAGGCGGCGCTGCCGAAGGCCCTCACCTTCGTCGACGAGGCCGCCGAGGAGGGCGCGAAAGCCCCTGCGCCGCAATTGCTCGCCGACTGGCGTCGCGACCGTGCCGCCCTGGTGGAGGCGCTGCGCGCCGTTCCGGCCGGGACCAAACTGCCCTGGTTCGGCCCGCCCATGAGCCCCGCCTCCATGGTCACCGCCCGCCTGATGGAGACCTGGGCGCACGGCCAGGACGTGGCCGACACGCTCGGCCTCACCCGGGAGCCCACCGCGCGGCTGCGGCACATCGCGCACATCGGCGTCCGGACCCGGAACTTCGCGTACATGACGCACGGCAAGACCGCTCCCGCCGAGGAGTTCCGCATCGAGCTGACCGCGCCCGATGGCAGTCTGTGGACCTGGGGCCCGGACGACGCCGCCCAGCGGATCAGCGGTCCGGCCTGGGATTTCTGCCAGCTGGTCACCCAGCGTCGCCATCTCGACGATCTGGCTCTCGAGGTGCGGGGCGCGGAGGCGTTGGAATGGCTGGGCCTGGCCCAGGCCTTCGCCGGTCCGCCCGGAAGCGGCAGAACGGCGGGCCAGTTCGCCTGACCCGCCGTCGATCCCGGCCTCCGACCAGAATCCCCAATTCCCACAGGGGCTTTTCTCCCAGCGGTCCGGGCAATGCCCGACCGGCTGGGAGGGAGCGAGCGAGCGCCAGCCTGGGTGCGCCGTGCCTGGTGCCGACCGGACGCCGTTGGCCGGAGGTCTCTTCGATGGCAGTCGAGTTGGCGCTCGCCGCTTACAAGTTTTTACCCAGGCTTTCGCTGCCGAAAACCTGATGATGCCCAACCTTTCTCGATAGTGATCCTGGTCTCACCTACGACATGTGGTACCCGCCGCCACCGTAATCTGGACGCGCGTACGACTTTCAATGGTGCGGGTCTGCGTTGCGCAGGGGGCCCCAGGGGAGAGGGAGAGGACGCACCAGTCATGTCGCATCAATTGGCGACCCAGGCCGCCCGGTCGACCCGGCGAACGGCCCAGGTGATCCGCTACAGCGCCATCGTCACCGCCAGCATGGCCAGCATCGGGCTGACCGTCGCGGCGGGCTCGTACATCGCCAACGAGATGGCCCAGCGGCCCGGCAAGCTCACGACCACCACACCGGCCGGACGCCCGGCGCTCGCCGCGCCCGGCCCCGCCACCGATCGGCCGGGCGTCCAGCTCGGCGCGCCGATCGCCGAGAAGATCACGCTGACCTCGCTTTTCAGCGGATATCCGCTGGATCCGGCGGTGGCGCAGGCGATTCCGGACCACATCCCCGGCAGCGCTCCCGCGGCCGAGGCGCCACGGCCGCTGGCCGGTCAGCTCCGGCTCGGCACCACCTATGTGGGCGCGCAGCTGGCCGGGGCTCAGCACGAGACGGTGACCCTCACCCTCGACACCAACGTCTTCGCCACCGTGGCCGACGTGCTGCTGAACTCGCCGCTCGGGCAGCAGCTGGGGATCACCACCGACCCGACCGCCAACACCCGGCTGCGCACCGATGTGGACAGCCGCGGCGACGTGACGCTGACCCTGTCGGATCCGGCGCTGGGCACCTACGGCCTGCAGATCGCCCGGCATCCGGTTCCGGCCGCGGCCGCTACGAACGTCGTCCACGGAGAAGACTCCGCGACCGTCACTGTGTGAGACTTCCGGTGTGTACGACTACTGCGTGATCGGCGGGGGCATCGTCGGCGTGGCGACCGCGCACCGCATTCTCCAGCGTCACCCGGGGGCGAGCCTGCTGCTGGTGGAGAAGGCCGGACAGCTGGGCCTGCACCAGACCGGGCACAACAGCGGGGTCATCCACTCCGGCATCTACTACGAGCCCGGAAGCTTGAAGGCGCGGCTGTGCGTGCGCGGCGCGGAGCTGACCAAGGAATTCGCGGCGGCACACCACATTCCATTCGAGGAATGCGGAAAACTGCTGGTGGCCACCGATGCGGCAGAGCACGCGCGGATGCTCGCGCTCTACGAGCGGTCGGTCGCCAACGGGGTCGAGGTGGAATTGCTCGACGCCGCCGAACTGGTGCGACGGGAGCCGCGGATCACCGGGGTCGGGGCCCTGTTCGTGGCGAGCACCGGCATCATCGACTACGGCAAGGTGACCCGGGCGCTGGCCGAGGACGTGCGCGCGGCCGGGGGCGAGATCGTTCTGAACGCGGAGATCGCCGCCATCGCCGAAACAGACTCGGCGGTAACAATTTCCGGTCCGACCGGCAGTCGGCAGGCCCGGCGGCTGGTGGTGTGCGCGGGCCTGCAGGCCGACCGGATGGCGCGACTGGCGCGACTCGACATCGATCTGCGCATCGTGCCCTTCCGCGGCGAGTACTACCAGCTGCCGCCGCACCGCAAAGATCTGGTGAACACCCTCATCTACCCGATCCCGGATCCCGAATTGCCGTTCCTGGGGGTGCATCTGAGCCCCACCATCGACGGCGCGCTGACCGTCGGACCCAATGCCGTGCTCGGCCTGGCCCGCGAGGGGTACCGCAAGGGGAGCGTGAATCTGCGTGACGCCCGGGAGATCCTGGGCTACCGCGGTTTTCACAAGGTGGCCGCCGCCAATGTCCGCACCGGGCTGCGGGAGCTGCGCAACTCCCTGTTCAAGCGCGGTTACCTGACCGAATGCCGCCGCTACTGCCCGGAGTTGACGATCGCCGACCTGTTGCCACGAGAGGCCGGTATCCGCGCCCAAGCGGTGCTGCGCGACGGTAGCCTGGCTCACGACTTCCTGCTCGAGCGCACGCCGCGCTCGGTGCACGTGCTCAACGCACCGTCTCCGGCGGCCACCTCCGCGCTGCCGATCGCCGAGTACATCGTGGATCGATTGGACGACTCCGTTCAATAAATAGGATTGCTGTAGTACTTTTAATGGCAGCCGTGGGACAGGGAGCAGCCTATGGGCCATTTCAAGTACGCGAGTGATGTCGGCGCACCGGTGGAAGTCGCGTTCACATATACGGACAACCATCAGTTCGTGCCGGACTGGGCGTTCGGCGTGGCCGCCTTCGAGCCGGTCGGGGATTCCGACCATGGTCTCGGAGCGGTCTTCGCCGCGACGCTGCGTGTCGGCCTGTGGCATCCCACGATCGAGTGTGAGATCACCGACTACCGCCGCAACGCGGTCATCGAGTACACACTGCGCCGACGCCGGAAGGGGAAGCCGGCGTCGGCGTGCTCCAACTTCTGTGTCATCACCCTGCGCTTCGACCCGCTCGGGTACGGACGCGCGGTGCTGACCTCGGAGACCGAGTACTGGGCGCCGCGCGGCGTCACCGGCAAGTTGCTCTCCGCGGTGCTGGCCGCATTGGTGCAGGCCACGGTCCGGCGGACCGAATCGCAATTGCGCAGGGAGATAGAGGAATTCCACGGCACCGATCTTGTCGGCCGGATCGCGTAGGGTAGGCCGCATGATCATCGTGAGCACCGACGGATCATGCCTGCGCAATCCGGGCGGGGCGATCGGCTGGGCCTGGGTCAATCACGCGGGCGGCTCGGCCAGCGGCGGCGGGCCCTCGGGCACCAACCAGATCGCGGAACTGCGCGCGCTACTCGAGGCCGTCCGGGCCCATCCGAGCACCGAACCCCTACTCATCGAGAGCGATTCGCTCTACGCCATCAAATGCGCCTCCGAGTGGATCAACGGCTGGCGCAACAACGGCTGGAAGACCTCGACCGGCGCGGCGGTCAAGAATGTCGAACTGATCCAGCAGATCGACCGCGCCATCGCCACCCGCCCCGGCCCCGTCCGGTTCCGTTGGGTGCGCGGCCACGTCGGCAACTACTTCAACGAGCAGGCCGACACCCTGGCCGGACAGGCGGCCCGGCAGGCCGCCGCCACCGGGCAGACCACCGACTCCGATGCCGTTCAGCCGGAGCCCTTCGATCCGCCCACCGCGCCGATCCCGGTCGCGGAACCCAAGACCGAGCCGCTGCCGGTGACCGCGCCCGCGGAACCGGCCGAGAAGATCGGCGCGACCGCGCATTCCGCACCGGCCACCCCGCGCCGCCGGGCCGCCGCCGCCAAAGCGCCTGTCACCGAGGCACTCACACTGTTCTGAGAACAGCCCCGAGGACCCTGGTGCAGCGCGTCTACCTGCGACGATGATGCCGCGATAGAACCAGAAGGGCCCGCCCCCGGAAAGATCCGGGGGCGGGCCCTTTTCGCGCTGTGGCGAACTTACTCAGTTGCCGGGCTTGGGAGCCGCGGACGTCGGCGCGGGCTGCGCCGGGGGAGTCGCCTGGCCCGAGGGCTGGATGCCCTGCTTGTCGCCACCCGCGCCGGGGATGGCGCTGTCATCGTTGCCGTAGACCGTGCGGTACTTGGTGACCAGCCATTTGTCGCCCTTCTTCTCCAGCTCGACGTAGGAGGGCAGCGGCAGCACCACCGGCTGGGCGTGCAGATCGTTGCTGGCGGTCTGGAGCACGTCCACCAGGATGGTCGCCTTGTTCGCGTCGCCGGACTCGTAGGCGCAGCGCAGCATGCCCAGGGTCGCCTTGGCGTGCTGCTTGATCAGCAGGTCCTGCAGGTCGGCGGCGACCGGCTCGAAGCTCTGCGCGAACTCGCCGCCATCGGCGATCTGCGACTTCATCCGGGCGGCGAAGTCGGGCAGGGACTTCTCGTCGTACGCGGTGAGGGTGCGCACGAAACCGCACGCCGCCGAGGTGGCGTTGTCGCGGGCGTCGAGCTGCTGGGCGCGGTCGTGCGACTGCCACCAGAATCCGGCCGCCCCGGCGATCGCGGCCACCGCCACCACACCGAGTGCGCCGAGTGCGACCAGCGGCACCGGCACCGCGGACAGCAGACCGGACTTGGCGGCCTTCGATTCGGCCGCCGGCTCACCGGTCTCAGGCTCGGCGCCGGCCGCGGCGTCCACACTCGCCTTCGGCTCGGCATCCTTGCTCACCGTCGGCTCAGCATCCTTGCTCACCGTCAGCTCAGCGTCGGTGCTCGCCGTCGGCTCAGCGGCATCCGTGCCCGCTGTCGTCTCGGTGACCTTCTCGGCGTTGCCCTGGCTATCGGCCTCGGCGATCGAATCGTCTTCGGTTTTCTTGTCCTGGGCAGCGTCGTCCGACATCTAATCGATCACTTTCCCGGTGCGCTGCGGACGCACCGTGTTGGTTGAGGCCTCACTTGACCGGCGGCAGGGTCCGCTCGTTGGGATCCGAGCCCGCGGGCGGGAGCGCGCCATTGTTCGGCACGTCCGGTCGCGGGGCGTTGGCGGATCCGCGGATCTGCTGGTCCTGCGGCGGGTTCTGGCAGTAGCCCGCCCACCGCGGGAAGGTGTTCTCGGTGGCGACCTCCGTCCGCACCTTCTTGGTGGCGTAGTCACAGAAGGCACGCGGCCAGATGTCGACAATCGTGTAGAACTCGCCGTCGTGCGCGGGCACACCCATGGCGGAGGTGCCGATCACCAGCGACGGGAACAGTGCCCGCAGCGCCGGCGCGCGCAGCTGCGCGGCCCTGGTGATGGCCGCGAAGTTGGTGGCCAGACTGGTCATCGGGTCCGCGGTCCGGTCCAGCACCGCGCCGAGGTCCCGCATCTGGCCGGGGGCCTGCTCCAGGATCTTCTGGAGTTCGGCATTCGCGTCGTTGAACTGGTTGAACAACACACTCGAATTACGGGTCAGCGTACCCAGGTCCGGTTGCGCGAGCGCGGTGGTGCCGGAAATGACCTGCAAATTCTTGAGCAGGTTGGTGGTCTGCGGAAGCAGATCATCCAGGCCCTTGGTGGCGATGCTGACCGCGTTGATCAGCGAGCGCAGCTGGTCCGGGCCGCCGGACAACGCGGTGTCCAGCTCGGTCAGGATGACGCTGAACTTGTCCGGATCCACCTGCGCGATCAGGGCGCTGGCATTGTCGAGCACCGACCACACCGGGGTGGGCGTCTTGACCTTGGCCGGATCGAACTGCACCAGCGAACCGTTGTGCAGGAAGGGGCCGCTCTCGGTGTTCGGGCGGAAGTCGATGTACTGCTCGCCCGCGCCGGACAGCGCGCCCACCGCGACCACGGTGTCCGCGGGAATGGAGTACTTCTTGTCGATCTCGGCGGTGGCCGCGATGGCCGCGCCGTTGTCGATCAGCTTGATGTCGTCGACCTTGCCGACCCGGAAGCCGCGCAGGGTCACGTCATTGCCCGCCTGCAACCCACCGGAACGGTCCAGATTGACCGTCACCGTGTAGGTTTCGCGCAGCGGGTTCACCCGCATCACGCTGATCGCCAGGTAGGACGCGCCCACCAGCAGGATCAGCACCAGCGCGGCATTGGACACCAGGTTCTTGTGTCGCGATACCCAGTTCATCGGTGTCCCCCGTTGATCCGGCCGTAGATGATCTGCAGAACCTGGATCAGGCTGCCGCCGAAATCGTTGAGGTCCTTCACGTCCGGGAACTTGCTGTTCGCCGGATCGGTGAGCAGGCCGATGTCGAGCATGGTGAGGGTTCCGCTGACGGCCAGGACGTCGCCCTTGAAGGAGGCGTCGGCCTTGGGCCGGATTTCGTGCAGCGCGTCCAGCGCGGGGCCGAGCGTCTGATCGGTCCGGGCCAGCGCCGACATCAGCTGGTTCAGGTTGTCGAGCAGGCTGCCCAGCGAATCCGAGGTGGTGTTGGCGTAATCACCCAGGGCCGCACTGGTTGTCGAGATCTTGTTGAGCAGATCGCCGATGGCCTGGTTGTTCTCGGCGATGGCGCCGATCATGCCGGGCAGGCTGTCGGCCACCTGGCCGAGCTGCTGGTGGTTGGCCTCGATGGTGTTGGCCAGCGCGCTGAAGCCGGACAACACATTGTCGACCCGCGCGCTGTTGTTGTTCAGGCTGGTCATCACGCTGGTCATCTGGGTCAGCACATGGCCGAGCTGTTCACCGCGGCCGCCGACGATGGAGTCCATCTCGGAGGTCAGTTTGGACAGGCTGGCGATGCCGCCGCCGTTGAACAGCAACGAGACCGAGATCAGCAGCTCTTCGACGGTGGCGCCGGCCGAGGTGTTCTCGATCCGGGCGCCGTCCTTCAGCATTTCCGCGCCGGGCTGGGTCTTGGGCTTGGATACCGCCACGAAGACGTCGCCGAGCGGGGTGGCCTGCCGCAGTTCCGCCGTACTGCCCTGGGGCAATTCGATGTCCTTGCGGATGGCCAGGTCCACATTGGCCTTGAAATCCTTGGTGGTGATCTTGGTGACCACCCCGACGTCGGAACCACCGATCTTGACCTTGGCCTGATCCGGGAGGTTCAGGGCATTGTCGAAGGCCGCGTGAATGGTGTACGTATCGTTGCCCGGACCGGGTTTGGGCAGCGGCAGGCTCTCCACCGTGACACCGCAGCCCGACGCCACCACGGCCGTCGCGGTGACCGCGACCGCCACGATCGCGCGCCGCGCCCGATGGCCGGTGCGCTCATCCCAGAGGGCCGACATTCGATTGCTCATTTGGTCATCCCCAGCGCCGCCGCCATCAGACCGAAGTCGGGTCCGAAGTCCTCCATCTTGCCCGTCCGGCAGCCGTCCGCCCTCATCTGCACGCGCTCGCAGAACAGGCTGACGAGCTCACCCGAGAGCGCGGTGCCGATCAGGCCGTGCAGGCGAATGAAGTTGCCCTGCCGGTTGACCGAGCGGTCCAGGTTCTGCATGAGCAGTGGCGTCACGTCGACCACCTCGGTCACCCCGGCCGCGTTGTCGCGCAGCTGCTTGGTGACCGCGGTGAGCCCGGTGAGGGTGCCGTTGAGCTGATCGGAGTACTGCGAGAACGCGCCACTGGTGTTGGCCAGGAAGGCGTTCAGCTGATCGAGGGTGGCCTGCAGGCCGGGGGCCTGATCGGACAGCAGCCCGGTCATCTGGGTGATCTTGTTGCTGAATCCGCGCACCGAATCGTCGTTCTCGGCGAGCATGGTGGTCAGCTCGTTCAGCTTGATGATGATGGTGGAGATGGCGTCCTTGTTGTCCAGGCCCGTCTTCAGGGCGCCGGACAGCGAGTTGAGCACATCGCGCATCTTCTCGCCGTTGCCGTTCATCATCGGGTAGAGCACCCGGCCCGAGAGCGGGCCGATGCCGTCCTGTCCCTCTTGGGGTTTCAGCGCGGCGGCGAACGAGTCGATGGTCTTGATCATGGTGTCCAGCTCGACCGGGGTCTTGGTCTGCTGGGTGGTCAGGTGCGCGCCGTCGTGCAGCTTGTCCCCACCGGTGTAGCGCGGGGTCAGCTCGATGTGCCGGTCGGTCACGATGGACGGCGAAACCAGTGCGGCCTGAACGTTCTTCGGGATGTCGACGCCCTTGTCCACGGTCATGTGGACCTCGACGTACTGGCCCTTGGGCACGATCTTGTCGACCCGGCCCACCTCGAGCCCGAGCACGGTGATCGGGTTGCCCTCGAACATGCCCGCGATATTGAGGAAGTCGGCGGTGAAGTGCTGGGTCTGGCCCGCGGCGTCCTTCACTCCGAGCGGAACGAGCGAGCAGGAGCCGACGGCGGCGGCCGCCACACCGATCATGGCCGCCTGGGCGAATCGTTTCAGCATCATTGGTGGCACCCCTCGTTCACCTGCGCGAAGCACAACCAGTTGTCCGGGAACAGCCAGGGCAGCGCGACCTCACCGTAGTTGCCGTTGCCGAAGACGTTGTTGAACTGCCGCACGGCCGGCGGCATGATCGACAGCAGCCGGTCCAGGTTGTCCTTGTTCTTCTGCAGACCCTCGGCCATGGTGTTGAGCTGGATCAGGGTGGGGCCGAACCGGTTGTCGTTCTGCGCCCCGATCTGCTGCAACTGCTTGCTGAGCATGGCGATGTTGTCCAGCAGGCTCTTCAGCAGACCCTGCCGCTCCATCACCCGGTTGGCGATGGCCTCGCCCTGGGTGATCACCAGCAGCACGCTGTTGCGGTTGTCGCCGAGGATCTTGGTGACCTTGTCCAGATCCTTGAGCAGCTGGTCGACCTGGTCCTTGCGGTTGTTCATGGTCTTGGCCAGCGCGCCGATGGCGTCGAGGGCCTGCACCGTCATCTGGGGGGTGTCGCCCATCTGCTGATTGATCAGATTGAGCGAGTCGGCCAGCTTCTTGGTGTCGAGCTCCTCGAACTTCGGCGTGCCCTCCTGGACCACGTCGGCCAGGTTGTAGGGAACCACGGTGTTGGACTTGGGGATCCGGTTGCCCTTCAGGCCCTTGCCGTCACCCGGGACGAGGTCGACGTAACGCGCGCCCAGCAGGGTCGCCATCTTGATCGACGCCTTGGCGTCCTGGCCGAGCTTCACATCGTCATTGACGCTCAGGGTGATCAGCACGTGGTCGCCCTCGAGCTCGGCGGCCGAGACGGTGCCGACCGGGACGCCGGAGACGTCCACCTTGTCACCGACCTTGATGCCGGCGGTCTGCACGAACTCCGCCTTGACGCTCTTGGTGCCGATGCCCACCGACTTGTAGATGGAGGAGCCCATCAGCAGTCCGACGATCACCGCGGCGCCGAGCACGCCGAGCCAGAAGTTGCGGTTGGAATTGAAGCGGGACTTGAGTTTCGACATCATGGCCGGCACACCGCCGAGTGGGAGTTGCCGCCGATCTGCGAGAACAGACCGCGCGGGAAGAGGACACCGTACAGCGAGATATCCAGGCTGCACAGGTAGGCATTGGCGTAGGCGCCGTTCTGGGTGAACTTGCCGACATCGGAGAGGATGCCGGGCAGATCCACCGCGGCCTGGTCCAGTTTGGAACCGTTGGCCAGCAGCAGCGCGAGCGCGTCGTTGGAGGAAGCCTGTGCCGCCACCAGCTTGGGCTGGATCTTGCCGAACATGTCGACCAGACCCAGTGTGGCGTCGGCGATCTGGACCGTGGACGCCTGCAGCGACTGGCCCTGCGCGTACAGGCCGCCGATCAGGGCGCGGGTCTGGGTGACCAGCGTCTCCAGTTCGTCGCCGCGCTTGGCCAGGCCGGACATGACGCTGGACAGGTTGGTGATCACGTCGGAGAGGATCCCGTCGCGGCGTTCGAAGTCCGAGGCCACCGCGGCGGCCTGGGTGATGAACGCGCTCAACGAGACATTGTCGCCCTGCAACGCCAGGATGAAGGTGTTGGACAGGTTGTTCACCTGCTCCGGCTGCAGCACCTGGAACAGCGGCTGGAAACCGTTGAGCAGACCCGAGACGTCGAAGGACGGCTCGGTGCGCTCGATCGGGATCACCCCATTGTTCTTCAGCGCCACGTGATCACCGGTCTTCGGCTTGCCCGCGACCGGCGGGGTCAGCGCGACATACCGCTGACCGATCAGGTTCTGGTAGCGGACCAGGGCCTTGGTGTCGCCGAACAGCGTCTGATCGCGCTGCACGATGAAGGTCACCTTGGCCTGGTTCTTGCTGTCCAGGTCGATCTTCTCCACCTTGCCGACGCGCACGCCCGCCATCCGGACGTCGTCGCCCGGACGCAGACCCAGCACATCGGTGAAGGTGGCGGAGTAGGTGTTGGTGGACCCCTGCACGGTGCGGGCCAGTGTGTTCCAGATGACCGCGGTCACCAGGACGGACACGATCGCGAAGATGCCGAAGCCGATCAGCGGTTTGCGAATGCTCATCGGCCGGCCTCGCTCTGCGTCAGGTGCACGGTCGCATCCTTCAGAATCGGGCTCAGCAGCAGGTATTCCGCCGCGGTGGGACGCCGTCCGAGCATCGCGGTGATGGCGTCGTCACCGGCGAGGGCGATGTCCTTACCGGTCGCCGGGGCGCCCGGCTGGCTCGCCGGGGCCGCGGGAACCAGGTTCGGGAACATGCCCTGCAGCGGGGTGCCCGCGAGCGGGTCGCTGCCCGGCTGCTTCGGAGCCTCACCGGTCGAGGGCGTACCCGTGACGGTCACGCCCGGGATCAGCGGGAAGCCCGGCGGCGGCGCGGTGATCGGCAGACCCGCCGCGGCGTCGATGGCCCTGGGCCGCAGCGAGTCCGGCAGCGTGCCCGGATCCGAGGTGAGCGGCGCGGTACCGCAGCTGGGCCCGGCCAGCTCGCCGTAGCGCGGGCAGTCCTCGCGGGTGTAGGGCTTGTACGGCGTGAACGTGATGCCCACGTTCCAGATCATCTGGTTTTGCGGGCCCCAATGGAAGGAGGAGCTCAGCTTGCGGACCGAGTCATTGAGGTTGTAGATGGCCTGCGGGATCGCGTCCGGGTTGTCCGACAGCGCGCCGAACAGGGCGCTGGTGCCGTTGGTGACGTCCTTACCGACATTGGGGTTGCGGGCGAAGAGCCCGTTCACCTTGTCGATGGTGTTGGACGTCCCGGCGAGCAGCGCGGTCAGCTCGGCCCGGCGGTCGGAGATGGTCTGCGCGGTCTTGACCGAATCCTGCAGCACCCCCATCAGTTCCGGCGCGGACTGGTTGAGCGCGCGGAAGGAGGTGGAGAAGTCGTCGAGGAAACCGCCGACGTTCGGGACCGACCCGCGCACGCCCGCGAGCCAGGTGTCGACGCGCTCGATGGTGGAGCCGGGCATCCGGCCGCTGCCGTCGAGGGCGTAGGACAGGGTGCCCAGCACCCGGCCCAGCTGCACCGGATCCAGCTTGCCGAGGATATTGCGGACCGTGGTGAGGGTGTCCTGCAGGGCGATGGTGCCCTTGGAGGTGTCCTCCGCGATCTGCGAGCCCTCTGCGAGGTGCGCGGAATCGGCTCCGTTGTAGACCAGTTCGACCGAGGTGACGGCGAACAGGTTGGACGGCACCACGCGCGCGGTGACATTGGCCGGGATGCCCGAGGTGTACTCGGGCTTCATCTCGATGTGCACCTGCTGCAGCTCGCCCTTGGCGGCCACCGACACATCCTTGACCGCGCCCACCAGCACGCCGCGGAACTTCACGTCCGCATTGGCCGGCAGGCCGTCACCGGTGGTGGTGAGATTCGCGGTGACGTTGACCTTTTCGACGAAGTAGCCCTTGTACCGCGCCATCAGGAATCCCAGGATGACGGCCATGACGGTGAGACCGCAGATACCGGCGATGAGCAGCTGCCGCATCGTCGGTCCGCGCCCGCTCGGATCGATGATCATCGTGTGCGCCCCCTATCCCGAGATCCGGATACCGGGGTTGACCCCCCAGATCGCCAAGGTCATGAACAGGTCGGCGAAGACGACCGCGATGATGCAGTACTTGATCGCGCGACCAGCGGCCACACCCACGCCCTCCGGGCCGCCGGAGGCGAAATACCCGTAGTAGCACTGGATGAAGGTGGTGATCGCGACGAAGATGATCGCCTTCAGCAGTGAGTACAGCACATCGTGGGGGATCAGGAACTGATAGAAGTAGTGCTGGAAAGTGCCTGTCGCGGTGCCGCCCACCAGGGACACGGTCAACGAGCAGGAGATGTAGGCCAGCGGCAGCGCCAGGCAGTACAGCGGCACGATGGCGATCATGGCCGCGATCATGCGGGTGCTGACCAGGTACGGAAGCGGCCGGATGGCAACCGATTCCAGCGCGTCGATCTCCTCGGAGATGCGCATGGCGCCCAGCTGCGCGGTGAACCGGCAGCCCGCCTGCGCCGCGAACGCGACCGTGGCCAGCATGGGCCCGAGCTCACGCGTGGTGGCGAAGGCGGAGATGGCACCGGTCAGCGGGCTCAACCCGAGCAGGTTCAGCGAGGTGTAGCCCTGGATGGCGACGGTCATGCCGCCGAACGCCGACAGGATCAGCACCACGCCGATGGTGCCGCCACCGACCACGAGATTGCCGTTGCCCCAGGTGACGTCGGACAGCAGCCGCCACACCTCTTTGGGGTACTGCTTGAACGCCATCGGCATGGAGCCGATCGAGCGTAGGAAGAAGAAGACCTGGTGGCCGATGCGCGCCAGCCAGTCGCGCGGCCATCCGGCCGCGCCCTTGATGCGTGTGAACGGCCGCAGCAGCGGCGGTACGTAAGTAGCTGACACGGCTCAGACCATCGCTGGGGGGAAGAAGGAGTTGTACAGCTGCGTGATGATCAGATTGACGCCGAAGAGCATGACCGCCGACATGACCACGGCGGTGTTCACCGCGTTGGCGACACCGCCCGGGCCACCCTTGGCATTGAGCCCGGAGTCGCAGGCGATGATGGCCGCGAGCAGGCCGAATATGAGCGACTTCAGCAGGGCGGCAATCAGATCGGCCGTGACGGCGAAGGACGAGAAGGTCCCGATGTAGGAGCCCGGCGTGCCGTTCTGCGCGAAGATGTTGAAGACGTAGCCGGTCAGGAAGCCGACGAAAACCACGAAGCCGCAGAGCAGTACGGAGACCAGCATGGCCGCGCCGAGGCGGGGGGCCACCAGCCGCCGCATGGGATCGACGCCCATCACCTTCATAGCGTCGATCTCCTCGCGGATGGTCCGCGAGCCGAGGTCGGCGCAGATGGCCGAACCGACCGCGCCGGCGATCATGAGCGAGGTGACCAGCGGCGCACCCTGCTGAATGATGCCCAGGCCGTTGGCCGCACCGATGAACGAGGTCGCACCGACCTGTCCGGCAACCGAACCCACCTGGATCGAGACGATGACGCCGATCGGAATGGCGACCAGCAGGGTGGGGGCGGCGGCGACATTGGCCATGAAGGCGCACTGCCGCACGAACTCACCGTAGGGGAAGCGTCGGCGGAAGATGGCCACGAAGAGCTCGGTGACCGCCGCGACACCCATCACCATCATGCGGCCGCCGGTTTCCAGCGACCGTTTCGGATGGTCCCGCCAGTACCCCTTGGCCCAATCCACTGCCGTATTCATCCGTGACGCCGGCGGTGGACTCCCCGGTCCCCCCGGGATCGTGGTCGACTGCACTGACTACCCCTCTCGACGCCGGAGTTACCCGCCTCCGGCGACTGTTTGCTTGACGCACCCTACTACGGAGTTAGGAAAAACACACCACCGATTGTGGTTCCGATCATAGAGCCGGATCACATTCACGCTATGGCTGTGAACAGCCACATCAGGGTCGGTTTTCGTGCAAAAGAACCTGGCAGAGATCTAGAACTTGTTCTAGTTTTCGACTAACTACCGGAAGATGAGAACACCTACCGGGTAACAATTTGTAGGACCAAATTTATCGGAATTCGATAGCCATTGTGCATTGTTCCGATATACCCATCCAACTAGCTAAGTGCCGCGAAGCCCAGCAGGACACGGCTCGGCAACACAAGGCGGTACAACCGCCAACTGGGCCCGAATACTGACAGGATGTGTAACCGCAGGTTGCGATTCGTGCGGCTTCCGACACCTGGAGGGACATGATCAACAAACTGGCCGGGGCGACCGGCGTGCTCGCCGTCGCTATCGGCACCGTGCTCACCGGCGCCGGAGCCGCTCACGCCGATGGAGGCGCCGTCATCGGCGGCGGCTCCGGGATCATCATCGACGATCAATACGAATGCACGGTCACCACCATCGGTTACGACGGAGCGGGTCGCCTGGTCGGCCTCACCGCCGGTCACTGTGGCGACGCGGGCTCCAAGGTCTGGGCCGAAAAGGACCGGGCCGCAGGTCAGATCGGGCAGTTCGCGTACTCCAACCACGATCTGGACTACGCCGTCATCCAGTTCGATCCGAACCGGGTCGTCCCGGTCAACCGGATCGGCGGCGTCACCATCACCGGCATGGGCGGTCCGGCGACCTTCCCCGCCATCGTCTGCAAGGAGGGCCGGACCACCGGCAACACCTGCGGCGTCGCGTGGGGCGACGTCTTCGACACCAATGTCGAGACCTGGAGCCAGATGTGCGTCGTCGAGGGCGATTCCGGCGCGCCGGTCGTCGTCGGCACCACCCTGGTCGGCATGGTCAACGCCTACCTGGCGGTGGCCTGCTTCGGCCCGGAGGTCGGCACCAATATGAGCGCGATCATGGATGACGTCAACGGACGGGGCGGTGTCGGCGCGGGCTACCGGCCCGTCTGACCGGCCCCTCGGTCATCCGAGGCGGGAAATGCTGAAAGCGGCGGTGATTCGAGAATCACCGCCGCTTTCCGCCGTACCGGTCCTGGAGCGTTTCGCCCCGGTGCTAGAGGGTGTTCACGCAGACGACGAAGTTGCGATCGTCGTAGACGTAGCCCTGGTCGCCGTCGGGGCAGTCGTCGACGCTGGTGCTGTGCTGCACGATCGACACCACCTTCACGCCCTCGGTGGCCGTCTTGCTGGTGCACGGGATGCGGTGCGCGGTGTCGCCGCCGACCTCCATGCAGTCGCCCACCACCCAGTCGATGGTCAGGCAGAGCGCGCCGGTCTCGGACCCGTTGAGGGTCTCGTAGTAGACCTGGTCGGAGTCCTTGCCGCACTGGGCATTCTTCGGGGCCTTGCCGGTCACCTTGTAGTTGGAGTCCTGGCTGCCGCACACCGCCTTGTCGATGGTGGCGTTCTCGGTGGTGCCGCCCAGCTTCACGCAGTCGCCGATCGAGGCGTGGAAGTCGGTCTTGCCACCGCGATCCGCGCGCGGAGTGGTGGTCGGCGCACCGGGCTTGCCGGGCTTGGTGGGCGTGTTCCCCGGGGTCTTGGTCGTGGTCGGGAGCACGATATCGCCGGGGGCGGCCGTCGGATGGCCGGTGACGGTGCTCCCACAGCCGGCGAGCAGCAGGGCGGCGACGGCGGAGATCGCGGGCACGACGATCCGGACGGAAAGCTGCTGACGCAACACGGGCGAGTCCTATATTTCGAAACAAACAGGTTTGAGTTGTGCGCCCATGAGTACACCACGGGCACCCAGAAGATCGAATCAAGGCTGCGAACCATTTCATCCGGGCACCCGTAGAGGAAGCCATGAGCACCGACATCCTGGAGCGGTACGTCACCTGGCGGCGGGCCCGCGACGGCGATCCCTTCCGGGTGCGCATGCCCACGCTCGGTTCGGTTCTCTTCACCGGCACCGCCGCGGGTGCGCGGGAACTGTTCCGCGCGCCGATGGATCTGCTGGAACCGCCGCTGCCCAATCCGATCGAGCCGATGGTCGGCGCGGCCTCACTCATCCTGGCCCGCGGCGAGCGGCACCGGCGCGAGCGGGCCCTGCTCGCGCCCGCCTTCCACCGCAATCGAATCAGCGCCTACGGCACCGTCATTCGCGACGCCACCCGCGCCGAACTGCATGGCGAACGCACCGGGACGCCGTGGCGGCCGGGCACCCGCGTCGATGCCCGCGCGGCGGCCCGGGCACTCACGCTGCGGGTGATCCTGGCGGCCGTGTTCGGCATCGACGAGCCCGCGCGGCGTGCCGAGTACACCGCCGCCACCACCGCCTTCCTGGAATCCTTCGGCAGCACGCTGTTCCTGGCTCCGGGCCTGCGGCGCAACATGTTCGGGCTCACGGGCTGGGAGCGGTTCGCCGCGGCGCGGGACCGGCTCGACGAACTCGTCGACGCCGAGGTGACGCGGCGGCGCGCGCACGGGGGCGGCGGCACGGATCTGCTGGCGCTGCTGCTGGATACGCGTTACGAGGACGGTGACGCCATCAGCGACACCGACCTGCGCGAGCAGTTGCGCACGCTGCTGGTGGCGGGGCACGAAACCACCGCCACCGCACTGGTGTGGGCGCTGTACCGGCTGCACCGGGAACCGGACACACTGGCCCGGCTGCGCGGCGAATTGACCGGCGCCGGAACCGATCCCGATCCGGCCGAGCTGATGAAGCTCCCCTACCTGGACGCGGTCTGCCAGGAGACGCTGCGGTTGCATCCGCCGGTGCCGATCGTGTTGCGCAGGCTCACAGGTGATTTCACGCTGCTCGGCACGCGGCTGGCGGCGGGGGACACCATGGGGGTGTCGGTGCACCTGCTGCACACCGATCCCGCGGTGTGGCCGGAACCACGGCGTTTCCGGCCCGAACGGTTCCTCGAGCGTAAATACGGCCCGTTCGAGTACGCGCCGTTCGGGGGCGGTCACCGGCGCTGCATCGGCGCCACCCTGGCCGATTACGAGCTGCGCATCGTGCTGGCAACCGTGCTGAGCGGAGTGCGGATGCGGCTCACGCCGCGCTTCGCGCGCGGGGGTGCGCCGATGTCGGTGCCACACACCATCACAGTCGGACCGCGGCGCGCCATCATGTTCGACATCGTCGAGTCGTGAAGCGACGTCGGTGATTTCGATCACAAGTAGGTTTTGGGGAGCAATCACTCCGAAAGCGGCCGTACCGGTGTCACTTTCGGTGAATCGCCGCCGCCATCGGCGCATACACGCCCAACGAGGAACCGGCCCATGGTGTTGTGACTGAGTGCACACCTAGCAGTCGGTACGAATAACTCGCAGAAGGCGGTTGGCGCACTCGACAGATCGCTGTAGTAATGGACGCGGGGTTGGGACTACTGCGGGTGAACTGCGCCCGCGTTCTGCGTGAAGAACAAAGATCTGAGAGGACCAAGCTGTGCGCCATACCCGGTATCGAAAGACGGGACTGATCGCCCTTGCCGCCATCGCGGCAACCGGAGCAGTGGTGGCAGCACCCGCCTCAGCGACTCCGCTATGGCCGGGCGGCCCGGACGTCCCGGGCACCCCCTCCGCGGTCATGCCGCAGCCCGAGCCGGGCTCGCTGCCGACCGACCCGAACGCCAAGGCGCCGATTCCGCCCGCCAACTTCGCGGCCCCGAACGTCAGCCCCGGCGACGGTGACGTGGTCGGCGTGGCCATGCCCGTCATCATCAACTTCAAGGACCCGGTCGGCGACCACGCCGCCGCCGAGAAGTCGATCCGCATCACCTCCACCAACAAGGTGAACGGCCACTTCTACTGGATGGGCGACAAGCAGGTCCGCTGGCGACCCGAGAACTTCTGGCCCGCCGGCTCCAAGGTGACCGTCCAGGCCGGCGGCACCGACGTGGCCTACACGATCGGCGACGAGTTCATCACCACCGCCGACGACACCACCCACACGATCACCGTGACCCGCAACGGCGAGGTCGTGAAGACCATGCCCACCTCCATGGGCAAGAAGGGTCACGAGACCCCGAACGGGACCTACATCGTCAGCGAGAAGAACCGCAAGATGATCATGGACTCGTCCACCTACGGCGTGCCGACCACCGCACCCGAGGGCTACAAGCTCGAGGTCGAATACGCGACCCGCATGTCCAACAGCGGCATCTTCGTGCACGCCGCCCCGTGGAGCGTGGCACAGCAGGGCGTCTCCAACGCCTCGCACGGCTGCCTGAACGTGTCCACCGAGGACGCCAAGTGGTTCCAGGAGAACGTGCAGAAGGGCGACCCGGTCATCGTGCAGAACACCGCCGGCGGCACCCTGAACACCGGCGACGGCTGGGGCGATTGGAACTGATCCAGCTCTGAACACGAGGGCCGCGCTCGATTCGAGCGCGGCCCTCGCTGTTTTCTATTGGCTAACCGTTCATATTGTTTTGGCCTCGAAACATCTTGGGCGGTCGTACGATTCGGCGCATGTCCGCGCCCCTCGGTGGTGTGACCGGTGAACAGTCGGTGGCGGGTGCCGACCGACAGTTCAGCGAGCTACCATCTGGAATTAACCAGTCAGTTGCCAAAGGCCGCCAGGCTGCGCGGGTGCGATCTTGGCCCGAACGAGTACTCCCGACGCCCCCCGGGCGCGGGTGGCGAAACAGACCCTGGCGGGACTACGCGCTGTTCACCGTCCTGGTCGCGCCCAACCTGATCCTGTTGGGGCTGTTCGTCTATCGACCGCTGATCGACAACGTGCGACTGTCCTTCACCGACTGGAACATCTCCGCGACCACCCTGAACTGGGTCGGATTCGACAACTACACCGAATGGTTCGGGCGCGACGACTCCTGGCAGATCGTCGGCAATACCGTCGTGTTCACCGTCGCCGCGGTGCTGGGCAGCATGATCCTGGGCCTGGCCCTCGCGCTGCTGCTGGACCGCAAGCTGGTCGGGCGCAATGTGGTTCGATCCGCCATCTTCGCGCCGTACGTCATCTCCGGCGCGGCCATCGGCGTGGGCTTCCAGTTCATCTTCGACCCCGGCTTCGGCCTGATCCCGGACCTGCTGCAGCGGATGGGAATCCACTCACCCGACTTCGCGCAGGACCCGCACTGGGCGCTGTTCATGATCACGGTCACCTACATCTGGAAGAACCTGGGCTACAGCTTCGTCATCTATCTGGCGGCGCTGCAAGGGGTTCGGGCCGACCTGATGGAAGCCGCCGAGATCGACGGCGCCGGCCGCTGGACCACTTTCACCCGGGTGTTGCTGCCGCAGCTGCGGCCCACCACCTACTTCCTGTCGATCACGGTGCTGCTCAACTCGCTGCAGGTCTTCGACCTCATCAATGTGATGACCCGCGGCGGGCCCATCGGCACCGGCACCACGACCATGATCTACCAGGTCTATCGCGAATCCTGGGTGAACCAGCGGGCGGGCTACGGGGCGGCCGTCGCCACCATCATGTTCCTGGTGTTGCTGATCGTGACATTGATCCAGGTGCGCGTCATGGACCGAGGGGACGAGAAGTGAAGCGGCTGAACCTACTGCGCGCGTTCCACGATCAGGAGTTCTGGGCCAAGGTTTTCGGCTACGCCGCCATGGTGTGCGTGCTGATCATCATCGGCGTTCCGCTGTACTACATCCTCACGCGCTCGTTCATGGCGCACGCGGAGGTCTACTCCCAGCCGGTCAGCTACTGGCCGAAACAATGGCTGGCCTCCAACTATCACGACGCCACCACCACGCTGCCGTTCTGGCAGTTCCTGCGCAACTCCATCATCGTGACCAGCGTCGTGTCCGCGGTGAAGTTCGTGCTCGGCGTGCTCAGCGCCTACGGGCTGGTGTTCCTGCGCTTCCCCGGCAAGAACATCGTGTTCCTGGTGATCATCGCGGCGCTCATGGTGCCCAACCAGATCACCATCATCTCCAACTACGCGCTCATCGCGCAGCTGGGCTGGCGGAACACCTTCCAGGGCATCATCATTCCGCTCTGCGGCGTCGCCTTCGGCACCTTCCTCATGCGCAACCACTTCCTGTCGCTGCCCTCCGAGGTCATCGAGGCGGCACGGATGGACGGCGCGGGCTGGTGGCGGCTGCTGACCCGGGTGGTGCTGCCCATGTCCGGGCCCACCATGGTGGCGTTCGCGGTGGTCACCCTGGTGAACGAGTGGAACGAATACCTGTGGCCCTTCCTGATGGCCGACGACGCGCGGGTCGCCACCCTGCCGGTCGGCCTGACCCTGCTGCAGAACACCGAGAACCCCAGCGTCACCAACTGGGGAC
The DNA here is from genome assembly GCF_042792755.1 of Nocardia sp. NPDC056611. NCBI lineage: Bacteria > Bacillati > Actinomycetota > Actinomycetes > Mycobacteriales > Nocardiaceae > Nocardia > Nocardia sp. NPDC056611. Next base: position 415,742 of record NZ_JBHTVV010000004.1, read on the forward strand.
CCGTCATGGCCGGGGTCATCCTGACCATGCTCCCCATCCTCATCGTCTTCCTGGTGCTCCAGCGCCAGATGATCAAGGGCCTCACCTCCGGTGCGGTCAAGGGTTGAGTCCCAGAAGGAGATTCACGTGTCCGATACTCGCGCTTTTCAGAGACACCGTCCCGCGCTCTCGCGCCGCGGCTTCCTCGGCCTGGCCGGCGCGGCCGCGGGCGCGGTGGCCCTGACCGCGTGCGCCGGGTCCGGTGGCGGCGGCACCCAGGGCGGTGACTCGAAGACCATCACCTTCTGGTCCAACCACCCGGGCACCTCCAAGGATCAGGAAACCGAGCTGATCAACCGGTTCCAGGCCAAGTACCCGGACCTGAAGGTCAACCTGGTCGACGCGGGCAAGAACTACGAGGAGGTCGCGACCAAGTTCAATGCCGCGCTGTCCGGCGGCGAACTGCCCGACGTGGTCATCCTGTCCGACGTGTGGTGGTTCAACTACGCGCTCAACGGCACCATCGAACCGCTGGACAGCCACTTCGCCAGCGCCGGCGTGAACGTGTCCGACTACGTCGACACCTTCATCGGCGACTACAAGTTCAACGGCAAGACCTGGGCGCTGCCCTACTCGCGCTCGACGCAGATCTTCTACTACAACAAGGACGTCTGGGCGAAGGCCGGGCTGCCCGACCGCACCCCGAACAGCTGGGACGAGTTCGACGAGTGGGGCCCCAAGATCCAGGGCGTGCTCGGCGGCGACAAGTGGGCGCACGGCTGGGGTGACGCGAAGAACTACCTGGCCTGGACCTTCCAGGGCCCGTGCTGGACCTTCGGCGGCGCGTACTCCGACGAGTGGAAGCTGAAGTTCACCGACCCGGCCACCATCAAGGCCGGCCAATACCTGCGCGACTCCATCAACACCAAGAAGTACGCCAGCATCCGGCCCACCTACGCGGTCGACTTCGGCAACGGCATCATCGCCTCCGCCATCGGCTCCACCGGTGACCTCAAGAGCATCAAGACCAACTCCGCGGGCAAGACCGAATTCGGCACCGGCTTCCTGCCGCACCCGAACGGGGCGGGCGCCACCACCGGTGGTGCGGGCCTGGCGATTCCGTCGCGCATCAGCGACGCCCGCAAGGAGAACGCGCTGAAGTTCATCGACTTCATCACCAACGCGGCCAACACCTCCTACTTCTCGCAGGCCACCGGCTACATTCCGGTGCGCAAGTCGGCGCAGCAGGATCCGAGCATGGCGGACTTCCTGTCCAAGAACCCGAACTTCAAGACCGCCATCGATCAGCTGCCGCTGACCAAGCCGCAGAACTACGCGCGCGTGTTCGTGCCCGGCGGCGACCAGATCATCGGCACCGGGTTGGAGCAGATCGGCCTGCAGAACCGGGATGTCGCAGGCGCTTTCGGCGATATCGGCAACCAGCTGCAGACCATCATCGACCGGCAGATCACGCCCAAGCTGCCCAAGTAAGAACTAAGCGAGGAGACCCGCCCGCCATGGCGACTGTGCAGTTCGAGGGTGTTTCCCTCACCTATCCGGGTGCGCCCGGCCCCGCGGTCGACGACCTGAACCTGGAGATCGCCGACGGCGAATTCCTGGTGCTGGTCGGGCCTTCGGGCTGCGGCAAGTCCACCAGTCTGCGCATGCTGGCGGGTCTCGAAGCGGTGACCGCCGGGCGGCTGCGCATCGGCGGCCTGGACGTCACCGGCCTGCCGCCGCGCTCGCGCGACGTGGCCATGGTGTTCCAGAGCTACGCGCTCTACCCGAACATGACCGTGGCCGACAATATGGGGTTCGCGCTGCGTAATGCCGGAATGAGCAAGGCCGACACCCTGGTTCGGGTCAAGGAGGCCGCGGCCATGCTGGAGCTCGAGGACCTCCTGGACCGCAAACCCGCGCGGCTGTCCGGCGGCCAGCGGCAGCGCGTCGCCATGGGCCGCGCCATCGTGCGGCGGCCACAAGTCTTCTGCATGGACGAACCGCTGTCGAATCTCGATGCGAAACTGCGGGTCTCGACCCGCTCGCAGATCGCCGCGCTGCAGAAGCGGCTCGGCACCACCACCGTCTACGTCACCCACGACCAGGTCGAGGCCATGACCATGGGGCACCGGGTGGCGGTGATGAAGGACGGGAAGCTGCAGCAGGTCGCCGCCCCGCGGGAGCTCTACGACGACCCGGTCAACACCTTCGTCGCCGGATTCATCGGATCCCCCGGCATGAACCTGCTCACCGCGCCCGTCCGCGAAGGCGCGGCCGTGCTGAACGACCTGCGAATCCCGCTGCCGCACAGCGTCGACGGCGCCGATGTCATCATCGGCATACGGCCGGAATCGTGGGAGGTCACCACCGACGCGAGCGATGCGCTCGCGGTCGAGGTGGAGCTGCTCGAGGAGCTGGGCTCGGAATCGTTCGTCTACTCGCACGGCGTGGCCGACGAATGGTCCAGCCGTTCCGGCCGCGTGGTGGCGCGCGTCGACCGGCGCTTCCAGGTCGCGCTGGGCGACCGGCTCCACCTGACGCCCAAGCAGGACGAACTGTTCTTCTTCGACGCCGAAACCGAAGAGCGCCTGCGCTGATCCACCACGGCCGCGCCTCGAGCCCCACCCATCAGGACGGGGCTCGAGGTCGTCAGCGGTGAGTGATCACCAGATCTTCACGCGCTCCGCGGGATCCAGGTACAGCGCATCGCCGGGAGTGACCTCGAAGGCTTCGTGGAAGCTGTCGAGGTTGCGGACGACGCCATTGCAACGGAACTCCGGCGGGGAGTGCGGATCGACCGCGAGACGGCGAATCGCCTCCTCCGAGCGAGCCTTGGTGCGCCACACCTGTGCCCAGCCGAAGAACACGCGCTGCAAGCCGGTCAGCTGGTCGAGGACGGGGGAGTCCTGACCCTCGGTGGCGATCTTGTACGCCTCCAGCGCGATCGAGAGACCACCCAGATCACCGATGTTCTCACCGATGGTGAACTCGCCGTTGACCGTGTGGTCGTCGGACAGGTCCTTCGGCGAGAAGGTGCTGTACTGGGCGATCAGCGCCTTGGTGCGCTTGCCGAATTCGGTCCGGTCCGACTCCGTCCACCAGTCGATCATGTTGCCGTCGCCGTCGTACTTCGAACCCTGATCGTCGAAGCCGTGACCGATCTCGTGGCCGATGACCGCGCCGATACCGCCGTAGTTGGCGGCGTCGTCGGCGTTCATGTCGAAGAACGGGGGCTGCAGGATCGCGGCCGGGAAGACGATCTCGTTCATGCCCGGGTTGTAGTAGGCGTTCACCGTCTGCGGGGTCATGAACCACTCGCCGCGATCCACCGGGCCGCCCAGCTTGTTCAGATCCCGGTCATGCTCGGCGGCGTACCCGCTGCGGTAATTGCCCACCACGTCGGCGGGATCCACGGTGACGGCGGCATAGTCGCGCCACTCCTCCGGGTAGCCGATCTTGGGGGTGAACTTCTCCAGCTTGGCCAGCGCGGCCTGCCGGGTGTCCGGGCCCATCCATTCCAGCTCGGAGATATTGCGGCGGTAGGCCTCCTGCAGGTTCTCCACCAGCTCGACCATGCGGGCCTTGGCCGCGGGCGGGAAGTGCCGGGCCACATAGAGTTTGCCGACCGCCTCGCCGAGCAGGTCCTGCACCAGGGAGACGCCGCGCTTCCAGCGCTCCCGGTTCTCCTGCGCGCCGGTCAGGGTGCGGCCGTAGAAGTCGAAGCTCTCCTCGACCAGGGCCTCGGTCAGGTACGGGGCGCGGGCCTTCACCACACGCCAGGCGGCCCAGCCCTTCCAGTCCTCCAGCGACTCCGACGCCCAGGTCCGGGCGAAGGTGCGCACGTAATCGGGCTGGCGCACCACCAGTTCCGCGAACAGTTCGGCGCCCGCACGGTCCAGGCCGGCGGCCAGCGCGGAAGTCCAGGCGGTCCAGTCGAATTCCGGGTTCTCCGCGGCCAGGTCCGCGAAAGTCACCAGGTTGTAGCTCAATTCGGCGTCGCGGCGGCGCACCACGTCCCAATGGCCCGCGGCCAGCTTGGCTTCCAGGTCGAAGACCCGCTGCGCGTCGTAGTCCAGGCCCGCCAGCTCGAACATGCGGCGCATGTGCGCGACGTACTTCGCGCGGATCTCCGCGTATTCGTCCTTGTGGTAGTACGACTCGTCGGGCAGGCCGATGCCGGACTGAGTGGCGTGCACCAGGTAGCGGGTGGAGTTCTTGTCGTCGGTGTCGACGTAGAACGCCAGCGCGCCGCCGACGCCGGTGCGCTGCAGGCGGCCGATGAGGGCGGCGAACTCCGCGCGGTCGGCGACCGCGGCGACGGCCGCCAGCTCCTCGGCGATCGGGGTCAGGCCCGCGGCCTCGATGACCTCGGCGGCCATGAAGCTGTTGTACAGATCGCCGATCTTGCGCTCTTCGGAGCCGGGCGCGGCGTCGGCGGCCGAGGCGTCCTGGATGATCTTCTGCACATCCAGTTCGGCCTGGTCGTAGAGCGTGCGGAAGGCACCGTCGACCGCGCGGTCGGCCGGTATTTCGTAGGTGTCCAGCCATTTGCCGTTGACGTGCGCGAACAGGTCGTCCTGCACCCGCACGTCCGCGTCACGGAAGGACAGGTCGATACCGGAAGGAGGCGTCAGCTGCGAAGTCACAATGTCCATCTTGCCCTCCGCTCCGCTCCGGGCGGGTTCGTGGCGCTGAAAGTCTCGTTCTTCCCTCCCTCCGCTCCTCCGCTTCGCTCCCCCGCTCCACTCAGTCCAGAACGAGACGCGCCACGAACCACCGAGGCTCAGCCTGCCGCCGAGCCTCGGAGCTGCGCGGTTCGACGACTACGCGCGTTGCAGGCGCCGGTCGAACTCTCCGTCCCGGGCGCCGTCGACGAAGGCGCGCCACTCGCCCGGGGTGTAGACCAAGGTCGTGTCGTGGTGCCGGAGGGAGGTGTGGCCGTCCGCACCGGTCTCCGCGATGAGCGCGGCGCGGTGGATATGGCGGCCCAGCACGGCGGCCAGGAATGTCATCCATTCGGCCGCGGTGACGGTGATGATGGGCTCGTCGTCAGGGCGATGTTCCGGATTGCGCCGGTACTTGCTGTCGCGGATGAGCACCGCATCACCGTCGAATCGAACCTCCACGCACTGATTTCCGTTATTGGTACGAGTCGACGTGAACCAGCCGCTGGATTCCGGCTGATACTTCGCGGTGGTAAGCATGGGCAGCATTTTACCGTTACGCATGCGTCTCCTACCCTTGCGAATAGCGTTTGATGAGCTCCAAAGATTCTGCGCGACCGAGGGATTGGTCGAGTGCGCGCACAAATGCGAACCGCAGATCGCGAATCTGATCCGGATCCTCCACGGCCCCACCGAAAACCGCGCTCTCCACCCAGGTGAAGGTGGGAAGACTTTCGGAAGAGAAATCCAGCAGATGGAAACTCGAGCCGCCCAGCATCGCGCCGCGAGTCGCGGTGAACGGAATCACCCGCACCGAAATGGAATCCAGTTCGTCCAGCAGTGTTGCCAGATGTTCGAGTTGGCCGCGCAATACTTTCGGGCCGCCGATCTGCTGCAACAGGGTGGCCTCGCCGATCACCGCGGTGAGCTCCACCCGGTCGTCGCCGCGCAACCGTTCCTGCCGTTTCAGCCGCACCGCCACCAGCTGTTCCACCTGCACCGGGCGGATCATGACGTCGGCGCTGATCAGCGCCCGCGCGTATTCCTCGGTCTGCAGCAGGCCCGGCACCACCAGGCTGTCATAGCTGAGGATGCTCTCCGCGCCCAGCTCCATGCCGTAATACCGTTGCAGCTCAGGCCCGATCAGCGCCGAAGACTTGGCCCACCAGCCGCGCTCCTTGCTGAGCAGCAGCAGCTCCAGCAGTTCGTCGCGCTCCTCGCCCTCCACCTCGAGCAGCTCCAGCACCGGGCCGATGGTGGTCGTGGTGAGGACGCGGCGCCCCTTCTCCACATGCGACCAGTTGGCCGGGGTGAAGCCGACGTGCTTGGCGAACGTCGCCGAATCGAAGCCGCACTGCTCGCGTAATTCACGCAGCCGCAGGACCAGCTCCCACCGGGCGACGGTAGGCGAGACGGGTGCCACGGCCACCGATGCTACGCCGCGAAACTCGCTGGCGTGTGACTATTGTCATAGTGATTGCGCGGGCTTACTGTCGGTAGCAGGAGGTTCGCCATGAGCGCGCTGGACCCGTCGACGTACACCGCCACCCAGGAAGCGCTGGCCCGGTGCAGACGTTACCGCAAGGAACACGGGCTATACGGCGTGGTGGATTCGACGCTGGGCCGAATCATGTTGGAGGTCGGGGCCGTCAGCGCCGTGACCATGCCCGCCGAGCTGGGCCGCAGGGTCCGCGACCAGCTCACCGCGCGACAGCGCCGCGGTCCGGTCATCGCCCATCCGCGCTCCGGCCGCTGGACCTTCCTCACCGGGCCCAGCGACGATTCGTATCTCGACATGGCGCTGTTCTCGGACCTGTTCCGAGATTGCGCGGCCGTAGCGCAGCCCGGCAGCACCATCGTGCTGCCCTCACCCACCGATGAGCACAACGCCTACCGCACCTGGATTCACCCGCCCGAAGGGGACTTTCGCCCGGAACTGTCGGAAGTGCTGGCCGCCGTACGCGAATGCCACCCGGGGGCAGCGGGATCCACTACCGGCGGCGTCAGCGCGTCGGAACCGGTGTGAGCGTCACGCTGAACTTGTCCTCCAGCCGCTGATCGAACTCGCGCTGGCACTGATCGACCTTGGCCTGATCGCCGTTCGCGTCGCGGACGCAGTCCAGGAAGTCGGTGGCGCCGGTGTCCTTGAACACCGTCCACACCAGCACGCCGATCACCACGCCGCCGATCAGGCTGATCACACCCATGATCGCGCCCGCCAGCGCCATCCCGAAGCCGCCGGCCGTCCCGCGGCGGGCCTTCATCACCGCGATCAGGCCCAGCACGATGGCCACCACGCCGCAGATCACGCCGACGATGGTGAACAGGACGGTCCAGAACGTCAGCAGACCGATGACGCCGAACACCAGGGCGGTGATCGCCATGCCCTTGCGCTGCGGCGACTCCTGCCAGTACTGCCCACCGCCCGGCGGCGGATAGTTGCCCGGCGGCGGGTACGCACCCGGCGGGTAGTTCCCCGGCTGCCCTTGCGGCGGGTACTGACCGTACTGGTCCGGCGGCGGGTACTGATTCATAGGCCGATGCTATTGCCCGCCGAGCCGGGCATGCATTTCCCACACCAGGATCTCCGACGGCAGGTTGGCCGTGACCCGCTGGCCGCCGCTGCGGGCCAGCCGGACGGCGTCACCCTCGTACAAGGTCCCCGCGCCCTCCATCTCCACCTCGCCGCGTGCGACGAAAACGTGCAGGTAGGGGGCCTCGGGTAGGCGGATCTCGGCGCCCTCGCCGGGCATCCGGGCCACGTGCATGGCGGAATGACTGCTGGCGATGGCGATGGCCGTGCGGTCGCGGTAGCGGGGCAGGCCCGAGGCCACCGTGACCAGGTCGCCGCTCGCGAGTTCGGCGTCGATCTCCAGCTGCTGGTAGCCGGGGGTCAGCCCGGAGTCGTCGGGCACCACCCACATCTGCACGAAATGCACCGGCTCCTGGTGTTCGGGCGCATTGCTGAGCCGCCAGGAGTCGTTCTTCTCCGAGTGCAGGATGCCGGTGCCGGCGCTCATCCGCTGGGCCAGGCCCGGATAGATGACGCCGTTGTGGCCCAGAGAATCCTGATGCACCAGGCTGCCGCTCAACACCCAGGTGACGATCTCCATGTCCCGGTGCGGATGGGTCTCGAACCCCTCGCCGGGCAGGACGATGTCCTCGTTGTTGACCAGCAGCAGGCCGTGATGGGTGTTGTCGGGATCGTAGTGTTCTCCGAAGGAGAAAGAATGCTTCGAATCCAGCCACGCCACACGGGTTTTCATGCGGTCGCCGCCACGATGGATATCGATGTGTGGTGTCGTGAGGGTGGACACCGCCGTACTCCTCTCACCGGCGAGCACCGATCGGATTCCAGGGTAGGGGCCGATACAGCGGCCCAACTTGAATTCCGGGTTAAATTCTAGCGTGCGGGCAGCGCTGCCCCACCTGCCGCCGACCAGGTACTACGCTTCCGGCAATCGGCCCGGGCAAATGCCCGGCGATTGTCCGGGCGCCCGGTCGCCATGTTCCCGGATCCCGCCCCGACCATCAGCGGGTTTCGGTCGGCGACCGTATCATGATGTGCCGCAAGCGAAACGGGAGGGAGAGCAGGGGGATGCGACCCGAGGTACTCGCGGGCATCGAGCGTGAACTCCGGCAGCAGGCCGAGAGCGAGGGGATCGCTCATTTCGTCATGGGCGTGGCCGTCTTCCGGGACGGCAAACTCCTGGTCGTACGGCGTGTCGAGGAAGGCTCGCACGCGGGGATGTGGGAACTGCCGGGCGGTGGCGTGGAATCGGGGGAGACCTTCGCCGATTGCGTGGCCCGCGAGCTGTTCGAGGAGACCGGGCTGCGGGTCGTGAACGTCACCGATGTGCTGGGCGGCTTCGACTACGCCACCCGCACCAAGTCGCGGGTCCGCAAATACAGCTTCGTGGTCGAGGCCGAACCCGGCGAGATCCGGCTCGACCCCCTCGAACACGACCGCTACCAGTGGATCGATTCCGACACCGTCGACAACCTGCCCATGGCCGATGACATGCGCGCCGCCGTGTTCGCCCTGGTGACCACGCACCCGTCCCGGTGACCGCGCCCCCGCCCGCCGAGCCGCGCACCCGGCTCGCCGCGGTGACGGCCGCGCTGCGCGAGAACCCGGGCACCCTGCGCCTGACCATGGTCCGGCTCACCGGGCAGTTCGGCGACGGCATGTTCCAGGCCGCGTTGTCCGGCGCGATCCTGTTCAACCCCGAGCGGCAGACCGATCCGCTGGCCATCGCCGGGGGCTTCGCCGCGCTGCTGCTGCCGTATTCGATCATCGGACCGTTCGCGGGCGCGCTGCTCGACCGCTGGGACCGCCGCCGGGTGCTGCTGTACGCCAACCTGCTGCGGGCCGTGCTCATCGTGGCGACCGCCGCCGGGCTGCTGGCCGGGATCCGGGCCACGCCGCTCCTGCTGGGCGCGCTGGCCGTCGTCGGGGTGAGCCGCTTCGTCGGCGCGGGCGTGTCCGCGTCCCTGCCCAAGGTGCTGTCCCAGCGCTGGCTGGTCCCGATGAACTCGGTGCTGGCGACGGTGGCGTCCGGGTGCGCGATTCTCGGCGCGGGCCTGGGGTTCTCGCTCATCGGCGTGATCGGGGCGGGTGACTTCGCGTCTGCGGTCGCGACCGCCGCCAGCGCCTCGGGCTCGATCGTGAGCGGGCTCGTGGTGGCCGGATTCCGGCCCCGGGCACTGGGTCCCGACCGGGACGGGCCCGCTGGCGACACCGTGGGCGGGCCCACCGGCGACACTGTGGGCGGGCTCGCCACCGTACGGGCCATCGCCGCCGGACTGCGCCGGGGCGCCACCGCGGCCTGGGGGTCACGGGACGTGACCACCGCGTTCCTCGGGATCGGCGCGCACCGCATCGTGTTCGGCGCGGACACCCTGCTCATGGTGCTGGCACTGCGCCGCGGCGACGAGTCCGCGGTCGGCATCCACCTCGCCAAGTTCAGCGCGGCCATCACCGCGACCGGGGCGGGACTGGTGACCGCGGCCGTGGTGGCGCCGTTCCTGATTCCGCGGCTGGGCCGCCCGCGCACCGTGGTGAGCTGCCTGGTGGCCGCGATCATCGTGCAGCTGACCCTGGTCACGCCCATCACCGTCGCCACCGGCGGGACCGAGCGGCGGGCGGAACTGCTGCTGCTCGCGGCGGCCTTCCTGCTCGGGCTGGCCGGGCAGGTCATCAAGCTGACCGGCGACGCGGCCATGCAGATCGAGATCGACGACACCCACCGCGGCCAGGTGTTCGCGCTGCAGGACACGATCTTCAACATCACCTTCGTGCTGGCCCTGGCCGGGACCGCGCTGCTGATCCCGGCGGACGGGCGCTCCCCGGCGGTGGTGGTGGCCGCGGCCGCCGTCTACGCCTGCGGAATCGTCGCCATCGGGGCGAATTGCCGGCGACGGACGGGTCCGTCCGCGGCATAGGTATCGGCTCGATCACACCGGCCCGGCGACACGCGGCAGCGCTCTGTCGGATCCGGCCGGGCCCGATACCGTGGATTCAATGACTGCGCGGCGCTCCGAAGCACCTGCGGCACTGGCACTCTCCAGCCTGGCGATGGCCGGGGTCATGATGCTGCCCGGCGTGCCCGCCACCGCGAACGCCCTGGCGCCCTGGGCTCCGCCGCCGCTGAACGCCTGCGGCGAAACGGGATTCGATCCGCTGGCCCGGGAACCGAATCCGGACCTGCCGCCACCGCCACCGGCGCCCGTGGACACCACCATCCACATCCAGCTCCCGGTCCCGAAGTTCACGCCGGTCCCGATCCCCGGACCCCGGCAGAACAACACCCGCATCGACCCGCCGCCACTGCCCGCGGACCCGTGCATCAACCCGTGCCCGGACATTCGCACCGACCAGAGCCCGCGGCCCGAGAACCTCCCGCCCGAGACCGAACCCGCCGAACCGGGCGACGACGAGGACGTCACCGGCGCGCCGCCCCCCACCGAGCCGGCGCCCGAACCCGCGCCCCCGCCGCCGGCAAACAGCGGATCGGGCGGAATCCCATTGCCGCGGCTCCAGATCGATCAGGTCCCCGAGACCATCCCGATCCCGATCCCCGGCGGGGAGCCCCCCGCACCACAGCCGCAGCCCGCACCGGCCGTGCCGTCCCTGGCGCCCGCGCCGGTCGCCGCGCCCGTCGCTCCTGTCGCACTCGACGAGCTGGAGCTGGTGAACCAGGTGACCGGGCACGGGTCCAGCAACCGCACCGACATGCGCTGGTCGGTCGACGGCACGGACCTCGGCCTGATGTGGGAAACCGAGCCCGGGCGGATCGCCGTCGTGTTCGGCGACACCTTCGGCAAGGGCTGGGAGCCGGTCGGGGCGGGCACCGGGGACCAGGACTGGCGCAGCAACGCCATCGCCTTCAGCACCGAACGCGACCTGTCCAAAGGCTTGGTGCTGGATACCTTCGCCCAGGACAGCCGCTGCCACGCCGCCGAGATCCTGGCCAGCCGCAAGGTCGACAACTTCGAGATCACCACCATTCCCACCTCGGGATTCGCGCTGCACGGCCGGCAGTACCTGACCTATATGTCGGTGGCGCGATGGAGCCGCCTGAAGCCGGGCATGTGGTGGACCACTCTGGGCGGGCTGGCCTGGTCCGACGACGGCGGCGACACCTGGACCAAATCCGAATGGGCGCGCTGGGACAATGTTTTCGGACTCGGGCGGTTCCAGGTCATGGCGATGACCCCGCACGACGGGTACGCCTACATGTTCGGCACGCCCAACGGCCGGTTCGGCACCATCGCGCTGGCCCGGGTGCCCAGCGATCAGGTGCTCAACAAGTCGGCGTACCAGTACTGGATCGGCAACACCTGGGTGCCCGCGTTCGGACCCGACGAATTGCTCGCCACGCCGGTGGTTTCCGGGACCGCGGGGGAGGTGTCGGTGCGGTACGACGCGTCGACGCGGCGGTGGCAGATGCTGTACCTGGACCTCGACCGGGGGGCGCTGGTGCTGCGCACCGCCGCCGAACCGCAAGGGACGTGGACCGATCCGGTGACACTGGTCGACACCCGCGAATATCCCACCACTTACGGCGGATTCATTCATCCCTGGTCGAGGGGGAACGATCTGTACTTCACCATGTCGGCGTGGAACAGCTACAACGTGTACCTCATGCACGCGAAACTGAAGTAGTGCGGTGGAATCCGTGCAGGCGCACGGTCACTCGATGCGGCGGAAGCGCAGCGGCTGCCCGGGCCTGGCCTGCGCCACCATGTCCACGTCGGCGTCCACCACCACCGCGATCACCGGGTAGCCCCCGGTGATCGGGTGATCCGCGAGGAAGACCACGGGCTGACCGCTGGGCGGCACCTGCACCGAGCCCAAGGCCATACCCTCCGTGGGCAATTCGCCGGCGACGCTGCGCTGCAACGCGGGCCCGCGCCGCCGGTCCAGCCGTGCGCCGATCCGGTCGGTGTCCGGGGACACCGTCCACTCGCCCGCGAAAAGCGCTCCGGCATCGGTGAACCAATCGGCGCGCGGGCCGGGCACCGCGCGCACGGTGAGCAGGTCGTTGCCCAGCGCCGGAACCGGCGCGACATCGACGATCGGCAGCGCGCGCGGTGGCGGGCCCACCGGCAGCAGATCACCCGGGCGCAGGGGTTCGGGGCCGATGCCGGAGAGGGTGTCGCGGCTGCGGGAACCCAGCACCGGCGAGACCTCGATCCCGCCGCGCACCGCTACATAGCTGCGCAGGCCGATGGCGGCGAGCCCCAGCCGAAGCCGTTGGCCCTCCTCGATTTCCAGCACACTGGCCGTGCCCATCGGGCGGTCGTCGACGGTGACGGGGGCGGACGCGCCGGTCACGGCCACCGTGACATGCCGCTGGGCCACGAGTTCCAGCCCGCCCAGCAGCACCTCGATGCCCGCGGCGCCCTCGGAGTTGCCGACCAGTCGATTCGCCAGCCGTAGCGAGGCCCGGTCCGCGGCCCCGGCCGCGCCCACCCCGGAGTCGAACCAGCCCGGACGGCCCAGATCCTGAATGGTGGCCAGCGGCCCCACCCGATCGACCCGCAATGCGCTCATGACCTACCTCCCCGCGTCGACGAACCGGACCGGCGTCCCCGCGCGCACGAGGGCGGGCGGATCCCGGTCCACATCCCACATCGATGAATCGGTGGTGCCGATCAACTGCCACCCGCCCGGGCTGCGGCGCGGGTAGACGGCCGAATAGCCGCCCGCCAGGGCCACCGCGCCCGCCGGGATCGCGGTCCGCGATTGGGTGCGCCGCGGCACGGTCAGCCGGGCGTCGGGTGATTCCAGATAGCCGAAGCCGGGTGCGAAACCCACGAAGGCGCAACGCCATACGGTCCCGGTGTGCTGGGCGACGACCTCGGTCTCGGACAGGCCGAGCAGACGCGCGACCTCGGGCAGATCCTCGCCGTCGTAGCGAACGGGGATCACGACCGGTTCGCGTGGCGCGGCCCGCTCACCACGATCGCCCACGACGCCCTCCCGACTCCAGCCGTCGAGGGTGGAAGGCCTCGCCGGTGACCGCCGATCACCGGCGCCGACCCGGGCCGCCGTGTCGAGCCGGTTCAGCAAGGCCAGCAACCGCTTTCGTACCGGCTCCAGCGACCGCGGCGAATCCAGGGTCACCAGCACGGTTTCGGCGGCGGGCAGCACATCCAGCACGCCGCGCGGCCGCGGCTCCAGCGCGGACACCAGCTCGGCGACCAGGGCGTGCAGCGGTGGAATCACCAGCAGCGCACGGTCACCCGCCGCCCGCACCTCGCCGGCGGTGTCGATCTGTCCGGGATCGGTCATGGCGCACCATCCCCGGTCAGGTGAAAGCCCGGACGGGCGTGCCGGATTCGTCGAGCGCCGCGCGGATCCGGCGGGCCATCTCGACCGCCGCCGGAGTGTCGCCGTGCACGCAGATGCTGGCCGCCGTCACCGCCACCGTGCCGCCGTCCACGGCCGCCGCCTTGCCGTCCCGGGCGATCGACAGCGCCTGGGCCACCGCCGCGTCCGCGCCGAGCACGGCGCCCGGCAGCCCGCGCGGGGCGAGCAGACCCTCCGGCGTGTAGGCGCGATCGGCGAAACCCTCACCGACGAACGGAGTTCCGGCGGCCGCGGCCGCGTGCTCGAGTTCCGTGCCCGCCGGGCCCAGCAGGGCCAGAGCGGTGTCGAAGTCACGCAGCGCCGCGACGATCGCGTCGGCCAGCGCCCGGTCGGCCGCCGCCTGGTGATACAGCGCGCCATGGGGTTTCACGTAGCGAACCCGGTCCCCGGCCGCGACGGCGAAGCCCGCCAGCGCGCCGATCTGATACAGCGTCTCGTCCCGCAGGTCGGCCGGGGTGACGGCGATGGCGCGGCGGCCGAACCCGGCCAGATCCCGATGGCCCACGTGCGCGCCGATCCGGACACCCTTCTCCACAGCCAGGGCGCAGGTGCGGCGCATGATGGCCGGATCGCCCGCGTGGAAGCCGCAGGCGATGTTCGCGCTGGTGACCACGTCCAGCATGGCGGCGTCATCGCCCATGGCCCAGTCGCCGAAACCCTCGCCGAGGTCGCTGTTCAGATCCAGCGTCATCCGCGTCCTCCCGCTGTCGTCGTGATCCGATTGTGGGCGCACCCGCATCCGGCGACAAGAATGTCACGACAGAAACTGTGTCATGGATCACAGCGCCGTGCGGCCGGTTCCGGCGGCGCTCCCGGCGTCAATACGCGTAGACGTCAATACGCGTAGACGTCCACTTCGGTCGCCTTCACCGCGAAATACACCCGCATACCGGGGGCCACGCCCAGCCGGGCCACGGCGGCCGGAGTCAGATCGGCCGCCAGGCCCGCGGCCGCCCCCGGGCCGTCCATCGCGCGTACCCGCACGATCCCGCCGTGATCCTCCAGCTCGGACACGGTCACCCGGAACACATTGCGGGGACTGCCCTCCGGATGGTCCCGATGCACCGCCACTGCGGCGGGCGAGAACACCGCCGCGGCGTCGCCACCGGGCGTCCACTCGTCCTCGGCCCGGCCGAAAACCTCGGCGCGCCCATCCGTCACGGCGCCCAGCCCCGCACTGTCCCCGGGCGCCGCCGTACCGAGAATCAGGTTCACCCCGGCGATCCGGGCCGCGAAACGGCTGCGCGGACGCGCGAGAACCTCGGTGACGGAACCGGATTCGATGACCCGGCCGGACTCGATCACGACGACCCGATCCGCCAGGGTGACCGCGTCGATGATGTCGTGGGTGACCAGAATCGTGGCCGTGGGACGCGCGTCGGCGAAGGCCGCGTCATCACCGTGCGGGCGCAGCACCTTGCGCAACAACGCCCGCATGGCCGGGGCCGCGGTCACATCCAAGGCCGCCATGGGTTCGTCCAGCAGCAGCACCCGCGGATGCACGGCCAGTGCCCGGGCCAGGGCCACCCGCTGCGCCTGGCCGCCCGACAGGGAATCGGGCGAACGGTTCGCCAGGTCCTCCGCCTCGACCGCCCGCAACCACTCCCGCGCGAGCGTCACCGCGGCCTTGCCGCGCATGCCGCGGCTCCGGGGGCCGAACGCGACATTCGCCTCCACCGACAGATGCGGGAACAGCAGGGCATCCTGCGCCAGCAGGGATACACCCCGCTGATGCGGCGGCACCGCAAGACGTTTCGAGGTATCGGTCAGCGCACGCCCGTCGAGCCGGACATATCCCTCGTCCGGAACGGCCAGGCCCGCGACCACATCCAGCAGACTCGACTTGCCCGCGCCATTGGGGCCGAGGACCGCCAGCACCGCACCGGCCGGAACCTCCACGGCCACCTGGACATCCCGCTCGTGCAGCCGGGCGGACACCTCGAGCCCGGTCACGGCGTCAGCTCTCCCAGCAGGGCGCCCAGGTGGCGGGGCGCGGGGGAGCCGTGCGCGAGCATCGCGTCGTGCCAGTCCCGCAGGGGAGTCGCGGCGGGGCGCGCGGCGGCCAGGGCGGCCACCTCGGTGTAGCCGACGAAATAGGTGGAGAGCTGGGTGGAGGTGAGCAGGGTGCGACGCCATTTGCCGACGGCCTCGCCCTCCTCCTGGAAGCCGCGGTCGAGCATCAAGCGCATGGCCTCGGACTCGGTCATGGCGTCACAGTGCACCGACTGGTCCAGGATGGCGTTGATGGTCATGCGGAGGTGGGACTTCAACTGCTGCAATCGGACCGGGAGCCCGCCGAAACCGGTGTCGGCCATGAGTTTCTCGGTGTAGACGGCCCAGCCCTCGATGAACGTCCCGCTCGCGCACAACGCGCGGACCGCGGTCGAACCGCGGAAGCGGCGAGCCCGCGCCAACTGGAGATAGTGACCGGGCATGGCCTCGTGCACGGTCAGATTGCGCATCATGTGGTCGTTGTATTCGCGATAGAACGACGTCGCCCGCTCCGGCGACCAGTCCTCCGGGGTCGGGGCGATGGCGAAGAAGGTGGGGAGCTCGGCGGTTTCGAGCGGACCCGCCGAATCGCAGTAGGCCACGGCCACCCCGCGCGCGAATTCCGGCATCTCCTGGATCACCAGGGGGTCCTCGACCAGCGACGCCAGGTCGTGCTCCCGGACGAAGGCGGTGGCCTCGGCGAGCGCGGCGGCGGCCACGGCCACCACCGTGTCGTTCGACGGGCGCTCGGCCGACACCCGCTCCAGCGCGCGGCGCACGGTGTCATCGTCGGGGTTCGCGACGCCGAGCAGTTCGCCCGCCGCCGAACGGATCTCGCCGGTCAGCCGCTCGAGATGACGGTGGGCGCGGTCCAGGATCTCCCGCGAGCCCAGTTCGGTGTCGAGGGTGTGCCAGAGCCTGGCCTCCCACAGGCGACGGCCCAGGCACGGGTCACGGTCCGCGCCGTCGAGGCGACCGCCCAGCCAGGAGGTGAACTCCCTCAGTGCCGACACCGCGGCGGTGGCGGCGGGTTCGATCGCGAACCCGGGCGCCTCGGCGGCCAGCGCCGGCACCTGGTCGCGCACCAGCGCGGCCACCCCGTCGAACTGGCCGATCGCGGTCCCGACATGGACGCCCGGCATGTCACCGAGCACCGCGCGCGCCGTGGCCAGTGCGTCCGGGAGCGCGGTGAGCCGGGCGCGCAACGCCTCCAGCCGCACCTCGGCGGGAGCGAACGGGCGGGCGATCAGGTGATGCAGAAGCGGACCGGGATTGTGCACCAGCGGATTCCACTCGTGCTCACGGATCTCGGTGAGCTCGAAGAGCAGGCCGTCGACCCGCTGCTGCAGCAACGCCAGATCGACGCCGTCCTGCGGCGCGAGATCGTCGGGATCCACCTCGGCCAGCGTGTGCGAGGCGTCGCGCAGCAGGGCGACCCGCTCGGCCACCGCACCCGGCGACAGATCCGGCAACCGGCCATCGGCGCGATGATCGCCGACCTCGGCGGCCAGGTGCGGATCGGCGGTCAGCAGCGCATCGACGATGCGCTCGGCACGGGAGGCGAAGATCGGCGACATGGTGGTCACGTTAGCGTTCGCCGGTACGCGACCAGCACGATCACCGCGGCGACCAGCACCAGCAGCAGCGAAAGCGCCACCGCGGCATCCGGATCGGACTCCCGTTGCAGATAGATCTCCAACGGCAGGGTTCGGGTCCGACCCTGCAGACTGCCCGCGAAGGTGAGGGTCGCGCCGAACTCGCCCAGCGCCCGCGCGAACGCCAGCACCGTCCCCGACACCAACGCCGGGCGCAGCAGCGGCAAGGTCACCCGCCACCACACCACCGACGGCCGCGCGCCCAGGGTCGCCGCGATCCGCTCGTACCGGTCGCCCGCGGTGCGCATCGCGCCCTCCAGCGTGATCACCAGGAACGGCAGCGCGACGAACGTCTGCGCCAGCACCACCGCCGTCGTGCTGAACGCGATGCGGATGCCGAGCGACTCCAGCTCGCGGCCCACCAGACCGTGCCGTCCGAACAGATACAGCAGCGCCAGACCACCCACCACCGGCGGTAATACCAAGGGCAGCAACACCAGTGCGCGCAGCACCGGCATCGCCCGCCACCGGACCCGGGCCAGCACCGCCGCCATGGGCACGCCCAGCAGGACGCACAACACGGCGGCGGCCAGCGCGGTGCGCAGGCTCAGCTCCAGCGCCACCCGCGAGGACTCCGAGGTGATCAGGCCGAAGAAGTGCGACCAGTCCACCGCCCCGGTCAGGGCCACCAGCGGGCCGGCCACCAGCACGAAGCCGATGGCCGCCGGCAGCAGCAACCAGACCGGGAGACGCATCACGGCTGCCCGAAACCGGCCTGCTGCAACGCCTTCCGACCGTCCGGTCCGGTGACCAGGGCGACGAAGTCCTTCGCCGCGGCAGCGTTCTTGGAATCCGCCACCGCCGCGATCGGGTAGGTGTTCACGGCCTTGGCGGATTCGGGGAAGTTCACGGTGGTGACCTTGGCGCCCGCGCCCGCCGCGTCGGTGACGTAGACCAGCCCGGCGTCGGCCTGACCCGAGGTCACCTTGGCCAGCACGTCGGTCACCGAGGACTCCTCGCTCACCGGCGAAATCGCCACTCCGGCATCGGCGGTCACCTTCTTGGTGGCCGAACCGCACGGCACCTGCGGCGCGCACACCACCAGCCGCAGACCCGCGTGCGACAGGTCGGCCAGCGCAGTGACATGCGCCGGATTACCCGGCGGCGTCACGATGGTCAGCACATTGGTGGCGAAAGTCTGCGGCTGGTCGGTGATCCTGCCGCCCTTCACCGCCTTGTCCATATTGTTCTGGTCCGCGGAGGCGAAGACGTCGGCGGGCGCGCCTTGATTCAACTGCGCCACCAGATCCGAGGAACCGGCGAAGGAGAACGTCACCTTCGTCCCCGGGTGCGCGGACTCGTACTGGGTGCCCAGCTGGGTGAACACCTGCTTCAGGGACGCGGCCGCGAACACGGTGACGGTCTTGGTCTCGGTGCTGTCCGACGAGGACCCGCACCCCGCGAGCAGGCCCGCGCCCAGGACGGCGGTGGCGGAGAAGGCCGCGCCGGACTTGAAACCTAGGCCGCGCCACCGGCTTCGGTCGCCGTCTCCACCACGACGGTGGTCGCCTTGACGCTCGCCCACGCCACGCTGCCGGGCTGCAGCCCCAGCTCGCGCACCGACTCGCTGCTCATCAACGACACCACTGTGAACGGTCCGCATTGCATCTCCACCTGTGCCATCACGGTATCGGCCACCACTCTGGTGACCAGTCCCGGAAACCGATTGCGCGCCGAACTGGCGCTACCCATCCGGGTCTGCGGCGTGCGGGCCTGCTCGACAGCCAATTCCGCGAGCTCCCCGCCGTCCACCACCAGGCGACCGGACTCGTCCTTGCGGCCGGACAACACGCCGCCGTCGATCCAGCGGCGCACCGTGTCGTCGCTGACGCCGAGCAGCTGCGCGGCGTCACGAATCCGTATTTCGGGCATGACAGGAAGGATATAGCCGCAACTACGGAGATATCAATCCAATCCATCCGCAAGTACGGATGACAAGAGGTCTCCGAGTGTTCCTGTTCACCTTCGCGCCGCTGGCGTCGCCGCCGGCGGCCAGTACGCTCGAAGCAATCATGGCCACGTATTTCGATCCGAAGGCCTGGTCACCCCTGCGCGCGGTGGACCTGGGCATGGACCTCGGAAGACGCTTGTTCGACCAGGTCTGGGTGGAGCAGTGGACGAGCTTCACCAGCGCCTGGCTCGAACCGGCCGCCGACTTCGGGTCCGGAACCGTCACCGCGCTGATGCCCGACGTCCTCATGACCCTGCTGTCCGAAGGCATCCTGAGCCAGTTCGGCGGCCAGGAGGTCAGCGCCACCCTGCTCGGCAGCGATATGCGAGCCACCCTGCACACGCTCAAGGTGCGGCGGCGCGGCGCGCACTTCCAGGCCAAGACCGTGCTCACCGGCCTGCTCTGGAACACCCACCCGATCGAGGAACTGACCGTCATAGCCCACGGGCTGCGGCTCATCCCCGGCGTCCCCACCAAGGTCCGCACCTCACAGCTCGACCTCACCGGCGTGATAACCCTTGCGGCACTGCTGGAATGGATCAACAGCTGGCAGCCCGACTGGGAACTGGAAACCGCCGACGACGGGCTGATCCTGGCCCGGCACCGGCGGCGCCGGATCCGGGCGCTGGCCTCGGCCGAGGTCAGCGACAACGTCCTGTCGATCACCGTGCACCGCGCGCACTGGCGAAAAGTCCGCGCGCCCAAACGATTCACCACGCTCAACCCGATCCCGCTGACCGGGCTGCCCAGTCAGGCTCGGATCAGCCGGGCCGAACTGGTCGGCGAGCACGTGTTCTTCCGCATCGACCTGCCGGGCATCACCGGCTCGTTCGATCTCGCGCAGATCCGATCGGCCATCGTCGCGGGGACGACCCTGATCATCTTCTGAGAGAACCCCACTCTCGGGACCCTCGAGGGCTCCGCCCCCGAACCCCTCAGACCTATTGCGTCGGCCACCATTCGAGTAGCGCGGCCTCCGCCTCATCACGCGTCATCGGGCCGCGGTCCAGGCGCAGTTCCTTCAGGAAACGCCACGCCTTGCCGACATCCGGGCCCGGCTTCAGATCCAGCAGCTCCATGATCGCGTTGCCGTCCAGATCCGGCCGCACCCGCGCCAGATCCTCCTGCTCGGCCAGCGCCGCGATACGCGTCTCCAGCCCGTCATAGGTCGAGCGCAGCGCGGCGGCCCGGCGCTTGTTGCGGGTCGTGCAGTCGGCGCGAACCAGCTTGTGCAGACGAGGAAGCAGGTCACCGCCGTCGGTCACGTAGCGGCGCACCGCCGAATCGGTCCACTGGCCCTTGCCATAGCCGTGGAAACGCAGGTGCAGGTACACCAGCCGCGCCACGTCCTCGGTGAACTGCTTCGGATACTTCAAGGCGCGCAGGCGCTTTCGCACCATCTTCGCGCCCACCACCTCGTGATGGTGGAAGCTGACGCCGCCGCCGGGCTCATTGCGCTTGGTCGGCGGCTTGCCGATGTCGTGCAGCAGGGCGGCCCAGCGCAGCACCAGGTCCGGATCGCCATCCTCCTGGTCGATGGCCTGGCGCAGCACGGTCAGCGAATGCTGGTAGACGTCCTTGTGCTGGTGGTGCTCGTCGATCTCCAGCTGCATGGCCGGAACCTCGGGCAGCACCTGCTCGGCCAGACCGGTCTCGACCATGATGTCGATGCCGTCGGTCGGGTACTCGCCGCCGATCAGCTTGTCCAGCTCGGTGCGCACCCGCTCCGCGGTGATGCGGTCGATCTCGGGAGCCATCTCCACGATCGCCGCCCGCACCCGCGGGGCCAGCTCGAAACCCAGCTGCGAGACGAAACGCGCGGCGCGCAGCATGCGCAGCGGATCGTCGGCGAACGAATCCTGCGGCAGCGCAGGCGTATCCAGGACACCGGCCAGCAGCGCCTCGACACCGCCCAGCGGGTCCACGAACTCCAGCTCGCCCAGCGAGCCGATCCGCACCGCCATGGCGTTCACCGTGAAGTCCCGGCGCACCAGATCACCCTCGAGGGTGTCGCCGAACGTGACCTCCGGATTGCGGGAGACCCGATCGTAGGCGTCGCTGCGGAACGTGGTGATCTCCAGTTGCTGGCCGTCCTTGGCCGCGCTCACCGTGCCGAAGGCCAGGCCGCCGGTATCCCACAGGTTGTCGGCCCAGCCGCGCATCAACTCCTGCACCACGTCGGGGCGGGCGTCGGTGGTGAAATCCAGATCGGTGCCGAGACGGCCGAGCACCGCGTCGCGGACGCTGCCGCCGACCAGATACAGCTGATGGCCGTGTGCGGCGAACAGTTCGCCGAGGGGAGTCAGCACATCGGAGAGCCTGCCGAGGGTTATCGCTGCCGCCGCCAGCAAACGAGTACGGCGATCGTCGACAAGCGCGGGGGGGCTGAGCGCTGCTTCCTCGGACTTCGGCGAAACCACGAAGACGCAGCTTAGTCGCACGTCGGCGCAATCCCGAATAGTGTCCCGCGACCCGGGGCGGGCATCCGGCGTGCCGCGCCACGACCGGTGTCTACCTGCTATGAGAGCCCTGTATATAGAGGAGCCACCGCGCTGGGGCGGGCGGAGCCGACCTCCCCTATAGACTGACGCAGTGTCCCCGGCCGATCGTGCGAACAGTCGACGCCGCCAGCCCCGGCGGCGTGGTTCGGCCGGTAATGCGGCGAAAGCTACCGGCGCGGCGAAACCGCGCATGCGCACCGTCCGCGAGACCTCCGCGGGCGGACTCGTGGTGGACGGTCTCGACGGCCCCAGCGAGAAGCGCTGCGCCGCCCTCATCGGACGCACCGACCGGCGCGGACGCCTGCTCTGGTCCCTGCCCAAGGGACACATCGAAGAAGGCGAGACCTCCGAGCAGACCGCCATCCGGGAGGTCCAGGAGGAGACCGGCATCCACGGCACCGTGGTCGCCGAACTCGGCAGCATCGACTACTGGTTCGTCACCGAGGGCCGGCGGGTACACAAGACCGTGCACCATTACCTGATGCGTTCACTCGGCGGTGAGCTCTCCGACGCCGACGTCGAGGTCACCAAGGTGGCCTGGGTTCCCTTGAGCGAACTGGACTCCCGGCTCGCCTACGCTGACGAACGCAGGCTGGCCGAGGTCGCCAACCGGCTGATCGACCGGATGGAGAACGGCAGACAATGACGCGTGCGGGATCGCGGCGCACGCTGCTGTCACTCGTCGCGGTAATGCTGGCGGTGCTCACGTCACTGGGAATCGGCCCGGGAATCGGCACGCCCATTGCCGCCGCCGAACCCACCGGCAGCGGTAGCGGACAGAACACTGGACCCAAATTCCTGAAACTGTCACTGGATTCGGTGACACCGACCGCCATCACGGCCGGCAGCGACCCCTACTTCGTGGTGTCGGGCACCGTGACCAATATCGGCGATCGGCCGGTCGACGACGTCAGCGTCCGCATCCAGCGCGGCGCGGCCGTCACCAACCCCAGCGCGTTGCGCACCACACTGCGCCTGGACCAGGCCAGTTACGACGTCACCGGCGAATTCCAGGACGTCGCAGACCGATTGACCGCCGGACAGCGCAAGCAGTTCAGCGTCACCGTCGCCCTGCACTCCGGAACCGAGCTGCCCGACGGCATCTCGTCGCTCAATATCGACGCGCCCGGCGTCTACCCGCTGCTGCTCAATGTGAACGGGCAACCCGCCTACGGCGGCCAGGCCCGCCTCGACGATGCCCGCTTCCTGCTGCCCGTGCTCGGCGTGCCCGGCGGCGCCGACGCCAAACACGCTCCCGGACAACCCGCCCCAGCCGTCGTCGACGCTCCGCCGGTCGCCACCACCCTGCTGTGGCCGCTGGCCGACCGGCCCCGGCTGGTCGCCGGGCAGCCCGGCGCACCCGACGCGCAAGCCCTGCTCACCGATGACGACCTCGCCGCCTCACTGGCCCAGGGCGGACGGCTCGACCAGCTGCTCTCCGCCCTGGAGAGCATCGTCAAGCCCGACAGCGCCCGCGACCGCAGCCTGATCAACGCGGTCTGCCTGGCCGTCGACCCCGACCTGCTCATCACCGTGTCCGACATGACCAGGGACTACCGGGTGCTGGCCAGCCCCTCCGACCCCGAAGGACCCACCCGGTCCGGTAGCGGCGGCCGGGCCGCCAAGGCGTGGCTGGAACGACTGCGCACACTCGCGCCGGGAATGTGCGTGACCGCACTGCCGTTCGCGCAGGTCGACCCGAACGCACTGGCCGCGGCCGGGGACGTCACGCTCGCCGACCGCGCGCTCAACGCGCCCGCCGACCTGGTCGACTCCGTACTCGGCGTGAAATCGGTGCGCGGCGTGGCCATTCCGGACGCGGGCACCGTCGACAACGAGGGCGCCGCGCTCTTCGCGCACCACGGCTTCACCACCACCGTGCTCGCCGACAACGCGGTCGCACCGGCCGACGGCCGCTCCAACCTGCTCACCGCCAAGACCCCGCCCGCGGCGCCCGGCGGCGCATCCGAAACCGGCGCCCCCGACGTGGTCACCCTGGCCGACGTCAGCCCGCCACCCGCCACCGGCACCACCACGCAGCCCGCACCCGCCGCCCCGCATGCCGCCACCTTCGACATCTGGGCCGCCACCGCGCTCGCCGCCATCGGATCCAACCCGCCCACCCCGCCCTTCACCCCGGACAAGGCCCGCTACGACGTCACCGTCGACTCCCGCGCCGCCCGGTTGCAAGACGCGCTCGGGGCCGTCGCGTGGACCGCGCTCAACCCACAGCCCGGCCGCCCGCGCTCCGCGCTGCTGGTGCCGCCGCAGCAGTGGGGGGCCAACCGGGACGAGGCCTCCTCGGTCCTCGCCCTGCTGGACCTGCAGCTGCGCAGCAACCTCGCCACCCCGCGACCGCTCACCGAACTGCTTGCGCAACAGCCCGATCCGCAGCCCTACACGCTCGACTATCTGGAACAGGCCGCCGACGACGCGGTCCCGGCGCACTACGCCGAACCCGTGCACCAGCAGGGCCAGCGCATCACCGAACTGATGAGCGCGCTGGTGGACGTGCCGCAGCAGGAACTCAGCCCGCGCGCCTTCCTCACCCCGCTGCGCGACGACCTGATCCGGGTGCTGTCGCTGACCGACCGCCGGTCCGGGGGCGCCGCCGCCGACACCAATGCCCAGCGGCGGCTGGACCAGACCACCAAAACCATGGACAACCTGTACGGATCGGTGACCGTGCTGCCGCCCGGCGGCGTCTACACCCTCGCCTCCGAACAGAGCCCGCTGCTGCTGGTCGCCCGCAACGACCTGCCGGTGGCCATCCGGGTGCGGTTCAAGATCAACGCGCCGGCCGAGACGAATATCACCGATATCGGCGAACAGCAGCTGCCCGCCAAGGGAAACCGGTCTTTCCAGATCCCGACCGAGGTCTCCGACAGTCGAAACCTGGCCATTCCCATCGGACTCAGCACGCCGGACGGCGTGCCGCTCGGCAACGCGGTCTCGGTATCGGTGCGATCCAACGCCTACGGTCAGGTGTTGGCAATAATTACGGCGAGCGCCTGTGCACTCCTGCTCCTGCTGGTCGGTCGCCGGCTCTGGCACCGCTTCCGCGGACAGTCCGATCCGGCCGACGAGGAGGGGTTCGACGCCGGCGCCGCCCACGGCCCCGAGCAGCACGGCCGCGGACGCAAGCGGGACATGAAACGACAGGAGGCACGGTGAGCGAGTACGGCGGGCCACGCTCATCCGGCCGACCGGAGGACTCATCGGGCCGGGCCGCAGGCCACCCCGGACATCACGAAGGACAGGCCGGGCGCCAGGACGGGCCCGACGGTCCGCCGCAGGCGCGCCGTGCCCCCTCCGCGCCATGGGAACGTGGCGTCCCCCGCCCGGGACCGCGCGGACCCCAAGGCCCCGCCTCCGGAGCACAGCGAGCGATTCCTGGTAATCCGCAGGGCAATCCGGGCCGCCCCTATCCGGGTCAACCGACCGGTCCTCAACGACACGTTCCCGCGCCCGGCGAATCCGGGCCCATCATGCGACGACCCCAGCAGGGCCGCCCCGAACCCGCCGCCGGACACGTCCCACCCGAAGAGCGCTACCACTGGGGACACCCCGGCGCCGCGGGCAACCGCGCGCCCGGAACCGGGCCCATCTCGATGCCGCCCGGCCAGCGCTACCCGACGCCGCCGATGTCGAATCCGCGCCCGATGGCCGCCCCGCGCCCCGGACCACCGACCGGGCCGCAGCGGCACGCCGATTCGGGCCGGCAGGCAGTGGTCACCGCGCCGCGCGCCGACGAGAAGCCGGACAACTCCAACGCCAAACTCGTGCGCGACACCGGCTCGCTCGCGCTCGCGACCCTGATCAGCCGCATCACCGGATTCGCGAAACAGGCGCTGCTGCTGACCGTGCTCGGCCCGGCCATCGCCAGCGCCTTCACCATCGCCAGCTCCATCCCCAACATGATCTCCGAGCTGCTGCTCGGCGCGGTGCTCACCGCCATCGTGGTGCCCACCCTGGTCCGCGCCGAACGCGAGGACGCCGACGGGGGAGCGGCCTTCGTCCGACGGCTGTTCACCACCGCGCTCACCGTGCTCGGCACCGGAACCGTCATCGCGCTGATCCTGACCCCGGTGCTCACCGAGCACGTCTTCCTGTCCAGCGACAGCAAGGTCAACTCCGCGCTCACCACCGCGCTGACCTTCATGCTCGTGCCCGCCGTACTGCTGTACGGTATGTCGGCGCTGCTCATGGCGATCCTGAACACCCACCAGGTGTTCAAACCCGGCGCCTGGGCGCCCGTGCTCAACAACTGCGTCGCCCTGGTGGTGCTCGGGCTCTACGCCCTGCTACCCGGCGAGCTGACGCTGAACCCGGTCCGGATGGGCGAACCCAAACTGCTGCTGCTCGGCATCGGCACCACCGTCGGCGTCGCCGTCCAGGTCGCCACCCTGCTGCCCGCCATCCGGCGCGAAGGCATCGACCTGCGGCCGCTGTGGGGCCTCGACGCCCGGCTCAAGCAGTTCGGCGGCATGGCCGCGGCCATCATCCTGTACGTGCTGATCAGCCAGATCGGCTTCAGCTTCACCCTGCGCGTGGCCTCGCACGCCGACGTCGCGGGCCCGACCATCTACCAGAACGCGTGGCTGCTGCTGCAGCTGCCGTGGGGCGTGCTCGGCGTGACCCTGCTGACCGCGATCATGCCGCGACTCAGCCGCAACGCCGCCGCCGACGACACACCGGCCGTGGTCGACGATCTGAGCGCGGCCACCCGGCTCACCATGATCGCGCTGGTGCCGATCGTCACCTTCCTGACCTTCGCCGGCACCCAGATCGGCGAGGCCATCTACGGATACGGCCGCTTCGGCGGCGACGCGGCCCGCCTCGGCGAAGCCGTGTCCTGGTCCGCGTTCAACCTGATCCCGTACGCGCTGGTGCTGATCCACCTGCGCGTCTTCTACGCCCGCGAACAGGCGTGGACGCCCACCTGGATCATCCTCGGCATCACCAGCGTCCAGATCACGCTGTCGGCGCTGGCGCCGGTGTTCTTCTCACCCGAACACGTGGTCATCGCGCTCGGCGTGGCCCGCGGGCTCGGCTTCGTGACCGGCGCGATGATCGGCGGCTGGCTGCTGCACCGCAGCCTCGGCGATCTGCGCATGGCCAATGTCGGCCAGACCATCACACGCGTGGTGCTCGCCTCGCTGGCCGGCGGCGCGGTGCTGCTCATCGTGGACAAGGTGCTGGGCCTGCACCGGCTCTCGGACTCCTTCGGCGGCTTCGGCTCGCTCATCCGGGTCGGCATCACCGCCGTCGTCATGTTCGGCGTGGCCTTCGGGCTGATGCGCCTGCTCGGCATCCCCGAGATCGTGGCCATCACCGTCGCCGTGTCGCGGCGGCTCGGCTTCACGCCGCCCGCCCCGGATCTGGACCTCGACGGCACCCCGCTCGAGGACCTCCACGAGACCACCCTGCTGCCCAAACCGGACCTGCGCGCCGCGCCGTACTACTACCGATTCGATCCGTACCTCGACGCGCAGACCATGGTGCTACCGGTCATCCGACCCGATGCGGTTGAACTCACCGAGAAGGTGGAGTTCCCGTACCCTGTTCGGCAGGCAAACGCAACTGCCCAAACCGGCCTGCCCGCGGACAGCTCCCGCGGCACGCCGGACGTCGCCCGGAACCCCGACGGCGGCTTCCGCACTGGTCCGGAGGCCGCCGCGGCGGGTCCGGCGCCGATATATCGGTCTTCGACATATGAGGGCGAAGGAGGAACGAGGGTGAGCGACGACGCGGCGGGCGGTGTCCCGGCCGCCGAATCCGCACAGGCCGCGGGCGGCGGGCTCTCCACGGACACCCCTCCGGTCGGCGACGCCGGCGGTAAGCCCGGGGTCAGAGCCGAATCCGCGGACCGCACCAGCGGGTCCGGCGGACCGGAGGAACTACCGGACGACCAGGACCACGCAGGTCCCGAAACCGGTGTCTACGAGGCCATCTCACCGCAGATGCCGCCCATGCGGGTGGAATCGCCGACCAAGCGGATCCAGCGCGGACCCAAGCTGACCCCCGGCGCCTCCGTGGCGGGCGGCCGCTACCGGCTGCTGGCCGGGCACGGCGGCGCGCGCGGCCTGCGGTTCTGGCAGGCCCTGGACGTGAAGCTCGACCGCGAGGTGGCCCTCACCTTCGTCGACGCCGACCAGGAAGCCACCGAGAACTCCGGGCACGACGGACCGCAGGCCATCCTGTCCCGCACGCTGCGCCTGGGCCGGATCAACTCGCCCGGCCTGGCCCGCGTCCTGGACGTGGTGCGCGGCTCCTCCGGCGGCATCGTGGTGGCCGAATGGACCCCCGGCCGCTCGCTCAAGGAGATGGCCGACACCGTGCCGTCCCCGATCGGCGCGGCCCGCGCCATCCGGGCGCTGGCGGCCGCGGCCGAGATGGCGCACCGCGGCGGCGGCTCACTGTCCATCGACCACCCCGACCGGGTGCGGATCAGCGCCTCCGGCGACGCCGTGCTGGCCTTCCCCGGCACCCTGTCCGATTCCGACGCGCAGTCCGACGTGCGCGGGCTCGGCGCCATGCTCTACGCACTGATCACCGCTCACTGGCCCATCCGCCCCGGCGGCATCTCCGGCACCGCGATCACCGTCGGCGGACTGCCGCTGGCCGATTTCGGGCCCGACGGAACCCCGGTGGAACCCCGCAACATCCGGCCCGAGGTGCCATTCGAGATCTCCGCGGTCGCGGTGCGCTCGCTGGAGTCCAACAAGGGCGTCCGCACCGCCGCCACCGTCCAGCACGTGCTGGAGCAGGCGTCCGTGGTGGACCAGAAGACCGACTTCATCCCCGTGCTGCGGCTCGGGCAGAAGCCGCCCAGCGCACCCGACGAGACCCTCGCCGATCCCGAACTGCTCGCCGCCGAGAAGGAACGCTCGCAGCGGATGATGTGGATCCTGGTCGGGCTCGGCGTGCTGGCCGCGCTCGTGGTCGGCGTCATCATCTGGTGGCTGCTGAGCGTGTTCGCGCCCGGCTCCTCCAACGCGCCGCTCAACGAACAGCGCAATATCGGCCTCACCACCTCGGCGACGCCGCCGCCCGCCCCGGGCGCGGCCACCCAGACCCCCGTCGGCGCGCCGCCCGTCGGTGGGGTGCCGGTGCCGGTCACCGGCGCGACGGTGTTCTCCCCGGAGGGCACCCCGGACAATGTGGGCAGCGTCGGGGCCGTGCTGGACAACAACCCCACCACCACCTGGCGTAGCGACGCCTAC
Organism: Nocardia sp. NPDC056611; assembly: GCF_042792755.1. Taxonomy (NCBI): domain Bacteria; kingdom Bacillati; phylum Actinomycetota; class Actinomycetes; order Mycobacteriales; family Nocardiaceae; genus Nocardia; species Nocardia sp. NPDC056611. Next base: position 444,588 of record NZ_JBHTVV010000004.1, read on the forward strand.
TTCCAGCAGTTCCCGGCCCTCAAGAAGGGCGTGGGCGTCCTCACCACCCTCGGCAGCCCGTCCAAGCTGACCAAGGTGAGCATCGAATCGCCCTCGCCCGGAACGCAGGTCGAGATCCGCACCTCGCCGACCGCCTCGCCGACCCTCGACCAGACCCAGCTGGTCGGGTCGGCGGTGCTCGGCGACGGCATGACCGAGATCCCGGTGCGGGCCGACCAGCCCGCCCGGTACGTGCTGCTGTGGATCACGCAGCTCGCGAACAACGGCGGCCAGTTCCAGTCGGCCATCGCCGAAATCCGCTTCGAAGCAAGTGTCTGACGCTCCTCCGAGGTCCTGAGCGCTGACCGCCACCAGGTCGCGTGGTCCGGACCAAATGGCCGCTACCTGCGCATTCTCGCGCGATTCACCGCTGCTGAATCGTTCTCCTCGATATGATCTTGGCGCTCTCGGCATGGGGAGTTCGCCGCTCTGAGGGGATGCATTGTCGTCACCGAACGCAGTGTCAGCATCGAGGACAGAGTCACCGTCGAACGCGAGCGATCGCGAACTATTGGCCGCGCACGCCGCGGGCGCACCGCACGCCTTCGCCGAACTGTTCCGCCGCCATCGCGACCACCTCTACCAAACCGCGCTACGCGCCTCCTACAGTCCCGAGGACGCCGCCGACTCGCTCCAGGACGCCCTGCTGTCCGCGCACCGCGGCGCGGCCGGATTCCGTGGCGACGCCGAGGTCCGCAGCTGGATGCACCGCATCGTGGTCAACGCCTGCCTGGACCGCATCCGCCGCAACAAGCTGCGCCGCACCGAACCGCTGTCCGAGGACACCGCTGACGAGCCCGCCTGTCCGCGAGACGATTTCGCGGCCCTGGAGGCCAGCCTGCTGGTCGACGCGGCGCTATTCACGCTGCCCGCCGACCAGCGCACCGCACTGGTCACGGTGGAACTCGAGGGCTACTCCATCGCGGATGCCGCTGCCCTGCTGGGCATCCCGGAGGGCACGGTCAAGAGCCGCTGCGCCCGTGGCCGCCGAAGGCTCGAGATGAAACTTCGCGAATAGGACGTTTGCACGCCGACACAGCCGGGCATGAACACCTGAATTCCGCTCGAACACCGCACTATTGGGGGAACCTTGTACGGTTCCCGTACGTCCGATACGAAGACAGGTCTGTGATTCCCACTCGACGCCCTGGAGGGGCAATGGAGGAAACCTTCTCCACCGAGCTGCTGGCCGATCTGCACGGCGGCAACCTGCCGCCGGAGCAGTCCGCACGGCTCTGGCCCGAGGTCCGGCGCGACCCCGAGGCCATGCGCTACCTGAACGCCCTCGACGGCGTCGACGACCGGCTGCGCGAACTCGGACGCGACGAGAACATCACCCACCCCATCCCCACCGACGTGGCCGACCGCTTGGAACGCATGATCGACGACCTCGCGGCGGAGGACACCCCCATCGCCACCGCGCCCATGCCGGTCCTCAACGGGTCCATCTTCACCACCGGCCGCCTCGACCCCCGTGACCTCGAGGAACCGCTCCTCCCGGCGGACCTGGACGAGGACGAGACCATGCCCGCCGAGTTCACCGAACGCCCGTCCCGCCGCCTGCGCTGGCTCACCGCCGCCGCGGCCGCCGCCGCCCTGGCCGCGGGCGCCGTCGTCGCCGTGGACGCCCTGAGCACCCGCCCCACCACCCCGGCCGCCCAGCCCACCGCCGGCGACGAACTGGACCCCGCCCTCTCGCCCGGCGTCGTCCTGACCGCCATGGGCCGCCACGACATCACCGGCCCCCTGGCCGCGGGCACCGCCCTCACCGACTGCCTACGCGCCGCCGATCTGGACCGCCAGGTCCTCGGCAGCCGCAGCGTCGTGTTCTCCGGCACCCCCGGTGTCCTGGTCCTGCTCCAAGGCCCGAAAGCGCCACAGATCACAGCCGCCGTCCTCGGAACCAATTGCGCGCCTGGCCACCCCCAGGTGCTCGGCCGCACGGATATCGGGTAGCCCACCTGCAAGTTCGCGGCCGTCTCGATTCTGGACTGACGGAGCGGGGGAGCGGAGCGGAGGAGCGGAGGAGGGAAGAATCGAGACCTCGGGGCCGCGAACCCGCCGGAGCGAAGCGGAGGCAATCAAACCGGGGAATGACAGCGTTTAGGCTGTTGTTGACCGGTTCGCTCACGCTCGAGCGATCGAGATTCTGTACTACAGCTTCGGAGGGCCATCTTGAGCACGCCTGTTCGCGACCTGATCATCGTCGGCTCCGGCCCGGCCGGCTACACCGCCGCGGTGTACGCCGCCCGCGCGGAACTGGAACCGCTGCTGTTCGAGGGCACCCAGTTCGGCGGCGCGCTCATGACCACCACCGAGGTCGAGAACTTCCCCGGCTTCCGCGAGGGCATCATGGGCCCCGACCTGATGGAGGAGATGCGGGAGCAGGCCAAGCGCTTCGGCACCGACATCCGCACCGAGGACGTGGACGCCCTCGACCTGACCGGTCCGGTCAAGAAGGTGACCGTCGGCGGCGAGGTATACGAGGCGCACGCCGTGGTCCTCGCCATGGGTTCGGCGGCCCGCTACCTCAATGTCCCGGGCGAGCAGGAGCTGCTCGGCCGCGGCGTCAGCGCCTGCGCCACCTGTGACGGCTTCTTCTTCAAGGGCCAGGACATCGTGGTGGTCGGCGGCGGCGACTCGGCCATGGAGGAGGCGACCTTCCTCACCAAGTTCGCCAGCTCGGTGACCGTCATCCACCGCCGCGAGGAGTTCCGCGCCTCCCGGATCATGCTGGAGCGGGCCAAGAACAACGACAAGATCCGCTTCATCCTGAACTCCGAAGTCGCTGCGGTGCACGGTGATTCGAGCGTCACCAGCCTGACCCTGCGCGACACCCGCACCGGCGAGACCTCCGAGCTGGCCGCCACCGGCCTGTTCGTCGCCATCGGCCACGATCCGCGCAGCGAACTGGTGCGCGGCCAGGTCGATCTGGACGACGAGGGCTACGTGCTGGTCCAGGGCCAGAGCACCTACACCTCGGTGCCGGGCGTCTTCGCCGCCGGCGACCTGGTCGACCACACCTACCGGCAGGCCATCACCGCCGCCGGCACCGGCTGCCGCGCGGCCATCGACGCCGAGCGCTGGCTCGCCGACCAGGGTGACATCACCAGCAACACCCTCGATCACGCCGGTCAGCCGGTGGAAGTGAACAACTAAGGAGTTTGGCAATGTCCGACGCCAAGACCGGTGCCACCAAGACGGTGACCGACGCGACCTTCGCCGACGAAGTACTGCTCAGCGAGAAGCCCGTACTCGTCGATTTCTGGGCGGCCTGGTGCGGCCCGTGCAAGATGGTCGCCCCCGTGCTGGAGGAGATCGCCGCCAACACGGACAAGATCACCATCGCCAAGCTCGACGCCGACAACAACCCGGAGACCTCGAAGCACTACGGGATCCTGTCGTTGCCTACCATGGTCCTGTTCCAAGGGGGCAAGGAAACCAAGCGGATCGTCGGAGCGAAGGGCAAAGCCGCCCTCTTGCGCGAACTAGAAGCAGTTCTTTAGCGACACTGGATACGATTTCGGCGTCAGCGGGGGCCTCCGTGGTTACGCAAGCAAGCGCGGAGAGGCGGAGCGACGCCTTCGGCCCCTGACCCTGACGCCGGGGTTAGTATGCCTGCACTCGACAGTTGCCGAAATTCGGTCCGGGTCTGAAACAATCGTTCGACGCTCCGGTCGCGCGGTGGTGTGAACCACCGCGCGAATGGGTACCCGGGTTGGCGGAAGGAAAGGGCTCTCACGCATGCACCGACTTCGTCACGGCGATACAGGACCAGCCGTAGCAGAGGTTCGGAGCACCCTGGCAAGCCTCGGGTTCCTGCACACTCATCCCACCAGCGATCCGGCGGGTCTGGACGGGGAGTACTGGAAGGACGCCGACGCCACCTTCGACCATGATCTGGACTCCGCTGTGCGCGCTTTTCAGCAGCACCGCGGTCTCCTGGTCGATGGCGTGGTCGGCCCGGCCACCTACCGCGCGCTGAAGGAGGCCTCGTACCGCCTCGGCGCCCGCACTCTCATCTACCAGCTCTCCGCACCGCTCTACGGCGACGACGTCGCCACCCTGCAGCGTCGGCTGCAGGATCTCGGCTTCTATGTGGGCCGGGTCGACGGGTACTTCGGCCCGCACACCCACGACGCGCTCACCGCGTTCCAGCGTGAGATCGGGCTCTCCTCGGACGGCATCTGCGGTCCGGACACGCTGCGCTCGCTGGATCTGCTGGGCGCTCGCGTCACCGGCGGCAATCCGCATCGGATCGCCGAGGAAGAGGTGGTGCACCGGGCCGGGCCGCAGCTCACCGGCAAGCGCATCGTCATCGATCCGGGTCTGGGTGGGCCGGACAAGGGTTCGCCGGTGCCGACCGAATTCGGTGACGTCTACGAATCGGAGATCCTCTGGGATCTGGCCAGCCGGCTCGAAGGCCGGATGGCGGCAACGGGTATGGAGACCTTCCTGTCGCGGCCGTGGGGGGCCAACCCCTCCGATGCCGAGCGCGCCGAGACCTCCAATACCTTCGACGCCGATCTGATGATCTCGCTGCGCTGCGCCAGCAGTGACAACGATTCCGCCAGCGGCGTGGCCAGCTTCCACTTCGGCAACTCGCACGGCTCGACCTCGATGATCGGTCAGGTGCTGGCCGGGTTCATCCAGCGCGAGATCGTGGCCCGTACCTCGCTGCAGGACTGCCGGACCCACGCCCGCACCTGGGACCTGCTGCGCCTCACCAAGATGCCGACCGTGCAGGTCGACATCGGCTATCTCACCAGTGATTACGACGCGTCGGTGCTGACCAACCCGCGCATGCGCGACGTCATCGCCGAGGCCATCCTGATCTCGGTGAAGCGGCTGTACCTGCTGGGCCAGGACGACCAGCCCACCGGCACTTACACATTCGCCGAGTTGCTCGCCGAAGAGTTGGCGGCCGCAGACCGGCTGTAATGTTTCACATGAAACAACCCCGCCTCCCGAACTTCCGGGAGGCGGGGTTTTTCGTTGCGGTGGAACCGGACGGGGGGAGTGGTCAGCGGGTGGAGATACGGGTCGGCATGGTGAGCGCCGCCGCCGCGAGGAGCTGATCGAGCGCGCGCTCGACGTCTTCCTTCCACAGGTGCTCGTGATCCAATTCCAGCCGCAGGCGCGGGAACCGATGATGCGAGGCGACCACCTTGAAGCCGACGTCCTCCAGGAAGTCGGCCTCGATCATGCAGTTCTCGGGGGAGCACCCCGAGGGCGACGGCGCGGGGGAGCGCAGCGGCGAGCCGATCCGCTCGCGCAGCGACAGGGAACCGACGGCGGGCATGGAACTGGTCGGCGGATCCTTGCGAATGCCGAACGCCTCGATGGCCCGCACACCGCGGCGCACCAGATCGCCCACCACGGCCTGGAGCAACTGCTGACCAACCTGCTCCCCTTGGAACGGGATTTCGGCGCTCAGCGTGGTCAGCAGCACTGCATCCGGGCTCACCGGGGACGTGGGGAAGAGACCCGCTCGCGGGACGGCGCTCGGCGGCGCGTAGATGGCGCAGCCGGCCGGTTTGTCCTCGATCACGGCGACCTGACCGCACAACCCCCACTGCAACATGACGGTCGAGAGCCAGGCCTCCTTCTCGAAGACCGGGTCACTGAAGCTATGGGAATCCGCTGCCACCGCCGGATCGATCTCCCAGAACACGCATCGCCGCGCATGCACCGGAAGTTTGTCGAGTCCGCCGAGGGTAAGCGCGGTCACGCTGGTCGACACCGCTCTGCTCAGCCTCCAGCTGTCTGATTCATCCACACTCACGCCGCATCACACAGTGCTCGCCAGCAAGAATAAGCGATCAACGCTTTACGCCTCTCCAGGGCCGTAGACCCGAACGTCACAGTGACGTTTCCACTGTGACCTCCGGGATGGGCCCTCCTTAGGGCCTGGACTGCTCCATCATGCTGACAATCCGCTCCAGATCGTCGATGGAGCCGAATTCGACAGTGATCTTTCCCTTGCGCTTGCCGAGGCTGACCGTGACGCGAGTGTCGAACGACTCCGACAACCGCTCCGCCACATCCTGCAGACCCGGCATCTGAATCGGCTTCCGCTTCGGCGCCGGGGGAGCGGCCGCATCCGGATTCCGGTTCGCCAGCGTCACCGCTTCCTCGGTGGCCCGGACCGACATGCCCTCGGCGACGATCCGCGCGGCCAACGCCTCCTGCGCATCGGCACCCGCCTCCAACGCCAGCAGAGCGCGCGCGTGGCCGGCGGACAAGACGTTCGCGGCCACCCGGCGCTGCACCGGGATCGGAAGCTTCAGCAGCCGAATCATATTCGTCACCACCGGACGCGAACGGCCGATCCGCGAAGCCAGTTCCTCGTGGGTGACGCCGAACTCCTCCAGCAGCTGCTGATAGGCGGCCGCCTCTTCGAGCGGGTTCAGCTGCACGCGATGGATGTTCTCCAGCAACGCATCCCGCAGCATGGAGTCGTCCGCGGTCTCGCGCACGATAGCGGGGATGGCTTCCAGCCCCGCCTCCTGGCTGGCCCGCCACCGCCGCTCACCCATGATGAGCTGATAGCGGGGGACCGGCCCGGACTCGACCTGACGCACCACGATGGGCTGCATCAGACCGAATTCCTTGATGGAGTGCACCAGTTCGGCCAGCGCCTCTTCTTCGAAGACGGAGCGCGGCTGCTTCGGGTTGGGCTCGATCTGCTGTGGCGGGATCTCGCGGTACACCGCGCCCGGGTCCGCGCCGTCGGCCGACTCGACCGGATCGGGGACCCGATGCAGGTACGCCGACGCGGGCTGCGGCCCAACCGGATCGACACCGATGACGACATTGGCCGCGGCACTGCCGAGCCCGCCCGGTGTGGTGGCCGGTCCGGTCGGAATCAATGCCGCGAGGCCGCGCCCCAGTCCACCCTTCTTCGCCTGACTCATCGGCCTACCGACCCCTTCCATTGTTCACCGTCACCGCCGCCGAGATTTATCTACACACCGGATTGTGCGTCCGAAACGGGCACCGGCGCGGCTTGGCGCGCCGAGTTCCGCGACGCGATCTCACGACCGGCGTCGAGGTAGCTCATCGCGCCCCGCGAGCCCGGATCGTAATCGAGGACGGTCATGCCGTACCCGGGAGCCTCCGACACCTTGACGCTGCGGGGGATGACCGAGCGCAGCACCGCGTCACCGAAGTGCGAGCGGACTTCCTCGGCCACCTGATCGGCGAGCTTGGTGCGGCCGTCGTACATGGTGAGCACGACGGTGGAGACATGCAGTCCGGGATTCAGGTGCGCTTGCACCAGACCGATATTGCGGAGCAGCTGACCCACGCCCTCGAGTGCGTAGTACTCGCACTGGATGGGGATCAGCACCTCCTTGGCGGCGACCATGGCATTGACCGTGAGCAGACCCAGCGACGGCGGGCAGTCGATCATCACGTAATCGATGTCGTACCCGGCGAGGTTCGCTTCCTGAATGGCGGCCTTGAGGCGACCCTCGCGGGCGACCATGGAGACGAGTTCGATCTCGGCGCCGGCGAGGTCGATGGTGGCGGGGATGCAGAGCAGTCGTTCATTGTGCGGGCTCTGCTGGATGGCGTCGCTGACCGAGCACTCGCCGATGAGGAGTTCATAGCTGGACGGGGTGCCCGACTGGTGGGGGACGCCGAGCGCGGTGCTGGCGTTGCCCTGCGGGTCGAGGTCGATGACGAGGACCCGCATGCCCTGGATGGCGAGCGCCGCAGCCAGATTCACGGCCGTGGTGGTCTTACCCACGCCGCCCTTCTGGTTGGCGATGGTGATGACGCGCTGTTCCTTGGGACGCGGAATGTGGGCATTGGTTCCCGACCGCACCTGGCTGGCGCGCTGCGCCTCGGCGGCAATCGGGGTGTCGGCGGAGATGTTGCCGTAGGGGGTGCGGCTGAACTCGTCCGTATCGAAGGGACCGCTATCGAGCATGCCGGGAACCCGAGACGTTGTTTCCCGTGAAACATTCGCCGGACCGTTGGACATACAGGCTCCTAACCCCGAGAACTCAAAGACACGTGGCCGAGCTGAAATTCGCGCGCCTGGCAGCAGCAGCCGCGTCACTGCGTTGTCACTGAGGGCTGGCTGGAATCGGCTGGAAGTCGTTCATCGCTCGACGTTCATTAGCTTGCCAGTAGAGGACACAATACGGAAGTTGAACGCACAGCTTCGCACCACGACACACCCCGAGGCGACTCAAAGATCGCGAAGGTGCGCATGTTTCACGGGAAACATCGCTTCGTCAGTGACGCTTCGAGGGCGGGGTCCCACGACCCCCGGCTTTGCGCTCAGCACTCGCCGCTTTGCGTTCCGCACTGCCTGCTTTGCGCTCCGCGCGACGCTCGGCGCGGGCCAGCCGCTCCGCGCTGATGACGAAGGTGGGCGTCTCGAGTACTCCCACACCGCATTCCAGAACTTCGGCGTGACCCGCACCCGCCTTGGTGAGCTCGTCGCGATCGCGCTCGAGTTCCTCGGCGGCGCTGATTCCCTTGAGGGCCAACATCCGTCCGTGCTCGTGCACCAGCGGCATGGACCACCCCGCGAGCTTCGCCAGGGGAGCGACCGCACGGGAGGTGACGATGTCCGCGCCGCCCGCCTCCTTCTTCACGCCCGCCTGCTCGGCGCGGCCGCGCACGATGACGATATTGTCCAGTCCCGCTTCGGCCGCGAACTCGGCGAGGAAAACGGTCCGGCGAAGCAGCGGCTCCACCAATGTGATCCGGAGATCGGGCCGGGCGATGGCGAGCGGGATACCGGGGAGCCCCGCGCCACTGCCGATGTCGACCACGCGCGCGCCGGGCGCGATGAGGTCACCGATCACCGCGCAGTTGAGGATGTGGCGATCCCAGAGCCGGGGAACCTCGCGGGGGCCGATCAGTCCGCGCTCCACACCCGCGGTCGCGAGCGCGGTGTAGTACTGCCGGGCCTTGTCGAGCCGATCGCCGAAAACGATCGCGGCGGCGGCCGGGGGATCGACCGGACCCGGAGCGGTCATCTCGGTGTCTGGTTCCACGTGAAACATCCTTCCGGGGGGACGACTGTAGCTAAAAGAGTAGGGCCCCCGGGTTTCCGAAACCCGGGGGCCCTACCGCTGCGATCCGCGTGTCAGGCGGGGAGTACCACCACGTGACGATTCGGCTCGACACCCTCACTCTCGCTCACGACACCGTCGATCGCGGCCACGGCGTCGTGCACGATCTTGCGCTCGAACGGAGTCATGGGGGAGAGCGCCTCGCGCTCGCCGGTTTCCAGCACGCGCTTGCCGGCCTCGGCGCCGAGCGCGCTCAGCTCCGAACGACGCGCGGCCCGCCAGCCCGCCACATCCAGCATGAGCCGACTGCGGATGCCGGTCGCCTGCTGCACGGCCAGCCGGGTCAGCTCCTGGAGCGCGTCCAGCACCTCGCCCCGGCGGCCGACCAGCTTCGCCAGATCCTTGCCGCCGTCGATGCTCACGATGGCACGGTCGCCCTCGACATCGAGGTCGATATCGCCGTCGAAGTCGAGGACATCCAGCAACTGCTCGAGGTAGTCGCCGGCGATCTCGCCCTCTTCGATGAGCGCTTCCTCGGAGTCGCTCGCGGCGCCCGGTGCGGCCGTCGCTGACGTCACAGTGGGATCCCCTCCGTCGGTTTCAACAGTCATGGTTGTTTCCTTCATCTGGAGTTGTAAGTCTCAGCGACGCCGCTTCTGGTTGGCGCGGCCACGGTTGCCCGACCGCTTCTTTCCGGTGGTGGGCTTGGCGCCGGCGGCCGGCTTGGCGGGCGCGGGGTTCACACCATTCTGCGACGCGTCCTCGGCATCGGTCACGGCGTCCTCGATCTTGGTGCCGGACTGCTTCTTGCGGACGTCGACCGGCTTCGCGCCCGGCTTCGGGGCGTTCTGGGCGCGCCGCTCGAGGGCGGCCTGCTTCTTCTCCTCTTCCTCTTTTTCGATCTTGCCGAAAACGAGGTGCTGCTGACCGTAGGTCCAGATGTTGTTGGAGACCCAGTAGATCAGGATGGCGACGGGCAGGAACGGACCACCGACGAGCACGCCGAGCGGGAACACGTAGAGCGCCAGCTTGTTCATCATGGCGGCCTGCGGGTTGGCCGCGGCCTCCGCCGACTGCCGGGCCACCGAGGCGCGGGCGTTCATATGGGTCGCGATACCGGCGATCACCATGAGCGGGATCGAGACCAGCGCGATGACCAGCTTGCTCGGCACGCCGCCGTAATCGGCGAAGGACTCCAGGACCTTCGCCGGCTCGGTGATGTACGCCGACAGGGGAGCGCCGAAGAGCCGTGCGGTCAGGAAGGACTGGACGTCGGCCGCGGAGAAGATGTAGTTCGGGGTGTGGGCGTTGTCGTAGGGCGACATGCCCAGCTGCCCGATTCCGGTGCCGGTGCGGTTGAACGACCGCAGCACGTGGAACAGACCCAGGAACACCGGAACCTGCAGCAGCACCGGCAGACAGCCCATGAGCGGGTTGAAGCCGTGTTCCTTCTGCAGCTTCTGCATCTCGACCGTCATCTGCTGACGGTCGTTCTTGTACTTCTTCTGCAGCTCCTTGATCTGGGGCTGCAACTCTTGCATCTGCCGGGTGGTGCGGACCTGCTTCACGAACGGCTTGTAGAGCACCAGCCGCAACGTGAACACCAGGAACACCACGGCCAGAGCCCAGGCGAATCCGCTGTTCTTGCCCAGCACATACCCGAATGCCTGGTGCCAGAACCACAAAATGGCCGACACCGGGTAATAGATGAAGTCGAGCACGGCGCTATGCACTCCCGTCGTTCGTATCGCCGGTCACCGCGGGCGATGATCCTTCGTAAGCTGATGCCGCGCGCCGGTGCTTACGCTCCGGAACGGGGTCCCACCCACCAGGGTGCCAGGGCGCACATTTCGCCAGACGGACGGCTGCCAGTCCGAGTCCGACGAACAGTCCGCGGGTGCGCAACGCCGTCACCGCGTACTCACTGCACGTGGGAGTGAATCGGCACACCGGCATACGGGTGGGGGAGATATAGGTCCGATACAGCTCGATGAGGAATATCAGAGCTTTGGCCGGTAATCCGGCAGCCGCGCGCAGCGCGCCCGCAGAAGAATGCGGCGCGTTCATGCGAGGGGGCCGAGTTTGCGCAGCCCGCTGTGCAACTGGCGCAGCAGTTCTTCGGAGGGCGCGTCGGCGGCACCCGGTAGGGCGCGAATGACAACATCTGCGCCGCCGGGCAATTCGGCCGTCAGGCTTGCGCAGATATGACGCAGGCGGCGGGCTACCCGGTGGCGTACCACCGCCGGACCCACCGCCTTGCTGACGATCAAGCCGAAACGCGGACCGCCCACCCGGATAGCCGGGGTCGATCCGTTCGCTTGATCGTCGTGTAGCAGTACGTGCACAACGAGGTCCCGTCTCCCGATCCGCCGGCCCTGGCGCACCGTCCGGGAAAAGTCGGTGCGCCGGTGCAGCCGGTAGGGCTCAGGCAGCACCTGAGCGTCCAGCGGAGTGCGGGCGGATGGGGGACCGGAGACCGGACGGCGAGTCGCTCATACGACGCCGCATCCGGGGTTACCGAATCAGGCGGTCAGCTTGGCGCGGCCCTTGCCACGACGAGCCGACACGATGGCGCGACCCGCACGGGTCCGCATCCGGAGACGGAAGCCGTGGACGCGCGCCCGACGACGGTTGTTCGGCTGGAACGTCCGCTTGCCCTTGGCCACGGTCAACACTCCTCTAGGTGGTGGACGTCCGGTGACGTCCGAAGCTGTTCGGTGAAACGGTGCTCTCGACAGACGGGAGTCCCTCGGCGCAATACCCTTGTCGGCACGGGCAGCAGACAGCCGCCACCGCACCATAGGGTGACTGTAGAAGGGTACTTACCCCCTGGACGAGGGTCAAACTCGGGGGTCGAGGCCCGATTTCGCGGGACTGGATCGATCGTTCCGCGTGGCGTTCGGGGACGGTTCGTGTCGGAGCGCCGGTGTCGTGTACGGTCCTTCCCAGTCCCTTCCGGTGACCGCGGACGGCCTCATCCTCCGCCCCGCGAGCGGTATTGCCAGCTGGTAGCTGTGAAGCCGCAGGTACGCGCCGGATCCGAGGAATCAGACACGCGGACGCGTGTATCCCCAGGTTGTCCACATCTGTGGATAATTGTGTGGAAATACCCCTGGAGTGGCATATTCGTAGGGCCGACGGTACCCGCCGACGCCCGGTGACTGGGGGAGCCGAGCAGCGCAACCGTCTGCTCCAATCGACCTACATCCGGGGAGGACTACGTTCGTGGACGACGAGCAGAATGTGCTGACGGCTGTCTGGCCGGAGGTGATCGCCGAATTGGCGAGTGGCTCCGCGGATGGGGAGATCCAGCCGGTCAGCAAGGCTCACAAGGCGTGGCTCAACACTATCGAACCGATCACCTTCGCGCAGGGGTTCGCCCTGCTCTCGGTGCCCGGCACGATGGCGCAGGTGACGGTCGAACGCGACTTGCGGGAGCTCATTCTGCGCTCGCTCGCCCGCCGCGGGCTCCAGGTCGAGGGTCTGGGCGTGCGCATCCGCGCGCAGCAGAATCCCCCCGCCGGACGGTCCGCGAACGCGCCCCGGCACGCCCGCATGACCTCCCGCCCGGAGCGTCCCCGCGAGCCCGAACCGACGCCCCCGGCGTACGCGCCCGAACCGCCGATGACCGAGCGTCCACAGCCCTCGTACCAGTCCCAGCCGGAGTACGCGCCGCGCTACCTACCTCCCCAGGACTACCCGGGCGAGTACGACGAGCGCGAGGCTTATCCACCTGTGGAATACGGGCAGCCGCCAATGGCCGAGGAGTTGCCGCCCGTCACCGCCGACCGTCCGACCGCGCCCGAGCGGCCGTTGCCGGGCGGTGAACCGGCCGTCGCGCCCCTGGGCCAGCGGCCCGACCGGCGGCGGGACAACCATCGCGGCGCGCCCATGCCGCCGGGACAGGAGTCCCTGTTCTCCCCGGACCCCGAGGACGAACCGGTCCGGTCCGCCCCGCAGCGGTACGCCGACGAACCCACGCCGCAGCGCTACTCGGACGAACCGTCTCCCCAGCGCTATGCCGACGAGCCCGCGTCCCAGCGCTATTCCGACGAACCCGCGTCCCAGCGCTACGCCGACGAACCGTCCCCACAGCGCTACGTGGACGAGCCCGCGCAGCAACGGTATTCCGACGAGCCCGCGCCGCAGCGTTATGCGGACGAGCCCGCCCCGCAGCGGTATGCCGACGAACCGGCGGCCCGCTACGAGGAGCCCGCGCCGCGCTACTCCGAGGAGCCGGCCGCGCGCCGTCCGGTGGACGAGCCGCACGACGACGAGCCGGTGGTCAATGTCCGCAATTCGTGGCCGACCTACTTCAACCGGTCGCCCGAGCGGGAGCCCGCGCCCGCGCCGTCCTCGGCCAGCCTGAACGCGAAGTACACCTTCGACACCTTCGTCATCGGCGCGTCCAATCGCTTCGCGCACGCCGCGGCGGTGGCCATCGCGGAGGCGCCGGCGCGCGCCTACAACCCGCTGTTCGTTTGGGGCGCTTCGGGTTTGGGCAAGACGCACCTGTTGCACGCGGCGGGCCACTACGCGCAGCGGCTGTTCCCGGGCATGCGGGTGAAGTACGTGTCCACCGAGGAATTCACCAACGACTTCATCAACTCGCTGCGTGACGACCGGAAGGTGGCGTTCAAGCGCCGCTACCGGGAGACCGACATCCTGCTGGTGGACGACATCCAGTTCATCGAGGGCAAGGAAGGCATCCAGGAGGAGTTCTTCCACACCTTCAACACCCTGCACAACGCGAACAAGCAGATCGTGGTGTCCTCCGACCGGCCGCCGAAGCAGCTGGCGACGCTGGAGGAGCGGCTGCGGACGCGGTTCGAGTGGGGTCTGATCACCGATGTGCAGCCGCCGGAGCTGGAGACCCGCATCGCGATCCTGCGCAAGAAGGCGCGCATGGACCGCCTGGACGTGCCGCACGACGTGCTCGAACTGATCGCCAGCCGGGTGGAGCGCAATATCCGGGAGCTGGAGGGCGCGCTGATCCGCGTCACCGCGTTCGCGTCGCTGAACGGGCAGCCGCTGGATCTGTCGCTGGCCGAGGTGGTGCTGCGGGATCTGATGCCCGACACCGCGACGCTGGAGATCACGGCGGCCACGATCATGGCCGTGACCGCGGAGTACTTCAACACCACGCTGGAAGAACTGACCGGTCCGGGTAAGGCGCGGCCGCTGGCGCAGGCCCGGCAGATCGCCATGTACCTGTGCCGTGAGCTCACCGACCTCTCCCTGCCCAAGATCGGCCAGGCCTTCGGACGCGACCACACCACGGTCATGTACGCGGAGAAGAAGGTGCGCAAGGAGATGACCGAGCGGCGCCGTGTGTACGACCAGGTTCAAGAACTCACAGCCCGAATTAAACAGCGTTCGCGCTGATCCACAGTCCACAGGACCCCACGTCGTCTGACGTGGGGTTCTGTGCTTTCCGGGGTTGTGGATTCCTCGAGGAGTCCTCGAGGAAAGGGTGTGGAGTCCTCGAGGAATCCCACTGTTGTCCACGGGGTTGCGCACAGGTCGCTACTCACAGCGATGCACAGGTGTTGATCCACAGATCCCACAGGTGAATTCATCCTCGAGGGCTGAGCTGCGCGGATGGGGTTTTCGGCTTGTGGATTCCTCGAGGAGTCCCTGTCAGGTCCTCGAGGAATCCACGGGGTAGTCCCCGGTTCCATCCTCATGTGGGTATCCCGGCCCGATTCGGGGGAGCAACTCGAGGATCACTCGAGGATGGCTGGGGAGTTCCCGGGTGACTCCACAAGCACCGGCTGTTCATCCTCGAGCCACCCCAACGACATCCCCACGCCGCCGCCCGGTCGGACCTGCGGAAACAGGCGAAGTCCACAGAACTAACAGGACCTACTACTACTTCAGTTCTTCATCTAGAGAAGGTTCTTCTAAAACAGGGTGTGTGGAAACTCGGGTTGGGAGGGCACGGTGCGATGGGCAGCTCCTCCACACCCGATCGGGAGGCAGGGAGGAGAAGGGAGAGGGACCGGTCTTCAGCCGAAGGCTCGGTGGGGTCGGGGCAAAGGCTCGGTGGGTCGGCGTAGGCGGGTCGGTCTCGCGCAGGTACGGTTTGGTGTCGGCCCCGTGTGCGAGACTGCCGATTACCGTTTCGAGATCCGAACGACCCCCAGTGGAGAGGACAGACCGGGCGATGGAGCTTGCAAGCATGAAGTTTCGGGTCGCTCGCGAGGACTTCGCCGAATCCGTAGCCTGGGTGGCCCGCAGCCTGCCGTCGCGGCCTCCGGTGCCCGTGCTCGGTGGCGTACTCCTCGTGGCTGACGAGGACGGCCTGACGGTCTCCGGTTTCGATTACGAGGTCTCCGCGCAGATGCGGGTGGCCGCCGAGGTCGCCGGTCCGGGCCAGGTGCTGGTGTCGGGCCGCCTGCTGGCCGATATCACCAAGGCGCTGTCCAACAAGCCGGTGGACGTGTCGGTGGACGGCACTCGCGTGCTGATCGCCTGTGGCAGTGCCAAGTTCTCGCTGCCGACCATGCCCGTCGAGGACTATCCCCAGCTTCCCGAGCTCCCGCCGCAGACCGGTGAGCTCGCCGTGGATCTGTTCTCCGAGGCCGTCTCCCAGGTGGCCGTGGCCGCCGGCCGTGACGACACCCTCCCCATGCTCACCGGCATCCGTGTGGAGATCGAGGGCCCGAAAGTGGTCCTGGCCGCCACCGACCGTTTCCGGCTCGCTGTGCGCGAATTGGAGTGGCAGCCGGGCCGTGCGGATGTGGAGACCGCGGTCCTGGTCCCGGCTCGCACCCTGTCCGAGTCCGCGAAGACCCTCGGCGCCTCCGATCAGCCGGTGCAGCTGGCGTTCGGCACCGGCACCGACGGCCTGCTGGGCATCGTGAACGGCGGCCGCCGCACCACCACCCGCCTGCTCGACGCGGAATTCCCCAAGTTCCGCCAGTTGCTCCCCAAGGAGCACACCTCGCTCGCGACCATCGCGGTGAGCGCGCTGACCGAGGCCATCAAGCGTGTGGCCCTGGTGGCCGAGCGCGGCGCCCAGGTGCGGCTGGAGTTCTCCGAGGAGGGTCTGCTGCTCTCCGCCGGTGGCGATGACGCCGGTCGCGCCGAGGAGTGGCTGGTCGCCGATTTCCGCGGTGAGCCGCTGACCATCGCCTTCAACCCCGGCTACCTGCTCGACGGCCTCTCCGCCGCGCATTCGGACCGGGTGACCTTCGGCTTCACCACGCCCAGCCGTCCGGCGGTGTTCCTGCCCGCGCCGGAGGAGGAGCCCGCGCAGCTGGAGTCGGGCGCCTTCGCGGCGCTGGCCGGAAGCTACATCTACCTGTTGATGCCAGTGCGGTTGCCGGGCTGAGCAGGTTTGGCGACCCATCGCTTCGGAGCGAACGACACACCTGTGCACAGTGTTGACAAACCTGTGAAAAACGCGGGGACGGTGGGCTGACCGGATGTACGTGCGTGCGCTGTCACTGCGCGATTTCCGGTCCTGGGAGGCCGCCGAACTCGAACTTTCGCCCGGTGGAACGGTTTTCCTGGGGTCCAACGGGAATGGCAAGACCAACCTGATCGAGGCCATCGGATATTTGTCCACACTCGGCTCACATCGGGTATCTGCCGATGCTCCGCTCATCCGGATCGGCGCGCACAAGGCCCGGATCGGCGCGACGGTGGTGAACACCGGCCGCGAGCTGCGGGTGGACATGGAGTTGAACCAGGGCACGGCCAATCGCGCCCAGATCAATCGTTCCCCGGTGCGGCGGCCGCGGGAGATCCTGGGGATTCTGCAGACGGTGTTGTTCGCCCCCGAGGATCTGTCGCTGGTGCGCGGGGATCCGGGGGAGCGGCGGCGGTTCCTGGACGAGCTGGCCACGGCCCGGCTGCCGCGCCTGGCCGGGGTGCGCGCGGATTACGAGAAGGTGCTGCGGCAGCGGTCGGCCCTGTTGAAAACGGCTGGGCGCAATGCCCGTTCGGGGGCGCGGGGCGCGGAGATGAGCACCCTCGATGTGTGGGACGGGCATCTGGCGGCGCACGGCGCGGTGCTGCTCGCGCATCGGCTGCGACTCGTCCACGACCTTTATCCACATCTTGCACAGGCTTATTCAGATATCGCGCCCGAGTCCCGGCCGGCGTCGATCGGCTATCGCAGTGCGAGTCTGCCGCCGGAATTGCTGGATTCCGCGCGTTCTCCACAGGACGATGACGAGGAGGCGCTCGAGGCGATCCTGTTGCGGGAGTTGGCCGCCGCGCGTCCCAAGGAGCTGGCGCGCGGGGTGTGCCTGGTCGGTCCGCACCGTGACGAACTGGATCTGATGCTGGGGTCCGCGCCGGCCAAGGGTTTCGCCAGTCACGGCGAGTCCTGGTCCTTCGCCTTGGCTCTGCGGCTCGGGGCGTTCGAGTTGTTGCGGTCCGCCGGAACCGATCCGGTGCTGATCCTCGATGACGTCTTCGCCGAACTGGATCGCCGCCGTCGGAGCGCGCTGTCTCGGGTGGCCGCGGGCGCGGAGCAGGTGTTGATCACCGCGGCGGTGCCCGAGGACGTGCCGCCCGAACTCGATGCCGCGCCGCAACGCGTGGAGACGACCGGGGAGGCGGATCGGCGGGCCTCCCGGATCGCGGAGTGAGGTTGCCCGAGTGCGTCGGCCGTGGGAATCGCCGAGCGGTCGGTGGCATGCGGCAGAATCACGTGACGAACCGAGGGTGATCATCCGGATTCCCAGGTGTGGAAGGAGTTGTGGATGGCCGAGTCGCCGGAAACCGACGACCACACCCCGCGCGGGGGTGCGACCGGACCGGGCGCCGAACCGGAGTTGCGTGGAGTCGATCTGGCTCGGCGCGCGCTCGAGGAGGCGCGGGCCGCGGCCCGCGCGGCCGGGAAGTCGGTGGGGCAGGGGCGGGCCTCGCCGGCCGCGCCGCGCAAGGGCGGCATCCGGGCATTGCGGCGGCGCAGCAGCTGGTCGGGCGCGCACCCCGACGATCGGGATCCGCAGACCTTCGCGTCCCTGGCCATGCAGTTGGCGAAGGGCCGGGGCTGGTCGGCCAAGGTCGCCGAGGGCACGGTGTTCGGCCGGTGGGCGAGCGTGGTGGGGGAGGACATCGCCTCCCATGCCCAGCCGATCTCGCTGGAGAACGGCGTGTTGAGCATTCAGGCCGAGTCCACGGCCTGGGCCACCCAGCTGCGCATGTTCCAGTCCCAGATCCTGGCGAAGATCGCGGCGGCGGTCGGGAACGGCGTGGTCAAACAGCTGAAGATCAATGGTCCGACCGCGCCGAGCTGGCGCAAGGGCGAGCGGCACATCAAGGGCCGCGGCCCCCGCGACACCTACGGGTAGGCCGCTGTCACCGGGGTCCGGGCCGCGAATCCCGGCGTCCGCGCGCTGGTTTCACGTGGAACGTTCGGAGATCACGACGAACCCTCGCGCAAACGCCCGCGTGTCCGCTGGCGCATCGACCGCTGAGGCTCCCGGAACCGCCCAGACCCATAACGGGTCATATCGCTGGTCGATTTCATGACCGTACGGCCCACTCAGGGGTGTCATAGGTGGGTTCTCTGCCGGTCGTACCAGTAGGATGAGGGAGTAACTAGCGGCGATACCTCCCGGCGCGTTCCGTAGCGCCCGCGCGTGGGCCCCCGTAACTCTCGAGCAGACAGTGTTCCGGAGCTCGGGCAGACAGTGTCTGTGGGCCTCACGCGTGCGACCGCACTGTGCCGGGAGGATCAGCAAGTAAGGAGAGCTACCGACCAGTGGCTGCCATGGACTCCAACGCAGACGGCTCGACCCAGCCCAAGTCAGGCAAGCCGACGTCGTACGGTGCCGACTCCATCACCGTCCTCGAGGGCCTCGAGGCGGTTCGCAAGCGCCCCGGTATGTACATCGGTTCCACCGGTGAGCGCGGCCTGCACCACCTGATCTGGGAGGTCGTCGACAACTCGGTCGACGAGGCGATGGCCGGATACGCCTCGCGGGTCGATGTCACCCTGCTGGCCGACGGCGGCGTCGAGGTCGTCGACGACGGCCGCGGTATCCCGGTCGCGATGCACGCTCAGGGTGTGCCCACCATCGAGGTGGTCATGACCCAGCTGCACGCGGGCGGCAAGTTCGACGGCGAATCGTATGCGGTGTCGGGTGGTCTGCACGGCGTCGGCATCTCGGTGGTGAACGCGCTGTCCACCCGGCTGCAGGCCGATGTGGACACCGACGGGTTCCACTGGACCCAGGAGTACAAGGACTCCAAGCCGGGCAAGCTGGTCCAGGGCAGTCCGACCAAGCGCACCGGTACCACCATCAAGTTCTGGCCGGACCCGGACATCTTCGAGACCACCACCTTCAGCTTCGAGACGGTCGCGCGCCGTCTGCAGGAGATGGCGTTCCTGAACAAGGGCCTGACCATCACGCTGACCGATCAGCGGGTGTCCGAGGGTGATGTCACCGACGAGGTGGTCAGCGAGACCGCCGAGGCGCCCAAGCATGTCGACGAGAACACGCCGGCCGCCGAGCCGAAGGTGAAGACCCGCACCTATCACTACCCGGGCGGGCTCGAGGACTACGTCAAGCACATCAACCGGACCAAGACGCCGATCCACAACTCGATCGTGGCGTTCACCGGTAAGGGCACCGGCCACGAGGTCGAGGTCGCGATGCAGTGGAACTCGGGCTACTCCGAGTCCGTCCACACCTTCGCCAACACCATCAACACCCATGAGGGCGGTACCCACGAGGAGGGCTTCCGCGCGGCGCTCACCACGGTGGTGAACAAGTACGCGAAGGACAAGAAGCTCCTCAAGGAGAAGGAAGGCAACCTCACCGGTGACGACATCCGTGAGGGTCTCGCCGCCATCGTGAGCGTGAAGATCGCCGACCCGCAGTTCGAGGGCCAGACCAAGACCAAGCTCGGCAACACCGAGGTGAAGTCCTTCGTCCAGCGCACCTGCAACGAGCACATCTCGCACTGGTTCGAGGCGAATCCGGCCGACGCGAAGACGATTGTGCAGAAGGCGGTTTCGTCGGCGCAGGCCCGCGTCGCCGCCCGTAAGGCGCGCGAGCTGGTGCGGCGCAAGTCCGCCACCGATCTGGGCGGCCTGCCGGGCAAGCTGGCCGACTGCCGTTCCAAGGACCCGAGCAAGTCCGAGATCTACATCGTGGAGGGCGACTCCGCCGGTGGCTCGGCCAAGTCCGGCCGCGACTCGATGTACCAGGCGATCCTGCCGCTGCGCGGCAAGATCATCAATGTCGAGAAGGCGCGCATCGACCGCGTGCTGAAGAACACCGAAGTGCAGTCCATCATCACCGCGTTCGGCACCGGCATCCACGACGAGTTCGATATCGCCAAGCTGCGCTATCACAAGATCGTGCTGATGGCCGACGCCGACGTGGACGGCCAGCACATCTCGACCCTGCTGCTCACCCTGCTGTTCCGCTTCATGCGCCCGCTGGTCGAGCACGGTCACGTGTATCTGGCCATGCCGCCGCTGTACAAGCTGAAGTGGCAGCGTTCCGAGCCGGAGTTCGCCTACTCCGACCGCGAGCGCGACGGGCTGCTCGAGCGCGGCCTGGCGGCCGGCAAGAAGATCAACAAGGACGATGGCATCCAGCGCTACAAGGGTCTCGGTGAGATGAACCCGAAGGAGCTGTGGGAGACCACCATGGATCCGAGCGTGCGGGTCCTGCGCCTGGTCACCCTCGATGATGCCGCCGCGGCCGATGAGCTGTTCTCCATCCTGATGGGTGAGGACGTGGAGGCTCGCCGCAGCTTCATCACTCGGAACGCCAAGGACGTCCGGTTCCTCGACGTGTAATTCGCGACGGCGGAGGCCCTGTCGGGTCTCCGCCGCGCGCCGCGAGGACCACCCACCACTTCTGACGGAGACCAATTCATGACTGAGACTTCGCTTCCGCCCTCGGGTGGCGACCGCATCGAGCCGGTCGACATCCAGCAGGAGATGCAGAACTCCTACATCGATTACGCCATGAGCGTGATCGTCGGCCGCGCGCTGCCGGAGGTGCGCGACGGCATGAAGCCGGTGCACCGGCGCATCCTGTACGCGATGTACGACAACGGGTATCGGCCCGACCGCGGTTACGTGAAGTCCGCCCGCCCGGTCGCCGACACCATGGGTAACTATCACCCGCACGGTGACACCGCCATCTACGACACCCTGGTGCGTATGGCGCAGCCGTGGGCGCTGCGGTATCCGCTGGTCGACGGTCAGGGCAACTTCGGTTCGCGCGGTAATGACGGTGCGGCCGCCATGCGTTACACGGAGTGCCGCCTGACGCCGCTGGCGATGGAGATGCTGCGCGAGATCGACCATGAGACGGTCGATTTCGTCCCGAACTACGACGGTAAGACGCAGGAGCCGACCGTCCTGCCGAGCCGGGTGCCCGCCCTGCTCATGAACGGTTCCAACGGCATTGCCGTCGGTATGGCGACGAATATCCCGCCGCACAACCTGACCGAGCTGGCCGACGCCATCTACTGGGCGCTGGATAATCACGACGCGGACGAGGAGGCCACTCTCGCCGCGTGCATCGAGCGGGTGAAGGGTCCGGACTTCCCGACCGCGGGCCTGATCGTGGGCACCCAGGGCATCCACGACGCCTACACCACCGGCCGCGGTTCGGTCCGGATGCGCGGTGTCGTGGAGATCGAGGAGGACAGCCGGGGTCGCACCACGATCGTCATCACCGAGCTGCCGTACCAGGTCAATACCGACAACTTCATCAATGCCATCGCGGAGCAGGTGAAGGACGGCAAGATCGCGGGTGTCTCCGACATCCACGACGAGTCCTCCGACCGTGTCGGTATGCGCATCGTGGTGACCGTGAAGCGCGACGCCATCGCCAAGGTGGTGCTGAACAACCTCTACAAGCACACCCAGCTGCAGACCTCCTTCGGCTGCAACATGCTGTCGATCGTCGACAAGGTGCCGCGCACGCTGCGCCTGGATCAGATGATCCGGCTGTACGTGAACCACCAGTTGGAAGTCATCGTCCGGCGCACCCGCTACCTGCTGCGCAAGGCGGAGGAGCGGGCTCACATCCTGCGCGGTCTGGTGAAGGCGCTGGATCAGCTGGACAAGGTCATCGCCTTGATCCGCCGCTCGGCGGACACCGAGACCGCGCGCACCGGCCTGATGCAGTTGCTGGAGATCGACGAGATCCAGGCGACCGCGATCCTCGACATGCAGCTGCGTCGCCTGTCGGCTCTGGAGCGGCAGAAGATCCTCGACGAGTTGGCCAAGATCGAGGCCGAGATCGCCGATTTGAACGACATTCTGGCCAAGCCGGAGCGGCAGCGCGCCATCGTCCGTGACGAATTGGCGGAGATCGTCGACAAGTACGGCGACGACCGCCGCACCAAGATCATCGCGGCTGACGGCGACGTGCAGGACGAGGACCTGATCGCCCGCGAGGACGTGGTCGTGACGATCACCGAGACCGGCTACGCCAAGCGCACCAAGACCGACCTCTACCGCTCGCAGAAGCGCGGCGGCAAGGGCGTGCAGGGCGCGGGTCTCAAGCAGGACGACATCGTCAAGCACTTCTTCGTCACCTCGACCCACGACTGGCTGCTGTTCTTCACCAACAAGGGCCGGGTGTACCGGGCCAAGGCGTACGAGCTGCCCGAGGCCAACCGCACCGCGCGCGGCCAGCACGTGGCGAACCTGCTGGCCTTCCAGCCGGACGAGAAGATCGCCCAGGTCATCCAGCTGAAGTCGTACGAGGACGCGCCGTATCTGGTGCTGGCCACCCGCAAGGGGCTGGTCAAGAAGTCCAAGCTGACCGACTTCGACTCGAACCGGACCGGCGGCATCGTGGCGGTCAATCTGCGCGACGAGGACGAATTGGTCGGTGCCGCACTGTGTTCGGCCGACGACGACCTGCTGCTCGTCTCCGCGCACGGCCAGTCGATCCGCTTCAACGCCAATGACGAGGTGCTGCGCCCGATGGGCCGCGCCACCTCCGGCGTGCAGGGCATGCGCTTCAACGCCGACGACGAACTGTTGTCGCTCAACGTGGTTCGCGACGCGGAGGGCATCTATCTGCTTGTCGCGACGGCGGGCGGGTACTCCAAGCGCACAGCCATCGACGAGTACACCGCGCAGGGTCGTGGCGGCAAGGGTGTGCTGACGATTCAGTACGACGAGAAGCGTGGCAGTCTGGTCGGTGCGCTCATTGTCAATGACGACGACGAGCTGTACGCGATCACCTCCGGCGGCGGTGTCATTCGCACACTGGCGCACCAGGTTCGTAAAGCGGGTCGTCAAACCAAGGGCGTCCGGTTGATGAACCTGGGTGAGGGCGATACTTTGCTCGCGATCGCTAGGAACGCGGATGAGCCTGACCAGGTTGCCGAAGAGGACACCAGCGGTTCGGCGAAGCAGTAGTTTCTCCACAGCAGCGGCGGCACAACGGATCGAAGGATTCACCATTGACCACGAATCAGCCGAATGACCAGCGAGGTCACGCCAACGGCGTGACCGAGAGAATCGCCCCGTCCCCGATTCCGCCGCGTCCTATTCCGCGGCCGGGTGCGCAGGACGGTGGAACGCCGCAGAATTCCGAATTGCCGGACAAGTCCGGTGATTCGGCCGCCGAGGCCCCCGCGGCCGCAGCATCGCCCGCCGCTCCCGAGGCGGCGGACGGGCAGGGTGGTTCGCCCTTCCAGGAGGGCTGGTCGCAGCTGCCGCAGCGGGAGCCGCAGTCCAACCTGTACCGTCCGGGCCAGTCCCCGGCGGCGGGCCGGCCGGGGACCAACCCGAGTCTCGGCGGTGGCGGCCTGCAGGGCGGCGGCCTGAACGCCGGTGTCTCCAATGCCCGCACCACCGCCGACCTGGCGGCCAAGGCGGCGCGCAAGGAGGCGGCCATGGTGAAGTCCGTCGGCATCGACGGACCGACCCGCAGCATCGCCCGCCCGGAACTGGTCAAAGATCTGCCGGATCTGTCCGAGCTGCGGCACCCGCTGCCGCCGCCGGACCCGATCGCGCCGGCCGGTCCGGTGTCGCCGTCCGCCCCCGCGGCGGTGGCGCAGGCCGCGGCCACCGGTGAGCCGCTGCGCGCCACCGTGCAGCTGCGCCACATCGACCCGTGGTCCACGCTGAAGATCTCGCTGGTGATCAGCGTGGCCATGTTCTTCGTGTGGATGCTGGCGGTCGGCCTGCTGTACCTGGTGCTGGAGGGTATGGGCGTCTGGGAGCGCCTGAACTCCACCTTCACCGACATGGTCTCGGACAACTCCAGCTCGGCGCTCATCGACGCGGGCACGGTCTTCGGCTACGCCGGTGTGATCGGCCTGATCAATGTGGTGCTGCTGACCGCGCTGTCCACGGTCGGGGTGTTCGTCTACAACCAGTGCACCGATCTGGTCGGCGGCATCCAGGTCACCCTGTCCGATCCGGACTAGGAAACCCGCTGTTTCGATCCGCCCGCGACGGCCGGTCAGCCTTGCTTCCGCAAGCCGCTGACCGGCCGTTTTGGTTATCGGCGCCGACGTACGGTAATCTTCTGCCTCGTTCGAGTCACACACTTCGAACACCCACTAAGGGCCTATAGCTCAGGCGGTTAGAGCGCTTCGCTGATAACGAAGAGGTCGGAGGTTCAAGTCCTCCTAGGCCCACCCACAGGTAAAGAACGAACTGCCTTCCCAGGGGCCTTAGCTCAATTGGCAGAGCACTGCCTTTGCAAGGCAGGGGTTAGGGGTTCGATTCCCCTAGGCTCCACTCCCACAAGCCGCAGACCGCTTCGGTCTGCGGCTTCTGTCGTTGCAGTACTGTGGGATTCATGAAAATCGTGCTCACCATTGTGATCGCCGCCGTCGTCGTTTTCGGGATCAGCAAACTGCGTCAGCGCAATGACGCCGACCTGTGGCATGAGGTCACCACGCGCTGACCGCGTCGAATTTGGCTGTGACACGGAACAAGCGGCGGTTTTCCATCCGATTCACGCCGTAAGGTCGAGAGATGGCGTCCACTGAGATCTCCGAGCTGGTGCAGTCCGTGGTCGAGCCATATCTGTTGAGCGGCCCGCGCCGGTACAACCGGCATCAGGTCGCGGATCTGACCGGGTTGCCCAACAATGTCACCCGCCGCTTGTGGGTGGCGTTGGGCTTCCCGGCCGATCCGGACGACGAGGCCGTGGAATACAGCGACTCCGATATCGAGGCCGCCCAGACCTTCGCCAAGCTGCACGTGCTGGCCACCGCCGACACGCACCGCCAGACCACGGCCGCGCGCACGCTGGGACGGTCCATGGCGCGGCTGGCGGAGTGGCAGGTCGATCTGGTGACCGAGGAGATCCTGGACCGGATCACCACCATCACGCGCGAGCAGCCGGACATCGATCCGAAGGAAGCGGCGCGCATCGCCACCGACGAGGTGGTCACCGAATTCGAGACCTTGCAGCGCTACGCCTTCCGCAGGCACCTGGACGCCGCGCTGGCGCGGTCGCTGGACGGGGGAGCGGCGGCGGGGGACACGGTTCGCGTGCTGGCCGTCGGATTCGCCGACATGGTCGGTTACACCCGCCTGACCCGCCACCTGGAGGCCGATGAGCTGTCGGCGCTGCTGGAGGCCTTCGAGACGGCCACCAGCAACGCCATCGTCGCCAATGGCGGCTGGGTGATCAAGAACGTGGGCGACGAGGTCATGTTCGCGGCGGCGACGGCCACCGACGGGGCGCGGATCGCGCTCGCGGTGCAGGAGGCCGCCATCGCCTCGCACGGCGTCACCCAGGAGCTGCGGGTGGGTCTGGCCTACGGGGAGGTGTTGCAGCGCTTCGGCGACCTCTACGGGTCGACGGTGAACACGGCGGCGCGGCTCACCGGTGTGGCCCGGCCGGGCACGGTGCTGGTGGACGACGGCGCGGCCGCGGCCATCGAGGCGGATCTGGATTTCACGCTGCGGCATCTGGCCACGGTGCGGGTGAAGGGCATCAATCGGCTGTACGGGCATGTGCTGCGCCGCAATGAGATTCGACCGCTGGTCTGAATGATCCCCGTCGAGGACGTGCTCCGGGAATGGGGGCGGGCCTCGGCGAAGGGGGGGAGTTAGCCGAGGCCCGCGTAAGGTCGGCCCGGGGGGGAGGGGCCGACGGGAACGATCCTACGCGACGAATTCGGATTGTGTGGCTATCGGGGCATCGCGTTCAAAGATTTTTTCGAGGAAAAAGCGCGGTTGTCGGCGGCGGGCTCGGCATCGTGACCGAAATGCGTCCTTCGCCGAATTACGTTCGAGTAGTTGACGACTCGCGCTCCCCGACGCCGTCCGCGCCGACACCGGTGAAACTCGGATGACTCACTCTGTCGATCCGGGCATACTGGCCAGACGCCGACGATCGTGTTCGACCGCATCCGTGCAGTTCGGAACAGGAGAATCATGCCCGACGCCATAGTCGCCGAGGGTCTGGTCAAGAGGTACGGCCATCTGGTCGCCCTCGACGGCCTCGACCTCTCGGTCCCCGAAGGCACCGTGACCGCCCTGCTCGGCCCCAACGGCGCCGGCAAGACCACCACCGTGCGCGTGCTCACCACGCTGCTCCTCCCCGACGCGGGCCACGCCGTCGTCGCCGGGGCGGACGTCCTGAAGGACCCGCAGCTGCTGCGCTCCCGCATCGGCGCCTCCGGCCAGTACGCCGCGGTCGACGAATATCTCACCGGCTTCGAGAATCTCGAGATGGTGGGCCGTCTGTACCACATGGGGGTGCGGCGCAGTAAGGAGCGAGCGCGCGAGCTGCTGGACCGGTTCCGCCTCGCCGACGCCGCCGACCGCCCGGTCAAGGGCTACTCCGGCGGTATGCGCCGCCGCCTGGACCTGGCGGGCGCGCTGGTCGCGAATCCGCCCGTACTGTTCCTGGACGAACCCACCACCGGCCTGGATCCCCGTGCGCGCCTGGATCTCTGGGACGTCATCGAGGAACTGGTGGCGGGCGGCACCACGCTGCTGCTGACCACCCAGTACATGGAGGAGGCCGACCGGCTGGCCGACTCCATCGCCGTCATCGACCACGGCCGGGTGATCGCGGAGGGCACCTCCGACGAGCTCAAGGCGATGGTGGGCGGCGACCGGATCGAGCTGGTCGTCGATCACGCCGACAATCTCGCGGTGGCGCAGCAGGCGCTGGAAGGCTTGGCGCACGGCGAGATTCGGCTCGAGCCCGGGCTGCGGCGGATCATCGTGCCGGTCGAGGACGGCTCGCAGGCACTGGTCGACGCGATCGGGCAGCTGACCGAGTATGGGGTGAAGATCCACGACGTGGGGTTGCGCCGGCCCTCGCTCGACGATGTGTTCCTGTCCTTGACCGGACATCAGGCCGAGGAACTGATCAACGGCAATCGATCCGCCGAGGAGAAGGAGGGGGCCCGATGAGCGCCGCGCTCGCCGTCGCCGGAAAGCCTTCGCTCGCACAGCGACTGGCCATGGTGGTGACCGACAGCATCACCATCACCAAACGCAATGTGATCAAGATCCGCCGGGTGCCGGACGTGCTGATCTTCTCGACGCTGTCGCCGATCATGTTCGTGCTGCTGTTCGCCTACGTCTTCGGCTCGTCGATCCAGTTGCCGGGCACGTCCTATCGCGAGTTCCTGATCGCGGGCATCTTCGCCCAGACCGTGGTGTTCGGTGCGACGTTCACCGGTCTGAGCCTGGCCGAGGACATGCAGAAGGGCATCATCGACCGCTTCCGGTCACTGCCCATGGCCCCGTCGGCGGTGCTGATCGGCCGCACGCTCTCCGACGTGGTCATCAATGTGGTGAGCCTGGTGGTGATGTCGCTGACCGGTCTGCTGGTGGGCTGGCGGATTCGCGGCTCGTTCCTCGACGCGGTGCTGGCGTACGTGCTCTTGCTGCTGTTCGCGTACGCGGTGTCGTGGATCATGGCGGTGGTCGGCCTGCTGGTGCGCGCGCCCGAGGTCTACAACAACGCCAGCTTCATGGTGATCTTCCCGCTCACGTTCATCGCCAACACCTTCGTGCCGGCCGCGAACCTGCCGACGGTATTGCGCTTTGTGGCGGAATGGAATCCGGTGTCGGCGGTGACGCAGGCGACGCGCGATCTGTTCGGCAACACCTCGCCGATGGGGCCGAGCGCGGATGTCTGGCCCATGCGGCATCCGGTCGCGACGACCCTGATGTGGGTCGTCGCGATCCTGGCGATCTTCGTGCCGCTCGCCCTGAAGCAGTACAAGCGCTCGGTGAGTCGCTGAGTAACTCGGCGACTCACCGCGGGCTTCAGTGGTTCACGAGGTCCGGCGAGGGCGCCGAACCGTTGCGCGAGTAGCCCAGGCGCGGCGGTTCGGCGGCCGGTGCCTCCGGTTGCGGACGCTTGTTCACGAAGAACGCGACGACACCTCCCGCGATAGCCACGAGGGCGGCCACGATGACCTTGTTACGAACGCTCCCCAGCTCCATCCGACCATGCTGGCACAGCAAGACAATTCGTGCACGGACGGGGCCGCCGATCGGTTACTCGACGGTAACGCTCTTGGCCAGGTTGCGCGGCTTGTCCACGTCCCGGCCCAGCGCCATGGCCGTGTGATAGGCGAGCAACTGCAACGGAATCGTGAGGATGATCGGGTCGAGTTCCGGGCACACCGCCGGAACCCGGATCACCGAATCCGCCAGCCCGTCCGGCAGATCGGTGTTGGTGACCGCGATGACCGGGCCGCCGCGCGCCTTGATCTGCTCGATGGTGGTGATGTTCTTCGCCAGCAGCTCGTCGCCGGGCACCAGCACGATGGACGGCATCTCCGGGTCGATCAGCGCCAGCGGCCCGTGCTTGAGTTCGGAACCCTGGTACGCCTCGGCGTGGATGTAGGAGATCTCCTTCAGCTTCTGCGCGCCCTCGCGCGCCACCGGCCAGGCACGCACCCGGCCGATGAAGAACATGCTGCGCGCCTTGGCGAATCGGGACGCGATATCGGCGACCGTCTCCTCCTCGGCCAGCACGGCGTCGATGGCGTCGGGCAGCGCGCGCAGCCCGGACACGATGCGCTCGCCCGCCGCGGCCGACAGGTCCCGCACCCGGCCCAGCAGCAGGCCCAGCATGGCGAAGGACACGGTCATATTGGTGAGCGCCTTGGTCGAGGCCACCGAGACCTCCGGGCCCGCGTGCAGGAAGACGCCCGCACCGCACTCGCGCGCGATGGCGCTGCCGACCACGTTCACCGCGCCGATGACGCGGCCGCCCTTGCGCTGCAATTCCTGAACGGCGGCAAGGGTATCCAGGGTCTCGCCGGACTGGCTGATCGCCACGTACAGCGCGTCCGGGTCCACCACCGGATTGCGGTAGCGGAACTCCGAGGCGGGCTCGGCGACGGCCGGGATCCGGGCCAGTTCCTCGACCAGCTGCGCGCCCAGCTGGCCCGCGTAATAGGCGGAGCCGCAGCCCAGGAACACCACCTTGCTGATCCCGCGCAGCTCGCGCGCGTCCATATTCAGGCCGCCCAGGTGGGCGGTGGCGAAGCGCTCGTCGAGGCGGCCGCGCAGCGCCCGGCGGACGGCGTCGGGCTGTTCGGCCATCTCCTTGCGCATGAAGTCGGGGTACCCGCCCAGCGCGTAGTCCTCGGCCGCCATATCGATGGTGGTGGGGATCTTGTCGGTGCGGCGGGCCTCGAGACCCAGTGTGCTGGTGCGGAATTCGTCGGCGCGCACGGTGGCCAGCTCGCCGTCGTCGAGGAACACCACGCGCTGGGTGTGGTGCACCAGGGCGGCCACGTCGGAGGCCACGAACATCTCGCCGTCGCCGACGCCGAGCACGATGGGGGAGCCGTTGCGGGCCACCACCAGTTCGTCGGGGCGGCGGGCGTCGAGCACCAGCAGGCCGTAGGTGCCCTCGACCCGGCGCATGGCGGTGCGGACCGCGTCCTCCAGGGTCTCGGACGCCTCCAGGGCGGCGGCGACCAGATGCGCGATGGCCTCGGTGTCGGTGTCGGAGACGAATTCCACGCCCTCGGCGGTCAGCGCGGCGCGCAGCACCTCGGCGTTCTCGACGATGCCGTTGTGCACGACCGCGATCCGGCCGGAGACGTCGGTGTGCGGGTGCGCGTTGGCGTCGGAGGGTTCGCCGTGAGTGGCCCAGCGGGTGTGGGCGATGCCCACATTGCCGCGCAGCCGGGCGGCTTCGGCATCGGCCTTGTTGCGCAGGTCCTGGACCCGGCCCTGGGTCTTGGTGACCCGCAGGCGGCCTCGGTGCGGCACGGCCAGACCCGCGGAGTCGTAACCCCGGTACTCGAGCCGGTGCAGGCCCTCCAGCAGGACCGGGACGGCTTCACGATGACCGATGTAACCGACGATTCCACACATTGCGGGACGGACTCCTACCCGTAGACGATGCGACGCAGCTGCCGTTCGGTGAAGTCGGGGGCGGCGACCCGGCGCTGCGCGAGCTCGGCCGCCAGGCGCTGCCAGATTTCGGCATTGCGGACCTGACGGCTCTGCAATTCGGCATGTCTGCGGCGCACGAACTGCTCGGCGGTCTCGTCGAAGTATCCGACGACATCGGCGACCACGCGGGCCGCGACGGCGGGCGGCAGGCCGGTGGAGGCCGCCACATGGCGGACCAGATCGACCGGATCCCCGTCATTCACTCGACCGAACATGCCATGCTGGGACCGTTTCCGCCACTTCTGTGCCCGAATCCGGGCAGGGAATCACATCTCGCGGCGGATTCGGGGGCTTCGTGTGTGCCGCTTCGGCCCGGCCGCGCGCCCTGCACCTATCCTGGCGGCGTGACCTCACCGAATCAGACCGCAGTGGCGACGTTGCACACGAACCACGGCGACATCAAGATCTCGCTCTTCGGTAACCACGCCCCCGCCACCGTCCGCAATTTCGTCGGCTTGGCCGACGGCTCCAAGGCGTACAGCACCAAGAACGCCGCGGGCACCGACTCCGGGCCGTTCTACGACGGCTCGATCTTCCACCGGGTGATCGACGGATTCATGATCCAGGGCGGGGATCCCACCGGCACCGGCCGCGGCGGCCCCGGCTACGAGTTCAAGGACGAGTTCCATCCGGAACTCCGTTTCGACCGCGGCTACTTGCTCGCGATGGCCAATGCCGGACCCGGCACCAACGGCTCCCAGTTCTTCATCACCGTGGGCGCGCAGCCGCACCTGAACCGCCGCCACACCATCTTCGGCGAGGTCCTGGACCCCGATTCCCGCAAGGTGGTCGACGCCATCGCCACCATCTCCACCGACCGCGGCGACCGCCCCAAGGACGACGTGGTGATCAACAGCATCACCATCGCCTGAGAAACGGCCCGCGCCACGGCCTTCGAAGAGGACTTCCCATGCAGCCCCAGCCGCCCGCCCCGGCCTGCTACCGCCACCCCGACCGGCCCACCGGTCTGGCCTGCACCCGGTGCGGGCGTCCGGCCTGCCCCGAATGCCTGACCGCGGCCGCGGTCGGGCAGCACTGCGTGGAGTGCGTCCAGCAGGGCCGCGACGATGTCCGGCCGGTCCGCAACGCGGCCGGTACGACGCTGTCGCGGATCTCGCAGCCGTACGTCACCTACACGCTGATCGCCGTCAATGTGATGGTCTTCGCGGTCACCGCGCTGCAGGCGCACAGCCTGATGGACAACCAGCGTTCCCGGCTGTTCTACGACTGGGTGCTGGTGCCGGGCTTCGTCGGCTACGACGGCGGCTGGGCGCGGGTGCTCGGCTCGGGCTTCCTGCACTACGGGCCGATCCACCTGCTGGCCAATATGTTCGCGCTCTACGTGCTGGGTCCGTACTGCGAGGTGGCATTGGGCCGGGCCCGCTTCGTCGCGGTCTACTTCACGTCCCTGCTGGGCGGTTCGGCCGCGGTCACGGCGCTGTCGGGTCCCCTGACCCCCACCGCGGGCGCCTCGGGCGCGATCTTCGGGATCTTCGGCACGGTCGCGGTGATCATGCTGCGTATCCGCCAGAACCTCACCCAGATCGCGGTGCTGCTGGGGATCAACCTGGTGATCACCTTCTCGGTGCCCGGCATCTCGGTGTGGGGGCACCTGGGCGGGCTGCTCGCGGGCACGCTCGCCACCACCGGAATCCTGTATCTGCCGCGCTGGATCGGGATCGGGGACGCCCGTAAGGCGCTCACCGTCGGCTGGGTGGCGGTCGCGGCGGTGGCGCTGGCCGCGGTGCTGGTCACCGTGCTGGCCGCGCCCACCCTCTAACGCGACAGATGCGCGCGCAGCACCTCGAGGACATCCTCGGGGCGCGTGCCCAGATCCCAGCGGCCGAAGATCAGCAGCCGTTCCTCACCGGAGTTGTCCACATCCATCTCCAGCATGGGCATACGACGGCCCAGTCGCCGGTAGTGCACAACCCGGACCCGCAGGATCTGCTCGGGTGTGTACCGCTGCGGCCCGGTCAGACCGCGCACCACGATATGCACAGGGTTGCCGGGTTCGACCGCGAGCCGCGGCCGTTGCCGCACGCCCAGGGCGGTCAGACCGAGCAGTCCCACCGCGGCCACGCCGATGAGCAGGCGGCCGGGGCCGTCCGTAGACACGATCGCGGCCACGGCCAGCACCAAGCCGCCGATGCCGCAGGCCACGAGGGCAGCCGGGGGTGTGGACCAGGACAGTTGGGAATCGGGGCCGGTGGCGGTCACTGTCCCCACTCTTTCCTCGAGTTGTCCACAGGCTCATCCACAGGTGTGCATGAATGACAATGGTGTAAGCCACATTCCCGGGGGAGCGGGCCACCCGTGCGGGGCATTCAGCGCCAGCGCATGGTCATGATCAGACCGACCACCATCAGGCCGAATCCGATCAGGAAGTTCCACGCGCCCAGGTCGCTCATCCAGTGGATCTGCTCGTTGGCCAGGTAGTAGACGAGCAGCCACACCAGACCGGCGAGCATGAAGCCCAGCATGATGGAGACGTACCAGACCGGCGACGGACCAGCCGTCTTCACTCGCACCGGGGTGCGGCTGGCCGGGTTGATCGTGTAATCGGTCTTCTTCCGGACCTTAGACTTCGGCATGACGTCCTCTGCTCCGCCTCTCCGTGACTTCAGCGCACGGCTGAGTGCCGTCGACATTCTCGCATGCGGCCCGGCGGTTGGGTGCCGACGCGATTCTGGGGGTACCCCAGGAGTTACCCCGACCGTGACGAAACCAGTTGCTACGTCCGCATACGCTCGCGGTGGTACCTCCATACTAGGTATTGCTCGCGACGGGCGAGTCGCCAGCCACTACTCTCGAATCATGCGTGTACTGGTCGTCGACAACTACGACAGCTTCGTGTTCAACCTGGTTCAGTATCTCGGACAGCTGGGTGTGGACGCCGAGGTCTGGCGTAATGACGACCCGCAGCTCGCGGATGTGGACAAGGTTGTGCAGGACTTCGACGGCGTGCTGATCAGCCCCGGGCCCGGCACCCCCGACCGCGCCGGCGCCTCCATCCCGCTGGTGCACGCCGCCGCGAAGCACGCCACCCCGTTGCTCGGCGTGTGCCTGGGACACCAGGCCATCGGAGAAGCCTTCGGCGCCACCGTGACCCGCGCCCCCGAACTGCTGCACGGCAAGACCAGCAGCGTCTTCCACATCGGCGCCGGCGTGCTGGCCGGGCTCCCGGATCCGTTCACCGCCACCCGCTACCACTCCCTGACCGTCCTCGAGGAGACCATGCCGCCGGAGCTGGAGGTGCTGGGCCGCACCGAATCCGGCATCGTCATGGCCCTGCGGCATCGCGATCTGCCCATCCACGGTGTGCAGTTCCACCCCGAATCCGTGCTCACCCAGGGCGGGCACCGCATGCTCGCCAACTGGCTGGGCGTGTGCGGCGAGCGGCCGGCGGAGGGGCTGGTGCAGACCTTGGAGGCGGAGGTCGCGGCCCTCGCGTCATGATGGGCGGCGCGGCGTGAGGCCGCGGGTCCTGCTGTCGGTGGCCGTCAGCATCGACGGCTACATCGACGACGCGAGCCCGGACCGCCTGTTGCTGTCCAACGCCGCCGATTTCGATCGGGTCGACGCGCTGCGCGCCGAATCCGACGCCATCCTGATCGGTGCGGAGACCCTGCGCCGCGACAACCCCCGGCTGCTCGTGAACAGTTCGGATCGCCGCCTGCAGCGGGTCGCCGCGGGCAAGCCCGATTATCCGGCGCGGGTGATCGTCTCCGCGCGCGGCGAACTCGACCCGGAGCTGCGGTTCTGGCACAGCGGCGGCGAAAGACTGGTCTACACCACCGATTCCGGGGCCGCCCGCCTCGGCGACCGGCTCGCGGGACTGGCCGAGGTGGTATCCCTGGGCGCGGCGATCGATTTCGCGGCTTTGCTCGATGACCTGGGGAAACGTGGTGTCGAGAGCCTGATGGTCGAGGGCGGCGGGTCCATCCATACCGCCTTCCTGTCGGCCGGATTGGTCGACGAGATCTGGATGGCCGTGGCGCCCTTGGTGGTCGGCGATCCGGCCGCCCCGCGCTTCCTGGGACCCGCGGCCTTCCCGGGCGGGCCCCAGCACCGCATGCAGCTGGCCGATGTGGCCCGGATCGGGGATATCGCCCTGCTGCACTACCTGCCGAAGGAGGATTCCGATGTCGGATGAGGCACGGCTGGATCGCGGCTGGATGCGGCACGCCATCGGTCTGGCGCGGTTGTGCCCGCACAGCGACACCGCCTTCGCGGTGGGTGCGGTGATCGTGGGCCCGGACGGGGTGGAGATCGAGCACGGGTGGTCGCGAGAGACCGACGACAAGGTGCACGCCGAGGAGTCGGCGCTGAACAAGCTGGCCTCGGACGATCCGCGGCTGCGGCACGCCACCCTCTACAGCACCCTCGAGCCCTGTTCGCAGCGCGCGAGTCAGGATCGGCTGCCGTGCACGGATCGGATTCTGCGGGCCGGGATCCGGCGTGTGGTGATCGCCTGGCGGGAGCCCGGCACCTTCGTGGACAACTGCGTCGGGGTGGAGCGGCTGCGCGAGCACGGCGTCGAGGTGGTCGAACTGCCCGATCTGGCCGACGAGGCCATGTCGATGAACCGGCATCTGCGGCTGTAGGTTTCGCCCGCGCAAGGTTTCACATGAAACAAAACAGGGGTTCGCGGACGATCCGCGAACCCCTGTTCTCACCATGGAATCCGAATCACGGCGGGCCGAGCGACAGCACTCCGGTCGTGATGGTCACCGTCTGGGACTTGCCCAGCGACGAGCCCGAGGTCGGCTGCTGGGCCAGGATGCGCCCGACCTCGCCCGCGTTCAGCGTGCTCATGGTGTTCTGGCTGACCTGCCCGTTCCAGCCGCTCTTGCGCAGCATGTCCACGGCCTGCGCCGGAGTGAGGCCGCGCAGGTCGGGCATGGTGATCTGATCGCCGCTCGACACCTGCACGGTCACCGTGGAGCCCTTGTCGGCCTGGGTGCCCGCGGACGGGTTGGTGGCGATGACCGTGCCCTTGGGCTGGTTGTTCGGCACTTCCTGGACCACGACCTTGAACAGCGCGGTGTCGCCCAGCGTGGACTGCGCGACCTCGATCGACTGCCCGACCACATTGGGGACGACCACCTTGTCCGGACCCGAACCGAGGGTGATGGTGACCTGTCCGTCGGAGTCGACCTTCTGGCCCGCGTCCGGGGTCGACGAGACGACCTTGTCCTTGTCGTCGGCGCTGGAGGCCTCCCGTTTCACGTCGGGATTCATCCGCAGCCCTTGCGAATTCAGGGTCTGCTCGGCCTGCTGCCGGGTGAGGCCGGCCAGCTTCGGCACCGTCACCTGCTGCGGTCCCGCGGACACCTGCAGGGTGATGGTGCTGCCCTTGCCGACCCGGGATCCGCCCAGCGGCTGGGTGGCGATGACATTGTTCAATGCCACCTTCGGGTCGTTCTTCTGCTGGATGGCGACCGTGAAACCGGCCTTCTCCAGATCCCGTTGCGCCAGTTGGTAGTTCTGGTTGGCGACGTCGGGCACGGTGACCTGATCGGCCCGCGACCCGGGGCCGACCAGCATCCACAGCAGGATCCCGACCACCGCGACCGCGGCCACCCCGAGGATGCCGATCAGCGCGGTGCGCCGGCGCGGATTGGCCTCGACGATCTCCTGTTCGGTGGTGTCGTCGCGGCGTTCGACGGTGCGGTAGCTGCGCGGCGGCGGCAGGTCGTCGTCGAGGAAACCGGTGCGGTCCTCGTCGGTCATGACCATGGGGGCGGTGGGCTTCTGCCCGCCCAGCACCCGGATCAGGTCGGCGCGCATCTCGGCCGCGGTCTGATACCGGTTGGCCGGGTTCTTGCTCATCGCCTTGAGGATCACCGAGTCGAGCTCGCGCGGCACCCCGGGATGCACCTGCGACGGCAGCCGCGGATCCTCCCGGACGTGCTGGTAGGCGACCGCGACCGGGGAATCGCCGGTGAAAGGCGGTTCGCCGGTGAGGATCTCGTAGAGCACGCAGCCCACCGAGTACACGTCCGACCGCGCGTCGACCTGCTCGCCGCGAGCCTGCTCGGGGGAGAGGTACTGGGCGGTGCCGATGACGGCGGCCGTCTGGGTCATGGGGTTGGAGCTGTCGGCGAGGGCGCGGGCGATGCCGAAGTCCATCACCTTCACCGCGCCGGCCCGGTTGATCATGATGTTGGCGGGCTTCATGTCCCGGTGCACGATGCCGTTGCGGTGCGAGAAGTCCAGCGCCGCGCACACGTCGGCGATGACCTCCATGGCGCGCCGCGGCGGCAGCGGTCCCTTGCCGCGCACGATGTCGCGCAGGGTGTCACCGTCGACGTACTCCATCACGATGTAGGGCAGCGGCCCGCCGTCGATCTCGGCCTCGCCGGTGTCGTACACCGCGACGATGGCCGGATGGTTGAGGGCGGCCGCGTTCTGCGCCTCACGCTTGAAGCGCAGGTAGAACGTGGGGTCGCGGGCCAGGTCGGCGCGCAGCACCTTGATCGCCACATCCCGGCCCAGCCGCAGATCCCGGGCCTTGTGGACCTCGGACATGCCACCGAACCCGATGATCTCGCCCAGCTCGTAGCGGGAGGAGAGGTTCTTCGGGGTCGTCATGGCAATCCTTGCTGCGCGACTGAGGATGAATTGGGGTCCTGTGCGTACACCGGACTGCGGTTACTGCCGGGACTCACCGCTCCGCCGGAATTCACGCCGCCGCCGGAATTCGCGCCGGGAGTCACTGGCAATGATGGTAGGTCGCCCCCGCCCTGGCCCGGCCACGGCCACCGGTCGGGCTTGGTGGTCGTGGGTTTCGCCGGGGTGGTGGTGACCGGCGGGGTGGTCTTGGGCGGCGTCGTCGTGGTGACCGGCGGCGGGGTGGTGGTCGGCTCGACCGTGGTGGTCGGCGGCGGCTCGACCGTGGTCACCGGGGGCGGCGGCGGCACCGGCCGTTCCCGGGTGGTGGTGGTCGGCGGGACGGTGGTGGTCGGGGTGATCACCGGCGGCGCGATCACCGCGCTGGTGCGGGCGGGCGGCGTGGAGTCGTGCGAGGAGCTGCTCATCAGGATGATGGCGGCGGCCGCGCCGAGGATCAGCGCGCCCACACCCAGTCCGGCGACGACCTTCTGGCCATTGGTGAATCGACCCGAGCCGCCGTCCTCCACACCGGGGACCGTCATGGGTCCGACCGGGGTGCGGGGTCCGGACATGACGGTGGTCTGGGCGGCGGGCGGTTCCATGGGCCCGCGCATCGGCTGCTGCGTCGGCGGGGCGTAGCGGGCGGTGGCCTGGTCGGCCCGCGCGCCCGGGATGATCATGGTCGGTCCGGGCGGCAGCACCCGGGTGGCGCCGGTCATGGCCGCGGACGGCAGGCCGCCGGGCGGCGTGGGCCGGCGACCCGAACGCACCGCGGACACCGCGTCGGCGAACTCGCCGCCATTGGCATAGCGCTGGCCCGGCTCCTTGGCCATGGTGATCTCGATGAGCTCCCGCACGTTCGGCGGCAGGTCGGCGGGCAGCGGCGGCGGGGCCTCCCGCACATGCTTCATGGCGACGGTCAGCGCGCCGTCGCCGGTGAACGGCCGCGCGCCCGCGAGCGCCTCGTAGCCGACCACGCCCAGCGAGTACACGTCCGAGGCGGCGGTGGCGTCCTCACCGGTGGCCTGCTCCGGCGCGATGTACTGGGCGGTGCCCATCACCATGCCGGTCTTGGTGACCGGGGAGGCGTCGACGGCCTTGGCGATGCCGAAGTCGGTGATCTTCACCTGACCGGTCGGCGTCACGAGGATGTTGCCGGGCTTCACGTCCCGGTGCACGACACCCGCGAGGTGCGCCACCTGCAGCGCGCGCCCGGTCTGCTCGAGCATGTCGAGGCCCTGGGCCACCGAGAGCCGGTTCAGCCGGGACAGCACCGCGTTGAGCGGCTCGCCCTGCACGAATTCCATGACCAGATAGGCGATCTCGCCGCCGGACGGATCCTGCGTCTCGCCGTAGTCGTAAATGCTCGCGATGCCCGGGTGATTCAGCTGCGCGGTGGTCCGCGCCTCGGTACGGAAGCGCTGCCGGAAGGTGGGGTCGGTGGAGAACTCCGCCTTCAGCACCTTCACCGCGACCCGGCGGTCCAGCCGGGTGTCCAGCGCTTCCCAGACCTGGCCCATGCCGCCGGTGGCGATCAGCCGCTGCAGCCGGTACCGGTCCGCGATCATCGCACCGTTGTTCAGCATTCGTGACCCTGTCTGCTCCCATGCAGCATGAGTGAGGGCCCTGCGTGGTTACGCGGGCTGCCTCCTCCGGGCCATGACTCACTCATGCTGTCTTGCACTCTCATGTCTCTCAGCCCCCCAGCCCGGCGTCCAGCACGGCCCGCGCGATCGGTGCTGCCACCGAGCCGCCGGTCGCGGCCAGGGCCCGGTCGCCGCCGTTCTCGACGATCACCGCGATGGCGATCTTCGGGTTCTGCGCCGGTGCGAACGCCATGTACCAGGCGTGCGGCGGGGTGTTGCGCGGATCCGAGCCGTGCTCGGCCGTTCCGGTCTTCGACGCGATCTGATACGGGCGCGGCTGCGTCCCTCCCTGCGTGTTCTTCTCCGACTCGATCATCAGATTGGTGATCTGGGTGGCCACCTGGGGGGTGACCGCCTGGCCCACCGAGGTCGGTTTGGTGGTGCTCAGCGTGCTGAGGTCCGGCGCCTGCAACTGGTCGACCAGGTAGGGCTTCATCCGCACGCCGCCGTTGGCGATGGTGGCCGCGATGACCGCGTTGTCCAAGGGGGTCAGGGCCACATCGCGCTGTCCGATGCTGCTCTGGCCCAGCGCCGCGTTGTCGGGAATGTCGCCCACGGTGCTGTCGGTCCACGGGATCGGGATGCTGTTGTGCAGATCCTTGCCGATCCCGAACGCGCTCGCCTCGTCCTTGAGTTTCGCCGTCCCCACCTTGATACCGAGTTCCACGAAAGCCGTGTTACACGAGTACTTGAAAGCCTCTGTCAGCGAAGCGGTTTGGCTGTCGCCGGGACCGCAGTGGCTGCCGTTGTAGTTCTCCAGCGTGGTCTGGGTGCCGGGCAGGGTGATCCGTGGCGCGGCGGTGAACTGGTCCTCCGGTTTCGCGATGCCGTTGGACAGCGCGGCCGCGGTGACCACCACCTTGAACGTCGAGCCCGGCGGGTAGGTGGTGGACACGGCGCGATTGATCAGCGGCTTGCCGGTGTCCTTGTCCAGCTGCTTGTAGGTGTCCTCGACCCGGCCGGCGTCGTGCCCGGCGAGGGTGTTCGGATCGTAGGACGGGGTGGACACCATGGTCAGGATGCGCCCGGTGCTCGGCTCGATCGCCACCACCGACCCGGTCAGCTTCTTCGAGGTCAGCTGCTCGTAGGCGACCTTCTGCATGAGCGGGTTGATCGTTGTCACCACATTGCCGCCGCGCGGATCCCGGCCCGAGATGAGGTCGATGAGCCGCCGCCCGAACAGCTGGTTGTCCGAACCGTTGAGCACCGAGTCCTCGGTGTGCTCGAGTCCGTTGTTGCCGTTCTGGAGCGAGTAGAAGCCGGTCACCGGCGCGTAGGCCATCGGATCGGTCGGGTAGGTGCGCAGGTACTTGTAGCGGTCGTCGGTGGCCACCGAACTCGCGAGCACCGTTCCGGCCGCGGAGATCTGGCCGCGCTGGCGGGCGTACTCGTCGAGCAGCACGCGATCGTTGCGCGGGTCGTTGCGCAGGCTGTCGGCCTTGCCGATCGGGCCGATCTGGACCTGCACGTAGGTGGCGTTGATCAGCAGCGCGACGATCATCGCCATCACCGCCAGCGCCACCCGGCGCAGAGGCGTGTTCACCCGGCACCCCCCTCGACCTTGCGCAGCATCTGCGTCGACGCGTCCGCGATCGGCTCGGCCCGCTTGCGGGCGGGCGCCGGGCGGCGGGCCGCGTCGGAAATCTTGATCAGCACTCCCAGCAGGACGTAGTTCGCCAGCAGCGACGAACCGCCGTACGACATGAACGGGGTGGTCAACCCGGTCAGCGGAATCAACTTGGTGACTCCGCCGACCACGACGAACACCTGAATGGCAATCGTGAAGGCCAGCCCCGACGCGAGCAACTTGCCGAAGCTGTCGCGGATGGCCAGCGCGGTGCGGATGCCGCGCACCGACAGGATGCAGAACAGCACGAGGATCACCGCCAAGCCGATCAGGCCTAGCTCCTCGCCGATGGCGGCGATGATGAAGTCGGTCTTCGCGAACGGCACCTTCGACGGATTCCCGCTGCCCAGACCGGTTCCCGCGAGACCGCCCGTGGCCAGGCCGAACAGCGACTGCGAGATCTGGTAGCCGGTGCTGGAGTAGTCGTCGAACGGGTGCAGCCAGGTCGAGACCCGGACCCGCACATGCCCGAACGCGTTGTAGGCGAACACGAATCCGACGGTCAGCAGCACCAGCCCGACCGCGACCCAGCCCACTCGCTCGGTCGCGACGTAGAGCATGCACAGCACGGTCGCGAAGATCAGCAGCGAGGTGCCCAGATCCTTCTCGACCACCAGCACACCCACCGAGACCACCCACACCAGCAGGATCGGTCCCATGTCGCGCATGCGCGGCAACTCCATACCGAACACGTGCTTGCCCGCGCCGGTGAACAGGTCGCGCTTGGACACCAGCACTCCGGCGAAGAACACGATCAGCGCGATCTTGGCGAACTCACCGGGCTGAACGCTGAAGCCGGGCAGCCGGATCCAGATCTTCGCGCCGTTCACCATGGAGTACCGGTCCGGCAGCAGCGCGGGCAGCGCGAGCGCGACCAACCCGAGCAGGCCGACCGTGTAGGAGTAGCGGGCCAGGCTGCGGTAGTCGCGCAGCGCGATCAACAACCCCATGAAGACCACCATCCCCAACCCCGTCCACAGCACCTGCTGGTTGGCGTCGGGGGAGGGGATGGGCAGGTTGGCGAAGGCGGCGTCCTGGGCCTGCGCTAGGTCCACTCGGTGAATCACCACCAGGCCCAACCCGTTCAGCAGTGCCGCGATCGGTAGTAGCAGCGGATCCGCGAACGCCGCGAACCGCCGCACCGCCAGATGCGCGACGCCGAACAGGGCCAGGTACGCGGCACCGAGTTTGGCGATCTCCCAGGTGATCGCCTGCTCCTGACTGGCCTCCACCAACACCAAGGACACGGTGGTGATGAGGGCCGCCAGCCCCAACAGCAGCAACTCGACATTGCGCCGGGTGGCGGGCGGCGGCGCAGGAGCGAATCCGCCGGGTGGACTGGGGAAGGCCCCAGTGAACGGCGGTGCCGGTGCGGACATCAGTCCGCCGTCCTGCAGTTCTGCCCCGGGTTCTGCGGTGCCGTGGTGGTGGGAACGGTGGTGGCCGGCGGGCTCGGCTGCTCGGACTTGTGCTCCAGCGGGTGGTTCTCGCCGGTCCGTTCGCCGCCGCTGAGGCCGCCGGGGACGGCGGTCGGTGCGGCGGGTGTGGGGGTGACCGAGGCGCCCGGCTGGTTCGGGTCGGCGGGCGGGGCCGGAGTCGTGGTCGGGGTGCTCGGGGCCTGCGCCTTGGTGTCGCAGGGCGGCAGCAGCTCGGTCGACACCAGCATGCGGATCTGCTTGATGGCGTCGTCGCGCGAGCCCGGCGGCAGACCCTTGTCGACCGAATCCCGGCCGCTGGGGCGCAGCGCCTCACGGGTCAGCGAGACACAACCGGCGGCGAACTTGTCGCCGGGAGCGGCCAGCGTCAATTCACCGGCGCGGGTGACACATCCGACCTGATCCACATCGCGGATCGAGTAGCCCAGCACCGAACCGGGCAGGCCGCGCAGCACGACCACCTTCTCGCCGTCCACGCCGACGTAGTAGTTGCTGCGAATCATGTTGTAGCCCACGGTGAGACCCGCGCCGACGGCCACCAGCAGGGCCAGCGACAGCGCCAGCCAGCGCAGCTTGTGGCTCTTCTTGGGCGGCTCGGGTTCGGGCTGCGCCACCGCGCGGCGCGGGGTGGCCCGCGGCGGGCGCATGGCGGCGGCCCGGCCGGCGGCGGTGTTCGGCGGGGGAGTGTCCTCGTCCTCGCCGGACGCCGCGCCCGCCACGATGGGGTGGCTCTGGCCGTAGTCCAGATCGATGACGTCGGCGACCACCACGGTCACGTTGTCGGGACCGCCACTGCGCAAGGCCAATTCGATGAGCCGGTCGGCCGCCTCGTCGGTGGTGCCCTCGCGCAGGGTGTTGGCGATGGTCTCGTCGCTGACCACGTCGGACAGGCCGTCCGAGCACAGTAGGTAGCGGTCTCCGGCACGGGCCTCGCGCACCACCAGGGTGGGGTCGATCTCGTTGCCGGTGAGCGCCCGCATGATCAGCGAGCGCTGGGGATGAGTGTGGGCCTGCTCCGGGGTGATTCGTCCCTCGTCCACCAGCGATTGCACGAAGGTGTCGTCGCGGGTGATCTGGGCCAGTTCACCGCCTCGGAGCAGATAGGCGCGGGAGTCGCCGATGTGGGCGAGGCCGAGTTTGCGGCCGGCGAACAGGATGGCGGTGAGCGTGGTGCCCATGCCGTCGAGTTCCGGCTCCTCCTCGACCTGGTCGGCGATGGACGCATTGCCTTCGTGCACGGCACGATTCAGCTTGCCGAGCAGATCGTCGCCGGGCTCGTCGTCGTCCAGATGCGCCAGGGCGGCGATCATCAGTTGCGAGGCGACCTCACCGGCGGCGTGGCCGCCCATGCCGTCCGCCAGCGCGAGCAGTCGCGCACCGGCGTAGACGGAGTCCTCGTTATTGGCTCGGACGAGACCACGGTCGCTGCGCGCTGCGTAGCGGAGAACAAGTGTCACGATCGCAGCTCGATCACTGTCTTGCCGACACGGACAGGGGTGCCGAGTGGGACTCGGACCGGAGTGGTGACCTTCGACCGGTCGAGGTAGGTCCCGTTGGTGGAACCGAGATCCTCGACGTACCAATCCTCACCGCGCGGAGACAGTCGCGCGTGGCGGGTGGAGGCGTAGTCGTCGGTGAGGACCAGTGTGGAGTCGTCCGCGCGCCCGATCAGCACCGGCTGCTGGCCGAGTGAGATACGAGTGCCGGCGAGAGAACCCTGAGTCACCACGAGATATTTGGCGCCCTTCTGGCCCCGGCGAAAAGATGGGAGCACCGCGGAACCGCCTGCGGCCCGAGGCGCGACCCGAAGGCCGGAAGCCGCGTAGATATCGCTGCGCAGGGTCCGGAGCACCGCCCACACGAACAGCCACAACAGCAGCAGGAACCCCGCACGGGTCAATTGCAGGATCAGTCCCTGCACGGTGCTCCACCTCCTGTTCGACCGTGTCGTAGGTACGGGGCAGTTACGGAGGTATGGCTCCGTGACCCCCAACCGGTGTGTTGCGTGTCAGCGCGGCCAGAGTCCGCCGCGCGTAATGGCAGCATCATAGGGCCGTCGACCGGTTGCGATCACGATACGACCGAGGAATTCCTAGTCATATCGTGACCTGCACCGCGAGCTTACGGGATCAGACGATCCGGATCAGGATCTCGGAATGCCCGGCGCGGATGACATCCCCGTCGGCCAGCTGCCAATCCTGGACGGGAGACCCGTTGACCAGCGTGCCATTGGTCGAACCGAGGTCCGAGAGCATCGCGGTCTGGCCGTCCCAGCGAACCTCGATGTGCCGCCGGGAAACCCCGGTGTCCGGCAGTCGGAAGTGCGCGTCCTGCCCACGGCCGATGATGTTGCTGCCCTCTCGCAGTTGGTAGGTGCGGCCGGAGCCGTCGTCCAGCTGCAGCGTCGCCGAGTAGCCCGACGCGCCCCGCGCGGGGGCCGCGCCGTAGCCCGCCTGCTGCTGGTCGTAGCCCTGCTGGCCGTAGCCCTGCTGGTCGCCGTAGCCCTGCTCGTAGCCCTGCTGCTGCCCGTAGCCCTGCTGATCGGCATAGCCCTGCTGCTGGCCGTAGCCCTGATCGGCGTACCCGCCCTGCTGCTGGCCGCCGTAGCCGCCGCCCTGCTCGTAGCCCTGCTGGCCATAGCCCTGCTGCTGGCCGTAG
Organism: Nocardia sp. NPDC056611; assembly: GCF_042792755.1. Lineage (NCBI taxonomy): Bacteria > Bacillati > Actinomycetota > Actinomycetes > Mycobacteriales > Nocardiaceae > Nocardia > Nocardia sp. NPDC056611. The sequence goes on from NZ_JBHTVV010000004.1 coordinate 489,008, forward strand.
CCCGGGTCGGCGTAACCCTGCTGCTGGCCGTAGCCCTGCTGGTCGCCGTAGCCCTGCTCGTAGCCCTGCTGCTGGCCGTAGCCCTGCTGGTCGGCATAGCCCTGCTGCTGGCCGTAGGCCTGATCGGGCGCGCCGTACCCGCCTTGCTGGCCGTAGCCCTGCTCGGCGTACCCACCCTGCTGCTGGGCGCCGTAGCCGCCGCCCTGCTGCTGGTAGTCGTAGCCGTTCTGGTACTCGCCATAGCCCTGCTCGGACTGGCCGTAGCCGTACTCGCCGTACCCCTGCTGACCGGGGCGGCCCGCAGGCGGGGGCGCGTACCCGCGGTTCCGCGGATCGGACTCCGCGGGCTCACGGCTGGGGTCGTAGCCTGAGTTCTGCGTCATGGGGCCAGCTCCTGGTTGCGGGTTGGGTCGTTGTGGGCGTTCAGGTCCCGGTGACGGGCTGGCCCGCCTGCCCGCGTCCGGATCCACCCGGCCGCGCGTCCTGAACTGTCCGGTGTGCAGCGTAGGGGATGCCTCGAACTCCACGTGCACTTCGCCGTAGGTCTGCCACCCTTGCTCACGGATGTGGTCCTGCAGATGTTTGGCGAACGCACGCACGGTGAGCTGGTAATCCTCCGTGGCGACCTGCTGGTCCGGCTGGCCTTCACCGTGGACGAGTTGCCGGAGATCGGTCTCGTTGACGGTGATGACGTAGCTGTTGGGAGCCAGCAGATGCCCCCCGCCCAGATCCTGGACGTGGTCGCCGGCCTCACGCTGCAGTGCGGCCTCCACCTCCTGGGGAACCACACTGCCGCCGAACGCACGGGCGAAGACATCACCGACAGCACCCTGGAGGCGGCGCTCGAAGCGGGAAACGAACCCCATCGCCCCTCCTTCCCGGGTCGTGTCGTTTCTGACCTGCCAATAGTCGTGCGCGGAGCGTCCCGGAATGCAACACGCAGGCATGGCGTGTCGCCGGAGGGACACGGTCTTTGCATGATATCCACGATCGTCCACACCTGTAACTCTTGGCGGCGAGCCCAGGTTCCCGGGGCGTACCCACTGCGCCACGAAGCATGCGCACCCCCGATAACCAGGCGATTTCGTTTTGGTGCAAACCCCGTGATACGTTCTTCTCGTCGCTCGGGCGAGTGGCGGAATGGCAGACGCGCTGGCTTCAGGTGCCAGTGTCCGTAAGGACGTGGGGGTTCAAGTCCCCCTTCGCCCACCACGAGGAAGGCCCCCGATCCCACCGGATCGGGGGCCTTCTTCTTTGTCCGGACTCGGGTTCCCGTCCGGCCTGTCCGGCTCATCCGGGTATCCATGGATGTGACGAAGGTCGCACACCCTGTCCGGGGTGGGTTTCGAGAGACGTTGCCAGGGGCCGTTTCTGGGCCTCGCGAGGGGTGAAAATCGTTTGCCGGAGGATGTCGCCTCGGGTATGCGCCCGATTACTGTCCAGCGTTGCCTGATGATCATTTAGCTAAAACCATTCGAAACAAACTTGAGGTTTGTTTGACCCCAAGCGACTGCTTGGCAATCACGCTGAGCTGGGACGAAACGCCAGCTTAACGGGGGTTGAACCGGTGGTGAGCGGAGAATTCGCGAGTTTTTCGCAAACCGGATGACGGCGTTCGAAACGCATCGCGCGCAATGGGTTGAAACGGGTCCTGAAACGCAACCGCGAGGATAGTTTCGAGGCCCTCCGCAGACCGCCCGCAAAGGGTATGCCGAGAATTAGCGATGGTGCCGGGTTCCCTACGGGGAGGGCGCATTTCGCCTGGTCGCGTTATACGCCCGGTGGGCAAGTCGGAGGTTGCGTAGCCATAACGATTGTGTAGAGTCAACGGCAACGCTGGCCGCAGCTGAGCCGGACTCGCTGCGGCCAGTGGAACTCAATCCGAACGGTGCTCGCGACTAGGAAGTCGCCACTCTCACAACCGGTTCCGGATGGTTCCCGATCGAATTGCCCGTGATGTGCTCCGGGCCCGACTCCCGCGCCGCGTCGTCCAACGCTCGCGCTGTGTCGTCCATCTCTCGCACGGCCTGGCGACCACGCCCGAATACGTAGGCCAGGAAACCGAGTTCGGCCACCGCCCCGATCCCGACCCGCACCGCGGTGGGCCATCCGCTGGGCGTCACGAAGCCCTCCAGGAATCCCGACACCAGCAGCACCCCGGCCAGACCCAGCGCGATCACCGCCGTCGCGCGTCCCTGCCGGGCCAGGGCCTGCGGGCGGCTCTCCCGGCCCGGGTCGATCAACGTCCAGCCCAGCTTCAGGCCCGCCCCGCCGGCCACGAAAATGGCTGTGAGCTCGAGCATTCCGTGCGGCAGGATCCAGCCGAAGAACGGCTCCAGTCGTCCCGCCTCCGCCATCAGCCCGGCACTGACGCCGAGGTTCAGCGCGTTCATGAACAACAGGTAGAGCGCGGGCAGCACGAGCACGCCCATGAACAGCGCCATGGCCGACACCCACGCGTTGTTGGTCCACACCTTCGCCGCGAACGCGTCGTGCGAGTGCTCGTAGTAGTAGGTCTCGAATTCGCCGCCCGGCTTCGTCAAGGCGTCTGTATCCATGTTCAGCCCGAGACGCTTGCGTGTCGTCTCGGAATTGGCCACCGCCGCGCCGAGCGCCGCCGCGCCGAGCAGGAACACCGCCGCCACCGACAACCACCACGGCCAGGCCCGGTACACGGCGGCCGGAAAGCGGTGCGTGAAGAAGTACCCGATCTCGTGGGGAGTGTCGATGCGCGCGCTCAGGATCCGTCCCCGCGCCCGGGTCAGCACCGCGGACAGCCCGGCGATCAGCTCCGGATCGGCCTCCCGGGTCTGCAACCGCGCCAGCTGCTGTGAGGCCACCCGGTACAGCCGCACCAGCTCGTCGGCCTCCGCCCCACTGAGCCGCTTGCTCCGCGACGCCAGCCGATCCAGCCGATCCCAGGAAGGCCGGTGAACGAAGGTGTACGCGTCCAGATCCATGAGTTCCCCTCCCGCACTTCGGCTGACAAAATGCTAACCACACGATTCCGACTCGCTGATCAACGTTCACATGTTCGCGGCCCGGAGCGAAGCGGAGGGCACATGGGCAGAGCACTTTTCACCACCGGCGAGGCTGTAGCCGTCGAACTGCCCATCGCGCGGATTCCGACGCGTGCCGCGGCGTTCCTGCTCGACCTGATCGTGCAGTTCATGCTGGGTGTGACGCTGATCCTGCTGTTCCGGGCGCTGCTGGTGTGGATCGGCGCGGACGCCGCCTGGCTGGACGCGGCGCTGCTGGTGGCCCTGGTGTGCGCGGCCATCGGATATCCGGTGGTGTTCGAGACCCTCACCCGCGGGCGTTCGCTCGGGAAGATGGCGGTCGGGCTGCGGGTGGTGCGCGCCGACGGCGGGCCCGTCGACTTCAAGCACGCGGTGACCCGGGGCCTGGCCGGGATCGTCGACTTCTGGGTGCTGGGCACCGGTCTGATCGCCGTCGTGGTGTCGCTGTGCTCGCCGCAGGGCCGCCGGGTCGGGGACGCGCTGGCGGGCACCGTGGTGGTGCACGACCGCAGCCGCCTGCCGTTCGCGGCGCTGGCGGCGCCGCCGCCGTGGCTGGCGGGCTGGGCGCGGCAGCTGGACCTGTCGGGGCTCTCCGACGAGCAGGCGTTCGCGGTGCGGCAGTACCTGCTGCGGTTCCGCACCCTGACCCCCGACGTGCAGGATCGGCTGGGCCGGGCGCTGGTGGTCTCGGTGTGCGCGAGCCTGCGCACCGCGCCCCTGAACGGCTATCCGCCGCTGCAGATCCTGGGCGCGGTGCTGGCCGAGCGGCAGCGGCGGCAGTTGCCGCCGCCGTCCTTCCCCCGGTGGCAGCCGGTCACCCCGCCCTCGCCGGTCACAGCGCTCCGGTCCGTTTGAGTTCGAGGTATTCGTCGGCGAGCGCCCCGGGCAGCAGGTCCGGCGGCGCGGTGATGACGCGGACGCCCGCGCGGCGCAGGGTCTCCCGGGCCACGGACTCCTCCGCGATCACGTTCTCGGCGGCCGCGGCGGTGTAGAGGTCGGTCAGCCCGGTGCGGTGGATGGCGGCGGCCGCCACCTCCGGGTCGGTCACCGACACCACCAGCACCCGGTGCCGTTCGGCCAGGACCGGCAGCACCGGCCGCAGGCCCTCCTGCACGGTGGCGGCGTTGAGGTGGGTGAACCAGACCACCAGGCTGCGGCGGCGGGCCCGTTGCAGGGTGGCGCGCAGCATGCCGCGGTAGTCGGTGTCGGCCAGTTCGGGGGTGAGTCCGGCGAGGGCGTGCATCAGCTTGAGCTGCAGGCGTTTTCCGCCGACGCCGCGCACCTCGGTGCGCAGCCGCCGGTCGTAGGCCAGCAGGTCCACCGAGTCGCCCCCGGCGGCGGCCAGCCCGCCGAGCAGCAGGGCGGCTTCGATGGCGGCGTCGAGGCGGGTGCCGCCGCCACCGGGTGCACTGTCGGCGCAGCCGATGCGGCCCGCGCTCACCCGTCCGGTGTCGAGCAGCATCACCACGTGCCGGTTGCGTTCCGGCCGCCAGGTGCGGACCAGTACGTCGTTGGCGCGGGCGGTGGCCCGCCAGTCGATGGTGCGCACGTCGTCGCCCGCGACATATTCACGGAACGAATCGAATTCGGTGCCCTGGCCGCGAATCGTGGTGGTGTTGCGGCCTTCCAGCTGCTGCAACTGCTTGACCTTGGAGGCCAGCAGCGGTTCGCTGCGGAACGGCGGCAGCGCCCGCAACCGGGCGGGCACCTCGCGGCGCACCTGGCGTCCGGCCAGGCCGAGCGGCCCGAGCAGGCGCAGCGTCACCGGACCGGCCACCCGGTCGCCGTGATAGGCGGGGGTGAGTTCGGTGCGCAGCCGAATCCTGGTGTTGGGCGGCAGGTGCAACGGATGCGTGCGGTGCCGGGCGTGGGCGCTGGGCGGCCAGTCGTCCCACAGTGTCCCGCGTACCGGCCGGGCGCCGCCGTTGAGCACCGCCAGTTCCACGTCGATGCTGCGGCCCGTGCGCACGCTGGTGAGCGGCTCGCGCGAGAGTTCGAGCGCGCCCGGCGATCCCAGCAGCAGCAGATCGAGCCCGATGAGCGCGGCCAGCGCCAGCGTGGCGACCAGTACGCCGAGCCACGACGGCAGCACCAGCGTGACGAACAGGGCCGCGAGCACCGCGGCGGCGGCCAGGCGGCCGGTGACGACCACCGGCTACACCGGAACCGGGACGGACATCAGCAGCGAGGCCAGCACGCCCTCGGCGGTGACGCCCTCCACCTCGTGTTCGGGCCGCAGGTGCAGTCGATGCCGCAGCACCGGCGTCGCAACGGCTTTCACGTCGTCGGGGGTGACGTAGCCGCGGCCGTGCAACCAGGCGAAGGCCCGCGCGGCCGCCATCAGCGCGGTCGCGCCGCGGGTGGACGCGCCGTGCGCCACGGCGGGGGAGGTGCGGGTGGCCCGGCACAGGTCCACGGTGTAGGCGAGCACCTCGGGACTGATGGCGACCTGGGCGACCGCGGCGCGGGCAGCCGCGATGTGCGCGGGACCGGCTACCGGCCGCAGTCCGGCGGCGGCCAGGTCCCGGGGGTCGAAGCCGGCGGCATGCCGTTGCAGGATGCGGAATTCGTCGTCGCGCCCGGGCAATTGGACGTCGACCTTGAAGAGGAACCGGTCCAGCTGCGCTTCCGGCAGCGGATAGGTGCCCTCCTGCTCGATCGGGTTCTGGGTGGCGACCACCACGAACGGGTCCGGCAGCGGCTGCGGCACGCCGTCCACCGAAACCTGGCGCTCCTCCATCGATTCCAGCAGCGAGGACTGGGTCTTGGGCGGGGTGCGGTTGATTTCGTCGGCCAGCAGCAGGTTGGTGAACACCGGGCCGCGGCGGAAGGTGAACTCGGCCGAGTGCGGATCGTAGATCTGGGAGCCGGTGACGTCACCGGGCATCAGGTCCGGGGTGAACTGGATGCGGGCGTGCTCCAGGTCCAAGGCGGTGGCCAGGGCCCGCACCAGCAGCGTCTTGGCCACGCCCGGAACGCCTTCCAGCAGCACGTGGCCGCGGCACAGCAGCGCCAGCACCAGGAACATGACGGCGTGGTCGTTGCCGACCACGGCCTTGCCGATCTCGGCGCGCAGGGCCAGCAGCGCCTGCTGCGCGTCCTGCGTGGTCGGCGCCTGACCGTCGGTCGCCGGGGTGCCGTCGTGGTGGGCGTCCACCACGTCCTTGGACAGGTTGGTCACAAGACCTCCGCTTCGATCCATTCGAGTTGTGCCGCCACGAGTTCGAGGGTCTCCCGGTCGGTGACGGGGGCGTAGAGGGCGGCGCGGAGGACAGCCGGGTCCGCGCCGGTGCGGACGGCGATCGCCCCGACCACCAGTTCCTCCGGGGTGTCGGCGGTGACGCCGAGCACGGGGCGCAGCCGGCGCAGCGCCGCCGCCCGCAGTTTGGCGGCCACATGGTCGTGGTCGCGGGATTTCCGGTACAGCCCGGCCTGTCCGGCCAGCAGTTCCTGGGCCGGGGCCTCGACCGGCAACGGTTCGCGCACGATGGCGCCGCGCCTACGGCCGCGCCACCACAGCACCGCGACCCAGGCGATGAGGAACTGCAGACCGCCGAAGGCCAGCCAGCCCGGCAGCCGTTCGAAGATGGAGTCCTCGCCGTCACCGAAGTTCGGCGGCGGCAGGTCCGGTTCCCGGCTCGGGGTCGGCGGATGTGTCGGCGGCGTGTCCGGATGGGGCGGCGGTGCGGGCGTGTGCCCGGCATGGGTGACCACGTACACCAGTGCGACGACCGCCAGCAGCGCGGCGAGCGCCGCCCACAGTCGCCAATCCCGCAGCAGCTCCGGCAGTTCCGGGCGCTCCCGGGCGGGTTTGTCCTTGGCGGTCTTGGTCTTGCGTACCTTGCGTTTCTCGGTGAGCTCGACCGGCCCGTCCTTGGGCGGCGGCGCGCTCGAGAACCGGTCGGCCTGTTCGAGCTGCCGGTACTCCGACTCGGTGGCGTACCGGCCGCCGTAGACGACCTCGTCGAAACTGTGTGCCGCCGAGGGCAGTTCACCCGCGTCGCGCACGGCCGCGGTGGCGGCCCGCGCCGTCTCCCGCGCGGTGCGCGCCCGCTCCTCGTCGAGGATGCCGCGCTGTTCCAGACCTCGGGTGACGGCGCGATACCGTTCACGCAGTGCCACCCCGAAGTCGCCGCGCCGGGCGGCCTCCTCGGCCGCGGCCAGGTGCGCGGCGGCCGGGCCCAGCGCGGGTTCGGGCGGTGCGGCGTGCGGAATCTCGGTCATCGGGCCCCTCCCGTGGGTACCCGGATGTCCCAGGCTTCGCGGCGGCAGCGCCGGTCCACATAGGTCACGACCTGGGTGGCGGATTCCACCAGCTCGCCGATCGCCACGATGAGCAGAGCCACGGAGACGATCAGCACCGTCACCGTCCCGCGGTGGGTGCCGGAGAAGTCGGTGATGAACCGCGGCAACGCCAGCAGCGGCACGATGAGCACCAGCAGCAATAGGCGCAGGTACAGCCACAGCCCGACCAGCTGCCATTCCGCGCCGCCCGCAAGCAGTTTCGCCCGCCGGGCGGCGTCGCGGTAGCCGATCGAGCCGTCGAAGACGCTGGGCGCCAGCGCGAATCGCCGTCCACGCAGCCAGGCCAGCCAGATCACCGCGAACGGCGCGGTGAACATCAGGGGAGCGCCCACGGCCAGCACGCCGACCCCGATCAGCGTGTACATCACCTGGTAGGCGAGCAGCGGTCCGGCTCCGGAGCGCATCCGCCGCAGCACGCCACGCCAGGTGGAGGGCCTGCGGTACACGACATCCAGTCCGGCCGGCACGGTCACCCCGCGCACGAAAAACCGTAGCCCCCAAGCGCACAGCAGGCTGGTGAGCAGCGCACCCCAGAAGGTTCCGAGGTCGGAATCACCGGTGATCGCCGCGGCGGCCGCGGTACCCGCGACGGCCACCAGCACGGCGGCCACCCAGGCCACCCCGACCAGGGCCGCCAGGATCGTGATCCGGGCCTGGATCAGCGCGAACGGCAGGTCCAGCAGTTCCCGGAACTGCATCGGGCGAATCGGAACAACCGGCGGTTCGGTCGAAGTCGGTTCCCCCACCGAGCCGGTCGGCGAACCGACGGAGTCGGCGGCGGTCGGCAACACGGGCCCGAGTCTATCCGGACTCGGGCCCCAGCAGCCGGGCGACGACCTGGCGATACATGTCCGGTTCGATCGGCGGCATTCCCATCAGCGCGCGCAGGTAGACGCCGTCGCCGACCAGCCGCACGATCTCGGCCCGCACCGGGTCGTCGATCTCGTTGTCCAGGGCCGTCTTCCAGGAGGTCATCACCTCGGTGATGGCCCGGTCGGTCTCGGCCTGGGCGCCGTCGGCCGGGGCGTCGACGGTCCGCATGGCGGCGAGCATGGAGCGGTACAGCGCGAGTTCGACGGCGTCGGATTCGTTGTCGGGGTGCGGCGCCTGCAGGTACCACTCGGCCACCGAGCGGCCCTGTTCGATCGCGGCGCGCACCTGCTGGTCGGCCCGTTCGGTGACGCGGCGGAGCAGTCCGGCGAGTAGCGCGTCCTTGCTCTTGAAGTGATAGAGGAGCCCGCCCTTGGAGACGCCCGCGGTGGCGGCGACGTTCTCCAGGGTCACCTGGGACAGGCCCTTGTCGAGCAGCAGGTTCTCGAGCGCGTCGAGGATCCGGTCGCGGGTGCCGGCGGGGTCGCGGGTGGTCACGGGGGTTGACTGTACCGGCTGGACGGTTCAGGCTGTTACTGTACCGTCTGGACGGTTCAGAACCGAAAGAGAAAGCTGATGACCACCCACTCGACCGCGCGTTCCGGAACTCCTTCGACCCTCGACCGGCCCGTGACCCCGCACGCCGCGCCCAAGGCCCGGCCCCGGGACTGGGCCGGCCTCGCCGTGCTGGCCCTGGCGCTGCTGCTGATCGCCGTCGACGCCACCGTGCTCGACCTGGCGGTCCCCTCGATCACCGCGCACCTCGCGCCCACCACCCCGCAGCTGCTCTGGATCATCGACGTCTACTCGTTCGTGCTGGCCGGCCTGCTGGTCACCATGGGCACCCTCGGCGACCGCATCGGCCGCCGTCGCCTGCTGCTCATCGGCGCGGCCGGATTCGCGGCCGCCTCGGCGCTCGCCGCCTGGGCGATCAGCCCCGAAATGCTCATCGCCGCCCGCGTCCTGCAGGGTGTCGCCGGTGCGACCCTGATGCCCGCCACCCTGGGCCTGATCCGGTCCATGTTCGCCGACGCCCGCCAGCGCACCCTGGCCATCTCGGTCTGGGGCGCGATGGCCGCCTCCGGCGCGGCGTTCGGCCCGCTGCTCGGCGGCTGGATGCTCGAGCACTTCTGGTGGGGCTCGGTGTTCCTGGTGAACCTGCCCGTCATGGCGCTGCTGCTGGTCCTGGCACCGATCCTGGTACCGGAATCGCGCGACCCCAACCCGGGCCGTTTCGACCTGGTGAGCGCCGGACTGTCGATGCTGGCCCTGATCCCGGTGGTGTACGCGGTCAAGGAGTTCGCCGCCCACGGTCCGAGCCTGAACCTGCTGATCAGTGCCGGTGTCGGTGTGACGGCGGGCGTGCTGTTCGTGCGTCGTCAGCGCGGGCTGTCGGCTCCGCTCATCGACCTGGACCTGTTCCGGCTGCCCGCCTTCCGGGCCGCCGTGTTCACCAACCTGCTGTCGGTGTTCGCGTTGGCCGGGGTGCTGTTCTTCGGCTCGCAGTACCTGCAGCTGGTGCTGGGCAAGTCACCGCTGGAGGCCGGCCTGCTGCTGATCCCGGGCACGGTCGGCTCCATGCTGGGTGCGCTCGCCGCGGCCTGGCTGGTCCGGTACTGGCGTCCGGCGACCGTGCTCGCGGGCTCGCTGGCGACGGTCGCGCTCGGCGCGGGCCTGTACTGGCTGCTGCCCACCGATCCCTCGGGTTCGGTGACCCCGTTCATCGTCGGTTTCCTGCTGATCGGACTGGGTGAGGGTGTGGCCCTGACGGTGTCGGCCGACATGATCGTGAGCACCGCGCCGGAGGCGCGCGCGGGCAATGCCGCCGCCATCTCGGAGACCGCGATGGAGATGGGTATCGCCCTGGGTGTGGCGGTGCTGGGCAGTGCCGTGATGGCCGTCTTCCGCGGCGGTCTGGACCTGACGCACGTGCCGTCGGGTCAGGCGGACGCGGCGCGCGAGTCGCTGGGTGGCGCCATCGAAACCGCCCGGGCGCTACCGGAACCCGCGGCCGGGGAGCTGTTGCACTCGGCGCACACGGCGTTCGTCAGCGGCATCCACGTGGCTGCCACGTCGACGGCGGTCATCCTGCTGCTGACCGCGTTCGTCGCCTACCGCGCGGCGACTCGCAAGACCGCGGTGGCGTAGTCGAAAAAGGCTGTGGCCCGGATGTTTCCGTGTTCAACGTGAAACATTCCGGGCCACAGCGCGTTTCCGCGGGTTACTCCTGGCCCTTGCCCGGCGGCAGTTCGCGCGGGGCACGGTAGTCGAGTTCGGGGTGGCGGCGACCCGCCAGCGCGTCCCGCTGCGGGGCCGCGGGCAGCGGGTAGCCCGGGTCCACCACGTGACCCTGGGGGAGCGGGGCGTATCCCGGGTAGGCGGCATAGGGCTGATCCACCACGGTGGAGGCCACCCGCTGCGCGTAGACCTGCTGGGGCGCGCCCTGCGGCAGGTATCCGTACTGCTGGGGCTGCGCGTACATCTGCTGCTGGTGCTGCTGCGGCTGCGCGGAATCCTCCGAGTCCACCGTGACCTTGCGCGTGCGGCGCAGGGTGAAGGTGATCTCCTCGGCCTCCTCGAACGCCTGCCGCACCGTGCGCAGCGGATGCGTGGCGGTGTCGATGGCATTGGCCACGAAGGACGGGACCAGCGGCCGGATCCAGCGGGCAGCGGTGTCGGTGAACGGCACGGTGCCGATGATCGGCAGTTCCAGCCCGCCCCCCTTGGCAGGCTGCGGCGCCGGCGCGGCGGGCGCGAGCGCGCCGCCGGACGGCACGGGGGCCAGCGCACCCGGGGTGAGCTGGGCGGGCAGGTTCGGCGACTGTGTCACGATCCCCTCTTGGGACACGGTGCTGTCCTTTCGATCTCCGGCCGCGGTCCCGGCCGGAAGTTCCAGTCTGGTGGCGGAGTCGAATTCGGCCACGGCGCGCTGCGCGGGCTCGGTGATGCCGATCTCGAAATTGCCGATGGCGGCGATGATGCGGGTGCGCTGCCGTTCCCGGTCGATGGCGGTGTCGGCGTGCGCGGCCAGCCGCGCGGCGGTGAGTTGTTGTTCCGCGCGCAGGTTTTCGGTCTCCACCCGCACCTCGGCCTGTTTGACGGCGATGGCGGTGGCGGCGGCCTGGTCGATTCGGTCGGTCTCGGTGCTGACCGCGACGCTGCGGTCGAATGCCGTCTCGCCGCGCCACCAGCGCAGCAGCAGCGGCAGCAGGGCGAGGGTGATCAGGAGCAGGGCGACGGCGAGGCGCAGGACGAACGCCCCGAAATGCCCTGTGGTGTAGTCGTTCACGGCCACCCAGCGCGCCCCGAGTCCGCGGTCGCCGTCGGTATAGGCGGCCTTGCGGGCGTCGGTGAGGGCGTTGTCCTGCGCGGTGACCTTGTCGTCGAGCCCGGCCACCTTGTTCCGCTCGGCGGTGACTTGGGCGCGCGCGTCGTCGAGCATCTGATTGGCGGTGCGCTCCTCGGGACCGCGTCCGGGGACGCCGGTCCGGGGGATTCCGTCGCAGTCCTGCGCCGGGTTGATCTCGCAGCGCGCGATCTTCAGTGCGGTCGCGACGTCTGTCTGTGCCTTGGTGATCTGCTGCTCGAGCGCGCCGCGCGCGGCTTTCGCCTGGTCCAGGTCGGCGCGGGCGGTGACCACGGCGGGCGCGGATTCCACTGCGCGCTGCGCGTTCTCGTCGAGCAGTCGGTGCACGGTGCCGGAGAACAAGAGGGTGCAGGCCAGTTCGGCCACCACCACCCCGGCCAGTACCGCGACGGCGATGCGCCCGGCGAATTCGGCGACGGCCCGCCGGTCCTCGCGCCGATCGGGCGTGGCCGCGGTGGCGAGAGCCCGGGACAGCGCCCCGACCAGGAAGGTGGCGATCAGCGCGATGGCCACGACACCGAGGGCGGGCCAGCCCGCGGCCCCGGTCGCGGCGGCGGTGATGCCTCCCGCGGTGACCGCGAACAGGGCCACCACCGCACCGGTGACGGTGTAGCCCGCACGCTCGGGACCGGCGGTGAGCTGCGGTTGCGCCCCACCCAGCCAGACCAGCAGGTCGCCGGGTCCGGCCGGGGAATGGACGTGGGGATCTGTCATGGGAGGCTCACATCCTCTACGTCCCAGGTGGTTCGGCAGAGCGAAACTGTCGCTGATTCGTTGTCTCAGCGTGACAGGCGTCCGGCGGTTACACCGACCGCGGCGGGTGTGATGTGGCCAGGCTCACATCGCCCCTTTTCGGGCCGCCGAGGTGGTGTTGATCACCTGCGTCCGGTCTCGGATATCGCCGAAAACCGAGTCGGGAGACAGATTTACGGTTTGCTGAGCGTGTGCTGAATCCCACATTCAGGAAAAATTCCGTACGGTCCGCACGTTGCGAGCCCATGTCTCCCGGGTGGTCGCCGGAGCGACGGAACTTGTCCGGAAAGTTAGCGGCCTAACGCCCGGTTTGCCGGATCCGCTTGTGGGGAAACCTGATTCATTGCAGGTGGGAGGCAGTCTGGAGCTGCGCTGGACCGTCCGGCCGTCGACCTCGCGCGGGTGCGTCACAGTGGTGAACTCAACTGAAACGCACGGGCACCCCTGCTTTACACTGGAGAACGCGCGTGTGTTGGAGGACCGGATGTAGAAGCCCAGCTAGAAGCTGGAATTAGCCTTACCTGAGTTGGTTGGGCTCCAGTCCTGACTTATCGTTTGCTCTTACGCCGAACTACACAATTCGGTGTATCTCCCCATACGGACAGAGGCCCGATCGGTGCTCAGCCTAGCGGGCGAGAACGGCACGGCGTGTAGCGAACGCGTAAGAGTTCCGTTACCACCGAGCACCCGACTAGGTAATCGAAGCGGGTGGACAACTGCAAAGTTGACTGCACGGAGTGACCATCAGCGCCGCTGGTCTCCGAAACGTCCGGACGCAGTCCAGACCGGAGGCGTTCGACGAAGGCCGCATTCTTCGAAGGCCTGTTTTTTGTGAAGGCAGAGGCATGACGCAACTTCCTGGCCACAGGTCCCCTGGACCCATCGGGCTCTATGACCCGGCGAATGAACACGACGCCTGTGGTGTCGCATTCGTCGTCGACATGCACGGCCGCCGCAGCCGCGACATCGTCGACAAGGCTATTACGGCATTGCTGAACCTGGAGCACCGTGGTGCGGCCGGCGCCGAACCCAACTCGGGTGACGGCGCGGGCATCCTGATCCAGCTCCCGGACAAGTTCTTCCGTGCCGTGGTCGACTTCGAGCTCCCCGCCGAAGGTTCCTACGCGACCGGTATCGGCTTCCTGCCGCAGGCACGCCGCGAGGCCGCCCGCGCCGGGTACGGCGTCGAGAAGATCGTGCGCGAGGAGGGCCTCGAGGTCCTCGGCTGGCGCGAGGTCCCGATCGACGAGTCGTCGCTGGGCGCGCTGTCGCGCGACGCCATGCCGACCTTCCGGCAGATCTTCATCGCCTCCCCCAAGGGCGGCGCCGAGCAGCTCTCCGGCATGGACCTGGAGCGCCGCGCCTACGTCATCCGCAAGCGCATCGAGCACGAGCTCGGCAAGTCGGGTGCCGGCGAGGGCGCGACCGGCAAGGAGTCGGTCTACTTCCCGAGCCTGTCCGGCGAGACCTTCGTCTACAAGGGCATGTTCACCACCCCGCAGCTGCGGGCGTTCTACCTGGACCTGCAGGACGACCGGGTCGAGTCGGCGCTGGGCATCGTGCACTCGCGCTTCTCCACCAACACCTTCCCGTCGTGGCCGCTGGCGCACCCGTTCCGGCGCGTCGCCCACAACGGTGAGATCAACACCGTCTCCGGTAACGAGAACTGGATGCGGGCCCGTGAGGCGCTGCTGAACTCCGACGTGTTCGGCACCGACTCCGAGGGCAACAACCGCCTGGAGAAGATCTTCCCGGTCTGCACCCCGGGCGCTTCGGACACCGCGCGTTTCGACGAGGTGCTCGAGCTGCTGCACCTGGGTGGCCGCAGCCTGCCGCACGCCGTGCTCATGATGATTCCGGAGGCGTGGGAGCGCCACGAGTCCATGACCCCGGAGCAGCGCGCGTTCTACCGCTACCACTCCTTCCTCATGGAGCCCTGGGACGGCCCGGCCTCGGTGTGCTTCACCGACGGTTCGGTCGTCGGCGCGGTGCTGGACCGCAACGGTCTGCGCCCCGGCCGCATCTGGGTCACCGAGGACGGCCTGGTCGTGCTGGCCTCCGAGGTCGGCGTGCTCGACATCGACCCGGCCAAGATCGTCTACAAGAAGCGCCTGCAGCCCGGCCACATGTTCCTGGTCGACACCAAGCAGGGTCGCATCATCAGCGACGACGAGGTCAAGTCGACGCTGGCCGCCGAGTTCCCGTACCAGCAGTGGCTGGACGAGGGCCCGACCAAGCTGAGCGACCTGCCCGACCGCCCGCACGTGCACATGTCGCACGACCGCGTGCTGATCCGCCAGCAGATCTTCGGATACTCCACCGAGGAACTGAACATCCTGATCTCGCCGATGGCGCAGACCGGTGGCGAGGCGCTCGGCTCGATGGGCACCGACACCCCGATCGCGGTGCTGTCCTCGCGGCCGCGCCTGCTGTTCGACTACTTCTCGCAGCTCTTCGCGCAGGTCACCAACCCGCCGCTGGACGCCATCCGCGAAGAGGTCGTGACCTCGCTGCGCAGCATGGTGGGCCCGGAGGCCGACCTGCTGAACCCGGGTGCCGAGTCCTGTCGTCAGATCACCCTGACCCAGCCGATTCTGGACAACGACGAGCTGTCCAAGCTCGTCCACATCAATGACGACGGCTCCCGTCCCGACCTGCGTTCGGTCGTCGTGCACGGCCTGTACCCGGTGAAGAAGGGCGGCAAGGGGCTGCGCAAGGCCATCGAGGCCGTGCAGCGTCAGGTCTCGGCGGCCATCGACGGCGGCGCGCGCATCATCGTGCTGTCCGACCGCGAGTCCAACGAGAAGCTGGCCCCGATCCCGTCGCTGCTGCTGACCGCCGCGGTGCACCACCACCTGGTCCGGGAACGCACCCGCACCAAGGTCGGCCTGGTCATCGAGGCCGGTGACGCCCGCGAGGTGCACCACATGGCCATGCTCGTCGGCTTCGGCGCGGCGGCCATCAACCCCTACATGGCCTTCGAGTCCATCGAGGACATGCTGGAGCGTGGCGCGCTGCAGATGCCGGGCAGCATCGGCGATCACGCGGCCGACTTCAAGAAGGCCGTCTACAACTACAACAAGGCGGCCGGCAAGGGCGTGCTGAAGGTGATGTCCAAGATGGGCATCTCCACCATCGCCTCCTACCGTGGCGCGCAGCTGTTCCAGGTCGTCGGCCTGGCGCAGGAGCTCGTCGACGAGTACTTCACCGGTCTGCGTTCGCCGCTGGACGGTATCGGCCTCGACGACATCGCCGACGAGGTCGCGCAGCGGCACCGGATCGCGTTCCTGGAGAACCGCAACGAGCGCGCGCACCGCGAGCTCGAGATCGGCGGCGAGTACCAGTGGCGTCGTGAGGGCGAGTACCACCTGTTCAACCCGGACACGGTGTTCAAGCTGCAGCACGCCACCCGCTCGGGCCAGTACAAGGTCTTCAAGGAGTACACGAAGCTGGTCGACGACCAGTCGGAGCGTCTCGCCTCGCTGCGCGGTCTGTTCAAGTTCAAGAACGGGCACCGCAACCCGATCTCGATCGACGAGGTCGAGCCGGCGTCGGAGATCGTGAAGCGCTTCTCGACCGGTGCGATGAGCTACGGCTCCATCTCGGCCGAGGCCCACGAGACCCTGGCCATCGCCATGAACCGCCTGGGCGGTCGCTCGAACTCCGGTGAGGGCGGCGAGCACCCGGCGCGCTTCGAGCCGGAGGAGAACGGCGATTGGCGCCGGTCCGCGATCAAGCAGGTGGCCTCGGGCCGCTTCGGCGTGACCGCGCACTACCTGACCAACTGCACCGACATCCAGATCAAGATGGCGCAGGGCGCGAAGCCCGGTGAGGGCGGCCAGCTTCCGGCCCACAAGGTGTACCCGTGGGTCGCCGAGGTCCGGCACTCCACCCCGGGCGTCGGCCTGATCTCGCCGCCGCCGCACCACGACATCTACTCGATCGAGGATCTGGCGCAGCTGATCCACGACCTGAAGAACGCGAACCCGCAGGCGCGGATTCACGTGAAGCTGGTCGCGGAGCCGGGCGTCGGCACCGTCGCCGCGGGTGTCTCGAAGGCGCACGCCGACGTGGTGCTCATCTCCGGCCACGACGGTGGTACCGGTGCGTCGCCGCTGACCTCGCTGAAGCACGCGGGTGGCCCCTGGGAGCTCGGCCTGGCCGAGACCCAGCAGACCCTGCTGCTCAACGGTCTGCGCGACCGCATCGTGGTCCAGGTCGACGGTCAGATGAAGACCGGCCGCGACGTCATGATCGCCGCGCTGCTGGGCGCCGAGGAGTACGGTTTCGCGACCGCTCCGCTGGTCGTCTCGGGCTGCATCATGATGCGCGTCTGCCACCTCGACACCTGCCCGGTCGGCGTCGCGACCCAGAACCCTGTTCTGCGTGAGCGTTTCACCGGCAAGCCGGAGTTCGTCGAGAACTTCATGCTCTACGTCGCCGAGGAAGTCCGCGAGCTGCTGGCGTCGCTGGGTCTGCGGACCCTGGACGAGGCCGTCGGCCGGGTCGACCTGCTCGACACCACCGCCGCCAAGGCGCACTGGAAGGCCGCCAAGCTCGACCTGTCGCCGATCCTGGACGACGTCGAGACCGCGTTCATGTTCCAGGACCGCCGCCGCACCAAGGACCAGGACCACGGCCTGGACAAGGCGCTGGACAACGAGCTGATCGCGCGTTCGGCCGACGCCCTGGAGCGTGGCAAGCCGGTCAAGTTCGACTCCAAGATCACCAACGTGAACCGGACCGTCGGCACCATGCTCGGCCACGAGGTGACCAAGCTGTACGGCGGAGTCGGCCTGCCGGACAACACCATCGACATCACGTTCACCGGTTCCGCCGGTAACTCGTTCGGTGCGTTCGTCCCGGCCGGTATCACCCTGCGGGTGGTCGGCGACGCCAACGACTATGTCGGCAAGGGTCTTTCGGGTGGCCGCATCACGGTGCGCCCGTCCGACGACGCGCCGGAGTCCTACGTCGCGGAGCAGAACATCATCGCGGGCAACGTGATCCTGTTCGGCGCCACCAGCGGCCAGGCCTTCCTGCGCGGTGTGGCCGGCGAGCGCTTCGCCGTCCGCAACTCGGGCGCGACCGCGGTCGTCGAGGGTGTGGGCGACCACGCCTGTGAGTACATGACCGGTGGCCGCGTGGTCATCCTCGGTGAGACCGGCCGCAACTTCGGCGCGGGCATGTCGGGCGGTATCGCCTACGTGTACAACCCGAACGGCACCTTCGAGGCCAACCTCAACACCGAGCTGGTCGACCCGGAGCAGCTCTCGGCCGATGACGCGCAGATCGTGCACGACATCGTCGCGCAGCACCGCGACGAGACCGGTTCGGCTGTCGCCGAAGGCATCCTGGGCGACTGGTCGCAGCAGGTGACCAAGTTCGTGAAGGTCATGCCGCGCGATTACAAGAAGGTCCTGCTCGCCATCTCCGAGGCCGAGAAGGCCGGCCGGAACGTGGACGAAGCCATCATGGAGGCAGCTCGTGGCTGACCTCATCTCCGCGGTGCAACGCAGCACCATCGTTGTTCCGTGCGCGCAGCGCATTAGTCAGGAGTTCGTAAATGGGTGACGCACAAGGCTTCCTGAAGCACACTTCCCGGGAACTGCCCAAGCGCCGTCCGGTTCCGCTGCGACTGCTGGACTGGAAAGAGGTCTACGAGGAGAAGTTCTCCCACGAGACCCTGCAGAAGCAGGCCAGCCGCTGCATGGACTGCGGTATCCCCTTCTGTCACAACGGCTGTCCGCTCGGGAACCTGATTCCCGAGTGGAACGACCTGGTGTACAAGGGCGCGTGGAAGGAGTCGTTCGATCGGCTGCACGCGACCAACAACTTCCCGGAGTTCACCGGCCGCCTGTGCCCGGCTCCGTGTGAGGCGTCCTGCGTCCTGGGCATCAACCAGGATCCGGTGACCATCAAGCAGGTCGAGGTCGAGATCATCGAGAACGGTTTCGACGAGGGCTGGGTCACCCCGGTCTACCCGACCCGTCTCACCGGCAAGCGCATCGCGGTCGTCGGCTCCGGCCCCGCGGGCCTGGCCGCCGCCCAGCAGCTGACCCGGGCCGGTCACACCGTGACCGTGTTCGAGCGCGACGACCGCATCGGCGGCCTGCTGCGCTACGGCATCCCGGAATTCAAGATGGAGAAGCGCTTCATCGACCGCCGCGTCGCGCAGATGGAGGCCGAGGGCACCATCTTCAAGACCAGCGTGAACGTGGGCGTGGACATCACCGCCGACCAGCTGCGCAAGCAGTTCGACGCGGTCGTCCTGGCCGGTGGCGCCACCATCGCGCGTGACCTGCCGATCCCGGGTCGCGACCTGGACGGCATCCACCAGGCCATGGAGTTCCTGCCGCTCGCCAACCGCGTGCAGCTGGGCGACGAGATCACCGACGAGGACGGCCTGCCGCGCATCCACGCGCGTGGCAAGAAGGTCGTCATCATCGGTGGCGGTGACACCGGCGCGGACTGCCTGGGCACCTCGCACCGTCAGGGTGCGGAGTCGATCCACCAGTTCGAGATCATGCCGCGTCCGCCGGAGGAGCGGGCCGCCTCGACCCCGTGGCCGACCTACCCGCTGATGTACCGCGTCTCCTCGGCTCACGAGGAGGGCGGCGAGCGCGTGTTCTCCGTCAACACCGAGCGTTTCGTCGGTGCGGACGGCAAGGTCAACGGCCTGCAGGCGCACGAGGTGAAGATGGTCAACGGCCGCTTCGAGAAGGTCGACGGCACCGACTTCACCCTGGAGGCGGACCTGGTGCTGCTGGCCATGGGCTTCGTCGGCCCGCAGAAGAACGGCCTGCTCGAGGGTCTGGGCGTCGGTTACGACCAGCGCGGCAATGTCATGCGTGACAAGGACTGGGCCACCACGGTGCCCGGCGTCTTCGTCGCCGGCGACATGGGTCGCGGTCAGTCGCTGATCGTGTGGGCCATCGCCGAGGGCCGCGCCGCGGCCGCCGCGGTGGACAAGTACCTGGAGGGGGAGACGGCGCTGCCGTCCCCGATCACCCCGACCATGGTCGCCCAGCGCTGATCCGCAGCCACTGAGCGAACGCTCGAAGGTGCCCCCGGACCTCGGTTCGGGGGCACCTTTTGTCATGCCGGGACACTTTTGGTCATGCGATAAACGTATGTGAAATGTTTACTAGTCAGTAGCTTCGAGTAGTTTTCGCAAACCCTGGACAGGGGACCAGTTACACCTGTTTACTTACCCCTCGTGTGGAGTCCACCTCTCCGAGTCGTCCGCAGCGCTCGGTAAGTATGGATCGGTCCCGGAGGATCTCGGGACATCTTTGGAGGAAAAGTAATGTTCCGTAATCGCCGCGCGGCCGCAATCGCGACTTCTGGCGCAATGGTTTTCGCCGGTATGGGCATGGCCGTCATGGAAACCGGCGTCGCGTCCGCCGAAGGCACCTGCGCCATCAGCTCGCACGCCGAGAAGAAGGATGCCAGCACCGTCGGCATCACCATGACCTACGACAAGTCGGTCAACGGTGACTCGATCGGCGTCGGCACCACGGCGACCTACAAGATCGTCGTCGGCACCACCGGCATCGGCAACCCGTACGTCAACACCATCACCGACTACCCGCCGTCCGGCTTCGGCGCGCCGCTCGAGGCCAGCGTCACCGCCTACCACCTGGCCGGTGGCCAGCGCACCGAGGCGGTCACCCCGGAGCCCAACGGCGGCGGCTGGAAGGTCACCAACCCGGGCTGGTTCGTGAACTCCGGTAACCCGGTCACCTACACCATCACCTACCGGGTGCCCACCAACCTCTCCGGTGGTCAGCAGGTCACCAGCGGTGGCATCGGCGTCGCCGGCACCGTCGGCGTCAGCAACAGCCTGCCGAACCTGACCGCGTGCTTCACCGCCCGCCCGAACACCGTCGGCGAGTCCGCCCTCGGCAGCCTGAACAATAACGGCCTGGGTTCCTCGGACGGTCAGACCAGCTCGACCGGTTCGTTCTCCGACATCATCTCGGACGCGATCCGCAAGTACATCGGCAGCTGATTCCCGACCGGGCCGATTCGATCGATAGGAACACCCGTACCGATGCGCACCCGTAAGTCACCGGCACTCACCGCGATTGCGGGCCTGGCGTTCTCGCTGGCCCTCACGTTGTCGCCGGAGGCCATCGGTACGGCCACGGCCGATCCCGCGAATTCCGCGGAATCCCATCTCGTTTCGATCGATCGGCCCGGACAGCGGCAGGAAGAGTTCAAGGTCTATTCGGCCGCCATGGGTCGGGAGATCACGCTCCAGGTCCTCACCGCATTCGACAACAGCGTGCCCCGTCCGACGCTGTATCTGTTGAATGGCGCGGGCGGCGGCGAGGACGCTGCGACCTGGTATCGGCAAACCGATATTGTCAGTTTCTTCTCCGACAAGAACGTGAATGTGGTATCGCCGGTCGGCGGTAAATTCTCGTATTACACCGACTGGCAACAGGATGACCCGGCGATCGGCCGCCAGAAGTGGGAAACCTTCCTGACCGCCGAACTGCCGCCCATTATCGACAAGGCGCTCAACACCTCCGGCGCGAACGCCATCGCGGGCGTCTCCATGTCCGCGACCTCCGCGTTGAACATGGCCATCCTCGCGCCCGATCGCTACCGCGCGGTCGCCGCCTACAGCGGGTGCGCCTCCACCGCCGATGACAACAGCCGCAAGTACATTCAGATGGTGCTCGACCGCGGCGACGCCGACTCCCGCAATATGTGGGGTCCGCCCGGCGACCCGGACTGGGCCCGGCACGACGCGGTGATCAATGCCGAGAAGCTGCGCGGCAAGGCGCTGTTCATCTCCAACTCCACCGGGCTGCCCGGTCCGATGGACACCTTGGACTCGCCGTCGATCGGCGGCCGCCCGGCGACGCTGGCCAACCAGATCATCCTCGGCGGCCTGATCGAGGCCGCGACCAACGGGTGCACCCATCAGCTCGCCGACCGGCTGGGCGCGCTCGGTATCCCGGCGCAGATCGAATTCCGGCCCTCCGGAACGCATTCCTGGCGGTACTGGGAGGACGCGCTGCACCGCTCCTGGCCGATGCTCGAGGCCGCGCTTCAGGGCTGATCCGCCGGGGTTGCCGGATGTTGCTGCGCCGGTGAAGGTTCGGCCGGAATCGGACGTCTTGGCCCGCTCGCCTGGCATTGCTGACTAGGCCCCTTTATGCTAGTCGGCGGTGTGTCGCTGATCTCGTCGACCAGTTTGTTTCGGTGAACTCATACGGGGCGGTTACGTGGGTTAACCCGGAGTGCACCGGAGTGTCATCCGGCGACCGCACCATGATCGGGAATACGGGACGCGTGAGATGTCCCGGCACAAGCGTGAACTGGAGCAAGGGTGCGGTTGAAGAATATTGTCGCGGCTGCGGGGGCAGCGGCGAGCGTGCTCATGTCGGGAATCGTCCTGGGCAGCGGTCCCGTTTCGGCGGACCCGGGGTGCCCGCGTCTCTACACGGTCGCCGTCCCCGGCACCTGGGAGACCGGCCACGACAAGGACCCCAAGCCCGGCATGCTGGCCACGGTGACCAATGGTCTACCCGGTGAGGTCGACTACGTGACCTACGCGGCGACCGCCTTCCCGTGGGAGGGCGACATCTACGCCGCCTCCAAAAAGGAAGCCGTCGACAACGCCCGCGGTCTGGTCCAGGCCGTGGCCGCGCGGTGCGCGGGCACCAAGATCGCCATCACCGGTTACAGCCAGGGCGCCGACGCCGCAGGCGATCTCGCCGCCGAGATCGGCACCGGCCACGGCGTGGTGCCGCCGGATCGCGTCGCCGCCGTCGCGCTGATCTCCGACCCGCGCCGTTCGCCCGCCGACGCCCAGATCGGTCCGTTCGCCCCCGGCGCGGGCGCGGGCGGGCCGCGCGCCGGCGGCTTCGGCTGGGTCAGCGACAAGGTGCGCACCGTGTGCGCCCTGGGCGACCTGTACTGCTCCACCGAGGAGACCGACTTCGTCACCCGCTTCGCGGGCTTCCTCGCCCAGGCGACCAACCCGAACAACTTCAACCCGTGGCAGACGCAGCTCGAGTTCGGGTCGATCCTCAATGACCTGATGGCCCAGGGCGGTTTCGGCACCCTGCAGGCACAGCTGGCCGAGGGCGCCGACAGCGAGTACGCGCACCAGCTCGAGCAGTTCTACCGCAGCGGCAAGCACACCAGCTACGGCAGCTACGGCGTCGGCGGCGGCCAGACCGCGCTGACCTGGATGCACAACTGGATCGCGACCAACGCCTGATCCTCGGGTGAGAGGTCCTGCGCCCCAGGACCGCACCGCATCGAAAAGGCCGCTCCCATTCCGGGAGCGGCCTTTTCGGCTGTCTGCGGGTGATCTA
The DNA here is from genome assembly GCF_042792755.1 of Nocardia sp. NPDC056611. NCBI lineage: Bacteria > Bacillati > Actinomycetota > Actinomycetes > Mycobacteriales > Nocardiaceae > Nocardia > Nocardia sp. NPDC056611. Next base: position 511,663 of record NZ_JBHTVV010000004.1, read on the forward strand.
GCCGAAGGAGCCGGTGGGCGGCAGCGCGGGCGCGGGGGCGGGGTCGTTGTTCCAGCCGTTGTTGTTCCAGTCGCCGTTGCGGTTCCAGTCACCGTCGTGATCGCGGTCGTGGTGATCGCGGTCGCGGTCGCGGTCGTGGTCGCGGTCGTGATCGTGGTCCCACGGCCCGTTGTCGTCGATCTGCTGGGCGACGACGGGGGCGGTGGTGTCGGCGGGGGTCGCCGCGTTCGCCGGGAGGGCGACGACGGCGAGCGGGATGGCGGCCAGGAACCCGGCCGCGGCCAGACGCAGGGCGAGACGACGGCGGGGCTTGTGGAGGGCGGACATCGTGGTGCCTTTCTGTCGGGATCGCGCGCCGCGGGGGGAGCGGCGCACGAGTCCCATCGAAAGGCCCGGCCCTCCGGGCTGTGTGAGATCGGGCTGGGAGTCGGCTGAGCGTCCGTCCGTCCGTCCGGTCAGGGCAGGGCGCGTTGCGCGCGCGGCAGCAGGTCCCAGACGTGCCCGTTCTCGTTGACCGTGGCGGCGGTGCGGCCGCCGGTGCGCGAGTACAGGATTCGGGTGATCGAGCAGTAGTCGATCGGGAAGGTGAGCGGCCGTGCGAGTCCCAGTACATCCTGCAGCAGCACGTTGATCACGCCGCCGTGCGCGAAGACGACCACGGTGTCGGCGGGCGCGGCGGCCGCCACGATGGCGGTGACGCTGTCACGCACCCGCGCGATGAAGGCGTCACCGTCGATCTGCTCGGGCAGGTACCCGGCCTTGATGCGCGCGTAGGTCTCCTGGAAGTCCCGCTGCGCGTCCTCGATCGGGATGTACATCGGCAGGTCGCGATCGTATTCGGCGAGCCCGTCCACGATGTCGATGTCGAGCCCGAGCTTCTCCGCGGTGGGTCGCGCGGTCTCGCGGGCCCGCAACTGCGGGCTGCTGACCACCCGCGCGATCCGGTGCTGGGAGAGTGCGGCCGGAACCCGGCCCGCCTGTTCGATCCCGAGCGCGGTGAGATCCGGGTCGGCGTGGCCGGATTCGGCCTGGACGCGCTGCGGCTGGGCGTGGCGGACGAGGATCAACTGCACACCCCCCACTCTGCCGCACCCGGCCCGCAGCGCACCCCGGGGGTGCCGGGGGTCAGCTCTTCTTGCGGCGCATCAGGTAGACGATGCCCAGGACGAGGATGACGATGCCGATGCAGCAGACGCCCAGGAAGCCCCAGAAGCTCATGCCGCGCTTGCTGCTGGAGCGGCGGGCGGCGGTGTTCTCGAGGGCGGCGTTCCAGGTATCGGGGTGCGTCCACACGTGGTGGTCCAGCAGTGTCGCCTGGGTCATGAGATCTAGGTAGTGCATGGATTCCCCAATCGGTGTGGCCGGTGGCCCTCCCGGGCCGAACTCCCAGATTAACCGGGGAGACGGCCGCGGGAATCAGGGTTTACCCGGGTCCTGCCGGGATCAGCTGCCCGCGCCGCGCGGTTTCACCAGCGGGAAGGGCAGGGTTTCGCGGATGCTGCGGCCGATCAGCAGCATGACCACCCGGTCCACGCCGACGCCGAGGCCACCGGTGGGCGGCATGGCGTGTTCGAGGGCCTGCAGGAAGTCCTCGTCGAGTTCCATGGCCTCCGGGTCGCCGCCGGCGGCGAGCATGGACTGTTCGGTGAGGCGGCGGCGCTGTTCGACCGGATCGGTCAATTCGCTGTAGGCGGTGGCCAATTCGACCCCCCAGGCGACCAGGTCCCAGCGTTCGGTGACACCGGCGATGTGCCGGTGCGCGCGGGTGAGCGGGGACACGGAGGTGGGGAAGTCGATGTAGAAGGTGGGGTTCTGGGTGGTGGACTCCACCAGGTGCTCGTACATCTCGAGTACGAGTTGACCGGCGTCCCAGCCCAATTGGAACGGGACGCCCGCCTTCTCGCACAGCAGTCGCAGCCGTTCGGCGTCGGTGTCGGGGGTGATGGTCTCGCCGAGCGCCTCGGACACGGCGCCGTGCACGGTCTTGACGGTCCACTCGCCGGAGATGTCGACCTCGGTGAGCGCGCCGTCGGGTCCGGGCCGCAGCGCCACCATTCTGCCGTTGGCGGCGACCGCGGCGGCCTGGATGAGCTGACGGCAGGCGTGCATCATGCGTTCGTAATCGCTGTGCGCCTCATAGGCTTCCAGGATGGTGAACTCGGGGTTGTGGCTGTAGTCGACGCCCTCGTTGCGGAAGACGCGGCCCAGTTCGAACACCTTCTCCATGCCGCCCACGCACAGTCGCTTGAGGTACAGCTCGGGTGCGATGCGCAGGTACAGGTCCAGGTCGTAGGCGTTGATGTGGGTGGTGAAGGGCAGCGCGTTGGCGCCGCCGTGCACCTGCTGCAGTACCGGGGTCTCGACCTCGAGGAAGCCCCAGCCGTGCAGGCTGTCCCGCAGGGACCGCACCACCGCGCTGCGCTTGGCCATCACCTCGCGGACGTCGGTGTTGATGGCCATGTCGACGTAGCGCTGCCGCACCCGGGCTTCCGGATCGGAGAGGCCCTTCCACTTGTCGGGCAGCGGGTGCAGGCATTTGCCGATCATCCGCCAGTCCTGCGCGAGCAGGGACAGTTCGCCGCGGCGGCTGCGGCCCAGCTGGCCGCTCACCTCGATCAGGTCGCCCAGGTCGAAGAACTCGGTGAACGATTCGCTGCGGTCCGCGCCCACCCGGCCGCGGTCGATGAGCAGCTGGATGTCGCCCGACCAGTCGCGCAGCACGGCGAAGATGACGCCGCCGTAGTCGCGAATCCGCAAGAGCCGCCCGCAGACTCGCACCGTGGTGCCCTGCGGGCAGCCGCGGGCCGCGGCCACGGTGTGGGTGGGCGGATAGGCGACCGGGTAGGCCTCGACGCCGGAGTCCTGGAGCTTGGCCAGCTTGTCCATCCGCACCCGTACCTGTTCGGGGCGGCGCTGGCCGTTCTCCTCGAGTTCCTCGGGCGGCAGGTCGGGCGGGCTGCCGTCGGCGTGCAGGCCGGTGACCTCGTCGGGCACCGAGGGCCGCAGACCGGTGTGGGCGGAGGCGTCGTGTTCGCGGCCGAAGCGGGGCAGGAAGCCCTCGGCGAGCGCGCTGGCGGTGGCGACCCGCAGCAGGTGGCGGCGTTCCTCGAACATGGAGAACCGCGGCACCCATTCGGGCTGGTACTTCACATTGGAGCGGTAGAGCGCCTCGAGCTGGTACCAGCGCGAGAAGAACATGAGCACGCCGCGCCACAGCCGCAGCACCGGTCCGGCGCCGATCCGGCTGCCCTCCTCGAAGACCGCGCGGAAGACCGCGAAGTTCAGCGAGATCCGGGTGATGCCGTACTGGTCGGAGGTGAGGGCGAGCCGCGAGATCATCAGTTCCATCAGCCCGTTGGGGCCGGTGCGGTCGCGGCGCATGAGGTCGAGGGAGACACCGGTGCGGCCCCACGGCACGAACGACAGCATGCCGAGCACCTGCCCGTTCGGCGCGACCGCCTCGGCGAGCAGGCAGTCGCCGTCGAGCGGGTCGCCGAGCCGGTCCAGCGCCATGGAGAAGCCGCGTTCGGTCTCGGTGTCGCGCCATTCATTGGCGCGTCGCATGACGTCCTGCATCTCCTCGGGGGAGATCTCCTTGTGGCGGCGCACCCGCACCGTGATGCCTTGTTTGGCGAGACGATTGGCGGCCTGCCGGACCGGCTTCATATCGGGTCCGGCCAGGGAGAAGGTGCGGGTCTCGAGGATGGCCTCGTCGCCCAGGCGCAGCGCGGACAGTCCGGCCCGCCGGTAGGCGGTGGCGCCGAGCTCGCTGGCGCCCATCACCGCGGGGGCCCAGCCGTACTGGTCGGCGAGCCGGAGCCAGGCGTCGATGGCGTGCGACCACGCCTCCTTCGGCCCGATCGGGTCGCCGGAGGCCAGGCAGACGCCGAGTTCCACGCGATAGGTGATGGCGGCCTTGCCGCTGGGCGCGAACACCACGGCCTTGTCGCGGCGGGTGGCGAAGTAGCCGAGCGAGTCCTCGACGTCGGAGCGTTCGATGAGCCCGCGCAGCGCGGATTCGTCGAGTCCGGTGAGCGCGTTGGAGGAGCGCTGCGACCGGAACAGGGTGATCACCGCGGCCAGCAGCGCGATGGCGCCGAACAGGCCGAGCAGCAGGTTCACCGGATGCGGCGGATGCCCGTCGAAGTCCTCGTTGGAGACCAGGATGGTGGCGGTCACCCGCGACACCGCCCACAGCGCGCGCTCGGTGTGGTCGGGCAGGCTGCCGGGGAACAGTTCGACCAGGCCCCACCCGGCGAGGCTGCCCAGGGCCAGCCCGCCCGCGAGCACGCCCAGCGCCCGCCACACCGCGCCCTGCTGCACGTGGGTGTAGAACTCCGACCAGGACGCGATCAGGACGCCGATCACCGCGAGATGGATGATCAACGCCACCAGGGCGTTGATGTCGCCCTCGGAGGCGAAGTCGAGGGCGTTGGCGAGCGCGAAGGCCGCCATGTAGCCGACCAGCAGCCACCAGGCGATGCGTTTGCGGCTGGCGGTCGCGCCCGCCAGCAGGCCGATGACCAGGGCCCACACCAGCGAGGTGTCGGGCGCGTCGAAGTAGTAGGTGTCGACGAAGTGACGCAGGTGCGTGGTCAGGTAGCGCAGCCCGGGCGAGATGCTCCAGGCGAAGCAGAGGACCGAGAAGATGCCGAGCGCGGTGCCCGCGAGGTGCGGCAGCTCCCGCAACCGGCCGTGTCCGCGGTGTGGCACCTCCGGGGACCGCGGCTCCGGTCTGTGGTCGGAGTCGGGGTGCGGCCGGTCCTGCGTGGAAGTCACCGCACCAGTGTGAATGTTGCCGGTACCCATGTGCACTCAGAACCCGGTTCGTGTCTCGTCGCCGCGGTGCGGCTGGTGGATACCGCCGCGGTGCGGCTGGTGGATACCGCCGCGGTGCGGCTGGTGGATACCGCCGCGGTGCGGCTGGTGGATACCGCCGCGGTGCGGCGGGTGGATTCTGCCGCGGTGCGGCCGGTGGTTACCGCCGCGTGGCGGCCGGTGGTGAGGGCGCCGTTTGGTCTCGCGGCGGCCGCGGGTGAGGATGTACCCCATGTCGGATCCATTCGATGTCCCGATCGAGGACGAGGTCATTCGACTCGGCCAGTTCCTGAAGCTGGCGAACCTCATCGATTCGGGTTCGGAAGCCAAGACGGTTATCGCCCAGGGCCTGGTACGTGTCAACGACGAGGTGGAGCTGCGCCGCGGGCGGCAGCTACACGCCGGGGATGTGGTGGCGTTGGCCGGGCACAAGGCTCGGGTCACCAGCGGCTGAAGGCACACGGGTTCCCATTGTCGGGGGTTCCGGGCTTCAGCCGCTGAGAGCTTCCCGAGAGTCGGCCTAGTCTTCGCTGCGAACCACGACGCCGTCATGATCGCTGTAGAGCATGTCACCGGGGACGAAGCTGACGCCGCCGAATTCGACGGTGACGTCCTTCTCGGCGTTGCCCTCCTTCTGGGTGCTCTTGCGCGGGTTGGTGCCGAGCGCCTTGATGCCGATGGGCATGGTGCGCAGCACGGCGGAGTCCCGGACCGCGCCGTTGATGACGACGCCGGCCCAGCCGTTGTCCACGCCGCGGCCCGCGATGATGTCGCCGACCAGGGCGGTGTGGATGCTGCCGCCGCCGTCGACGACCAGCACGCGGCCTTCGCCGGGTTCGCCGAGGGTCTGCTTGACCAGCAGGTTGTCCTGGAAGGTCTTGATGGTCACGATGCGGCCGGCGAAGGTCTCGCGGCCACCGAACTGAATGAACTGGGTGTCGCAGCTTCGGATCTCGGGGCCGATCTCGTCGGCTAGGTCGGCGGTTGCCACTACGTTCGTTGATTCGGTCACGAGAACTATCTTGTCAGGGCGAATATCCGCAAGTCACGGGCGGTGCGATTGCGGTAGGCGGTGTACGCCTCGGTGGTCTCCTCGAAGCGTTCGAAGATCCCTCGCCGGCGGTCCTCGTCGGTGACCAGGGCGGCGGTGACGGGCAGATGCTGCCCGGCGATCGCGACCTCGGCGGCCGGGTTGGCGAGCAGGTTCGCGGTCCAGGCGGGGTGGTGGGCCTGGCCGAAGTTGGAGCCGATCACGTACAGGGTGTCGCCGTCGTGCACGTAGAGCAGCGGGGTGGTGCGGGGTGCGCCGGATTTGCGGCCGACGGTGGTGAGCAGGATGACGGGCGCGCCGATCGGGCCCAGGACGGTGTATTTGCCGTCGCTGCGTTCGAGCACCCTGCGATCGAGCGGGGTCAGCTTGCGGATGACCAGTGATCCGAGCTTGGTGGCGGCGAACGGGCTGGCCAGCCGGGACAGCAGGTTGGTACGGGAACCCCAGATCCGTTCCGGGAACTGCTCACTCATACCGCGACAATAGTGCTCCGCGACCGGCCGTGCGGGGGCTCCGGTCGGCCGCCTGGGGACCGTGGTGATGCGCTCCGCGCTCGCTCCGCGATCTATCTACAGGAATGAATCAACCGCTCAGTCGGATTCTCGGGCGCATACTGGCGACAACCCGGTGAATCCAGGTCGGGGGAGGCATGAACGTGGAACCGGCGATCGACTCCGATGGCGTCGACGAGATCCGTTCTCTGCTGGCGTCTACCGTCGCCGGATTCCAGGCCGCCTGGGAGGCCGCCGGCGCGCCGCCGAACCTGGTCGAATTCCTGCCGCGCGCACCGCAACTGCGGCGCGTCGCGCTGATCGAACTGATCAAGGTGGACCTCGAATACCGCTGGATCCGCTACGACTTCCCCAAACGCCTGGCCGAATACCGCGGCGAGTTCGACGAATTGCGTTCCGGCCCACTGCCCCCGGACCTGGCCTACGAGGAGTTCCACGCGCTCGAGCGCTCCGGCATCGCCCTCGACATCAGCTGCTACCCGACCGAGGCCGCCCCCACCGAATGGGCCGAGCACGACTACCGCAGCACCCTGATCGCCCGCCCGCAGGCCCAGCACGCGCTGGAGGGCATCGAGGTCGGCGACCGGATCGACGATTTCGATCTGCTGGTGGAGTTGGGCGCGGGCGCCTTCGCCCGGGTGTTCCTGGCCCGGCAGCGATCCATGCAACGCCTGGTGGCGGTGAAGATCTCGCAGAATCACGGCACCGAGTCCGAGACCCTGGCCCAGCTCGACCACGAGCACATCGTGCGCGTCTTCGATCAGCGGCTGCTCGCCGACCGGGAACTGAAACTGCTGTACATGCAGTACCTTCCGGGCGGCACGCTGTCGAAGGTGCTGGCGCTGGTGCGTTCCCGGGAACCAGCCGAACGGAACGGCGGCATCCTGCTGGAGGCCGTCAACGCCGCCATGCGCGACAAGGGCGGCCTGGTGCCGGGCGAATCCGTCACGCGCGCCGAGCACGCGGAGCGGACCTGGCCGGAAACCGTTGCGTGGCTGGGCGCCCGGCTGGCCCGTGCGCTGGATTACTCGTCCGCCAACGGCGTTCTGCACCGGGACATCAAGCCCGCCAACGTGCTGCTCACCGCGGACGGCAGTCCGAAGCTGGCGGACTTCAACATCAGTTTCAGCACGCACGTGGCGGGCGCGAGTCCGCTGGCGTACTTCGGCGGCTCCCTCGCCTACATGTCCCCGGAACAGTTGGCCGCCTGCCATCCGCACCTGCCGGAGACGGCCGAGGCGCTCGACGGGCGCAGCGATGTCTACGCCCTCGGGGTGGTGCTGTGGGAACTGCTCACCGGCCACCGTCCCTTCGACGACGAGACCCGCGCGGGTGATTCGGAGTCCTCGCTCGAGCGCATGCTGCGGCTGCGCTCCCACGAGGTCGATCCGGTCCACCTCGAGGCGCTGCCGCCGGACTGCCCGGCGACCCTGCGCCGGGTGTTGTTGAAATGCCTGTCCCCCGACCGTGAGAACCGCTGGGCGGACGGCGCGGCCCTGGCCCAGCAGCTGGAGCTGTGCCTGGACGAGCGGGCCCGCGATCTGGTGGATCCGCCCGAGCGCAGCTGGCGGGCCCGGGTAGGGCCGTGGTCGCTGCTGGCCTTGATCACGGTGGCCAGCCTGGTCGGCGACGTGCTCGGCATGGCGTACGCGAATCTGCACAACCATCCGCTGTGGGCGCTCTGGTTCACGCCCGAGGAGCGGGCGCGGTTGCAGGTGGTCGGCAACGGGCTGGTGTTGATCTCGACGCCCGCGGCCATCGCGGTTACCAACTATCTGTGCCGCCGGGCCTTCATCGTGTGGCGTGGTCTGCGCCGGGGCCGCACCTACGATTCCGCGGACCTGTCGCTGGCCCGCCGGGACACGTTGAAGAACGGTGACCGGGTGGCGTTGCTGGCCTTCGCGTGGTGGGTGCTGGCGGCCGTGGTGTCGGCGGTGTCGCTGGCCGTCCTCACCGACCTGTCGCCGGGCCGGATCGCGAATCTGGTGGCGACGCTGCTGGTTTCGGGTGCGATCGCGGTCGCCTACCCGTTCTTCGTGGTGACCTTCTTCATCGTGCGCTGCTTCTATCCGCGGCTGCTCACCCACGGCGAGACGGCCGAGGATCGGGACGCGCTGCGCGCGCTGGGCCGCCGCTGCACCCGCTATCTGGCGGTGGCCGTGGCGATTCCGCTGGTCGGGGTGATCGCCAGCCTGATGTTCCTCGACGCCGGGGAGGTGGCGCTGGTGCTGGTCCCGATCTACGGCCTGTGCGTGGCGGGCGTGCTCGGCTTCCTCGGCGACTACTGGCTGTTCCGCCAGACCGAGGCCGATCTGCTGGCCTTCGAGCGAGCGGTCAGCTGAAGTAGATCCACCCGAAGACCAGCATCCACATGGCGCCCACCGCGAGCCCCGCGATCGCGAACCCGCGGTCGTCGCGGCGTTCGGGTTCGACGGTGAGCGCGACCAGGCCCAGTACCACCGCCGGAACCGCGGTGAATCCGCACAGGAATCCGAACACCCCGAGCACGAACGCGGCGATCCCCATTCCCTTCGACCGCGCGGGCGGCGGCGTATAGGGCGCGTAATACGCGGGATACCGCATCGGCGTGACCGGCTGCCACGGTAATCCGCTCATCACCCGGTCGATTTCCCCGCAGGTCCGCGCATTGAGCGCGTGCCCGATGCGTTCGGACAATTCCTCGACCGTGATCCGCCCGGCCTGAAAACTCTGTTTCAGCGCCTCGATCGCGTGTTCCCGATCGGCATCACTCGCCAGGAATTGCGGTGCCGCCCATTGAGGTTCCATCTGGTTCTCCATCGAACCCGAAGCCGACTGTCACTGCCTTCGAGCGTATTCCTCGCGGCCGTCGGGGGGTTCGAATCGAGACCGGGGACACAGGGTCAGGCGCGGCCGTGGCGCTGCTCGTAGGCGTTGCGGTCGGCGGCCTCGCGGGCGCGGCGGTCGGCGTCGGCCAGGGCGGGGTCCAGGCCGTTCTTGATGAGCCGGTTGCGGCGGAAGACGTAGGTGAGGGCCGCGGTGAAGTAGATGAGCGGCAGGTACAGCAGGGCCATCATGGCCAGGCCCATCCACAGTGGGCCGGGGATGAGCAGGAACAGGCACAGCACCGGGATGATCGGGATCAGGATGCGCAGCAGGTAGCGGCGGGTGGCGCCGGGGCCGGTGAGGTCGCGCAGCACCCAGTCCCGCATGGACGGCGGGAGGGGCCGGCCGCAGATGTAGCCGAGGCGCTGCAGCGGGCTGGGGGTGGTGCGTTCGGGCATGCGCCCAGGATCCCTCAGCGGGCGCGTGGCGGACAACCGCGGGGGGTCGGCGGCTCTGACGACCCGTGGACTGGATCAGGCGTTGGTGCGGTCCGGCTCGGCGCCGGTGCGCTCGGCGTGGAAGGCCGAGACCTGGCTGACCAGATTGCCGGTGGAGCTCTTCACCGCGAGCTTCACGAAGGGCTCGATGGTCTTGCCGAGAATCTTGCCCGCCAGGCCGCCGGGGACCCGGTAGTCGACGATGGCGTCGATGGTGCAGGATTCGGCGCCCTTGTCGTGGAACAGGAAGGTGGATTCGATTTCGAAGCCCTTGATGGATTTCACCGCGATGGCGTAGCCGGGCTCATGCCGGACGATCTTGATGGTGGAGTGCAGCGCGATCGGCCCGAGCTGAATGGTGCCGTCGAAGGTGGCGTCCATGCCCTCGATCTGTTCGGTCAGCGGGGTGAAGGCGCTGATCTCGTTGATGAATTTCGGCAGGTGCCGGTAATCGTTGACATAGGCGAAGGCGGATTCGGCCGAGGCAGCGCAATCCGCGACGATCTTGACTTCTGTCATGGGCGCAACTGTAACGTGTTCTAGTTTTCGTCGCAGAGGTTGTGATGCGCGCCATCTATCACGCGGTCACTGCCAGCGTCGCGGCCAACCCGAAGACTAGCGCCATCACCAGCACTTCCACAATCGCGCGCCGCAGCGACTGCTCGGCTGTCATCCGGTGATCGGCGGCCTTCGGCACCCAGCCGCGCCGCCACCACCAGCCCAGCCCGATCAGCACCGCCACCAGCAGCGTCTTCGCCAGCAGGATCCGCCCGTACCCGCTGGTCACCAGGGGAGTCACGCCGCCGATCCGCACCAGTCCGTTCACCACTCCGGTGACGGCCACCGTGACCACCAGCGGCAGCGCCCACGTCGAGTACTTCGGCAGCAACGCCGCCCACTCGCCGCGGGTGCGCACCGTCAGCGCCAGCGCCAGCAGCAGCCCGAACCAGGCCGCCGCGGCCAGCGCGTGCAGCGCCGCCAGCACCGACCCGAACGTCTGCTGCGACATGTGCCCGGTGATCGGCCGCAGCGCCAGCGTCACGGCGGTGAAGACCAGCACCAGATCGGCGGTGGCCCGATCCGGCCGCCGGAAACCGAAGGCGCTGTAGGCCGCCACCACCCCGGTCCCGATCAGCAACGCGATCCCGATCTGCCCGCCGCTCACATGCGCGAGATAGTCGCCGAACTCGGTACCGCTCAGCCGCCGCGCCCGAATCCCTTGCACCTCCGCGGCTTCCAGCACCAGCATGGCGAATTCCATGGCCGCCCACGCGGCGGCGGCCACGGTGAGCGCCCGCCAGTGCGGGGTCAACCGATCCGAGAGCCGCGGCAGCGCCGCCAGCCCCAGCACGGTCGCCCCCGCGCAATCCGCGAGCACCCGGACCGGGGCCTCGGCCTGCACCGGATCCTCGGCGGCCAGCGCCCAGGCCAGCCCGGTCCCGGCCAGGGCGGCCGGAATGACCAGCAGCAGTAGCCATCTCGGTGAGCTGCCACCGCCGGTCGTCCCGCGCTCCCGGCGACGATCGATGCGGCCGGGCCGATTCACGAGCGCCGCTTGCCCCGTCCGCCGAACAGGGCGAAGGCCAGGCCGCCGCCGAACAGCGCCACCGCGCACACGATGAAGATCCACAGCGGCACGCCACCGTCGGAGCCGCCCGACTTGGCGCCCGAGTCCGACTTCGGGCCCGGAGTTCCGTTGCCCGCCTTGGTGAGCGTGAACGACCGGGTACCGCTGACCGGGTGGCCGTCGGCGGAGGTGACCCGGTAGGCGATCTTGTACTCGCCCACCGGACCCAGCTCGCCGACCTCGACGCTGAGCGTCGCGCCATCCACCTTCGGCTGGCCCTTCGACCACAGATTGCCGTCCGGCCCGGTGACCGTCATGGACGGGTAGGCGGGCTGCAGGCTCTCGTTGAAGGTGACGCTGACCGTCGCGGGGGAGGTGTCGATCTGCGCGCCGTTCTCCGGGGTGGAACCCACCACGGCCGAATGCGCGCCCGCCACGCCACCGCCGAGCAGCGCGAACAGGGCGACCAGGAGACCGGTGATCAGACCGGCGACCTTGCGGCTCATGACCGCCGTCCCCGGATGACGCTGCCCAAGCCGAGCGCCGCGCCCAGCGCGCCGAGCGCGAGACCGACGCCGCCGAGCCAGCGGGCGGTGTCGTCGGTGGCCTTCTCACCCTTGTCCGAGTCGGCCGCGGCGGGCGCGTCGTCGTCGTGGCCGGTGCTCTTGGCGAGCGTGAGGGTGGGGGCCGGGTGCTCGGGCTCGGTGCCGTCGGCGTTCGCGGGCTGATTCCAGTCCACGACCTTGCCGTCGCTGTAGGTCTGGCTCGCGTTGAAGCTGACCTTCGCCTGCTCGGGCAGCGGCCCGAGGGAGACCGCGAAGCGCTGGAACTGGCCCGGCGCCACACCCGGATTGCCGGGGTCCGCGGTCCAGGTGACGGACACGGCCTGACCCTGCGCGTTCTTCTCGACCTTGGAGGTCCAGCCGGCGATCGGTTCGGTGCGCGCACTCTTCAGATTCGGCAGCGTCACCGAAACCTTGGTGGTGGAAGCGGTATCGGACTCGGTCGGCACCCGGAAGGTCGCGACCGTGTAGCCCTTCTGGGTGGCGCCGGGAGCGTCGACCACCACGTGCGCGGCGGCGATGCCCGCGCCGGACAGCAGCAGCCCCGCGGCGGCCGCCGACGTGATCAAGGCACGCGAAAGAGAGGAGTTCATGAGTGTATTGCCTTCTCTGACAATGGTTACGGGAAGTTAGGGAGCGGGGTTACACCGTGACCGGGGGCGCGCGCGGTCCGGCCGCGCCCAGTGCGAGAAGAGCTTTCGAAGCAGGGGAGTGGTGCGCCGGGCGCAGCCGGGCGACCCGAGCGGGCCGGCCGGACGGGCGGGTGAGCGCGATCCGCACGGCCCGCGAGATCACCTCGTAGAGCCGCTCGGCGACCAGGATCCCGAACGCGCAGACCAGGCCCGCGACCGCGTGCGCGAACACCATCGGCCCGTGCGCGGTGAATTCCATTGCCCGCGCGGCGTGCCCGTGCTGCACCAGGCCGCTCAGGGCGACGTGGCAGACGGGCTGGCCCGCCAGCATGAGCAGCGGCAGCGCGGCGGGCGGGCGCAGCACGGCGGCGATCGCGCCGAGCGCGGCCGCCGCCAGCATCAGCAGCATCAGCCCGGAGGTGCCGGGGTAGCCGCCGCCCGCGAACCCGTGCGCGCCGACCGCCAGGGCGGCCATGGCCACCCCGGCCGATCCGCCGCGCACCGAGCTCATGGGTGACTCAGCGCACGCCGAGCCGGGTGAGCACGTCGGCCTCGATGCCGGAGAGCTCGTTGGAGATCGAGGCGTGCACCGCGCGGCGCCGCGGCACCGGCATCTGGGCGGCGGTGCGCACGGCCGCGGACAGGCTGTCGAGCCGGTCGCGGCTGGCGGCCACGAACTTCTTGGTCTCGGTGTCGGTGTGCTTGGCCTCGATCTCGGCCAGCGTCGACTCCACGCCCGCGATCCGGGCCTGCAGCTTGGCGCCCGGCCCGGCGAACTCGCCGAGCTGGTCGAGGCCGACGCCGAGCTGCTGGGCGCGGCGGGTGTCGAGCTGCCCGCGCACGAAGGTGGCGCCGCGGTAGGCGAGCGGCGCCAGCACCGGCACCAGGATCCGGGCCACGCCCAGGTACTTGCGGATCGAGGCCGCGCTGAACGGGTCCCGCTCGGCGCGGGCGGCCACCTTCTCGGCGGCCTTCTCCTCGGCCTGCAGCTTCGCGATCTCGGCTTTGGCGACCTGCTGCTGCGTGCGCGCCTCGGCACGGTTGCGCTTGCGCTCGTTGCGCGCCCCGAGCTTGGCCTCCATGCCGGCCTTGTGCTTGAGGGCTTTCGCCTCGGCTCGGCGGCTGACCCGCTTCTTGCGCTTGGTGAACAACCCCATTGATGGCCTCCGTCATGCTGGTTCGCCATGGCAGTACAGGGCCGGGGGAAATGCCTGTCCGCCCATGAAACGCAGTGTGCGAATCACCCTAACGGGTGGGTTCCCGCCGCAGCGAGCGCCTGGCGGAAACAGGGCGGCCCGCCGACCCTGTCGGGGGATGAGGCCATACTGACTGGCGTGTATTCGGGCATCGGTGACCATGGCGAGCGGGCGGCGTTCGTCGACGCGCGCGCGCTGATCGGGTGCCGGCACCGGCTTTTCCTGGACGCCACCCATCCGGGCGTGTTGACCGGAGTCGCCGAGGACGCCGGCGTGCAGCAGCGACGAGAAGCGGCGGCCGCGCACAGATCTCAGGTGCGCGACACCCTGGTCGCCGCGGCGCCCGAGAGCTGGACGGTGATCGATCCCAAGCAGCCCGCGACCGCGCGGGCCGCCGCCACCATGGCCGCCATGGCCGCGGGCGTCGACCGCATCTGGGGCGGGCTGCTGCCGCAGGAGGTCGACACCGGCCGTCGCGGCGGCTGCGAAATCCTGTGGCGCGACAGCGATCGCGGCGGATACCGCCCGGTCATCGTGGTGAACCACAAGGTGACCGACCCCCGCCAGCCCGACCCGGCCGATCACCACCCGCTGACCAGCGGCCTGTACGAGTGGAATCCCCAGGAGGACAGGCACGTCCGCACCCGGCCGCAGCCGCGCGACCTCCAGCGCCTCGCGCACCTGTACCGCATGCTGCAGCGGCACGGCCTGGCCAGCCCGTCCCTGACCGGCGGCGCCATCGGCTACCACTTCGACCGCATCCTGGTGCACGACCTGGCCCTGCTGCTGGACGACTACGACATCCGCTACGCCGACCGCATCGCGGTGGTGCGCGGCGAACTCCCCACCGTCCCTTCGAAAGTCCCCGAATGCCGCCAGTGCCCCTGGTGGAGCCGGGCCCCCGAGGAGGGCGGCCGCAGCTGTGAGCAGTGGCTGGCCGACCACCGCGACGTGAGCCTGGTGGCCCCGGGTTCGCGCGCGGAGGTGCTGCGCCGCCACGGCGTCGAGACCATCGACGAGCTGGCCGCCTGGAGCGGCGACGATCCCGACGACTGGCAGTACGAGCCGTTCACCGAGGCCGTGGTCACCGCCCGCGCCTGGGCGACGGGCGCGCCGCTGGTCCGCCGGGTGGACCGGGTGCGGGTGACCCGCGCCGACGTCGAGGTGGACGTGGATCTGGAGAGCTTCCAGGAGCACGGCGCCTACCTGTGGGGCACCCTGCTCGACGGCGTGTACCGACCGTTCGTCACCTGGGATCCGCTGCCCACCGAGGACGAGGGCCGCTCCTTCGCGGAGTTCTGGACCTGGCTGATGGGCGTGCGCGCGCAGGCCGCCGCCGACGGTAAATCCTTTGCCGCCTACTGCTATTCGCGCACCGCCGAGGACAAGTGGCTCTACGAGTCGGCGCGCCGGTTCGCGGGCCGCCCCGGCATCCCCACCGAGCGGGAGGTGCAGCGGTTCGTGGACGGGCCGCAGTGGGTGGACATGTTCCAGGCGGTGTCGGAGCAGTTCATCTGCCCGAACGGCAAGGGCCTCAAGAAGATCGCGCCGGTCGCGGGCTTCCACTGGCGGGACGCGGAGGCCGGCGGCGAGGCGTCGATGGCCTGGTACCGCCTGGCCGTCGCCTACGACGGCGGCGAACCGGACCTGTCGCAGCGCACCCGCATCTTCGAGTACAACGAGGACGACTGCCGGGCGACCCAGGTGCTGCGGGACTGGATGACCGACCGCGCCGACGCCGAGGTTCCCGCCATCGCCGACTTCGACCGTCGTAATATCGCGTCGTGACCGAACACGTCGAACACCTGGAGTTTCAGGCCGAGACCCATCAGCTGCTGGAGCTGATGATCCACTCGGTGTATTCGAACAAGGACACCTTCCTGCGGGAGTTGGTCTCCAATGCCTCCGATGCGCTGGACAAGCTGCGCCTGGAGACCTTCCGCGACAAGGACCTGCACGCCGACACCTCGGATCTGCACATCGAGCTCGAGGTCGACCGCGACAACCGCGTGCTCACCGTGCGCGACAATGGCATCGGCATGTCCCGTGCCGAGGTGGTGGACCTGATCGGCACCCTCGCCAAGTCGGGCACCGCCGCGCTGCGTCAGCAGCTGCTGGAGGCCAAGGCCGGGGATCAGCAGGCCGAGGAGCTGATCGGCCAGTTCGGCATCGGCTTCTACTCGACCTTCATGGTGGCCGACAAGGTCACGCTGACCACCCGCAAGGCGGGCGAAACCACCGGTACCCGTTGGGAATCGGAGGCCGGCAGCCCCACCTACACGATCGAGGAACTCGACACCGCCCCGCAGGGCACCTCGGTGTCGCTGCACCTGATGGCGGCCGACGAGGACGATCACCTCTTCGACTACACGCAGGAGTGGAAGCTCCGCGAAATCGTCAAGAAGTACTCGGATTTCATCGCCTGGCCGGTCCGGATGGACGTCGAGCGCACCGTCATGGAGGGCGAGGGTGAGGACAAGGTCGAGAAGACCATCGTCGAGACCCAGACCCTGAACTCCCAGAAGGCGTTGTGGACCCGCCCGCGCAGCGAGGTCACCGACGAGGAGTACACGGAGTTCTACAAGCACGTCGCGCA
This sequence comes from Nocardia sp. NPDC056611, assembly GCF_042792755.1. NCBI lineage: Bacteria > Bacillati > Actinomycetota > Actinomycetes > Mycobacteriales > Nocardiaceae > Nocardia > Nocardia sp. NPDC056611. The sequence goes on from NZ_JBHTVV010000004.1 coordinate 527,900, forward strand.
CGCCTGGGACGATCCGCTCGAGATCATCCCGATGAAGGCCGAGGGCACCTTCGAATACCAAGCGCTGCTGTTCATTCCCTCGCACGCGCCGTTCGACCTGTTCACCCGCGAGCACAAGCGCGGCGTGCAGCTCTACGTGCGTCGGGTGTTCATCATGGACAACTGCGAAGAGCTGATGCCGGAGTATCTGCGCTTCGTCAAGGGCGTGGTCGACGCGCAGGACCTGTCGCTCAATGTGTCCCGCGAGATCCTGCAGCAGGACCGCCAGATCCAGATGATCCGCAAGCGCCTGGTGAAGAAGGTGCTGTCCACGGTCAAGGATCTGAAGAACGCCGAGGATCAGGCCAAATACCAGGAGTTCTGGCGTGAGTTCGGCCGGGTGCTCAAGGAGGGCCTGCTCTCCGACGCCGACAATCGCGAGACCATCCTGGGCGTCTCGTCCTTCGCGTCCACGCACTCCGAGAGCGAGCTGACCACGCTGGCCGGGTACGTCGAGCGCATGCCCGAGACCCAGTCGGCGATCTACTACATGACCGGCGAGACCCGGCAGCAGATCGAGAACTCGCCGCACATGGAGGCGCTGCGGGCCAAGGGCCTCGAGGTGCTGGTGCTGACCGACCCGGTCGACGAGATGTGGGTCGGCTCGGTCACCGAGTTCGAGGGCAAGCCGATCGTCTCCATCGCCAAGGGCGAGGTCGACCTGGAGACGGAGGACGAGAAGAAGGCCTCCGAGCAGCTGCGCGAACAGCAGGAGAAGGATTTCTCCGGCGTGCTCGGCTGGCTCCAGCAGACCCTGGACGCGGACGTCAAGGAGGTGCGCCTGACCAACCGGCTCACCACCTCCCCGGCCTGCATCGTCGGCGATGTGTTCGATTTCACTCCGATGCTGGAACGCATGTACCGCGCCTCCGGCCAGGAGCTGCCGCACAGCAAGCGCATCCTGGAATTGAACCCGGACCACGCTCTGGTGACGGGTCTGCGCGACGCGTACGCGAAGGTGTCCGGCGACGAGGACAAGCCGCTCGCCCTCACCGAGACGGCCGAATTGCTCTACGGCACGGCGGTTCTCGCCGAGGGCGGGGAGCTCAAGGACCCGGCGCACTTCGCCCGGATCCTCGCCGATCGCCTCACCCGCACGCTCTGACCTGGCGCGTCGGATCGGGTCGTGCCGGGGCCGCCGGCACGTTCCCGATCCATAGCGAGCGGGAATCGGTCATGCTCAGCCGGTCTCCGGTGTGACGGTGCGCATGTCTCGGTGATTTTCGGGAACTAGCGGCGGGGGCGTACGTTGTATGTCTTGGTCGTAAGTTTTTCGTGTTCGTGTTTCAACATGCTCGCGCGGAACAGTGTGCGGGCGTTGCTTCACCTTGCCAGTCAAGTTGCAAGCCGCCTTCTGATCGACCCGGGTCCCGCAGCCGCGGCGCCCACGCAATAAAAGAAACACCTCGTCAGGAGAAGGTAATGGTTCAGGGCACCGTCAAGTGGTTCAACGCGGAGAAGGGCTACGGCTTCATCGCCCGCGAGGACGGCCCCGACGTTTTCGTCCACTACTCGGAGATCGAGGGCAACGGCTACCGTCAGCTCGAGGAGGGCCAGGCGGTCTCGTTCGAGATCACCGAGGGCAAGAAGGGCCCCCAGGCGGCCGCTGTTCGCCCGCACTAAGGGAGGCTCCCCCGCCTCCCCGAGACTTTAGCGCCCGGCTGAAAGCCGTGGGCCGCACCGCATGCGGGCTGGCGGTTGGGTGCCGAGCCGATTTTGGGGGTACCCCCGGAGTTACCCGGAACCTTCCGAGATCAGTTCTCGCGGACTCGATAACAAGATTCAAGGCCCCGCACTGAATTCAGTGCGGGGCCTTGGTCTTTCGCACAATTAGCGCGGAGCCATGCGCAGGGCGCCGTCCATGCGGATGGTCTCGCCGTTCAGGTAGTCGTGCTCGGTGATGTACTGCGCGAGCTGCGCGTACTCGTCCGGGCGACCCAGGCGGGACGGGAACGGAACGCCGGACTCGAGGCCCTTGCGGTACTCCTCGGTGACACCGGCGAGCATCGGGGTGTCGATGATGCCGGGCGCGATGGTGTTCACGCGGATGCCGAACTGCGCGAGGTCACGCGCGGCCGGGATGGTCATGCCGGCGACGCCGCCCTTGGAGGCGGAGTACGCGATCTGCCCGATCTGGCCCTCGAAGGCCGCGACCGAGGCGGTGTTGATGATGACGCCGCGCGAGCCGTACTCGTCGACCGGCTCGGTCTTGGCGATGGCGTCGGCGGCCAGGCGCATGACGTTGAAGGAGCCGAGCAGGTTCACGGTGATGACCGTGCGGAACAGCTCGAGGTCGTGCGGGCCGTTCTTGGACAGGATGCGTCCCGCCCAGCCCACACCGGCGCAGTTGACGACAATGCGCAGCGGCACACCGGATTCCACGACCTTGGCGACCGCGGCGGCCACCTCGTCACCGCTGGTGACGTCGGTCGGGATGAGGGTGACGCCGGCCGGCACGCTGTCACCCGCACGCTCGATGGACTGAGCCAGATCCAGGCCGAACACGGTCGCGCCCGCATCGGCGAAACGCTTGGCGGTGGCCGCACCCAGACCGGACGCACCTCCGGTGACAATGGCGGCGGAGCCCGAAATCTCCACGGTTTGGTCCTCTCGACAAGGGACGGCCCTCTCGCTGGCCATCCGTCAATAGGCACCCTAGCGGGACTGTGTGCGGGCCTACACAACAGGCTCTCGAGATTTGCGAACATGGGTGTTCGTCTAAGTGGTATTTTCAGCTCATGAACGCCAGCACGGTCGGTCATCGCCGTGGTTTCCGCCGCCGGATCCCGCGTGTGGCCGGCAAACGCATCCTGATCACGGGCGCGGCCCGCGGCATCGGGGCCGCTCTCGCCCGTCAGTTGCACGCGCACGGGGCGCACGTCGCACTGCTCGGCATCGAGGAGACGCTGCTGGCCCAGGTCGCGAGCGAATGCGGCGACGCGCCCTGGCGATACTGCGACATCGGCGACCCGGCCCAGGTGGAACGGGTGGTGAACTCGCTGACCGCCGAACTGGGCGGCCTGGACGCGGTGGTGTGCAACGCGGGCATCGCCCGGCAACTGTCCTTGCTCGGCGGCGACCCGACCGTGCTCGAGGAGACCCTCGCCGTCAATGTGCTGGGCGTCTACTACACGATGCGCGCGGCCGGACCGCACATCGCGCACCCGGGCGGCTACATCCTGATCGTCTCCTCGCTGGCCGCCGCCATCCATCTACCCCTGGCGGGGGCGTACAGCGCCTCCAAGGCCGCGGTCGAGGCGCTCGGCGACACTCTGCGCATCGAATTGCGGCACACCGGGGCCAAGGTGGGCATGGCCTATTTCGCCGAACTCGACACCGAGATGACCAGCCGCGGCTTCGGCACCGAGGCCGCCCACAGCATTCTGGGCCGGTCCACCGTCTCCGGCGTGGCCCCGCTGGGCCCGGCCATCGATGCCTGTGAGCGGGCGTTGGCCCGCCGTTCCCGCCACATCGTCTCGCCGTATTGGGTGAGCATGGCGCTGTGGTGTCGTCCGCTCACCCAGCACCTGATCGACTTCTCACTGCGCCGGGGTGTAGCGAGTGGACTGGCCATCGCCGATACGGAACCAACGGGGTTCACCACCGAGCAACCGGCCCGGCCCCGCAGAATGAGAAAGCTCGCCTGAACGACAGCCACCTGGAGTCCCGCGTATGACCGAATCGGCAACCCGCCAACTTCCCCGCGGCCGGCACGGCCTGCCCCGGGAGCAGGTGGTGGCCGCCCAACGCGACCGCATCCTGGCCGCCATGGCCGAGGCGATGGCCGAGAACGGTTATGTCGGAACACCGGTGGCCGCGGTCATCAAGCGCGCGGGGGTTTCCCGTGAAACCTTCTACGAGCAATTCCGTTCCAAGGAGGACTGTTTCGAGGCCGCCTACGAGCGGGCCACGGAACTCATGCTGACCGGCATTCTGGCGGCCACCGGCGCCGAGTTCGACGGGGAGACCCGCACCGAGCGGATGGAACGGCTGCTCGGCGCGTATCTGGAGGCGCTGGCCGCCCAACCGGCTTACGCCCGGGTTTTCCTCGTCGAGGTGTACGCCGCGGGCCCGGACGCCATCGCGCGGCGCACCCACCTGCAGGAAACCTTCGTGGCCATGGTCGCCGACGTGCTGGGCGCCGAGACCGAGTCGCAGCGTTTCGCCTGTCAGACCCTGGTCGCGGCGCTGAGCTCGATGGTCACCGCGCGCATCGCGGTCGGCGACCCGGACGGGCTGCGCGAATTGCGCGCGCCGCTACTGGACCTCGTGCGGCGCAGCGGGGACCTGTTCGGCGACAACGTGCTCGGCGACTGAACCGGCCGGGGTCCCGGCGCGGCGGCGCAGCACCAGCAGCACGCCGCCGGCGAGGACGGGCAGCGCCAGCGACAGCAGTGCGGCCAGCGGGGTGCCCAGCCCGTGCGCGAAGGCCTCGAGCAGGGTGAGCGCACCGAAGTACAGGAACAGCAGGCCCGAGCAGACCGCGATGATCCGCTCCGGGATGTGCTTGCCGACGGTCACGCCGATCACGATGGCCAGCGCGCCCGCGGCCACCATGCCCGCGACCGAACCGATCCACACGGCGACCCAGTTGTTGTTGGTGGCCAGTGCCATGGTGGCGAACATGGTGCGGTCGCCGAGTTCGGCGAGCAGGAAGGCCGACAGCACGACCAGGAACGCGGACCGGGACCTGATCTGCGGCGCGACCTCGTCATCGGAGGCGTCCGCGGAGTTCGACAGGGTCTCGCGCAGGGTCCAGAGACCGACGCCGATCAGGGTGGCGGCGGCGAACAGCGAGATGACGCCGGTCGGCAGGGCCGCACCGAGGAAGTGGCCGACGCCGACCGCGATCAGGTTCACCAGCACGCTGGCGACGGTGATGCCGGACAGCACGGTCCACCAGTGGTAGCGCAGCGCGAAGGTCAGCGCCATGAGTTGCGATTTATCGCCCAGTTCGGCGAGGAACAACACGCCGAAACTCAGCAATATCGTGGCGATCATGAAGTCAGCTCCCAGGTCTCCGGCCTGTCGGCTGAATGCGGGGGCGCTTCAGCCGACACCGCACCGGTAAATCGGTTTGGTTCTTGTCGGCCGAAGGTCTCGCCCACCGGAAGTTTCCGGTTCACGCGCCGGATCCCGGGGGATCAGTATGTCGACGACGTGATTGGGGGCTACTCCCCTTCGCTCGGGGGAGACTTTACTCCGGCAAACGGGGCGCATGCAAACCGCTGTCGCCCAAATCGCAATGCGCACAATAAGTTTGGCGATGCTTCCGAAAGGTTTCGGGTTCCCTTACGCGGCCAGCAGCATAGCCAGAACCGCGGTGTCGGGATCACTGATCGGATCCACCCCGACCCGCGAAACCATCGAGGTCACCGCACCGTCGGAATCGGTTTCCACCCAGGCCGCGCGGTGTTCCAGCCCCAGATGCGGCAGGCCCGGCAGCAGCAGGCAACCCGAGGCCGCGCCGGAGCACTCGGGTAGCGAGGGTCGCGTTTCGCGCGGCGGATGCAACATGATCAAGGCCGGTGGCACATGTCCGGCAAACCTGCCGGGCTGCAACGCTTCGTCCCCGAGCACGGGCCCTTCCGCGATCACCAGCCCCACCATGGCCGGATCCGGGTCGTCCGGCAGCTCTTCGCGCGCCCCGAAGACCGTCGACGTGGGCAACAGGCCCGGGAGTCCGGCCACGCGCACGGCCAGGACCAGCAGTTGCGCCCATTCCTTGGTGGAGTCGGGCCAGCGTCCGGAGATCACGAATCCTTGCAGCGAACCATGGGCCTGGAAGGGCATGACGCCGATCTGACCACTCATGATGTGCCTCCCGAACTTCCCAGGGGGCGGCTGTGCCCGGTGTTGCCAGTGGGAACACCAGGTTGTACCCGAAGCTAACTGGCACACAAGTACCAAAGAGTGCTAGCACCCGGCCCCTTGAAATGCCGAAAGGCCCGCGAACCGATCGGTTCGCGGGCCTCCGCAAGCACGAGGGGGCGTCAGCCGAAGATCAGGCCCTTGCCCTGGGAAACCGCCTTGGAGTAGCGGTCCTGGATCTCCGCCCAGTTGACGACGTTCCAGAACGCCTTCACGTAGTCGGCCTTGACGTTCTTGTACTGCAGGTAGAAGGCGTGCTCCCACATGTCCAGGCCGAGCAGCGGGATGATGCCGAGCGGCACGTTGCCCTGCTGGTCGGTGAGCTGGAAGGTGAGCAGCTTGTTGCCCAGGGTGTCGTAGCCCAGCCAGGCCCAGCCGGAGCCCTGCAGGCCGTTGGCCGCGGCGGAGAACTGCGCGACGAACTTGTCGAAGGAGCCGAACTCCTCGTCGATGGCCGAGGCCAGGTCGCCGACCGGCTTGTCGCCGCCGTCCTTGGACAGGCTCTTCCACCAGATGGAGTGGTTCACGTGGCCACCGAGGTGGAACGCGAGGTTCTTCTCGTTGAGGAAGATGGCGGCGTGGTCGTCCTTGGCGCGCGCCTCTTCCAGCTTCTCGAGGGCAGCGTTGACGCCCGCGACGTAGGCGGCGTGGTGCTTGGTGTGGTGGATCTCGTTGATCTGCCCGGAGATGAAGGGCTCCAGGGCGCTGTAGTCGTAATCGAGTTCTGGCAACGTGTAAACAGCCACGATGTCCCTTTCCGTGTCGGGGCCGCGTGCCCTCGGCATGATCCGAGGCGCACCCAACCATCATTCGTACACCCGCTGGTTCGCAACCGGGCTGCGTGCCCCCGCATTCCGGCCCAGATATATATCCCACACGTCCCGTAGCCTGGAGTCATGTCGTGGTACGACGAGTTCGTCGGTCGCTTGCGACTGCCGGAGCCGACCATGGTGACTCCCGGGCAAGCCCTGCCCGGGCGTTCCGAACCGCTGGTCGTGCCCGGCAAGCACTATGTCAGCGGTCATTCCTTCAAACCCCCCTTCCCGGCGGGCACGCAACTCGCGGTGCTGGCCATGGGCTGTTTCTGGGGCGCTGAGCAGGGGTTCTGGGAATTGGAGGGCGTGTACTGCACGGCCGTGGGCTACGCGGGCGGCTTCACCCCGAACCCGACCTACGAGGAAACCTGTTCGGGCCGTACCGGTCACACCGAATCGGTGCTGGTGGTCTTCGATCCGCAGGTGATCGACTACGCCGCGATCCTGCGGCGGTTCTGGGAGCACCACGATCCGACTCAGACCATGCGGCAGGGCAATGATCGCGGGACCCAATACCGTTCGGCCGTCTACACCTTCGACGACGAGCAGGCGCGGACGGCCGCGGTGTCGCGGGCCGAATACCAGGAACGCTTGTCGGCGGCCGGGTTCGGGGAGATCACCACCGAGATCGCCCCGCTCCCGGACCTTTCCGCGTTCTTCTACGCCGAGGGTTATCACCAGCAGTACCTGGCGAAGAACCCCGGCGGTTACTGCCCCGATCACGCGACCGGGGTGACCGCCGCCTAGAGCGCCGGGACCACGTCCGGCCGCTGGGTGCGCGGGTCACCCGCGTCGTGGGCCTGCCACCAGCGCACGCCGCCGGCGATGAACTCCGGCAACGGGATCGGGTTGCCGTGCTTGTCGGTGACCTCGGCGGCGTCGAACCACACGCGGATGTCGAGTTCGCGCGGGTCGACGCCCTCCTCCTGGGAGAACTCCATCAGGTGGGCGCCGGGTTCGTCGCACAGCACCGTGTCGAAGCTGAGCAGCTTGCGCCACTGGCTCCAGGAGCTGTCGCTGAGGTCGAGGAAGTCCCACCCGTGCAGCGCGCCGCCGCCGAAGCTGTTCACGGCGTCGTGCAGGCCGTCGACGGTGAGCGGGAGCACAACCGGCTCGAGGTCGTCCCAGCGCTGGCGGCGCAGGGAGGCGGCGATCCGGCTGACGCCGCGGAGGTTGAGGTAGATGTCGCAGTCGGCCGGTGGCGGGCCGTCCGCGGGGAGGGTCAAGACGTCCAATTCCAGCCTCAGCGTGGCCGCCGCCGGATCGACGTCGATGCCGAGGCAGGTCGCCTCCGACAGCGCGAGGTTCAGTCCCTTGATATCCAGGCCGTCGAGTAGCCCCCTGCTCACAGTCATAGCGCCAGGCTACCGATCTTGCCTGGCTGGACCGAGGATTTCCGGTTTTCTCTAGTTATGTCGTTTTTTCCGATGCGAATGGAACCGTGGGCCGACCTGCGGCGTCAGACTGGATGAGGCCTTCTGAGACAGGCCTTCGTGTCGGCCGCTCCGGAACGGGGAGGGGACTTCCGGATCGGCCGACCCGGACGAATCAGTCGTCTATCAACCTGTGGATCAGGTTGTGGATTATGTGGATAACTCCCGAAACCAACCCTGTGCAGGTACGGAACTCCACAGCCCCCGCGCGCGCGTGGCAGGATCGAAACCGTGACGAACCCCCACGTGCCCTCGGTGCCCATCGATGAGGTGCCCGCGGAATTCGACGCCGCGGACGGCTGGGGCTCCGCCGCGCCCGCGCCGGCCCAGCTCCTCGACGTCCGCGAGGACGACGAGTGGCAGCTCGGCCGCGCGCCCGGCGCCATCCACATCCCCATGACCGACGTCCCCGCCCGGCTCGACGACTTGGACATCGACGCCGAGATCTACGTGATCTGCCGGCAGGGTGGCCGGTCCATCGCGGTGGTGGAGTTCCTGAACCAGATCGGTTACGAGGCGATCAATGTCTCCGGTGGCATGGTGGCCTGGCAGAAGACCGGCCGTCCGCTCGCCGGCGACGGTCCCGAGGCGAAGATCTACTAGGCGCGGAGAGGTGGAGCGATGAACGGGGGACAGGTGGGCCGATCGCGATCCGCCGTCGTACAGCCGTGCGCCCGCTGCGGCGCCCGCTGGGCGGTCCAGGGCAAGCCGCTGCACTGGTGCCCGCGCTGCCACGGCGTGCTGCTGTCACCGGCCCCGGTGGACGCGCCCGCCGACCGCCGCAACTACCGCTGGGTGGCCCGCCCGCCAGGCCGCAAATCACCGGCTGCCCAGCCCGTCCGGCGCTCGGGTTCGACGGAGACGCCGCGCTATCAGCAGATTCCGCGCTGGGGATTACACGACCGGCCCGCGGCCGAAGCTCCCGAGCAGCACCGCCCGCTGGCCGCCTGGACCGACCGGTTGGACCGGTTGCTCATCACGACCGCGGCCGTCTTCGGGATCGCGGCACTGGCCGAACTGGGTCGCTACGGGATCCTGTTGCGCAATCGCACCCGCCTCATCCAGCCCTGGCTGCTGTGGATCTCCGATGCGGCCGTGACCGTGTCGGCGATTCTGGCGCTGGCGCTGGCCCTGCTGTCGGCGGTGGCGCTGGTCGGCTGGCTCGCCGAGACCCGCCGCGCCGCGTACGCGAATGTGGGCGAGTCGGATTCGCGATCGCTGCTGTCGCTGGCGCTCGGCTGTGTGGTGCCGGTCGCGAACCTGATCTGGCCGGGCATCTTCCTGACCGAGGCGGCCCGGCGCACCGGCGACGGTGATCCGCGGCTGCTGCGCGCGGTCCGGATCTGGTGGGCCGCTTGGCTGTCGAACGCGGTGCTGGTGCTGGTGGCGCTGGGCTACCGATTGGCGGATTCGCTGCAGGTGCAGGCCGACGGCGTGCTGGTGGCGATGTGGACGGATCTGGTCGCGGCCGGTGTCGCGGTGGCCTCGCTGAGCCTGGTGCGCGCGTTCGCGGGCCTGGATCTGCAGGGCCGTCCGAAGACGCCGCACCGCTGGCTGATCGCGACCGGCCCGGCGCGCCCGGTGATCGAGCCCGTGCGGCGCGCGCCCGCGGCTCCGGTCGGGGATGATGCTGTGGTCGGGGATGAGGCCGCCGCCGGGGACGCTGCGCAGGCAGCTCCGGACGCGGAGCAACAGGAGGTAGTGGCGAAGTGAGCCGGGCCAGTCGCGCGCCGTTCGTGGTGGCGCACCGGGGGGCGTCCGCGGCGCGACCCGAACACACCCTCGCCGCCTACGATCTCGCCCTGCAGGAGGGCGCCGACGGCGTCGAATGCGATATCCGTCTGACCCGCGACGGACACCTGGTCTGTGTGCACGACCGCACGGTGGACCGCACCTCGACCGGGATCGGCGCGGTCAGCGAGATGACGCTCGAGGAACTGAAGGCCCTGAACTTCGGCACCGCCGCGGAACCGGAGGGCGTGCTCACCCTGCGCGAGCTCATCGAGCTGGTGCTGGACTGGAAGAGCCGCCCCACCAAGCTGTTCATCGAGACCAAGCACCCGGTCCGGTACGGCGCGCTGGTCGAGACCACCCTGCTGAACGAGCTGAACCACTACGGCATCGGCGCGCCCGCCTCCGCGGATCACTCACGCGCCGTGGTCATGTCGTTCGCCGCGACCGCGGTCTGGCGCATCCGCCGCGCGGCCCCGCTGTTGCCGACGGTGCTGCTGGGCGAGTCCTCGCTGTACCTGTCCGGCGGTGCGGCGCACACGGTCGGCGCGACCGCCATCGGTCCGTCGGTCCGCACCCTGCGCGAGCACCCCGATCTGGTCGACAAGGCCGCCGCCGCGGGCCGCGCCACCTACGTCTGGACCTGCGACGACCCCGAGGACATCCAGCTCTGCGCCGACCTCGGCGTGGACTGGGTGGCCACCAACCACCCCGCCCGCACCAAGGCCGTGCTCACCACCGCATAACCCCCGCCCTTGCAAGGCGCATCACCCGAAGGTTCGCGGCCGTCCCGATTCTGGACTGCGGCTTGATAGACCTCCGCCTTGGAGCGGGGGAGCGAAGCGGAGGAGCGGAGGAGGGAAGAATCGGGACCAGGGGCCGCGAACCCCGCCCGGAGCGCAGCGGAGGGCCAAAGACACAGTAGGTTTGCCAACCATGGGTAAGAGCAAGCGCAACAGTCCCAAGCCGGACTCCAATCGGGCGCAGAAGCTGGCCGCCCGCCGTGCCGAACAGGAGGCGGCGGCGTCGGCGGTGACGCGGCCCTTCGCGGGCTTGGCCGCGGAATGCGATCTGGTCGCGCTACGGGAGTTCGTGCCGTCGGCGACCGCGACCTTGAAGCTGGCGCCGAGCGTCGGCGCGGAGCGTGAGGTCACCCTCGCCACCGTGCTGCCGGGTGCGGTCGCCGCGCTGGTGCGGGCCGGTGACGAGCCGGTCGGTTTCGTTGGCACGCAGGTGCAGTTCCAGTCCGCCGATCCCGCCGCGGATCTGGCCGCCGCCATCCTGTGGACCCAGTCCGCCACCCCCGGCGACTCGCTCGCCGCCGCCAGCGTCGGCGGCGCCCCGCTGACCGAGGTGCTGGATTCCGGTGCGGCCCTGGACCTCACGGTGCACCAGGACTTCAACTGGTGGGTGCCCGCGGGCGTCACCCCGGACCCGCAGGTGGCCGCCACCATCGAACAGGCCAACCGGGCCATCATGCCGTCGGCTCGCCTGGAGCTGGGCGCGGACGCGACCGGCGCGGCCTGGTGGGTCGACGCCGGCGAGAAGGCGCACATCCGCTGGGTGCGCCCCGAGGACGAGGACCAGCTGATGCTGGCCCTGGCCCGCCTGCACGCCGCCGGTGATCTGCACCTGGGCGAGGGTTCGCGATTCGCGGGCTCGTTCCGCACCCACGGCCTGCTGGTGCCGGTCTTCGACCTGGACCGCGAGCGTCACGCGAGCGAATGGGAAGCTCCCGCACGCGAATTCGGCGCGAAGCTGGCGGCCGCGCTGAAGTCGGACGCCCCGCTGACCTCCGACGAGCGTCGTTCCCGCGACGGCCTGCGTTCGCGTCAGGTCACCTTGCGCTGACCGTCCGCGGATTTCCGCGCGATACGGCAACAGGCCCGGTCCGAAGTGTCGGACCGGGCCTGTGTCGTCTATCCACCGGACGGAGCCGAATCGTGTTCGGCCCCACGGGTTATTGCCGTGATTCGCCGGTTACAGCGAGCCGCCCGCGGCGTGCGGCGCGCCGGACGCGTCCTTCGGGCTGCTCATTTCGCGCTGCACGAAGTTCTCCAGGTCGAACAGATTCGCGCTGGCCCGCTCGGCGACGGTGAGCAGGGTCTTCATGGTGGCGACTTCCTCGACCTGCTCCTTGAGGAACCACTGCATGAACTGCTCGCCCTGGTAGTCGCCCTCTTCGCGGGCGGTCTTGGCGAGCTGGATGATCTGGTCGGTGACCGACTGCTCCTGCGCGACGGCGAGCGCGATCGGCTCCTTGGCGTTCGCGAAATGCGAAGTGGCGGAATCGACCCCGGGCATCTCGACACTGATGTCCTGGTCGATCAGGTACTGCGCGATCATCATCGCGTGATTGCGCTCTTCCACGGCCTGCTTGTAGAAATACTTGGCCAGGACCGGAAGATCGGCATTGTCGAACCACAATGCCACCGCGATGTACTGGTGCTCGGCATTGAATTCGTTGCGGATCTGATCCTGCAGCAGGGCCTGGAACTTGCTGCGCTTGGTCTGGGTTCGGGTGGACATGCGGAAGACATTAATCCTGGTAAAACAGCGTGTCATCCAAGTGCAGCCTTATTGAGCACAGCCTTATTGAGGCAAGTATTGCCTAATTCGACTAACTGCCAACCGTGGTGATCAGGTCCGCCGGGATCTGCTGATCCTTGGCCAGCGCGTCGAAGAACGCACTCGCCTTGGTCTTGTCCCAGAGCAGCACATTGCCGCTGCCGGAGACATTCTCGAAGCCGCCGACCGGCACCGTCGTGGTGATCGGATCGTTGCTCAGCGCCTTGCCCAGGCCCGCCAGATTCCACACGTGCGCGCCGTCGTCGACTTTCAACGCCGAGGTGAGATCCCTTACCAGCGGCCAGGATCGGAACGGATTGGCCAGCGTGGCCGGGCTGGACGCCTTCTTCAACAGCGCGCTGAGGAATTTGCGCTGATTCAGCATGCGATCCAGATCGGCGCGCGGCGTGGCGCGGGAACGCACGAAACCCAGTGCGTTCGGGCCGCTCAGGGTCTGACAGCCCGCCGGCAGATCGATACCCGCCAAGGGGTCTTTCATCGGCTCGTCCAGGCACATGTCGATGCCGCCGACCGCGTCCACGATATTGGCGAAACCGCCGAATCCGATCTGCACGTAGTGGTCGATGTGCACACCGGTCGCGCCTTCCACGGTGCGGGCCAGCAGTTTCGCGCCGCCCACCGAGAAAGCGGCATTGAGCTTGTCCTTGCCGACGCCCGGGATGTTCACGTACGAGTCGCGCGGCAGGCTGACGAGGGTGGGCCGCCCGGATTTGGGGATGTGGACCAGGATCACGGTGTCGGTGCGTTCGCCCTCCACATCGGACCCTGTGGACAACTCGTCTTCCTGCGACTGGGAGAGCCCCGCGCGGCTGTCGGATCCGACCAGAAGCCAATTCGTCCCGGGCGTGTCGCCGACCCGTCCGGAATAGTCCGCGAGCGCGTCGATCCGGGTCAGGTGGGTGTCGACGTAAATGGCCGCGGCGATGGGCAGCACGAGCAGCACCACCAGCAGCGACAGGATCCAGCGGAACCAGTGTCGTTTGCGGCGCGGCCGGGCCCCGCGCGGGGGACGCCCGTCGCCGCCGCGGCGCTTGCCGGGCAGCGGCGGCGGGGGAGTGCGGGGCGGGTCCTCGTGGAAGGGGACCGGCTGCTGGGTGGGCGCGTGTCCCATGGGCGTCGCGGTCCGGGCGGGCATCCGATCACCCTGCGGCGGAACCCGATTCCCCGGGGGTGGCACGCGATTGCCCGGCGGCGGCATCCGGTTCCCGGGGGGTCGCTGTCGCGGGTCCGGGTTCCGGGGCGGCGGCACCTGCGAATACGCCAGGGACTGACCGGATTCATCGCGTCGGATCACCTGGGTTGGTTCTACCCGCGGCCCGCCGTCGTTAACGGGCGGGTCGTAGTTCCGCGCCCGATCGGGCATGGGCTGCCGTGGAGCCGAGGGCCGCTGTGGTTGCCCGGGATTCGCCATCGGGCGCTGCGGGTGTGCCGGGCGCTCCCCCGGGCGTCCCGGCGGCGGCTCCCGGCGCATCCGTGCAAAGTGCTGGGGGTCGTCGCCGTTCATTACTGGAAACAGTACCGACCGCGCCCGCGCCGCGCCGCTTTCCGAGCGGATTCACGGCAGCCAGGAGACATGTCCGCGCAGGAAGGCGTACCCGAGGTAGGCGATGGTGTCGATGAGGGCGTGTGCGAGCAGCAGCGGCCACAGCCGGTGGGTGCGTTGCCAGTAGCGCCCGAAGATCAATCCCATCACCAGGTTTCCGAGCCCGCCGCCGAGACCCTGGTACAGGTGGTAGCTGCCGCGCAGTAGCGCCGACGCCAGCAGGGACCGGTTCTCGCTCCAGCCGAGCGCCCGCAGCCGGGTGATGAGATAGGCCACAACGAGCACTTCCTCGGCCGCGGAATTGGCCCAGGCGGCCAGCACCAGCATGGGTAGTCGCCACCAGTGTTCGAGTGAACTGGGGACGATGGTCACACTCACGCCGAGGGCGTGTGCCGCCAGATACAGCCCCAGTCCGGGTATTCCGATCACCGCGGTGAGCAGCAGTCCGGGCAGCACGTCCGCGCGCCAGCGCAGTGACCGCGCCAGTCCGATGGCCCGCGGCGCGATCCCGCTGCGCCACAACAGGTATATCCCCAGGGCCGCCCACCCGAGCAGCCGCGCCACGCTCAACAGCTGGAACAGCAGGTCGATGGCCGATTGGGTGGCGCGCGAGGGATTGAGCGCCACCGTCTGCCCGCCGACCCCGCCGGGGGAGAGGGCGCTCTCCAGTAGTGACAGTGCCGCGTTGGCCCCGCTCAGCCCGAAGGTGACGACCAGCACCACCGTGATCTCGAGTGTGATCGCCCGGCGCCCCCGCTCGGACGACTCGGGCGCGGGCCAGACGGGCGCGGGATCAGCCGAAACCATGCCGCCAATCTAGGCGCGGCGGCGTCAGATCCGGTGCATCCCGCCGTGGAAGGGGTTGCCCGCCAAGGCGTGTACCGCGCGGCTGAGCGATTCGATGTCGTCGGCGGGGGCCTCGAAGGGGATGCGGACGTCGTGGTCGGCCTCGATGGCCTCGACGCGCAGGGTGACGCCGTACCGGTCGATGGCCAGCGGGTGGATGAGCGCGCCGCGGCGCAGGGCGTGCGGGAGGCGGCGGGCCAGCCGGTCCACCACGTCGGGGTGGTCGGCCTGAAGGTGTTGCAGCCAACCGGCTTCCAGCGCGCAGAACGGGTCGGGCCGGGCGTCGCGGAGTTGTTCGCGGTCGACGGAGGCGGCCCCGGAGGTGTCGGCCACCACGGCGGAGTCGATGACCAGCCGCAGCAGGGTGGCGGTGTGGCCGATGTCGAGCAGGTCGGGGTGCGGGTGGTCGGTGGCGATCGCCCCGGCGAGGGCGCGTTGGGAGTGTGCGGGCACCGCGTGGGCCCAGCCGCGCAGCCAGACCAGGGCGCGGACGCGTTCGCGCAGGGCCAGTGGCGCCTGGTCGGTGAGTTCGAGCACCGCGGGGGAGCCGTTCACGCCGCAGCCGTGCACGAGTCCGGCGGCGGTGGAGTTCATCGGCACCGCCATCACCATGTCGCCGCACTGCCGTAGCAGGTGCACGGAGGTGGGCACGGGGTCGAGGCCGGGGAGGGCCAGGACCGCGTGTTCGGCGTGCGCGCAGGCGCTGTGCACGCGTTCGGCGGTTGTGGGCGCGACGACCTGGGCCGCGTGCGTCATGAACACCTCCGGGGGTGAATTAGGTAAACCTAAGCTAAGTGACGCACGTCGCTCGCGCAAGACGTTCCCCCGCCGGCCGGGACCGGGCCGTCCCGCCGCACACCCTCGGGGTCGAGGTCAGGGGACCTGCCGGGGCCATTACCGTGGGAGCGTGCCGCACGATTCATCGCACGCGCCCGAACCGGTCGCGCTGAGCCTGTCCGTCCCGCCGCGCCCGGCGCGCGGGCTCACCGAGGACCTGGTCCGCCCGATCACTGCCGACCCGGGCGTCGAAGTCCTGGACCTCACCCTCGACGATGAGGCGGTCTCGGAATTCCTGGTGCGAATCGTGCACGGCGACAGCGGTTTCGTGGCCCGCACCGATTCCGGCGAGCGCGCCCTGGCCGCTGTCGCCGCGACCGTGGCCGCCCTCTGCGGCGAGGACATTCGCACCGCGCTGACCACCCCCGACACCGTGTTCCTGACCGGTCTGCGGCCGCCCGCCGTCGAGGCCTTCCGTGACGTCCTGCTCGCCATCGAGACCGCGGACGTGGTTGCCGTGCGAACCGGATTGGCGGTTCTGGGCGGCTGAATTCGCCCCGCCGCCGGCCCCCGCAGGGCCCTCCTGGCGTCCGGGCCTGCGGTTTTTATGGCGACACCGAGGATTTCGCCGAAAGTTACCCGGGAGTCGGGCAAAGCGAGGGGTGACCGCGCGCACGCAAGTAATGTCGTAACCGTGCCGCGTATCGCCTACTTCGGGCCGTCGGGAACCTTCACCGAGATGGCCCTCGCCAAACTCGAGTCCACCGGAGCCTTCGATGGACCGGTCGAGCGTGTCCCCGCCCCGAGTCAGGGCGCTGCCGTCGAACTGGTGCGCGCCGGTAAGGCGGCGGGCGCGGTGGTGCCGATCGAGAGCTCGGTGGAGGGTTCGATCGCACCGACGCTGGACGCGCTGGCCGTCGGTCCGCGATTGCAGATCGTCGCGGAGACCGATCTGGATGTGGCGTTCACGATCGTGGGCCGCCCGGGCATCGCGCTCGACCAGGTTCGCCGCATCGCCGCCTATCCGGTCGCGGCCGCGCAGGTGCGCATGTGGCTGGCCGTGAACATGCCGCTGGCCGAGATGTACACCTCGGCATCGAATGCCGCGGCCGCCGAGGACGTGGTGGCCGGGCACGCCGAGGCCGCGGTCTCCACCGCGCTGGCGGGTGAGCGCCTGGGACTGGCCACCCTCGCCGACGGGGTCGCCGACGTGGAACGCGCCGTCACCCGCTTCGTGCTGGTCGCGCCGCCGCGACCGGCCCCGCGGCGGACGGGTGTGGATCGCACCTCGATCGTGCTGGAGCTGGCCAACGAACCGGGTTCGCTGATGCGGGCGTTCGCCGAGTTCGCCACCCGCGGTATCGATCTCACCCGCATCGAGTCCCGGCCGACGCGCACCGGCATGGGGACCTATCGCTTCTACCTGGACTGTGTCGGACACATCGACGACACCGCTGTCGCCGAGGCCCTGAAGGCATTGCACCGCACCGCCGCCCGGATCCGGTTCCTCGGTTCCTGGCCCGCCACCGCGGCCACCGGCACCCCGCCGCCACCGGACGCGCCCGCCGCGGCCTGGCTGGCCGATCTGAAGAAGGGGGTGGCCGACCTGTGAGCGGCAAACTCATCCTGGTCCGCCACGGCGAGACCGAAGGCAATGTGGGCAAGGTCCTCGACACCCGGCTGCCCGGGCTGCCGCTCACCGAACGCGGTGTGGCCCAGGCCAAGGACTTCGGCGCGAACCTGATCGCGCCGCCGCAACAGCTGTTCTCGTCGCAGGCGCTGCGGGCCCGCCAGACCGGCGGCTACATCGAGTCCGCCACCGGCGTCGCGCTCACCGTGCTCGACGACCTGCAGGAAGTGCAGCTCGGCGACCTGGAGGGCCAGACCAGCCGGGACGCGCACCTGGAGTTCCAGAAGGTCTATCACGCCTGGCATTTCGGTGATCTGAGCGTGCGGATCCCGGGCGGCGAATCCGGCGAGGACGTGCTCGCCCGCTACCTGCCCGCACTGCGGCGACTACGCGACGACTACCTGACCCGGCCCGGCGCCGGCGATGTCATCGTGGTCAGCCACGGCGCCGCCATGCGCTTGGTATCGCGTGAACTCACCGGGGTGCCACGGCTTTTCGCCGCCAACAACCATCTCGACAACACCGAGACCATCGAGCTGCGGCCGTTCGAGGACGACCGCTGGGAGTGCACCCGCTGGGGCCGCCATCCCGCGCCGTTCACCGGCGCGTTCGCCGCCACCGGCGACGACCCGATGGGCTAGGAACCGAATTCGGTACGCGGCGGCAGGGATTCGACGAGATCCCGCAACGCCGTGCGCAGCCGGGCGGGGGTGCCGCTCGCGAAGGACGTCCACTTGGTCCCGTCCTCGGCGGTGGTGGTGATGGCGAGGAACCGGCCGTGACGGGTGTCGTACACGGCGAGGTGGTTCCCGGCGACCTCGCGCACGGCGTCGCCGTAGCGCACGCCGACGATCTCCGCGTGCGAATACACCCGCACCAGCGCCGATGCGACGGCCTGCGCGTCCCGCGCCGGATCGCACACCGTGCTCAGGCGGGCCGCCGTGGTGGCGGAGTCGCCCGCGTCGTCGAAGATCGGCGCCAGATCCTCGGTGGGCGCGTGCATTCCGGACACTTCCAGCGGATCGGCCGGGCCGAGCGCGGCCAGCACGGTGCCGGGGAGATCGTGGCTCGCCTCGTCGACGACATAGGATCCGGGGCCGCGCAGCGCGACCACGTCGATATCGTCGCCCCTGGCGATACACAGCCGATTGACCTGGTCCTCGACGTACCAGCGCAACGCCAGCACCCAGTGCGGCCGGTGGAGCACCCGCAGCCGTTCGGCCAATTCCGGATGGACCCGATGGTCCTGGGTGGCCGGATCACCCTCGAGCAGTTCGCGTTCGGTGAGTGTGTCCGCCGCAGCGGCCATGGCGGCATCGTGGTCGGCGGCAGTGTCGTAGCGCCCCATGGCATTCAGCACCACGGGCAGCTCGTCGATACCCGATGTCTCCTGGAGATACTGCATTTCGTCGAGGGACAGTGTGACCGAGCCCAGCAGCGACGGCCCGCGGCCCGCGCCGAGGACGGTCACCGATTCGCCCGGCCAGCGGCATCCGCGTGGACGGCCGCATGCGCGACTGCCGTGTCCCCGCCGCAGACCGCGTCGCCACCGATGACCGCGGGCGCGACCACCCGCCCGTCCGTGAACACCTCGATCGAGCGGCCGTAGTCGTGGCCGCGGTGCGTCTCGTTGTCGTCGCCGCCCTGCTGCCCGAGCACTGAGCCGGTACCGGTCGAACGGACCAGTGCGGTCGACGCGGGTGTCCCGCCCACCCCCGTCGGCTCGGCGGCCGGTGCCGTTGCGCCACTGAGGTTTCCGAGGCCACCGGGTCCGCCGAAGCCCGGTCCCCAGCCCTCGGGCAGGCGCAGGGTACCCGCGCCGTTGCCGATACTCACCGAGCCGCCGCCGGTGTAGGACACCGCCTGCGTGGACAGCGCCGCCCCGCCGACTCCGGTGGTCGCGACCCCTGCGGTCGCCGTGCCCGCGGTCGCCGGCGTCCCGTATCCCGGCTGCGTCAGGGCGTCGGCCGCGGCCGTGATCGCCGTGCTCGCAACGTTTCCCGCACTGGTGACACCGCTGGTGGCGACGGTCGCCGCGACCTGCGCGACCTGGGACAGCGCACTGGTGACCGCCGGATTCTGGGCCCCGGTCGAGCCCGCGCCCATCGCGATGGGCGGCGGCATCAGGAATTGGCCGGGTGTGGCGACCATCGAACTCGTTGCCGCCTCATAGGTTTCCATGACCAGCGCGGCCCGGATGTCGAGCGCCAGCTTGGCGGCCTCGGCGGCTTCGGCCGTGCCGTTGAGCGCGCCGCCGGTCGAGTACGCGGCCACCCGCGCGGTTTCCACCAGCGCGATCTCCGGCAGGCTCGGCATGGCGAGGGAGGCCACCGTGTAGGCGGTGGCATGGGCGCCGGCCTTGCCCGCCATCACGCCCGCCAGGACGGCCTGCTGTTCGGCCCAGACGGTGAACCCGCCGAGCCGGGCCAGCACCGCGAGCCCGTTGACGCCCTCGAGCCCGATCCCGATCTCGGCCATCACCCGCGCCACCGTGGTGGCGGCGTCCACCCAGGCGGCGGTGAGGCCGCCCCAGGCGCCGCCCGCGGCCGCGATCGGAATCGCGTGCGCCCCGGTGTTGAGCGAGAGGGAGTTGATCTCGGCCATGCGGGGCAGCCAGAACACCCCGGTGATCCCCAAGGTCATGCGCTGCTTCCCCCGGATACCTGGATCGCCGCGAGAGCGGCCGCCCGCATCGCGTCGTGGGCCAGGTACTGGGCCAGCTGGCCGCGCAGGGTGGCGGCGGCGTGGTGCAGTTCGAGAATGCCCTGGGCGACGGACCGGTCGTGGGTCAGCGCGGCGGTATTGAAATGCGCGGCGGCCAGGAAGGACACCTCTTCGGCGCCGGAGGGGAGCACGTGGGTCGCCGGCGCCGTCGCGCTCGCGGCGGCGGCCAGGCGTTCGGCGAGCAGATCGAGTTCCAGGGCGGCCGCGAGGATCACCTCGGGCTGCACGACGACGTGGCCAACCATGATCGGACCCCTCTCCGCTTTCTATCCCCGGTTATGAGGATTGGACGCGGAGGTTCCCAGATCGGTTCCCCCGGATCAGCCCCATCCCAGCTGATGGAGGCGCTCGTCGTCGATCCCGAAATAGTGCGCTATCTCGTGAATCACCGTGATCGCCACCTCTTCGACCACCTCGTCTTCGCTGCCGCACATCTCGAGGATGGCGTCGCGATAGATGGTGATGGTGTCCGGCAGGGCGCCCCCGTAGTGGCTGAAGTCCCGATCGGTGAGGGCGATGCCGTGGTAGAGACCGAGCAGGTGGGGGTCCTCGTCGCTGCGCGCTTCGATGAGAACCACCACATTGTCGATCGCCCGGGCCAGCTCCGGCGGAATCAGGTCGAGCGCGTCGCCGACCAGCTCCTCGAAGCGGTCGTCGGACATCGAGACGGGCATGTCTGCGTTGTCCCCCGGAACTAGCGCGGCTGGGGGATGACCGGCGGCACCGCGCCGGGCAGCGGCGGCGGGGTGTAGCGGCCGTTGTTGGGCGGCGGCACCGGGGCCTGACCGTCGATCTGGATGTCGCCCTTGGCCGATCCGGTGATGGCCGCGAAGCCCTCCTGGTCCGCGCCCTTGCCGACCAGGCAGTTGAGGCTGCGGCTGCCGGCCACCCAGCTGCGGGTGTCGAGCGCGTCCCAGAACAGGGTGAGGGTCTTGTTGCGCAGCGCGTCGGGGGAGCCGAGGTAGTCGGTGGCGTCCTTGGCGCACTGGTCTTCCATGTACTTGTCCTGCTCGTCCTTCGACGGGGGGCCGCCGTTGAAGTGGGTGGCCAGGTCCACGGTGGAGACGATCTCGAAGGCGTGCGGCTGGGTGCAGTCGACCGGGTCGGTGGGCAGGTTCGACTTGATGCCGATGCAGGTGCCCACGTCGTAGACCTTGGACTGGTTGATGTCGCGCACGCTGCCGGTGATGGGCTTGGTGGCCAGGCCCTGGCTGCCGGAGACCTGCAGGCCGCAGCGCAGCGTGCGCTCGCCCGCCTTCCAGCCCGCCTCACCCGGATTGATCAGGCCGACAACGAATTTGCCGCGCGGGTCGAGCCGCCCGGCGAGGTACTCCTGGGCGGCGGACACGCAGTGCTCGTCGCGCAGTTCGGAGAAGCGCAGCGAGTCCGGGAAGCGGGAGCCGGGCCCGAACTCCTTGCCCGGGTACTTGCTCAGGTCGATGTCGGCGGTCACCTCGAACAGGTGCTTGCTCCCGCACTCCACCTTGGACAGGTCGCTGGCATTGGACTTGGTCCAGGTCAGGCAGTCGCCCTCCTTGGCGGTGCCGAAGGCCGCGCCCGCGACCGCGCCCGTGGGCTGCGCGGCTCCCGGCGCGTGCGCCTTCACCCGGCTGGAGTCGAAGCCGTGCGAGACGAACATGGTGATGAGCACGGCGAGCGTGACGCCGACCGCCATGGCCAGCAGCCCCCACCGCACGGTGGACGCCGAGAGCGGACCGTTCTCGTCCAGCTTGGCTTCCACCGCGCGGAAGGGCGTCAGCAGTCGATCCGCCGCCGTCGGCTTGCGACGGGACGGCGACCCGGGGCGCTGCGAGGACGGCGCGGACCACTGCGAAGGCGTCTTTTGCTCAGGCATCGCAGCCGAGCTTAATTGCCTCCGCTCCGCTCCGGCTGGTTCGCGGCCCCGTGGTCTCGATTCTTCCCTCCTCCGCTCCTCCAAGGCGGGACCGTTACGACAAGATCAGGTCAGCCGCCTTCTCGCCGATCATGACGGCCGGGGCGTGGGTGTGGCCGCGGGTGATCACCGGCATCACCGAGGTGTCGGCGACGCGCAAGCCCTCGATGCCGCGCACCCGCAGTTCCGGGTCCACCACGCTGGATTCGTCGCGGCTCATCGCGCAGGTGCCGACCGGGTGGTAGAGCGTGTGGGAGTGGTCCTCGAGGCAGCGGCGCAGCACCTCGTCCAGCGCGGTGTCGGACGGGACGGCGGGTTGCATGAGTTCGCCGATGTGTTCCTTCAATGCGGGCTGGCTGGCGATCTCGACGCAGGTGCGCAGGCCCGCGAGCAGGGCGGCGCGGTCGGCCGGTTCGGCGCAGTAGCGCGGGTTGATGCGCGGCGCGACGAACGGATCCGGCGAGGTGATGGAGACGCTGCCGATGGATTCCGGCTTCAGCAGCACCGCGGCGAAGGTGAGCGCGTGCCCGTCGGGTTCGCCCAGGCCCTCGCCGATGTAGGGGGCGGGCGCGAAGATGAGTTCCAGGTCGGGCAGGTCGAGGTCCTCGCGGCTGCGGGTGAACCCGTATGCCTCACCGATGTTGGAGGTGAGCTGCCCGCGCCGCAGCACGAAGTAGTTGGCGAGTTCGAGCAGGTTCTTGTCCGCGCCGTAGAGGCTGCCGCCGGTGGTGCGGTAAACGATGGGGGCGGCCAGGTGGTCGCGCAGGCCGCGCCCGACCTCGGGCAGGTGCCGCACCACGGGGATGCCCAGTTCCTGTAGCCGGTCGCCGTCGCCGATGCCGGACAGCTCGAGCAGCTGCGGGCTGTTGATCGCGCCGCCGGACAGGATGACCTCGCGTTTCGCGCTGATCTGCTTGGTCTCGCCGCCGATCCGGAATTCCACGCCGATGGCGCGGGTGCCCTCGAACAGCACCCGCGTGGCGTGCGCGTCGGTGACGACGGTGAGGTTGCGTCCCTGCTGGCGGGCGGGCCGCAGGTAGGCGTCGGCGGTGCTCCAGCGGGCGCCGCGCTTCTGCGTCACCATGGTCTGCGAGAACCCTTGCGGCCGATCGCTGTTGGCGCGTTCGACCGCGTATCCGGCTTCGGCGGCGGCCTGCAGGTAGGTGTGGGTGAGGGGGCGGGGGCTGCGCTGGCGGGAGATGTGCAGCGGTCCCTTGCGGCCTTCGCCGGGCTCGCTGGCCTCTTCCACGGATTCGATCCGCTGGAAGTAGGGCAGCACGTTGTCGAAGGACCATTCGGGTCCGGCGTAGCGGGCCCATTCGTCGTAGTCGGCGGCGAAGCCGCGCACCCACATCATGGCGTTCATGGAGGAGGATCCGCCGAGCATCTTGCCGCGCGGCCAGTAGACGCGCCGGTTGCTGAGTTCGGGCTGGGTCTCGGTCCGGTAGTTCCAGTCGTTGTCGCCCTGGAACAGCTGGTTGAACGCCGCGGGGATGTGCGCGAACTTGTCGTTGTCCTCACCGCCGGCCTCCAGGACCACGACGCTGACGCCGGGTCGCTCACTCAGTTTCGCGGCCAGTGCGGCCCCCGCCGATCCGGCACCGACTACGACGAAATCGGCGGTGTGCGGGGTGTATTGGGGCATGGTGACTCCTCGGAAAGACCACGGCGGAGCCCGTCCCGGGCCCCTGCCGTCCCATCGGGGTAACCCTATGGCGGAAATCACCTGGTTGTGAGGTGGATGAATTGATCGGACCTACACGAAAACCGGTGGCGCCTTCCCACTAGGCTGAATACCTATGATCGACCTTCGATTCCTGCGGGAAAACCCCGACGTGGTCCGTGCTTCGCAGCGTGCTCGCGGTGAGGACCCGTCCCTGGTGGATGCCCTGCTCGAGGCGGATGCCGCCCGTCGCGCGGCGGTCGCGACGGCCGACAATCTGCGCGCCGAGCAGAAGGCCCTGGGTAAGAAGGTCGGCAAGGCTTCCAAGGAGGAGCGCCCGGCGCTGCTGCAGGTGGGCCAGGAGCTGTCGGCGAAGGTGAAGGAGGCCGAAGCGGCGGAGAACGCCGCGGACGCCGACCTCGACGCCGCCCAGCGCGCGCTGTCGAACGTGGTGCAGGAGGGCGCGCCCGCCGGCGGCGAGGACGACTACATCGTGCTCGACACTGTCGGCACGCCGCGCGAGTTCGATTTCGAGCCGAAGGACCACCTGGATCTGGGTGAGTCGCTGGGCCTGATCGACATGGAGCGCGGCGCGAAGGTGTCGGGTTCGCGGTTCTACTTCCTGACCGGCTACGGCGCGCTGTTGCAGCTGGGCCTGTTGCAGCTGGCCGCGCAGAAGGCGACGGCGAACGGTTTCACCATGATGATCCCGCCGGTGCTAGTGCGCCCGGAGATCATGCAGGGCACCGGCTTCCTGGGCCAGCATTCGGCCGAGGTCTACCACCTCGAGGACGACGACCTGTACCTGGTCGGCACCTCGGAGGTGCCGCTGGCGGGTTATCACTCGGGCGAGATCCTGGATCTGAGCGGCGGTCCGAAGCGCTACGCTGGCTGGTCGTCGTGCTTCCGCCGGGAGGCGGGCAGCTACGGCAAGGACACCCGCGGCATCATCCGCGTGCACCAGTTCGACAAGGTGGAGATGTTCGTCTACACCACCCCGGAGCAGGCCGACGAGGAACATCGGCGGCTGCTGGCCTGGGAGCGGGAGATGCTGGCCGCCATCGAGGTGCCCTACCGGGTGATCGATGTGGCGGCGGGCGATCTGGGCAGCTCGGCGGCCCGCAAATTCGATTGCGAGGCTTGGGTTCCCACCCAGCAGACCTACCGCGAACTCACCTCGACCTCGAATTGCACGACGTTCCAGGCCCGTCGCCTGAATGTCCGGTACCGGGACGAGAACGGCAAGCCGCAGATCGCCGCCACGCTGAATGGCACATTGGCGACAACGCGCTGGATTGTCGCGCTGCTGGAGAACCATCAGCAAGCGGACGGTTCGGTGCGAGTGCCCGCTGCGCTGGTGCCTTTCGTTGGCGCCGAGGTTTTGGAGCCGCGCTGAGTATTCGCTACTCGGCGTGGCTTATTCCGCCGGATGTGTCTACCGCTGGCTGGGCTTGTGGCTAGGCTGAGCAGCGTGCGAGGAATCGGGTCTCGCGGCGATGCCCGAACCCGGGTCCGGGCGGCATCGGCGCTGGCGACGGCAATGGTCATGGCTCGGACCACCGGGGCGTTCTACGTCATGGGTGGCTTTCTGGGTCTTGCCCTGACCGCCGTCGCTCCGGGTGATGAGGGCAATCGGCCGCTGGTGGGCGTGGCGGCGTTCGTGGCGCTGCTGCTGGGTATCAGCCTGCTCATCTGGGGTCCGAGGCTGCCGCATTCGGTGCATCACGCCTATGTGGCGACGGCGACGGTGCTGGTGACCGTTGCGGTGCATTGGTTTCCGAACACGGTCGGCGCGATCAGCCTGGCCGCGTTCTATGTGTTCGTGGCCTGTGACGCCGCGATCTTCTTCTCGTGGCGCTGGCTGGGCGGGCATCTGGCGTTCGCCATAGCCTGCTGTCTGTGGGTGGTGCCGTCGCGCGGGTTGCCGTGGTGGTCGGGCATCATTCCGGCAGGTATCACCTTCGGAATCGGCATCGTGGTCGGCATTTTGACGCGCATGGCGTCCGACGCCGATATCGATGTGCTGACCGGTCTGCTGAATCGCCGCGGTTTCGATCGCGCGTTGAGCAATGCCATCGCGCACGCCACCCGTACCGGTCAGGGTCTGGCCCTGGTGCTGGTGGACCTGGACCGCTTCCAGAAGATCAACGACCATCTGGGTCACCGGGCCGGTGACGCCGTGTTGCAGCGGGTGGCCGACACCTGGTCGAAACTGCTTGCGCCGGATCAGCGCCTGGCCCGCTACGGCGGTGACGCGTTCGCGCTGTTGCTGCCCGGCACCACCGAGCAGGCCGCGATCCTGTTGACCGAGGAGCTGCGGGCCGCTGTCACCACCGGTTGTTCGGCGGGTGTGACGTCGTGGCAGCCGGGTGAATCCGGTTCGCTGCTGGTGTCGCGCGCGGATGTGGGTCTGTACCGGGCCAAGCAGGCGGGCCGTAATCGCACGGTGCTGGAGTCGTCGCGGCAGCTGCCGCTGGCGGTGGAGCTGCGCGAGGCCATCGACCGCGGCACCCTGGACGTGCAGTACCAGCCGATCGTGAGTCTCACCGACGGCGATACCCGCGCGGTCGGCGTGGAAGCCTTGCTGCGCTGGTCTTCTCACGCGCAGCCGGAGGTCACCACGGAGGGCCTGATCCGGGTCGCCGAGGAATACGACCTCATCTCCGATCTGGACGAGCTGGTGTTGCGCCGCGCCTGCGCCGACGCCGCCCGCCTGCAGGAGACGTTCGCTCAGCTGGACCTGACCCTGAACGTCAATGTGAGCGGCCTGGAGTTGGCCGAGTCCGAGTACGCCGCCCGGGTTTCCGGCATCCTCGAGGAAACCGGCTGGCCCGCCGAGCAACTGGTGCTCGAGGTGACCGAGAGCGAGCTGGCCGCAGAGTCCGAGACCGCGATCGCGAACCTGCACAAGCTGCGTGAGTTCGGCGTCCGGATCGCCATCGACGATTTCGGCACCGGCTACTCCTCGCTGAGCCGCCTGGCCACCCTGCCCTCGGACATCCTCAAGGTGGATCAGTCCTTCGTGGCGTCGATCCGCTCCGATTCCCCCGCCCCGCCGCTGCTGGGCGTGATCGCGGCGTTGAGCAAGTCCCTGGACCTGCAGGTGATCGCCGAGGGCGTGGAGACCGAATACCAGGCCGCGGTCCTCACCGAGCTCGGTTTCGCCTTGGCGCAGGGCTACCACTACAGCGACGAGCACCCGGTCACCGAGCTCATCAACGACCTCAATGAACGCCCCGGCCTGGTCGGCGCGTCGGTGTCGGAGGGCGAGCCGTCCAGCAACGGCTGGATCCCCATCGATAATCCGCTTGACGGTGGTATCCCCGGCGCGCAGAGTTGATCGCATGCGGATGCTGATCTACGCCTGTTGATTCGTTCTTCGTAGTGCTCTGCCCCGCACCGAGCGTGCGGGTTCGACGCACGCACTCACCTTCCGTGCGGTCCTGTTCGCGTTCACCGCGGATCTGATCCCGCTCTACGCGATCTACGCCCTGCTGTTCGCCGATCACGGCCTGAACGCCGCGCAGATCTCGTCCCTGTTCGCGATCTGGTCGGCCACCGCGTTCCTGCTGGAGATTCCCTCCGGAGCCTGGGCCGACACCGTCTCTCGCCGTGGTCTGCTCGTGTTGTCCGGTGCGCTGCTGGCGGCAGGCTTCACGGTCTGGACCCTGTACCCGTCCTACCTGGGTTTCGCCACCGGCTTCGTGCTCTGGGGCACGTCCGGCGCCCTCCGATCGGGCACGTTCGAGGCGCTGATCTACGACGACCTGCACGCCCGCGCGGCGACCACCGAATACCCGCACCTGATGGGTTACGTCCGCGCCGCCACCGAAGCGGCCGCCCTCGCAGGCATTCTCGCGGCCGCCCCGCTCTACGCCTGGGGCGGTTACGCCCTGGTCGCCTGGTCCAGCGTCGTGATCGCCGCCGTCCACACCCTGACCGCGGCCCTGCTGCCCAGTGCGCCGAAGTCAATATCCGCCGCGACTGTCGAGGATCTCGAGGACGTTGACGATGACGATCCGGATGCCGCCGTGGAGGCTCGCCTATCACGAGCGCCGGCAGCCGCGGAACCCGTTGGCTACCTGGCGATGCTGCGCGCCGGATTGCGAGAAGCACTGCACGTCAGGCTGATTCGCCGAGGCGTCATCCTGGTCGCCCTGCTGAACGGCATCACCGCCTTCGACGAGTACTTCTCGCTGCTCGCCGATCACGCCGGCGCCGGACCGTCGCTGGCCGCAGTGCTGGTCGGCGTCACGGTCGCCGGTTCCCTGGCGGGCGCGATGCTGGCGGGCCGTACCGAGCGGATCTCGGCCCGAGTCATGGCATCGGCCCTGGCGGTCGCGGGCGTCCTGTTCATCGCCGGCGCACTGCTGGCGGGCTCGGCCGCCGCCCACCCGACTTCTTTGTATGTCCTGACCGCCGTGGGCTTTTCAGCGGTGGGCATCGCCTACGGCATCGACTACAACGCCGACGTCATCGCCTCGGCCCGCCTGCAGGACGCCATCACCGGCCCGGCCCGAGCCACGGTCACCTCGGTCGCGGGCTTCACCACCGAGGTGATCGCCCTGCTGGTCTTCGGTTTCGCGGCCGTCGCCACCACCTGGCTCCCCTTGCCGTTCATGGTCGCCGCGCTGGGTATCCCTCTCCTCCTGGCCGCCGCCCTGACCCCGACCTGGCTCCCACGCCAGTCTCACACCAGATCTCTTGCAGCCGAGAACGACTAGCCCATGAAACTCGGGGCCCGCGAGTGTGTGGATTCCAGGGTCATTTTGAAATGTAAGCGATTAACTATTTGGGCGGTGGTCGAGAGGTCCGGCCGCACGCTCGATCGAAGGGTTTCACGCATGCGCACTCTCATTGCGGCGGTAGGCATTGCCACGGCACTGACTGTCGGAGCCGGTCAGGCGGGGGCCGCGCCGCTCCCGCTCGTCGACGCTCCGGCCGCGGCCCCGGTCGCGGGGTCCGGCTCGTCCACAGGCTCGGCCTTCCCGATCACGACCGGTTCGGTAGGGGTGGACGCGGCCCTCAATATCGCCGGCACCATCGTGTGCGCGATCATGATCCCCGACTGCTTCCACCGGGAGACGAACGACGTGAGCTAGTCACGTGGGAACGTCGGTGGGACAGGCGTTTCGCGGGCCCGTCGGCACTCGGCGCTCCCCGGAGGTGAGCGTACTCATCGCGCCGCTTCGATAGATCCCTGCCTTGCTACATCCGGCTGTCGGCCACTCTGTCGGTGGCCGCCTCCCGACACCTAATGAGGCGGCTCACCCGGCGCGGTTGTGCACTTGGTCGCGGATTACCGCTAGGGACAGTCGAAGTCACCGTTGCGGACGCCATCGGCGAACGCATCCCATTCGCCGGGGGCGAAGACGAAGGCCGGACCTGTTCGGTCCTTGCTGTCCCGGACGGCGACGCGCCCGCCCTCGACGAAGGCGACCTCCACGCACTCCCCGCCTGCCTGGCTGTAGCTGCTCTTGAACCACTGTGCATCAGACGGCTTCGGGTCCATGACGAATACTCCCTTTGCTAGGCGCGGTCGAATACGCCGCGTCGCACGCCGCCAGTGAACGCATCCCACTCGGCCGGGGTGAACACGAACGCGGGACCGGTCCGATCCTTACTGTCGCGGACGGCCACGTGCCCTTGCTCGACGAAGGCGACTTCGACGCATTCCTGGCCGCCCTGGCTGAAGCTGCTGGTGAACCACTTTGCCTGGGCTAGTTCATCGTTCACGTTGTTCGTACTCCTTCGCTACCCGCGTGAGCAGGTTCATTGTTTCAGGTTCGGTCAGGCTGGCGTCTTTGATCAGCTGGTACTTTTCGGTGTAGAAGCGGACGTCATCCTCCTTCTCGAGGTACATACCGCCGACTGCGAGCTCCAAGAACGCAACCGGCGGCTCCTCGGGTTCGTTCGAGTCGTCGTCGAAGTGCAGGACCACGAACGCGGGCATGGCGCTGCCGCCGGGAAAGCCGGCCTCGAATGGCAACACTCGCAGGCTGATATTCGGGTGCAGCGCGGAGACTTCGACCATCCGCCGCAGCTGCTTCGCCATCGTGGCGGGACTCCCGACCACGTGGCGCAGGGCTCCTTCGCCGATCACGACATCCAGACGTGCGGGCTCGACCCCGCGCAGGATGATGTGCTGGCGATGCACCTTGATCTGCACGCGTCGATCCCACTCCGCCGGAGTGCTCTCCGGCCAGATTCGCTCCACGAGAGCGCGGTCGTAGTCGGCGGACTGCAACAGGCCGGGAATCAGGTTGGGCTGATACGAGACAAGCCGCCGAGCGCATGCTTCCAGCCCGACGTACACGTCGAAATCCTTGGGGATGACGTCACCGTACGCGTGCCACCAGAGTGCACCGGTCGATGCCTGTTTCGCCAGCCCGACGAGACCGTCCTTAATGCCGGGTGGGACGCCGTAGAGCTGACATGCTCGCTCGACGAAATACGACTTGATGCGAGTGTTCTTGCCCTTTTCGGCGCGGTGCAGGGTAGTCGGACCCACCTCGAGTAGTTTGGCGGCTTCCTCGAGACTCATTGAGGCCCGTAGCCGCCAGTCGCGCAGGTGTCGGCCCAGTTGTCGGAGTGGCAGAGCCAAGCCCAAGTCTGGCATGACAGTCCTTCCGTTTCGGATGGCTGTTTCATTCCGCTTCGGATGAAGGATGACAGCCGAAGCGGAAGCCGTGCAGGGCATTTGGAAATTCCGATGCGGATTCATCCGAAACGCTGGGACTCGCCGGATACACGGGCGTCTCATGGTGGTGGGTCCGGTTGAGGGTGCACTCCACTCCGACACCCTCGCCGGACGCGTCTATTCGCACCGATTGAGAGGTCTGTGATGAATCTGCTTGATTGCGAATCGGATCCGGGGCCGATGACGAGGTTCGATGCTCGGCTGGCGTGGCAGATGCACCGGTATTGCGATCGGGATGTGTGCCGGGTGCGGCGGCGGTCGCGGGTCGTGCTGGAGGGATTCGTCAGTGCGGCAGGGGGTTTCGAAATGGGTGCGGAATGACCGCGGGTCAGGGTGGGGCGCGGGTGGAGGATCACTGCGCCAATGGGCGGATTGTCCCGATTTCCCGGGAGCGGGCCGAGGGGATTCTCGCCATTCACGCCGGCTGTGATTCGGCCTGCGCGCGGAAGGCGAGTGCGGCCGCGTATCTGCGCGGTCGGACGGCGGAACCGAGCGAAAGGCACTCCGATGCTGGTTGAACTGTTCTTCGCGGCGGCGACGGTGATCCTGTGCGCGCTGGCGGCGGTACGCATGACTCATGACGCGCCGGTGTCGGCGGCCCGGCACGCGCGGGATCGCTACTCGGTCGCCGCTATCCGGGCGCGCATCGAGGCCGAGAATCGGGCCGAGAGCCGGGCCGCCGCGCTCACGATCCGGCCGGTCGGTCGCGGAAGCCGCCGGTGAGGGGAGAATCGGGCGGTGGAGATGCGGCGGTGGGTCGGGTTGGGGTTCGGGGGTTCCATCGGCGCGGCCGTGGCCGTTCAGGCGCGGATCAATGGGGAGCTGGGGGAGCGGTTGGGGGATGGGATCGCGGCGGCGGCGATCAGTTTCGGTAGTGGGCTGGTGATCCTGGGGGTGGTGTTCGCGGTCAGCGGGCGGCTGCGTGCGGGTGTCGGGCAGGTGCGGGCGGCGCTGGACAGCGGCGAGTTGCGCTGGTGGCAATTGCTGGGCGGCTTGTCCGGCGCGTATTTCGTTGCGTGTCAGGGTCTTACGGTCGCGACGATCGGGGTGACGGCGTTCACGGTGGCCACCGTTGCCGGGCAGCTGGCGAGCAGTCTGGTGGTGGATCGGCTGGGCTGGGGTCCGAGTGGACCTACGCCCGTGACGGCTCTGCGAGTCGGCGCCGCGGTGCTGGGTCTGGTCGCGGTCCTGCTCGCGGTGGTCGGCCGGAGCGGCACCGGTACCGGCTCGCACTCCGCCGCCTCGGTGCTGCTGGTGGTCCTGCCCCTGGTCGCGGGCGTGCTGGTGGCGTGGCAGCAGGCGGTGAACGGCCGGGTGGGTGCGGTCGGCGGACCCTTGTCGGCGACGCTGGCGAACTTCGCGACCGGTACCGCGGCGCTGCTGGTCGTCGAAGCGGTGGTGCTGGTCCGGCGCGGCGGTCTCCACAGTCCGCCGACCGAGCCCTGGCTGTATCTCGGCGGCCTGATCGGGATTTCGTTCGTGGCGCTGGCCGTGGCCGTCGTGCGCTGGATCGGCGTGCTGCTGCTGGGCCTGGCCTCGGTGGCGGGTCAGCTGCTGGCGTCGGTGGTGCTGGATGTGGTCGCGCCGACCGGGGCCGGTGTGTCCGCGCTGGCGGTCACGGGTTGCGCATTGACCTTCGTGGCGGTGGCGGTGGCCGCGAGATCCCGTGCGGGATTGCCGTCGGAACCCGCGTGAGAGACGCCGGACCCGCGGTGTGACAAGGGTTTCCGGTTCGCGGCCGATACCCCGGTACCGGCCGCGATCACCGGGTCAGACCAGTTTCTTCGAGCGCAGCTCGTGGCCCTTGGACGTCTTGCAACGCCCCGATTCCAGGTCCCACTGCCACCCGTGCAGGTTGCAGGTCAGCGTATTGCCTTCCACCACACCGAATTTAGACAGGTCGGCCTTGAGGTGCGGGCAGCGGCGCTGCACTTCCCAGCCGTCGAGTTCGGTGGAGGCGGTGTCGTCGTGCGCCTCGGAGAACCAGCCGTCGGCGTAGGCGATGCGCTCGTCGGTGAGGCATTTGAAGAAGGTGTAGAGGAATTCGTTGTATCCGCCGATGCGCCAGGTGGTGAAGCGCGTGGACAGGAAGATGGTGTTGACCCAGTCGGGTTCGTCGTCGCGCAGCACGGTGCGGACCAGCTGCGGCGCGATGCGGAATCCGTAGCGGTACTTGCCCTCTCCCTCGATGGGTTCGCGCACTTCGCGCTTGGGGAAGTCCAGCACCACGGTCTCGTCGCCCATGACCAGGCCGACGGGGTAGCCGATGCCGTCGCAGATGAGGTCGCTCTGCTTCATGATCGGCTCGAACTTGGCCTTCAGCGCGGGCAGCAGCGGTTCGCCCTCGGCGGGCGCCCAGGTCGCCTTCTCGGCGGCCAGCACGGGAGCCAGGCGCTGGGCCATGTCCTCGATGTAGGCGGCCTTGTCGCCGTAGATGGTGTCGGGGTCGACGGGGTGGGTGAGCGAGAGCAGTTCCTTGCCACGCAGATCCGCGGTCGAGCCGGGGATCAGCAGCAGCCCGCCCTCGTTGCCGTGGATCTTCATCTGATCCAGGAAGGTGATCTGGTCGGGGAAGATATTGCCTTCGTCGCCGCGGTCGTCGTTGAGGTAGCGCAGCTCGTCGTCGAGGAACACCGGCGGACCGGCGGACGGCACCACCCAGGTGGCCCCGACCTGCTCGATATAGGAGCGGGCGCGGTCCATGCCGCGCTGCCGCTTCTGCTTGCCGAAGTTGGCCTTGGTCTTGGTCGGAATGTCGTAGACCATCGGGTACCAGATGGCGCCCGAGTACTGGAGCAGGTGGATGTCCACGTGCCCGAAGTTGTCGTGCAGCACGTCCATGTCGACGGGTCGCGCGTCGTTCATGTTGAAGCAGACGGTTTCCCCGTCGGCGACGACGAGCGCGGAGTCGCCGATCGGTCCGTCGGCGGGCGCGCGCAGCGCGATGATCATGATGTCGAGGTCGCCGCCGGGTCCGGTGACAGTGGTCTTGACGGAATCCTCGGTCTCCACGAACTTGGTGAACCCGAGCGCCTCGAGCTCCCGCTTCAGGTCCGGCACCGGGTAGTCGGGGAGCAGGACGGTGGTGTCCTTATTGATCTTGTCCGCCAGCAGCTTGGCGTCCCAGTGATCGCGGTGCAGGTGCGACACGTAGAGGAAGTCGCAGTTGCCGAGCTCGTCCCAGTCCAGCTGGGTGTTGTCGGGGAACGGGAACCATGACCCGAAATAGGCCGGATTGACCCATGGATCGCAGAGGATCGTTCCGGCCGCGGTTCGGATGTGGAATCCGGCGTGTCCGACGCTGGTGATCTGCACGAGCTTCATTCCTCCCTGACCGTTACCAGCCACCCAGACTACTGGCTGGCCGGAGACGTCACCGATGCAGTAACCCCTCGGTGCCCGACTTCGAGATGTATATCTATTTCGTCTGACTACCCGCATCGGACCTGTTTCAGTGTCACCGCGTCACATCAAAACGGGGTGCTGTTACCCGGATCACTGGATGCCGCGCGGGCAGCGACTACGCTAGCGGAACTGTGGAACCCGTCTACTACCCGATCATCGGGCTGGCCCGCACTGTTTTCGCGCTGCAGGGCCTGAAGTTCGCCATCAAGGGCGACGACAATATTCCGTCGACCGGTGGTGCGGTGATCGCGATCAACCACACCGGGTACATGGACTTCACCTACGCGGGCCTGCCCGCCCGCACCACGAAGCGCTACATCCGCTTCATGGCGAAGAAGGAAGTCTTCGACAATGCCGTCACCGGCCCGGTCATGCGTGCGCTGAAGCACATTCCGGTGGACCGGTCGGCGGGCGCGGATTCCTATCACGAGGCCGTGGCCCGGCTCAAGGCCGGCGAACTGGTCGGCGTCTACCCCGAGGCCACCATCAGCCGCAGCTTCGAGCTGAAGGACTTCAAGTCAGGCGCGGCCCGCATGGCCATCGAGGCCGGCGTCCCGATCATCCCGATCGTCATCTGGGGCGCGCAGCGCGTCTGGACCAAGGGCCACCCGAAGCGCCTGGGCCGTACCAACACCCCGGTCTCCATCGCGGTCGGCAAGCCGATCCAGCCCTTCGAACCCGCTTGGGCGCTGACCGAACAGCTCAAGGGCACCATGCAGGAAATGCTGCTGGACCTGCAGAAGGACTACATCCACGAGCCCGGCGCCTACTGGGTTCCGTCCCGTCTGGGCGGCGGCGCCCCCACCCTCGAGGAGGCCAACGAGATGGACCGCCGCGAAGCCGAGGAGAAGGCCGCCCGCCGCACCCAGCGGTCCGCCGACTAACTCGGATCCGACCCGCTGACGGCAGACAGCCATGTGGCCGTGGCCGCCCCCACCATGGTGGCGGCCACGAAAGCCCCCACCCCGCCGCCCGCCACGTACACCCACAGCAACCCGGCGAACGGCCCCGCCACCGCGGACTGCGCATCCAGCAGCACCCGCCGCCCCACTCCGGTCCGCCCGATCGCCTCGGGATCCACCCGCTCCGGATTGTCGACGAGCCGACCCACCGGCTCCGAATCCCGCACTCGCCCCGACGGATACATCCGCCGCCCGTCGACGGACACCTTGCGCCCGCCGATCTCGGCCGTCCGAGGCGTGAGCGTCACCAGCCCCGGTTCGAAATACACAGGCAGCCACCGATTCCGGCCATCGACGCTGAACTCCAGCCACGACCGGCTCACCAACCGATGCTGCTGCCGCACCCGCCGCACCGCCAGTTCCTTCGCCCCACCGCGCAACCCGGCGGGCAGATACCCGAACGCGACCGCGAACCGAAACCCGGTGTACCCCAGAATGACCGCCGCCACGGCGATCAACATCGCACCCTGCTCCGGATCAGCGAACGGGACCCAGGCGAGGGTCATCGCCAGGGTCCCGATCGTCACGAGCGCCGGATAGGCCAGGGGGTGGCCCATCCGGGAATTCACTTCAGGAAGCCGATTTTGGTGTAGTCGAGGCTGGCCAGACCGGCCGCGCCGTAGTTGGCGAGGTTGCCCCGAACGGCCACGTTGCCGGCCGACTGCATGAGCGGCAGGGAGTGGCCTTCCGCGAAGATCTGCTTGTCGACCTGGTTGGCCAGTTCGATGGCCTTGTCGGGGTCGAGCTCGGAGACGGTCTTCTCGATCAGGTCGTTGAGTTCGGGCGAGCCGATGCGGCCGTAGTTGCCCTGCAGGTCATTGGTTTCGGGGTGGTAGCCCCAGATCTGGTCGATGCTGCCGAGCGGGAACAGGTCGCCGACCCAGCTCCAGTGCGCCATGTCGAAGTCACCGGGCTGGATCACCTTGGTGAAGTAGTCCTGGCCGGGCTTCGTCACGATATTGAGCTTCACGCCGATCGAGGCCAGATTCTGCTGCATGATCTGTGCCATCTGCACCCAGGTGTCGGCGTTGTACATCACATCGCGGAACTCGAGCTTCTTCCCGTCCTTCTCGCGGATGCCGCCACCGGCGGGCACCTTCCAGCCGAGTTCGTCGAGTTCCTTGGCGGCCTCGTTCGGGTCGAAGGCCGGAGCGTTGTCCTGATAGCCCTTCTGTCCCGCCATGTAGATGTGGTTGTTGAGCGGCTTGGGATCGACGACCAGGCCGGTCTGGATGGCGGTGGCGATACCCTGCCGGTCGATGGCCTTGCCGACGGCCACGCGCAGCTTGGGGTCGGCGAAGATCGATCCGGGCGCGCCGTTGAAGGTGATGTGCGACCACGAGTTACCGGGCGCGTGGCGAATGACCACGCCCGGCGTGTTCTCGGCGGTCTTGCGATCGTCGCGTGAGCCGATGCCGACCACGTCGATCTCGTTGTTCTGCAGGGCCGGCATGGTTGCCTGGTCGTTGAGCACGCTGAAGGTGATGGTGTCGAGCTTGGGGGTGTCACCCCACCACTTCGGGTTGTGCCCCAACACGATCCGGCCTTGCCCCCGATCGGTGGACTGAACCATGAACGGTCCCGAGGTCAGCCCGATGGCGTCCACGTATCCCCTGTTGAAGGATTCCGGCGTGCTGGTCACGGACTTCGGGTAGAGGAAGGAGTTGCCGGCGAACTGGCCCTTCCACTCCGAGAAGTGCTTGTTGAAGGTGAGGACGGCCTGCCGGTCGTCGGTCCCGCGCTCGATCTTCTCGACCCGGTCCCAACCCTGGTTGTTGGCGAGCAGGTAGTCCTTGTTGCGTCCGCTGAGCGCGTTGCCCTGGGCGGCGATGTCCTCCCAGGTGATGGGCGATCCATCGGACCAGACGGCCTTGGGGTTGATCGTGTAGGTGACCTGCTGCGGATTCGTGTTCGTCAGCTGGATATCGGTGAAGTAGTTCGTGTCGATCGAGAGATTGCCCGACGCATCGGATTTGAAGGCGCGCGGCATCATCGACCGTTCGACGCCCATGATCTCGGCGTCATTGCCGTCGATGTTCAGCGTGTTCCAGTTCGGAGGGAACGCCGACATGGCCAGCCGCAGATTGCCGCCGTCCTTCAGGTCGGCGACATCGTGCGGATTGATATCGCTGGTGGTGCCGAGCTCGGCTTTGCCCTGCGGCGCGGTACCGTCGTCGCCCCCGCATCCGGTCGCCACCATTGTCACGGCGACCAGTGGGACCGCGAGCTTCGTTCCGATCGAGCGAATCCTCACCGGTTGCTCCTTCCGTTGGAGTTCTGCTGGAACACTCTCCGCTCCTATCCCGAAACGACCGGGACGGGAACGGCGTCGATGAGGGCGCGGGTGTACTCGTGCCGCGGATCGTTGAAGACCTGTTCGGCCGCACCATATTCGACGATCTGACCGCGGTACATGACGGCAATGTCGTGGGCAAGATTGCGTACTACCGACAGGTCATGGGAGACGAAAAGGTACGACAGCCCGCGTTCGGCCTGCAAGTCGCGCAGCAGATTCAGCACTCCGGCCTGGATCGACACGTCCAGCGAGGACACCGGCTCGTCGAGGACCAGGATCTCCGGATCCAAGGCGAGCGCCCGCGCGATATTGATGCGCTGCTTCTGGCCGCCGGAGAAGTCGGCCGGATACCGGTCAGCATGCTCGGGACGAAGGCCCACGAGCTCCAGCAATTCCTTGACCCGGCGTTGGATTTCGTCCTTCGGGCGGCCGTTGATGCGCAGCGGCTCGCCGAGCGCATCGGAGATCGGAAGACGCGGGTCGAGCGACGAGGCGGGATCCTGGAACACGATCTGCATCTTGCGCCGGATTTCCCGCCGCCGGGCCTTGGTGAGGGTGGTGACATCACTGCCCAATACCTCGATGCTGCCGCTTTCCGGCGCGACGAGGTCCATGATCTGGGTCAGCGTCGTCGATTTCCCGGAACCGGATTCCCCGACCAGCGCCAGCGTGCGGCCCGACTTGATCTCGAAGCTGACGCCGTCGACCGCCTTCACCTCGCCGGTCCGGCGTTTGAAGACCACTCCGGAGGTGAGCGGGAAGGTCTTCCGCAGGTCCGAAACCCGCAGCACCACACGCTCATCGGTGGGTATCGGCGTTTCGGTGGGCGGCACCTCGCGGCGGTAGGCCGCGAAAAGGTCCGCGGTCCCGACTTCGGCGACGCGGATGCAGGCGGCCCGATGCCCGGGCTCGGTGTCCCGCAGGGGAGGTTCCGCCGCTCGGCAGTCCTCCACCGCGACCGGGCAGCGTGGTGCGAACGGGCAGCCCGGAGGCAGTGCGTGCATGGCCGGCGGTGCGCCGACGATGGGCACCAGCGGCATTCGCGCCGGACCGTCCAGTCGCGGAATGGAACCCAGCAGGCCCACCGTGTACGGCATCCGCGGTGCGTTGAAAAGGTCTGCGGTGCGGGCGGTTTCGATGATCCGGCCCGCGTACATGACCGCCACCCGATCGGCCAGCGTGGCCGCGATCCCCATGTCGTGGGTGATGAAGACGACGCCCGCGCCGGTGATGTCACGGGCCTTGCGCAGCAGGTTCAGGATTTGCTTCTGCACGGTGACGTCGAGCGCGGTGGTCGGCTCGTCGCAGATGATGAGCTCGGGATCGTTGGCGATGGCGATGGCGATCACCACGCGCTGGCGCATACCGCCGGAGAACTCGTGTGGGAACGCCTTGGCGCGCAGAGCGGCATCCGGAATGCCGACCAGATCCAGTAGTGCCACCGCCTTGTCGGCGGCTTCCCGCTTGCTCATCGTGCCGTGCGCCAGTAGTGCTTCGGCGATCTGGTCGCCGACGCGGTATACCGGTGTCAAGGCCGAGAGCGGGTCCTGGAAGACCATGGAGATCTTGCTGCCGCGCAGCGTGGACAGCTGCCGGTCACCCATGCCGAGCAGTTCCTGGCCTCGGAGGCGGATGGATCCCTGCACCCGGGCCTGATCGGGGAGCAGCCCCATGATCGCCAGCGAGGACACCGATTTTCCGGAACCGGATTCACCGACGATGGCCAGGACCTCACCGTCCTGCACGGTGTAGTTCACACCGCGCACCGCCTCGACGCGGCCCTCTTCGCTCGGGAAGCTCACCCGCAGATCGGACACCTCGAGCAGCGGCGCGGTCGTGGGGCGGATTCCATTGTCGGACATGGTCGTGTTGTCGGTCATGCCGCGGCCTTTCCGGCGGGAGCCGCCGCCCGGTCCTTGCGGCGTGAGCGCGCACGCTGAGAGCTGGGGTCGAAAGCGTCGCGCAACCCGTCGCCGACCAGGTTCGTGCACAACACGGTCAGGATCAGGAACCCACCCGCGAACAGGAACAGCCACGGGTAGGTGAGCGCCGACTTGGTGCCCGAGGCGATCAGTGTGCCCAGTGAGACATCCGGCGGCTGGACACCGAATCCCAGGTAACTCAGACCGGTTTCGCCCATGATCGCCGCGCCCACCGCGAGCGCGGTGTCGATGATCAGGAACGACGCGACGTTCGGAATGATGTGGGTGGTGATGACGGTCCAGGTCGACGCGCCCATATAACGTGCGGCCCTGACGAATTCACGCTCACGCAGGCTCAAGGTGAGTCCGCGCACGATGCGGGCGCTGATCATCCAGCCGAAGCCACCGAGCAACAGGATGAGCAGCACGATGCTGCCGCTGCCCTTCGCCCGCGGCGCGAACAACGCGACGATGATGAAACTGGGGATGACCAGCAGCAGGTCCACCAGCCACATGATCGCCAGATCGGTCCAGCCGCCGAGCAATCCGGCCACCGATCCGGTGAACGCCGCGATCAGGGCGGCCATGAAAGCCACCGCGAAGCCGATGAGCAAGGACTTCTGCAGGCCGCGCAGGGTTTGCGCGAGGACGTCCTGACCGATCTGGTTGGTGCCGAAGGGATGCCGGGAGCTGGGCGGCTTGAGCAGCGCCGTGTAGTCGAGCTGCTGGTAGTCGTACTTCAGGAAGGGCGGCAATGCGAAGGCGAGCACCACCATGAGGATCAGGATCGCCAGTCCGATGACGGCCGGCTTGTTGCGCAGGAAGCGCCGTACGACCAGCTTGCGCCGGCCCGCGGCCATCGGCTCGGGAGCGCCTTGGACGATGAGTTCGGTTTCGGACATCACGCACGCACCCTGGGGTCGAGAATGGCTGTGACGATGTCGGACAACAATCCCGACAACAGGATCACCAGCGCGACGAATCCGGTGACCGTCACCACGGGGTACAGGTCCTGGGCGTTGATCGAGTCGACCAGCCATTCACCGACGCCGTGCCAGCCGAAGATCTTCTCGACGAAGGCCGCGCCGGTGATGAGCCCGCCGAAGCTGTACGCGAACAGCGTCGCCATCGGGATGAGCGCGGTGCGCAGGCCGTGTTTGTACAGCGCCCGGGAACGGGTGAGGCCTTTCGCGCGTGCCGTCCGGATGAAGTCGTTCTGGAGGACGTCGAGCATGGCGGCGCGCTGATAGCGGCTGTATCCGGCAGCGGCGGTGAGGATCAGGGCCGCCGTGGGAACGATCATGTGCTGTAGGCGGTCCACGAACTGATTCCAGGTGCCGTGCACCGCGTTCGCCGATGTCTCGCCGGTGTAGTAGAAGATCTGCTGCCCCGTGGCCGTATTGATGCCGTACGCACCGTATTTCAGCAATGTCGCGAGCAGGAACACCGGCGTGCTGATGATCAACAGCGAAATCACCGTGGTCAGGTAGTCGCTGAACTTGTACTGCCGGATCGCCCCGGCCGCGCCGATCAGCACACCGAGAATCGTGCCGATGATCGAGCCGACCAGGACCAGCCGGAGGCTGACCCCGATGCGGCGCGGCAGTTCCTGGTTCACCGGCTGCCCCGCCAGCGTCTTGCCGAAGTCTCCGTGCGTGACGATCCCGCCGACCCACTCCGCGTAGCGCTGCGGGATCGGCATGTCCAGCTTCAGCTCTTCGCGCTTGGCGTCGATCACCGACTGCGGCGGCCGCGGGTTGCGATGTTCGAGACTGTCGAGCGGGCGAAACGTGAGGGACGCGAGCCCGAAGGCCAGGAACGACGCCAGTACCAACAGCACGACATAGTTCAGCGCACGTCGCAGCAGAAAACCGGCCATCATTCCCTTTCGGGGTCGAGTTCTGCACCAGATCATAGGGAGTGGAGTGGGGAAACGCGGGGTACGGACCGGGGACGCCCCGGCAATCCGTGTGTTACCCGGCGCGGGAGGGTGGTGCCGGAAAGGTCTCGTTTGTACGGCAGCGTCCGTAATCCACGGGCGCACGGGTCGCGGCTCGAGGCAGGATGGAGTAGGTGACGCTCTTTCACCTGCCCAAACCCAAGATGGTCGCCTCCGACGTGGACGGCACGCTCATCGACCACCGTGAGCAGGTGAGCGCCCGGACCAAGGCCGCTGTCGACGCCCTGATCGCGGACGGCGTGCCGTTCGTGCTGGCGACCGGACGGCCGCCGCGCTGGATCGATCCGGTGGTCGAGGGGCTGGGGTACGCGCCGCTGTGTGTGTGCGGCAACGGTGCGGTCATCTACGACAGCGCCTCGGACCGGGTGCTCGACAGCCGGACCCTCGATGTCGAAACCCTCACCTGGCTCGCCGATCTGGCCGAGGGCCTGCTCCCCGGTTGTGGCCTGGCCGCCGAACGAGTCGGCGCCACCGCGCACGACGCAGCCACTCCGCAGTTCGTCAGCTCCCCCGAATACGAGCACGCCTGGCTCAACCCCGATGACACTCAGGTCTCTCGCGCCGAGGTTATCGCCTCCCCCGCCATCAAGATGCTGATCCGGCTGCCCGGAACCTCCAGCGCCATCATGCGCAGCACCCTGGAACCGCACCTGGAGGGTCGCGCGGATCTCACCTATTCGACCGACAACGGCTTGATCGAATTGTCCGCGCCGGGCGTCACCAAGGCGACGGGTCTGGCGGCGGTGGCGCAGCGGCTGGGCGTGCAGCATTCCTCGCTGATCGCCTTCGGTGACATGCCGAACGATGTGCCGATGCTGCTCATGGCGGGTCACGGCGTCGCCATGGCGAACGCCCACCCGGAGGCCATCGCCGCCGCCGACGAGGTGGCTCCCTCGAATGTCGACGACGGCGTGGCCCGCACCCTGGAACGCTGGTGGTCCTGACCTAGTTGGGCGCCACCGCGGGAATGGGTTTGATGGGATCCTGGACCGCGCCGTAGTTCTTCAGCACGGTGGTGACTATTCCGGTCATCCGGTCGAAAATCAGTGCGCCGTTCTGGAAGTCGGTGCGGACGCCGTTCGAGACCGGATATTCATTCGAGGTCGGCAGGCCGAGAATACCTGTGTCCGCGCCCATTTGCAGGAATCGTTCCAGGATCTTCCCGATCACCGAAACGATCCGTCCTGCGGAATTGGCGTACACGAATCCATTCGTGAATTGCCCGTACTGCCCGCCGTCCGCCAGGGCCACCGGCTCCGCTTTCGGTTGTCCCAGTGGGCCTTCCGCGCCACCCTGCTCGTTCCAGTAGCGGGCGACGGCACTGCGGTCGAGCATGCCGAGGATGCGCTGTGTGAGGTCGGCGAGGGCGGCCAGGTCCGCTTCGCTGGAGCTGGGCGAAGGCGGCTCCGGGGCGGCCTGGACCTGCGGGTTCGCGCCCGCGTTCTGGCCGGGCCGGTTCCGGTTCGGGCTGGTCGGTTCGACGGCGCCGGCGCCGCCCGCGGCATCGGCGGCGATCTGCCGGATCTTGTCCATCAGGGCGTAGGCGGCATCACCGGGGCAGGTGGTGTTGCCGACGTCGCGGTGGGCGAAGATGTTCGGCAGCTTCACCGCCTGTCCGAGCGCGTATTTCGTGTAGTCGCTGCCCTCGGAGTACATGGTGGTGGAGCCCTGCGGGTCGAAGCCCGCCAGCTTGGCCCGCCAGCCGATGAACTTGCCGAGCGCCTGGATGGAGACGTCGGTCGGATCGTCCTCCTCGTAGTCGCCCATCAGCGCGACACCCGCGGTATCGATATTGAAGCCGCCCGCGTGCGCGCCCTCGACCGGGCGGTCCAGGCCGCCGTAGCGTCCTTCGAAGATCTGCCCGTACTTGTCGACGAGGGCGTTGTACCCGATGTCGCACCAGCCCAGCGTTTTCGCGTGATACGAGTAGATGGCGCGCACGATGCCCGCGGACTCGGCCTTGGTGTAGTCATTGCGGCCGGCGGTGTGGTGCACGGTGATCGCGGAGACGCCGTCGTCGTAGGTGGGTTCCTCGCAGCGCAGCGACTCGTCCGCGCCCCACTGCGCCCGGGCGATCACCTTCGGCCCGCCGCCGGGCAGCGGCGCGGCGACCGAGGTGAGGTTCTCGTCGATGCTGCCGCGGCCCGGATCGATCAGCACCGCGGCCAGTTTCTCCAGGTTGATCTGCGCGGGATCGGCTTTGCTGTCGTCCAGCGGAGTGGGTTCGGCGGGCGTGGAGACGGCTTTCGCCTTCGGCGTCACCAGCATCTGCACGGTCTTGGTGTTGCCCACGTAGATGGGCTCGGTGCCTTTGCGCTTACCCGGCTGGGACTTGTCGCTGCCGGATTCGGATTCGGCGTCGTACCACGGTCCCCAGGTGCCGTCGGGGCGCTGGGCGCGAATCTTGGTGGTGGCGTTCAGAACGTCGGTCGCGGTGAGCGCGACCATGCTGAACGGGGTGTCGCGGGTGATTTCCTTGACCTGCGCGCCGACCTTGTCGACCAGGTCGGTGGGGACCGCGCCGGGGGAGAGGGCGGGGGCGCGCAGATCGCCGGTGAGACCGGGGACCGGGTGTGCCCCCGGGGCCGCCGGGATCTCCGGCCCCGGTTCGGCGATGAATCCGGGTGCGCCCGCGGGGGCAGCCGGTTTCGCGGAGCCGGGGACCACCGGTGTGGCGTTGGGGAGGGAGCCCGGCACGGTGGGCCGGACGGCGTGCGGCGCCGGAATCGGAGCGGGCCCGACGGGCTGCGGCTGGGAATTATTGAGCCTGGGCAGCGGGATCTCGGTCGGCAGGGGCACGCCGGGGATCAGGTTCTCGGGGATCTGAATCGAGCTGGGCAGCGGCAACATCCGCAGATCGGACAGTCGGAGGTCGGGCAGGTCCAGCCCGGTCAGCTCGCGCAGCGGCAGCACGATGTCAGGCACCGAGGACAGGGCGACTTCGGCCATTTGTGCTGGTATAGCTGCCAAATTGCTTTCATCCGCGTTCCGGACATCCCGGGTGTCACTCAGTGCGAGGACACCGACGGGCACGATCAGCGCGAGGGCGGTGACAACCGGGAGCGTGTAGGCATGTTTCGGTCTGCGATACGGCACAAGCATCTCCCATTCAGGTAAATCGGTCTAACCGCGCCCCCGAGCACAAGCTTGCTACTTGGCGCATCAACGATCACACTAGTCTCTACTGTCACATTCCCTGAACGTATGGTTGAGGCTTAGCTTTGGGTAACTCGAATGTAGCTTCAGCCCTCGAAAGAACGGGTATGACATGCCGAACGGGTACCTAGCCGAGCGCCGTAGACGGCGCGGTCTGCTCACCCTGTCCCTCG
The DNA here is from genome assembly GCF_042792755.1 of Nocardia sp. NPDC056611. Taxonomy (NCBI): domain Bacteria; kingdom Bacillati; phylum Actinomycetota; class Actinomycetes; order Mycobacteriales; family Nocardiaceae; genus Nocardia; species Nocardia sp. NPDC056611. The sequence goes on from NZ_JBHTVV010000004.1 coordinate 572,029, forward strand.
CAGTCGCAGCCACCACCGGCGGCACCGCCGTCCTCGTGTGGGCCTGGCCCGGGAACGCCCTCCACCTGACGGTCGGCGCCGGTCACGGCCGCGGTCTGAGCCAGCACGGTGCATTCGAGAAGGCCGCGGAAGGCTGGACCGCCGACCGCATTCTCGCGAACTACTACTCCGGAGCCGACCTCGCCGACATCGGCGCGACCTCCGTCCGAGTACGCCTCATGGAGCAGGACGACAAAACCCTCGACGTCGTCTCCGACTCCGTCTTCTACGTCGCCGGCCGCCGTGTCATCCCCGGCCAGGCCGCCCACCTCACCCCCACCGCCTCCGGCGCGGACGTCACCATCACCCAGGACTGCGACGGAAACACGTTGTGGGAGGGCTCGACCGACGATCCGTGGGCCTACCCCGTCACCGAAGGCACCGCCCGCCCCGCCGAGGAACAACTGGAAATCTGCGGCGGCAACGCCTTCCGCGGCGTCCTCGGCGTAGCCCTGGACGGCGACGCCTTCCGCACCGTCAACGAGGTGGACCTCGACGACTACCTCAAGGGCGTGGTCCCCGCCGAAATGATCCCCGGCTGGGCCGACCAAGGCGGCGCCGAAGCCCTCAAAGCCCAAGCCATCGCCGCCCGCTCCTACGCCCTGGCCGAAGACCGCTACACCTACGCCCAAACCTGCGACACCACCGACTGCCAGATGTACCTCGGCACCGACAAAGAGGACCCCCGCACCACCGAGGCCGTCGACTCCACCTCCGGCCGAGTCCTGGTCCGCGACAACCACATCCTCCGCGCCGAATACTCCGCCGCCCCCGACGGCGGCCCCCTGACCCCCGCCTCGGCCATGGAGATCGGCCCCGCCCTCACCGACTTCCCGGCAGTCCAACCCCAGGGCCTCCTCCCCAGCCTCCTTACCCCGCAATCCCCCCAAACTGGAACCACCCCAACGGAACTCGATCCGGAAACCGGCGCGGCCCCGGAAGCCACCGCCCCCGGCGCCGCCACCCCGGCCCTCACGGATCCGTCCCACACCCCGCAAACCCTCCCCGGTGCCGAAAACCCCGCAACCCCCGGCGATGTCACGCCGGACACCCCGGCTCGCCCCAGCCCGGGCAACCGGACCCGAGGCGCCCTCCCCAACCCCGGCAGCGCCGACCCGAACTCCCTGCACTCCGACACCCGCGGGGTCCCCGATCGAACACCCCCGCAGCCACTGGCGGTCCCCACCGTCACCCCGGCTCCCCGAACCGTAACCACCCCAGCTCAACCCACCCCCACCCGTCCGGCCTACACCCCGGCGCAGCCGACCACTCCGAGCGCAACCCCCTACCCGGCCGAGTAGCCCACATACAAGTAACCCATGCACAGGGCGGCACCTTCGAACAGAGGGTGCCGCCCTGGTGTGTGTTTCAGTCCAGGGAAAGGTCGCCGAGGGATTCGGAGAACTTGCGGAGGAGGGGGATCAAGGCCTCTCGGTCGGCGGGGGTGAGGTCTGCCAGGAGGCGTTGTTCGTTGTCCATGTGCAGGGGGAGGACGTTGTCGACGAGGGTGCGGCCGGTGTCGGTGAGGCGGACTCGGATGGCGCGGCGGTCGGCGGGGTCGGGGACGCGTTCGACCAAGTCCTTGGCGACCAGGCGGTCGATGCGGTTGGTGATGGCGCCGGAGGTGCGCATGGCGGCCTTGTTGAGGGCGCCCGCGGTGAGGCCGGATTCGTTGCCGGAGCGGCGGAGGGTGGCGAGGACGTCGAACTCCCAGAACTCCAGGCCCTGCGTGCGGAAGAACTCGGTGAGTTCGCGCTCGATGATGTGGGCCAGGCGGGAGATGCGGCCGAAGATCTCCATGGGGGAGCTGTCGACGTCGGGGCGCTGCTGACGCCAGGCGGCGGTGATCTGGTCGACTGCGTCGGGCATGTGACCTGCTCCTTTCGGTCCCGAAATAATCTCAACGTTGAGATACTTGACGCTGAGGTATCTGGGATGTTGTTATCTCAACGTTGAGATTATCAATGAGGAGCTATCGATGACCACCACACGCGCTGGAGCCGCAGGACTCGCGGGAACCCTCGCCGTAACCGCCCTCGCCCCGCTGGTCTTCGGATCGACGTACGCGATCACCACCACGTTCCTGCCGCCGGACCGGCCCATGTTCACCGCGCTCATGCGCGCGCTGCCCGCCGGACTGCTGCTGCTGGCCATCACCCGCAAGCTGCCGCACGGGCAGTGGATCGGCCGCGCGGCCGTGCTCGGCGCGCTGAACATCGGCATCTTCATGCCGCTGCTGTTCCTGGCCGCCTACCGCCTGCCGGGCGGCGTCGCCGCCGTACTCGGCGCGGCCGCACCGCTTTTCGCGCTGGGCATCGCGACCGTGGCGCTCAACGAGCGGCTCACCGTCCGCAAGGTACTGGCGGGCGTGATCGGACTCTTCGGTGTCGCCCTCGTAGTCCTCAGGGCCACAGCGGTTCTCGACACCGTCGGCGTGATCGCCGGTCTGCTGGGCGCGGCCTCCATGGCGGGCGGCACCGTGATGACCAAGCGTTGGGGACGCCCCGAAGGCGTCAGCCCGCTCGCCATGACCGGCTGGCAGCTGACCGCCGGTGGCCTCATGCTGCTGCCGCTGGCCGCGATCATCGAGGGCGCGCCGCCCGCGCTGGACGCCCGCAATATCGGCGGCTACCTCTACCTCGGACTGATCGGCACCGCCGCCGCCTACGCGCTGTGGTTCCGCGGCATCGCCAAGGCCCCCGCCACCTCGGTCTCGTTCCTCGGCCTGCTCAGCCCGCTGTCGGCGGCCGTCATCGGCTGGGCCGCGCTCGGCCAGGCACTGGCCCCGCTGCAGATCCTGGGCATGGCGATCGCGCTGGGCGGCACCCTGCTCGGCCAGACCGGCGCCGCGCCCAAGGCACCCGAACCCGTCACCGACACGCCCGCGCCGGCCCGCACCGCGGCCTGATCCGAAACCCTTGCGAAGGAGCGAAACATCATGCAGATCACAGTGTTCGGAGCCAGCGGAGACACCGGGAGCCGGGTCGTGGCCGAGGCGCTGAGCCGGGGCCACCGGGTGCGCGCCGTCGCCCGCCAGGAGGACCGGCTGCGGCACCTGCCCGAACAGGTCGAGGTATGGACCGGCAACGCCGCCGATCCGGCCGAGGTCGAGAAGGCCAGTGCCGGGAGCGACGTCGTGGTCAGCGCGACCCGCCCGGCGCCCGGCCGCGAGCACGAGCTGGCCGAGGTCGCCACGGCCCTGCTGGAAGGACTGTCGGACAGCGGAATCCGGCTGCTGGTGGTCGGCGGCGCGGGCACCCTGACCGTCGCGGGTACCGGCAAGACGCTCAGCGAGCAGCCCGATTTCCCGGCCGAGCTAGGACCCATCGCGGAGGGCGGTCGCCGCCAGCTCGAGGTGTTCCGCACCAGCGCGCACCCGGTGAACTGGGCCTACGTCAGCCCGCCCGCGCTGTTCGAGCCGGGCGAGCGGACCGCGGTCTTCCGCCTCGGCCGCGACGAGATGATCGCCGACCAGCAGGGCAATTCCGCGATCTCCATGGAGGACATGGCCATCGCGCTGCTCGACGAGATCGAGAATCCCCGCCACCACCGCGTCCGATTCACCGTCGGCTACTGAAAGCCGCTACCGCACAACGAAAACACCGCGGGGCGTGACCGATGATCCGGTCACGCCCCGCGGTGTTCGCCGATTACCCGGCTCGAAGTGCTTACGCCACGCGGAAACCCGCGCCCGCTCCGCCGTGGCGGTCGATGTCGGCCAGCACCGTGGTGATGTTGGTGGCCAGCTCCGGCTCGTGGATCAGGTTGCCGCCACCGGTGCACAGCGGCAGTTCGATGGTGATCGGCCCGGCCCGGAAGTCGGTGCCCGCCACCACCATGCCGACCAGTTGGTCGCCGCGCAGGACGGGCGCGCCCGAGTCACCGTGGTTGGCACACACCTGGCTACGGAAGTAGGTGGACTTGGTCTCCCACACCGGACCACAGGTGAAACCGGTGGTGCGGCCGTTCTTGCAGACGTTCTCGCCGATCTGCGGCGGCGCGCCGACCGAGTTGATGACCGACTGCGCGACCTGACGGGTCGGAATCACCCGGTCGGCGTTGAAGACGATGATGGCCCAGTCCATCTCCTCGTCCTTCTCGGCGATGACGCCGATACCGCCGGAGCGGGTGTACTCGGCCGCGATGCGCGCGCCGACCTCACCGCAGTGGCCCGCGGTCAGTCCGACCAGCTGGTTCTTGTTGTCGTAGCCCATCGCGGTGATGGTGCACTCGCTGACCGAGGTGGCGTCCTGGAGGTCTTCGACGTAGACGCCGGAGCCACCGCCGAGCGTCACCACCGGGGCGGCGTCCGCGGAGCCGGCGAACAGGAGGGTGGAGCTCACCGCAGTGACGGCCGCGGCCGCCCAGTGCAGAACTCGGGCGCGGCCCGCAGACTTCATCAGGTTTTCCCCATCCCACGAAAAACGATTCCAGCGCGCCGAATTCGGGAGTCCGGGGGCGCGCGCGTGGAGCATGTCACGCCCGCAAGTGATTGGCAAGTCCCCACTTCCGGAGCTATTCGGAAAAGCTATGCCCGGCAGCCGGTTCCGGCGGAAACTGACTTGGTCGTGTCGGTGGCCCGTGATAGAAATCCGGCAGTGGTGATCGCACCACCGAGAGCAGTAGCGGCCCATGCGCAGCGGCCGCTGCGAAATTGGGGAGAATTCGAATGGCTTTCTCGGGCAAGCTCGCCTTGACCATGTTCGTTTCCGCGGCCGCCGTGCTGGTGACGTCGCTGGGGGCCGGTACCGCCAATGCCGAGCGGGGACCGGATGGATCGCTCTACGGCACGCTCGCGCTGAGCACCGACGGCGGCACCTTCTACGGCGCCGCGTGGAACTACCCGAGCTGGGGCGCTTCCGACGCGGCCGCGCTGAACAAGTGCGCCCACCGCGGCTGCAAGGTGATGGTGCAGTTCGCCAACGGCTGCGGCGCCATCGCCGAGAGCGCCGACCACTCCTACTACTACGGCGGTTCGGGCCGCAACCGTGCCGAGGCCGAGCGCGACGCCATGGACCGGCTCACCAACTGGATGCCGTCCCCGCCGGCCATGTTCGGCAGCTCGGCCCCGCCGAAGCAGTCCGTGCACGTGCGCTACAGCGAGTGCACCGCCGGCGCGTAAGCCCCTCGAGCAAGCCCCGACCGGCGCATACTGGTCGGGGCTTGACCTTGACGCTGCGTCAACTTGCATCCTGAATTCGTCGAGGAGAACGAGAGGATACGAAAGGCCGGAACGTGGCAACCGAATGGTCCATCCAGCAATTGGCCGCAGTCGCCCGAACCACCAGCCGCACCCTGCGGCATTACGGTGAGCTCGGGTTATTGCCGCCGAGCCGGATCGGGTCGAACGGTTACCGCTATTACGACCAGGAATCCCTCGTCCGGTTGCAGCGCATCCTTTTACTCCGCGAGCTCGGTCTCGGCCTGCCGGCCATCGCCGAAGTGCTCGCCGGGCAAAAGGACACCGCCGCCGCCCTGCGCACCCATCTGGAATTGCTGAAAAACGAGCAGGACCGGATCGCGCGCCAGATCGCCTCGGTGCAAACAACATTGCGCAAGACGGAAGCAGGTGAAGAACTGATGGCAGACGAGGTATTCGACGGATTCGACCACGCCCAGTACAAGGACGAGGTCATCGAACGCTGGGGCAAGAACGCCTGGGACAGCGGCAACAAGTGGTGGAACGCCATGAGCGAGGCGGAGCAGAAGGCTCACCTCCAGACCCACCTCGATATCGCCGCCGACTACGGCCGCGCCCACGCCGCGGGCCTCCCGGCGGACAGCGACGAGGCGCAGGCGATCGTGCAGCGCCACTACGACTGGCTCGGTGCCTCCCCGACCGGCGGTCCCGTGACCGCCCAGTACTTCAACGGTCTCGGCGACATGTACGTCGCCGACCCGCGCTTCGCGAAGAACTACGACAAGCACGGCGACGGCACCGCCGCGTACGTCCGTGACGCGATGCGGGTGTACTCCGCCGCCCGGCTGTAGTCCTCGGGCAGTGAGCTCCGGCCGCGGCGAGTGGGCCGAGAAGTGAACAGCCGCCCGGTCTTTCGACCGGGCGGCTGTTTCAGGTCAGTGCTCGATCAAGAGCATTTCCTAGGCGGTCAGGCCGCGCACATCGACTGCAGGACACCGCGCAGGATCGGCGCGCCGTAGGTGGTGGGCGCGAAGGCGATGGTCTGGGCCATGCTCAGCGGGGTCGTGACGGCCGAGGCCACCCCGGTGAATCCGGCGATCGTCGTACCCGCGGTGAGCAGCAGGCTGGTGGTGTCGAGGGCGAAGGTGATGAGCGAGAAGAGGTTCTCCACCTTCACATCCGCCAATGCGACGGTGTTGAGGGCGCGGCCCTCGTAGATGTCGAAGCCCAGGTTGGCCAGGAAGGTCAGCGGCCCGTAGTCCAGCGCGTCCACGATCGGGCCGAGCTGCTCGGTGCGGCGCAGCATCATGATGTCGGCGACCCGGTTCTCGTGCAGGAAGCCTTGCAGCGCATCGGCATTGGCGTTCACCGACGCCGGATCGACGGGCAGCCCGGCGGCGGTGGTGAGGAACGTGCGGGTGCGCTCGACCAGATCGCCGGTCTTCAGTTCGGCCAGCGTGGTGCAGGTGCCGTCGGCCTTGGTGAGCTGGTTGGCCAGGTCGATGAGCGGCTGCGGCACGTCCACGCGCTCGTCGGGCAGCTCCAGCCGCAGCTTCTGATACGTGCCTTGGGCAGTGCAGCCCAGCGACAGCTGCGACTGCACCGACCGCGCCAGCGACTTCACGCCGTTGAACAGCGCGCCCACCACCGGCTTGAGCACGAAGCCGACGGTCGGCACCAGGCTGGCCGCGAACTGGGCGGGGATCTTCACGATGCGGGTAGCGAGAATGAACACCTCGACCACGTCGCGCACCTTCAGCTGCGAGAGCGCGATGGTCTTGTGCAGGTTGCCGGTCTTGACGGCGTCCAGGTTGTTGACGATGTAGGTGACGATCGGGTCGTCGAGGAACTGGGTGCGGTCATTGACCTCGTCCGGCCCCAGCGGCAGCCCGTTGCGATGCACGTGGATCGACGCGACGTTCTGCCGGAAATCCTCGACCGAGCGGTCGTAGGCGGTCTGCTGCTCGGCCGGAACCACCGTGCGAATGGCCGTGGCGGCCGCGGTGATGACGTCGTCGAAAGTTGCCGCAGGCTTGCCGCAGACCTCGCCGGCGTCGGCGATCTGGGTTGCCGCGAGCGCGTCGCCCTCGTCGGCGCGCGCGGGCGCCGCACCCGGGACGAGGGCGGCGGTGCCGAGGATGGCGGTGATGGACAGGGCCCCGATGAGCGGGGCGAATCGAGCGAGGCGCATGTAGATGGTCTTTCGAGGGATCGCGCAATCACGCGGCAACAAACTGGTCGGTGTTACAAATCGAGTCGATATGTAATACAGCCCGCATTGCGCGACAGTCAGCGTTTCATGAACGCTGAGCGAAAACCTCGCAACTTGTGAGGCGCAATACTCGCAGTTCGCGGCCCGCCTCGTTCTGGACTGACGGAGCGGGGGAGCGAAGCGGAGGAGCGGAGGAGGGAAGAACGAGGTAACAGGGCCGCGAACCCGCCCGGAGCGAAGCGGAGGGCAATAGAACACAGCCCACGCGCGTCCTGCGGGAGTGCCGGTAGTCTGGGCGACCGTGACCGTCGCATCCCCCTTCGATCTGATCGTTGTCGGCTCCGGCTTCTTCGGGCTGACCATCGCGGAACGCACCGCCAACCTGCTCGGCAAGCGAGTCCTGGTGGTCGAACGCCGCTACCACCTGGGCGGTAACGCCTACTCGGAGGCGGACCCCGAAACCGGCATCGAGATCCACAAGTACGGTGCCCACCTCTTCCACACCTCCAACAAGCGGGTGTGGGACTACGTGAACCAGTTCACCGAGTTCACGAACTACCAGCATCGCGTCTTCGGCCTGCACAAGGGCCAGGCGTACCCGCTGCCCATGGGGCTGGGCATGATCTCCCAGTTCTTCGGCCGCTACTACACCCCGGACGAGGCGCGTGCGCTGATCGCCGAACAGTCGGCGGAGGTCGCCGGCGACGAGGTGACCAATCTCGAGGAGAAGGGCATCTCGCTGATCGGCCGCCCGCTCTACGAGGCGTTCATCCGCGACTACACGGCCAAGCAGTGGCAGACCGATCCCAAGGAGCTGCCGGCGAACATCATCACCCGGCTGCCGGTCCGCTACACCTTCGACAGCCGCTACTTCAACGACACCTACGAGGGTCTGCCCAAGGACGGCTACACCGCGTGGCTGACGAAGATGGCCGAGAACCCGAACATCGAGGTGCGCCTGGACACCGACTGGTTCGACGTGCGCGACGAGGTCCGCGCCCAGAGCCCGGACGCCCCGGTCGTCTACACCGGCCCGCTGGACCACTACTTCGACTACAGCGAGGGCGAACTCGGCTGGCGCACCATCGATTTCGAGACCGAGGTGCTGGAAACCGGTGACTTCCAGGGCATCCCGGTGATGAACTACAACGATGCGGACGTCCCCTTCACCCGCATCATCGAGCCGCGCCACTTCCACCCCGAGCGCGACAACTACCCGGCCGACAAGACGGTCATCATGCGCGAGTTCTCGCGCTTCGCCCAGACCGGCGACGAACCGTACTACCCCATCAACACCCCCGAAGACCGCGCCAAGGTGCTCGCCTACCGCGAGCGCGCCAAGGCCGAAACCGCTTCGGCCAAGGTGCTGTTCGGTGGCCGCCTGGGCACCTACCAGTACCTGGACATGCACATGGCCATCGGCGCCGCGCTCAGCATGTTCGACAACGTGCTGCGCCCGCACCTGGAATCCGGTGCGCCGCTGGTGGATGAGGCCTGATGACCGCCCAACTCACGCGGGAAGACATGAGCACCGAGACTCGCGCCGTATCCCTGCTCCAGCGCATCATCCTGCCCCGGCCGGGTGAGCCGCTGGACGTCCGCAAGCTGTACCTCGAGGAATCCGACACCAATTCCCGTCGCGCGCACGCCATCACGCGCACCGCGCTGGCCATCGGCGCGGAGTCGGAGGTGTCGTTCTGCACCTACTTCAACGCGGTCCCGGCCAGCTACTGGCGGCGCTGGAGCGTGCTGAAGTCGGTGGTGCTGCGGCTGGAACTGTCCGGCCACGGCCGCGTCGACGTCTATCGCTCCAAGGCCGACGGCTCCCGAATCCACGTGCAGGGCAACGAGTTCAGCACGCCGGGCGAGGGCGCGGCCGCCGCGGACTTCGTCGAGTTCGAAGTGGATCTGGGCCCGTTCGAGGACGGCGGCTGGATCTGGTTCGACATCACCACCGACAGCCACGTCGAAATGCGCAGCGGCGGCTGGTACGCGCCCATCGAGGCGCCGGGTGAGGGCAGCATCGCCGTCGGCATGCCGACCTTCAACCGCCCCACCGACGCGGTCAAGACGCTGACCGCGCTGGGCTCCGACCCGCTGGTGCTGGAGAAGATCCAGGCCGTCATCATCCCCGACCAGGGCACCAAGAAGGTCGTGGACGAGCCCGGATTCGCCGAGGCCGCGGCCCGCCTGGCCGGTCGCCTCGCCATCCACGACCAGCCGAACCTCGGCGGTTCCGGCGGCTACAGCCGTGTCATGTACGAGGCGCTCGAGACCACCGACGCCGAGTACATCGTCTATATGGACGATGACATCGAGATCGAGCCGGACTGCATCCTGCGGGCCCTGGCCTTCTCGCGTTTCGCCAAGTCGCCCATCCTGACCGGCGGCCAGATGCTCAACCTGCAGGAGCGCTCGCACCTGCACGTGATGGGCGAGGTGGTGGACCGCTCCATCTTCATGTGGACCGCGGCCCCCAATGTCGAGTACGACCACGACTTCGCCAAGAACCCGCTGCGCGACCGCGACAACTCCAAGCTGCTGCACCGGCGCATCGACGTCGATTTCAACGGCTGGTGGACCTGCGTCATCCCGCGCCGGGTGGCCGAGGAGATCGGGCAGCCGCTGCCGCTGTTCCTCAAGTGGGACGACGCCGAATACGGTTTGCGCGCAAGGGAACACGGCTACCCGACGGTCACCCTGCCGGGTGCCGCGGTGTGGCACATGGCCTGGTCCGACAAGGACGACGCCATCGACTGGCAGGCCTACTTCCACCTGCGCAACCGCCTGGTCGTCGCCTCGCTGCACCTGCCCAACGACGGCCGCCCGATGGTGGTCAACACCGTCAAGGCCACGCTGAAACACCTGCTGTGCCTGGAGTATTCGACGGTCGCCATCCAGAACGAGGCGATCCGCGACTACCTCGCCGGACCGGAGAAGCTGTTCGAGCTGCTGCCGACCGCGCTCGGCAAGGTGCACGCCATGCGCAAGGAATACCCGGACGCGGTCGTGGTGCCGTCCTCCACCGAACTGCCCCTGGCCTCGCGGGCCGAGGTCGGCGCGGTCGGCGAGCCGGGCAACCCGATCGCCAAGGTGGTGCGCCTCGGCAAGGGCGTGCTGCACAACTTCCGCAAGGCCAACCCGAAGCATCACGACACCCCGCAGCTGAACGTGCCGACCCTGGACGCGCGCTGGTTCCTGCTCTCGCAGGTCGACGGAGTCACCGTCACCACCGCCGACGGCCGCGGCGTCGTCTACCGTAAGCGGGATCCGCGCAAGGCCAAGGAGCTTTTCACCGAGGCCATGCGCCTGCGGAAGGAGCTGGCCGAGCGCTTCCCGGAGGTGCGCGAGCAGTATCGTCGCGCGCACGCGCATCTCACCAGCCAGGCCGCGTGGGAGAACGTCTTCGGTATCGACGCTTCCGCCGCCCAGACGAGGAATGAGCCCAAATGACGGCTGCACAGCCAGCTTCCGGCGTGGACCGCGGACTGCACGCGGTCCCGGACGCGCCGGCGACTCCGGCCGCACCCCCGGCCGAGGTCAAGATTCTCAACCTGGTGCAGGGCACCATCGGACAGAACCCGGCGGTCGTGAAGGCCGCCCGCGGCATGTCCCATTTCGGTGAGCACTCGCTGGGCTGGATCGGCATCGCCGCGGTCGGTGCGCTGGTCGACAAGCCGCGCCGCCGCCAGTGGGCCGGGGTCGCGGTCGGCGCGTTCGGCGCGCACGCCGCGTCGGTGGTGATCAAGCGGGTGGTCCGCCGCCCCCGTCCGAACGATCCGTCCGTGCAGGTCAACGTGTCGACGCCGTCGAAGCTCAGCTTCCCGTCCTCGCACGCCACCTCGACCACCGCGGCGGCTGTGTTGCTCGGCCGACTGACCGGGCTACCCTTGCCTGCGGTGCTCGTCCCGCCGATGCTGCTCTCGCGGGTGGTCCTCGGTGTGCATTACCCCTCCGACGTGCTGGCGGGTTCCGCGCTGGGCGCAGCATCAGCCGCCGCCGTGCTCGCCGCCGAAAAGAGACTCGCGAAGTGACCGCCCAGGAAGAAGCCATCGTTGACATGAGCGAAGAGCCGACCAGCACCGACCTAGCAGAGGCGGTCATCAAGGGACCGCCGAAGACGTTGGGCGGCGGCTTGATCAAGGCCATGCGCCCGCGTCAGTGGATCAAGAACGTGCTGGTCCTGGCCGCGCCGCTGGCCGCGGGCAAGACCGCCGCGGGCGATCTGGTGATCAGCGATGTGTCGGTGCTCGGCCACGTGGCTCTCGCCTTCGTGGTGTTCTGCATGGCCGCGTCGGGCATCTACCTGGTCAACGACGCCCTCGACGTGGAGGCCGACCGGGCCCACCCCACCAAGCGTTTCCGGCCCATCGCGGCCGGCGTGGTGCCGGTGAACCTGGCCTACGCGCTCTCGGCGGTGCTGCTGATCGGCTCGATCCTGCTGTCCTTCGCGGCGAATTGGCATCTGGCCGTGGTGATGGCGGTCTACGTCGGCATTCAGCTGGCGTATTGCTTCGGCCTCAAGCACCAGGCGGTGCTGGACATCTGCATCGTGTCGTCGGGCTTCCTGCTGCGCGCGGTCGCCGGCGGCGTTTCCTCGGATATCCGTCTGTCCCAGTGGTTCCTGCTGATCATGGCGTTCGGTTCGCTGTTCATGGCGGCCGGAAAGCGCTACGCCGAACTGAAGTACGCGCTCGACACCGGCGCGAAGATCCGCAAGTCGCTGGAGTACTACACGCCGACCTACCTGCGTTTCGTCTGGACCCTGTCGGCCACCGCGGTCGTCGTGTTCTACGGTCTGTGGGCGTTCGAGCAGGATCGCGCCAAGGACACCATCTGGTTCGCCATCTCCATGATCCCGTTCGTCATCGCCATCATGCGGTACGCGGTGGATGTCGACGGCGGCGAAGCGGGTGAGCCGGAAGAGATCGCCCTGGGGGACCGGGTCCTCCAGTTCCTCGCAGTCGCCTTGATCGGAGCTCTGGGTGTCGCTGTCTATCTCACCTGACGTGGTAGAGGGAGAAGAGCGAGAGACGGGCGCGCCGACGGCACAATTGCCGGTCGGTCGCGCCCGTCGGCGTGCGGATGACTCCGCGCGCGGTGCCTCGCGACTATCCCGAGCCACGTTCATCGGTGGGATCGCACTGACCGCGACACTGTTCGCGGCCGGTGCGTGGCAGCGGCGCTGGATCGCCGACGACGGCCTGATCGTTCTCCGCACGGTGCGAAACCTGCTGGCGGGCAACGGTCCGGTCTTCAATGTCGACGAACGCGTCGAGGCCAATACCAGCACCGCCTGGACCTACATCGTCTACTTCTTCAGCTGGCTGACCCAGGCCCGGCTGGAATACGTGGTGCTCGGGATCGCGCTCACACTGTCGGTGCTGGCCATCGTGTTCGCGATGCTCGGCACCGCCCGGCTGTGGGGCGGAACGGGTTCCGCGCTGCTGCTTCCCGCGGGCGTGCTGGTCTACATCGCCCTGCCGCCGGCGCGCGACTACGCCACCTCCGGACTGGAGTCCTGCCTCGTCATCTTCTGGCTGGCGGTGCTCTGGTGGGGGATGGTGCGCTGGAGTCAGGCCGAGAAGGTGCGCCCCGCGGGCTTTCTCGCACTCGTCTTCTTCGCCGGATTGGCCCCGCTGATCCGCCCGGAGATGACACTGGTCGGCGCGCTCGCGCTGCTCATGCTGTTCTGCGCCCCGGTGCCCGAGACCCGTTTGCGGCCCTGGCTGTTCCGGGTGCTGATCGTGGCGGTCGCGGGTCTGCTGCCCGTGGCGTACCAGATCTGGCGGATGGGTTACTACGGCCTGCCCTACCCGAACACCGCGGTGGCCAAGGACGCCGGCGGCGCGAAGTGGGGCCAGGGCCTGGCGTATCTCTGGGATCTGGTCGGGCCGTACTGGCTGTGGTTGCCGCTGCTGGTGCTGCTGGTGGCCGGTGTGGTGGTCGGGCGGCAGCGCCGCGACCAACTCTCCGGGTCCGATCCCACGGGCGAATCCCGGAAACCCGGATGGCGCGGGCGGATTGACAGTTTCAGCCACTGGCTGCGGACCCCCGCCGCGGTGGTCACGCTCATGCTGGGCAGCGGATTCGTGCTCACCGTCTACGAGATCCGGGTCGGCGGCGACTTCATGCACGGTCGCATGCTGCTGCCGCAGGTGTTCTGCCTGATCCTGCCCGTCGCGGTGCTGCCGCTGCGGCTGCCGCGCACGGTGGCGGCGGGCGCGACCGGAATGCGCCGCATGGACTGGGCTTTCGTGATCGTGCTGGCCGCGTTCGCCGGAACCACGGGGTGGGCGCTGTTCGCGGCCGACACCACCGCCATCACGACCGGCACCAAGATCCGGGCCAACGGCATCGTGGACGAGCGCATCTACTACGTGCTCAACACCGGCCACGATCACCCGATCCGCGCCGAGGACTACCTGGACTATCCGCGCATTCGCGCCATGGTCCGGGACATCGGGAATTCGCCGGACGGCGCGCTGCTGCTCAGCTCGCCCTCGTTCACGAACTGGTATCTGGTGCCCGCGCCGGTCCCCGAGGGCAATCAGGAGCACGTGGTGTTCTTCCTGAATCTCGGCATGACCAGCATGAACGTGCCGCTGAACGTCCGGGTCATCGATCAGATGGGCCTGGCGTATCCGCTTGCCTCGCACACCGATCGGCTGACCGACGGCCGCATCGGCCATGACAAGAACCTCTACTCCGACTGGGTGGTCGTGGACACCGGCATGGTGGACAAGCATCCGTGGATGCCGTGGTTCCTGGACGAGAAGTGGACCACTCAGGCGCGAACGGCGCTGTCCTGCCCCGCCACCCAGGACATGCTGGCCTCGGTGCGCGGGCCGCTGACCTTCGACCGCTGGCGGCACAACGTGGTGCAGTCGCTCGATTTCGCCAAGTACCGGATCGATCGGGTCCCGAAGTACGAGATCCAGCGCTGCGGATTGGTCGACCCGACCGAGCCGCCGAAGTAACCGGTCCACACGGCAGCCCCGTATCCTCCGCGGATACGGGGCTGCTTTGCGCTGTCGAGCAATTAGTTTGGGCGTTTTGTCACGAACTGAAGATGAAATTTGAAATTCTGTCTCAATTAGGTAACGCCTGGTGGGGGGTTCCGCGATACGCTACTCGGCAGGCCGCTGCGGGTGATCTTCCTATGTGTCACAGCGGATGTCATGAGTTTGGAAGGGCCGGAACAACACGATGCCTAGCGCTGCCACCACTGTGCGTGGGAAACGGGGAACTCGACCGCGGCGAGCGTGGTTCACGAGGGCGACATTCGGCCTGGCCATGGCGCTGATGCTGCCGTTCGGCGCGTCGGTCGCCGGCACCGGCGGCACCGCGCAGGCGGCTCTGAATCCGGCCGGTTTCGATTTCTACGTGGATTCCGCGATGGGCCCGATCAAGTCGCGCGTCTTCCGCGCCAATGACGGCAACACCAATCGCGTGGTCTACCTGCTCGACGGCATGCGCGCCCGCGAGGACCTCAACGGCTGGGAGATCGAGACCAACGTCGCCCAGGCGTTGATGGACGCCAATATCAATGTGGTGATGCCGGTCGGCGGCGCGTCCAGCTTCTACGCCGACTGGACCCAGCCCAGCACCTTCCTGGGCATGAAGCCCGGCACCGCGCCGGGCGACGTGACCGGTTCCGGCGCCTCGTCGGTGTTCTCGGGTGGTCCGGGCAAGTCCTACACCTACAAGTGGGAAACCTTCATCACCAGCGACCTGCGCAACGCGCTGCGGGATCGGCTGGGCTTCAGTCCGAACCGCAACGGCGTGGTCGGCGTGTCCATGAGCGGCAGTGCCGCGCTCATGCTGGCGGCCTTCCACCCGGACCAGTTCAGTTACGCCAGTTCGAATTCGGGTGTGCCGAATATGAGCACGCCCGGCATGCGGGCGGCGATCCGCGCCGCGATGCTGGACTGCGGCGGTTACAACGTGGATGCCCTGGCTTCGTCGGAGGCCAAATGGCAGCACCTCGATCCGGCCGTGTTCGCAACGCGGTTGAAGGCCAACAACACCCGGCTGTGGATCTCCGCGGCGAGCGCCATTCCGGGTGGCGGTGACATCTCCGCGATGGCGACCAAGGAGGGCATGGGCATCGAGGCGGTGGCGCTGGCGAGCACCCGGATGTTCCAGGCCCGCTTGGCCGTTGTCGGTCTCGGCAATGTCGCCTACGACTTCCCGCCCACCGGCATCCACAACTGGCACACCTGGGAGCCGCAACTTATCAAGCAATTGCCCGATCTCTCCTCACACATCGGGTGACGAGCCGGGTTTTGTCTCGAGTCCTGTATTAATGAGCAGCTCAGGGCACATTTCCGGAAAAATGTGGCGCCCGTCACTTCTGTCACAAACCGATAACGAACAGTTCGCTAACGCACGATAGGCTCCCCGAGACCTTCCGCCGGGCGATGACCGAACCGGCGGGATTGCACGGAATGAACAGGACACGAAAGGCCGGACGAAGGCATGCGAGGCGAGTGGGTTAGACGTCCAGTGATGGGCGGCGGATGGTTGAAACGATCGGCACTCGGGCTCGCCGCGGCCCTCATGGTTCCCCTGGGCGCGTCGGTGGCCGGAGTCAGCGGCGTCGCGCACGCCGCCTTCAACCCCTCCGGGTTCGACTTCTGGGTCGACTCGGCCAGCATGGGCCCGGTCAAGACCCGTGTCTTCCGTGCCGCTGACGGCAACACCTCGCGGGTCGTCTACGCCCTCGACGGCATGCGTGCCACCCAGATCCTCAACGGCTGGGAGAACGACACCGAGGTCGTCCGCGCGCTGACCGCCGCGAACATCAACGTGGTCATGCCGGTCGGCGGCGAGTCCAGCTTCTACGCCGACTGGGCCGAGCCCAGCTCCATCCTCGGCATCGGCGGCGGCAGCGGCTCGGCCGGTTCCTCCTCGGGTTCCGCCTCGGGCTCGCAGTCGGGTTCCGGCGCGTTCGGCCTGTTCGCCGGCGGCCCCGGCAAGAGCTACCGCTACACCTGGGAAACCTTCATCACCCAGGACCTGCGCAACGCGCTGCGTGACCGGCTGGGCTTCAACCCCAACCGCAACGGCGTGTTCGGCCTGTCCATGGGTGGTTCGGGCGCGCTGACCCTGGCCGCCTACCACCCGGACCAGTTCAGCTACGCGGGCTCGTTCTCCGGCTACCTGAACGTCTCCGCGCCGGGCATGCGTGAGGCCATCCGCGTCGCCATGATCGACGCCGGCGGCTACAACGTGGACTCGATGGCCCCGCCGTGGGGTCAGCAGTGGCTGCGCATGGACCCGTTCGTGTTCGCGCCGCGCCTGATCGCCAACAACACCCGCCTGTGGATCTCCGCCGCCAGCGCCATCCCGGCCGCCGGCGACGTCTCCGGCGTCATGTCGGTGATCCAGGGCATGCCGCTGGAGGCGCTCGCGCTCGCCAACACCCGGGCCTTCCAGGTCCGGATGGCCACCCTGGGCGCGCAGAACGTCACCTACGACTTCCCGGCCAGCGGTGTGCACAACTGGCGGAACTGGGAGGCCGAGGTCTACCGCATGATCCCGGACCTCTCCAACAACATCGGCTAGAAAACCGCGCTCAGCGCGTAAAGTCCCCCGGGCGTAGGTCAAGATCTGGACTCGCCCGGGGGACTCGTGCGTCGACACGCCCGACACGCCGACGCGGACGTCCGATACTTGAGCAGTTTCGAAGAGAAGATCGTTCTGCTGGATCGTCTGTGCTCCGATGAGAGGCTGGGTCGATGCTGGTGCGTGGCTTCAAACGAACTGTGCTGGGTATCGCGACGGCGATGCTGCTGCCATTAGGCGCCGGGGTGGTCGTCTCCCCGCCCGCATCAGCCGGATTCAATCCGTCGGGATTCGACTTCTGGGTCGATTCTCCCGAGATGGGCCCGATCAAGTCCCGGATCTTCCGCGCCGCCGACGGCAATACCAACCGCGTCGTCTACGTGCTCGACGGCGAACGCGCCCAGGGCGACCTGAACGGCTGGGAGATCAACACCAATGTCGCCGAGGTCCTGCAGAGCTGGAACATCAATGTGGTGATGCCGGTCGGCGGCCAGTCCAGCTTCTACGCGGACTGGGATTCACCCAGTTCGTTCTTCGGCCTGCGGCCCGGCAGCGGCTCGTCCGCGGCGAATTCCGGATCCGGCATGACCGAGGCGCTGGGCGGCGGTGAGGGCAAGAGCTACCGCTACACCTGGGAATCGCTGCTCACCAATCAGCTGCGCTGGGCATTGCGGGATCGCCTGGGCTTCAATCCGAATCGCAATGGCGTGTTCGGATTGTCGATGGGCGGCAGTGCCGCGCTCACCTTGTCGGCGTACCACGCCGACCAATTCAGTTTCGCCGGATCATTCTCCGGTTATCTGAACATTTCCGCGCCGGGTATGCGCGAGGGCATTCGCGCGGCCATGATCGACGCCGGCGGTTACAACGTCGACTGCATGGCGCCGCCGTGGGGTCCGCAGTGGTTGCGCATGGATCCCTTCGTCTTCGCGCCCACCCTGATCGCGAACAACACTCGCGTCTGGGTCTCGGCCGGCAGCGGCCTGCCGATGCAGCAGGACCTCCAGATTCCGTTCGGCGCGGCCGCCGACCGCATCGTCCGCGGCACCCCGCTGGAGGCGTTGGCGCTGGCCAATACCCGCGCGTTCCAGGTCCGCATGATGACGCTCGGCGCGAGCAACGTGGTCTACGACTTCCCGCCCGCCGGACTGCACGCCTGGACCAACTGGCAGGACGACGCGTACCGGATGATTCCGGACATGTCGGCGAATATCGGCTGACGTCCGAAATCCGCGCCACCGCAACACGGTTCGACACGAGTTCGCCCGATGTTCGATCAGCGGCATGAGACCGAGTCTCATGCCGCTGTTTTGTCGTGCCTGGTCGGAGCGCATCGGAGGCATTGCCCGGCACATCGGAGAGATTGCCGGCCAGCGGGATTGGGGGCTGTCGATTACCGGCTGAGCTGTTGTCATAGGAATGGCGAATAGGCAGGTGAGTGACACAAGTCACTGGTACCGAATCGCTGTTTGCGCATAGGTGAAATGCGAGTTCGTGTACGCGTCGGATGCGCTTCCCGTCAGTGCCGCGACACTCGGGAGTCGGCGTGTTTCTCATTGTGCCGAAAGATCATTCGGTCCTGTTGCCGAGAGTGGGCTCCGTGACATATTGTCACGCGGAACCAATCTGATGAGGTTGTCGGGGATCTCGCTGTCCGGTGATGTCGCGGCCGATGTCGGCTGCACTCATGGGGCGGGTTGGCCGTCAGCAGCGAAGTAGCCGGAGTAAAAGAAAGCAGGATTCATGAGGTTCGGCAGGAACGGGGGGAGTACTGCGGCGCGTCCGACACGCGGTGCGGGTACATGGATGAGGCGGACGCTGGTCGCATCGGTCGCCGCTCTCGCACTGCCGGTGGTGGTGGGCGGCGCTCCGGCGCAGGCCCTGCCCGCTCATGGCATCACCCACCGGATGAACCCGGGCGCCACCGAGGACCTGATGGTTCCCTCGAGCATGGGCCCGATCAAGGTCCAGGTCCAGTGGGCCCGCAACGGCGGCAACGGCGCGCTCTACATGCTCGACGGCATGGCCGCGCGTGACGACCGCAACGCGTGGAGCTTCGAGACCAACGCCAACCAGCAGTTCTCGAACGACGACATCACCCTGGTGATGCCGGTCGGTGGTCAGTCCAGCTTCTACACCGACTGGCTGGCCCCGAGTAACACCAACGGCCAGAAGTTCACCTACAAGTGGGAGACCTTCCTGACCAAGGAGCTGCCCGCCTTCCTCGAGGGCTACGGCGTCTCCCGCACCAACAACGCGGTCGTCGGTCTGTCGATGAGCGGTGGCGCCGCGCTCGCGCTGGCCGCCTTCCACCGCGACCAGTTCAAGTGGGCCGGCTCGTACTCCGGCGCGCTGAACGTCTCCGCCCCCGGTATGCGGGAGGCCCTGCGCGTGGCCGTCCTGCGCTGGGGCGCCTACAACATCGACTCGATGGCGCCGCCGTGGAGCCCGCAGTGGCTGCGCATGGACCCGTTCGTGTTCGCCCCGCAGCTGCGTGGCCTGCCGATGCGTATCTCGGCCGGTGGCGCGCTGCCCGGTGAGTTCGACCGGCCGGCCAATGTCGGCGCGGTGTTCGACACCGGCGTCGGTATGGGCATCGAGGCGGTCTGCCTGCTCAACACCCGCTCGTTCCAGGCCCGCCTGGCGCAGCTGGGCATCCCGGCGGACTTCGACTTCCCGGCCACCGGCACCCACTCCTGGAAGTACTGGGAGGCCGAGCTGTGGAAGTCCCGCATCGGCATCCTGCAGGCGCTGCACGCGATCTGATCTTCCGATAGCCCGAATGCCGGTCACCCCTCGGGGTGACCGGCATTCGCCGTTTCCCGGACGGGTTCGAAAGCTAATGTGGCACAGGTGGTATCGCGACGACGGCGCTCGTGCCGGATCAGGGGGACGGTCGCCATCGCGGCGGCCGTCGCGATAGTGCTCACCGGCGCTCCGGCCGCCGCGGAGCCGGCGCCCGCCGCGGCGCCCGTCATCAGTCAGGTCACCCCGCTGGGCGCGAGACGTGTTGCGCTGTGGGTGGATTCGCCCGCCATGCGCGGGCGGGTGCAGGTGCAGCTGTTGCTGCCGCGCGATTGGGACGCGCGGCCCGCCGCCAAGTTCCCGGTGCTGTTCCTGCTGGACGGAACGCGGGCCGGCGATCAGGAGAGCGGATGGACGAAAGAGGCTGGGGCACAGTCGTTCTACGCTGACAAGAACGTGGTGGTCGCCCTGCCCGTCGGTGGCGCGGCGAGCTACTACACCGATTGGAGACAGGCTTCGGAAGGCAAGACCAATCGGTGGGAAACGTTCCTCACCAAGGAATTACCGCCGCTGCTCGAACGCGACTGGCGCACCACCGATGTGCGCGGCATCGCTGGGCTGTCGATGGGTGGTTCGGCCGCCATGACGCTGGCCGCGCGGAACAAGGGCTTCGCGCGTTTCGCGGCCTCGTTCTCCGGGCTGCTCACGGCCACGACTATCGGTATGCCGCAGGCGATCCAGCTCGCGCAGCGGGCGGCGGGGGAGAACAACGCCGACTTCATGTGGGGGCCGCCGGGCGCCGCGGAGTGGTCCGCGCACGATCCCTATGAGCTGGCCGAACGGCTCAAGGGCGTCAGCCTCTACATCTCCAGCGGCAGTGGGTCCGGGGGTGTCCGGGGTGGCGCCACGGTCCCCGGCGTGAGTACCGACTGGTCGGGTACGGCGCTGGAGATCCTGGCGCGCATGTCATCCCGGCAATTCGCCGCGAAACTCGACAAATTGAGCATTCCGGTCTCGGTGAACTACCGGGCGGCCGGCACGCACGCTTGGCCGTACTGGGATTTCGAGATGCGACAGTCCTGGCCGCAGGTCGCGGCCGCGCTCGGCGTGGAGCAGTGATCGAAATACACGCCTGCTGAACGGGATACCCGCCGGTTCCCTCCGATACCTCCGAGCCGACTGTAGAGTGCACCGTTGTCCGTGACTCCCGTCACGTCGGTGTGGTTCCCCCCTGCGGTTCAGGAGATCGATCTCTATGGCAGTACAGGGCGCTTCGTCATGCCCACAGCACGGTTCGGTTCGGCTCACCACGCGCGCTCGCGTCCGGAGGTTCTGGCGGCGCGCCCTGGTCACGGCCCTGGCGGTGGCCGCGCTCCCGGCATTGGCCGGGCCCGCGGCCGCCATGCCCACGCACCCGGTGCATCGCACTCCCGAGGGCGGATTCGAGGAGCTGTACGTGCCCTCGAGCATGGGCCCGATCAAGGTTCAGGTGCAGTGGGCGCGGCACGGCGGCAACGCCGCGCTGTACCTGCTCGACGGGCTTCGTGCCCGAAATGACTTCAATGCCTGGACTTTCGAGACGGATGCCTTGAAACAGTTCGCCGAGGACAACGTCACCCTGGTGATGCCGGTCGGCGGTCAGTCCAGCTTCTATACGGACTGGCGCGCGCCCTCCTCGACCAACGGGCAGAAGCTCACCTACAAGTGGGAGACCTTCCTGACCGAGGAGCTGCCGGCGTTCCTCGAGGGCTACGGCGTCTCCCGCACCAACAACGCGGTGGCCGGACTGTCCATGGGCGGCTCGGCGGCACTGGCGCTGGCCGCCTACCACCGCGACCAGTTCAAACACGCGTCCTCGTTCTCGGGCTACCTGAACATCTCCGCGCCCGGTATGCGGGAGGCGATCCGGATCGCCATGCTCGACGCGGGCCGTTTCGACGTGGATTCGATGGCCTGGCCGTGGAGTCCGCAGTGGCTGCGCATGGACCCGTTCGTATTCGCGCCGCAGCTGCGCAACCTGCCGCTGTACATCTCCGCCTCGTGGGGCGTGCTCGGCCCGCACGACAATCCGGACTCGGCGATCGGCACGTTCAACACCGTGAATGCCGTTGCGCTGGAGTCCTTGTCGATGGTGAACACCATGTCGTTCATCGGCCGGATGGAACAGCTGGGCATCGGCGCGCACTACAACCTGCCGGTTCAGGGCACCCACTCCTGGGGCTACTGGCAGGACCAGCTGGCCGACGCCCGGCCCGACATCCTGGCCGCGCTGGGGGCTTGACGCTCGGCCCGGACCGGCAACTGGGCGTTTGCTGCGGAACGGCAGATTTGCGTGTGTCCTACCGGAACTCACACGGTTCCGGAGGTACAACACTAATGTGGCTGGAGTTGTCCGTGGGATCAGAACAGGGCGCATGCGTAGGATGGCATGCGCCATGGCGGCGGTATTTCCGCTGGCAGCGGGCACTTTCTTAGTGCCGGGGGTGGCAAGCGCCGCCCCCGAGGCCCCGGCTCCGGCGGCCTCGGTCCAGAAGATGAACTGGCTGAACGACCACCGGGTCAATGTGTGGGTGAACTCCCCCGCGACCGGTTCCCCACTGCAGATTCAGCTTTTGCTGCCGCGTGACTGGAACACCAAACCGGACGCCAAATTCCCGGTCGTCTACATGCTCGACGGCCTGCGCGCGACCGACGACGAGAACGGCTGGACCAAGGACGCGGGTGCGGCCGGCTTCTACGCCGACAAGAACGCCCTGGTGGTGCTGCCCATCGGCGGCCAGTCCAGCTTCTACGCCGACTGGCTGGCCCCCGACAACGGCCACAACTACCAGTGGGAGACCTTCCTGGTGAAGGAACTCCCGCCGCTGCTGGAGAACCAGTTCCGGGCCACCGATGTGCGTGCGGTGGAGGGCCTCTCGATGGGCGGCACCGCCGCCATGATGCTGGCCGCGCGCAATCCGGGCTGGGTCCGCTCGGCGTCCTCCTACTCCGGATTCCTGACCCTGACCTCGCTGGGCATGCCGCAGGCGGTCAACTTCGCCATGCACGACGCGGGCGGCTTCGACTCGTCGAAGATGTTCGGTCCGCCCTCCAGCGCGGCGTGGAAGGAACACGACCCCTACGAGCAGGCCGAGAAGCTCAAGGGCACCGCGCTGTACGTCTCCAGCGGTAACGGCGTCGCGGGCGCCACCGACCCGCTGTCCGACATTCCCGGCATCAGCACCAACTACGCGGGCCTCGGGCTCGAGGTGCTGTCGCGGCTGAGCACCCAGAACTTCGTGGCCAAGCTCAACAAGCTGAACATCCCGGTCTCCGTGAACTACCGCCCCTCCGGCACCCACACCTGGCCGTACTGGGACTTCGAGATGCGTCAGGCCTGGCCGCAGACGGCGGCCGCGCTCGGCGTGGACTCCACCCCGCCCAACTGCAGGACCGGCGGCGCGATCGCCCCGGTGGTGCAGGGCAACAACTGGCTCGGCGACTGCCTGACCGGCGAATACCCGATGACCGGTGGCGTCGGCCAGGACTTCCGCGGCGGCCGGGTGATGTTCTCCCAGGGCACCGGCGCACAGCCGGTCGCGGGCGCGATCGGCGGCAGCTACGCCGGACTGGACGGCGCGAGCGGCGCTCTCGGCTTCCCGACCGGCGGCGAGGGCGGGCTGCCCGACGGCCGCGGCCGGGTGCAGCACTTCCAGAACGGATCCATCTACTGGACCCCGCAGACCGGGGCCCAGGCGGTGCGCGGCGCGATCCTCGGCGAATGGGCCCGGCAGGGCTTCGAGCAAGGCCCCGCGGGCTACCCGAACGGGCAGGAGGCGCGCACGCCCCAGAAGGACGGCGTGGTCCAGAGTTTCGAGAACGGACCGGTGTACTTCACCGCCAAGACCGGCGCGCACCTGGTGCAGGGCCTGATCCTGGGCAAATACTCCCAACTCGGATTCGAGAGCGGCCCTTACGGTTTCCCGACCAGCGGTGAGCAGGGGCTGCGCGACTTCGGCCGCTACAGCGCCTTCGAGGGCGGCAATATCTACTGGAGCCCGCTCTCGGGCGCCTGGGCCGTGCGCACCGGCCAGATCATGGACGCCTGGGGCGCAACCGGATTCGAGAACGGACCGCTCGGCTTCCCGATCTCCGACGAGGGGCAGTCCCCGGGCGGCCTGCAGCAGACCTTCCAGGGCGGCACCATCACCATCCGCGACGGGCGCGCCGTCGCGGCCACCTTCGACGGGCGGCCCATCGCCATCCCCGGCAGCGAGGCCCCCAAACCCGACCCGGCCCCGGCGGCGGCTCCGGCCGCCACCCCGGCTCCGGCTCCCGCGAACGCCCCGGCTCCGTCCCCGGCCGAGGTTCCCGTCCCGGCGGCGGCCGCACCTGCCCCCGCGGCGCCCGCCCCCGCTCCGGCGGCAGCCGCCCCCGCCCCCGCCCCCGCGCCGGCTCCGGCTCCGGCCGCCGCTCCGGCTCCGGCCGGGGTCCCCGCCGCGGTTCCGGCTCCGGCGGCGGCTCCCGTCCCGGCCCCGGAACCCACTCCGGCCGAACCGCCGGCCCCGGCGCCCATCCCCGCGCTGGGCCCTGAAGTCCGTCCCAACTGAGACTTTTCCGACGAACAGGCCCTAATCGGCCCTAAGAAACGGATGAGGGTCCGTTGTGGTTCGGGCTCCGCGTCCGGGTTGCGGCTAGCCTGGGGGCGACCTTTGCCCTTGGACAGAAATAGGATGCGAATAGATGCACGGAACCCGTGGAAAGGTATTCGGCGTGGTGGCCGCCCTCGCCGCCGCCGGCCTGCTCGCCGCGTGCGGTAGCAACGACTCGACCGCCAAGAGCACTCCCACGCTGAGCGCCACCAAGACCACGGCCGCCGCCTCCGGTGCCGCCACGCCGTCGGCCGATCAGCAGGCCCCCTCGGCCGCGCCCGACGGCGGGACCTCCGAGCGCCCGGACCCGATCCCGAGCCAGTTCCTGACCACGCCGCCCGGTTCCCCGGCGCTGACGGACAAGGAGAAGGGCTTCCTCGAGGAGCTGAAGAAGGCCGGCATCACCCCGGGCTCCTCGGACATCGCCATCACCGCGGCGAATCTGGTCTGCCAGGGCAAGGCGGAGAACGCGCCGCAGGACCAGATCATCACGTACGTGACCGCCATCGCCGGCTCCGACCCGGCCTTCGATCCGGCCAAGATGTCGGTCGAGCAGGCGGGTAAGACCTACTACGACGTCGCCACGAAGAGCTACTGCAACAAGTGACGACACGACGCCGAAACGGACGACGCCGGACCCGGCCCGTAGGTTGCCTGCTCCTCGCCATCGCCGCGATCGTGATCGTGGTCGTGGTGGCGCTGCTGCTGTGGTACCTGCTGGCCGGCCGGCTGCGGCTGCCCGGCCCCAAGCCGCCGGGACCCACCCGTCCGAGTTCGCAGCCGGCCGCCTGCCCGGATGTGTTGCTGCTGTCCATTCCGGGCACCTGGGAGTCGAACGCCACCGACGACCCCTACAACCCGACCGCGAACCCGGCGTCGCTGATGTTGAACATCTCCAACCCGATTCGGGCCAAGTTCCCGAACGAACGGCTCGAGGTCTACACCGTTCCCTACGTCGCCCAGTTCTCGAATCCGGTCGCCATTCCGCCGGACGGGCAGGCGTCGTACAACAACAGCCGGTCCGAGGGCGCCAAGCGGGCTTCGGAGAAGCTGGCCATGACCCACGCCGACTGCCCGCTCACCACCTTCGTGCTGGCGGGCTTCTCGCAGGGCGCGGTGATCGCGGGTGACGTGGCCGCGCAGATCGGCGCGGGCAAGGGCCCGGTGCCCGAGGACCTGGTGCTGGGTGTGACCACCATCGCCGACGGCCGCCGCGATATCGGCGACCCGGGCGAGGCCACGGCCATCGGACCGTCCCCGGCGGGCGTCGGCGCGGAGGTCGCGCTGCGGGGCCTGAACGTGCCGGGCATCACCATGACCGGGCCGCGCGGCGGCTTCGGCAAGCTGTCCGACCGGGCCTTCACCATCTGCGCCGCAGGCGATTTGATCTGTGATTCGCCCCGGCAGGCGCTCAACCCCGGCAACATCCTCGGGAGCCTGAACATCCTGGTCAAGGCCGCGGGTAACCCCGTCCACAGCCTCTACAACGGCTACCAGGTGGACGACAACGGGACCACCGCCACCCAGTGGGCGGTGAACTGGGCCTCCGGTCTCATCGAAAACGCCCCGCACCCAGCACATTCGTGAGTGAATGGTGACCCCCGCCGACCAACCCCCCAGTTTGGGGGTCACCCGGTAAAGTGCTCCGGGTTGCGACACTGCCGAGACCCGGTGGGTGCGGCAACTCACATCCCTGTCCTAGTTGTGTCCTATCCGGGGCGCTCCCCACCCATTTGGAGGCATTCGCGCCGGTGAAGCCATAGTCCAGTGGTGTGAGCTGGGAGATGTTCGGCCGCTCCGACGCATGGCCGGATCGCTCCTCTGTAACATGTCCCTGGCTCGAGAACATCTAGCCAATAGACGGTCACCGCGCAGACCGCAACGAAATTCTGCAGGTTGGCTCTCCCATGGAGCTCCCGCGGGCGAACACAGTCGGGGCCTCACAGGTAACAGCGGCAAAGCAGCCGTTCCATGCCGCGTGTGCCTCGGAGGAGAAGAAGGAATGGACGAGACTTTCGACGATTACCTCGACGAAACGGGGAACATCACGATTCCCGAGGGACGTACCCTCGTCGACTACGTCGAGATGCACACTGCGGGCAATGACGCGAACGACCTTGCCTACCGCTACATCGACTACTCACGCGAGCGCGACGGTGAGTACCAGGACCTCACTTGGAGCCAGTTCGGCACCCGGCTGCGCGCGGTGGCCGCCCGACTGCAGCAGGTGACCAAGCGGGGCGATCGGGTCGCCATCCTGGCCCCGCAGGGCCTGGATTACGTCATCTCCTTCTTCGCGGCGATCTACGCGGGCACCATCTCGGTGCCGCTGTTCGATCCGGACGAGCCGGGCCACACCGACCGGCTGCACGCCGTGCTCGGCGACTGCACGCCCTCCGCGATCCTGACCGCGAGCTCCTCCGCCGCCGGCGTGCGGCAGTTCTTCCGCTCGCTGCCCGCGGCCCAGCGCCCGCGCATCATCGCGGTCGACGCCATCCCCGATAGTGTCGGTGAGTCCTGGATCCGCCCCGACATTCGCGTCGACGACATCGCGTACCTGCAGTACACATCCGGCTCCACGCGCGTGCCGGCCGGCGTCGAGATCACCCACCGCGGTGTCGGCACCAATGTGCTGCAGATGGTGAACGCGCTGGATCTGAACGAGAACTCGCGCGGCGTGACCTGGCTGCCGCTGTACCACGACATGGGTCTGCTGACGGTGATCCTGCCCGCCGTGGGCGGCAAGTACATCACCATCATGTCCCCGGCCTCCTTCGTGCGCCGCCCGTCGCGCTGGATCAACGAGCTGGCCGCGGTCTCCGACGGCGCCGGAACCTTCGCCGCCGCACCGAACTTCGCGTTCGAGCACGCCGCCGTGCGTGGCCTGCCCAAGGCGGGCGAGTCGCTGGACCTGTCGAACGTGCTCGGCCTGATCAACGGCTCCGAGCCGGTGACCACCACCTCGATGAAGAAGTTCAACGAGGCGTTCGCGCCGTACGGTCTGCCCAAGACCGCCATCAAGCCGTGCTACGGCATGGCCGAGGCCACCCTGTTCGTGTCGGCCACCCGGCACGAGGACGAGGCCAAGGTCATCTACGTGGACCGCACCGAGCTCAACGCCGGTCGCGTGGTGAAGGTCGAGCAGGGCACCGAGAACTCCATCGCGCAGGTGTCGTGCGGTTACGTCTCGCTGTCGCAGTGGGGCGCGATCGTGGACCCGGAGACCGTCGACAATCCCGAGGGCGCGCGTGAGCTCCCCGAGGGCGAGGTCGGCGAGATCTGGTTGCACGGCAACAACATCGGCATCGGCTACTGGGGCCGCGCCGAGGAGACCCAGAAGACCTTCCGGAACCGTCTCACCAACCGCCTGCCCGAGGGCAGCAAGGCGGGCGACGTCCCGCTGGACGGCAACTGGCTGCGCACCGGTGACTACGGCGTCTACGTGGACGGCGAGCTGTACATCACCGGCCGCGTCAAGGACCTGGTCATCGTGGACGGCCGCAACCACTACCCGCAGGACCTCGAGTACTCCGCGCAGGAAGCCTCGACCATGCTGCGTCCCGGTTTCGTCGCCGCCTTCGCGGTACCGGCCAACCAGCTGCCCGCCGAGGTCTTCGCGCAGGACAGCCACTCCGGTCTGAGCTACGACGCCGACGATGCCAGCGAACAGCTGGTGATCGTGGCCGAGCGCGGTCCGGGCGCGGGCAAAGCCGATCCGGCCCCCATCGCCGACGCGGTCCGCGCGGCCATCTCCTCCCGGCACGGTGTCACCGCTCGTGACATCCTCCTCGTTCCCGCCGGGTCGATTCCGCGTACCTCCAGCGGCAAGATCGCGCGTCGCGCCTGCAAGGCGGAATATATGGGCGGGACCCTGCGTGGTGGTTACACGCAGCAGGCCTTCCCCGATGCACCAGACGAGGAGTGAGACGACCGTCTCGAAGTTGGATGGCGCGAGCCGATAAGGTTCGCGCCATTCATGCATGAAAACACCGCCGCGCACCGTAAGCAGACAGGTAGCTTGAGGAACTGATGGCTGAGAACGAGGGCACGGACCCCACCCAGACGACCGAGAACGCGCCGACCACGGATGCCGCGGCGAAACCTGCGGGCACCGACATGTCGGTGCAGGATCTGCGGGAGTGGTTGCGCCGCTGGGTCTCCGATGCGACCGGGCAGCCGCTCGACAACATCACGGTGGACCGGCCGCTGGAGGAATTCGGCTTGGCCTCGCGCGACGCTCTCGCGCTCGGCGGCGACATCGAGGAGCTGACCGGGGTCGTGCTGAACGCGACCATCGTGTTCCAGCACCCGACGATCGGTTCGCTGGCGGAGCGCATCATCAACGGTGAGCCCGACCTTCCGGCCGAGGCGGCCGACGACTCGTTCTTCACCCAGGGGTTCCAGCCCGGCGAGGCCCACGACATCGCTGTCGTCGGCCTGTCCACCCGTCTGCCGGGCGCGGGCGATACGCCCGAATCCACCTGGGAATTCCTGATCAACCGCGGTGACGCCATCCGCGACCTTCCGGAGGGCCGCTGGTCTGAGTTCCTGACCGATCCGCGCGTCGCGGACCAGGTCGCGAACTCGAACGTCAAGGGTGGTTATCTCGACCAGTCCGTTCTCAAGAGCTTCGACGCGGAATTCTTTGCCACCTCGCCGGTCGAGGTCGAGCGCATGGATCCGCAGCAGCGGCTCGCGCTGGAGCTGACTTGGGAGGCGCTGGAGCACGCCAGGATTCCCGCCAACACGCTCAAGGGCGAGCAGGTCGGCGTCTTCATCGGCTCCACCGGCAACGAGTTCGGGATCATCGCCGGTATGGCGGCCGGGAACGTCGATCCGGGCACGCCGCTCTCCGCCGAGGGCTACGTCATCATGGGCGCCGTTTCGGCCATCATCCCGAACCGCGTCTCCTACTTCTTCGACTTCCGCGGCCCGTCGGTAGCCGTTGATACCGCGTGCTCGTCGTCGCTGGTCGCGGTGCACCAGGCCGTGAGGGCGCTGCGCGGCGGTGAGGCCGATGTGGCGCTGGCCGGTGGCGTGAACGTGCTGCTGTCTCCGGCCGCGACCCTCGCCTTCGACGCCAATGGCGGTGTGTCGAAAGACGGTCACATCAAGGCGTTCTCGTCGGACGCCGACGGCATGGTGCGTTCCGAGGGCGCCGGTCTGGTGGTCCTCAAGCGCCTCGCCGACGCCGAGCGCGACGGCGACACCATCTACGCGGTCGTCAAGGGCTCCGCGATCAACAGCGACGGCCGCTCCAACGGCCTGCTCGCCCCCAACCCGGACGCCCAGGCCGAGGTGCTGCGCCGGGCCTACCGCGACGCCGGAATCGCGCCCTCCACGGTCGATTACCTCGAGGCGCACGGCACCGGCACTCCGATCGGCGACCCGATCGAGGCGGATGCTCTCGGCCGAGTCCTGGGCCGGGGCCGCGAGGCCGACAAGCCCTTGCTGCTGGGTTCCGCCAAGACCAACTTCGGTCACCTCGAGGCCGCCGCGGGCGCGGCGAGCCTCGCCAAGGTGATCATGGCGTTGCAGCACAACGTCATTCCGCCGCACATCAACTACGCCGGTCCGAGCCCCTTCATTCCGTTCGACCAGGCGCACCTGAAGATCACCGATCAGGCGACCGAGTTCCCGCGCTACAGCGGTAAGGCCACGATCGGCATCAACGGCTTCGGTTTCGGTGGCACCAACGCGCACGTGGTCGTCCAGGAGTACATCCCGGCCACAACCGCGACCGAGGCGCCGGAGACCGCCGATCTCGACAACGAGACCACCGGCGTGATCTCCGAGGCCGAGGCCATCGTGGAAGCCACTGCGCCGGAACCGGAGTGGGGCAATCGCGAAGAGCCGATGCCGCTCATCATTCCGGTGTCGGGCTACCTACCGTCGCGCCGCAAGCGCGCCGCGAAGGATCTGGCCGACTGGCTGGAATCCGACGCGGGGCAGGCGACTCCGCTCGAGGATGTGGCCCGGGTGCTGGCCAAGCGCAACCACGGCCGCTCCCGCGGTGTGGTCGTCGCCAAGACCCACGAGGAAGCCATCGCGGGCCTGCGCGCCATTGCCGAAGGCAAGCCCGGCAACAGCGTCTACACCGCCGATTCCCCGGCCGCCCGTGGCGCGCTCTGGGTGATGGCCGGTTTCGGTGCGCAGCACCGGAAGATGGGCAAGCAGCTCTACCAGGAGAATTCGATCTTCCGCAAGGCCGTCGACCAGGTCGACGAGCTGGTGGTGGACGAGGCCGGCTATTCGGTCCGGGAGATGATCCTGGACGACGAGCAGGACTGGGACATCGGCACCGGCCAGGTCGGCACCTTCACCATTCAGGTGGGTCTGGCCTCGGTGCTGCGCGCGCACGGCGCGGAACCCGAAGGCGTGGTGGGCCACTCGCAGGGTGAGGTCGCGGGCGCGTACATCTCGGGCGGTCTGCCGCTCGAGGACGCGGTGCGGGTGATCTGCGCCCGCTCCCGGCTGATGGCCGAGGGCGAGGCCATGCTGACCGACGACCAGGTCCGCAATATGGCGCTGCTGGAGTACTCCGCCGAGGAGATCGCCAAGCTGCAGGAGACCGAGTTCCCCGACATCGAGGTCGCGGTGTACGCCGCGCCCAACAACACGGTGATCGGCGGCATGCCGGACCAGGTGCACGCGATCGTGGCGCGCGCCGAGTCCGAGGGCAAGTTCGCGCGCGTGCTGCAGACCCGCGGCGCGGGCCACACCTCACAGATGGACATGCTGCTGGGCGAACTGTCCGCCGAACTGGCGGGCATCGAGCCCACGAAGCTCAAGCGCGACCTGTACTCCACCGTGCACGCGGCGGCCGTCTACCGCGGCGGCAACGCGCCGGTCCACGACGTGGACTACTGGGTCATGAACATGCGTGGCTCGGTGTACTTCACCAACGCCATCCGCCAGGCCGTGGACAACGGCATCACCACCTACCTGGAGCTGGCGCCGAACTCGGTGGCGCTCATGCAGGTGATGGGCACCACCTTCGCGGCCGGCGTGCACAACGCGGCGCTGATCCCGACGCTCAAGCGCAAGGAGGACGAAGCCGCCGGCGTCGTCTCCGCGCTCGCGCAGCTCTACGTGCAGGGCCACAAGGTGGACCTGTCCTCGCTGCTGCCCGCCGGTGATTTCGCCGCCGTGCCGCGTACCGCGTTCCTGCGTAAGCAGTACTGGCCCAAGGTGACCGGCGGTTTCGGCGGCTCGGGCAACGCCGCGGTCCCGGGCGCGCACGTGGCGCTGCCGGACGGCCGCCACGTGTGGGAAGTGCAGGCCCAGGCCGTCACCGACCTGGCCGCGCTGGTGAATGCCGCTGCCGCACAGGTGCTCTCGGATGTCACCGTCGGCGCGTCCCTGGCGCACGAGGCGATTCCGGCGAGCGGCACCCTGACCACCACGCTCACCCCGCATCCGGGTGGCGCGTCGGTGTCGGTGCACGCCAAGGCGGGCAATGCCTTCCGTCCGCTGTTCGACGCGGTCGTCACCTCCGGCGCTCCGCTGCCGGAATCGGTGGTGGCGCAGCCGGTCGTGGCCGTCGAGGCGGCTCCGGCCGCCGCGGTCGAGGTCGCCGAGTCGGCCGGTGAGCGCTGGGATCCGAACGGCACCCAGACCATCGAGGCGCGCCTGGCGATCATCGTGGCCGAGTCCATGGGCTACGCGGTCGAGGACCTGCCCATGGAGATCCCGCTCATGGAGCTGGGTCTGGACTCGCTGATGGCGATGCGCATCAAGAACCGCGTCGAGTACGAGTTCGACATCCCGCAGCTGCAGATCCAGGCGGTACGCGACGCCAGCCTGCTCGAGGTCGGCAAGGTGCTGCGCTACGCCATCGAGCACCGCGAGCAGCTCGAGGACATCGCGGCCCGCCAGGCCGCCGGCGAGGACATCGCCGTCGACGCCGACTTCGTCTCCGCCGCGCGCGCCGCCATGGCCGCGGGCCAGGATCCGGCCGCACTGCTGCCGAAGACCGAGACCACCTCGCCGGTGGCCGAGGCCGAGGCGGTCGTCGAGGAAGCCGTTGTCGCCGACCATGAGGCGTCCGCGCCGATCGCCGAGACCGACGCCGACAACGTGCCTCCGCGCAACGGCGAGGAGCGTCTCGCCTTCGCGACCTGGGCGCTGGTGACCGGCAAGACCGCGGGCGGCATCTTCAACCAGCTGCCCGCGATCGACGACGACACCCTGGCGAAACTGGTGGCGCGCCTGTCGGAGCGGGTCAAGGCCGAGGTCGACCCGGAGCTGGTGAAGGCGTGCAAGACCATCGAGGACCTGTCCCGCGTGGTCGTCGAGTACCAGGGCAAGAGCTCGGATCTGGACGGATTCGTGCGCACGCTGCGCGCGAAGGAAGCCGGTTCGAACGCGGTGCCGGTCTTCGTGTTCCACGCCTCGGGCGGTAACACGCTGGTGTACGAGCCGCTGCTCAACCGGCTCCCGGCCGGTACCCCGATGTTCGGTCTGGAGCGCGTCGAGGGCACCATCGAAGAGCGTGCGCGCCAGTACATTCCGGAGATCCGCAAGAAGCAGCCGGAGGGCCCGTACATCTTCTACGGCTGGTCGCTGGGCGCGGTGTTCGCGTTGAAGGTCGCCGAGATCATGCGGGCCGAGGGCTCGGATGTGCGAGAGGTCGGCCTGATCGATCTGGCGCTGCCGGTAGAGCCGTTCGACGATTCGGCCGCGGAGCGGGTGGAGCGGATTCGCCGCTACCAGACCTTCGCGCAGAAGAACTACGGCTTCCTGGGCGAGCTCGATCAGGAACAGCTCGAGGAGCTGGCCGCGGCGTCGGACGCCGAGCAGATCGACATCATCATGGAGCTGCTGAAGTTCGCCGGGGTCGACATTCCGGGCGGCGTCATCGAGCACCAGCGCACCTCGTGGATCGACAGCAAAGAACTGGAGAAGATCGAGCCGACCAAGTACGACGGTCACGTCACCCTGTACCTGGCTGATCGATACCACGATGGAATGATCGAGCTGGAGCCGCGTTTCGCCGATCGCCGGCCGAACGGCGGCTGGTCCGAGCACATTCCGAATCTGGAGATCATCCACATCCCGGGCGATCACATCCAGATCATCGATGAGCCCCGGATCTCCACCATCGGCGCCGATCTCGCCAAAAAACTTGCGGAGATCGACACCACCGGGAAATAGCACCACCGTGACGCCGGTTCTGCGAAAGTAGGTTTTTGCCGAAAGGAGTCCAGTGAGCACCACCGCCG
Organism: Nocardia sp. NPDC056611; assembly: GCF_042792755.1. Taxonomy (NCBI): domain Bacteria; kingdom Bacillati; phylum Actinomycetota; class Actinomycetes; order Mycobacteriales; family Nocardiaceae; genus Nocardia; species Nocardia sp. NPDC056611. The sequence continues at coordinate 605,590 of NZ_JBHTVV010000004.1, forward strand.
AAAAACTCGCCGACCTTCGACACAAGCTCGACATCGCGAGGGAACCGGCGGGTGATGCGGGAATCGCCAAGCGGGCGCGGAAGTCCATTCCTTCCGCCCGCGACCGCATCGATATGCTGCTGGACTCCGGAACTTTCGTGGAAATCGGTGCGCTGGTGCGCAATCCGGGTGACAAGAAGGCGCTCTACGGCGACGGCGTGGTCACCGGGCACGGCCTGGTGGACGGCCGCCCGGTGGCGGTCTTCTCGCACGACCAGACCGTGTACGGCGGTTCGGTCGGCGAGATGTTCGGCCGCAAGGTCGCGGGCATCATGGAATTCGCGGCCAAGGTGGGCTGCCCGGTGGTCGGCATCAACGACTCCGGCGGCGCCCGCGTGCAGGAGGCGGTGACCTCGCTGGCCTGGTACGCGGAGCTGGGCAGACGCCAGGAACCGTTGTCCGGCTTGGTGCCCCAGATCTCGATGATTCTGGGCAGCTGCGCGGGCGGCGCGGTGTACGCGCCGATCAATACCGACGTCGTGGTCGCCACCGAAGAGGCGTACATGTTCGTCACCGGTCCCAAGGTGATTCGCGAGGTCACCGGCGAGGATGTCAGTCTCGAGGAGCTGGGCGGCGCGAATTCCCAAGCGCAGTACGGCAATATCCACCACGTGGCCCGGGACGAGAAGGCCGCGTTCGAGTGGGTGCGTGACTACCTGAGCTACCTGCCCTCCAGCTGCCAGGAGGTGCCGCCGGTGGTGAATCCCGGTCTGGAACCGGAGATCACGGAGTCGGACCGGGAACTCGAGGCCATCGTGCCCGACGCCGACAATGCCGGCTACGACATGCACGAGATCCTGCTGCGCATCTTCGACGACGGCGCCTTCCACGAATTCGGTGAATCCGCGGGCCGCAATGTGATCTGCGGTTTCGCGCGGGTCGACGGACGCAGTGTCGGCGTGGTCGCCAATCAGCCCCTGGTCTACGCGGGTGCGCTCGACGCCCGGGCCTCGGACAAGGCCGCACACTTCGTGCGGCTCTGCGACGCCTTCGAGATTCCGCTGGTCTTCGTGGTGGATACGCCGGGCTTCCTACCCGGTGTGGAGCAGGAGAAGATCGGCGTCATCAAGCGGGGTGGCCGGTTCATCTTCTCGTTCGTGGAGGCGACGGTCCCGAAGGTGACCGTGGTGATCCGCAAGTCCTACGGCGGTGGGTACGCGGTGATGGGTTCCAAGCAGCTGGGTGCGGATGTGAATCTGGCCTGGCCGACGGCGCGGATCGCGGTCATGGGCGCGGAGAGCGCGGTGTCGCTGATCGGTGCGAAGACCTTGGCGGCGGCGCCGGAGGATCAGCGTGCCGCCATACGCCAGCAGATGATCGATTTCTACAACGCGACGGTGGCGACGCCGTGGGTGGCGGCCGAGCGCGGCTATATCGACGCGGTCATCGAGCCGTCGAGTACCCGGCTGGAAATCCGGCGGGCGTTGCACTTGCTCAAGGACAAGAGAATTCCTCGCAACCCGCGTAAGCATCACCTGCTTCCGTTGTAGATTCCGAAACCGTTGCGGGTCGCTCCCGTGTGTGAAAAGCTCGCATTTCATTTTGAAATGCGAGCCTTGGGAGCGAAGCACTAATGGCTACCCGTCGAATTCGGCAACTCATCATCGGTGGCGCGGCCACCGCCGCCACCGCCGCCGCGATCATGACCGCGCCGGCCGCGTCCGCACAGACCTACGGCATCATCTTCCCCGGCGGCCTGGCGCACGTCGGCACCACGTACAACCTGACCGTGCACGTCGCCGCCCCGAACGCGGGCACCCAGGTGGGCTTCTGGGTGCTGAACCCGGGCAGCAGCACGGTCGTCAGCCTCGGCACCGTTCCGGTCGACTCCTCCGGCAACGCCGTGCTGGCGTGGTCCCCGACCGCGGCCGGCACGTACTCCTTCACCGCGAACGACGATCTGACCGTCGGCCCCAACGGCGGATCGACGCTGGGTGTCCAGGCCACGGCCGTCCCCGAGGGCAGCATGGGCGGCACCGGCAGCTTCAGCGCGATCCCGGTCATCGGCGGGCCGCTGGTGGCCCTGATGAAGCTGATGGGCCTGGTCTAGGCGGCTCGCCGATTGCGCTGAATCTATCGGCTGTAAGGCATGAATGTGAGAGCCTTCAGCTATGAGTACCTCACCGCTGGCGCTACTCGAAGGCGGGCCGGAAGGCCTCGAAACACGGATCGTTCGGATCACTCCACCGGGAGTCGAACTGCGGGTCGCGTACGGGAACGGGTACGAGCGTTTCAAAGTGACGTCACGGTGGCAGGACACTCCGGACGGCAGTCTGCCCGTCTACGAGTGGGTCGCCCACGTCGACGCCGAGAAGTAGCCGCCGGAACTCGATCGCCGTACGACATGGCAGTGGCCGCCCGCTTCGTCGCGGGCGGCCACCGAATGCCTGACGCCTCGGGTCAGAAGACCCGCATCTTGCCCGGTGACCAGAACCCGGAGCGGTTCACCACGTGGGTGTCGATCTGCGCGGGCTTGGGGAAGTCGCCCTTGCCCGGATCGGCCGGGTTCGAGTAGTACGGCACGTACTGCTCCAGCGAACCCCAGTCGCGGTCGTAGTTGTCCTTCAGATACGTCGGAACCGTCTTCGACGACGCGAGCATCTGCGCCCAGCCGAGCGGGCCACCGAATTCCTGCGCCTGCCAGGTGTTCGTGGAACTGATCGCGAGCGGGCGATCCGGCAGGATGCGGTACTTGGGGGCCGCGTCGACCACGCCGTTGTGGTGGTCGAACGGGTGCTGGCACGGGAACTGCAGGCCCACCGCCCAGTCCAGCAGGATCGGCTGGGTCCGGCCCAGGTAGCTGTCGAGCGACACCAGCTTGGGCACCCGCGGCGGCGTGAACGCCAGCCACTGATCACCGATCAGGATCGGGTCATTGGCCCGGATGCGCACCACATTGGCGTCGTCGGACAGCGCCGAGAACGGGATGCGCAGATTCCGCCAGGACGGGGCCGGGCCGATGTCGAGCGGCCGGTAGGCCCGGATCTCACCGAGGCTGCCATCCGGATTCCGGTGCGCGTACTCCAGGAAGATGTCCTGGCCGTAGGTCATATTGCCGGTGTCGTCGAACGACATCGCGCGCCCGGCCGCCGAGATGACGATCAGCGGGGAGTCGTCCGAACGCTGCGGCAGCTGGTACCAGCTCGAGGTGAGCGAGGCGGGCTGCTGCACGCCGTCCTGGTAGCTGCCCATCACCGGGGTGGTGGCCGGGTCCAGGCCGAACGGCAGCGCCACGGTCGATCCGTTGACGCCCTGCGCGCCCTTGCCGCCGCCGGTGCCCGCGTTCTGGCCCTCCTCGAAGGCCGGGCCGACGGTCTGGGTGGAGGTGTTGCCGGTACCCGGCTTCACCTCGACGGCGTCCGCGTCGAGCTTGGCGGCGACCCCGTTGGGGGCGAAGCCGACGGGGTTCTCCCCGGCCAGCGGGTCGCCGTTCAGCGGCGGGTGGGCGGGATCGATGATCGGAGTCAGGTTGCCGCTGTTGACATTGCCCTCGACGAGCACGTCATTGGCCAGGCCGCAGGTCTTGCCGGTGACCGCGTCGATGTTCGAGCGGGCCAGCGAGTAGGCCGGGTACTGCTGCACCGCGCCCTTGAGCAGCGACACCACCTCGAAGATCACCATGAGCGCGGCGACCACGGTGAGCGGAATCGCGGCGAACCTGCGGATCCGCTTGCCGCGCTGAGTCTTCCCGGTCGCCATCGGCTTGGCGTAGCCCTCGCGCAGCGACTGCCACGCCACCACCGCCAGCGCCAGCCCGAACAGCATGAGCATCAGGGTGTTGGACTGGAAGCCGTGCAGGGAGACGGTCTTGTCGTACCACGGCACGCCGTAGCTGGAGACGTACCAGTAGCCGTTGATGCCGGAGAAGGCGACGGCGAGGGTGAACAGCAGCCCGGCCAGGAAGACCGAGCGGTTCTTGCGGGACCGCAGGGCGGTGGCGGACACCGCGACCGCGGTCACCGCCGCCAGCGAGCCCGCGATGCCCGCGTACGAACCGAAGTGGTGGGTCCACTTGGTCGGGTTGAACATCATGAAGAAGATGGTTCCGAAGACCACGCCCATGAGCCGCCAGGTCGGCGCGCTCGCGATGCCCGGCACCTGTCGCCGGCGCAGCAGCACCAGCATGGTGGTCATCAGGCACAGGATCATGAGCAGGAACGCGAAGCGGCGGGCCAGCGAGCCGTCCACCGTCTCGACGAACAGGTAGTAGTAGCGCAGATAGTCCTTGTACCAGGCCAGATTCGGTCCGGTCACCTGCCGCACCCGGTTGGCCTCCATGATCCCGGCGAAGGTCTGATCGGCGAAAACCGCCACCAGCACCAGGGTTCCGGCCGCCGCGATGGGGGCCAGCAGCGCCACGTCACCGAACTGCTTGCGCCGCCGCACCACGATGGCGACCAGCGGCCGGATGCCGGCGAGCAGGGCCGCCACACACATCAGACCGGTCGGCGCCGCCGCCAGCGTGAACGCCGCCACCAGGACCGCGACCGCGGCGGGCAGCAGTCGCGAGGTCGCGATGGCCCGCTCGATGGAGACCCAGGTCAGCAGCGCGCCCAGGGCCACGATCGGCTCCGAGCGCAGGCCGTTGTCGTAGGGCAGCCAGAAGGCCAGGAACACCAGGCCGCCGGTCCAGAGCGCGACCTTGGAACGCGCCACCGCATTGCCCAGGCGCGGCACCACCTCGCGGCTGATCACCAGCCAGCACAGGATTCCGCAGAGCAGCGCGGGAATTCGCACCCACGGGCTGGAGGTGGAGATCTCGGCGAAGGCCTGGATGACGTAGTAGTACCAGCCGAACGGCGCTTCGGGCACGCCGTACCAACGGAAGTAGTTGGCCAGGTAGCCGGCGTGCGGGGCCGCCCGCACCATGGTCAGGATGTAGCCGTCGTCGGAGGTGTTGGCGCCCACGAAATGCCACAGCAGCAGGGTGCCGATGATGCCGCCGTCCGCCCACGTCGGCTTCAGCCAGTGCGCGGGCAGGATGCGCCGGTGCCCGCGGCCGTCGCTGGTGTCCAGCACCGCGAGCGCGCCCATGGCCAGCAGGGTGAGCAGCACGGCGGCGATGATCGCGACCAGCTTGATCAGCGTCGGCGAGGACGAGTACCGGGAGTCCACCGTCATGTGGAACGAAAGGCCCTCCGGGACGCCGCCTTTCATATCGGTGAAGACGCCCACCACCTGCGGCCGCAGGTCGCCCAGCAGTCGGCCCTCGATCGGCACGGTGACCAGTTCCCGGCCGCCGTCGGGGGTGGTCTTCTCGATCGTGCGGGTGACGCCCTCGAAGACCGCGTAGGTCTCCTTGCTGTCGGAGGTGATGACGAGCTTCGAGCACTCGTTCATCTCCGCGCGGGTGGCGGTGGCCACCACGGCATTCCGATCCAGCACGTCGACGCTGTCGCCGGAGACGCGGACGAACATGGCCTCCAGGTCCGCGCTCTTGCCCTGCGGCGGTGCCGTTGCCAGCAGGATGCCGCCGCGCGGATCCAATTGCCCGACCGCGGAACAGGGGATGGTGACGTTCACGTCGATCGGCACCTGCGACACCAGGGCCGCCTGCACCGGATCCAGCGAACCGCGCTGCGGCCAGCTCACCTCCGCCTGGGTCTGCTGCACCGGCAGGAACGGCGTCGCCAGCGCGAACAGCGCCCCGAGCAGGCCCGCGACGATCGCTATCAGCTTCGCTACCCGGTAATCACGCGGGTTCGCGGGGTCGGTCGCCGGAGGGTTCGGCTTCGTGAGCACTGCGGAGGCGTCTGGCACGGTTGCTGATCGTATCTGCCCTCTCTGAGAGTGGCGGTGTTCACTCCCGTGCCGCGACAGGCATGGTGTGAATCCTGCTATTTGGCCTTGATCGGCGAGTCCTTGGACAGGCCGGATCGGGTCTCGACGGTCACGTCCAGGGTCGGGCGTGAATTCGCGTTCGGGGCATACGGGGTGAACTTCTCGAGGGCGCCCCAGTCCCGTCGCCAGTCGTGGTTCAGGTACGACGGCCGGGTCTCGGACTGCAACAGCAGACCGGTCCAGCCGAGCGGCCCGCCGCCGATATCGTCCTGCCAGGCATTGGAGGCGTCCTGGCCCACGCGGTCGGGCAGGATGCGCCATTCGGGCACCTCGGCCACGCCGTCGTGGTGGTCGAACGGGCGCTGGCACGGGAACGCGAGGCCCACGTGCCAGTCCTCGAGCACCGGGGCCTGATCGCCGACAAGGGAATTCAGCGTCCGCAGCTCGGGCAGCCGGGGCGGGGTGACCGCCAGCCACTGGCGCGGGGTGAGGTCGGCATCGTTGAGGACCAGGCGAATCGCGTTCGCGCCCGCGGGAATCTGGTCCAGCGGGATGCGCAGGTTGCGCCAGGACGGGTTCGGGCCGATGTCGATGGGCCGGATCTGGCCGACCTCGCGGACCTCGCCCGCGGCGTCGCGGGTGCCGTACTCGACGATCAGGTCCTGTCCATAGGTCTGGACGCCGTCCTTGTCGAAGGACTTGACGCGGCCCGCCGCGGTCACCACCAGCACCTGGTAGGCCGGGTTGTCGCGCACGGCGTTCAGCTTCTCGGCGTTGTACCACTGGGTGGTGAGCTTCGAAACCTGCTGCTCGCCATCGATGTAGCTGCCCAGTACGGGGGTCTTGGCCGGATCCAGGCCGAAGGGCAGGGCGACCGAGCTGCCGTTGATACCGGCCTGCTCGCTCTTGCCGCCGCCGGTGCCGGCCCCGGTGGTCTTGGAGGTCTTGTTGCCGGACTTGTCGTTCACCGAGTTGGCGCCGCCGGTGACGGTCTCCTCGGCGTCCGCGGTCAGGTCGGTGGCCACGCCGTTGGGGGTGAACCCGGTGTTCTGCGCGGCCAGGCCGTCGGCGTCGGAGCCGGTCCACGGGTGCAGCAACGACCCCGCGGTGTCGGTCTCCACCAGCACCTCGTTGGCCAGGGCGCACGAATCGCCTTTCAGCGCGCGCAGATTCGACTGGGCGATGGAGTAGGCCGGGTACTGGCCGGCGGCCGCCTTGGCCAGCGACAACACCTCGAACAGCACCAGTACGGCCGCCGCGATGGTGAGCGGCATGCTGGCGAACTTGTCGAAGCCGCGCACCGGCCGCGGCGTCGTGTACGGCTCCCGGAAGTGCTGGTAGGCCGCGATCAGCAGGCACAGCACCGCCAGTCCCAGGAACAGGGTGGAGAAGCCCTTGCCCGCGACCAGCGGGGCCTTGTCGAACCACGGCACGCCGTAGCTGGACACGTACCACCAGCCGTTGGATCCGGTGAAGGTCATGGCCAGCAGGAAGAACACCGCCGCCGTGAACAGCGTCCGGTTGCGCGGCGAGCGAATCCCGTTGACCCCCACCGCGACCGCGGCCAGCGCCGCCAGCGATCCGGCCAGGCCCGCGTACACGCCGAAGTGGTGTGTCCACTTGGTGGGCGTGAACATCATCAGGAACAGCGACATGAACACGATGCCCAGCACCCGCGCCGACGGACCGCGCGAGGTGCCCGGGATGCGGCCGTTCTTGCGCAGCATCACCATCACGCACACGCCCAGGCTCAGCAGCATGGCGAGGATGCCGAATCGGCGGGCCAGCGAGCCGTCGGGGGAGAGCATGAGCAGCGAGTCCCAGCGGGTGCGTTCGTCGAACCAGGCCACATTGGGGCCGATCAGGGTGCGCACCCGGGTGGCCTCCATGACCGAGGCCAGGGTCTGATCACCGAAAACGACCACCAGCACCAGGGTTCCGGCCGCGATGCCGGGCGCGAGCAACGCGCCATAGCGCAGCAGCCACGAACCGCGCTGCTGCCCGGCGCGTGTGATGATCACCATCAGCACCGGCCGCGCGCCCGCGATCAGGGCCGCGATGCAGATCAGGCCGGTCGGCCCGGCGGCCAGTGAGAAGGCGGCGATCAGCACGCCGACGGCCGCGGGCAGCAGCCGCCCGGTGGCGATGGCGCGTTCGATGGAGCACCAGGTCAGCAACGCGCCCGCGGCGATCAGCGGTTCCGGTCGCAGACCGTTGTCGTAGGGCATCCAGGCGGCCAGGAACACCAGACCCGCGGTCCAGATCGCGACCTGGTCGCGGCGCACCCGGGAGCCCAAGCGCGGCAGCACTTCCCGGCTGATCACCAGCCAGCACACGATGCCGGCCAGCAGCGCGGGCAGCCGCATCCACGGGCTGGAATCACTGATCCGGGTCATCCAGGCCAGTACCTCGTACGGCCACCCGAAGGGCGCCTCGGCGACCCCGAACCAGCGGTAGTAGTTGGCCATGTAACCCGAATACTTCGAGGCCCGGGCCATATTCAGGATGTAGCCGTCATCGGAGGTGTTGGCCCCGATGAAGTGCCACACCACCAGCGTGCCCAGCACCGCGACATCGGCGAGCCGCACCCGCCACCAGTGCGCGGGCAGGAAGCGGCGCGGCTTGCGGCCGTCGGCGGTGTCGAGCAGGTGCAGCGCGTACAGCGACAGCAGGGTGAACAGCACCGCGCCGATGGTCGCCAGCCGTTTGAGCCAGGTCGGGCTGGAGGTGAAGCGCGCGTCGATCTGCACAGTGGCGGAGGCTTTCCCGAGCTGCTCCCGCTTCAGATCGGTGAACAGGCCCACCACCTGTGGCCGGGTGTCGCCGCCGACGGTGCCGACGAACGGCGTCTCGTCCTTGCGCGCGACACCGGTGAATTCCACCCGGGTCTGGGTGGCGTCCGAGCGCACGGTCACGGCGCCGCAGTCGCCGATCTCCGCGACGGGCGCGGACAGCAGCGGAATCAACCGCACGAGCACCGAGAGCACGGGCCCCTTGCCGGGTTCGTCGGTGACCTTGACGACCAGGCCCTTGGTCTCGGCCTGCCCGGAGGCGGCGGGCACCGTCGAGAACAGCGTCCCGCTCGGCGACTCCCGCAGCACCTGGCACGGCAGTGTCACATCGAGGCTCAACGGCACATAGGAGACCAGGGGCGCGGCCACGTCGGCCGTATCCCCTTGCGGCCAATGCAGAGTGGGCCGGTCCTGCTGCACCGGCAGGATCGGTGTGATCACCGCCAGCAGGAATCCGAGAAGACCGGACACCAGGGCGAGGATGCGGATGCGGTGGAACGCTCGGGAGTCTGCGCGCACGAAGAACGACTCTATGATGGTTGTTATCCGAACTGGGCGTGGGGCCGGGCCGGAAGACAAGAGGAATCATGACCGAGCTGCGACCTGGCGAAGTTCTCGCCGGGTATGTGATCGCGCGGCGGGTCGGGGCCGGGGGATCGGGCGTGGTCTACGCGGCCCGGCATCCGCGGCTACCCCGGCTCACGGCTCTGAAGATCTTGAAACGTGACGAGGTCGCCGAAGACGACGAGGTGTGGCGGCGTTTCGAGCGTGAGGCCGATATCGCGGCGCATTTCGACCATCCCAATATCGTGCAGATCTACGACCGCGGCGTCGCCGAGGACCGGTTTTGGATCTCCATGCAGTTCGTGGACGGCGCGGACGCCGGTGAGCTGCATCATGTTTCGCCGGAACGGGCGTTGAGCATCGGCGGTGAGATCGGGGCCGCGCTGGATTACGCGCACGGCAAGGGCGTGCTGCACCGGGATGTGAAGCCGTCCAATATCCTCATCGCCGATCCCGAGAGCGGCCGCCCGGAGCGGGCGCTGCTCACCGACTTCGGTATCGCCCGGCTGCGCGACGAGACCACCAAGCTCACCCATACCGGAAATATCTCCGCCACTTTCGCTTTCGCATCACCGGAGCAGGTGAGTGGGAAACCGGTCGGTCCGCGATCTGATCAATACTCGCTGGCCTGCACGCTTTTCGTGCTGCTCACCGACCAGCGGCCCTTCACCGCCGACAATCCGCTGGCCTGGGTGCACGCCCACACGCAGGAGAAGCCGCGGCGGCTGAGCGAACTGAACCCGGCGCTCCCGGAAGCCCTGGACGACGTGTTCGACCGTGCCCTGGCCAAGGACCCGGAGGACCGCTTCGACAGCTGCGTGGATTTCGCCTATGCCGCCACCGAGGCGTACTACTCCGATCCGGCCCTGGCCGTCACCGCCCGTGCGCGCCTGTTGCATCCGCCGCCTCGGAGCATCGGAAAGCGAAGACGGAAACCGCTGTGGCACGGCCGGTTACAGCGGCGTGTGCTGATTCCGGCCGCCGTCGCCGCGGTGACCGCGGCGGGCGTGGGATTCGCGCTCGACCACGGCAACTCGCCATCTCCGCCGACCGCGCGAGGAATGGTGCCCGACCGGTTCGTGGGCACCTGGCTGGCCACCGAGGGCCAGACCAACTACCGGCTCACCGTGCAACAGGCCAAGATCGGCGACCCGGTGCTCTCCAACCGGGTGGACGGCGTGCTGCCCAACGGGTTTCCGTTCCACTGCGAATTCTCCGCCCCGCTCGACCAGGTGCCCGGCGACGGCGACCGGCTCATCATCGGCACCTCCGAGATCGTGGTGCGCGAGCCCTCCAACGCCTGCCGCGCCAACGGGCCCACCACCCTCACCCTGCTGCCCGACGGGCGGGTCAGCCGCAAAACCGATGTGAGCGGCCTGATCACGTACACCAGCGCCGACACCCTGATCTCCTCCTGGGGCCGCGAGGACGCCGCCATCGCCCGCGCCTTCCCCAGCCTGATCGGTCAACTCGCCGCCAACGGCACCGCGGTCGGCTGGCAGGGCGGATCCTGCCGTCCCAAGGATCCCGGTCCGGACGAGGCGGTCCAAGGCGCGCACCGGGTGCGCTGCAATGCCGAGGACGCCACCGGTCAGCCGCGCTTCGACTTCCTCGACTTCGACACCCGCCCGGGCAAATCCGTGGCCGCGCTGTTCTTCGGCGGCAATGCCCGCGTCACCCCGGTAACGCATCAGGACGTAGCGGGTGATCTCACCGTCACCACGGCGGCCTCGGTGGATCCGGCCGTCACCCGGGACAGCGAGAGCCAGCGCGCGCTGGCCGCGGTCTCCTTCCCCGACGGCGATCCGCGGTCGCGTTTCGTCATGGTGCTGCACTGGCCCGGGCACACGGTGAACAACCTCCTGACCGACTGGCTCGACCGGGCTCCACTGAAGTAGCAGGGCTCCACTGACGTAGGTAGGTGCGCGATCATGGCCGATCCGAAGCCGGGCGAGGAGATCGCCGGATATGTCATCGAACGCTGGATCGGGGCCGGGGGATCGGGCACCGTCTACGCCGCCCGACATCCCCGGCTACCCCGCCTGGCCGCCCTCAAGGTGTTCAACCGCGACGAGGTGGACGCCGACACCGAGGGCTGGCGGCGCTTCGAACGCGAGGCCGACATCACCGCCCGCTTCGACCATCCGAACATCGTGTCGGTCTACGACCGCGGCGTGGACGCCGGAAGACTGTGGATCGCCATGCAATTCGTGGCCGGCCCCGACGCCGACGGACTCACCGGCCTGGCCCCCGAACGGGCGCTGCGCATCGGCGACGGCATCGCCTCGGCCCTCGACTACGCGCACGGCCAGGGCGTGCTGCACCGGGATGTGAAGCCCTCCAACATCCTGCTCTCCCCGGCCGCCGACGGCCGCCCCGAACGCGCCCTGCTCACCGATTTCGGCATCGCGCGCCTGCGTGACGAGACCACCCACGTCACCAAGACCGGCGACATCTCCGCCACCTTCGCCTTCGCGTCCCCCGAACAGGTCTCGGGCCGCTACCTCGACCCGCGCACCGACCAATACTCGCTGGCCTGCACCCTTTTCGTGCTCCTCACCGGCACCCGCCCGTTCCTCGCCACCGACCTGGCGGGCTGGATCTACGCCCACACCAGCACTCCGCCCCTGCACGTCACCCAGCTCCGCCCGGACCTGTCCGCGGCCTTCGACCCCGTCTTCGACCGCGCCCTGGCCAAACACCCGGACGAGAGATTCCCCAGCTGCACCGATTTCGCCGACGCCGCCTGGCACGCCTGGCAGACGGGTTCCGCCCGGACCGTCCTGAACCCGGCCGCCGCGGCCCCGAACACCCCACCGCCCGGCTTCGTCACCGACCCGTCCATCCTGCGCTCCCCCCGCACCGACCCCACCCTGCTCCGCTCCTCCCGCACCGACCCCACCGCCCTCGCCGGCGGCTACCGCACCAATCCCGGCGCACCGGCCTACGGCGTCGCCTACGGCGCGCGCACCGGATCCTTCGAAGACGCCGCGCCCCACCGGCATCGGGCCCCCGAACCCGTCCCGGTGTCGACGGGGGTGAGCCGCGGCGTGGTCACCGGCCTGCTGGCCGTGCTGGCCGCCGCCGTGATCGGCGGCAGCGCCATCCTCGTCACCATGTACCTCGAAAGCCACGGAAGATCCACCGGCACACCGCTGTCCGCCGCGGTCACCACGGTCGCCTCGGCCGCCCCCACCGCCCTCACGACGGTCGCCGCCGCCACCCCACCCGCCTCCGCGGGCCGCGTCCCCTCCGCCTTCGTCGGCGACTGGTCCGGCACCAGCACCGCCAACGCCGACCGCTACCGCCTCTCCATCCGCCAGGGCAACCTCGACGACGTGGTCGTCACCTCGACCGTCCTCCGAGACAACCGCCCCATCTGCGTCTTCGACTACCGCCTCCTCGGCGTCCCCGGCACCGCCGACATCACCGTGGGCGCGGGCAACCTGGTCACCGGCGACGCCGACGGCTGCCTGGTCCAAGGCACCCACGAACTCGTCCTCACCGACGGCCGCATCACCCGTGCCCTCTCCCGCAGCGGCGCCGTCACCTACACCCGCACCAACTGAGCACCGAAAAGCCCTTGGCGGCACGCTGGTTCGCTCCGGCGCGAATCACGGCGGAGCGACCTACTGCACCGAGGTGAGCGCGCCGCCGACCCGCTGACGCGGGGTCAGTGCAGGAGGCCGCGGACGTCCCACAGCCAGACGCCGTCGACGTATTTGGCGGGGAAGCCGAGGAGCTGGTCCAGGGTCAGGCGGAGGGTGTCGGCGTTGTCGGTGGGGGGCAGGACGACGACGTCGGCTCGCCAGTAACGGAGGTCGACCAGGGCGCGGATGCGGTCGGATTCGTCGATCGACGGAATCTTGTTGGACTGCTGGGCTTTCGTCAGCAGGGTTGCGGTGGGGCGGTCGTCGGGGCCGTAGCGGCCCTTCTTGGAGGAGCCGGTGGGGCCGACGAAATAGCCTCCGGCGAGCGGGAATTCGAAGCCGGAGTCGACCTGCCAGCGCAAGGCGCGGGCGTCGGGGGCGGTGGGCGGCGGGGCGATCACCACGGAGCCGCCCGAAACGTAGTGGCGCACCGTGCCGTCGGTGAAGAACGCGGGCGTGGGGGCGCGCTGGACCACCGGCAGGACGGTGGGCGTGAGCGGCAGCAAGGCGAAGACCAGGGCGGCGAACAGGGCCAGCGGGCGCCAGTCGGTGGCGGAGACGCTCCAGTAGTCCAGGGCGCGCTGGGTGGCCAGGACCAGCACCACCGCGATGGCGGGGATGGCGGCCATGGTGAAGCGGGACTCCAGGACCGAATTCAGCAGCGGCACATGGTCGAGCCACTTCCACGGCAGCACGATGCCGGTGTCGCCGAGGCCGATGGTGGCCGAGGCGCCCAGCGACAGGATCGTGAACAGGGCGATCACCGCGGCGGCGGCCCGCACCGCGCGTTCCCGCCACATGAGCGCGATGGCCACCGACACCACGATCCACAGCGGCCAGCCGAAGTACGAGTTCTCCTCGGTCGCGTTGATGGCCACGTTCTGGCCGTGTGAGAACACGCCGCCCAGGGACTCGGACGGGAACTGGAACAGCGCCTTCAGGTCGTTCTTCATCGGCCCGTGGTCGATGGAACGGTAGGACTGCGGCCCGAAGAACTGCCACCACAGCGGAATATCGGTCAGCGCCACCGTGATCAGCGCCGCCAGCAGCACCGGCGGGGCCAGGCTGCGCACCATCCGCAGCCCGGCCTTCGGGGCGTGCAGGTGGTAGACCAGCGCGAAGAGACCGAACGCGAGCGCGAAGATGAGCAGCGGCTCCTCACCGAGCGCGATCTGCATCGCCACCAGCAGGCCCAGCACGAAGGCGTCCTTGTTGCGGCGACCGCGGGTCACCTCGGTGCCCGCGGCCGCGCGGCGCGCCATCCGAATCACCTTCAGGGCGATCACCGGCAGCAGCGCCAGCAGCACGAAATTCGGGTGGGCGTTGGCGTGCGAGATCATGGCGGGCGCGAACCCGCAGAACAGGCCGCCCACGGCCGCAGCGAATTTGGACGAGACCAGCTCGCGGGAGAACAGCCAGTACCAGGCGAACGCGGTGCCGCACAGGCCCAGCGTGAGGACCAGCACGAACGTGACCGTCGGGCCGAACAGCAGCGTGACCGGGGTGAGCGGCACCCCGACTCCGAACATGGCGGTATTGGCCATCATGTTCACGCCGTCGGGATAGTTCTGCAGCGTGGTGCCCAGCGGATTGTGCAGATGCGAGACATCGTGGGCGGTGACCGCGAAGAACCACTCCCACATGGTCTGGTCCTGGCCGCTCTTGATCAGGTAGCCGCGGTCGGCGTGCATCCACTGACCGGACAGCACCAGCACCGCCAGCGACAGGTACGCGCCCGCGACGAACAGATCGGCGCGGGCCAGGCGTAGCCGTGCGGCCGTGCGCTGCGTGCGAGTCAGGTTGGGATTGGCCGTATTCGGCGTGACGCGGTCGAGAACCGCCACCGCCGAGTCCGTTTCGTTCCCCCGATCGGTTTCCCGCCCCTGTGCCAACGCATAACTCCTTGTGCCTTGCAATCAGCGGCCCACGCTACAGCTTCCGGCTGAGATTGCACGGGCAAGTCGAGAAGTTATCCACAGAATCGGACAGTTATCCCCAGATTCCGCCTCATTTTTGGGGATAAGTGATCCTTGTCTCGCCCGATCTCTCAGACGCGCACGACGAGGGTGAACGGCCCGATATCGGTGATGCGGTAGTGCCCGTCATCGAACAATGCCTTGGGCAGCGTCACCGTGATGCGCTTCACATTCGGATCGTTCGGATAGACGTCCTGGGACAGCCGCAGCGAGTAGCCGTCGCCGGAACGCCGGAACAGGAACGCGTCCGGCGCCCGCCACGGGCAGTGCTCGAGCGCGTCGGTCAGCTCCCGCGGCGTCTTCAGCGTGCTCCAGCGCTGGATCTCGGCGGTGCGCGCCGCGAAGTCGGCCAGCGGGTTCGCGTAATGCGAAGTGAGCGCCTGGAATCCGAAGTACGGGTAGATCGCCAGGAAGCTGGTGTCCGCGGTCAGCACCACGCTGCCGTCGCGCGGCCGCCTGGTCTGCTCCAGCAGTTTCGCGTCGATTTCGCGGTAGTAGGAAACCGCCGACGGAGCCCGCTTGTCGGCGCGATCCCCATGGCCGTCGGTATCGGTGTAGGCCGTGGTGATCTCGGTGGCCAGCACCGTCGGAATGCCCTGGCTGAACCCGATCGCCCCGGCCAGCGCCACCGCGGCCGCCGCGATCCGGAACCGGCTCGGCTCGTTCAGTGCCTGATAGACCGCCCGCGCCCCCTCGGCGAACGCGAACACACCCGCCGCCGACAGCAGCGCCAGCAGCGGCGACTCCAGCCGGAACGACAGCAGGGTGGTCCCGGCCGCCGTCGCGGCCATGGACAGCAGGCACCACAGGTAGATGGCGACCACGCCGATGCCCAGCGCCTGCGCGCGCCGCGAACTGCCCGCGCGCAGCACCAGCCAGATGGTTCCGGCCAGGCACAGCACGCCCAGCAGATCGAAATCGAACATGGGCAGCGGCAGCCGTGACCCGGTCTCGGGCAGGTAGTGCAGTGCGGTTCCGGAGCTGGCGGTCGCGCCGCGCAGCGCCTTCAGGAAGTACGGCAACCACACGATCAGCGCCAGCACACCCGAGATCGCGCCGATTCCGATGAGCCGCAGCAGGATCGGAGTCAGCGCGCGCCACGTCCGCTGCGCCCGACAGGTGAGCCCGAAGGAGATCAGCGCCATCAGGCAGACCGCGAACACGGCTACCAGGAAGTACAGGGTGTAGAAGGTGGCGAACAATCCCAGCAGCAGGCCCGCGCCGATCACCGCGCCCCAGCCGCCCGCGGTCCGCAACCCCGTGGCATCTCCGGTCTCGTCCGGCCGGTACAACGCGCCCCACGCCAGCAGCAGCAGCGGTCCGAGCAGTAGCACCAGGACCGCGCTGTACGCCTCCGGCGCGCCGTAGGCCAGGGTCACCGCGGTTGTCGCGGCGGCCACTGCCACCGCCCAGTCGGCGCGAATCAGGTTGGACCACAGCACGAGTGCCACCACGGCGGCGACGGCGAGGCCGATGATGGCGTAGGGCTTGAACGCCTCCCATCCGGCCAGGCCGACCAGGTTGGCGAACCGCCCGCCGAACCAGAACCATCCGGCCGGGTAGTACGGCGGCAATTCGGCGTAGTTCATATCGCGCAGCGCCGCGCTGTCGGTCAGCCGTGTCAGATACTGCGTCCGGAACTCCTGGTCCACGGACATGCCGAACAGGTACAGCTTGGTCGCGGCCAGCGGCATCCCGAGCGTCACGGTCACGAAGGCCGAAAGTCCGCCCCAGGACAGCAGTTTCGCGATCCGCCCCCACGTGCGCAGGCGCAGCAACACGACCGCGACCGCCAGCATGGCCAGTGCGGCCACCTGCCCGACCGTGGTGAGCGCCCGGGTCACGTTGGAGGAGTTGAACGCCGGCCAGTGCACGACCGAGAACGCCTCGAGCCCGATCGCGGCCACCACGGCCGCCACCACGGCGGCGAGCACGGCCTCCCCGGCCGCACTACCGGCCTGCCGCGCCAGCACCGCCGCTCGCCCGCTCGCCCGCTCGCTCATCCGCACCAGCCCTCCGCATTCGTGTCATGGACCGCCGGTCAGCCTAGCCAGTGCCGCGTGCGCGGACCTCTCGCCGGGGCCGACCCGCCGGAAATGAAAAACGCCGCACCCCGGGACCGGAATGCGGCGTTGATCGCAAACTCGCCTAGATGGGCAGCTTGCGGAAGATCGGACGCGGCACGTGCCGCAGGATCATCATGACGTAGCGGAAAACGCCGGGGGCCCAGACGATTTCCTTGCCCTTCTCCGAGGCGGACACCGCGAGCAGCGCGACGTCTTCCTTGTTCACGGTGAGGCCGTTCTCCTTGGCGTGCGCGGAGAGCCGGGTACGCACCATGCCGGGGCGGATGACCGTGACGCGCGGGCCGAACGGGGCGATCGCCTCGCCCAGGCCCAGGTAGAAACCGTCCAGGCCGGCCTTGGTGGAGCCGTAGACGAAGTTGAAGCGGCGCACCCGCTCGCCGGCGACCGAGGACATGGCCAGGATGCGGCCGAAGCCCTGCGCCTTCATCTTCTCGCCGAGCAGCACACCCACCGACACCGCGGCGGTGTAGTTGATCTCGGCCATCATGACGGCCTTGCGCTGGTCCTGCCAGAAGATCTCGCCGTCGCCGTCGATGCCGAACGCGACGATGGCCACGTCGATATCGCTGGTGGCCCAGGCCGCGTCGATCACGGCCGGGTGGCTGCCGGTGTCGAGCGCGTCGAAGTCGACGACCTGGACCTCGGAGGCCCCGGCCGCCTTCATCTGCGACACGGCGTCCTCGCGCAGCGGGTCACCCGGCAGGGCCGCCAGGACGACGCGCGCGGGGCCCTTCTTCAGGTACTCGGCGCAGATCGCCAAGCCGATCTCCGAGGTGCCGCCCAGCAGCAGAATGGACTGCGGGTTGCCTACCGCATTGATCACTGAAGCTCCAGCCTTCTCGCCATATCGGACATGAAAACGCCTGTGGGGTCGACGCTCCGGCGGATCTTGATCCACTCGTCGATCCGGGGGTACATCTTGTGGAAGGTCTCCGCGTCGGTGCGCGAATCCTTGGCAGTGTAGAGGCGCCCGCCGAATTCCAGGACGCGGCGGTCCAGTTCGCGCACGAAGTCGTTGAGACCCGGGCGGACGGGGAAGTCGACGCAGATGTTCCAGCCCTCCATGGGGAAGCTCAGCGGCGCCGGGTTGCCCGGACCGAAGAACTTCAGCACATTGAGCGCCGAATGGTGCCCGGAGCGCTGGATATCGATGATGATCTTGGTGAATTCGTCCAGCGCCTCGGGCGGCAGCACGAACTGGTACTGGATGAATCCGGCGGAGCCATAGGCCCGATTCCACTCCGAGACCACGTCGAGCATGTGGTAGAACTGCGTCAAGTTCATGATCTTGCCGGTGTAATTGCCGCCGAGCGCGTAATACGCCTCGCCGACCATGCCGAGCGTGAACTTGTTCGCTGCGAAATTCGGGAAGATATCCGGCACCGTCAGCAGATTCGGCGCATCGAACTTCAGCGGGTTCTTCCGCAGCTTCTTCGGCAGCTCGTCCAGCTTCGCCAGCCGCCCGCGAGACACATTGGCGCGGCCCAGTTTCGGCGGCGCGCTGATCGCGTCGAACCAGGTGGAGGAGTAGGTGTAGTTCTCCTCCGAGCCGTCCTTGTGGACTGCGATGGTCTCTTCCAGGCCGGTGGTCTTGATGCCGTCGGAGATGAAGTAGGCCGTCTCGGTCGGCGTCATCTCGATGGTCGCGCGCAGGATGATGCCGGTCAGCCCGTTGCCGCCGACGGTCGCCCAGAACAGCTTGGCGTTCTTCTTCGGCCCGATGGTCTGCACCTTGCCGTCGGCGGTGAGCAGATCGATGGACCGCACGTGGTTGCCGAAGCTGCCCGCGCTGTGGTGGTTCTTACCGTGGATGTCGGAGCCGATGGCGCCGCCCACGGTGACCTGCCGGGTGCCCGGGAGCACCGGAACCCACAGGCCGAACGGCAGCGCCGCCTTCATCAGCTGGTCGAGGGACACGCCCGCGTCCACGTCCACCAGCCGGGAGTCCCGGTCGATGCGGTGGATGCGGTTGAGCGCGGTCATGTCGACGACCAGGCCGCCGGCGTTCTGCGCGTGATCGCCGTAGGAGCGGCCCAGGCCGCGGGCGATGACGCCGCGACGCAGGTGCGCGGGCTTCGAGTCGTTGTCCTCCGCGACCATGGCGACCGCCTTGGCGATCAGTTCCGGGTCGCTGGTGGAGAGCACTTCCGAGGTGGTGGCCGCGGTGCGTCCCCAACCGGTCAAGCGCCGGGTCTGCGTCGGCAGGTCGAACGAACCCTGCTGTGACACGGTGCCCTCTTTTTCTTTGCCGACTACGGGGCTGTCACCGTTCGAGCTGGGCTCGGCGGCGGCCTCGGTAGTGGTCTGAGCTTTCGTGGACATCGGCATAGAGGCTACAGGCATAACCGTTCCGAGGCTTGTGTCCGATGTCGCGGGCATTAGTCTTCTGCGTTGTGACCGCGGAACCCCATCTGCCCCTCCCGCCCGAGCTGCCCCTCGTCGACGAACCGGGTGGCACGGATGTCGATCTCAAGACGCAGATCATTCGCTTCCTGGCGACGGGCATCTTCTCCGCGGTGGTGGACTTCGGCCTGTACACCCTGCTTTTCACGGTGGTGGGCCTGCCCCTGCCGGTGGCCAAGTCGATCAGCTTTATCGCGGGGACCACGACGGCGTACCTGATCAACCGGCGCTGGACCTTCCAGGCCGAGCCGAATCGCAAGCGGTTCCTGGCGGTGATCGCCCTGTACGCGTTGACCTTCGCCTTGCAGGTGGGGATCAACCAGCTCTGCTATTACGCGTTGCCGGACGCCTGGTGGCGGATCGCCGTTGCGTTCTGTGTGGCGCAGGGCACCGCCACCGTGATCAACTTCATCGTCCAGCGCGCGGTGATCTTCAAGATCAAATAGGCGCGGTTCAGGATTCGACGAGGGCGCTGGTCTCTTCCTTGGCGCGGAAGTAGTCGCCGCCCTTGGCGCGCACATTGTCGGTGCCCCACTGCCGGGCCTCCCGCCGCGCGGGCACCAGGTGCGGGATGTGCTTGCGGCAGTGGATGTAGGCCTCCTCCACATCCACCACCACCCAGCGCTCGGGCATGCGGCCGCGGGACTCGGCGGGCAGATCCGGGACGCAGCGGCGCATGAGCGCGTCGTCCACGATGCGGGCGGTGCCGTTGACGTGCAGGCCGATCAGGTCCTGCACGAAGTCGATCATCAGAATGCCGACGTGCGGGTTCTCGAGCACATTGCCGAGGCTGGCCATCACGCCGTTACCGCGGTATTCGGGATAGGCGACGGTGCGTTCGTCGATCACGTGCAGGAACCCGGGATTGCCGGCGCGGAAACTGGCATCGCATTCGCCGTGCTTGTCGGCGGTGGCGATGAAGGCCATATCCATCCGGCGGATGAAATCGATCATCTGGGTATTGAGCCGATCCCGTACCTGATCGGAGTAGAAGCGCTCTGCTCGGTCCTCGGTGCCGTACCGATCCTGCAGTTCCCGCTCGCCGTCGCTGCCGTTTCTGACCCCGGGCATCGTGCGCCCCCTTTGGTAGCTGAAATACCGGATGGAAGAGGCTCGGCCACGAACTACGGCCACCCGAAATCCTATACGGTTTAACTATTTTCGTGTGGCGAATGCGTGAACCGGCATATCTGACCTGGTAGGGGTGCTTCGACTGATGCCGGACAAACCTTCCCGATGCGAGGATCCTCCCGGATGAAACTGCTCACAAGGGACCTTCGTCCCTTAGCTGTGGGGATGCTGCCGGTCATTTCCGGGGTATGGGTATGCGAGATCCCCAGGGGGCGCGGGGATTTCGCATTCCTGTTTTGTCCATTTTGCAGACCTTCGCGCCGGGTTCGATCGTTTTCATCCCCCTAGCTGGCGCTGATCTTCGGTCCTCGAAACATAAATACCGAAAGGTCTTTTCGAAACGGCTCCGGAATCAGGCCCGCGTGAGCGTCACCGGCACCCCGTTGAACACCGCGTTCCCCGACGGGACATCCACCAGCGAATCATCGGTCAGCACATTGGCGTTCACCCCGGCATGGGTCCGGGCGACCGCCTGCGCGCTGTCCTCGTGTCCCCAGCCGTGCGGCAGGCTCACCACCCCCGGCATGATGTCCTCGGTCGGCTCCAGCTCCACGGTCACCGTGCCCGCCGCCGACTTCACCACGGCCCGCCCGTCCAGCCCCAGCCGCGTCGCGTCCTCGGGATGGATGTGCAGTGTGCACCGGTTCGACCCGCCCACCAACGGCGGAACATTGTGCAGCCAGCTGTTGTTGGAGCGCAGCTGTCGCCGCCCCACCAGCACCATCTCCGGCCGCCGGTCCTCCGCGCGCGCCCGCAGCCGGGCCACGTCGGCCAGCAGTTGCGCGGGCGCGAGCTCCACCTTCCGGGAGGCCGTCCGCAGCGCGCCGGGCAGCCGCGGGCGCAGCGGGCCGAGGTCGATGCCGTGCGGATTGTCCAGCAGTACTTGCAGATTCATCCGACCTGCCCAGTTCTCGGTCGAGTCCCCGGAATCGGGATCGCCCGAAGCGGGCGGCGCCGTGGGCGCGTTCGCCGCGGCCGCCCATTCGCCGAACGGGCCCAGCCGCAGCATCAGGTCCAGCCGCTGCTCGGTGGTGTTCGACCCGAGCAGTTCCCCGCGCCGATCCGCCATCCCGGCCTTGTGCAGGGTTCCGGCGATCACGATCTCGTCGACCACGGTGAGCGGATCCAGCCCCGGTTGGGGCTCCTGCCCGGACACCGCGAGCGCCAGCCGGGCCATCACCTCGGCCTCGGACAGCTCGTCCTCGCCGAGCGGCGCCACCGGCGGCGAGTAGCGGGCGTAGTTCCGCACCGCGAAATTGAGCAGCGCGAAGTCGTAGTGCGGGGACTGTGTGACGCGCGGAGGCGGCAGGATCACGTCCGCGTGCCGGGTGGTCTCGTTGAGGTACCGATCGACGCTCACCATGAATTCCAGGCCCTCGAAAGCGGCATCCAGGCGCGCGCCACTGGGTGCGGACAGCACCGGATTGCCGGCCACCGTCACCATGGCCCGGATCTGCCCGTCCCCGGGCGTCAGGATCTCGTCGGCCAGCGTCGCCACCGGCAGTTCGCCCATGGCCTCGGGCAGCCCGCGCACCCGGCTGCCCCAGCGCCCGGTCCGGAACGGCCGCGACCGCACGATGCCCAGCGCGGCGCCGGTCGCGAACATGGCTCCGCCGGGCGAATCCAGATTGCCGGTCAGCACATTGACCACGTCCACCAGCCACTGCGTGACCGTCCCGAACTCGGCGGTGCAAGTCCCGATCCGGGCGTAGACGGCGGCGGTGGGCGCGGCGGCCAGTTCCCGGGCCAGCCGCACGATGGTCTCGGCGGGCACCCCGGTGCGCGCGGCGACCAGCTCCGGCGGGAAACCCGCCGCGGCGGCGCGGATCTCGTCGAGCCCGTTCACCTCGACCCGGACGTCGGTCAGGTCCTCCGCGAACAGCGTGTGCACGATCCCGAACAGCAGGTAGGCGTCGCTGCCCGGTCGCACGAACAGATGCTCGTCGGCCAGCTTGGCCGTGCGGGTACGGCGCGGATCCACCACCACGAACCGGCCGCCGCGCTGCCGCAGCGCCTTCAATCGACCCGGGAAATCCGGTGCGGTGCACAGGGATCCGTTGGACTCCAGCGGATTCGCGCCCAGCATCAGCAGATAGTCGGTCCGGTCCAGGTCGGGCACCGCCACGGTGAGCGGGTCGCCGAACATGAGCCCGCTCGACACCTGCTTGGGCATCTGGTCGGCGGTGCTGGCGGAGAACAGGCTGCGGGTGGCCAGGGCCCGGATCAGCAGCGGCACGTACAGCGCACCGGCCACGGTGTGTGCGTTGGGGTTGCCGAGGTACAGGCCCACCGCCTGATTGCCGTACGCGGCCGACACCTGCGGCAGCCGTTCCCGGATCACCCCGAAGGCCTCGTCCCAGCTCGTGGCCCGCCAGGTATCGGTGGCGCGATCGCGAATCATGGGCCGGGTGAGCCGGTCCGGGTCGCCGTCCAGGTGGCCGAGCGTCGCGCCCTTGGGGCAGACGAAGCCTTTGCTGAAGGGGTCGGCGTGATCACCGCGCACCGACACGATGCGGTCGCTGCCGTCGAGGGTGAGTTCGAGTCCGCACACCGCTTCGCAGAGCGGGCAGGTGCGCAGCGCGGTCCGGGGGCTGTCCGTGACGTGGGTCATACCCAATGATCGCCCGGCGGCGGATCGGGCGAAACACCTGCGGCGGACGAATCGCGATGGGGGAGCAGGCAATCGCGAGACCTGGGCTGATGCCCGTTAACTCTCAATTCGCAACGTTCGGACCCGGATACGGCGAAACCCGCGAGCGCCGGGGAGCACTCGCGGGTTTCGAGTCGTTCGTGGAGCCGGTGTCAGGAGGCGATACGAGTCGCCTGCGGCCGGGCTCCTTTGGCGGCGGCGCGGACGCCCGCGGCGATGGCGACCACCGGCGGGATCCAGCGGGCCTCGTGCGGGGCGACGCCCCAGCAGGCCGCACCGGCGGACAGCTTGCTCGGCGGCAGCGGGATGCCCGCGCCGTCGGAGTAGACGACCACGCCGGCCTCGCGCAGCGCCTCGATGGCACGCGCGGCCTTGGCCAGGCCGGTGACGAGGTGGATCTCGCGGCGCTCGGCGCCCGGGATCTCGATGACCGGGCCGGTCAGGTCGTTGGCCCGCAGGTAGCGGCGCACGAACGCGGCGGTGTCGCCGGTGACCTCGATGCCCGCGATGTTCTCGTCGGTGACCAGGCAGACGCCATTGGCGGTTTCGGCGACCGTCCAGCCGCGCTGGATGTAGTCCTGCGCAGATTCCGCAACGGCTGACGAAAACGTCGTACGCACTGGTTTCTCCATTCCCCGGTAGATCTAGTTCCTGCTCTGGTGGCGTATCGGAGCGGGGGGTTCGGGGCGTTACACACCCTTTTTCACCTCGAGTCCGGTTCTGTTGCAGAACGTCGTTTGTCCAGTCCGCTTCGGCCGGAACGTGGCCGTGGCTCATCTGAGACACCCGGTGGCCGGACCGGCTCTCGCCTGCGACGACGCGTCAAGGGCGCTATCGCTCGGTTCGGAGCCCGTCATCAGCCGCCGGCGTGACGTGTTCTACAACACACTCTCTCGTCGCGCGGGCCTCCGGCGTTACCGGAGACACTGAATCGGCCGAAACCGGACACACTGAATCGGCCGAACGGGTCTGCGGGAGAGGAGATCGTCGGCATGGCCGAACAGCCGGGGGAGTCGGAACTCGAGGAGCTCGAGAAGCTCGAGGAGCTCATCGAGGAAGGCCGCTGGGCCGCCTTCAAGGAGGCCGCCACCCGTCGCATGTCCCGGCGGCTCGCCGAGGGCGAGGACGCCGAGGAGCCGGTCGAACCCTTCGCCAGCCCAGGAGCTTTCGGCGCGTGGTGCGTGGATGCCGCCCGCGCCCTGCTGGACCTGCAGTTTCACCGCGCCGCCACTCGCACTCTGCTGCCGCTGGCGTACCTGCTGGGCTTGGCGGGCGCTTTCGCGATCCCGATCGTGGGAACCGTAGGGCTCTGGCGAATCTCGGCGTGGCTGGGAATCGTGTTCGCGGTGGTGTTCGCGGTGCCGTTGGGCCTGGTGATCGCCGCGGTGGTGCGCCTGCTGCTGGAGTTCGTGCTCAACGCGTCCCGGCTGGCGGCGCGGGTCGAGCATATTTCCGATATGGCCGACGATCTGTTCCAGGCGTTGTCGGATGTGGCGGAACCTGTCAATCAGCTGTCCAAAGATGTTCAGGCAGTGCAATTCTGGCGCTTCCGTCGGCGGTCTTCCCGGAAGTAGCCTGAGTAGCGGCCCGTTATGTCTCCGCCCGGAGCGTGTCCCGCGTCCATGGATCGCTGAGTTTTCCTGTGCAACAATGCGATCGCAACACTGGTATAGGGGGACTAATGGCTCTACCGCAGGGGATTACCGGATCGACCGTGCCGCGCCGCCAGCTCGGCCGACACCTGCGCGACCTGCGAAATCGCGCGCGCATGACGACCCGGGTGGCGGCGCAGCGACTGGAATGGTCCGAGGCCAAGATCTGGCGCATCGAAACCGGTCAGACGTCGCTGCGCAGCCTGGATGTCGAGGCCATGTGCCGGATCTACGGCGCGCCGGAGGACGCCATCGAACCGCTCACCGCGCTGGCCCGCGAGACCAAGGCCCGCGGCTGGTGGACCGAGTTCAGCGATGTGATCGACGAGGGCTACGAGGTCTACATCGGGCTCGAGGAAGCCGCCGGAAAGCTGATCAGCTACGAGAACGAGCTGGTCCCCGGGCTGCTGCAGACCGAGCAGTACTACCGCGCGGTGCTGGCGGGGGCCTACCCCGGCATCTCGCCCGAGCAGCTGGACCGCCGCGTCCGGGTGCGGACCGCGCGCCAATCCCTGCTCACCCGGGCCGATTCGCCGCTGCAGCTGGACGTGGTGATCTCCGAGGCCGTGCTGTGGCACCGCGTCGGCGGTGACGAGGTGACTCGCGGCCAGCTCGACCGGCTGCACAAGCTCGGTGAGCTGCCCAATGTCCGGCTGCGCCTGTTGCGCGCCGAGTGCGGCTACCACAACGGCATGGACGCGGGCCGCTTCGTGCTGCTCGAATTCCCCACCGCCGCAGGCGAACCCACCGAACCGCCGGTGGTGTACGTGGAATCGCTGACCGGGTCCTCGTATCTCGACAAGGAGCCCGAGGTGGCCCGCTACCGCGAGGCCTTCGCCTCGGTGAGTTCCATTGCGGTGGACGCGCTTCCGATCATCGAGTCGGTGCGCGCAGCGCTCTAGGGCGCGGGATCTCTAGCCCAGAGTCTGGGCCAGCACCGCACGGTGCGTGGGCGCGGCCTGCTTGTGCAGTTCGCGCCCTTTTTCCGTCACGCAGACGAAGATCGCGCGGCGATCGTTCGTGCACAGCGTGCGATCCACCAGGCCGTCGCGTTCCAGCCGCGCCACGGTGCGCGAGAGCGCGCTCTGGCTGAGGTAGATGTCATTGGCCAGATCGCTCATCTTGTAGCTGTCGCTGCCGGTTTCGATGAGGCGGTCCAGGGTCTCGAATTCGCTGAGCCCGATGTGGTGGCGGCCCTGCAGTTCCTTCTCCAGGGCGCATGAGGTGGACGCGTGCCGGGCCAGCAGCTCGCGCCACTCACCCACCAGCCCCGACGTCTCGAAAGACGTTGTCACAGGCCGGTCGACGGGCACTGTCGGCTTCGGCATGGGGGTCATCCTAGTCGCTTCGGCAAAATCATGCCACCGCATTAAATGCTTGTGCATTTGATGCGTGTGCATGTACCGTCCTCTCTCGTGACTTCCACCGAGATCCGCCCCGCAGTGAGCGCCGCGGCCGACACCACGCAGTGGACCGCCCGGCTCTGGGGCATGCTCATCACCCTGTGCATCGTGCTGTTCCTCGACGGCCTCGACGTCTCGATGATCGGCGTCGCGTTGCCCTCGATCGGCACCGAACTCGACATCCAAACCTCCACCCTGCAGTGGCTGGTCAGCGGTTACGTGCTCGGCTACGGCGGCCTGCTGCTGCTCGGCGGCCGCACCGCAGACCTGCTGGGCCGTCGCAAGGTCTTCCTGATCGCCCTCGCCGTCTTCGCCCTGGCCTCGCTGGCCGGCGCGCTGGTGAGCTCGCCGGCGCTGCTCATCCTGACCCGCTTCGTGAAGGGCCTGGCCGCCGCGTTCACCGCGCCCACCGGCCTGTCCATCATCACCACGAACTTCCCGGAGGGGCCGGCCCGCAACAAGGCGCTGTCCATCTACACCGTCTTCGGCGCGGGCGGCTACTCCATGGGCCTGCTGTTCGGCGGCCTGATGACCGGGCTCGGCTGGCGCTGGACCTTCCTGCTGCCCGTCCCGATCGCGCTCGCCGCCCTGGCCGCCGCGTACGTCCTGGTCCCCAAGGACAAGCCCGCCGAAGAGGGCGGCCACGACCTGCTCGGCGCGCTGCTGTCCACCGCCACCATGCTGCTGCTGGTCTACACCGTCGTCTCCGCGCCCGCCGCGGGCTGGGCCTCGGTCCGCACGATCGGCTCGTTCGTCGCGGTCGCCGTGCTCGCCGCCGCCTTCGTCTACGTCGAGAACAAGGTGCGCTACCCGCTCGTCCGCCTGGGCATCCTGCGCAAGGGCACCTTGGTCCGGGCCAGCCTGGCCATCATCGCGGTCGGCGGCTCGTACTTCAGCTGGCAGTTCATCACCACCCTGTACCTGCAGGACACCCTCGGCTGGTCGCCGCTGAAGCTGGCGCTCGCGCTGCTGCCGGTCGGTCTGCTGGTGGTCGCCTCGGCCTTCGTCTCCGACAAGCTGGTCGACCGCTTCGGCACCGGCCCGATCATCGCGATCACCATGGTGATCATGGGCATCGGCTACCTGCTGTACCTGCGCATCGACACCGCGCCGGACTACCTCACCGTGCTGCTGCCCGCCGTGCTGCTGGTCGGCATCGGCTGGGTCGGCTTCCCGGCCATCAACATCCAGGCCACCAGCGGTATCGACGACGACGAGCAGGGCTTGGCGGCCGGTGTGCTGCAGACCGCCATGCAGGTCGGCGCGGCCATCGTGCTCGCGGTGACCACCGCCATCGTCACCTCGTCGGTGCCCAGCCACCCGACCCCGGCCAGCATGCTCGACACCTACCGGCCGGGCCTGCAGTTCGCCGCGGGCGTCGCCATCGTCGGCGCCCTGGTCGCGCTCACCGCCTTCCTGCCGAAGGTCCGGGCTCGCCGGGCGGACCGCGACGCGGAGGTCGAACTGGTCGGCTGACGCTCGTGGTGACTCCGCCCGCAGCTCACACGGGCGGAGTCGTCAAAGAAATCGGGGCGCATCGCATGACGCGATGCGCCCCGATGACGTATTGACCGGCGACGGCTCTCAGCCGTGCGCTGAAGTTCCGGGGAGGCGGGAGAGCTCCGCCAGGCGCGGAGCCGCGGCGTCCTTGTCGGAGCGGACGAAGGTGAGCGGTTCGCCGTTGCGGCCCACGGCCGGCCAGGCGATGGCCAGGTCCGGGTCGAAAGCGTCCAGGTCCCGGTCGAATTCGGGGGAGTACTCGAGCGAGCACAGGTAGTTCACCGTGGAGCCGTCCTCCAGCGACAGCAGCGCGTGCCCCAGGCCCTCGGCCAGGAACACCGACTTGCGCTCCACATCGTCGATCACCACCGCGTCCCAGGTCCCGAAGGTCGGGGAGTCGCGGCGCAGGTCGACCACCACGTCCAGGAACGCGCCGCGCACGCAGGTCACGTATTTGGCCTGGCCGGGCGGGGTCTCGGTGTAGTGGATGCCGCGCAGCACGCCCGCCGCCGACGTCGAGATGTTGACCTGCAGCAGATCGAAGGGCCGGCCCGTCGCCTTCTCGAACTCCGAGGCCTTGAACGACTCGTAGAAGACGCCGCGGTCGTCTCCGTGCAGCCGGGGGGTGAACTCCCACGCACCCGGCACCGACAGTTCCCGAATCCGCATGCCTACTCCCAGGTTCGCCCGTGGCCCAGCAGGTCCATCAGGTACTTTCCATAGCCCGAGCGCACCAGGGGTTCGGCCAGCCGGGCGAGTTGATCGTCGTCGATGAAGCCGAGCCGCCAGGCCACTTCTTCCGGCACGCCGATCTTCAGGCCCTGGCGTTCCTCGATGGTGCGCACGTAGTTGGCCGCGTCCAGCAGGGAGTCGAAGGTGCCGGTGTCGAGCCAGGCGGTGCCGCGGGCCAGCACCTGCACGTGCAGGCGGCCCTGCTCCAGGTAGGCGCGGTTGACGTCGGTGATCTCGTATTCGCCGCGGTCGGAGGGCTTCAGATCGCGGGCGATGGCGAGCACGTCGTTGTCGTAGAAGTACAGCCCCGGGATGGCGTAGTTGGAGCGCGGGCGGGCCGGCTTCTCCTCGATGGAAATGGCCCGGCCGTCGGCGAATTCGACCACGCCGTAGGCGGTGGGGTCGGAGACGCGGTAGGCGAAGACCGCGCCGCCGTCGAGGTTGTGGAAGGTCTGCAGCTGGGTGCCCAGGCCGGGGCCGTGGAAGATGTTGTCGCCCAGCACCAGTGCCGCGCTGTCGTTGCCGATGTGATCGGCGCCGAGGACGAAGGCGCGGGCCAGGCCGTCGGGCTCGGGCTGCACCACGTAGGAGATGTTCACCCCGAAGCGGCTGCCGTCGCCGAGCAGCCGGGTGAAGGCGTCCGCGTCCTCGGGGGTGGTGATCACCAGGATGTCCCGGATCCCCGCCAGCATGAGGGTGGACAGGGGGTAGTACACCATCGGTTTGTCGTACACCGGGACCAGCTGTTTGCTCACCCCGCGCGTGATCGGGTGCAACCGCGATCCGGTGCCCCCGGCCAGGATGATTCCGCGCATGTCACGACAGTCTGCCAGTTCTGCCGTGAACCGTGGCGGTCAGGTTCCGACTGGACCTCAGATCGATCACGCCCGTTTACCGGTGGACGAATTCGGCGATAAATGTTGCGTAGGTCACGTTCCCATGGTGTTCTGAAACAACGCTATGTGAGATGTCAGCGCCGACTCTCCGCGCGCCGGGTGCCGAGCCAGCCAATCGGTCCTTCCGGTCGAACGGCTCGGCGCGCCAACAACGAGGTAGGTGCGCGATGGCATTGCCCCATGACGGGACCGCTGCGGCCCGCGACGAAGTCGAGAACCCGGACCGTATCAGCGCCGCCGCGCGCACCCTGACCGCATTCTCCCGTACCGTGATCCGGCCCGCCGGCGACCGCGCGACGGTCACCGTGGGCTCGATGCCGGTCGTCAGCACCGTGATCAACAGCCTCGCCAAACTGCGCCCCAGCCCGCGCGGCGTGGAACGGGAGGAAGTGCGGCTCAAGGGCTTCCGCATCGAGATCGTGCGGCCCGCCGGGGCGAGCAAGTCACTGCGCGACGGCGCGGTGCTGTACATGCACGGCGGCGGCTTCTTCCTGTGCGGACTCGACACCCACCGCCCGGTGGTCGCGTCCCTCGCCCGGCGCACCGGACTGCCGGTGGTCAGCGTGGAATACCGGCAGCTGCCCAAGACCGACATCTCCGGATCCGTCGACGACTGCCTCACCGCCTACACATGGCTGCTGGCACACGGGGTTCCGGCCGGCCGGGTGGTGTTCGCGGGCGACTCCGCCGGCGGCTACATGACCTTCGCGACCGCCCTGCGCGCCCGCGACACCGGACTCCCGGTTCCCGCCGGTCTGGTCGGGCTGAGCCCCGCCCTGGACCTGGACTGCACCGAGAAGCGCGCCCACCCCAACTATCACCGCGACGCGCTGATCCCCTTGTCCGCCTTGGAATCCGTGGTGAAGATCGGCGCGGAGGTCGACGGCCGCCTGGATCCCCGGATGTCGCCGGTCAACAATGTGCTCGCGGGCCTGCCGCCCGCCCTGCTCATCGTCGCCGAGGACGAGGTGCTGCGCCGCGACAGCGAGGTGATGGCGCAGCGGATGGCCCAGTCGGGTGTGCCCGCCACGCTGGAGATCTGGCGCGGCCAGGTGCACGCGTTCCCGGCCATCTTCCCCAACATGCCCGAGAGCCGGGCCGCGCTGGCGCACGTCGCGCGGTTCGTCCGCGAACGCGTCGAATCCGGAAGCATCGCCCGCACCGCGTGAATCGGTGATGCGCACAGCGTGATTCGATGATGTGGGGCTCGGGGCCGCGGGCCTCGGGTCCCACATCCCCGGACACCGCGAAACCCCCGCCCGGATGATCCGGGCGGGGGTTTCGACGTACAGCGCGCAGCTACTCGGCCGGAGCCGACGTATTACTTGGCCGGAGCCGGGGAGATGTGCGGGCCGTTGATGGTGGTGAAGTACTGGATCGCGGCGGCGATGGCGACCGGCGCGGTGATCAGCAGCTGACCGGCGATGGTGCCCAGGAAGCCGATGGTCGAGGCGCCGACGAGGCAGCCGATGACCGGGCCGGCGCCGAACAGGGCGGCCAGCGGGGCGGAAGCCAGACCGGCGACGCCGAAGCCGAGGACGCAGCCGACGGCCGCGGCGCCCAGGCCACCGACCAGGGTCGCCACGGTGGCGCCCAGCGCGATGGTGTCCTTCATGCGGTTCCAGGCGGCCTGCTCACGGTCGTAGTCCGACTTCCAGGGAGCCTGGTCCTCGTACGGCAGGGCGACGTCCTTCACGTTCTGCGGCGTGTAGGTCGCGTGGTCCATGTCGTACTGCGGGGTGAGGGTCGCGGTGTGGTCGGAGATCTCCGCCGCGATCGGGAAGGTGAAGTCGTCCACCTGCAGCTTCAGCGGCATGCCGGCGACGATGTTGCCGTTGGCGGCCTTGATAACGAAGTTGCCGTTCTCGACAGCCATCGAGCCCGCGTCGGTACGGATGATGGTGTTGGTCTCGGAGGTGGTGGCGGTGTAGTTGATCGCACCGGCCTCCTCGGCGGGGGCGGCGTTCACGGTGCCGGCGGTGACGGCCATGGCAGCGGACACCAGCGCCGCGGTGGCGGCGAATTTCCTCATCAGCATTTGTTGAAACCTCATCGAAGAGCTCGGGGGGACAACACGAATCGAAATGGAGGACAGCTAACGAGCGGTGAACCCGTTGTGACCGTTCGTTCAAATTCTGTTCACCATCACGATCGTGCCGATGGCAAGGTATTGGAAAAGTGCTGCGTACGACAGGGTTTCGCGCAGTCTGATTCTGTTGCCGGACGCCATCCGAGGCGCATCGAGTGATGAAGGTCACACGCGTCGCTTGCTCGGTTGAGACACTGTGTCGGTGAATGTCACGGTTCCGGCGCTGAATTGCGACATTTCGACCGAACGGCCTGGTTTCAATTAAGTGCATTTGTTTCAGCGCGATGACCGATTCCGCGCACACAGGCCGCCCCGCTGATGTAAAGACGGCAACTTCCCGGACCCACCGCCGCGGTGCGCCGCGGCCGTCGTAGTGTTTCGGTGTGCGATTGCTCGTAACCGGCGGGGCCGGCTTCATCGGCGCGAACTTCGTTCACCAGACGGTGACGCGGCGCGCGGGTGTCCATGTCACCGTGCTGGACAAACTCACCTATGCGGGCAACCGCGCCTCACTCGACCCGGTCGCGGACCGAATCGAGTTCGTGCACGGCGACATCGCCGATACCGCGCTGGTGGATCGCCTGGTCGGGGGTGTGGACGCGGTGGTGCATTTCGCCGCCGAATCACACAACGACAATTCGCTGGCCGACCCGTGGCCCTTTGTCCAGACCAATATCGTCGGCACCTATTCGCTGCTCCAGGCCGTGCGCCGCCACCAGGTGCGCTACCACCACATCTCGACCGACGAGGTGTACGGCGACCTGGAACTCGACGATCCGGCGGCATTCGATCAGAACACGCCCTACAACCCGTCGAGTCCCTATTCGGCCACCAAGGCCTCCAGCGACATGCTGGTCCGCGCCTGGGCGCGTTCCTTCGGCGTGCGGGCCACAATCTCCAACTGCTCCAACAACTATGGGCCCTACCAGCATGTGGAGAAGTTCATCCCGCGTCAGATCACCAATCTGATCGACGGCGTCCGGCCCCGGCTCTACGGCGCCGGACATCAGGTGCGGGACTGGATCCACGTGGACGACCACAACAGCGCGGTCTGGGAAATCCTGGAGCGCGGGCGAATCGGCCAGACCTATTTGATCGGCGCCGATGGCGAACGCGACAACAAGTCCGTGGTGGAGCTGATCCTGGAGGCCTTCGGTCGCGCCGCGGACGATTTCGATCACGTCACCGATCGCCCCGGCCACGACCTGCGCTACGCCATCGACGCCTCGCTGCTACGCACCGAGCTGGGCTGGGAACCCGAGTACCGGGACTTCCGCAAGGGCCTGGAAGCCACCATCGACTGGTATCGGGACAACGAATCCTGGTGGCGGCCACAGAAGGCCGCGACCGAATCCGCGTACGCTGACGCGGGCGAAAAGGTAATCTAGACCGGTCCTGACCGACCCGAAACAGCAACGCCGGGGCAATTCGCCCCGGCGTTGATCGTTGCAGGTCACGGATGTTTCGGGTCAGCCCCAGACCAGAGTGGAGTACTTCACCACGGCCGCGATCAGCGCCACCGACGTCGCCGTCACCACGGTGAACGCCGCCGCCCGCGCCGGCACCCGGCCCGCCGCGTCGGCGAGCCGCAAGGGCACCCAGCGCAACAGCACCGCCAGGCCCAGCACCGCGAGCGGCACGAAGTAGCGGCCCTGCACGCCGTCGATGATGAAGTAGCCGACCGGCGTGAAGGACATGTACAGCGTCACGTAGATCATGGCCACGCTGGCCGCGATGGTCAGCAGCACCAGCCAGGTCCGCTTGCGGTCCGCGCCGGTCGGCGAGAAGCGCTCGGCCGCACCGAGGCTCATACCGAAGGCCAGCAGCGCCGCCAGGATGGTGAGGGCGGGCACCTCCACGTAGGAGAAGCCGAGCTCACCGAAGAACTGGGTGAACCAGTGCTGGTCGCGGCGGGCGATGCTGTCGCCGAAGATCCGCAGGAAGTGGAACGGATCGCTGAGGATGCCGTGCAGCTGGTCGCCGGGGCGCACCGTGCCCCACTGCTTCTCGGGCCGCATCAGGCTCATGCCGTCACCCGTCGGGGCGGCGATCTTCATCCAGCCCGCGAAGGACACCGCGCCGAGCCCGGCGGCCGCCCACGGCAGCACCCGCTGCCACACCGCGACCCGCTCATCCGCTCCGTCCTGGACAACTCGGCCGAAACCGAAGCGGCGGGCCGGGATCAGCACGGTGAGCATGGCGATCAGCACGTAGGTCGGCTTGCAGACCGGCAGCAGCACGGTGGTGGCCAGCGCGGCCACCGTCTCCGGCTTGCTCAGTCGCTCACCGAGGAACAGCGACTTCACCACCAGCGCCGACACCAGCAGGGCGAGCGCGTTGGTGACGGTGTCCGCGGTGACGGTCCCCGCCTGGAACAGCGCGATGGGCAGCACCGCGACGGTGAAGGCCAGCCACTGCACCCGGTGCCCGCGCAGCACCCGCAGCGCGAATCCCACGATCAGCAGGTAGGCGAGCAGTCCGGCCCAGCGGGTGGCCAGCACCATGCCGCCGACGTTCAGGTCGAGGGCCTCGGCGATCCGGATCCCGGCCGCGGGCGGCAGGTACGGGATCGGGGAGTAGGCCGCGGTATTGGTGAACCACACCGGGGTGGTGTCGGCCGAGACAGCGGCCGAGCCGAGCTGGTCGTAGACGTGCGGGTCCAGGACCATGGGGTCCGGCTCGTCCGGGTTGTCCTGGTAGTCGGTGAAGGCGTAGCTCATCAGCGCGTCGATGCTGACCGGCACGTCGCCGCCCCAGGCCGGGCCGCGGTCGTCGTGGATCTTCTGCGGCAGGAGCCCGCCGTGCGCGATCTGATAGGCGCGGCCGAACTGGGTGATCTCGTCGTGGCCCCAGAACGGGGGCGTGAGCACCGACCACACCGCGCCGAAGACGCCCGCGATGAGCACGAAAGCCACGGCGGCCGAACCGAATCGGCGTTCGACGCCGATCGCGGCGCGACGCAGCCCGGCGGTCTTCGACTCGGGCCGCGCGGCCGTGGCCTCGGGTTCGGCCGGGATCTTTTCGGGTGCCGCGATGGTGGTGCTCTCCGTCATCGAACCGAACCGCCGGAGTGGCCGCCGGGTTCGGACTCGCCGACCGCGGCGTAGCGCAGGTACATCAGGCGCGCCGCCTCGTGCCGGGAGCGGCGGATGCCGTCCAGGATCAGGCCGGCGGTCCAGGCCAGGCTGCCGAGCAGCAGCAGGGTGAAACCGAGGAACAGGGTCGGGAAGCGCGGGACCTGGTGGGTCTCGTAGAACTCGATCACTATCGGCGTGATGAGCACCAGCGAGACCAGCCAGGACAGCGTGCCGAACAGGCCGTAGAAGGCGACCGGCCGCTCGTGCCGGGCCAGGCCGACGATCAGGCGCAGGATCTTGAAGCCGTCGCTGTAGGTGCGCAGCTTGGATTCGCTGCCCGCGGGCCGGTCCCGGAAGCCGACCGGCACGGCGGTCTGCGGGACGCCCAGGTGCTGCGAGTGCACGGTCAGTTCGGTCTCGATCTCGAACTCGCGCGACACCGCGGGGAACGACTTCACGAAGCGGCGGGAGAAGACCCGGTAGCCGCTGAGCATGTCCTCGACGTTCTCGCCGAACACCTTGCCGACCACGCCGTTGAGCACCTTGTTGCCGGTCTCGTGCCCGGCCCGGTACGCCGACCCGGCCTCGACCTCGCGGCGTACGCCCAGCACGTGGTCGTAGGGGCCCGCGAGCAGAGTTCGGATCATCTCCGGCGCGGCGGCGGCGTCGTAGGTGTCGTCGCCGTCGACCATCAGGTAGACATCGGCCTCGATATCGGCGAAAGCGCGGCGCACCACATTGCCCTTGCCCTTGCGGTTCTCGGTGCGCACGATCGCCCCGGCCGCGCGCGCCTTATCGGCCGTGGCGTCGGTGCTCAGGTTGTCGTAGACGTAGACGACTATGCCCGGGACGGCGGCCTGCAGGTCGGTGACGACCTTCGCGACGGCGGCCTCTTCGTTGTGACACGGCACGATGGCGGCTATACGAAGCTCGGTGGAGTCCACCCGGTCAATCCTCTGATCGGAGGCGAATATGAACACCGGGGAGGGTACCCGACCGTCACAGATATATGGGTGCTGCGGGGTTGGGGTACCGTCGGCCGGTGTCTGCGAACGAGTCCACGGCGGTCAGCGTGTCGTCGCCGAATGCTTCCCTGACCGGGAAGGTCCGGGCCCTGCTGCAGCGCGGCGGGGCCTTCCTGGTGGTCGGCGCGATCGGCTTCGTGGTCGACGCGGGCACCTACAACCTGCTGGTCTTCCTGGGCGGTGAGGGGCCGTTGTTCCGCCTCCCACTGGTCGCCAAGATCATCGCGATCGGGGTGGCCACGGTGGTCACCTATTTCGGCAACAAGTGGTGGACCTACTCCGATCACGACGGCGATACCGGGGCCCGGCACATCCTGACCTATGCCGCGCTGAATGTGATGGCCATCGGACTGCAATTGGGCTGTCTCGGCTTCTCCCGCTACGTGCTGGGACTGGACAGTCCATTGGCGGACAACGTTTCCGGCACGCTGATCGGTCAGGCCGTCGCCATGGGCTTCCGATTCTGGGCCTACGGGAAATTCGTCTTCACCAATCCGGCCTCGGGAACGAATAAGGCCTGACACTGATATTGTCGGGCCGCCGAGCGTGACAGTGGCGGTGCGACCACGTCGGATGAGCCGGTGTCTAAGTATTCAAAGGATGTCGAGGGATTCATGGATGCGTCGGCTGGGCAGGCCGTGACCGAAACCGAGGATCGGACGGAGACCGGGGAGGCCCCCGTCTCCCTGCGCGCGGAACACGCCGCGCCGGATCGGCTGGTGCTGGCCCGCGGGATCTTCACCGGTCCCGCCCCCAAGATCAGCGACGACCTGTACGCGGTGGCCAAGGGCAAGGTCACCCGGGAACGGCGGACCCTGCGCCTGGAGAAGGGCGCGTCGGTCAACACCAATACCTATTTCGGGCGCTTCGCCGCCGCCTACTGGCAGCGCTGGACCACGGTCACCGAGGTCGAGGTGGGCCTGACCCTCGAGGTGACCGGCAAGGTGCGGGTGCGGCTGGCCGCCTCCGACATCGCCGGACACCGCCGGGTGGTGGACACCGCCGTGGTCGAGGAGACCGGCCGGGTGACGCTGCTCGCCCCGCTGGACATGTACGTCGACGGCGGCGCGATCTGGCTGGAGATCGAGGCGCTCGGCGGTGAGGCCGTGATCACCGATCTGGAGTGGACCGCGGCCGCGCCCGAGCGGGTGCGCCCGGTGGCCATTGCCATCTGCACCTTCAACCGGGCCCAGGACTGCGCGAATACCGTTGCGGCACTGGCCTCCGACTCGACCGTGCTGTCGCTCATCGACGCCGTGTACGTGGTCGACCAGGGCACCGACCTGGTGCAGGACCAGGCGCTGTTCACCGAGACCCAGCCCAAGTTCGGCGACAAGCTGCGCTACATCCGGCAGCCCAACCTCGGCGGCGCGGGCGGGTTCACCCGCGGCCTCTACGAGGTGTCGGGCGCCAACGAGCACGCCGACGTCATCCTCATGGACGACGACATCCTGTGCGAGCCGGAAACGGTGTTGCGGCTCAACGCCTTCGCCAATCTGACCGTGGAACCCACCCTGGTGGGCGCGCAGATGCTGTTCCTGTTCAACCCCGACTTCCTCAATGTCGGTGCGGAAGAGACGAATCTGGGCAAGCTGCGCCACGGCCAGAAGGTGGCCAAGGCGCTGCGCAACACCTCCATGCTGAAGAAGCACCAGGAACGCCGCGTCGACGCCGGCTACCAGGCCTGGTGGACCTGCCTGATCCCGGCCGAGGTGGTCAAGAAGATCGGGCTGCCGGTGCCGATCTT
Source organism: Nocardia sp. NPDC056611 (assembly GCF_042792755.1). NCBI lineage: Bacteria > Bacillati > Actinomycetota > Actinomycetes > Mycobacteriales > Nocardiaceae > Nocardia > Nocardia sp. NPDC056611. The sequence goes on from NZ_JBHTVV010000004.1 coordinate 642,784, forward strand.
CTTCCAGTGGGACGACGTGGAATACGGTCTGCGCGCGCGGGAGAAAGGTTTCGTCACCGTCACCCTGCCCAATGCCGCCGTGTGGCACGCCGACTTCTACTGGAAGGACTTCGACGACTGGGCGCGCTACTTCTCCTCGCGCAACTCGCTCATCGTGTCCTCCCTGCACCACGACCTGGACGGCAAGGCGATCACCCGCCAGCTGTTCCGTGAGATCGCCGAGTACCTGGTCGGCATGCAGTACGGCCTGGCGCACACCACCCTGCAGGGCATCGAGGACTACCTGAAGGGCCCGGAGACGCTGCGCGACGGCGGTATCGAGGCGCTGGCCAAGGCCCGCGGCTCCCGCTCCGACTACCCGGAGACCGCCAAGCACCCCGCGGCCACCTCCCCGGTTCCCAACGCCCACCTGCATGTCCGCCGTGCGGGCGGCGAGCCCAGCCACCCGCTGCTGGTGCTCTACAAGCGCGCGCTCAACCAGTGGACCGGCCGCGTCATCCCGGGCCCCGTCGCGGTCACCCGCGAGGACGCCCACTGGTGGCACGTCGGCCTGTTCAACCACGTGGTCGTCACCGATGCCTCGCAGTCCGGTGTCCGAGTTCGCGTGCGCGACAAGGAAACCGCCCGCCGTCTGCTGATCCGCACCTACCGGGTGCTGCGTCAGCTCCGCAAGGAGCTGCCGGATCTGCAGCGCCGCTGGCGGGGCGCGATGCCGGAGCTGACGAGTCGAGAGAACTGGGAACGTCTCTACGGAATCGACAAGACTGCTTGATATTCGGCTGAGCATGGCCCGGGACATCCTGTCCCGGGCCATGTTTCATTTCCGCGACGGGTATTCCGCCTGTCCGCCGATCCGGCTCGCCGAGTCAGGGCGCGGTGAGCAGTGTGCGGGCGGCGGCGGCGAGGTCGGCTTCCAGCCACTCCGGGAGTTCGGGTGCGTGGGCGTGGCGGCGCAGCGCGGCGTAGGGGAGGTCCACGACCGCGCGGCTGACGGCGTCGATCTCGCGGGGCCCGGCGCTGCCGTAGAGGCCGTTCGCGATGCGATCGAGCTGCGCGAACAGGGGTTCGTTCATCCGGGCCAGGCGATCGCGGAACTCGGTGTCGGGCGCGCCGTCGAGCAGATCGCGCGGCCGCAGGTTGAGCAGCAGTTTGGCGTCGTCGGGGCAGTCCCGGCCGAAGCCCACCGCGGCGGAGGTCATGCCGACCGCCGCCGCGAGCGGATCCGCCGCCGCCGCGGCGGCCAGCACCCGGGACTGGAACCGGTCCAGCGCCCGGATCCAGGCCTCGGTGAGCACGCCGTTGCGGTTGCCGAACCGGTGGTAGAGCGTGCCCACGGGTGCGCCGCTGGCCTCGGCGATGGCGGCGACGCTCGCCGCGCGGGGGCCGTCGCGCAGCACCAGTGCGCGCGCTGCGTCGAGGATCACGTCGGTGTCGTGCTTGCGGGGAGGCGCCATGAACTAGTACGTTCCTTCTATATGGAGCGTTTGCCCTATATCGATGAGCATTCCAGGGTAATCAATGCCGATCGCGCCGGCACGTGGACCGCACTACTGCGCACGACCTGCGAAAACCCTGACGATCTCAACACACTGCCCCGTGGTTTCGTGCTCGACGACGCCGATCCGCCGCACCGATTGGCCGCCAAGGGTCGGCACTGGTTCTCCCGCTACCGCCTGACCTTCGTCCTCGACGAGGTCGACCCCACCCACACCCGTCTCACCGCGATCAGCCACGCCGCCTTCCCCGGCATCCACGGCCGGATCTATCGGGCTCTGGTCATCGGCACCCGGATGCATCGCCTGGTGGTCCGCGACATGCTGCGCCGGATCTCGGTCGCCGCGGGGCGGCCCGCATGAGTCTCCCCGGGCAGCGGTGGGGCGCCACCGACACCGAGCTGTCCGCACGCATGCCTTGTGACGCGGAGCTTTCCGGCTCCGTGGTGATCTGCGATCGGGCCGTTCCGGTGGACGCGCCCGCACCGTTGGTCTTCGCCTGGCTCTGTCAGCTGCGCGCGGCCCCGTACAGCTACGACCTGCTCGACAACTTCGGCCACCGCAGCCCCCGGCTGCGCGATCCGGAACTCACCGAACTCGCGCTCGGCCAGCGTTTCATGTCGCTCTTCGAACTCGTCGATTTCACGCCCGACGAGCAGATCACGTTGCGGGCCAAGGGCGTAGCGGTCACCTATGCGGTGCGCCCCGAGACCGGTGCGGGCAGTCGCCTGCACGCGCGCGTTCGATTCCGGGGTCCCGCCTGGCCGCTGGCGCTACCGGTCTTCGGCGATTTCCTGATGATGCGCAAGCAATTGCTCACCCTGAAGGCACTCGCCGAGCGCGAGGCCGTCGCGCCCGGCTGAGATCAGAGGAACAGGTCGGTGGTGAGCGGGCCGTCGCCCGGAGTGACGCGGTACTTGTCCAGGTCGGTGATGCCGTGTGCCGCAAGGACTTCGTCGTCGATGAAGAAGTTTCCCGTGGTGTCCTTGGCGGGGGAGATAAGGACCAGGTAGGCGGCGTCGGCGTAGATGTCGGGGGTGCGGGAGGTGGAGACCATCTCCTCGCCGCCGAGCAGGTTCTTGACGGCCGCGGTGGCGATGGTGGTGCGCGGCCACAGGGAGTTCACGCCGATGCCGTACTTGCGCAGCTCCTCGCTCAAACCCAGTGTGGTGAGCGACATTCCGTACTTGGCGATGGTGTAGCCGAGGGCCATGCCCGCCCACTTGGGGTCCAGGTTCAGGGGTGGGGACAGCGTCAGGATGTGCGGATTGCGCCCGGCCTGGGCGGAATCCTTCAGCGCCGGGATGCTGAGTTTGGAGAGCAGGAAGCTGCCGCGGCAGTTGATGTCCTGCATGAGGTCGTACTTCTTCATGGGCAGGAACTCGGTGGGGGAGATGTCGATGGCCGAGGCGTTGTTCACCACCATGTCGATGCCGCCGAACCGCTCCTGCGTCTGCCGTACCGCGTCCGCGACGGCCTCGTCATCGCGCACGTCGCCGAGGTATTTGAGGACGGTGCCGCCCGCGGTCTCCAGTTCGGCGGCCGCGGTGTGAATGGTGCCGGGCAGTTTCGGATGCGGCACATCGGTTTTCGCGATGAGGGTGATGTTCGCGCCGTCCGCGGCCGCCCGCTTGGCGATCTCGAGCCCGATTCCGCGACTGCCACCCGACATGATCATGGTCCGACCCGCCAGCGGCTTCTGTGCTCCGGTCATGGATCCACTCCTCTTCTGCTGTTGTCGCCCTGAATCCGATCATCCGCGCCTCACCGGGCCGGCGGGCCGGAACTCTCGCATCTCGGGCAGTAGTGCTGGCACTACCGAGCACCCGGCCGCCGACACGACCGCGATCCGGGTGCTCGGGGCATGGGCCGCACCCGTACGCGTCTTTACCCTCGAAAGGGCCGGAAAACCCGGCCTGAACAGGAGGAATGTCTTCCATGAGCGGATTGCGGCGGCCACGCGGGCGGGCTCTGCTGGCCGGTGTCGGGGTCCTGGCCGTCCTCGCGGCCCAGGCGTGCGGCACCGACCCCGGGAGCGGCGAACCCGCTCGCAAGGAGATCTACCGCACCATCACCCACGCCCTCGACGGCGTGGTCCGCGGCGGCTTCCCGGGCGCGCAGGTCGTGTTCGACGGACCGGGCGGTCATCACGTGCTCACCGCGGGCGTGGGCGACCTGGGCACCGGCGCACCGATCCCCGAGGATGCGCGGGTGCGGATCGGCAGCAACACCAAGACCTTCGTCGCCACCGTGGTGCTGCAGCTGGTCGGCGAGGGCACGGTCGAACTGGACGCTCCGATAGAGCGCTATCTACCGGGCGTGGTACGCGGCAACGGCAATGACGGCAATCGCGTGACGGTCCGGCAGCTGCTGCAGCACACCAGCGGCCTGCCCGAATATCTGGCGGGCCGCGACCCCGCCGCGCCCGGGTCCGGGCAATTGACCGCCGATTCCGATCAACTCCGCCGGTCCCACTACGAACCGGCGGACCTGGTCCGCATCGCCATGGCCATGCCACCGCAATTCGAGCCCGGCGCGCGCTCGGTCTACACGAACACCAACTACATCCTGCTCGGCATGTTGATCCAGCAGGTCACCGGCCGCCCGGCCGCCGCCGAGGTCGAGCGCCGCGTCCTGGAGCCGCTGGGCCTGCGCGACACCTACTTCCCGGACTCGCGCGAGACCGGGATCCGGGGACCGCATCCGCGCGGATACCATGAAATCGACGGCCGCCGAGAGGACTTCACCGAGCTGGACCCGTCCTGGGCCGATACCGCGGGCGCGATGATCGCCACGCCCGCCGACCTGAACCGCTTCTTCACCGCCCTGCTCGCCGGGAAGCTGCTGCCCGCCGCCCAATTGGCGGAGATGAAGCGGACGGTCCCCTGGGATCGCGGCGAACCCGGTTCCGGCTACGGGCTCGGACTGATCCACCACGCGAGCTCATGCGGCAAGGAGGTGTGGGGTCACGGCGGCAGCATTCCCGGCTTCGGCACCCACACCGGCGTGGCCGCCGACGGCACCGCCGTGGTGGTCACCGTCAATCAGCTCCTGGCCGACCGGGCCGCTTCCGAGGTCGTGACCAAGGTCTTCGACTCCGCCTTCTGCTCATGAGAGGAACCTCCGTGCGTTTTCGCGAGATCGCCCGCACTCGGCGGGGCTTGGCCGCACTGGCGGTGACCGGGCTGGCGGCGGGAGCCGCGCTCACCGCGGCCGCCGTCACCGAGCCTCCTGCGGCCGCGGCGCCCCTGGACCGCTACTACCACCAGCAGCTGGACTGGAACTCGTGCGATATTCTGGAACTCGACGGTATGGGCGGGCAGTGCGCCGACATCACCGTGCCGCTGAATTACGCCGAGCCGCAGGGCCGTACGACCACCGTCGCTCTCTCCCGCATCCCCGCCACCGACCCGGCGCGACGGCGCGGCGTCGTGCTGTCGAATCCGGGCGGTCCCGGTGGCGCGGGCCTGGACTACTTCGTGGATGCCAGCAAGGCCCTGACTCCCGAGGTCCGCGCCCGCTACGACCTCATCGGCATGGATCCCCGCGGCGTGGGCCGGTCCGACGCCGTGAACTGCCACTGGCCGACCGGCTTCGGATTGCAGTTCGCGGGAGTCGACGCCAAGGGTTTCGCCGAATCCGTGGCGAGCCAGTCCGATCTGGCGGCACGGTGCGCGGCCGCCGAGGGAGATCGGCTGCCACACATGACGACTCGCAATACCGCCCGCGACATGGACGTCATCCGCACCGTGCTCGGTGAAAGCCGGATCAACTACGTGGGCACCTCGTACGGCACCTACCTGGGTGCGGTGTACATGCAGATGTTCCCGGACCGGTCCGACCGCATGGTGCTCGACGGCAGTGTCGACCCCGACCGCTACGGCGTGGTCGGCATGGTGCAGGACATGGGCGCGCCCAATGAGGCCGCGCTCGACGCCTGGGCGGCCTGGACCGCCGAACGTGACGGTGAATACCACCTCGGCGCGACCGCGGCCGCCGTCCGTGACCTGGTCCAGCGGCTCATCGCGCGCGCCGCGACCCAGCCCATCCGGATCGGCGACTTCGACGTCGACGCGCACTCCCTGCCCCTGGTGCTCTACATCGCCTTCGACTCCCCGCAGAACTACGGCCGTGCCGCACAACAGATCCGGGAACTGGCCGACGCCGCCGACGGGCAGCGGGTCGAGCCGGACGAGAACCTGGCGGGCAGCCTGGCCGTGATACTGCGCGCCCAGCCCCGCGACATGTCACCGTCCATGGCGGTGCTCTGCGGAGATGTCGGCGCGCCCCGCGATCCGGCCTGGTACTGGCGCAACCTCGAGGCCTCCCGCGCCACCCAGCCGGTCTTCGGGGCACTGGCGAACAACATCACGCCGTGCGCGTTCTGGGCCCCGCCCGTCGAATCACCCACGGCCATCGCCAATGCGATGCCGAGCCTGATCGTCCAGGCCACCGGTGACACCCGCACCAGCTATGGCGGCGCGCTCGCCATGCACCGGGCGCTGACCGGCTCCCGCATGGTGACATTGCAGGACGTCGGCATCCATTCGATCCTGGGCCGCTACCCGAACGCCTGCGTCTACGACACGGTGAACACCTACCTGGCGGACGGCGTCCTGCCCGCCACCGACCTCACCTGCCGCGACGAGTGATCAGCCGGCGTTCAGATAGGCGAGGACGGCCAGCACCCGCCGGTGCCCCACCTCGTCGGCGAACAGCCCCAGCTTGGCGAAGATGTTCCGAATGTGTTTGAGCACAGCGCCTTCGGTGACCACGAGGCGCTCGGCGATCGTGGCATTGTCGAGCCCCTCGGCCATGAGCGCCAGCACCTCCCGCTCGCGCGGGGTGAGGCCCGCCAGCGGGTCGTCGGTCTTGCGCCGCACCAGCAGTTGGGAGATCACCTCGGGATCCATGGCGGTCCCGCCCTCGGCGACCCGGCGCAGCGAATCCAGGAAGCGATCCACCTTCCCGACCCGTTCCTTGAGCAGATAGCCGATCCCGCCCGCCCCGTCGCCGAGCAGTTCGGCGGCGTAGCTGTCCTCGACCCAGGCCGAGAGCACCAGTACCGGCAGGCCGGGATGAATCTGCCTGGCGCGCACCGCTGCCCGCAGCCCGTCGTCGGTGTAGGTGGGCGGCATCCGCACATCCACCACCACCGCGTCGGGCCGGTCGGCGGCGACCACCCGCAGGAAATCGTCGGCATTGTCGACCGCCGCGACCACGTCGATACCGGCGGTCTTCAACAACAGCGCCAGTCCCTCGCGCAGCAGCGCGTCGTCCTCGGCGATCACCACCCGCATGACGCCACCACCTCGTTCACCGGTTCCTTCACGATCCGCACGGCAGCTCCACGCGCACCAGGGTGGGCCCGCCCGGCGGGCTGTTCAGCAGCATCCGGCCGTCCAGCGCCTCGGCCCGCCGCCGGATTCCGGCCAGCCCGCCACCCGCGATCTCGATCGCCGAGCCGATCCCATCGTCCCGGACCTCGACGACCAATACCTCGGCGGTACCCCCGAGGCCGACTCGGAGCTGCCGGGCCCCGGAGTGTTTGGTCGCGTTGGTCAGTGCTTCCGCGATCACGAAGTACGCGGCCCCTTCGACCGCGGCGGGCCGTCGCCGGAATCGAGTGCTCGCGGCCGGGATCGGATCCTGGCCCCGCTGTGCGGCGGCGCGCGGCTCCTCCCCGTCGATATCGAGTGCGCACGGGATCGGCGAGCGGGCGGCCAGCGCCGAAACGGCGCTCGCCAGACCACGATCCGCGAGCACCGGCGGATAGATGCCCCGCACGACGTCCCGCAGTTCGGCGAGTGCGGCCTCCGCGGTGTCCTGTGCCTTGCGCACCAGCTCCTCCGCCGCACCCGGATCGCGTTGCCGCAGTTGGTCCGCCAGTCCGAGCTGCATGATCACCGCGGCGATTCGCGCCTGCGCACCGTCGTGCAGATCCCGTTCGATGCGTCGAAGTTCCGCCCCGTGCGCGTCCAGGGCGGCCGCGCGCGTGGCGGTGAGTTCGGCGACCCGGACCGCCAGCTCGGCCCGCGGGGACCCGAGCAATGTCCGCGCCAGCAGCGCCTGCCAGCGGGCCACGGCGGGAATCTGGAGCACCAAGGCGGCCAAGGGAATCGCGATGAGGGCACTGAGCGCGGCCAGAGGCCACGAATCCACGACGAAACCGAAGCTCTCGACGGTGCCCGGCGGCACGATCCGCCAATACGCCGGTATCGCGAGCTGATTCAGGAAGCCCCAGGGCAGTCCGATCGAGAACAGCGCGACCACCATGCCGGGCACCCCGTGCACGCACAGCCAGGCGATATCCCGCGCGTTCGCCGGATCCTGGAAGGAGGTCGCCAGCCGCTGCTGGAGCCCGCCCGTCATCGGCCGGTAGGCCACCGTGATCGGCGCGCCCAGTCGTTTTCCGGCCCGCCTCCGCTCGAACCCGGTCAGCGGCCGGATCAGCCGCAGGAATTCGGGAATCGCGGGAATACCGACGCCGATCAGACTGGTGGCCGCCACCAGCAGCACACCGACCGTCGCAAGGACGGCCGCGGCTCCCGTAGCGCCACCGATCAGCAGGTAGCCGATGCTCCCCGGCAGCGCCCGCAGCCGATCCGCCGTCCACCGTCGCGCGCTCGGAACGGCGGCGCCGGAATCACCATCGCCCCGGGCATCCACCGCCGCGCCGCCGGCCCGGCGATCCGGGCCGTGCTCCGGCATCGGGTCGGCAGTCATGCCACCAACCTACTGGCTGTGAAACGGGCATAGTCGGGGCCTTCCGCCGGGTACTGTCCGGCGCCGACCTGGCCGGATTCGGCGCGCCGCGTTGGTTCACTCCGGCGCGCCGCTTCCGGGCCCGGTCAGCGTTGCTTGCCGCCGCGTTCCTTGTACATTCGGCGCTGGCTCTTGTTGATGTCCTTCCACACCTTCTTGCGCTCGGCCTGCAACCGGGCGTCGGTGCGGGAGGCCAGCCAGTCGTTCTCCCGGCTCAGCTTGCGGAAGCTGTCCAGGCGCCGCTGCGGCAGCTCACCGGATGCGATGGCCGCCAGCACCGCGCACCCCGGTTCGGTGCGGTGGTCGCAGTCGGCGAACCGGCACCGTCCGGCCAGGGATTCGACGTCGCTGAAGGTGCGGCCCAGACCTGTCGCGGCATCCCAGAGACCGACCGACCGCAGGCCCGGCGTATCGATGAGCGTGCCGCCACCGGGCAGCGGCCGCAGTTCGCGGTGCACGGTGGTGTGCCGGCCGCGCTTGTCGCCTGCGCGGACCGCCTGGGTCGCGAAGACATCCGCGCCGAGCAGGGCGTTGGCGAGCGTGGACTTGCCCGCACCCGAGGGGCCGATCAGGGCGACGGTGCCGGACAGCAGGGAGGTCAGCACATCCATGCCGACACCGCCGGAAGCGCTGACCGCCAGCACGGTCACGCCGGGCGCGGCGGCCCGGACGTCCTCGATCGGAATATCGTGGGCCAGATCGGCTTTGGTGAGCACCACCACCGGTTGGGCGCCGGATTCCCAGGCCAGCGCGAGCAGCCGCTCGATGCGCCCGAGATCGACGTCCCCGTCACCGGCGGTGCACACCAGCACGGTGTCCACGTTCGCGGCCAGCACCTGGTGGGCGGATTTGGCCCGGGACTCGGGCTGCCCGGAGACCGCCGCCCGGACGATCGCGGTCCGGCGCGGCAGCAGGGCTCGCACCGTGCGGCCGCGGTCGATGGCCACCCAGTCGCCGGTGCACAATCCGCTGACCTCGGAATCCGAGCGCGGAAGCTGTGCGCGGACCACCGCGGCCGTCAAACGGCTCTGGTAGTCGGCGGTGGGCAGTGGGGCGGCGATATCGCATTCACTGCGATCCATGCGAATCACGCGGGCGGGAATCAGGTCCTCGCCCAGCAGCGGCAGATAGTCGGCGGCCAGGGCGGAGTTCCAGCCGTAGGGGGAGAGCAGGTCGAGATCGACCGTAGACATGTGGAGTCCTTCGACGGGCCGAGCCCGGATCATGGACTCAGCGAGGGGAATTCGAGGTGGAGGCGCGCACCGCGCGCGTGAACGCGGGCACGGCAATCCGCACAGTCGTCGTCACGAAACTCCACCTCCCATCTCTCCTCATGCCGTCACCGAGGCGACCGCTCCCAACAAGAACGGGGACAAGCTTGGCAGCCTGTCCCCGTTGCGCGCAACGTATTTTCTCGCCCGGTCCTTCGGGGTTTACCCCGGAGAGTCCGAGAGTTGGACTCACCTACGACGAGGGCTTGTCGAACTGCTCCCGGCGGCCCATCCGCTGCAGGCGTAGCCACTCCATCAGCCCGGCCGGGTCCTTCTGCTGCACCAGGAAGAACCACCCGAAGCGGGCGACCTCCTGCGGCAACAGCTTTCGCATGCCCGGCTGAGCCATCAGGTAGCCGCGGTTGCGGTAGGTGAAGTGCCGCTTGACCGGATCGTCCGGGTACTGGGTGTGCATGCGCCCGCCCAGGATCGGCTTGAACTCGGCCGAGCCGTTCGGGTGCAGGTAGGCGGTCTGCAGGCAGGTGCCGAAGGGCAGCCCGGACCGCACCAGCCGCCGGTGCACCTCCACCTCGTCACCGCGCACGAACAGCCGCAGGTCCGGCACGCCGATCTTGTCGACGGCCGTCGCGGACACCAGCGCGCCATTGAACAGCGAGGCGATGCCGGGCAGGAAGTCCTCGTCGCCCAGCTCGGACCGCAGTCGCCGCCACACCACGCCGCGCCGCAGCGGGAAGGCCAGCCGGTCCGGGTCGTCGATATCGGCCACCACCGGCGACACCTCGACCAGCGAGTGCCGTTCGGCGCAGTCGAAGAGGGTGGCGAGCACGTCGGGGCCCTCGGGCCGGCCGTCGTCGTCGGCCAGCCAGACCCAGTCGGCGCCCATGGTGAGCGCGTGCAGCATGCCGAGCGCGAAACCGCCCGCGCCGCCCAGATTGTGTTCCGAACCCAGGTAGGTGGATTCGATGGGCTGCTGCTTCACCAGCTCGCCCACCTCGGCCTCGTTGCCGTTGTCGACCACGATCAGATGGTCGACCGGACGCGTCTGGCTGCTCAGCACCTTCAGCGATTCGGCGAGCAGTTCCCGGCGTTTGTGCGTGACCACGATGGCGACGATGCGGGCCTCGTCGCCGTAAAGGGGGGTGGATGGCTCACTCATGCGGGATTCCGTTCCGGTTCACGTTCACGTTCCAGATCCCGCAGCACCTGCGCCACGTGATCACCCGCCTCCGGGCCCTCGTAGGCCCGCACCACGTCCTCGATGCCGCCCTGCATGCGCACCTGTCCGTGATCGATCCACATGGCGCGGTCGCACAACTGGGCCAGGAACTCATTGGAATGGCTGGCGAAGACGAGAATGCCAGAGCGCGAGACCAATTCCTGCAGACGCACCCGCGCCTTCTTCATGAATTCCGCGTCGACCGCGCCGATGCCCTCGTCGAGCAGCAGGATCTCCGGATCGATGGAGGTCACCACGCCCATCGCCAGACGCACCCGCATACCGGTCGAGTAGGTGCGCAGCGGCATCGCCAAATAGTCGCCCAGCTCGGTGAATTCGGCGATCTCGTCGATCTTGGACAGCATCTGCTTGCGGGTCTGCCCGAGGAACAGGCCGCGAATGATGATGTTGTCGTAGCCGGAGACCTCGGGGTCCATGCCCACGCCGAGATCGAAGACCGGCGCCACCCGGCCGCGAATCCGCGCGCTGCCGCGGGTCGGTTCGTAGATGCCCGAGAGCAACCGCAGCAGTGTCGATTTGCCCGCGCCGTTGTGGCCGACCAAGCCGACGCGATCGCCTTCCTTCAGCGACAGCGAGATATCCCGCAGCGCCTCCACGACCACCACATCGGATTGGTTGCGCCCGATGGCCCCACCGGCCGAACCCAGTACCGCCTTCTTCAGCGACCGGGATTTGGCGTCGAAGATGGGGAATTCCACCCACGCGTTCTGGGTCTCGATACTCACATGGTCGGTCATTGAGCCTTCACACCCAGTAGGGGACTCGGGAACGGAACTTCTTCATAGCCAGTATCGCGACTATCCAGCCGACGACGGTGATCGCCACCACCACAATCCAGCTGCGCAGGTGGATCGGGTCGCCCAGCAGGGGCGCGCGCACGATCTCCAGGTAGTGGAAGGTCGGCACCAGTTCGGCCAGCTTGGCCCGATCGCTGGCGGTGCCCGACAGCGCCGAGGTCTTCCACATGACCGGGGTGAGCACGAACAACATCAGGGTGGTGCTGCCCAGGATCGGCGCCAGATCCCGATAGCGGGTGCTGAAGATGCCGAACACGATCGTCACCCAGATGGCATTGAGGAACAGCAGCACCAGGGCCGGAATCGCCAGCAGCGCCGACCAGTGCAGATGCCGCCAGATCCCGAACGCGGGCACCATCACCGCGTAGATGATCAGGTTGTGGGCGAAGAACAGGAACTGCCGCCACACCAAGCGGTACACGTGCACGCTCAGCGCCGACGGCAGCTGTTTGATCAAGCCCTCATTCGCGATGAAGACATCCGAGCCTTCGAGAATGCTGGCATTGATCACATTCCAGACGATCAATCCCACTGTCACGTACGGCAGATACGAACTCAGCGACTGCCCGAACAGTGTGGCGTAGAGCACGCCCATCGCGGCGGCCTGCAAACCGGTGGCGATGGTGATCCAGAACGGGCCCAGCACCGAGCGCCGGTACCGCTGCTTGATGTCCTGCCACCCCAATGCCAGCCATAGTTCACGCTGGGAGAACCCGTCGCGAAAATCCTTGAAGGCGCGACCGAAGGACTGGGAGTCCGACACCAGCGGCACTATTTCAGTGTCCGGGCGCACGTCGGTCTTCGCCGAGTCAGGGGGAGCAGCAGCAGGCACAGCACCCGACCCTATCTAATGGCAAACGCTTTGCGCGCAGAACCTGCCGCCGACCGCGTTGTATCGGCGGCAGGACGGGCTGTCAGAGGTATTGACCGCCGCCGGAACCCTGCTGTCCGCGGGGGTCGCCGTGGCTCATGCCGGGCGGGAGGGCCTGGCGCATCTGCTCGAGTTGGGCGCGGGCCGCCATCTGCTGGGCGAACAGGGCGGTCTGGATGCCGTGGAAGAGGCCCTCCAGCCAGCCGACCAGCTGGGCCTGGGCGATGCGCAGTTCCGCGTCGGAGGGGATGGTCTCGTCGGTGAAGGGCAGAGCCAGTCGCTCCAGCTCCTCGCGGAGTTCGGGGGCGAGGCCGGTTTCCAGTTCCCGGATGGAGGTGCGGTGGATCTCGCGCAGCCGGGTGCGGGAGGCGTCGTCCAGCGGCGCGTGCCGGACCTCCTCGAGCAGCTGCTTGATCATGGTGCCGATGCGCATGACCTTCGCGGGCTGCTCCACCATGTCGGCGAGCGACTCCTCCTTCTCCTGGGAGTCGTCCAGAATGCCCGAATTATCATCACCGACAACCTGTCCGGTGATCTCCACCGGATCGCCGCCGATCTGGGCCGCCGCCGGGATGAACAGCGGCTTCCCTTCGGGCCCGATCACGACAATGTTCTCCGGAACCCCATCGGATTGCGTCATGTCTCCCATCCTGCCCAATCCGTACCGAACCCGCTAAGTCACACCCCAACCCGCAAGCATCTGGCGCCGCAGGTGTAACTCCCGCCCCGTGTGAAACGAAGCCGTGGATAGACCGGACAGCGACGTCCCGTCCAGTTTGTTCGGTAGATGCTGGTCGTCCCTTTCTGGGTGGACGCTTCCATCCCTACCGTTACCCAGTCGTGCCCTCTCCCTTTAGAGTGGCCAGCATGACTTACGACGTCGCACGGGTGCGGGGCCTGATTCCGTCCCTGGGCGACGGCTGGATCCATCTAGACCCTCAAGCGGGCATGCTGGTCCCGGATTCGGTATCCCGGGCCGTCTCAACGGGTTTCCGGACCTCCGCGTTCTCGCACTCCAATCGGCACGGCGCGGCCAAGCGCAGCGCCGCGATCCTGGAGGCCGCGCGCGAGGCCGTCGCCGATCTGGTCGGCGGCGATCCGGCGGGCGTGGTACTCGGCCCGGATCGCGCGGTCCTGCTGGCCTGGCTGGCCGAATCGCTGAGCTCCCGGCTGGGTCTGGGCACCGGGATCGTGCTGTCGCGCCTGGATGACGAGGCGAATGTCGCGCCCTGGCTGCGCATCGCGAATCGCTATGGCGCGCACGTGCGCTGGGCCGAGGTCGAGATCGAGACCTGCGAGATGCCGGCCTGGCAGTTCGAGGAGCTCATCGGGCCCACCGCCCGGCTGGTCGCGCTGACCGCCGCCTCGCCCATCGTGGGCTCCGCGCCCGCGGTCCGGGTGGCCGCGGACCGCGTGCACGAGGTCGGCGGCCTGCTGGTCGCCGACTGCTTCGGCGCCGCGCCCTACGCGCTCATCGACATCGACGAACTCAACGCCGACGTGATCGCCCTGAGCGCACCGGCCTGGGGCGGCCCGCAGATCGGCGCGCTGGTCTTCCGCGACCCGGCCTTCCTGGACCGGATTCCGTCCATGTCGCTGAATCCCTATGCCAAGGGCGCGGAACGGCTCGAGGTGGGCGGCCACCAGTACGCGCTGCTGGCCGGGCTCACCACCTCCATCGACTACCTGGCCTCGCTGGACGAACGCGCCACCGGCACCCGCCGCGAACGCCTGGAGATGTCGATCACCTCGCTGCAGGACTATCACGACCAGCTCTTCGAGCATCTGATGGCGGTGCTGGACACCATCCCGAATCTGACCGTGATCGGCCGCGCCTCCACCCGCATCCCGACGGTGAGCTTCACCATCGCGGGCATGCAGGCGGAGAAGGTCTCCGCCAAGCTGGCCGACGCCCGCATCGGCACGCTGAGCGGCTCCCACGGCGGCAGCCGCCTGCTCGACGCCCTGGGCGTCAATGACGAGGGCGGCGCGGTGACCATCGGACTCGCGCCCTACACAACGACTTTCGAGATCGACCAGCTCGGCCGCGCGCTGGCCGCCCTCGACACCTAAGATCGTGCGGCCACCCAGGCCCTAGACCTCGCGGATCTGCAGGATCACCTTGCCGACGGTCTGCTCGGAGTCCAGCAGCCGGTGCGCCCGCGCCACCTCGGTCACCGGAACCTCGGCCGACACCACCGGCGCCACGGTGCCATCGGAGATCAACGGCCACAGGTGGCGGCGCAGTTCGGTGATGATCTCCGCCTTCGACCCGCGCCCGTGCTCGGGACGGCGGCGCAGATTGGTGGCGTGCACCGAGCCCCGCTTGCCCAGCAGCACGCCCAGATTCAATTCCGCCTGCACGCCGCCCTGCATGCCGATCACCACCAGATGCCCGTCCTCGGCGAGCGCGTCGACATTGCGCTTCAGATAGGACGCGCCCATATTGTCGAGAATGATGTCGGCGCCCGGATATTCGCTGTGCAGCGTGGTCACGAAATCGTGCTCGCGGTAATTGATCAGCACCGTCGCGCCCAATTCCGCGCACCGGTCCAGCTTGAACTGCGATCCGGCCGTCACCGCCACCCGCGCGCCCAGCGCCCGCGCCACCTGGAT
Source organism: Nocardia sp. NPDC056611 (assembly GCF_042792755.1). Taxonomy (NCBI): domain Bacteria; kingdom Bacillati; phylum Actinomycetota; class Actinomycetes; order Mycobacteriales; family Nocardiaceae; genus Nocardia; species Nocardia sp. NPDC056611. The sequence goes on from NZ_JBHTVV010000004.1 coordinate 657,795, forward strand.
GGCGTGCGTGCCGATACCGCTGCCGCCGCCGTGAATCAGCAGCAAGTGCCCGCTGTGCAGACCCGCGGTCATCACCAGGTTGGACCACACGGTGGCCGCCGCCTCCGGCAGCGCGGCCGCGGCGGCCACGTCCAGGCCGTCGGGTACCGGCAGCAGTTGCGAGGCGGGCGCGTTCACCCGTTCGGCGTAACCGCCGCCGGCCAGCAGCGCGCACACCTGATCGCCGGGACGCCAATCCCGTACGCCGGGACCGACTTCCGCGACGGTCCCGGAGACCTCCAGCCCCAGGATCTCGCTCGCGCCGGTCGGCGGGGGATACAGGCCCTGCCGTTGCAGCAGGTCCGCGCGGTTCACCCCCGCCGCCGTCACATCGATCGCCACTTCGCCCGGTCCGGGCGCGGGCAGGTCGTCCACCTGCGCCCATTTCATGACCTCTGGCCCACCGAAACCGTCGAGTGTCACCGCATACATGAAAACGAGCCTACGACCGAGCCGCACCGATTACTGTCAGGCCACCCTCGGGCGCGGTACAGCATCCTCTTAGCTTCGACCGGCACCGTGTGTGTGGAGGGATTCGAAAGGAGATTCCATGATCACCACCCTGACCGTTCTCGGCGGCATGGTCATCCTGGCCGCCATGGCGATGTCCGGATTCGTCGCCCACGACGCCCCGCGCGCCCTGGTCCGCGTCCGAAACCGCCGATAGTCCCCGAGTACTTTCGACCCCCTACGCGGCCGGGTCGAAAGTACTAGCGTTCCGGGGCATGAGCAGTTTCGTCGACTTCCAGAACGAGATCTATCTCGCCGGTCTGGCGGGCGCTGTCCCGGCGCTCCCGATGACCGCGGCGGGCCTGGAAGAGCGGGCTCGGGAAGAGCTGGATCCGGCGGCCTTCGCTTATGTGGCGGGCAGCGCGTCCTCCGAACGCACCGCGCACGCCAATCTCACCGCCTTCGAGAAGTACCGGCTGCTGCCGCGTGTGCTGCGTGGCGCGAGCGGGCCCGGCGCGCGCGACCACTCGGTCGAGGTGCTCGGAACCCGTTTGGCCGCACCGATTCTCACCGCGCCGGTCGGCGTGCTGGGTCTGTTGCGCGAGCGCGGCGAGACCCTGGTCGCCGACGTCACCAAGGAACTGGGCATCGGCATGTGCCTGTCCACCGCCGCCTCCTCCACCATCGAGGAGGTCGGCGCCCGGGCCGGGGCCTGGTGGTATCAGCTGTACTGGCCCAATGACACGGAGCTGGCCCGCTCCTTCGTCGAACGCGCCGAGAAGGCCGGCGCCAAGGCCATCGTCGTCACCGCCGACACCCCCGCGCTGGGCTGGCGGCCCCGCGATCTCCAGCACGGCCACCTGCCGTTCCTGCACGGCCAGGGCATCGCCAACTACCTGTCCGACCCGGTCTTCCGGGCCAAGCTGAGCGTCCCGCCGGAGGAGAGCGAGGAGGCGCTGCGCGCGGCCGTGCTCACCTGGTCCGGGCTGTTCGGCAATCACGCGCTGCGCCCGGCGGACCTCGCCCGCCTGCGGGACTGGACCGAACTGCCGATCGCCGTGAAGGGCATCCTGCACCCCGACGACGCCCGTCAGGTGGTGGACGCGGGCGCGGACGCGGTGATCGTGAGCAATCACGGCGGCCGGCAGGTCGACGGGGCGATCGGCGCGCTGGACGCGCTGCCGACCATCGTGGCCACCGTCGGCGATCGCGCGGACGTGCTCTTCGACTCCGGTATTCGCACCGGGTCCGACGTCATGATCGCGCTGTCCCTGGGCGCCAAGGCCGTCCTCTACGGCCGCCCCTGGGTGTACGGCCTGGGCCTGGCGGGCGCGGACGGCGTGCGCCACGCGCTGCGCTGCCTGCTCGCGGATTTCGATGCGGCCATGGGGCTTTCGGGCTGCCGCGGTCCGCACGAGCTGAGCCGCACCATGATCTCGTCCTACCGCGTTTAGCCCGCGCGCGCGGAGGAATCCTGCGGGGGGGAAACCGCGCGGGACCGCCGAGCTGAGGAGGGGCGATCACACGCCGTCACAACAATGAGCCGGTGGCCGCGGCCGCGGGCCGGAATACGCTCGAACCGAGGTGGCTCACCCCGGAGCAGCAGCGTGCCTGGCGCGCCTACATGGACGGCAGCCAGCGCCTCATGTCCGACCTCAACCGGCAGCTGCAACGCGACTGCGATCTGTCCCTGGCCGAGTACCGCATCCTGACCAAACTCTCCGAGGCCCCCGGCCGCGCCCTGCGCATGAGTGACCTGGCCGACGGCGTGCTGTCCTCCCGCAGCCGCCTCACCCACCAGGTCCGCCGCATGGAGGCGGAGCGCATGGTCCGCCGCATCGCCTGCGAGGACGACGGCCGCGGTGTGCTGGCCCAGCTCACCGACGAGGGCCTGTGCCGCCTGCGGACCGCCGCGCCCGCCCACGTCGCCGCGGTCCGCCGGTTCTTCGTGGACCTGCTCACCCCGCAGCAGCTGGCCGCGGTGGCCGCGGCCCTGGACCTGGTGAATCTGGCCGCCGACCACCGCGCCGACACCAGGTCGGCCGCCGATCCGGAGTGACCGGCTACGCGGATCTGGAAGCGGCAGGCCGACCGCACGCGCCATCAGTTACCATCAGTCCGCTTGGAAGCGTGGCAGAGCGGCCGAATGCACTCGCCTTGAAAGCGAGCGTTGTGAAAGCAACCGGGGGTTCAAATCCCTCCGCTTCCGCTAGATGACCTGCGGTTTCGTGTATCGATCGTGGGTCGCTGTGTAGTTCTGTTGAGGTTCGAGACACACGGCGACACACAGGATTTAATGTGTGTCCTCGCTGTGTGTCATCGAGGCTCGTACCCCATCGCCTCGTCCGTGCAGGAAACCGCGATTCCGAGCCCTCGGCCCCGGCTGGCATTGCGTCGTTGCGACACTGCGGGATTCACCCGGCCAGCCGGATTCTTGGCGTCGTCTTCGAAGTAGGCGCGAAGTACAGTGCGCTGCCACGGGCTGATCTTGACACCAGCGGCAACCGCATAGCGGTCGCTGGGCCATGGCGATGCGTCGTTCACCATGCGGACCTACGTCCACGGCCAGAAGGACGCTCTCGCCGAGGCCGCCGCCGTCATGCAGGCGGTTACCGGACTTCAGGAGGCGCATTGATCGTCTACGACCAGACGGCCTCCGAAGTCGGACAGCTCGCCGTGAAAACCTGCGGCACCCGGGCGTGGCGGTGGGTCGTGATGCCCTTGAGATGAAGGCTCTCCGAAGACCGAGAACGGTGAGCACGTTGCCGCTCACGAAGCAACTGCGGGATGTACTCCGGGCAGCCTGGAAGCAGTACTGCTAGGAGAAACTGGCCGCCGGAAAATCCTGGAGCGGCGAGGACAGCTATGTCGTCTGCGACGAACTGGGGCGTCCCTACAAGCCAGCACAGCTCAGCTTCCAGTGGAAGATGCTGCTCCGCCGCGCGGGCGTCAAAGAGATCCGGCTCCAGGACGCCCGGCACACGATATCGGGCCAGCGCAGGCCGCACATCTCGCCACGGCGCAAACCGTTCAACGACAGGTGCCAGGCGTGCTCCAGCCGCTCCGGATGGCGGAACTTGCTCGGAGGACGTTCGGCCTCGGTGCGGGTGAATGGCTGCCCGGCGACACGAAGGACCTTCTGCAACTCGGCCGGGGTGAAGGTCTGAGACTTCTTGTCGGGGGGATCAGTCCTTCCAGCGGACCGGGGAGAGATAGACGTTCAAACCGACGGCACACCATTCGGTGTGCCGGTCGACTGGGACCGTGCATTGCACTGGCCGCCAGGTTGTTTCGTTGCTGTAGCTGCTCCCGTGGATCGGGTATTGCAACTCGGGATGCTTTGCGCCGCAACGGGGGATCTGCTTGATGTGGGGCTTCTGTGTCCCAGTTCGTGCAGCCTCAGTGACCCGGGCTGTGTGGGGCGGTGGTTTGCGCATGGCTCGCCTCAAGGTGGTGGTGGAAGATGAGGTTCGGCGACGTAGTGCGTCGGTCGATTGAAATCGCCTTGTTTCGCTAACCCCACGCCGGCGCGATTGTCTGCGTAGAGTCAGTTCGACGTTCAGTGGGCGCGAGAGGGGCGCGGAGGGTGGCAACCATGCTCAGGCCCGGCGATGAGTTCGCCGGTTACCGGGTTATTGAGCTGATCGGTGCAGGTGGGATGGGCGAGGTGTACCGTGCGCGCGATCGTGATGGCCTGCCGCGAGATGTGGCGTTGAAGGTGCTCAATGGCGCAGTAAGCCACCAAGAGGACATTCGAGCCCGCTTCCAGCGCGAGGCGAACATCATTGCGGCACTGGATCATCCGAACTTGGTGACCGTGTACGCGCGTGGGCATGAGAACGGTCGCCTCTGGTTCGCGATGCAGTACATCGATGCCGGATCTGGGCCAGGTGATGAAGGCTGGAGCACCAGTCGAACCCGTGAGGGCTGTGCGCATCCTTGGCGAGGTAGCGGCCGCGCTCGACAGTGCACATAAGTCCAACGTTCTGCACCGAGATGTTAAGCCCGCCAACATTCTGCTCACACGCGGTCGACCGGAACGCGCCCTGCTTGCAGACTTCGGGATCGCCAAAGATGTGGATTCGCAAACCGTCGCCACCGCGACCGCCGAGCTGGTCGCAACCTTCAGTTACATAGCGCCGGAGAGAATCACCGCGCCCGGAGAGGTCGACCATCACGCCGATGTCTACTCGCTCGGATGCACCTTCTATCACATGTTGACTGGTGAGCTTCCGTATCCCTACCACGACGTCGCTCCCCTCATCAACGCCCATGTGAATGCTCCGATCCCCTTGCCGACAAAGAAGGTTCCTGGGCTCGACCTCACATTCGACAGGGTGATCAAGCTTGCCTTAGAGAAGGACCCGGGAAAGCGACTGCACAGCTGTCGTGATCTGGCTGAGCTTGCCAGATTGGCTTTGTTGAGCATGCAATACAAGGAAGCAGCAAAACGCCAAGAGCAAGCGCAAGCTACCCTGGCCACCCCATCACGCGATGCGAAGCGTTCCGTCATGGCGGGCGCGAAGATCCAAGCGAGCGAACCTAGTGCGGTTGCATCTGCGGTGAAAACCCCACTGGTTCAGCCGGGGCAACGTGTGCCGCAATCTAAGGCGGCCTCTGCGGTGCCCAAGCCAGCAGTTAAGGCAGCAGCGGCATCCAACCCGCAACCCAAGGCAGCCTCTGCCGCGCCCAAGATGAAGCCGTATTCATATACGTACCAGCCCAAAAGTCATCGCGCGGAGAAGGACCGCTTCTTTACGAAGTTCATGGCCGTGCTTCTAGGTTCGATCGTGTCGCTGGTGTTGGGGTGGTACGGGATCGATCACGGGTATTGGTTCGGATGGGTGCCAGCGGTGCTCGGTGGTGTGGTCTTGGCAGGCATCGTGCTCGTGTTCTTCCTGGCCTGAGACCTTCACGCTTGCTGCTCAATAGCGAGACTCCTTCGACTCCTTGTGCAGCCACGGCACCCGGAGCGCGGCGTATCCCCGCGACTCCGATGCATGGAGATAGCCCGGCTGGACGATGCCGACGACCACGAGCGCTTCGAGAAGATGCCGGTAGGCGTCCCAGGTCATCGGGTGATCGATGTAGAGGTGGTAGTGCCCTTCGGTGGATGAGGGCACCAGAGCCGCGGCGTGCGCGGCCCTCACCTCGCCGCCAGCGCGCGCCGACGTTGATGCGGTGCTTCGCATCTTGAGCCTGGACCGCGTGCGCTTCCGCATTGGCGATCCGGTCGAAGGGGTCGTCGGGCGCATCCTGGACCTACTGGGAGCCGTGGCTGAAGGCGCACCACTCGACGCGACCAGGATGCCGCCGAGTACCGCTACTGAGCGGCATCGGCGGCTTCCTGGACACGGACGATCTCTACTGAGAGGTGCGCCTGACTATGGCAGAGGGCAGTCATCCGTGCAGTGCAGGGCTTGCCGCTGATGGAGTATCGCGTCGATGCGTGCGAGAGCGTTTTCGATCGCGTGCTCAGAGGCGACGCCGCTTGTTTCAAGCTCTTCGAGATGCTTGTCGGCCTTGATCAGTTCACGGCAGAGAGCGCGGCATTTCTGATCACTGCTCTTGAATACCTCGTCGATACGCTTCCGAAGGGCTTCTTCGGTTCGGGGCTGAGCTGATTCGTAGGCCATCTCGCACTCCTATCTGGAGGGGTTGTACCCGTTCAGACCTGGCATGCTTCGGACACAGACGATTGTCGATGCTGCGGGGCGGACGCGTGCGAGTTTTCTTCGATTAGGCCGATCACCGCCTCGGCATACCGAGGGCTCAGCTCTCCAGGTCTTCGATGCTGCTCTCGGCGCTCTGGAGGGCAGCATCTCCTGCGGCGAGGTCGTTCACGGTCGCCGACAGTTCCTTCACCAGGTCGCGCAACGACCTCGCGTAGACGAGGACTTCTCTCGGCCGGTCCCCCGCTTCGGCGAGCCGGATCAGCTGGTCGACGTTCTCCTCCATCTCGGCGAGCCGGCCACCGCCGACGATGGGCGGGATTCCGCCGCGGTGAGACAGGCGTGCGCTCCCCAGGCGAGCCCGGCTGCGATGCCGTGGCTGCGTTGGTCGGCGTCGGCGTCGGTGAGTACCTGGGTATACAGCAAATGGCTGGCGAAGGGGTACTCGCCGCGGTTGAGGGAGTCCAGCAAGGCGGCGCGGGCGTAGGCGAGATTCGCTTCGACGTCGCCCGCGTAGGGGCTCTCGATGATCACCAATGGGGGCGTGTGGATCGGCATGTCGATGGGCTCTTTCTGGTACGTGTGTGCAATTTTTGTGACACACCGTGACCCACCGGGGGTGTGTACATGCATGTACAGCCCGATGCATCAATACCCGAAACCGCAGGTCAGGGACCTTTGATGCCCTCTACTGAACCGGACAAAACGCCATGCACTCGCCTTGAAAGCGAGCGTTGTGAAAGCAACCGGGGGTTCAAATCCCTCCGCTTCCGCGTGAAGATGCTGGCGGCCAAGGGATTTCAGACCCCTTGGCCGCCGGCATTTCGCATTACCGGGCGGGGAGGTTCGCGAGCCAGTCGCGGATGATCGGGTCGGTGACCTCGGGGTGGGTGAACGGCACCGAGTGGGCCGCGCCCAGTCCCTCGATGGTCTCGACCCGGGTCGGACCGCCCAGCTGCGCGGCCAGTTCCTCGGTCTGGCGGCGGCTGTGGATCTGATCCTGCACCCCGTGCATCAGCAGCGCGGGCGCGGTGATGTCCTTGACCAGGTCGACGATGGACTCACGATCGATGAGGCAGCGTCCGGCCTGCTCGAGCCGGCGCCGATCGGAGGCATTCCACTTGTCGAGCCAGTAGCGGCGCTGTTCGCGGGTGCCGCCGATCATCTGCACCGCGATCGGGGTGGCGATGGGCTCCAGCGGGACGTCGCCCAGGATCCACTGGTTCATGATGATCATCTCGAAGCCAACGGATTCCGCGTCGTCGTAGGCGTCCGCCCGGGTGCCGATCAGGATCAGGCCGCGCACCCGCGCGGGCTGCAGCAGCGCCATGCGCATGCCGATCCAGCCGCCCTGCAGCAGGCCGCCCACGACCAGCCGGTCCAGGCCGAGGTGATCGATGACAGCCCATGCGTCCCAGGCCAATCGCCAGTTGTCGAACGGCTCGGCCGGGTCCTCGGTGTGGCCGTGGCCGCGCGCGTCGATGGTGACGACCCGGTAGTCCGGGGCCAGGGACGCCTCCTGGGCGGCCCACATCTCGGTGTCCTGGAAGAAGCCGTGCATCAGCAGCACCGCCGGGCCGTCGCCGCCGGTGTCGCGATAGTGGATCTTCGCCCCGTCTTCGGTCGTCACGAACGGCATGCGGCGGCGCCCCCTGTCAGGTCTTCGGTTGCGCCGGTGTGGATTCGAGGCGCGTGCCGACCCTAACAGGAACGTGTTCTAGATGAAGCGCGCGATCGTCGCCGGATCGGTGGCGAACTCCAGGAACGCGTCGTTCTCGTGCGGATCGCCCGCCGTGACGCGCACGCCGTCCGCGCCGTAGGGCCGGATGATGACCCCCGCCTCGGTGCTGGCCGTCCCGTATTCGGCGCTGCGGTCGCCCAGCGGCAGCCAGACGAAGTTGGCGTGACTCACCGGCACCCGGTAGCCCGCCGCCAGCAGCGCGGCGCGCATGCGATCCCGTTCGGCCACAACCGCATCGGTGCGCTCGATCAGCTCCGGCCGCGCCTCCAGTGACGCGATGGCCGCCGCCTGCGCCACCCGGCTCACGCTGAACGGGATGTGCACCTTCATCAGCGCGGTGATCACCTCGGGCGCGCCGACCGCGTAGCCGACGCGCAGCCCCGCGAGGCCGTACGCCTTCGAAAACGTGCGCAGCACCAGCACATTCGGGCGCGTGCGGCCCAGTTCGACGCCGTCCGGGAAGTCCTCGGCGGGCATCCGCACGTACTCGAAATACGCCTCGTCCAGCACCACCAGGACGTCGGAGGGCACCGTGTCGAGGAACTCCACGAGCTCGGCCCGGCCACGCGCTGTGCCGGTCGGATTGTTCGGGTTGCACACGAACACCACGCGGGTCTTCGGGGTGATCGCCGCCGCCAAAGCGTCCAGGTCGTGGGTGAATTCACCGTCCAGCGGCACCTGCACCGCCTTCGCGCCCGCCACCTGGGTGACGATCGGGTACGCCTCGAACGAGCGCCACGCGAACAGCACCTCGTCGTCGGGGTTGCGGCAGGTGATCTGCACCAGCTCCTGGCACAGCGCGACGCTGCCGCACCCGGCCGCCACGTTCTCCAGCTCCACGCCCAGGAAATCCGCGATGGCGCCACGCAATTCGATGGCGTGGTTGTCCGGGTACCGGTTGGACAGCTCGACCGCCTCGGCAATGGCCTTGGTCACCGACGGCAGCGGCGGGAAGGTGGTCTCGTTGCTGGCCAGCTTCACCGCGCCGGGGTGGGTCTTGCCGGCGACGTACGCGGGGATGGCATCGAGGTCCGGGCGAATGTGCGCGCTCACCCCTCCACCCTATGTGCAGTGCCGGCGGGGTCGCCCGGGGGTGTCGTCCGGTTTGCGCGAATGCCGGCCGGGGTTCGCTCGCCCACCCCGAGCTGGGCTCGAATCGCGCTCGGCTGGAGTGTCTCCGGCCCTCCTGACCGGCGGAAAGATTTATCCCGTTTTTACCTAGCACAACTACAGTGGCCCTATGTCGGGCATCTATCGAGAACTGGCCCCTGTGCACGACACCACCGCGATAGCGCTGACCGTGCTCGAACCCGAGGGACACACGCGCGGCGGCATCGTGGTGTTGCACGAATCACGTGAATTCACCGAGCCATTGCTGGAACTCATGCGAGCGCTCGCCGCCGACGGCTGGACCGTCATCGCCCCCGACCTGTTCCACCGCCCCGCCAACGGCAGCCTCGTCGACCGTGTCTTCGGCGACGACCTCTTCGCCGACTTCGACGCCTGCTTCGAGTGGCTCACCGGACACGGCGTCTTCCGCGACTGCATCGGCGTCCTCGGCTTCGACTCCGCCGGCACCGCCGCCGCCCTGGTCGCCACCAACCGCCGCGTCGGCGCGGCCGTCAGCGTCGCCGCCCCCGGCATCGAAACGCCCCTCACCGAGCAGGCCGTCGCCCTGCTCGCCGCCGCGCCCGCCTTCCAGGCCCCTTGGCTAGGCCTGTTCGGCGAGGACGACCCGCGCACGCCGCCCGATCAGGTGGACCGCCTGCGCGAGGCCGCCGCCCGCGCCGACGTCGCCACCCTGGTGGTCACCTACCCCGGTCTCCACCACCGCCCCGACCAACCCGGCTTCGACCCCACCGCCCTCGACGACGTCTCCGTGCTCGACGCACAGACCAGAATCTACGAATGGTTCGACTCGCACCTACGCTGACCAGCCGATTTGGCCTATTGGTCACCCGCTGTGTAATCTTCTGTCCCGGCGGTTCGAAAGGAACCGGCGCCCTCGAAGAGGGGCACCAGGAGGCGTGCCAGAGCGGCCGAATGGGACTCACTGCTAATGAGTTGTCCCTTCACGGGGACCGGAGGTTCAAATCCTCTCGCCTCCGCCACTACCCGGTACGCCGGGTGGACATTTGAATAGACATGCGCCCGTAGCTCAACGGATAGAGCATCTGACTACGGATCAGAAGGTTAGGGGTTCGAATCCCTTCGGGCGCACAACAGAAAGAAGCCCTGACCAGCACTTTAGCGGTCAGGGCTTCTTTCGTTTGAGCAATCATCCGGCGTCGATGTCACGAGTTGTCACAACCGCCCCCAAAATCGCGGCGGCGTCGGCGAGGGCGTGCTCCTGGGAATGGGCGTAGGTGCGCTGGGTGAAACTGGCATCGGTGTGCCCGAGCCACTCGGCGATCACGGCAATCGGGACCTTCCGCAGGTGCATGGTCGTGCCCGCGGTGTGCCGACAGTCGTGCAACCGAATGTGACGGACCCCGGCCGCTTTCGCCGTTCTCGTCCAGGCGTGAGACAACGTGTGCGGGTGATACGGGTTGCCCGCCTCATCGCACGCCACGTACCCGCCCCTGCCGTAGGCGTCGCCGACCGCCAGCTTCTCCACGACCTGCCGACAATGCGCCCGCTTCAGTACCTCCACCAGGTCCTCGTCCATGGGCAGGGTGCGTTTGGACGCCTCGGTCTTGGGTTCGTCCTCGATCGCGGTACCGCCCGCCGCCGCCCGGCCGATCTCGATCGTGAGCGTCTTGGCATCGAAATCGATATTCCGCCAGCGCAGTCCGCCGATCTCACTCCGGCGAAGGCCCCGCAGCGCGAGGTGCCAGAGATGCTCGTTACGGTCCTCGGTCAGGCTGTCGAGCACCTGGCGCACCTCCTCGGCGGTGTAGGTGTCCGGCTTCCTGCGCCGCCGCGGCACCGCCTTGATCTGCTCGGCGACATTGCGCGCCACCAGCTTCCGGTCCACCGCGTAGTCGAGCACCATCGAGGTGCTGTCCACCGTGCGGTTCAGCGATCGGGCAGCCCAGGGCCGCCGCACCCGGCCTTTCGCCGTCAGAGTGCCACCCTCGCGCAGCGCCACCACCAGCTCGTCCAGATGCTTGCGGGTCAGCTTCTGCACCGCCAGCGTGCCGTACTGCTGCTTGACCGGCGCGAGGTCGTACTCGTACCCGGCGAGGGTGGTCCGGCGCACCGAGTGCAGGCTCTTCAACCAGTCGTCAATGATCTCGGCCACGGTCACATCCTTCCGTGGCACGAAGGTGCCGGAGGCGGCCTGATCGAGGAACTTGGCGAGCGCGTCGCGAGCCTCCTTCTCGGTCTTGAACCGGCGGCGGATCTGGTGACGCTTGCCGGTCTCGGGATCACGTCCGGCGTCGGCGACCACCTCGTAGCGGACGACATCCTTCTTGGTGCGCCGGTCGGTGACCATCATTTTCGTGATCTGCGGCGGCAGCTGCTGGCGGCTCATGCGGCTACCCCATCCAGCTTCGCGATGTAGTCCGCCACGGCCTGCTCGGTGACGAAGCGCCGACGGCCGATCTTCACCGACCGCAGTTCGCCGGAGATGATCAGTTCGTAGTACTTGCTGTGCCCGATCGGAATCCGCTTCCGGACTTCCTGTTCGGTGAGTAGCTGAGACATTCCCGCCCCTTCCTAGGCCATCGTGGAATCAGTTGCCGAACGTTGTTGCGCTGCCGCGGCGCGGTGGGCCCGCATGCGGCAGGCCGTCGAGCAGAAGCGGGCCCGCCGACCTGTCGCGGCCGGGGTGAGGACTTTCGAACACCGTGGTGCGGCACACCGAGTTTCGTAACCAGAGACCTCCGAATCGGCATTGTTGTTACGAAACCCGTTCAGCGGCAGTGCTTCCGGCTCAGTGATGACCAGGGGGTGATTGGCCCACAGCACCTCGGTTCGGTCCTTGCGGGCACCTCCTTGCGTGGTGAAGGCGGCCATTTCGTAGCGGTACCAGTGCGGGTACAGCTCGCGGTCGTAGAGGTCGCTGGCGTAGCCGGAGAGCACCACGGAGGCCTGGCAGGTGTGAAGGGCCGCCGCCAAGTCCCTGTGTTCGGTGTCGTCGGTCATTTCGTGGCGGTAGTTGCGGTCACGGGTGGTGCCCAGGTAGGGCGGGTCCACGTACAGCAGGGTTGAGCGGTGGCGGCCGTAGGTGGCGATCAGCTCCAGCGCGGGGCGCGACTCCAACGACACCCCCGCCAGGCGTTCGGCGGCGGGCAGCATTCGTTCCAGATAGGCGGCCAGATATCCGGGCATGGAGACGTTCGAGCCGTGTGGGTCCACGTGGTGACGCCACCCGGTGCGACGCAGAGTTCCGGTGCGGGACTGGGTGATTCGCACCCACACCTGGCGGGCCCGCTCCAACTCGTCCACGCCGGACAGGTCACCGCGCGAGGCCTGCTGCTCGGCGCGAGCGTGGGGAGTCAGCGCACACACCCGTGCCAAGTCGTGCGGACGATCGCGCAGCACCCGCCAGAACGTCATCAGGTCGCCGTCGATGTCGTTGACGGTCTCCATCTTCGCCGCAGGCTTGGCCAGCAGCACCGCCAGCGACCCGGCGAACGGTTCGACGTAGTGGCGGTGCGTGGGCAGCAGGGCCGCGATGCGAGGCGCGAGGGTGGTCTTACCCCCGTAGTAGGCCATTGGCGGTTTCATCGAACAGCCCCCGGTTACGCTGCGCGGCCGGTTGCCGAAGTATCCGGCCCGTCCGGAGGTGCGGCCGCCAGCTGGGCTTTGAGGTACTCCGCGCGCCATGCCGTCCGCTTGGCGATCACGGCCATGATCAGGTGTTCGCGCAGCGGTCGATCCGGGTCGCCGGGCTGGACCGGGCGCATGCGGTGGCGGCTGGTGTCGGGCTTGAGGATTCCGACCCTGGCGAGCAGTTGCCGAACAAACTCGGCACGGTCGGCGCGGTGGTCGGGAAGGGTCTTGCCGGTCCAGCGGCGCGAAACCAGCACGCGGCGGCCGGGCAGGCCGAGGGTGTCGCGGCGGTGGGCCTTGCCCTTGCAGTGGCCGGGCACGGTCTTGTCGGAGACGCCGCGGGGGACGATGCCGTAGCGCAACCACACCGGGCACTTCTCCGAGCACGGGGTGAGCGTCAGTTCATGGTGCAGGCGGTCGTAGTGGGCGCGGACGCGGGCCGAGTCCGTGTCCAACACCTCGCCAATGGACTTGGTCAGGTACTTGGTGACGTAGCGGATGGTGCGGTTGGCCTCGGTGCCGGCCACCACGCCCTGAATGTGGCGGGGATCGACCTGGGCGCCGAAACGGATGGTGTGGGCCGGTTCGAACTCGTCCACCTGCCCGATCACGTCGAGGGCGTCGTCGATCGAGGGCAGGACGCGGCCGGTCCGCGGATCGGTGAAGGTGACCCCGTTCCAGACCGGCATCCGGTCGTCGTCGTATTGCGGGTGATCGAAGTGCGGCACCCACGCCTGATGGTAGGTGGCGTCGGTGACCAGGCGAATCAGCTTGCGCGACACCGGAGTCCGCAGCAACACGTGGATGTGCGGGGCACCGCGCTTCTGCGGTTCGACGACCGCGAAGTACTGGATGTCGTAGCCGACCACGCGGCGCAGATTCTGAACCCAGCGGTCGAACAGCGCGGAGAAGTAGACGATGTCGCGGGCCGCGCGGCTGTAGTCGTAGGTGCGGGGGTCGCGCGGGGAACCATCGGAGCAGACCTTGCCCTGGGCGTCGCGGGCACCGACGCGGTTGATCGGGCCGTAGGAGGGCAGGGTCAAGGTGATGAACATGCCGGGCAGCCACTTGCCGTCCAGCACTTCGCCGATGGTGCGTTTGGTGACCTTGCGCCGCGGCAGGTTCGGGGCATCCTGGCGGCGGCGGGTCGAACGCTGCCGGCGAGGCTTGGCGGTGGCGTCCAGATCGGGCAGCCGTCCCCGAACTCCCGATTCCCGCAGGTCGATATCCACGGCGGCCACGACCGTCCGGAGCATCTCGGCGAGTTCGTCGTCGCCGGCTTCCTTCGCCTGGTGGTATTCGGCGGCCAGTTCCGCGCGGTCGGTCAGTGCTCGGATCTGCCAGTCGGAGGGGTCGGTGTTCGGGTCCACCGGTTCCTTATCGAGGTGCCATCCTTCGGTGCATTGCTGAATGCGCAGGGCACGAGCGGCTTTCGCGCAGGCCGGGCAGGCCGATTCCATGGTGGACTTGCAGGGCGCGCCCTCGTAGGTGATCTTCCCGGTGTCCGGGTCGAACACCCGCATTGCGATCGGACGCTTGCACACCTCGTACTTCTCGGCGGCAGCCTGGGCGATGTCGTGCAGATCCGGCAGAGCACGGCGAGCAGCCGCGGTATCGGTGTCCGGTGCCGGCGAGTCCTGGGTGTGATCGTCGGTGCTCATCAGGCGGCGTCCTTCCGGGTCTTGCGGTGGCTAGGCAGGGTGCGCCAGGCATCAACGGGCAGGGTGATCGGTTCGGCGAGGGAATCGCCGTGGCGGAACACCAGTTCCACGAGCGCGGGTCCAGCGTCGATAGCGCGGCATTCGCGGGCACCGAACGCGTGGGCCAGCCGGACGACGCGGGTGTGGTAGTCCTCGGGGGACTGGCCGGGCAGCATCCGCACCCGGACCCGGTCGATGGTGTCGCCGATGGTGACCGTGCGCAGCCGCGGGACGTAGAGGGCACCGGCGTCGCCCTCAGTGAGCTTGCAGGCGGTGAGCATGCGCGCCCAGCGGCGGCGGTAGCGGAACCAGCGCAGGAACCGCACCCGCGCCCGATCGGTGACCCAACGTCGGAACGAGTCCGGTCGGAGGGCCAGCCACAAGCCCAAACCGGCGAACCCGAGTGCGGCCACCACGACGCCGGCGGGCCAACCGAGCAGGAATCCGGCGGTGAGGGCCGCGCCGATCGGGAGCGAGACCATCGGGAACAACAGCGCCCACCAGAGCGTGACGAACACCGCGGTGAGCAGGCCGACGAGGAGATTCCCGAGAGCGGTGAGAACAAAGTCCATGAGGTCGAATTCGCCGGCGGGGCGGGCGTGACGGGTAGGCGTGCTGGTCATGACTGGTTTCCTTCTCTGGGATCGAACAGCGACAGTTGGCCCTCGCAGGTCCACGTGCGAGGAATGTCCTTGCCCGCCGGCTTGCGAGGGCGCTTGGACTTGGCCACCTGATCGGCGGCGGCCTGGACAATCGGATTCACTTGCGAGGCAGACTGTTTGCGCTCGGATGCGGTCATGCCGCCCACCGCCCGCCGTCGTGGTCCACGGCCAAGCCGAGGGTGTCGTCGTCCTCGATGGGGTCGGCGGCGGTGTGCAACGGGTCGAAGCCCTGGCGTTCGAGCCAGAACCGCAGCGAGATCTGTGAGTCCAGGCCGTGTTCGTAGCGGTGACGGATGCTCATGATCGGGTCTCCTGTCCGATCGGGAGGGACAGTTCGGCGTAGACACGCACACCGCCGTCCCGGTTGCGGTAGGTGTGGTCGTCGACCATGACGCGGAACGCATGCGAGCCGATCAGGTCCGCGAGAACCGCGGTGATATCGCCCAAGTCCCCCGAAAGGCGCAGGCGGACAATCCCGTTCATGCCGCCACCGCCGGGCCGTCGCCGGTCTCCTCGTCGCCGAGGTCGTCTGGGTCGAAACCGCTGTAGTCCTCGGCGGGACCGGTGATTTCCGGGGCCGGCGAGTACATGTCCACGATCCGGTCAGCGACGTAATCGGGAATCATGAAGGCCCGTACCCGAACGAATTCGGCGGTACCGTCCTCACCGACGTAGCCGACACCGGGCGTCAATTCCGAGATCTCGTCGCAGCGGGCACCACGGTCCTTCGCGCCCTGGCCGTGGACCATGGCGTTCTGGGTCGGCTCATCCAGCCGCAGCCCGATCCGGACCGGGAACAACTGCCGGTTGGGCATCGTCTCCTTGGACGGGTCCTGCAAGGCGGCGATGACCGTCACCGCGGCGGCGCGGCCCTTGGACAGCAGCAGCCCGGTCAGGCGGCGGAATTCCTGCTGCTGGTCGCGGTCGGCGTAGGAGGACAGCGAGGCGGCCTCGTCGATGATGATCAGAATCAGGGGTTCGTCCACGGTCGGGACGAGCTTGCGGATTCCTTCGGCACGCATGCGGGCCAGGCGGTCGTCCATCACCTCAACCGCTTCACGCAGCATCGCGAGGATGGTTTCCGCGTCGGTGGTGAACCGCACGAACAGCCGGCCCTCACCGCGCCCGAACTCCGCACCGCCCTTCGGGTCCGCCATCCACACATCCACCAGACCGGCCTTGATCGCCGGGCCGAGGGCATTGAGGATCGACCACAACACCGAACCCTTCCCGGAGCCGGTAGCACCGGCGAGCAGGATGTGGGCGTAAAGGACGCGCAGCAGCCACGGCAACCTGTCCTCCCGCATACCCACATGGGCCGCTTCGAGATCCACAGCATCGGGAGCCATTGCCGGCGTCATCACCGGGGCGGCGAGCGTGTCGAAGGCCCTGACGTGCAAGAGAATCCGGGAAGGCTCCGGAGTTGTCGCCAACACCTTCGGAACCATGAGGTAGTGGGCCAGGGCGTCGAGCATTTCCGGGTCGGTCCAGGTCTTGGTGGACTGTCCGCACAGCAGCGTCCACTCCACCTCCATGCCGGTCTCGGAGTAGTCCCACCACTCCAGCCGCGGGAAACCCCGATCCATCGCGCCCAGGCCCAGCGTGGCAAGCATGGACATGCGACGGGAATTGTCGGCGAGAACCTCTACCGCCCTGGACAACTCGGCCGGAGCCGCGGCAAGCAGCAGCTCGAAGTCGGTGGGTTTGCGGCCGCGCAGAATCCAGGCCGTGGACCCGAGCGCGGCCAGCGCGGGAACGGCGAGCGGAACGAACGTGAACAGGGACATCACGCACCCCCAACAGGGACGGAGATCGGAAGCATGGTTTGCAGCGGAAGCGCGGGCCGCAGCGGCTTTGCCACGGCCGGCGCACGAGCAGGGACGGGAACGGGTTGGGGAGTCGGAGCAGGAGCCGGCGACGCTGCCGGTTCGACCGTGTCCACGCTGACCGGGTCCGACTCAGGGAGTTCTTGAACGACCGCCTCAGCAACCGGTGCTGAAACACGGTGTGCTGCACGGAAAAGCAGTGCGAGCCCGTGGGTATCGGCGAGCAAACTCAGCGGTGCGATAGCTGCCACCAACGCGCAGGCCCACGGGGGAAGCGACTTACCGGCGGCGACCGCGTGCAGGCTGTTGCCGGCGATCGAGACCATGGCACCGATGACCAGAACCCGCCGGAACCATTGCCGTTCCGGGGAATTCGCCAGCACCAGTGCGCCCACGGTGGCCTCGATGATGGTGCCGTCCACGATCATCGGGAACAGCCACGCATCCGAGGCCGGAATGTGGGCCAGTATCGCCAGATCCCGCAGGGTGGCGAACGAGAGCCAGAAGGCGGCCATGCCCACGGCCACCGTGGTGGTGACCGCGAACAGGCGGGCTACGACCATGGCACGGGAGCGCTCGGCGATGTCCATCACGCAACCCCCGCCATCCCGTCAAAACCGAGCCGAAAGGGAGCGCTCATCGCGGGTCACCGACCACGGTCGAAGCGACGCAGAACGGCGCACAGACACCCGGGACCGGGCTCGGGGCCGGCGGGCTGGATTCCCGCGGACCGAAGGCCAGCAGCACCGCCACCGGAAAGAAGGCGATCGCCGCCAGCATCAAACCGGCCATGTAGATCATCCGGAGCAGATTCATCACCGCACCGCCTTCATGCTCACCTGCGGGAAGAACGCCGCCAACGCCTCGCACAGATCGGCCTGCAAGGCCACAGCCTGAGCGAACGGCAGGTGGACCGAGACATCGCCACCGAAGCGGACGATCACGATCTGTTCGCCGTACTGATTGGTCCAGTGCTCCGCGGACGCCTTGCCGTGGATGCCGACCGACACGAACGACTCGTTGGGCTTGCCGCTCATCACGCCACCACCCGCAGCGCGAACACCGAATCCTTCAGCGCCACATCGTGTTCCACCAGCGCGACTCCGAGGCCGTAGAACAACTCCCGGGCATCGTCGATGTCGAGGTCCAGGCCCGCGACGTAACCGGCGAACCGAACCCGGATCTGGGCCGGGCACAGGCCGCCCTGATCGAGGCTCTGCGGGGCGAACTCCACCGAGCGCACCCCGGTCGTCACCACATAGGTGGTCACCTGCACCGACATCACGACACCGCCTCGGACTCGTTCGCGGAACGGCCGTTACGGGACGGACGCGACGCGGGGACATCCGCCGGCGGCTGGTTCGAGCCGGAGGTGTCGCCGACGATGCCGGTCGCCCGCAGGGTCCAGCCGATCGACTTGTACTGACCGTCACCGACGACGCGGGGCTTGACCTGCAAGCCAGCCAGCACGACCGGGGTGTAACCGGGCATGATCGGCGACGCCGAGGGAACCGGCTGGTGGTCCGAGACGAACGTGACGTCCAGGGTCTTGCCCTTCGAGCCGACGCCGGTCGGGTCGGCCACCGTGCCCTTCCACAGCCGCTTGCCCGTGCCGTTGCCGAAGTCGTCGAGGTCGATCTTCTGCTTCTTGGGCTTGGTGCGGTCCGCGCCGAACTCGGTGATCGGCTCGATGGTGCCGATCAACATCGTCCCCTCCGGGAACACGTCCTCGTACTTCGGCTTGAACCACGCATCCTTGAGAGCCACTGCTCCAACTCCTTGCCTTGACTGAGCTGTCGAACCCCTGATCGAGCTGTCCAATAGGGGTAGCTCTATTTGAGCACTGGCAGGTTGGGTCAGCAATAGGGCTGGTTCTAACTGGCCGCATTCCTCAATTGCCGGAATATGGCTACTCTTAATGCGGACCACAGTGCAGAACGGCGACGAGAGAGCACCCGAGCGACATGAGCGGATACCGAGAAGTGGCGGCCCACCTGCGCGAAGCCATCAACCGGGGCGAATATCTCCCTGGGGCAACGCTTCCCAAGCAGGAGGAGTTAGCCAGCCGTTACGACGTGAACATCAAGACCGTTCGTCAGGCGGTGAACCTGCTCGAAGCCGAGGGGCTGGTAACCCCAATCCGTCGGCGCGGGACCGTCGTTCGCGAGCGCCCACCCATGCGCCGGATGGGCACGGAACGGTACTCGAAGAAGAAGTGGAAGTACGGCGATACGGTCGCCTTCATTGCAGACCGCGAGGCATCCGGCCGGCCGTGGCAGCGAACCGACCAAACGCAGACCGTTGCCCTCGTCGAAGCCGACCTAGAGGTGGCGGAAGCCTATGGGCTGGAACCGAATTCACCGGTATACGAGCGAGCGCGCACGGTGCGAGACGCTGGGCGGCCGACGCACACGCTCACCAGCTACTACCTTCCAAAGATCGTCGAGGGCACACCGCTGGTGGACCCGACGCCAGGCCCCGCTGGTCGGGGTGGCGGCTTTGAAGTGCTCACATTGCAGGGTTACGAGCCCGACCACATGTCGGAAACGATCTTCGCGCGGATGCCAACCCCCGACGAGACGGAAAACTTGGAACTGCCTGCTGGTGAGCCTGTCATGATCCTCACGCGCCGTACCTATACCTCGAATGATGTCCTCATCGAGTTTGCGCGCGGGGTTCATGCGGCATCCCGCTTCTCGTGGACGTACGACTTCAAATTGCCCGAGTAAGAGGAGCAGCCGATGCCAATGACGACCTTGCCCGCGGAACACCGCTCGGATGTCGAACGCCTCTGGGATTACAACCAGATGCACCACGAGGCGAGGCCTGTCGATGTGGGAATCGGACTCGGAGGCCACGACATCGGCGTCGCCACATACGCCGCTGATCTCTACCGTGTTGGCACCTTTCCGTTGATCGTGTTCACGGGCGCAAATGCACCGACCACCGTGGACAGGTTCCCGCGTGGTGAGGCGGTGCACTTCCGTGAGCGAGCCATCGAACTGGGAGTGCCGGCGGAGGCAATCCTGATCGAGCCCGAGGCGACCAACACCGGCGACAACATCGACTTCACTCGCGCTCTGCTCGGCGAGCGCGGCTACTTGGACTCGATCAAGTCGGTGATGCTCATTTCTCGGCCCTACCAACAACGCCGCAGCTTTGCCATCTGTCGGAAGCGTTGGCCCGAGGTGGACGTGGTCTGTGGATCACTCCCGCTCGCGCTGGATGACTATGTCGCGAGTATCGGCGACGTTGATCGCGTTATCAACATGCTTGTCGGCGACACCCAGCGAATCTGGGTCTACCCCGAAAAGGGATGGGCCATAGAGCAAGATGTGCCGCCCGATGTCCGAGCCGCGTACGCATCCCTAGTCGAGGCAGGATTCACACGGCGACTGCTCGATGAGTGACCGACCTCAGCAGTAGGGCTGAACGGTGGCATTCCTAATCTCATCCACTGCCGAATTCCGCCATACAGGATCAAGAGCGGCGCGCAGGCGCGCGCCGCCCCGCGCTACGACGCACTGCGGGCCGCGCTCCGACAAGCTCCGCGCAGCCCGGAGCGTCGGCGCGTTGCGGCACACGCCAGCACGCCGCGAATCGATCCCATTGGGCCACTTCAAGCAACGGACAGGATCGGGAAAGCAGGCGGGCCTGAGAGCCGAGCCCGATCGGCTTGCCTGACCTCCACTGGCGAATCGGCCGGCATCTCCAACCGCGGAGTCCGAAGATGGCCGACTCCTCCACCGGAGCCCCGTCTCAGCCTTCGGAACTCCTCGCGAGAGCAACTCCCCGCCTCCTCATAGGCCCAATTGTCTCGCTCCAGGAGACCGCATCAAGGGCGCTTCGCGTCGGCTACGCCGATGGGCATACGCCCACCCTTGACCCGACCTCCTTCCACAGAGGGCGGCCAGTATGAGGAAGCAGGGAGAAGAACAGTCCCCGGAACGTGGCAAGGCGGCGGATAGACTCCACGTGCGTCAAATTCCCCCAGTCACAACACTTCTAGGAGTCCTCATGGCACCAACCCCATGGCATCCTGACCTGGGAACTATGCCCCCGCCTTGCGAAACGGCCGAAGGCGTGCGAGTGGGGGTCTCTCGTTCGGAGACTGGCGACCAGAATGATGTGCTGCTGAAGCTGGGCGAAGGCCCAGACCAGCAGTGGGTAACGTTCACGCCCTCGCAGGCCCGTGGGCTCGCCTGGCAGCTGACTGAGGTTGCGGATGCTCTGGACGCCGAGTATCCGGGCCAGCCACGCCGGTAGGCCGACCCTTGGTGTCACGGGGCTGTCACAAGTCTCACGGACACTCCCGTACAGACGCTGACGAAACTCCACCGTCGAACGACTCTGCCGGACGATAAAAGAGCCCGCTGACCGGGCCAAATCCGACTACGGATCAGAAGGTTAGGGGTTCGAATCCCTTCGGGCGCACAAACAAAGGCCCCACACCAAACGGTGTGGGGCCTTTGGCTTTTGGCGGATGCGGCTACTTCCAGGCGGCGAGGGCGGGGAGGTCGCCGGTGAGGTCGGCGCCGGGAGCGCGGCCGATGAGCCAGGCGGCCAGGGATGCGGCGGGGCCGGTGATCTCGGGGCCCTGAGTGCCCACTGCGCCGGTGTAGCCGGTGTCGGTGGCGATGACCGTGAAGCCCGCTCCGTCGGTGGGCTTCACCTCCCTCAGGGACTCGGCGAGCAGGCGGGTGGTGAAGTCCTCGGGCCAGTCGGCGGGGGTGTATCCGATGTTCAGGTCGACGTGGTGGATCTCCACCTCCAGCAGGCGCATCCAGATGACGCGGGTCGCGGGGATCTCGCCGCCCATGCGGTTGCGGACGGTGGCGGTCCAGCGGTCGGCGGGCATGACGCGGGCCAGGGCGAGCCAGCGTTCGGCCGAGGCGGTGAGGTCCTCGAGTTGGTCGCGCAGCGCGCGCGGCGCACCGGCCTCGATATCGGATTCGCGGAGGTATTGGCTTGCGTACTGCGGGGTTTCGATGCCGGTGCGGGCCCACAGCAGCAGGTTGACCAGGCTGTCGGCATTGCGGGAGAGGTGCGCGAGCACGTGGCCGCGGGTCCAGCCGGGCAGGAGGGAGGGGTCGACGAGGTCGGCGTCGCTCAGCGCGGCGACCGCGGGGAGCAGGCGCTCGGTCGCGGCGGCGACGGTGTCGAGCTGGGCGGCGGTGTCGGCGAGGTGCGCGTCGCTGGTCACGGTCCGACCCTAACCGCTGCGGGCGGTCAGCGGCCGGACGAGCGCGCGGTGTGCCGGTGCCGGGACGGCGTCCCGGAATCGCGTTCGGCCACAACG
Organism: Nocardia sp. NPDC056611; assembly: GCF_042792755.1. NCBI lineage: Bacteria > Bacillati > Actinomycetota > Actinomycetes > Mycobacteriales > Nocardiaceae > Nocardia > Nocardia sp. NPDC056611. The sequence continues at coordinate 679,906 of NZ_JBHTVV010000004.1, forward strand.
ATTTGCACGGCCAGCGCCACCAGCCACAGGGACATGGCCCCGACCTGGATGCGCTGCGCGATGCCCAGGCCGTAGTTGCCGGGCAGATTGTCGGCGATCAGCATCCACGCCGTCACCACCGAGCCGACGATCAGAATCCACAAGCCGGTGTGCCGCAGGATCGGCCAGCGCCGGTACTTGAACGCGGCCACCGTGAACGCGATCATCGCGATGTAGATCGAGAAGACGGCCAGGGTGCTGGTCAGCGCGTGAATCTGGTGCAGCTGCGGGAACAGTCCGGTATCCACATAGCGTTTGGGCGCGCCCGGCTCGTCGGGCACGATCGGCCACTGCGCGTCCGCGATGGTCGCCGCGCCGAAGCAGGCCAGCGCCACCCAGCCGATGGTGGAGTAGAGCCGCCGCGAGAACAACAGCACGCCGCCCAGCCCCGCCACCACCAGCAGCGAGCCGGAGACGGTGTCACCGGTGGTGAAGACCCAGCGGAACGGTGCGCCCTTCTCGGCCAGCTGGCTGAGGAAGGTGTTGGTCGGGTTGCTCTGGATGGGCAGGATGAATTCCAGGACCCAGGAGGAGTAGCCGAGTCCGGCGACCGCGATCAAGATCGCGATGAACCATCGCAGTACCCGTCGCCATCGCGGCTGGAGCACGGCCGTGCTCGGAGCCGCCTCGGCTAGTTTCTGCTCGGTTGGCATCACCGCGCTCGCTTTCGCTGGCCTCGCTCACTCGTACTGCCCTGCCCGGCAGTTTTCGATTCGCCCGGACTGGTCGGCTGGTCCGGTTGCTACGTCCATTGTCGCCCATCGGTTAACACAGACGTCACACGCCGCGCGACAACGCGGTCATCACCAGGTCGGCAGCCGATTCGACGGCCTCGTGTTCCCACACCCGCACCACGGTCCAGCCCGCCGCCGCCAGGCGGGCATCGGTGTCGCGGTCGCGCGCCACATTCCCCGCCAGCTTCTCGGACCACCATTCGGCGTTGTTCTTCGGGCGAGTCGCATGCGCCGGACAGCTGTGCCAGAAGCACCCGTCCACATAGACCGCCACCTTCCGCCGCGGGAACACGATGTCCGCCCGCCGCCGTAGTCCCGGCAGCGGCGCCCGGTCCACGAAGTAGCGCTCGCCGCGCCGATGCAATTCCCGCCGCAGGGCCAGCTCCGGCTTCGTCCCCACGCGGCGCTGCTTGGCCATACGGGCGCTGGTAGCCGCGTCGGTGCCCGGCCGCGCATCCGTCATGCGGCCATCCTTGCCGCGCAGGATAGGTCCGGCAAGGTTCACGCGGCTTTGACGGGAGCGCCTCCCATGCGCTCGAGATGGTTCTCGACGTCGTCGAGGAAGCCCTCGGGGAAGCGCAGCGAACCCATCTGGGTGCGGCGCAGGAATCCGGCGGTCGCCCGGGCCGAGAGCAGCCGGGGATCGTCGAGGAACCAGCGCAGGTCCTCGTACGGCGCGTGAACCGGCCAGGTGGACACCGGAACCCGCCGCACCTCCCCGCGATGCCCCCAGGCCGCGGTCGGCCAGCTGCGGCGAGTCAGCGGTTCGCCGTCGGGGACCGGGCCGTCGGCGGGGTCGGTGACGCGCCCGGCGATCCACTCGGCCATGCGCACGCTCACCGCGTTGCCGACCAGCTTCCAGCGATGCCCGGGACGCACGCCCGGGACCTCCAGCGCCGGAGTCGTCCAGTCGCGGTCGAAGCCCTGCAACCGTTCCCCGTCGGTGATGCCCGGGGTCACCAGTTCCCCCGACGGCAGCCGGACGGCGGGCGGGCTGGCGATGCCGAGGCCCGAACCGCCCTTCAGAGTGGGCACCGCGTTCACCGCCCAGCCCAGTCCGCGGTTGCCCTCGGTCCAGTAGAAGCCGCACGGATCGTGCGCCGGATCGCCGACCTCCCGCGGGCCCGCGTCGGTCCCGAACAGGATGGGCCGCGGATCCTCGGTGCGGGAAGCCAGCATCAGCACCCGCTCCCGCCGCTGCGGCAGCCCGAACGCGCGCGCGTCCACCACCCGGTAGGCCCAGGTGTAGCCGAGTTCGGTGAGGGCGTCGGTGATGTGACGCATGGCCGCGCCGCCGCCGAGCTGCAGCATGAACGGCACGTTCTCGATCAGCAGCCAGCGCGGCCCCCGCTTGCGCTTGACCAGCCGGAACACCTCGTCCACCAAACCCGAACGGGAGCCGGTGATTCCGGCCGTGCGCCCGGCCTGGGACAGGTCCTGGCACGGGAATCCGGCCGCCACCAGCTCGATCCCGGATGGCAGCGCGCGCAGCTTGGTCACGTCCGAATGCAGTGGCACGCGGGGGAAATGCGCCGCCAGCACGGCCTGCGCGCCCGAATCGATCTCGCAGAGCAGTTCACTGCGCCACCCGTGGGCCGCGAGCCCGAGTTCCAGCCCACCGATGCCGGCGAACAGGCCGACCATCCGCGCGCCCGTCACAACAGTCCCTTTCACCCCGGAGTCCCCGTGCCGCAGAGCACGTTACTCGAGTCCCCTCATCGACACCGAGCGCAACGCCCGGCGGAGCCGGACATCCAGAGCCGGTCGCTATCATTCGGGCGATCGATCAGCGGGCGCCGGCGTGCGGAAACGCCGAGAACCGCTCCGCACCATTGCGTGTTGATCACGATGTCCGGTCATGGGAGTGATACCGGCCGGGGATCTCGGACGAGCCGGGGCCTGCAACTACGGTTATAGGCGTGACGGATAACGGGAGTGAGGACGCCAAGCCGGTGGCGCCGCGGTGGCCGGCCATTCTCACCTGGCGCGCACACAACGCCTCACGCATGGAATCGGTGCGGGTGGTGGTGAGCGGCAACCGGATTCGCGCCGCGGGCCGGATCATCGCCGGTGACTGCGCGGACCATCCCGCGTTCAGCGCCTCCTACGACCTGGTCACCGATGAATCCGGGGTCACCAAGCGGCTGTCGCTGCGCAGCACGCTGGCCACCGGCGAACGCCACGCCTCGATCGCGCGCGACGAGGAGGACTACTGGCTGATCGACGCCGGAAACACCCATGTGCGCTCCACCTTCGGCGGGGCGCTGGACGTGGACGTGGTGCTGAGCCCGTTCTTCAACACGCTCCCGATCCGCCGCTACGGGCTGGCCCGGGCGAGCGAGGACGTGCAGGTTCCGGTCGTCTACGTGCGGCTACCGGACCTGCTGGTGCAGGAGGCCAGCCTCACGTACAGCAGCGGGCCGGACGGCATCCACGTGCTGTCCCCGGTGTCCTCGGCGACCGTCACCGTCGACCAGGACGGATTCCTCCTCGACTATCCGGGCCTGGCCGAACGGATCTGATCCCGGTCAGTCGAGGGACGTGAGAACGCCGCCGGCGCGCCCGGCGTCGATGAGCTTGGTGAGCCAGTTGCGCTCGCCCAGGCTGATGTCGGTGATCGGCCAGCGCTCGTTGTCCTCGTAGTCGGTGCGGGCGTCGTGACCGGCCTCGGTCAGTTCGGTGATGGTGCCGTCGCCGCGCAGGCTGTCGCGGGCCTGGGTGAGCACCTCGAGGGTGTCGTCGAGGACGTCCAGCAGGGCGGCGGCATTGGGTTCGCAGATGGCGCGGACCAGTTCGGGGGAGGTGGCGGCGACGCGAGTGCCGTCGCGGAAGGAGCCCGCCGCGAGGCCGAGCGCCAGCGGGCCGCCGTTGGCGCCTTCGATGGCGAGGGCCTCGGCGAGCACGTGGGGTAGGTGCGAGATGCGGGCGACCGCGCGGTCGTGCTCCACCGCCAGCACCGGGACCACCACCGCGCCGCAGTCCAGGGCGAGCTGGGCGACGCGCCGGAAATTGTCGGCGTGCACGCCCGGGTCCACGCTGACCGCCCAGGCGGCGTTCTTGAACAGGTCGGGAGTGGATGCGGCCCAACCGGATTCGCTGGTCCCGGCCATCGGGTGACCGCCCACGTAGCGGGCGCCCAGTTCGTGGCGTTGCACGGCGGCCGCGACCGGGGACTTCACGCTCACCACGTCGGTGAGCACGCAGTCGGGTGCGAAGGTCTTCACATCGGAGAGCACCGCGTCGATGGCGGGCATGGGCACGCCGACCACGATCAGCGCGTCGCGTTCGGCGGCGCGCGACAGCACCGCCTCCACGTCGCTGATCACGTCGTAGCCGTCCATCCGCGCGGCCTTGGCGCCGACCTCGGACCGGTTGTAGCCGAAGGCCTCGTAGCCGCCGGCGGCGGCGGCCCGCAGGACCGAACCGCCGATCAAACCGGTACCCAGGACGCAGACAGCTGGTTTCGAAGTGCCCGTCATGCGATCAGATTCGCATACGACTTCAACATTTCCCCCGAAGCGGACTACCGTTGCGCGCATGGCAGCACAACGCTCGAGCACGAACAGGGCGGCGTCGGACGACTTCGACGACGTGGAAGGGTTCGCGGTGGCCGTTGTCCGTGAGGAAGCCAACTGGAAGGTGACGTCGCTGAGCGACGCGTCCCTGACCAGTTTGTCCGCGGCCGAAGACGAGTTGCGCGCGCTGCGCAGTTCCGGCGCGGTGTTCGGCCTGATCGACGTCGACGACGAGTTCTTCATCATCCTGCGCCCCGGCCCGACGGGTAGCCGCATCCTGATCTCGGACGCCACCGCTGCCATCGACTACGACATCGCGGTCGACGTACTCGAGGAACTCAATGTCGAGGTCCCCGACATCGACCCCGACGAGATCGACGACGTCGAACCGTGGGAAGAGGGCGACCTCGGCGTCCTCTCCGACCTCGGCCTGCCCGAGCCGGTGCTGGCGGTCATCCTCGCCGAGACCGACCTCTACCCCGACGAGCAGCTCGGCATGATCGCCCAGCGACTCGGCTTCGCCAACGAGTTCTCGGCGGTCCTGGACAAGCTCCCGCGTTGACCGGCTCGCTCGCCGCCGATGAGGCGATGATGCGAGCCGCCATCGCCGCCGCGGCCGCGGCCGACCCGCGCGACGTCCCCGTCGGCGCGGTCGTCTTCGATGCCGACGGCCGCGAACTCGCGCGCGCCGCCAACGCCCGTGAAGTCCTGGGCGATCCCACCGCCCACGCCGAAGTCCTCGCCCTGCGCGCCGCCGCCCGGGTCCACGGCGACGGCTGGCGCCTCGAGGGCGCCACCCTCGCCGTCACCCTCGAGCCCTGCACCATGTGCGCCGGCGCCCTGGTCCTGTCCCGGGTCTCCCGCGTCGTCTTCGGCGCCTGGGAACCCAAGACCGGCGCCGTCGGCTCCCTGTGGGACGTGGTCCGTGACCGACGTCTCAATCACCGCCCCCAAGTCCGCGCCGGCGTCCTCGAACCCGAATGCGCCGCTCTCCTGGACTCTTTCTTCCAATCCCACCGCCCCTAGCCCCCTCTCCAGCCGATTTCGGTTTCCGCACGGTCCTCCTGTAAAGTCACCACCGGTGGCGTGTCCGAGCGGCCTAAGGAGCACGCCTCGAAAGCGTGTGAGGGGTAACCCCCCTCCGAGGGTTCAAATCCCTCCGCCACCGCTGAGGAGCCCCTCACCTGTTCACGCAGGCGAGGGGCTTCTTCTATTTATCCGAACCAAAAGGTTTGCTTAAGGCTTGGCTCGCAGGATTGCTTGCAACGCAGAACTTTCCGTGCGAACGAGCAGCCTGGAGGCTTCGATGTCCTACCCGCACAATCAGCCTGGTCAGGCCTACTGGTATCCCGCGCAGCAGGTGCCGCCTCGGGTGGACAGCGCCGCCGGGGTTCTCGCGGGGGTTGCGGCCCTCGGGTTCGGGTTGCTCACCGCGTTGGGAAGTGCTGCGCAGTACCACCTGTGGTGGAGCTACTCGGATGAGATGCGGAAGCTCATGGGTGTGCTGCCGTCGATGGTGTGCGGCCCGATCGCTGCCTTGCTGCTGATCCCCGGCGGCATCTTGCTGCTGCGTCGTACGGCGGTAGGCCGAGTCCTGGTCATTCTCGGCTTCGTTCCGCTCTTCGCCGAGCAGGTGCTCGAGTGGCAGAAGCATGTGCCCGCGAGCCCCTTCGTGCTGGCCTGGTCGCTCGGCCTCATGGCCCTCTATCTGGGAGTGGTCATCCTGGCCGCCCTACCCTCCGTCACCCGCTGGATCGACGCCCGCTGAATGAATAGGTAGTCCTATCTGTCGGCGCCTACCGGAAATGCGCCAATTAAGTTAAGGGGCAAGGACTTTCGGCATAAAGATGTTTGAATGACTGCGCTTCAATTTGTCGGTGGGGTGTTGTAACTTCGCGCATGGACGTCGATCGTTAGGGCGTCGAATGAACGAAGGGGTCGGTATGGAGAACACTCGGATTCGGCGGGCGGGCATCGGGATTGCCGCCTTCGCCGCAGTGGCGGCGGGGATCGCTGGCGTGCCGGAGGCATCGGCTGATGCCGTGCAGTGCCCGCAGGGGGTGTGGCCGCAGGTGTCGAGTTCGACGTTGTATGCGGGGCAGACGTATACCTTGACCGCTCCGGCCTGTAGTGGCGCGACCACCGCGTGGTTCTCGGTCTTCTCGAAGACCCAGAACAAGTGGCTGGACCCGCAGAACGTTGCGATGACGTTGAGCCAGAGTGGCGGGAACGCCGTGTTCACGGCGTCGTGGACCCCGACTCAGACCGGTGGCAACGAGATCCACGTGATCGAGCAGAGCGACACCACCACTTTCGTGTCCAACCCGAACACGGTGAACGTGGATACGGCTCCGAGCACCGGAACCGATACGGGCAGTGCCGATTCCATTCCGGTAATCGGCGGCTTGCTGAAGCTGCTCGGATTCTGAACCGAACGGCGAGAGATGTGAGTCCCGTGCTGGGAAACCGGTGCGGGGCTTTTCTTTTCAGGGGCGGAGGCCGTCGAGGAGGAGGTCGAGGACTCGGTTGACGGCGGTGGAGTAGGGCTCGTCGGGGGTGGCGTAGATCTGGAGGGTCATCAGGCGGCCGATGTCGGCGGGGGTGACGTCGGGGCGGAGGGTGCCGTCGGCGTGGGCTCGGGTGGTCAGGCTGTCGATGCGGTCGGTGATGGTGGCGCGGACTTCGGTGAGGGTGGGGTCGGCCTTGATGTCGGCGTGGAGGGTGGGTTCGATGGCGGCGGCGAGGGCGCCGAGGCGGAGTTCGGCGCAGGCTCGGAGGAGGCGGGTGAGGGCTTCGAAGGGGGTGGGGGCCTCGCGTTCGGCGGTGGCGGCCAGGTCGGAGAGGGCCGAGAGGTAGGAGTGGGCGGCAGCGGTGATGAGGGCGCCGCGGTCGGGGAATCGGCGGTAGAGGGTGCCGACGCCTACGCCGGCGGCGTCGGCGATGTCCTTCATGGAGACGTTGGCGCCCTGCTCCCGGAAGACGAGCTGGGCGGCGGCCAGGATCTGGTCGCGGTTGTTGCGGGCGTCGGACCTGAGCTCGGCCGTTGTCCTCACCTCCGGCAATAAGTGGACGAAATTCTTCCGGTTACTGTACCGTCTGAAAAGTGGACGAAAATCGTCCACTTCGGATGGAGGTGATGACGATGAGCAAGGCCGTGCTGATCTCCGGGGCGGGGATCGCGGGGGCGACGCTGGCGTATTGGCTGGGGCGCAACGGGTTCGATGTGACCGTGGTCGAGCGGGCGCGCGGACAGCGGTCGAGCGGGAACCCGATCGACGTGAAGGGGCCCGCGGTCGAGGTGGTCGAAGCCATGGGGGTGATGCCCGCGCTGCGGGCGGTGGCGTCGGCCGTGGATCGGATGAGCTTCGTGGACGAGACCGGCGGGAAGCGGTCGGGGTTGCGGCTCAGCGCTTTTCAGGGTGGGGCGGGGGATCGGGAGGTGGAGGTCGCTCGGGCGGACCTGGCGGGCATCCTGCTCGAGGCGGCTCGCGACAAGGCCGAAGTCCGCTGGGGAGAGTGGATTTCGGCGATCACGCAGGATGCGGGCGGGGTGGATGTCGGCTTCGAGAGCGGCGGCACCGGCCGCTACGACTATGTGATCGGAGCCGACGGCCTGCATTCGAACGTCCGGCGGCTGGTCTTCGGCGACGAGGCCGGATTCATTCGCCACCTGGGCATGTACGCCGCCACCCTGCCCGTCGACCGGGTCTTCGACGACGACCGTGCGGTAGTCATGTTCAACCGGCCGGGCCGCGCGATCACCGTCCACCCGTCCAAGGGGAAAGCCGTGGCCGCCTTCATGTTCCGGCGGTCCGCTGTTCCCGGCTTCGACCACCGTGACCTCGCGCAACACAAACGCCTGGTCGCCGCCGCCTTCACCGGCCGCACCGGCATCTTCACCGAGCTCCTCGACCGACTCCAGGCCGCCGACGACATCTACTTCGACTCGGTGAGCCGAATCAGCCTGCCGCACTGGTCGATCGGCCGCGTCGCCCTGCTCGGCGATGCCGGATCCTCACTGTCCCTGTTCGGCGACGGCTCCACCCTCGCCATCGCGGGTGCGCACACCCTGGCCGAGGAACTCACCCGCGCACCCGATGACCCCCGGCAGGCTCTGGTGGCCTACGAGCGCCGCCACCGCAAGCTCGTCGAACCCAAGCAGCGCGGCTTCCGCGCGGCCGCCGCCCTCATGGTTCCCGGCACCGCCGCCGGCATCGCGCTCCGCAACGCTGCCGTCCGCTTCCTGCGCTGACGAACCAGGCGTGCAAACGAACTCGGCCCCCACCCGGAATCCGGGTGGGGGCCGAGCGTGCAACGCGTCGATCAGCCGATCGTGGCGTGTTCCTTCGTCTCGGTGGGGACGGTGGACTGCTTCAGCTCGGTGAGCTTGGCGCCCTCCACGTCGATGTCGGGGAGGATGCGGTCCAGCCACTTGGGGATCCACCACGCCGAGTCGCCCAGCAGAGCGAGCAGCGACGGGATGAGCACCATGCGGACGATGAAGGCGTCGAAGAAGACGCCCGCCGCCATGGCGAAGCCCATGGACTTGGCCACCACATTGTCCTGCAGCATGAATGCGCTGAAGACCGAGATCATGATGATGGCCGCGGAGGTCACGACGCGGGCGCCGTGGTGGTAGCCGCTGATCATGGCTTCCTTGGCGGACTTGCCGTGTACGTATTCCTCACGCATGCGGGTCACCAGGAACACCTGGTAGTCCATGGCGAGACCGAATACCAAGCCGATCAACATGATCGGCAGGAAGCTGACCAGCGGGTGCGGTTCGACCAGGCCGAACTTGCCGTCCTGGAAGATGAGCACGGTCGCGCCGAAGGTGGCCGCCATGGAGAGCAGGAAGCCGAGCGCGGCGGTCAGCGGCACCAGGATGGAGCGGAACACCAAGAGCAGCAGGATGAATGCCGCGCCCGCCACGATCGCCAGATACGGGATGATCTTGACCAGCAGCGCCTGTGAGACGTCCGCGAAGATGGCGGTCGTACCGGTGATGCCGTACTCCATGCCGTACTGAGCCTTCAGCTCCGATTCGGCATTGCGTGCGTCCTTGACCAGGTCCTTGGTCTCTTTGTTGTTCGGTCCGGCGTGCGGGACGCCCATGAACATGGCGGCCTGCCCGTCCTGGCTGTGCTGGGCCACCGTCAGGTAGTCCATGCCCGGGTAGTGGGCCAGCTTGTCGCGCAACGCGTTCAGCGCCTCGGTGCGCTGGTTCTCCGGGGTCTTGCTGAGGTCGACCACCACCATCAGCGTGCCGTTCGAGCCTTCGCCGAAGCCCTCGGTCTGCAGGTCGTACGCCTTGCGGATGGTGCTGTCGTGCGGCATCGAGTCGCCGCCGGGCAGACCCAGCTGCAGATTCACCGCGGGGGCGGCGAGCAGACCGAGCAGCACCACGGAGATGCCGAGGGTCAGCGCGGGCGCCTTGCCGATGAGACGGGCGAAACGCTGGCCGTTGGTGACCGACGAGTCGTCCTCCGGATCGTGCTGGGCGACCAGCGGCAGCTTCGGCTTGAACAGGAAGCGGCCGAACGCGCCCATGAGCGCGGGCATCAGGGTGACGGCCACCAGCACCGCCATGGCCGCGGAGACGGCGCCGAAGATACCCATCGAGGTGAGGAAGCTGACCCGGACGAAGGTGAGACCCGCCAGCGCGATGATGACGGTCAGACCGGCGAAGATGACGGCCGAGCCCGCGGTGCCGACCGCGGTGCCCGCGGCCTCCTCCGGCGAATTCGACACGGCCAGTTCGTGTTTGTACCGGGAGACGATGAACATGGCGTAGTCGATGGACAGCGCCAGGCCGATCATGGAGGCCAGGATCGGGGTGAAGGTCGGCACGGTCAGCCAGTGGGTGCCGAACATGATGACGGAGATGGCGGTGCCGACACCGACCAGCGCGGTGAGGATCGGCACGAAGGCCGCCACGATCGCGCCGAACGCGATCACCATGACCACCAGGGCCACCGCGATGCCGATCATCTCCGAGGCGCCGCTGGAGCCGCCCGGATCCTGGGTGATGGAACCGATGAGTTCGACCTGCAGGCCGGCCGCGCGCGCGTCGTCACCGACCTTGTAGGCGGCTTCACGGTCTGCCGCGGTGAGGTCGGAGTACTTCGGGATCGTGTACTTGACCTGCATGGTCGCGACCGAGTCCGGGTGCGCTTCGTTCAGCACGTTCAGCGGTGCGCTCGAGCAGTTCGCGGCGAAGGCAGGGTTGGAGCGGTCGGCGGCGAGGCAGTCGATTCCAGCGCGCTCACCGATCTTCTTGGTGATGTCGACCGGGTTCATCAGCGGCGCGGTCTTGTCGATGATGTTGAGTTCACCGAGCTTGGTGACGAAGGCCTGCAGCGCGGCCGCGTTGCCGGGATCGGTCAGCTTCTGACCGTTCGGCGCGGCGATCACATAGGTGCCGTTGACGGCATTCTGGTCGAAGCCGGCGGAGGCGCCCGGGAAATGTTCGTCGAGGATCGTGGTGGCCCGCTCGGATGGCAGGTCCGGCATGGTGAAGGAGTCCTGGAACGGCTTGGCCAGGGAACCGCCGACACCGCCGATCACGAACAACGCGGCGACCCACGCCGCGATGACGATCCATTTACGGCGGAAGGCGAACTTTCCCCACCGATAGAGGTATACGGACACGAGGGGTCTCCTGGGCGATGGTTTGTGCGGGCTGAACAGGGGTGCTGGTGTGCGAGCGCGTAGACAACACTGCCGCCGGGAGCTGTCGGCTCCCCGCCTTCACGAAACGAAATCTGCCTACCGTGCGGTAGGTAGACTACCGAGGAGTTAAGCGGAGGAACAACCTCGACTCTAGGTGGCGTTGATCGCATTCAGAGCACGGGTGAGAGGATGAAAGCATGGGTGGCCAGAACGGTTCCGGGACCGTTGTCGCAGGTAGAAGCACTAAAGACGCGATCCGTGACGCCGCTCTGCAGTTATTCGCCAGCAAAGGGTTCGACCACAGCAGTTTGCGCGAGGTCGCCGATGCGGTGGGAATCACAAAAGCCTCGCTCTACTATCACTATGCCTCGAAGGTCGATCTTCTGGTCGCGATCATCGAGCCGATGTTCGACGAAGTGCGGGATCAGGTCGCGAGCCTCGACAACCTGCCCGCAACTCCCGACAACGTCCGAGCGGTGATTCGCGAGCGTCTGCACTCCACCCTGGCCAACCGTCAGGTGGGCGCGCTGTGCATGCGCGACACGGTCGCCATCGTCAACGCGCTCGGCAATCGCTACCCCGACATGATCGAGTTGCATCACCGCATGTGCCGGTGGATGGCGGGACCCGATCCGGACGCCGACACCCTGTTGCGCGCCGCCGCGACCATGCAGGTGCTCAGCACCGCGATGATGACCCAGGAGATCGTCCCGGACATGGATGTCGACCACGTCGAGACGACCTTGCTGAATGCCGCACTCGGTGTGCTGTATCCAGCGCGATAGGGTTTTCACACCACCGGTCCGATATCAGGAGTTTCCGTGCACATCACCGCGAAGGTCGATTACGCGGTGCGCACCCTCGTCGAAATCGCGAAGGGGCAACCGGATTCGGTGAAGGCCGACGCGATCGTCGCCGCCCAGGACATTCCGCCGAAGGTGCTGGAATCGGTGGTCGCGGATCTACGCAAGGGCGATCTGGTGATCAGCCGCCGCGGTCCGGACGGCGGTTACCGGCTGGCCCGCCCGGCCGCCGAGATCAGCATCGCGAATGTGATTCGCGCCGTGGAGGGCCCGCTGGCCTCGGTGCGCGGACAGCGGCCGGAGGACGTCAGCTACACGGGCGCGGCCGAACCGCTGCAGCGGGTGTGGATCGGGCTGCGGGTGAACATCCGTTCCGTGCTCGAGCGTGTCACCATCGCCGATATCGCCCATGACCTGCTCCCGTCCTTCCTGGACGAACTGCTGCACGACCCGGACGCCTGGACCCGCCGCCCCCGCCCGGCGGGTGGCGCGGTCGCGACCACACCCGCCCAGCCCACCGCGGGCGAGTGGCGTGATCTGGATCAACCCGACATCTAGGCAGATGGCGGTAGCCTGCCAAGCATCATGTTGATCCGACTTCTACGCACCTCCATGCGGCCCTACCGCAATCAGTTGGCGGGGGTCGTCGTGCTCCAGCTGATCTCGGTCATCGCCATGCTGTATCTGCCCACTCTGAACGCCGACATCATCGACCGGGGTGTCACCAAGGGCGATATCGGCTACATCTGGTCCACCGGCGGCTGGATGCTGCTGGTGACCGCCATCCAGATCGTCGCCCAGGCCGCCTCGGTCTATCTGGGCGCCCAGGCCGCAATGGGCGCGGGCCGCGATATGCGCGCGGCCCTGCTGCACCGGGTGGGCACCTTCTCCGCGCGGGAGGTCGGCGTGTTCGGCGCGCCGTCGCTGATCACCCGCAATACCAATGACATCGGCCAGGTACAGCTGCTGGTGCTGATGAGCGCGACCATCCTGGTGATGGCCCCGATCATGTGCATCGGCGGCATCTTCATGGCGTTGCGCGAGAGCATGCAGCTGTCGTGGCTGCTGTTGATCGCGGTGCCCGCGCTGGCGCTGTCGATGGGCTTCATCATCACCCGTATGGTGCCCGGCTTCCGGCGCATGCAGGACCGCATCGACGCGGTGAACCGGGTGCTGCGCGAGCAGATCACCGGTATCCGTGTGGTGCGGGCGTTCGTGCGGGAACGTCAGGAGACCTGGCGGTTCGGTGTCGCGAACAGCGAGCTGACCGAGCAGTCGCTCTATGTCGGTAAGTACATGGCCCTGATGTTCCCGATGGTCATGCTGATCTCGAACGTCACCACGGTCGGCGTCATCTGGTTCGGCGGCCACTCGATCGACAACGGGGACATGCAGATCGGCACGCTCACCGCGATGCTGGCCTACATCATGCAGATCCTGATGGCGGTCATGATGGCCTCCTTCCTGGCCATGATGGCCCCGCGCGCCGCGGTCTCGGCCGAGCGGATCAGCGCCGTTCTCGACACCGAGTCCTCGGTGTCGGAGCCGCGGCTGCCGCAGGCGTTCACGGACGACCCGGGCAAGGTGGACCTGCGGTTCGCCGAGTTCAAGTTCCCGGGCGCGGAGAAGCCGGTGCTGAAAGCCATCCGCTTCCAGACGGAGCCGGGTACCACCACCGCCATCGTCGGCGCGACCGGCGCGGGCAAGACCACCCTGATCAACCTGATCCCGCGGCTGATCGACGTCACCGACGGCGCGGTCCACGTGGGCGGCACCGATGTCCGGGAGCTGCAACTGGAGACGCTGCGCACCGAGATCGGCCTGGTCCCGCAGAAGGCGTACCTGTTCTCCGGCACCGTGGCCTCGAATCTGCGCTACGGTAAGCCGGACGCCACCGATGAGGAACTCTGGCACGCGCTGGAGATCGCGCAGGCCGCCGACTTCGTGCGCGAGATGCCGCAGGGCCTGGAAACACCTGTGGCGCAAGGCGGTACGACCGTCTCCGGCGGGCAGCGACAGCGTCTGGCGATCGCCCGCGCGCTGGTGCGCAAGCCGCGCATCTACCTGTTCGACGACTGCTTCTCCGCCCTGGACGTCGCCACCGACATGCGGGTGCGCGAGGCCCTGAAGCCGGAGACCGTCAACGCGTCGGTCATCATTGTGGCGCAACGGATCTCGACCATCCGTGACGCCGATCAGATCGTGGTGCTGGAGGACGGCGCGATGGCCGGCATCGGCACCCACGACCAGTTGCTGCTCGACTGCAACGAATACCGCGAGATCGTGGAATCGCAGTTCAGCGCGGAGGAGGTGCGATGAGGCCCGGAGCCCCCAATCCCGGTGCGCCGGATGCGAAGGCGAAATCCTTCGGCCCGTCGCTCAAGCGCCTGCTGCGCATGCTCGCGCCGGATCGGGCCTATCTGATCGTGGTGTTCGTGCTGGCGGTCGGCTCGGTGGTGCTCAACACCCTGGGTCCGCAGATCCTCGGCAAGGCCACCAACCTCATCTTCGACGGCGTGGTCGGCAAGCAGCTGCCCGCCGGGCAGAGCAAGGACGAACTGGTCGAGGGCCTGCGCGCGGGCGGCAACACCACCTTCGCCGACATGCTCGCCAGCATGGACGTGATCCCCGGCACCGGAATCGATTTCACCGCCGTGGGGCAGGTGCTGGCCTGGGTGCTGGCGCTCTACATCGGTTCCGCGCTGTTCGGCTGGCTGCAGGCGCAGCTGCTGATCGTGGTGCTCAACCGCACCGTGAAGCGGATGCGCGCGCAGATCGAGGAGAAGATCCACCGGCTGCCGCTGCGCTACTTCGACTCCATGCCGCGCGGCGACGTGCTCTCGCGCGTCACCAATGACGTCGACAATGTGGCACAGACGCTGCAGCAGACCATGTCGCAGCTGATCATCAACGTGCTGTCGGTGATCGGCATCCTGATCATGATGTTCTGGATCTCCTGGATCCTGGCCCTGATCGCGCTGCTCACCGTGCCGCTGGCGGTCATCGTGACCGCGCAGATCGCCAAGCGCTCCAAGCCGCACTTCGTGGACCAGTGGAAGTTCACCGGCGAGGTGAACGCTCAGGTCGAGGAGGCCTTCACCGGCCACGAGGTGGTCAGCGCCTTCGGTCGCGTGCGCGAGGTGGGGGAGAAGTTCGACGAGACCAACGAGAAGCTCTACGACTCCTCGTTCAAGTCGCAGTTCATCTCCGGGCTGATCATGCCCGCCATCATGTTCCTCGGGAACCTGAACTACGTGCTGATCGCCGTGGTCGGTGGTCTGCGGGTGGCGTCGGGTCAGCTGTCGCTGGGCGAGGTGCAGGCGTTCATCCAGTACTCGCGCGGATTCACCCAGCCGCTCACCCAGATCGGTTCGATGATGAACCTGCTGCAGTCGGGTGTGGCGTCGGCGGAACGGATCTTCGAGATCCTCGACGCCGAGGAGCAGTCGCCGGACCCGGATCCGGAGGACTCGCGGCCGCTGGAGCGCGGGCGGGTCGCGTTCGAGGACGTGTCCTTCCGCTACGAGCCGGAGACCCCGGTCATCGAGAACCTCTCGCTGGTCGCCGAGCCCGGGCACGTGGTGGCCATCGTCGGGCCGACCGGTGCGGGCAAGACCACCCTGGTCAACCTGCTCATGCGGTTCTACGAGGTGGATACCGGCGCCATCACCATCGACGGCGTCGACATCACCGCCATCACCCGAGACCACCTGCGCTCGCGCATGGGCATGGTGCTGCAGGACACCTGGCTGTTCGGCGGCACCATCCGCGAGAACATCGCCTACGGCAATCCGAACGCCTCCGAGGAGGACATCCTCGAGGCCGCCCGCGCCGCCTACGTGGACCGGTTCGTGCACGCGCTCCCGATGGGCTACGACACGGTCATCGACGAGGAGGGCTCCGGCGTCAGCGCCGGTGAGAAGCAGCTCATCACGATCGCCCGCGCGTTCCTTGCCAAGCCATCCATCCTGATCCTGGACGAGGCGACCAGCTCGGTCGACACCCGCACCGAGCTGCTGGTGCAGCACGCCATGGCGGCGCTGCGCCGGGATCGCACGAGTTTCGTGATCGCGCACCGGCTTTCGACGATCCGCGACGCCGACACCATCGTGGTGATGGAGAAGGGCAAGATCGTCGAGCAGGGCACGCACGAGAAACTGCTCGCCGCCCGCGGCTTCTACCACCGGCTCTACAACGCCCAGTTCGCCGCCGCCATCACCGACGGCGAGGGCAACAATGTGGATGATCCGGAGCCGGACGCGGTCGTCCTCACCAAATGACCCTCGCTCCAATGGCCTGGCCCGCACACGACGGTGTGTGGGCCGGGCCACTTTCGTGGAGCGAAGAAAATCACTCGGCTGACGAAGTGAGAGGATAGCTCGGTGTCTGCTGCCTCCGAGTTCTCGTTCAAGGTCGGTGCCCGCCTGGAAGGGCGGCACGGCAGGACCGGTGTGATCAGCACGCCACATGGCGATATTGCGACACCCGCCTTCATTCCCGTCGGGACCAAGGCCACGGTCAAGGCCGTACTGCCGGAGACCATGAAGGAACTCGGCTCGCAGGCGCTGCTGGCCAACGCCTACCACCTCTACCTGCAGCCCGGCCCGGACATCGTGGACGAGGCCGGGGGCGTGGCGGAGTTCATGAACTGGCACGGCCCGACGTTCACCGACTCCGGCGGCTTCCAGGTCATGTCGCTGGGTGTCGGCTTCAAGAAGGTGCTGGCCATGGAATCGGTCGGCGTGCAGGACGACGACGTGATCGCCAAGGGCAAGGAGCGGCTGGCGCACGTCGACGATGACGGCGTCACCTTCCGCTCCCACCTGGACGGCTCCAAGCACCGGTTCACCCCCGAGGTGTCGATGGGCATCCAGCATCAGCTGGGCGCGGACGTCATGATGGCCTTCGACGAGCTCACCACGCTCATGAACACCCGTGGCTACCAGGAGGAATCGCTGGAGCGTACGCGGCTGTGGGCCAAACGCTGCCTCGACGAGCACGAGCGGCTCACCGAGGCGCGCCCGCATCGGCCGTATCAGGCGCTGTTCGGCGTGATCCAGGGCGCGCAGTACGAAGACCTGCGCCGCAAGGCCTGTCGCGACCTCGAGGAGTTGCGGGGCGCGGCCGGAACGGGATTCGACGGTTACGGCATCGGCGGGGCGCTGGAGAAGCACAATCTGGGCACCATCGTCGGCTGGTGCTGCGACGAACTGCCCGAGGGCAAGCCCCGGCACCTGCTCGGCATCAGCGAGCCGGAGGACATCTTCACCGCGGTGGAGAACGGCGCGGACACCTTCGACTGTGTGAATCCCTCACGCGTGGCGCGCAATGCGGCGCTGTACACCGACGAGGGCCGGTTCAATCTCAATACCGCCCGGTTCAAGCGCGACTTCACGCCCATCGACGAGACCTGCGACTGCTACACCTGCGCGCACTACACACGCGCCTACATCCATCACCTGTTCAAGGCGAAGGAGATGCTCGCCTCGACGTTGTGCACCATCCACAACGAGCGATTCACGGTGCGTCTGGTGGACCGCGTCCGCGAGAGCATCGACGGCGGCTACTTCGACGAATATCAGGCGGAATTCCTGGGCCGCTGGCGCGGCCGCATCAAAGCCCCTGGGCAATAAGGGAATTCGACACGGCCGCGAGCTTCGGAAGGTCGGTCCGCGTCACTCGTAGATGGCCGATCGCTCGCGCGGTCGGTAGGAGGGTTCGCGCTTCTTCAGGAAGGCGATGCAGCGGTAGCTGATCGGCAGCACGCACACCTCGACGAGGGTCTTCCAGAGGAAGCCGACGATCACGTAGTTGACGAAGTCGCCCCAGGTATTGATGCCGATGGCGGTCGCCGCGATCGAGCAGAACACGAGCGTGTCACCGAACTCGCCCGCGACGGTGGAGCCGAGCAGTCGCGCCCACAGATGCTTCTCCTTGGTGCGCTCCTTGATCAGCACCAGCGTGCTGGAGTTCAGGAACTGGCCCACGAAGTAGCCGGTGATCCCGGCCAGCGCCAGCTGCGGGGTATTGCCGAGCACGTCCCCGAAGGAGGTCGAGTTCTGCTGCAGGTCACCGGTGGGCAGTTTGATGACGATCTGGAAGCAGACGATCATCAGCAGCAGCGCCGCGAACCCGTAGTAGACGGTGCGGCGGGTGGCCCGGAAGCCGTACACCTCGCTGAGGATGTCGCCGATGACGTAGGCGATCGGGAAGAGGAAGAACGCGCCGTCCATGGTGATCGGCAGGATGGTCAGCGGGCCCAGGGAGAAATGCTGTCCGGAGAAGAACTGGACGCCCTTGGCGACGCACACGTTGGAAATCAGCAGGACAGCGGTGAAGGCCACCGCCACCGGCGTGAAATATCCCCCCGCCGCGTCCGCGAATGCGGCGTGTTGCGGCGTGGGGTGTCCAGATCGGTCGGTTTCGACCGTTTCGATATCACTCACGCTCGAAAGTATCCCCTGCCTCGACCGCGGGGTATGGATAGCTGGGGTGCCCTAGGCTGGACGAATGACGAATCCTGGCGATTCCGACGAGTGGTGGAAGCAGTACGGCGGTGAGGGCGTCACGCCCGAGACTCCGCCCGCGGCGCCGCAGCAATCGACGCCGCCTCCGCCCGGCTACACCTCCGCGCCGCAGTATCAGCAGCCGCCGCTGACCCCGCCGCCGCAGCCGGTGTATCCGAGCTATCCGCCGCCACAGGCGAATCCGACGCCGGGCTATCCGGGCGCGGGTCAGCAGCCCACGCCGCAGCCCCCGGGCTACGGCGGCTACCCGGGCTATCAGCCCTACGGGTACGCGGCGCCGACACAGCAGACCAGTTCGCTGGCCATCGCGTCGCTGGTGGTGTCGATCATCGGCATCCCGGCCATGTTCTTCTGCGCCTTCCTACCGGTGGTCTCGATCGTCGGACTGGTGCTGGGGATCGTCGCGTTCAACCAGCTCAAGACGAACGGGCAGCAGGGCCGCGGCCTGGCGCTCGGCGGCATCTGGGTCGGTGCGGCCGGGACGGTGCTGGGGCTGGGCGGGTTCCTGATCTTTCTCATCGCCAGCGCGACGGGCTCCAGCTGAGCGACCGGAGCGGTGCGCGAATGATGTGGCGCACCAATGACAATGGGGCGCATCCGGAGAGGATGCGCCCCATTGCGTTCAGCGGAGGGAAGAGCCTCAGCCCTTCAGCACCTGGGTGCCGCCGGCGAACTGGTCGTGCCAGCCCTGCTTGGTCGGGCTCTGCTCGATGGTGATGGCGATGTAGATCGCCATGCCGAGGCCGACCAGCGTGCCCAGGCACGGGACCAGCTGCACGATCATGAACAGGTTGCGCTTGGCGGAGGTGGCCGGGTCCAGCGGCGCGCCGCCGGGACCGACGACCCGCAGGTTCAGGATCTTCTTGCCCAGCGTCTGGCCGCCCTGCTGGGTCTCCATGAAGATGAAGTAGCCGAAGTAGATGACCGGGACCAGCACGCTCCACAGCCACGCGATGCTGCTGGGCAGCACCGCCTGGATGATGCCCGCCGGAATGCCGATGATCAGGCCGTCGATGATGCGGGCCGCGAAGCGGGTCCACAGGTCACCGGGCTGCGAGCCGCCGAAACCGCCGCCGAAACCGGGCTGGCCGCCGTCCGGGTAGGGCTGGTAGGCAGGCTGGCCGTACGGCTGCTGCTGGCCGTAGGCGTCGGACTGACCGAACGGCTGCTGCGGCTGCTGGCCGTACTGCGGCGGCTGCTGTTGCTGCTGGCCGTACGGGTCGGGCTGCTGCCCGTAGGGCTGCTGGCCGTAAGGCTGCTGCGGCTGCTGGCCGTAGGGGTCGGACTGCCCGTAGGGCTGCTGCTGACCGTACGGCTGCTGTGGCTGCTGCGGCTGGCCGTAAGGCTGCTGCGGCTGCCCGTACGGCTGGCCGCCCGGATACTGGTTGGGGTCGTACCCACCGCTCGTCATTGTTCCGCCGTCCTCGTCGATTTCGTTCGGGATCTGGTCGAGTGCGTACGTTACGGACACCAGCTGGGTTGCAACAACCCGTCGGGGTCGAGTCTCCAGGGTTCTTTGGGGAGGTTTTCCGGCCGGAATCGTTCCAGGACATCGGCCGGCGTGATTGCGCCTTCGTAGCCGAGCGACGCCGCGAGCGCGCTCAGCACGTGTCGCGGGGATTCGCCGAGGGCTGTCCGATCGCGCAGGGTGACCGCCCCATCGCGCTTGGCGAGCCGTTGCCCGGAGGTGTTGAGCACCAACGGGACGTGGGCGTATGCGGGGACGGGCAGGCCGAGCAAGGTGGCCAGATACGCCTGCCGCGGCGTGGAGGGCAGCAGGTCGTCGCCGCGCACCACCTGGTCGATGCCCTGGTCGGCGTCGTCCACCACGACGGCGAGGTTGTAGGCGGGGGTGCCGTCGCCGCGCCGCAGCACCAGATCGTCCACGGCGCCGCGGTATTCGCCGAGCAGGAGGTCGGTGACGGTGAATTCGGTGCGGTCGGCGCGCAGGCGCAGCGCGGCGGGGCGGCCCTCGTCACGCCGACGCTGCTTCTCCTGCTCGGTGAGGTTGCGGCAGTTGCCGGGGTACGCGCCCATCGGGCCGTGCGGCGCGGTCACCGCCTGCTGTATTTCCCCACGCGTGCAGAAACACTCGTAGGTCAGGTCCGCCTCGGTGAGGCGTGCGATGGCCGTCTCGTGGAGGGCGAGGCGCTGCGACTGCCACACCACCGGCGGGTCCCAGTCCAGGCCGATGGCGGCCAGGTCCTCGAGTTGTCGTTCGGCCGCGCCCTTTTTGACGCGGTCCAGATCCTCCACCCGCATGAGGAATTCGCGTCCGGTGGAGCGGGCGAAGAGCCAGGCCAGCAGTGCGGTGCGGAGGTTGCCCAGATGTAGATCGCCGGACGGGCTGGGCGCGAAGCGACCGGCCCCGGTCCGCCGCCCGGGGTGGGCGGCCGTTGCTGGGGCGGGGTCGGTCGGCATGTCTGTCGATGGTAGTTCGCATCCTTCGCAGCGCGGCCGACCCTTCCTTTCTCGCCGGTGCGCACATCGAGTGCGGCGGGACAAGGGGATTGCGAATTCAGTGGGGGATTGTGAGCCGAGCTCGAAGGTCCGTGTCGGAGATGGGTTTTCCCTGCTCAATGGCCATGAGCAAGGTATGCGCACGGTCCACCAGGCCGGGCGAGTCGATGCCGTAGGGCGCGGATCCGTAGGCGGAGAGGCGTTCGGACGCCCGTTCCAGCAGAGTGCGCGCTCCCTTGGGGTTTCCCCGCTGAATGTGGGTGAGTCCAACGGCAAATTGCGCGAGGCCCTGCCATAGCGACTTCTCCGCGAACGGGCCGTTCTTCCAGGCGGCCTCCAGTACCTCGTGCGCGTTGAAAGCCAGGCCCTCGTCCAGCAGACGTTGGGCATAGTCGAGGGTTTCGGCCGGCGGCAGGTCCAGGTCATCGGGAATGCGGGGAATGCCGGGGCTACCGAACGGGAGAGGTCGCCCAAAACGGTCACGAGGACGGGCATTCCGGGCACGGCCGTCGTCGTCACGGTCCCGTCCGGCGTCCTCCGGTGACTGCTGGGGCATGGTCCCCATGATTCCCCATGCCCCGCGTGCGCCGGTCCACCCGGGGTACCCGAGGCGTGAGCGAAGGAATTCTCATGTTTGAAATTCAATAGCCTCAAACTGGGGCTAATTTCTTGCAAATAATTTGCTGGCTAACCTTGCCGCAAATTTGCTGATTGAAAACGAAAGAATGCGATCTCCTAATGACGAACCCTGCTAGGGTTTAGCGCGGGAACGGCCATCGGGGGCGCATTCCCGTCGTGACGTGCAGAGATAGGTTGTACGGAGCGTTTGCGTGCGATCTACGGCGGCCCCGAGGATTCGTGATTTCGAGCGATCCCGCGGTCGCCAAGATCGATGCCAGCAGGATTCCAAGCTTGACGCAGAAAAGGAGCTAGTACCGTGAAGGTGGATTTCACCGGCGCTGTTTGGCGCAAGAGCAAACACAGCGGCCCCAACGGCAACTGCGTGGAGGTCGCTTTTCTCCGCGACGGCAATGTCGCGGTCCGGGACACCAAGGACCGCGGCACCGGGCCGATCCTGGCTTTCACGCCGGGCGAGTGGGATGCCTTCGTAGCGGGCGTTTCCGACGGAGAGTTCAAGCGGGCCTGATCGCACAGCCTGCGGGTGGCCTGCCGCGGCCCCACCGGGAGAAACGAGAAGCCCCCGAGTCCCGGAGACTCGGGGGCTTCACTTTTGCTGAAGGCCGTCGCAGCGGAGCGGTCAGGTGGAGCGCTGCCCGTTGCCGGAGTGCCCGTTGCCCGCGGCGTTCTCCTGCGCCCGCCGCAGTACCGCCAGCTGGGCGTGCTCGGCCGCGTGGTCGTTGGCGGCGTTGAGTTCGCGTTCCTCCGGGGGATCGGCCCAGAAGAACGCGCCTGTGCCGGGACGCCCCGCGAGGCCGAGTTGGTTCATCTTCCGGGGGACGCGGGCGCCCTGATACTCCAGGGGAATCGGATGGTCGTGCTCGTCGACCGGGCCCAGCGGCTGGTGCACTTCGATGTACTCGCCGTGCGGAAGTCGCCGCACCACACCGGTTTCGATGCCGTGCTCGAGCACGCTGCGGTCGGCGCGCTGTAGTCCGATGCACAGCCGGTAGGCCGCGGCGTAGGCCAGCGCCGGGACGGTCAGCAGGCCGATGCGGAAGGCCCAGGTGGTGGCGTTGAGCGAGATGTCGAACTTGAAGGCGATGATGTCGTTGACGCAGGCCAAGGTGAGGATCAGGTAGAAGCTCAGCGACATGGCCCCGATGGCGGTGCGCACCGGGACGTCGCGCGGGCGCTGCAGCAGGTTGTGCCGGGCCCGATCGCCGGTGAGCCGCTTCTCGATCCACGGGTAGGCGATGATCAGCGTGAAGATCAGCGGCATGAACAGCGCCACCGAGAACGCGCCGGGGATGGTGTGCCCGAACGGGTACGCCTCCCAGGCCGGGAACAGGCGCAGGAACCCGTCGGTCCACATCATGTAGAAGTCGGGTTGGGTGCCGGCCGAGACCTGGGAAGGGTTGTAGGGCCCCAGATTCCAGATCGGATTGATCTGCAGCAGTCCGCCCATGAGCGCGAGCGCGCCCAGGGTGAAGGCGAAGAACGCGCCCTGGTCCAGCGAGAAGACCGGCACGATGCGGGTGCCGATGACGTTCTTCTCGCTGCGTCCGGGCCCCGGGTACTGGGTGTGCTTCTGATACCAGACCAGCGCGATGTGAACGACGATGAGCGCCAGCATGATTCCGGGCAGCAGCAGCACGTGCGCGATGTAGAGGCGCGGAATGATGATGGTGCCGGGGAAGTCTCCGCCGAACATGAGCCAGTGCAGCCAGGTGCCGATGACCGGACTGCCCAGGGTGATCCCGGCGAAGGCGGCGCGCAGGCCGGTGCCGGAGAGCAGGTCGTCGGGCAGTGAGTAGCCGAAGAAGCCCTCGAACATGGCCATGATCAACAGCAGCGCGCCGATGACCCAGTTGGCCTCGCGGGGTTTGCGGAAGGCGCCGGTGAAGAAGACCCGGCACATGTGAACGATCATCGACGCGGTGAACAGCAGCGCGGCCCAGTGGTGCACCTGGCGTACGAACAATCCGCCGCGTACGTCGAACGAGAGGTTGAGCGCGGTCTCGTAGGCCCGCGACATGGTGACCCCGCGCAGCGGCTGATAGGAGCCGTTGTAGGTGACGTCACCCATGGAGGGGTCGAAATACAAGGTCAAATAGACGCCGGAGAGCAGCAGGATGATGAAGCTGTACAGCGCGATTTCACCGAGCAGGAACGACCAGTGAGTCGGAAATACCTTGTTGATCGATCGTTTCAGGAATGCGGCACCCTGGTACCGCTGATCCATCTCATCGGCTTGTTTCCCAAGTCGACCGGCGATCTTGTTGGT
Organism: Nocardia sp. NPDC056611; assembly: GCF_042792755.1. NCBI lineage: Bacteria > Bacillati > Actinomycetota > Actinomycetes > Mycobacteriales > Nocardiaceae > Nocardia > Nocardia sp. NPDC056611. Next base: position 703,561 of record NZ_JBHTVV010000004.1, read on the forward strand.
GGTTGCCATAGCGGTCACCCCGCCCCCGGGACAGTGCCAGTGCTTCTACTACAAACGGTAGCACTACCGTCTCCGCAGCGCATCGGGTTTTCGTTATGGTCGTCGGGTGAATTCCCTGGCCGCCCGGGACGCCACCATGTACTGGCTGTCCGCGCGCACCCGTAACGATCTGTTTCTGCTCTACTGCTTCACCGACACGGGGTGCGATGCCGAGCGGCTGCGGACGGCCGTCGCGAACCGGGTGGTCCACATCCCGGATTTGCTGGTCCACGTGCTGGACGCTCCCGCGAATATTGCGTATCCGATGTGGGCGACTTGCGAATTCACCACCGATCAGTTCACCGACCACGATCTCGGCGACGCCACCTGGGCGACGCTCACCGACGAACTCGGCACCCTGCTCGGCACCGGTGTGCGGGCGAATGAACGCCCCTGGCGACTGCATGTCTTCCGGAACGTCCGGGACGTCCCGGGATTCGCTGGCGGGGAGTCCGCCCTGGTAGCGGTGCTGCAGCTGTCCCACGCCCTGGCCGACGGGCGTCGCGCCGCCGCCATCGCCCGCGCGCTCTTCGGTGCGGGCGGCGTTCCGACGGCATCCGTGCCGCGTCCTTCGGCCCCGTTCCTCCTCCGTTCCCTGCCCCGCCGCCTGCGCGACGCGGCGACCAGCGCCTCCGCCACGGCTCTCGCTCTGCCCGCCATCCCGATCGGCATGGCGCGCACCGTGATTCGCGGCCTGGCCGCCGTCCGCGCCCAGCGCGGCCTGGCGGATCTCACCGCCGCCGGGGAACTCCCGCCCCCGGCCTTCGATGTCGAACCGACCCTCCTGAACGGCACCGGCGCACCCCCGGAAACGCATATCGTGCGCATGCTGGTGTGCGACAAGACCCGCCTGCGCACCCCGGACCATTCGGTCACGGTGGTAGCCCTCACCGCCATCTCCTTCGCTCTCGAACGCTATCTCCGTGACCACGACGCGGCCGTCGCCGAACTCCGCGCCCAGGTGCCCATGGCGGTCGCCGCGCCCGGAACCGACGGGCCGGGCCGTCCCGCCCGCAATGCCTACCGCGACCTCTCGGTCGATCTGTCCCTCGCCGAACCCCTGCCGCGCGCCCGCGCCGACCGCATCGCCGCCGACCTGACCGCCCGCCGCACCCGCGCCGCCCACCCCCTCCAGTACGCGCCGGACGCGGTGACCGCAGTCCTGCCCGCGCCGATCCTCCACCGCGATGTAGCCAAGGTGCCGATCGATCTACTCCCCGAACGAGTTTCGGGTCACACCGTGGTTTCCAGCGTCGACCGCGGTCCCGCGGATCTCGAGTTCGGTGGCGGTGCGGTGCGTTTCACCGCGGGATTCCCGGCCCTGGGCGCGGTCATGCACGTCACCCACGGCGTCACCGGTCTCGGCGACACCGTCACCGTCTCCGTGCACGCCGACCCCGCCGTGATCCCGGATCCGGACCGCTACTCGGAGCTGCTGGAATCCGCTCTGGACGAGGTCGCGCGCGCATTGCGCTGAACCGCGAATGCGAAAGCCCCCGGCGGACCGAGTCCGGCGGGGGCCTTCGATGCGGAGTTCGGTGGAGAGTTACACCATTCCGTTGATCAGCGGATGCTCGGACAAGCTATCGGGTGCACCCCACTGGGTATGGGTGAGTGCTTCGAAAACACAGATCAACAATAGTTTTCGCGCGCGATGGCCGGAATGGCCTTCGGATTCGCCACCGACGTCCTGGATTCGCATACCGACCGCCGGGTTGCGGCGCGGTGCGGGTTCCGACAACATCCAGAACATTTCGGGTCCCATCAATGTCGAGCGCCCGCCCGTCTCGCTGAACCACCGACCGGAGTAGTCGATCATCAGATCGGTGAATGATTCGACGTTACCGAATGCTTCGGTGAACTGAGTCATCGCACCCGATCGATCCAGACTGTTCTGGATGATCGAAGCCAGCCGGATTGCGATCTCCCGGAACTGATCTACTCCCTGGTCCTGCCACATGTTCATCGCCATACTTCGCTCCAGAAGGGTCGGTGGGGCACTACATTTGCGCAGCGGTCATGTAGAACTGGCGCCGTTCGTCGGCATCCAGCGGGACGGGCCTGGGCTGGGTGCTGATGCCGGTGGTCTGCCCCAGGGAATATCCGGGTGCCGCGGATTCCAGTGGGTAGAGCCTCGGCTGAGCCGCGGGATAGGGGTCCTTGGCGCGCCCCGTCTCCGCCCAGTCGAACGCCGCATCGTAGAGCTCGGGTGCGGACTCCGGTTCGTCGTGCTCGGCCGCGCCGACTACGTCCTCGAGCTCATCCTCGAGCTCGGGCACCTCGATCTCGTGCTCGAGGTCGGAGGCCTCCAGCTCGGCCGCGTGTTCCGCCGCGACCTGCTTGCCGCGTTCCCAGAGCATCAATGTGAGGTGCACGGCGAACAGCATTGTCAGCGGCATGCCGGCGTAGAGGCACATCGGCACAACGCTGCCGCCGATCTCGTGGGCGTACTGGATATTCCCAGCGATCGAGACGAGGGTCGAGAGAGCGAACAAGGCGGTCGAGTACCACCAGCCGACGCTCCATTGCCGGAATGCGGCCGTGGCGATGATCGAGGCGATCACCAAGCCATCGATGGCGATCGGCACATTCGAGGCGAGATCGGGCGGAACCAGATTACGCACCGAGAGTTGGTGCAACGCCGCAAAAGACATCTGAAATGACTTGACTGCCACCACTGACGTCACCAACAGCGAAGCATGGGCCAGCCGGGGTCTGAACGAACTCAGTCGACGGAGAGTGCCTCCCGTCCCGCGTGACGGGGATACTCGCACTTCGCCATTCGTAGATCCTGCGGTAGTCATCGTCACCATGGCGGCGAGGGTACCGCGCAGTTGGTCGTCGATTGCGCATCGTCTTGTTTTCAGATGCGGTAGGGTCCCGAGTTCTTATCTGCGGCCATTGGAATTGGCGAACTATTGCCTGAAATCCCCTCTACCGCAACATGTCACGACTGGCCACATTGTTCTGAAGTGCTGTAATCATCAGTCTATGGGTGTTTCGTGGTGAATATCCGTAATGTCACCATCCAAAAGCGAACGCTCCCAGACGATTGCGGCACCATGACCCACACGACGTTCGGCATCGAACGTCTCGGCATCGGCGATCGGCCGGTCTCGTCGGACGAGACATCGACCGGATCGACATGGGCCTGTGGCGCTCGACCCGACCACCCGAGCTGATCCACTTCTCAACCGAGTCCGGAGAGATCGCATCGACCGGCGGCGTCAGAATCGTGACGTAGCTAACACCATGATCGACCGGCCTCCCGAACGAGTCTCGGGTCACAGCCTCATCGCCAGCGTCGACCTCGGCCTCGCCGACCTCGAGCTCGGGGGTGGACCGGTCCGTTTCGCCGCTATCTGGACCCGCTGGAATCCGTCCTGGATGAGGTGGCCTGCGCATCGCGCCGAGCCGGATCGGGCCCGGATATGCGGAAGGCCCCGGCCGGACTGAGTCCGGCCGGGGCCTTCGAAGCGGAGGATAGGGGATTTGAACCCCTGAGGGCTGTTAACCCAACCCGCGTTCCAGGCGAGCGCCATAGGCCACTAGGCGAATCCTCCGCCGAGCAATATACCGGGTACACCCCTGGTAGAAGCAAATGCAGTGGTCGGCGGCTACTTCTTCTTCAGATTGTTGAGCGCTTTCTGGGCCTGCTCCTTGCATACCTGGGCGATCTCGTCCTTGCTGACGCTCTGGCCCTTGCCCATGCGCAGGCGGATGTTGACCTTCACCGAGGCGTTGTCGTCCTTGACCGCGACCGTGTAGTCGGTGGTGGTGAACGAGGAGTAGTCGTCGACCTTGGCCGCCCAGTAGCCGGCCTCGCCGATGCCGTTCACGTCACCGGCGGTGCGGCCGCTGCCGGTGGTGCCGGTGTCGCTGGTCTTCCAGATGTCGTATTCGGGGCGGTTGTAGGCGCTCGACGAGCCGCTCAGCAGCGAGACGTTGAGGGTGAGGTCGGCGGTGTTGGCGATCGCGTACTTGTCGGTCTTGGAGGTTTCCTCGTTGCCGGCCCGGCAGTCGAAGCGGCCGCCCGAGTAGTCGGTGGGCTTGGTCTCGGAGTGCTCGGGGGTGCCCTTGGAGTTGGCGGCCCACTTGTTGAGCACCGAGGTATCGATCACGGTGCAGCCGTTGGTGATGCCCTCCATGGAGTACTTCCCGGCGACCTTCTTCTTGTCCCCGCCCAGCGGCGACGGGCTGTCGCTGCCGCTGAGCGCGACCACGCCGATCACCGCGCCGACGATCACCACCAGGCCGATCACCCCGCCGATGATCCAACCGGTCTTGTTGCCGCCTGAGCGCGGCGGCTGCGCCGGATAGCCGTAGCCCCCCTGGCCCGGCGGCGGGACCGGGGGCTGGGCGAACTGCTGCTGCGGGAAGCCGCCGGACAGCGGCTGGCCGTAGGCGTCGGTCATGGGCTGCGGGTAGCCGGGCATCGGCTGCTGCGGGTAGCCGGGCGCGGACTGCCCGGTCGGAAGGGGCTGTGCGGGTGGCGTGTACGGGGGCATGCCGCCGGCGGCGTAGTTGAGCATCGTCGGGTCCGCACCCTGAACCGGCTGGCCCTCCCCGGCGGCGGGCGCGGTGGCCCACCATTGCGCGGTCTCCTGGGCTTTCTGCGGATCGTGCGGCGCACCGGCTCCTGGATCGGAACTCGTCATATCGTCTCTACCCCTCCGGAAAATCGCGGGCGACCCCGCATATCGCAGGCATCGTATCGACCCCGGGCGGCGGCGGGCGCGGTGAGCCGCTACACTGGCCGACGGATCCAGCGCGGCGCGCATCCTGTGAACTCCCCCAGGGCCGGAAGGCAGCAAGGGTCAACGGGCTCTGCCGGGTGCGCTGGGTCCCCTTTCTTTTTCCGGCCCGGTCGTGCGGGTGACGGAAGTACAGATATCCCTGCCGAATCGGATACGCCGCCTAGTAACCTGGGCGGTTGGGTTCGCGGTGCGCGTAACCCTGGACATATCCCACGCCATTGGAAGGGCGCTCAGATGCCTCGGCAGACGCAATTCGGTTTGATGAGCCATGCGGAACTCGTGACGGAACACGAGACGCAGACCGCGAACTACGCGAAGCTCAAGACCGAGAAGCTGACGCTGGACATTACGAGGGGTAAGCCCTCGCCCGAGCAGCTGGACCTCTCGCAGGGACTCCTCGAGCTGCCGGGCGCCGCCGACTACCGTGACGCCAACGGCACCGACGTCCGCAATTACGGTGGCCTGCACGGCCTGCCGGAGCTGCGCGCGATCTTCGGCGAACTGCTCGGCATCCCCGTGTCGAATCTGCTGGCCGGCAACAACGCCAGCCTGGAGATGATGCACGACCTGCTGGTGTTCGCCATGCTGTACGGCACCGCGGATTCGGAGCGCCGCTGGGCGGACGAGCCGGTGCTCAAGTTCCTGTGCCCGGTACCGGGTTACGACCGGCACTTCGCGATCACCGAGTCGCTCGGCTTCGAGATGATCCCGATCCCGATGAAGAACGACGGCCCCGACACCCACCTGATCGCGGAGCTGGTCGCGTCCGACCCCAGCATCAAGGGTCTGTGGGCGGTGCCCAACTATTCCAACCCGACCGGCGTCACGTTCTCCGAAGCCGTTACCCGCGAACTGGTTTCGATGCCGACCGCGGCTCCGGACTTCCGCCTGTTCTGGGACAACGCCTACGCGGTGCACCCGCTCACCGACACCGCCGAGCCGGTGCTCGACGTGCTGGGTATGGCCGCCGCGGCCGGCAACCCGAACCGCCCGTTCGTGCTGGCCTCCACCTCGAAGATCACCTTCGCGGGTTCGGGCGTCAGCTTCTTCGGCTCCTCCACCGCGAATGTGGAGTGGTACCTGAAGCACCTGGGCAAGAAGACCATCGGCCCGGACAAGGTGAACCAGCTGCGGCACCTGCGCTTCTTCGGCGACGCCGAGGGCGTACGGGAGCACATGCAGAAGCACCGGGCAGTCCTGGAGCCGAAATTCAAACTGGTGCTGCGGATTCTGGAGGACCGGCTGGGCGCGTCGAAGGTCGCGTCCTGGACCGAGCCCAAGGGCGGCTACTTCATCAGCCTCGACGTGCTGGAGGGCACCGCCAGCAAGGTGGTGGCGCTGGCCAAGGACGCGGGCATCGCGCTCACCCCGGCAGGTTCGTCCTACCCGTACGGAAAGGACCCGGAGGACAAGAACATTCGCATCGCGCCCAGCTTCCCGTCCCTCGGTGAACTGGAGAAGGCGATGGACGGCCTGGCCACCTGCGTCCTCCTGGCCGCCTCCGAAAAGCTCATGAGCCTGTAGAGCCGACGAAAAAGCGGCGCGTACCCGGAAGGGTGCGCGCCGCTTGCGTTCTCGGTCAGTTCGGCTTGTGCGCCAGCACCGCGAAGATGGTCACCGACAGGTGGATGTCGCCGCTGGCGGCGCCGGCCTCCAGGTCGGCGAGCAACCGATCGCGCTGGGGCTCGCTGATCGCGCCCCGCGCCACCGCCCGATCCGCGACCCGGGCGACCAGTGCGCCCGCCCCGACGCTGCGGTCCTGGATCAGGGCGTGCGAGCCGATGTCGTCGACGACCAGTCCGGCCGCGGCCAGCTGCCCCGACAGGCGGCGGCCCGCGAACGGGTTGGTGGTGCCCGCGATCATGGTCTCGATCACCTCGTGCACCACGTGCCGGTCGCCCGGGTGCACGATGGCCGAGCCCCAGTCGGTGTCCATCACCACGACCCGGCCGCCGGGCCGCAGCACGCGGGCGATCTCCCCGACCGCGCGGGCAGGAGCGGTGAGGTGCTGGAAAACGCGTTCACACAGGGCCACGTCGAAGCTCTCGCTGCCGACGGGCAGGCCGTAGGCGTCGCCGCTGACGAAGGTGGCGGTGGAGCCGGCCTGGGCGGCGCGGCGTTCGGCGGCGGCCAGCAGGTTCGGGTCGGGTTCGACGCCGAGCGCGGTGCCGGTCGGCCCGACCAGCTCGGCCAGGGTCAGCACCTCCGACCCGGTGCCGGAGCCGATGTCGACGGCGCTCTCGCCGGGGCGGGTGGCCAGGGCCTCGTGGGCCCAGGTCCGCAGGCGCCGGATACCCGGCAGCGCTGCCTGTAGATCGTGGACGTCGACGAGCTGGTCCTGTCCGTCACGGTCGAAGCGGTCCGGTCGCAGTCCTGAGTCCGCACCAGGTTGCGGCACGGTTCGCACTGAAGAATTAGCCATGGTGTCGGGCATATGCCGAGCCTAGTCGTGACCCGCGTCACCGCAACGCAAGATGAATGGGATGATCGATGCATGGTGAGCCGCACGCTGTGTATTGCGCAGGAATCCGATGCCGACGAGCTGCTTTCGACCGATGATTTCGCCCTGTTGGTCGGGATGATGCTCGATCAGCAGTTTCCGATGGAACACGCATTCCGTGGGCCGTGGAAACTGGCCGACCGCATGGGCGGATTCGATATCCATCGGATCGCCGCCGCCGATCCCGCGGAATTCGAGGAGCTGGCCGCCACCCCGCCGGCCATTCACCGCTACGGCCGTTCCATGGGACGACGGGTCCAGGAGCTGGCCCAGTACATTCTGGACAACTACGGCGGCAATACCGCGGGTCTGTGGACCGACGGCGATCCGGACGGCAAGGAAGTCCTGAAGCGGCTCAAGAAACTGCCCGGCTTCGGTGACCAGAAGGCCCGGATCTTCCTCGCCCTGCTGGGCAAACAGCGTGGTCTGGCCGCCGCCGGCTGGCGCGAGGCGGCCGGCGCGTACGGCGAGGACGGCTCCCGCCGCTCGGTCGCCGACGTCACCGACGCCGAATCCCTCACCCAGGTGCGGGAATTCAAGAAGCAGGCCAAGGCGAAGTAATCTCCCTCACTTCCACGGCATCGAATCAAGCTGGTTTTTAACCTCCAGTTTCACAGGGGGTTCACAGATGCTTGCCGCCGACAGTTCAGTTCTCGGCAGTGGAAGCAGTAAAGAAAATGAAGATGAGGGAATTCGCCGGGATCGCGGCATTGCTGGTCGCGGCGACGGGGGTCACCGCCGGCACCGCGTACGCCGGTCCGGCCAAGGCCGACGACGGCACGATCAACTACACGTCCCAGGTCACCGAGCAGGGCAACACGGTGGTCAGCACCGACGCCGGCTCGCTGGTCGTCGAGGACGGTGCGCTGAAGGTCAAGGCGGCGAATGGAACCACCGTCGCCGGCACCGAATTGAAGTTCCGGATCGACGATTTCGAGTTCCCGATCGCGGCGCAGATCAGCGACCGCACCGCCACCCTGACGCCGCAGGCCGATCTGGCGCACGCGGTGTACAAGCCGGTCGCGCTGCCCTACGAGGATCAGGCGCCGTGGAAGACCCAGTACGACCGTGAGCTGGCCGCCTGGAACCGCCTGACCAGCACCATCTCCGCAGGCGCGACCATCGGCACCGTGGTCGGCGGCCTCGGCGGCGCGGCGCTCGGCTGCGTCCTGGGCGGCGTCGCCTTCGCGACGGCGACGGCCCCGCTGGCCACGCTGTTCGGCGTCGGACCGCTGGCGGGTTGCTTGATCGGAGCCAGCACGGTCGGCTTCCTGGGCACGATCGGCGGTCAGTTGTTCGTCACCGCACCGATCGCGATTGCGGCTGCGGTGCAGTACTTCACGACTATCAACCAGCCGTTTTCCGCGCCCAAGTAGGCATTTTCGGCAACCGATGGGCAAAGGTTCACCGCGCTGGAACCCCACTGCCATGTGGCGTTTGTGAAGGCCGGTTTCCATCACTGGGCCCCGGGGACACGCCTGACCTTGTTTCCCGGGGCGCACTGCTCATCTCAAGAGGGATTTTCGAACACATGCGTCTCAAGAACTTCACCGCGGTTTCCGCGCTGGTCATCGCCGCTCTGGGCGTCACCGCCGGCACCGTGAACGCCGCGCCCGCCGCCGATAACAACGGCGTGATCAACTACACCGCCACCAACTCCGAGACCAACACCATCATCCGCACGGATGCCGGTTCCATGGTCGTCGAGAACGGCAACTTCGTCATCAAGGCCGCCAACGGCAATGTCGTCGCCGGCATGCCGCTGAAGGTGCGCGTGGACGATTTCGAGTTCCCGATCGCCGCGGAGATCTCGGACCACACCGCGACCCTGACCCCGCAGTACGACATGGACCACGCCACCTACGCGCCGGTCGCCAAGGATGTCGCCCTCCCCTACGAGGACCAGGCTCCGTGGAAGTCGGACTACGACCGTGAGCAGGCCGCCTGGAACCGCATGAAGGACACCATCTCCCTGGGCGCCACCGTGGCGACCCTGGTCGGTGGCCTGGGCGCCGCGGCCGTCGGCTGCGTCCTCGGCTTCGGCGTCGCCGGTCTGGCCTCGGCTCCGCTGGCCGCCCTGTTCGGCGCCGGCCCGGTCATCGGCTGCCTCGTGGGTGCGGCCACCGTCGGCTTCCTGGGCACCATCGCGGGTCAGCTGCTGATCACCGCGCCGGTCGCCATCGCCGCCGCGATCCAGTACTTCACCACCATCAACCAGCCGCACATCACCGCTCCGGCTCCGGCCAAGTAATACTCGGTCCGAGTTAAGAGCAAGGGGCGCAACAGGCATCAGCGATCACCTCATCGGGACAGCCCGCTCGGTCATTCGGCCGGGCGGGTTTCGCAATTCGGGAGTGTTCACCGTCTGAGCACCCGTGCGACATATTTCGTTCGCGTCGGCCCGTTTCGATCATGCGGTCCAACTACGCGGACTGCCTGATGAGGAAAACCGAGAAATGCGCTTCAAGACTTTCGCCGCGACCGCGGCCCTGGTGTCCGCTGCCCTGGGCGTCACCGCCGGTACCGTCAACGCCGCTCCGGCCGCCGACAACGGCGTGATCAATTACACCGCAACCACTTCCGAGACCAATAGCGTCATCCGGACCGACTCCGGCTCGCTGGTCGTCGAGAACGGTGTCTTCAAGATCAAGGCCGTGGACGGCACCGTCGTGGCCGGTATGCCGCTGAACTTCCGCGTGGACGACTTCGAGTTCCCGATCGCCGCGGAGATCGCCGACCACACCGCGACCCTCACCCCGCAGTACGACATGGACCACGCGACCTACAAGCCGGTCGCCGAGGCCAAGGACGTCAACCTGCCCTACGAGGACCAGGCTCCGTGGAAGTCGGACTACGACCGTGAGCAGGCCGCCTGGAACCGCATGAAGGACACCATCTCGCTGGGCGCCACCGTCGGCACTCTGGTCGGTGGCCTCGGCGGCGCGGCCGTCGGTTGCGCCATGGGCGCGGTCGTCTTCGCCGCCGCGACGGCCCCGCTGGCCACGATGTTCGGTGTCGGCCCGCTGGCCGGCTGCTTCATCGGCGCGAGCACCGTCGGCTTCCTGGGCACCATCGCGGGCAACCTGCTCGTGACCGCCCCGGTCGCGATCGCCTCCGCCTACAACTACTTCGTGACCATCAACCAGCCGCACCTGGTCGCGCCGAAGTAGGTCGCACAGCAGCACCCCGAAACCCCGTCCGGCGCCCGCCGGGCGGGGTTCGTCGTTGTAATCGGCGTGAGCCCAATCCTGTCGCCGCGCCGCGGCCGATGCTGGAGTGGATCGATGGGTGACCTGACCTCGATTCACGGCGCGGCAGCCGCGCTCACTCCGGTCGACGGGACCGATCTCCGGAAGACCTTCGCGCACTTCCCCAGTGGTGTGGTGGCGCTCTGCGCCCGGCTCGGTGGAACGCCGCACGGGCTGGTGGCCAGCACTTTCGTGCCGGTATCGCTGGATCCGCCGCTGGTGTCGGTGTGCATTCAGTACTCGTCGGAGACCTGGCCGCGGCTGGAGCAGGCGAGCCGATTGGGATTGAGTCTGCTCAGCAGCGACCAGGAGAGCGCGGCGCGAGGTCTGAGCTCCAAGCGTGGAGACCGGTTCCGGGATGTGGAGCTGCGGGGCGGGAACGGCAACGCCGCGTTCGTGGCGGGGGCGACAGCCTGGCTGGAAACCTCGGTGTACGAGCAGGTTCCGGCGGGCGATCACGCCGTGGTGCTGCTGCGGGTGCATCGGGTGAGCGTCAGCCCGGAGTCGGAGCCCCTGGTCTTCCATCGCAGTGATTTCCGCGCACTTTCCGGGAAATCGGTTGAGGCGCAATTGAATTCAGCCTGAGCCGGACCGGCGACAGGGGGTGCCGGGCTTCGTATCGTCATTGTCCATGAGCACCCTGGCGGTATCCGCGCAGACGGTGGCGGCCACCGGAGCCGAGGACGGAGATCTGCCCGTCGTCCGCACCCGCCACCCCTGGCGCTGGGTCACGGGGGTGGTCGCCCTGGTGCTGGTCGCGCAGTTCGCGCACGGTCTGATCACCAATCCGGGCTGGGACTGGGGCACGTTCGCGCGGTACATCACCGCGAAATCGGTGTTGTCGGCGCTGAAAGTGACTCTGGAACTGACTTTCTGGGGCACCCTGCTCGGGTTCTTCCTCGGCGTCTGGCTGGCTGTCGGCCGCCTGTCGAAGAATCCGGTGCTGAAAGCGATCGCGTGGACCTATGTCTGGGCGTTCCGCTCGATTCCGCTGATCGTGCAGCTGCTGTTCTGGTTCAACCTGGCTTATCTGTACAAAACGCTGTCGCTGGGAATTCCTTTCGGCCCCGAGTTCGTGCGTTTTCAGACCAATGGCGTGATCAGCGGATTCAGTGCGGCCGTCATCGGTTTGGCGTTGCATCAGGCGGCGTATTCGGCGGAGATCATCCGGGCCGGCATCATCTCGGTGGACGCCGGGCAATGGGAGGCGGCGCGGTCGCTCGGGCTGCCGTGGCGGCGGCAGTTCTTCACTATCGTCGGGCCGCAGGCCATGCGCGGAATTCTGCCGAATGCCGCCAATGAGGTGATCAGTCTCTTCAAGGGCACCTCGATCGTCTCGACCATGGCGATCGCCGAGCTGTTCTATCAGGTCCAGGTGATCTACGGCCGCAACGGCCGCGTGGTGCCGATGCTGATGGTGGCAACCGCCTGGTACATCCTGCTGACCACGGTGCTCAGCGTCATTCAGTTCTATATCGAGCGGCGCTTCGCGAGAGGGACCGGCGATGAGTGACTACGCGATCGAATTGCGCGGCATCCGAAAGTCTTTCGGCCGCACCGAGGTGTTGTCGGGCATCGATCTGACGGTCCGTCCCGGCGAGGTCACGGTCATCCTGGGTCCGTCGGGTTCGGGCAAGTCCACCTTGCTGCGCACCATCAATCACCTCGAACAGGTGGACGCCGGCACCGTGCGTGTGGGCGGCGAGCTGGTCGGATACCGCCGCAAGGGTCGCAAGCTCTACGAACTGCGCGAGCGCGACATTCTGCGGCAGCGGGCGCGCATCGGTTTCGTGTTCCAGAACTTCAATCTCTTTCCGCACCTGACGGTCCGGGAGAATGTCGCGCTGGCGCCGGTGGCCGCCCAGCGGCGCGCCAAGGCCGAGGTGAACACCGAGGCGCTCGACCTGCTGGCGCGAGTCGGGTTGGCGGACAAGGCCGACGAGTACCCGAGCCGCCTGTCCGGCGGGCAACGGCAGCGGGTCGCCATCGCGCGGGCGCTGGCGCTGCGGCCGGAGGTGGTGCTGTTCGACGAGCCCACCTCGGCGCTGGATCCGGAGCTGGTCGGCGAGGTGCTCGAGGTGATCCGGGATCTCGCGCGCGCCGGCTCGACCCTGGTGATCGTCACCCACGAGATCGGTTTCGCCCGCGAGGTCGCCGACACCGTGGTGCTGATGGACGCCGGCCGCATCGTCGAGCAGGGCCCGCCCGCGCAGGTGCTCGATGCCCCGACCCATCCGCGCACCAAAGCCTTTCTCGCACACGTCCTCTGACCGATCGACCACGAAGGAACCTCCCATGCCTCAGGCGCACCGTCGCAGACGGATCACCGCACTCGCCGCACTCACCGTGCTCGGCCTGTTCGCGGCGAGCGCCTGTGGCAAGGACGGCGACAGTGACGCTCCCGCCTCCAATACCGTCAACGGACTGAGCTACGACCTGTCCCCGGCGCAGTCCGGCCGGGTGCACGCCGCCAAGGTGGACGCTCTCGCGGCGCAGCTGCCCGCCGCCGTGCGGGATCGCGGGACGCTGGTGGTGACCGGATCGGTAGGTGCGACACCGCCGCTGCGCTTCTACGCCACCGACGACCGCACCCCCATCGGTTCCGACGCCGACATCTCCTACCTGCTCGCCGACCTGCTCGGCCTGAAAGTGGAGACCCGCATCGGGGACTGGGCGCAGAACTTCGTGAAGGTCGACTCGGGTGAGGCGGACGTCTTCATCAGCAATGTCACCGTCACCGAGGAGCGCAAGGAGAAGTACGACTTCGCCACCTACCGCCTGGACAATATCGCGTTGGAAGTGCCCAAGGACGCGACCTGGACCTATCAGGACCGGAAGTCGCTGGCGGGCAAGACGATCGGCGTCGGAACCGCCACCAACCAGGAGCAGCTGCTGGTGAAGTGGAACGAGGACAATATCGCCGCGGGCCTGCCCAAGATCGATCTCGCCTACTACGAGAAGACCAGCGACTACTACCTGGCGCTGTCCTCGGGCCGATTGGACGGCTACCTCGGCCCCAACCCGTCGGCGCAGTATCACGCCGCCTCCGCCGGCCAGACCAAGGTGGTCACCACCCTCTCCGGCGCGGGTGACGCGCTCCAGGCCGAGATCGGGGTCCTCACCAAGAAGGACAACGGTCTGGCCGGTCCGCTGCGGGCCGCCATCCAGTACGCCATCGACAACGGGCTCTACAAGCAGGTGCTGGACCGCTGGGGTCTGGGCGGCGAGGCCGTGCCGCAGTCGCGGATCAATCCGCCCGGACTGCCCAAGAAGAAGGGATGAGCATGTCGCGCAGGGTTTTCCATGTCGGGCAACACGATCCCCTGGCCGCGCCGCTGCTGGCGGAGCTGGCCATCGAGTACAGCAGCCGGTACGGCGGGACGCCGGGGGAGGTGCACGCGGATCTGACCGGGTATTCGGCCAGTCACTTCGCTCCTCCACAGGGCGACCTGTTGATAGTTGTGGATAACGGGGAAACGGTGGCGGGCGGCGCGTTCCAGCGGTACGACGCCGAGACCGCCGAGCTCAAGCGGATCTGGACCGCCGCCGAGCACCGGCGAAAAGGGCTGGGGCGCTTTGTGCTCGATCAGCTGGAGGCCGAGATCGCGCGGCGCGGCTACACGCGCATCTATTTGACCACCGGGCCGCGTCAGCCGGAGGCCGTCGCCCTGTACACGGCGGCCGGCTACACCGCGCTGCCGCGTGACGTTCGCAAGGAAGTCGGCTACGTGCACCCGTTCGAGAAGTTCATCGAGGCCGGAGAGCAGGCGATCCCGGCATGAAATTCCTGCTGCTGACCTTGATCACCCACACTCCGGACCCGGTGACCGGCGGGACCGAGTCGCCGCGGCAGCGGTTGCGGCGGGTCGTCGACAGCGCGCGCCTGGCCGAGGAACTCGGCTACGACGGCTTCGCGGTGGGGGAGCGGCACGAGGATCCGTTCATCTCCGCGGCCCCGCCGGTGGTGCTCAGCCACCTCGCGGCCGTCACCTCGCGGCTGGCGCTGTTCACCGGTGTCACCACGCTCAGCCTGCTGGATCCGGTGCGCGCCTTCGAGGACTATTCGACGCTGGACAATCTGTCCGACGGCCGGCTGGAACTGATCATCGGGAAGGGCAACGGCGCGGCGCAGGCCAAGCTGTTCCACGTCACCACCGACGACCAGTGGGATCGCAATCGCGAAGGCTATGAACTGTTCCGGAAGCTGTGGGACAGCGACAGCGTCACCTGGTCGGGCCGGTTCCGGCCCGCGCTGACCGAGGCCAAGGCGCTGCCCCGGCCGTTGCAGCCGCGGCTGCGCATCTGGCACGGCAGCGCCACCAGTCGTGAATCCGCGGATTACGCGGCACTGCACGGTGATCCGCTGTTCTCCGCGAACGTCACGTACCCGATCGAGCCGTACGCCGAACTGATCGACCACTACCGGGAACGCTGGGCGGCTTACGGCCACGACCCGGCCGAGGCGCTGGTGGGCGCGGGCACGGCGGGGTTCCTGGTGACCCGGACCTCGCAGGAGGCGCTCGACCGGTATCGGCCGGTCTTCGAGGCGCGGCAGGCGGTGGCGCGGAAGTTCGACGTGCCCATCGTGTTCACCTCCGTCGAGGACTTCGCGGCCCGGTCCTCGGCGCTCATCGGCAGCCCGGAGCAGGTGCTGGACAAGGTGAGCCGCTATCACGAGCGATTCGGCCACGAGGTCATCCACCTCAGCGCGGACGCGGACGGCCGGACCGAGGCCGAGCACCGCGACAGCCTCGAGCTGTTCCAGGCC
Source organism: Nocardia sp. NPDC056611 (assembly GCF_042792755.1). NCBI lineage: Bacteria > Bacillati > Actinomycetota > Actinomycetes > Mycobacteriales > Nocardiaceae > Nocardia > Nocardia sp. NPDC056611. The sequence continues at coordinate 718,873 of NZ_JBHTVV010000004.1, forward strand.
GAGGTCGCCCCCGAACTCCGCCGCCGCATTCCGAGCCGGCCGCTCGGCGCCGACCGTTACCCCGTTGGAGACCCCCGATGACCCGTTCCCTGCTCGCGCGCACCACCCGCCCCGTGGCCCTGGCGGGAATGTTCGCCGCCGCCGTCACGCTCGCCGGGTGCGGCGGCGGGGACGCCGCCACCGGCAGCGGTGAGCCGGCGGGTCCGCCGCAGGCGGGCGGCACCCTCCGCTACGGCCTGTCATCGGCCCCGACCTGCTCCGATCCCGCGCAGTCGTCGACCAATCAGACGATCTACGTGACCCGGCAGGTGGTGGACTCGCTGGTCGATCAGGACCCGGAGACCGGTCAGCTGAAGCCGTGGCTGGCCGACACCTGGACCGTCTCCCCGGATGCCAGGTCGTTCACCTTCCATCTGCGCGACGGCGTCACCTTCAGCGACGGCACCCCGCTCACCGCGGACTCGGTGCGCCGGAACTTCGATTCGATCGTCGCGCTCGGCGGCGCGAAGGCGCCGCTGGCCGCGAGCTACCTGGCCGGGTACGCGGGCAGTACGGCGCTGGATCCGCGCACCGTGCGGGTGGACTTCGCCGGGCCGAACGCCCAGTTCCTGCAGGCGACCTCGACCCCGCAGCTGGGCATCCAGTCCGAGGCCACCGCCGCCAAGGCCGCCGAGGAGCGCTGCCTGGGGACCAATGTCGGCAGCGGCCCGTTCACCTACGCCGAGTGGAAGCAGAACGCCTCCGCCACCCTGGCCAAGCGGGCCGGGTACGCCTGGGGCTCCGCGGTGTTCGCCAGTCAGGGCGAGGCGCAGCTGGACAAGATCGTGTTCACCGTGGTCCCCGAGTCCGGGGTGCGCACCGGCAGCCTCGCCTCCGGCCAGCTCGACGCCATCAGCGACGCGCTGCCGCAGGATGTGGCGCAGATCGAGGGCGGCGGCGGTCGCGTGCAGTTCACCGCCAACCCGGGCGTCCCGTTCGGCTTGCAGGCCAATGTGACCCGGGGCGTGCTGCGCGATCCGGCGGTCCGGGCCGCGCTGCTGCCCGCCATCAACCGCAAGGAACTGGTGGACACCGTGCTCGGGCCGCAATTCAAGCCGGCCAGCAGCGTGCTCGCCTCCAAAACCCCCGGCTACGTGGATCTTTCGGCCCGGGTGAAGTTCGACCCGGACGCCGCGAAGAAGCAGCTCGACCAGGCGGGCTGGGTGCCGGGCGCGGACGGCATCCGGGTCAAGGACGGGCAGCGGCTGAGCGCGGGCGTCATCTTCGCCCCCGTGTTCTCGGCCAATCAGGCCATTCTCGAGCTGACCCAGCAGCAGCTGCGGGCGGTCGGCTTCGACCTGCGGCTGGAACCGTTGTCGGTGGCGGAATCGACGGTGCGCCAGAACACCAAGGACTTCGACTTCAACTACTACAACTCGACCCGCGCGGACGGCGACATCCTGCGCACCACCTTCGCCGTCGACCAGCGCAACCTGAACGCTCGCGGCCCCGCCGAACCCCTCGACGCCCTGCTCGCCCAACAGTTGTCGGCCACCGATCCGGCCGCGCGCGCCCGCATCATCGGCGACGCCCAGACCGCGGTCCTCGACCAGGGCCTGTGGATCCCGACCATCGAACTCTCGCAGGCCATCGGCGTCGGCAAGGCGGTGGCCGGGGTGAAGTTCGAGGCCTCGGCGCGACTGCAGTTCCACGACACCTGGCTGGCGCGGTAAACCCATGGGCCGCTACGTTATCGGACGGGTGCTGCAGGCGATCGGCGTGCTGTGGGCGGCGTTCACGCTGTCCTTCGCCGGGCTGTACCTGCTGCCCGGCGACCCGGTGGCGCTGGCGGCCGACGCGGCCACCGGCACGCCCGTCGACGCCGCGGCGATCGCGGAGATGCGGGCCCGCTACGGTCTCGACCAGTCGTTGTGGGCCCAGTACTGGACGGCCTTGTCGCACGCGGTGCGCGGCGATCTCGGTCACTCCATCTCCACCGGCCAGACCGTCACCGGGGCGCTGGGCGACGCGCTGCCCTCGACCCTGGCGCTGGCGGCGATCGGGCTGCTGCTGGCCGTGGCGGCCGGTGGGGCGCTGGCCCTGGCGGCCGCGTACACCGAGCGTCCCCGGTTGCGCGGGCTGCTCACCTCGCTGCCCGCGGTCGGGGCGTCGATGCCGGGCTTCTGGGTGGGATTGCTGCTCCTACAGCTGTTCTCGTTCCGGTTGAAGCTGGTGCCCGCGTTCGGCGGCGCCGGATTCGGCGGGACCATCCTGCCCGCGATCACCCTGGCCATCCCGGTGGGGGCGGTCATCGCCCAGGTCCTCCACGCGAGCCTGGTCGCGACCTGGCGGCAGCCGTTCGTCGAGGTCGCCTTCGCCAAGGGCGCGTCCCGCTGGTGGGTGCAGCTGCGCCACGTCCTGCGCCCGGCCGCCGCCCCCGCGCTGACCGTGTCGGGATTGTGGACCGGCACCGTGCTGGCCGGGGCGGTGGTCACCGAGACGGTGTTCTCCCGCCCGGGTATCGGCCGACTGGCGCAGGAATCGGTCCTGCGCCAGGACATCCCGGTGGTCCAGGGCATCGTCGTGTTCGCCGCCCTCGCCTTCGTGACCGTCAATCTGCTGGTCGATCTCGCCTACCCCCTGCTCGACCCCCGTGTGGTGCAACGGAACTCGACGAAGGAGCGTGCTCATGCCTGACCGTTCGCCGACCCCGCCCCGGCATGTGATCCGCGATCTGCGCGCGCGACTGCGCGGCTGCTCGCGCGGACCGCGATCGACGCTGCGGGTCGTCACCCTGACCCACCCCCTGCTGGACCCGGGCATCGCCTTCTGGGACGCGGATGACGAGTGGTCCGATGTCTGACCTGGCACTCCGACCCGAGTCCGACCGGACGTTCCGCCGCGAGGCCATCGCCGGCGGGACGGCCGCCGCGTCGTGGGCGCGGCGCAATCCGGGAACCGTCGCGGCGGGCGCGGTCGTCGCGCTGGTGTGCGCCTGGGCCGTCGCCCCGGCCGTGTTCGCGAGCGGCGATCCCCTGCGCGGCCCCAGCCTCCAGCACTGGTTCGGCACCGACAATCTCGGGCGCGACCTCTACACCCGGGTGGTGCACGGCGCGGCACTGTCGTTGAGCGCGACCGTGTTCGCGGTGCTGATCGGGCTGGTGACCGGTGCCTTGATCGGGCTGGTCGCGGGTGCGGCGGGCGGCGTGGTCGACACCGCGATCATGCGCGCGGTCGATGTGGTGCTCTCGATTCCCGACATGTTGCTCGCCCTGGCCACCATCACCGTGCTGGGGCTGGGCACCCGCAATGTGGCCATCGCCGTGGGGATCTCGCTGATCGCGAGGTTCGCCCGGGTGATGCGCGGCGAGGTACTGCGGGTGCGCAACGCGCCCTACGTGGAGGCCGCGTTCGCGTCCGGTGTGCGCTGGCACATCGTGTTGTTCCGCCACATCCTGCGCAATGCGTACGGGCCGGTGGCGGCCTTGGCCGCCGTCGACTTCGGGGTGGTGACCCTGTTCGTGGCGTCGCTGAGCTTCCTCGGCTACGGCGCGGTGCCGCCCACGCCGGAATGGGGCTCGCTGGTGTCGGAGGGCCGCGGCTACCTGGCCACCGCGTGGTGGCTGACCACCCTGCCGGGGCTGGTCATCGTCGTGCTGGTGCTGTCCACCCAGCGGATCGCCCGCGCCATGCAGAAGGAGGCCCGATGACCGAGCTGTTGAACATCGAGGGGCTACAGGTCGAGTATCGGGGTCGCGGCGGCGCGACACCCGCCGTGCGCGGTGTCTCGCTCGAGATCCGGCGCGGGGAGACGCTCGCGCTGGTGGGTGAATCGGGTTCGGGCAAATCCACTCTCGCGCACGCGGTGATCGGGCTGCTCCACGGCGGCGTGATCACCGGCGGGGCGATCACCTTCGACGGGGAGCGGATCGACCGGGCGTCTCCGCGTGCGCTGCAACGGATTCGCGGCGCGCGCATCGGGCTCGTCCCTCAGGATCCGGGCACCTCGCTCAATCCGGTGCTGCGCATCGGACGGCAGGTGGGCGAGGTATTGCGCGTCCACGGCCGGGCCGATCGCCGCACCGCCGACCTCGCGGCAATCGAGATCCTCGACCAGGCCGGGCTGGATCGTCCCGCGTTGCGGGCGCGCCAGTATCCCCAGGACCTGTCGGGCGGACAGCGGCAGCGGGTACTGATCGGGATCGCGCTGGCCTGCGGGCCCGAACTGGTGATCGCCGATGAGCCGACCAGCGCGCTCGATGTCACCGTGCAGCGCCGCATTCTCGATCTACTGGCCGCGCGGACCACGGAATCGGGAACGGCGGTGCTGCTCATCACCCACGACCTGGCGGTCGCGGCCGAACGCGCGGACCGCATCGCGGTGATGCGGGACGGCCTGATCGTCGAGACCGGCACGGCGGCGGAGGTATTGGGCAATCCGCGACACGAGTACACGCGGCGGTTGATCGCCGCCGTCCCGAGCCTCGGCGCGGATCAGCCCGCGCGTCCGGTTCGCGAACACGGGACCCCGCTGCTGGCCGCGACCGGTCTGCACAAGTCCTTCCGTGTCACCAGGGATTTCACCGTCGACGCGGTGAACGACGTGTCCTTGGAGGTCCATCGTGGTGAAACCCTGGCCGTGGTAGGCGAATCCGGCTCGGGCAAGTCGACCACGGCCCGCATCATCGCCCGGCTGACCCCGCCCGACGCGGGCGCCGTCACCTTCGACGGGCAGGACGTCACCGCCCTGCGCGGTTCGGACCTGCGGGCGCTGCGCCGTCGCGTCCAGGTCGTCTACCAGAACCCGTACGTCTCGCTGAACCCGAAGCTGACGGTCGGACGGATCGTGGCGGAACCCTTGCAGGCGTTCGGCATCGGCGATCGGCGCGGCCGTCGCGCCGCGGTGGCCGAACTGCTGGATCAGGTCGCGCTGCCCGCCGCCTTCCTGGATCGGCGCCCGGCGGAGTTGTCCGGCGGGCAGCGGCAGCGGGTCGCCATCGCCCGCGCGCTGGCCCCGCGCCCCGAACTGGTCGTGCTCGACGAACCGGTCTCGGCCCTGGACGTCTCGGTGCAGGCGCAGATCCTCGACCTGCTCGAACGACTCCAGACCGAACTGGACCTGGCCTACCTGTTCATTTCCCACGACCTGGCCGTGGTCCGTCGCCTGGCCGATCGTGTCGCCGTCATGCGCCAGGGCGGTGTCGTCGAAATCGGCGCGACCGCCGAGGTTTTCGACCGACCGCGACACGCCTACACCCGTGAACTGCTCGCGGCCGTCCCCCGGGCGGCCACCCCCGATCACCCGCTACCGCTCGAAAGGACAGCCTGATGCCGCATCCGACTCCGCTGCTGCTGGGCCTGGAACTGTCCGGCACCGGCGCGCACCCCGCCTCCTGGCGGCGCGCCGACTCCCGCGCCGAGGACCTCTTCGACGCCCGGTACTGGGTGGACGCGCTGCGCGCCGCCGAGGACGCGGGAATCGAGCTGGCGTTCCTGCCGGACTCCTTCACCCTGCAATCCGCCGGGGCCATCGGCCGCCTGGACGCGGTGGCGGTGGCCGCGCGCGCCGCCGCCGAGACCCGGCGCATCGGCCTGATCCCGCAGGCCTCGGTCACCCACACCGAGCCCTTCCACCTGTCCAAAGCCATTGCCAGCCTGGACTTCGCGACCGCGGGCCGGGCGGGCTGGGAGGTGTCCGTCGGGGCGGGGGAGGCGCGGCTGTTCGGCCGCAAACCCGAACAGGACGACCGCTCCCGCTGGGAGGAGGCGGACGAGGCGGTCGAGGTGGTGACCCGGCTGTGGGACAGCTGGGAGGACGACGCCGAGATCCGCGACCAGGCCACCGGCCGGTTCATCGACCGCGACCGGCTGCACTACATCGACTTCGCGGGTGAGCACTTCTCGGTGAAGGGACCGTCCATCACCCCGCGTCCGCCGCAGGGGCAGCCGCCGGTCGCGGTGCGCGCGGCCGACCCGCACAGCACCCGGGTCGGCGTGCACCGCGCCGACCTGATCCGGATCGCCGCACCGGATCTCGCGACCGCCGCCGCCACCCGCTCCGAACTGCGGTCCGCCATCGCCGCCGCCGGACGCGACCCGAACCGGGTGCGGGTGCTGCTCGACCTCGACATCCATCTCGCCGACACCGCGGACGCCGCCGCCCTCGCAGTCGCCGAACTGGAGGACTGGAGCGCCTCGCCCGCCCCGGCCACCGTCTTCCACATCGGCACCCCCGCGGAACTGCGCGACATCCTGCGCCGCATCGAAACCGACTGCGCCGCCGACGGCGTGGTGCTGCGCCCGCTGGCGCTCGCCGCCGCCCTGCCGCAGCTGCAAGCCCTCACCCCCACCCTGCGCGAGCGGCTGGGGCTGCCCCGACCCGCCGGCCGCTACGCCCACGCTTGAGGAGTCACCGCCATGCCGGATCATCGGATACGCAAGCAGATTCACCTGGCCGCCCACTTCCCGGGCGTCAACCACCACACCGTCTGGACGGACCCGGACTCGGGCAGCCAGATCGACTTCGACTCCTTCGTGCACCTGGCCCGCACCGCCGAACGCGGCCTGTTCGACTTCTTCTTCCTCGCCGAGGGGCTGCGGCTGCGGGAACACCGCGACCGCATCCACGACCTGGACGTGGTCGGCAGGCCCGACACCTTCACGGTGCTCAACGCGCTGGCGGCCGTCACCACCCGCCTCGGGCTGGCCGGGACGATCAACACCACCTTCAACGAACCGTTCGAACTGGCAAAGCAATTCGCCTCGCTGGACCACTTGTCCGGCGGCCGCGCCGCGTGGAACGCCGTGACCTCCTCGGACGCCTTCACCGGCGAGAACTTCCGGCGCGGCGGCTATCTGGAGCACGCCAAGCGCTACACCCGCGCACACGAGGTGGTCGAGGCCACCCGCGCGCTGTGGGACAGCTGGCCCGCCGACACCCTCGTGATCGACCGGGAGCGCGGCGTTTTCGCCCAGCCCGTTCCGCAGGCCCGGATCAGCAGCGACCAGTTCGAGATCGAAGGCCAGTTCGTCCTGCCCCGTGGACCGCAGGGCTACCCGGTGCAGATCCAGGCGGGCGACTCCGACGAAGGCCGCGAATTCGCCGCCGCCAAGGCCGATGTCATCTTCAGCGCGCACGGCGAACTCGAGGACGGGCAGCGCTTCTACCGCGACGTGAAGGACCGGCTCGCCAAGTACGGCCGGGCCCGTGACGACCTGAAGATCCTGCCCGCCGCCGCCTTCGTGCTCGGCGACACCGTCGAGGACGCCGCCGAACGCGCCCGGTACATCCGGCGGCAGCAGGTGACGCCGCAGACCGCCATCGCCTTCCTCGAACAGGTCTGGGGCCGTGACCTTTCCGCCTACGACCCGGACGGCCCGCTGCCCGACATCGACCCGGTGGACGACGCGACCATCACCCGCGGGCGGGTGCGCCACGCCCGTGACCCGCTCGCCGTCGCCGAGGCCTGGCGGGCCAAGGCCGCCGCCGAGCAGCTCTCCATCCGCGACCTCATCATCGCCACCACCGCCCGCCAGCAGTTCGTCGGCACGCCCCGGCAGGTGGCCGCCGAGATCGACCGCTACGTGCAATCCGATGCCGCGGACGGGTTCGTCCTGGTCCCGCATCTGACCCCGGCCGGGCTCGACGAATTCGTCGACAAGGTCGTCCCGGAGTTGCAGTCCCTGGGCAGCTTCCGCACCGAGTACACCGGCGCGACCCTGCGTGAACACCTGGGCCTGCGCCACCCCCATCACGGCACCGAAGGAGTACGCGCCTCATGACCGCCATCGAAACCACCTACGACCAGCAGTGGGCCGCCTTCCGCACCGAACGCGCCGCCTGGGCGCGCCAACCCCTGGGCTGGCTCAGCCTCACCGGGCTGCACTGGCTGGGGGCCGACCCGGAGACGGTCGACGGGCTGCCCGGCCGGTGGCACGCGGACAGCGAGAACGTCTATGTCACGGTCGATTCGGACCAGCCCGAGCTGTCGCTGGACGGGGTGGCGCTGAGCGGCGAGGCCGCGATCACGCCCGGCGAGGGAGCGCCGGGTCTCCAGATCCACACCGGTGACCGCATCATCGAGGTGATCCGGCGGACCGGGCAGTTCGCGCTGCGTGTGCACGATCCGGCCGCGCCGACCCTGGCGGCATTCACCGAGATCCCCGTCTACGAACCGCGGCAGCGGTGGATCGTGACCGGCTATTTCGAGCCCTTCGCACAGACTCGGGTCGTCACCACCGGCGCGGTCGTGGAGGGTCTGGAGCATCACCACACCGCCACCGGCACAGTCACTTTCGACCTGGACGGCGAGCGCCGCGAACTGGTGGTGTTCGGCAGCGAGGCCCTCGGCCTGCACGTGCTGTTCACCGACGCCACCAGCGGTGTCACCACCTACGGCGGCGCGCGGCGACTGGATCTGTCCCGGCCCGCGGCGGACGGCAGCCTGCTGCTCGACTTCAATCGCGCGGTCAACCTGCCCTGCGCCTTCACCGACTACGCGACCTGCCCGATCGCCCCGGCGGAGAACCGGCTGCCGCTGGCCGTCGAAGCGGGCGAACAGGATCCGCGGCGGGGGCGGTCGCTGTGACCATTCCGCTCTCGGTGCTGGACCTGTCGCCGATCAGCGCGGGCTCGACGCCCCGCCAGGCCCTCCGCAATACCGTCGACCTGGCCCGGCAGGCGGAAAGGCTGGGCTACCACCGGTTCTGGGTCGCGGAGCATCACTTCGTGCGGGTCGCGAGCTCCGCGCCGACGACGCTCATCGGACTGATCGCCGCGGCCACCGACACCATCCGCGTCGGTTCGGCGGCCGTGCAGCTCGGGCATCACACCTCGATCTCCGTGGTGGAGGCCTTCGGCACCATCGACGCTCTCTACCCGGGCCGGTTGGACCTGGGGCTGGGTCGCTCGGGGCAGCGTGCCGAACAGCTGCGATCCGCGGGCGTGCCACCGGTGCCCGCCCCACCGCGGCCCACCGAGGTCCGCGACGGCGTGGTGCTCCCGCCGCCGTTCTACCCCGGTCAGCTGCTCGACTTCACCAGGGTGAAGGCGGCTTTGGAGACCCTGCACCTTCCGGGTTCGCGGCCGCTGCCGTACACCGAGCAGGTCGAGGAGATCCTCGCGCTGCTCGACGGCAGCTTCGTGACCGACGACGGTGTGGAACTGCGCGCCGTCCCGGGTGCGGGCGCGGAGGTGCAGCCGTGGCTGTTCGGCAGCAGCGGCGGCGAAAGCGCGCAACTGGCAGGGCGATTCGGACTGCCGTTCGCGGCGAACTACCACGTGTCGCCGGGCACCATCGTCGAGACCGTGGAGGCGTACCGGGCGGCGTTCCGGCCCTCGGCCCGCTTCCCGCGGCCCTACCTGGTGGTGTCCGCCGATGTGCTGGTCGCCGAGGACGACGCCACCGCGCGGCACCTGGCCTCCAGCTACGGGCATTGGGTGTACTCGATCCGCAGCGGCGCGGGAGCGGCCGACTACCTCGATCCCGATACCGCGCCCGCCCTGTCGGGTCCGCAGCAGCGGCTGGTCGACGATCGGGTGACCACCCAGTTGGTGGGTTCTCCGGCCACCGTCGCCGAACGCCTCGACGCCTTGCGCAAGCTGACGGGCGCGGACGAAATCCTGGTCACCAGTGTGGCTTTCGACCACGAGGACCGGGTGCGGTCGCACCGCCTGCTGGCGCGTGAGTGGGGGCTGACCCCGCAGGCACGCGCCGCCTGAGACCACCGCCGCCCGCCCGGAAGGGGACTCCGGGGCGGGTGGCGGTACCCCGCACCGCGCGCACAGGGCCTCGCGCGTGGGGCGGGACCCGGGGCCGGGCCGGATCGTGGACCATCCGGCCCGGCCTCCCGGGCGCGAACCGAGGTTCGACGGATTCAGGCCGCGGCGAACGCCGGCGCGGCGGCCTTTTCGCGATGTCCGGCCGCCCGCAAGACCTGCAACACACCCTGATTGGCGTCGATCAGCTCGCGCTCGCACGCCTCACCGTCCGCGCCGGCGAGTTCATCCTCGTGCGCTTGCACGGTCAGGTTCCAGCGGTAGCGAAGCGCCGCGATCAGTCCGCCCGGGTCGCCGAATACCGTGGCGTGTTCCGGGCGCCAGGGCAACTCGCCGTCTCGTCGGCGTTCGATCTCCGCGGCCACATCGTGCAGTGCCCGCCACCATGCGTGTGTGCTGTCCCAACTCATTGCTCTCACCTCGATCGATTGTCGATGCCGTCACGATCGCCGGGCTGTGACCGACTCTCCAGATCAGAATCGGTCCGGGCCGCGTCGGACCGCTATTGGGGGAATCACGTACTTCCGGGCACCGGTGGAGTACGCGTAGGCTCCGACAGTGACGCCCAGCGATTGGGAGTTCTCTCCTCCGCTGAACAATCTCCCGACGCCGCTGTCGAGCTTCGTCGGACGTCACGCCGATCTCGCGAAGATCCGGGACCTCTTCCAGACCTATCGATTCATCACCATCACCGGGCCGGGTGGCGCCGGTAAGAGTCGGCTCGCGCTCGAGGTGGCGCTGGCGCGCAGCGATGACTTCGTGGACGGCTGCTGGTTGGTCGAACTCGCCTCGATCACCGATCCCGCGCTGGTGCCGCATGCGATCGCCGGAGCCGTGGGGGTTCCGGAGCATCGCCGGCGTTCCCTCACCGATTCCCTGGCGGTCCGTCTCGAAGCGTCGGCCGCGCTGATCGTGCTCGACAATTGCGAACACGTCGTCGAGTCCGTAGCGAACGTGGTGACAGAGTTGCTCGGGCGCTGCGGCCTGTTGCGGATTCTGGCCACGAGCCGGGAACTCGTCGAGATACCGGGTGAGGGCGTTGTGCGAGTCGGAGGACTCGCGCTGCCGTCAGCGACCGGCGATCAGGATCTCGCGGTCGTGACCGGGACGGAAAGCGTCGCGCTGTTCTTCGAGCGGGCTCGAGCGGTGCAGCCGAACCTGACGATGACCGCGGCGACCGCTGCCGGGGCCGCGCGGATCTGTCGCTATCTCGACGGCCTTCCCCTGGCGATCGAGCTGGCGGCATCGAGAGCCGCATCGCTCGACGTCGAGCGGATCGCGGCCTATCTGGACGACCGGTTCGGGCTGCTGACCGGTGGAAACAGAGCCGTCATCCGGCACCATCGCACCCTCGTCGCCACCATGGACTGGAGTTACCGACTGCTGAGTCCGGCAGAGCAGACATTGTTCGACCGACTCGCGATCTTCGCGGGCAGCTTCGGAATCGAGGAGGTGGACGGAGTCGGCTGCGCACGGTCCGACGGGGACTGCGCGGGACTCCTCGCTGGTCTCGTCTCGAAATCGCTGGTCTCGTTCGACCCCGCCGCGGGACCGGTGCCCTATCGCCTGCTGGAGACGGTGAAGAGCTACGGCCGCGCGCATCTGCGCGAATCGGGGGACCTGGGCGAACTGCGGAACATCCACGCGTCCTACTTTCGCGATCTCGCCGAGCGCGCCGGCGCCGCGTTCCGGACCTACGCGGAACACGCCTGGGCGAACCGGTTGGAGGCCCAGCACCCCGACCTGCGTGCGGCGCTGTCCCACAGCATCGAGTCCGGCGATGCCGACACCGCGATCCGGCTCGCCGGCGCGCTGCCGCACTTCTGGCAGCTGCACGGTCATTTCCAGGAGGGCTTGCGGTGGCTCGCGGCAGCCCTCGCGATATCCGGTGAGGTCGACGAGTGGTTCACCGCCTGGGCCCACGTCGGGGTCGGTGACCTGGCGATGATCCATGGCGACCGGGCGGCCGCGGCGGCGGCGCTCGATGTCTCGGCGGCGACCTTCCGAGGGCTCGACGACGATCGTGGTCTTGCGCGTGCACTGCAATATCGAGGTCTCACAGCAGCGTTCGGCGACGATCTGGCCCCTGCCGAGAGTCTGATCCTCGAGTCCCTGGCGCTCATCACGGCGGCCGGTGAGACCGGGGGGCCGGCCCACGGTTGGGGCCTGGTCATGCTCGCGGGCGTCGAACTCGGGAAGGAAGACTATGTCGCGGCCGCCCGCGATGCCGAGGCGGCCGACCGGATCATGCGGGTGATCGGGGATCGTGAGGCCCTGGGCTGGGCGGCCCTGATTCGTGCGGTCGCGGCGTGGCGCACCGATCGGATCGACGAGGCCACGACCGAGGCGCGGGTCTGCCTGGTCGCCTTCCTCGATGCCGGCGGACTGTACGGAGCCAGCGTCGGTCTGATGGTGGCGTCCGCCGTCGCGTTGAGCGGTTCCCGGCTCACGCGCATGGCCGAATTGCTCGGCGCCGCCGAGGCTCTCGCCGCCACGATCGGCGCCATGACGGTTCCGTTCGGAATACGGTGGCTGACAGAGACATTCGGCAACGCGGTCGCCACGCTCGGTCCCGCGGCCTTCGCGGAACATCGCCGGATCGGTGCGGATCGGGTGCGATCCGACACCGCCGGATACCTCGCCGAGGTCCTCGACGATCTCGACGTCTCGATTCCACACCGAGCCGGCAAGCCGCTGCTCACCAGGCGTGAGCGTGAGGTGGCGGCGCTGGTGGCGCGCGGCCGGACGAACCGCCAGATAGCCCGGGCGCTGGGGATTTCCGAGCGGACGGCCGAGGTGCACGTGCACAACATCGCGGGCAAGCTCGGGGCGAGCGGCCGTGCCGAGGTCGCCGTATGGTTCGCCACCGATCACGCCCTCCGGGGCGGGGAAACGACGTAAGTCCCCGCCGGGATCACCCGGCGGGGACTTCGTGTTCGGTGGGCTAGCGGGTCCGCGTGGCGCGGCGCATGGCCGAGAGCGGGTCGGCGTAGAACGCGCTCACCGAGGTGACCGCCGCCGCGAATTCCTGCACCCGGCCGCCGAATCGGCTGATCCGGAGATCCGCCGCGGGCAGCGTGGTCGACTCGGCGAAGGCCTTGGCGACCCGCTCCATGCCCGGCCGCCAGCCGGTGAACGCCTGGCCGCCCAGCACCACCCGGTCCGGGTTGAACATGTCACGCACCAGAGCCGCTGTGCGGCCGAGGATTTCGGCCCGCTCGATGAGCAGGTCGCGAGCATCGGCATTGCCCGCGTCGGCGGCTCGGTACAGATCGGTGACGGCCGGGCGGCGCGGGGCCTCCGGCTTGGGCAGGATGCCCTTGCGCACGGCGCGCTCCAGCAGGGCGCGCTCACCGATGGAGGCCTCCAAGCAGCCGCGCCGACCGCAGGTGCAATCGGCGTCGGAGCCGGTCGGGAGATGCGCGATGGAGCCCGGGCCATTGGCGGGGGTGTGCACGCGATCGTGCAGAGTGACTGCGACACCGGCGGTTTCGCGGGCGTACACGAACAGGCTGCTGCCGGGCCGGTTCTCCTCGGCCGGGTCGCGCGGGGTGAGCAGCAGCTCCGCCGCGGCCATCGCCTCGACGTGCGCGGACACCGAGACCGGCAGGTCCAGCACGCTGCTGAAGACCGCCGCCACCGGCGCGGCCTGCCAGCCCAGGCGGGGATGGTCGACGACACCGGCCGCCGGATCCACCCGACCGGCCAGCGCGACGCCGGTCCACAACGGCCGCCGCCGGGGCAGCCGGTCCAGGAAGGCCTTGGCGCTGCGGGCCACTATGGTCAGCGCCGCGTCCTGACCCGTTTGGGGCGTGGCGATCTCGAGCCCGCCGAGGATGCGGCCGGACAGGTCCGCGGCCACGATGCGGGTCACGGTGAAGCCGATGTGCACGCCCAGGGTCACGTACGAATCGGTGTCGACCTCGAACGGCACCCGGGGACGGCCCACCGCGCCGGACGCGGTCAGATCGGCGCGCTCACGCAGCAGCCCGGCCGTAAGCAGCGCGGACACTTGGCGATTCACGGTGGCGATGCTCAGACCCGTGGTCTGTGCGGCGACATCGCGGAAGATCGGGCCGCGGGTGGCGGCGCGCAGCACGGCGGCCGCCGGGTTGTCGGTGATCCGCAACTCCGGGGGCACGGCCGGGCGCGCCGGGGCGGGGCGCGCGGTCGCGGTGGAGACGGCGGTATGGGTGCGGTCGAGCGTGGGGCTGGACACTGTGTCGAATCCTTGCTGCGGTCCACCCGGTCGACGGGTGGACGAATGCCTACATGAAGGTTTCAGCGGTGCAGCGAGGAACCCGGACGACGACCGGCGGAAATGCCTGGTTATCGGGGTCAGAACTCGACTGCGCGACGGCAGGGACAACACAGTTCCCGTTGCCGCGGCAGCCGAACGCCCAGCGCGACGGTCACGTACGTGACCCGCGGCGCGGAAGAAGGGCGACTGGCAGACATAGGATCAAAGTATCATTCCGATCACGGAGAACGGAAGGCGAGCGCGATCCTCCCGGCAGTCCCGGGCCTGTCGCGGCGCGTCGGTGCGAAACCCTCCTGGCAACCTCCATAGCTACTGAATCTTTTGCGGCGGTTGATATTTCAAGCCATCCGCGACACGGATCGGATCGGGATCAACGAGTGGCGCACGCCACATTCTCTTCTCATCTCTCGAGAAGCAGCCCGAATCCCCACCCCACTCGAGTCCGCTGTCGCGCACACGCATTCCGCTCACTGTGATTCCAAGGCGCGCGCTCCCGGAGCGGGTGGCGCAATACCCCGATTCGACCGCATTCCGGCAGGCCGCGCGCTCGGGCCGGCGGCGCAGAACCGCACCGCCGGCGCCGGGGCGCGGTGAGCGGCCCGGACGGCCCCATTTTCGCCGCTACAGTTCTGAAACCGCAGGTCAACGGCGTGGAAAGGAGTCGATGTGTCGCCGGAACCGGTACCGCTGCGCGCCCCCGAACGCCGGGCGGATCGCGCCCGACACGTGGCCGACGTGTTGCGTCAGCAGATCCACGCGGGCGCCTTCGACAACGCGCTGCCCGCCGAAGCGGCGCTGTCCGTGGAATTCGGCGTGTCACGCAACACTGTTCGCGACGCGCTCGCGCTGCTCAAGGACGAAGGTCTGATCGAGCGCGCGCCGAAGATCGGAACACATGTCGCGCGCCGCAAATACGACCACGGCCTCGATGCGCTGCTCGGTTTGAAGGAGACGCTGCGCGGCCACGGCGAGGTCCGCAACGAGGTGCGCGCCGCCCGCCGGGTCACCCCGCCGCCCGCGGTCGCCCGCAAGCTGCGGCTCGAACCCGGTGAGCAGGCCGTCTACATCGAGCGGCTGCGCTGGTTCGGCGACCTGCCGCTCAGCCTGGACCTCACCTACCTGGTGCCCGGCATCGGCGACCAGGTCGTCACCCGCGACCTCGAGACCAATGACGTGTTCGCGCTCATCGAGCAGATCAGCGGCGGCCCGCTCGGCTCGGCGGAACTGGCCCTGGAGGCCATCACCGCCGACGCGCACTCGGCCATGACCCTGCAGATGCCCGAGGGCGGCGCGCTGCTGCTGCTCGAGCGCCTCACCTCGCTGGAGGACGGCCGCCCGGTCGACCTCGAGTACATCCGCATGCGCGGCGACCGGATCACCATGCGCGGCAGCCTGATCCGGCCGCCGGAACGCTCACCCGATGCCGACCCGGGCACCGACTGGAGGTTGACCTAGATGGCTTTGGCCGAGAACCGGGCGGATGTCCCGGTGACCATCGACGAATCGCTGTGCATCCAGGGCTGCACGCTCTGCGTGGAGATCTGCCCGCTGGACTCGCTGGCGATCAACCCCGACAACGGCAAGGCGTACATGCACGTCGACGAGTGCTGGTACTGCGGCCCCTGCGCGGCCCGCTGTCCCACCGGCGCCGTCACCGTCAACATGCCCTACCTGCTGCGTTGAGCCCAACCCGCTGAGGAAACCATGAAGTACCGCCCCGCCCGCGTGATCGCCGCGGCCCTCGCCTCCGCCCTCGCCCTGACCGTGTCCGGCTGCTCGCTCGAGAACGCCGGCGACGGTGACACCGTCAAGGTCGTCATCGGCTACCAGTCCAAGACCATCAATACCGTCACCGCCGGAACCCTGTTGAAGGCCAAGGGCTTCCTGGAACAACGCCTGAACGCGCTGAGCGCCAAGGGCGGCGCGAAGTACCAGGTGGAGTGGCAGGACTACGACACCGGCGCGCCCATCACCGCGCAGATGGTGGCCGAGAAGATCGACATCGGCTCGATGGGCGACTACCCGCTGCTCATCAACGGCTCCCGGACCCAGGCCAATGAGCGCTCCCGCACCGAGCTGGTGTCCATCACCGGCTACAACCCCAAGGGCGCGCTGAACATGGTGGTCGTCGCGCCCGACTCCAAGGCGCAGTCCATCCATGACCTGGCCGGGCAGAAGATCTCGGCGAGCGTCGGCTCGGCCGGGCACGGCACCCTGGTCCAGGCGCTCACCCGGGCGGGCATCGATCCCAAGTCGGGAGTGGAGGTGCTCAATCAGCAGCCCCAGATCGGTTCCTCCGCACTGGAATCCGGTCAGGTGGCGGCGCTGTCGCAGTTCGTGGCCTGGCCCGGCCTGCTGGTGTTCCAGAACAAGGCCAAACTGCTCTACGACGGCGCGGAACTCAACGTCCCGACCTTCCACGGCGTGGTCGCCCGCCGCGACTACGCCAAGCAGCACCCGGAGGTGCTCGATGCCTTCCTGCAAGCCCAGCTCGACGCCACCGACTTCATCCACCAGCACCCCCTGGAGGCGGCGCAGACCGTCGCGGACAACGCCGGGCTGGCCCCGGAGGTCGTGTACCTCTACAACGGGCCGGGCGGAACCTCCTTCGACACCACGCTGAAGCCCTCGCTGCTGGCGGCATTCAAAGGCGACGTTCCGTACCTGAAGTCGATCGGTGACTTCGCCGACCTCGACATCGACAAGTTCGTCGACCCGGCCGCGCTGAAGCAGGCGTACCAGGAACGCGGACTGAACTACGACGCGGAACTGGCCGGCAACGCCAACCCGCTGCCCGGGTCCGGTGGTGAGCTCTGGCTCGCCGGGCAGGACACGACGCAGTCGGTCGCCGATCCCACCGCCCTGTTGCGGGCAGTGAAACAGGCTCGGGCACAGGGCAAGACGGTGCGCGCCGCCTACGTGCCGGACGCCGAACTCGGCACCCGCTGGTTCGCGGACAAGGCGATCTGGGTGCGCGACGGCGACAACTACCTGCCCTTCACCACCCCGGCCGCCGCGCAGCGGTACCTCGCCAAGCACCCCGCGGGCGTGATCGTCGGCTTCGACCAGGCCGTGAACGAGGTCCGGGTATGAGCGCCCCGGTGGTCGCCGCACCGGCGGCGGCCCCCGTCCTCGCCCCGGCCGCACCGCCGGTGGCGCGCCCGCGGGCCGGGCGGGCGGTGTGGCGGTCGCGGATCGTGCGGGCGCTGTCCGTGCTGACCGCCATCGGGGCCTGGGAGTTCCTGACCGCCAACCACATTCGGCTCTGGGTTCGATTCGACACGCTGCCGACCGTCACCCAGATCGTGCGGGCCTTCCGGCATCAGCTCGGCACCGACGCCTACTATCTGGACCTCGGGCAGTCGCTGATCCGGATCCTCAGCGGCTTCGGCCTGGCCGCCGTGATCGGCGTGAGCGCCGGTGTGGCACTGGGCCGTTCCCGCTGGTTCGCCGACACCGTGGGACCGCTCACCGAACTGGCGCGGCCCATCCCGGCTATCGCCATCGTGCCGGTCGCGATCCTGCTGTTCCCCGACGACGAGGCCGGGATCGTGTTCATCACCTTCCTGGCCGCCTTCTTCCCGATCCTGGTCGCCACCCGGCACGCGGTGCGGGCGCTGCCCACCATCTGGGAGGAATCCGTCCGCACCCAGGGCGGCAACCGCTGGGACGTGCTGTGGCGGGTGGTGCTGCCGGGCAGCCTGCCCGGCGTATTCGGCGGGCTCTCCGTCGGCATCGGCGTGGCCTGGATCTGCGTGGTCTCGGCCGAGATGATCTCGGGGCGGCTGGGCGTCGGCTACCGCACCTGGCAGGCGTACACCATCGTCGACTACCCGGGAGTGTTCGTCGGCATCATCACCATCGGCGTGCTCGGCTACACCACCTCCGCCGCGGTGGAACTGCTCGGGCGGCGCGTCACCCACTGGCTGCCGCGCGGCGACGAGGAGGCGAAATGAGCACGGCCGGAATCGGATTGACCCTGGACCGGGTGCGCCTCTCCTACACCGGAGCCCCGATCATCGACGACCTGTCGATCACCGTGCGGCCCGGCGAGATCCTCGTCCTCACCGGACCCTCGGGCTGCGGGAAGTCCACGGTGCTGCGCGCCCTGGCCGGACTGCTGCGCCCCGACGCGGGCCGGGTGCTCGCCGACGGCGTCGAGGTCACCGGCACCGACCGCGACCGCGCCGTCGTCTTCCAGGACAACGCGCTGCTGCCCTGGAAGACCGTGCGCGCCAATATCGAACTGGCACTGCGGTTGCGGGGCGCGCCGCGCGCCGGACGCCGGGAACTGGCCGACCGCTGGATCGCCGAGATCGGGCTCACCGGCTTCGCCGACTTCCTGCCCAAATCGCTGTCCGGCGGCATGCGCCAGCGCGTGCAGCTGGCCCGCGGCCTGGCCGGCGCGCCGCGCGCGGTCATGATGGACGAGCCCTTCGGCGCCCTCGACACCCAGACCCGCGACACCATGCAGCGCCTGCTCGTCGACACCTGGGACAGCCACCCCACCACCGTCGTCTTCGTCACCCACGACGTGGACGAGGCCCTGCTGCTCGGCGACCGCATCGCCGTCCTCGGCCGCGCCGGCGAACCCCTGCGCGCCCTGCTGGAGGTCCCCCGGCCGCGCGAGACCGGCGTCGACCGCACCGCCCTACGGTCCGAAATCATTGCCGCCCTGAACCATTCGGGCGAGCTCACGGAGGCAACGAAGTAATGGAAATCCCCGATCTCGACGACACCCTCCGCCTCGACTGCGACGTACTGGTCATCGGCGGCGGCACCGCCGGCACCATGGCCGCCCTCACCGCCGCCGAGGCCGGCGCGAACGTGCTGCTGCTGGAGAAGGCGCACGTCCGCCACTCCGGGGCGCTGGCCATGGGCATGGACGGCGTCAACAACGCCGTCATCCCCGGCAAGGCCGAACCCGAGGACTACGTCGCCGAGATCACCCGCGCCAACGACGGCATCGTCAACCAGCGCACCATCTATCAGACCGCCACCCGCGGCTTCGCCATGGTGCAGCGGCTGGAGCGCTACGGCGTGAAGTTCGAGAAGGACGCCTACGGCGAATACGCGGTGCGGCGGGTCCACCGGTCCGGGTCCTACGTGCTGCCCATGCCGGAGGGCAAGGACGTCAAGAAGGCGCTGTACCGGGTGCTGCGGCAGCGGAAGATGCGCGAGCGCATCCGCATCGAGAACCGGCTGATGCCGGTGCGGGTGCTCACCGAGAACGGGCGGGCGGTCGGCGCGGCCGCCCTGAACACGCGCACCGGGGAATTCGTGGCGGTCGGGGCCAAGGCCGTCATCCTGGCCACCGGGCCGTGCGGGCGGCTCGGGCTGCCCGCCTCCGGGTACCTGTACGGCACCTACGAGAACCCCACCAACGCGGGCGACGGGTACGCCATGGCCTATCACGCCGGTGCCGAGCTGTCCGGGATCGAGTGCTTCCAGATCAACCCGCTGATCAAGGATTACAACGGCCCGGCCTGCGCGTACGTCGCCAACCCGTTCGGCGGATACCAGGTCAACGCGCTCGGCGAGCGGTTCGTCGACTCGGACTACTGGTCCGGCCAGATGATGGCCGAGGTCAAACGGGAGATCGAATCCGCGCGCGGGCCCATCTATCTGAAGGTCTCGCACCTGCCCGACGAAACCCTCGAGGCCCTCGAGGACATCCTGCACACCACCGAACGCCCCACCCGCGGCACCTTCCATGCCAATCGAGGCCACGACTACCGCACCCACGACATCGAGATGCACATCTCCGAGATCGGTTTGTGCAGTGGGCATTCCGCGTCCGGCGTCTGGGTCGACGAGCACGCCCGCACCACCGTGCCCGGCCTCTACGCCGCCGGCGACCTGGCCTGCGTGCCGCACAACTACATGATCGGCGCGTTCGTCTATGGCGACCTCGCCGGAGCGCACGCCGCCGCCACCGTCGACGAGCTGCCCGAACCCGGTGAGCTGCCCGCGGACCAGCTGGCGGCCGCCCACGAGCTGGTCTACCGGCCGCTGCGCCAACCCGACGGGCCGCCGCAGCAGCAGGTCGAATACAAGCTGCGCCGCTTCGTGAACGACTATGTGGCCCCGCCCAAGACGGCCGCCAAACTCTCCCTCGCCATCGAGACCTTCGACCGCATGCGCGGCGACCTCACCGCCATGGGCGCGCGCACCCCGCACGAACTCATGCGCTGCGCCGAGGTCAGCTTCATCCGCGACTGCGCGGAAATGGCCGCCCGCTCCTCGCTCACCCGCACCGAATCCCGGTGGGGGCTCTATCACGAGCGCGCCGACCTGCCCGCCCGCGACGACGTCGAGTGGCGGTACCACCTGAACCTGCGCAAGACCGCCGACGGGGACATGGAGTTCCTGAAGCGGCCCGTCGCACCGTATTTCGTGCCCGTGCCGGGGCTGGACGATCTGCCCGGCACCGACACGGCGGTCATCCCGGTCGAACAGCCCGCCCTGATCGGCACCCCGCCCAACCTCGGGGCCCAGGTGCGCTCGCACGCGCCCACGGTCCGCACCGCGAAAGACGTTGTCGCGCCGCGGATCGCGCTGCTGCTGAGCCTGGACGCGCCCGGCGTCGCGGAATTGCGGCCCTTCCTGTCCGACCCGGATCCACGGGTGCGGGCG
The DNA here is from genome assembly GCF_042792755.1 of Nocardia sp. NPDC056611. Taxonomy (NCBI): domain Bacteria; kingdom Bacillati; phylum Actinomycetota; class Actinomycetes; order Mycobacteriales; family Nocardiaceae; genus Nocardia; species Nocardia sp. NPDC056611. The sequence continues at coordinate 739,527 of NZ_JBHTVV010000004.1, forward strand.
AACGCCCTCGCGGTCCTCACCGAGCACACGCCCGACGGATTCGCCGGCGAACTGGTCGCGGCGCTCGGCGACGAGGACGCCGAGGTGCGCGCCGCCGCCGTGGCGGGCCTGCGCGAACTCGCCGAAATCCTGCCCGCCGCAACAGGGCTCGCGGAGCACACCGATTCGCCCGACCCGTTCGTGCGGGCGGCCGTCGTGGATCTGCTGCGTTCGCTGCGCGCCGGGACGGCCGAACTGTTCGGCAAGGCCTCGGTCGACGCCGACCACCGCGTCCGCATCCAGGCCGTACACGCGCTGGTGTCGCTGGACGACTGGCCCGCGCTGACCGCGGCCGCCCACGACGACAACCGTGAGGTCCGCATCGCCGCCGCCCGCGGCTTGGCCACCATCGGCCAGGGTGGTGTCGACACCGTGCGCGCGCTCACCCTGGACCGCGACCCGCTGGTGCGCGCCGCCGCGTTCACCGCGCTCGCCCGGCTCGGCGGGGACGCCGATACCGCGATCCTGACCGCCGCGCTGAGTGATTCGGCCTGGCAGATCCGGGAGGGCGCGGCGCGCGGGCTGGCCGGGGTCGGCCCGGAGCACGCCGTCACCGCCCTGAGCGCGGCGCTCACCGATATCCACCCGGACATCCGCAAGGCCGCGGTGCTGACGCTCAGCGTCTGGCCGGAGTCCGAGGCGGCCCGGGTCGCGCTCGAAACCGCCCACGGCGACAGCGATGCCGACGTGCGCGCCTACGCCCGGCGGGCCCTGGCGGTGCACGCCGAACGGTGAGAGCGGTTGCGGGCGAACCGGTTACGCGGCGCGGTACATCAACCCGGTCGGCAGGTACCCGGTGGAGACCCCGGGGCTCAACCCGCGATCGACCGCCAAGCACACCACCGCCAGCAGCGGCCACGCGATGAATCCCTCCGGATCCAGGCCGCGCTGCGGGGTGTCCCAGAAGCGGCGGTGGAATTCGAGGCCCTCGACCAGCGCGGTCTCGAATTCGGCCGGGTCGCCGCGCAGCACCGCATCCAGCAGGCACAGCGCCGAATAGGCGATGGTGAGCGCGTAGTCGTCACCGCCGGCCTGCTGCGCGTCCACCGCGGCCTCGATTCCGTCCACGATGATCGTTTCCGCCGCCGGATCGCCGGTCCAGGCCCGCTGCCACGCATCGGCCCACAGATAGAGGCACTGCTCCCCGGGCTGCCCGGTGCGCGTGGTCACCGCCAGCGGGTGACCGGGGCTGCCCGGCGCGCCCAGCAGATAGGCCAGCAGCTCGCGATCGCGGTCGATCACGGCGGCCCACAGGCCGTTCAGCAGATCCGTCACCGGCGGGGGCGCCACCACACCGCCGGACGCGGGGACCGTCCACCGCGTGCGCGCGAGCGTCACCGGGATCGGCTCCTGCCCGGCGGGCCGTGCGGCCGAGCGCAGCCGAGCGGTGTAGGCCGCGGCCGTGTCCGCGACGGCCTGACGCAGCCGGGCCGACTCGCCGCGCGGATCGTCCAGGCTCAGATAACCGGCGACGGCCCGGGAACTCCAGGCCACGTCGGCGAGCACCGCCTGCGGTTGCGCGGCCAGGAATTCGGCGCGCAAGGCCGTGGTCCGCACCCGGAAGGCGCGGCCGAAACCCGCATCGGTCGGTCGAATAGCTGTTGGATAACTAAGTTCCTGGGCTGTCCGTGCGATATGGCGATCGATCATCGGACTTCGATGATGATCGGTGTGTCCACCAATTTTGCCAATCGATTGCTCACGCTGTGACCATAGCGAATGGCGAACCCTGCTACATCGGTTGGTATATCGGTCGCCGAGGGTGTGTCACCGCTGATTGCCGGGCCGGAACAACCCCTCGACCGCGGTGATGAAGAACGGGAAGTGCGCGCCGAATCGCTGCAGACTCCGATCACCCTCGAACCCGCCGAACCAGTACAGTCCCGGACTCCCGTCCGCCGTCGGATCCAGGTCCCGGAACGTGCGCACCCACTGATCGCCGCGGCGCGCGGCCACCAGGAACGGCAGCGCCCGCGAGAACGCCAGCTCCTGATCCGCCGCCGGAATACGCTGCGGCGCAAGCGCGTCCAGCCCGCGCTGCATGGCCTGCACCCGGCCGGTCAGCTCCCGGCCCATCGCGGTGCGGGACGGCAGATAGCGGGGGAGCAGCAGGGCGGCCACCCCGCCCAGCGCGAGCGCGACACCGATCAGGGCGTGCCGCTGCGGACCCAGCGCCAGCGCCGCGGTCGCGGCGAGACCGCCCACGATCAGCGCGATCCCGAGCCAGAACTCGAAACCGCGGCGGGTGCGGTCGATGAACACCCCGGCCGTCACCGCATCGTCGATCAGCGCGGCGCGCACCGCCTTCGCGTCCACCCGCCCGCGGAGCTCGGACAGCAGCACCGCGTCCGCGCCCTCGGGGATCAGCGCCGAATACACGGCGCGCTCATAGTCGGTCAGCTGCTCGTCCGGCGGATTCACCCGGGAGAAGCGCCAATCCGCGTCACCGGCGACCGTCACCCACAGATAGTTGCGGACCGCCAGATCCACCACCGTCGACGCCATGTCCGGCACATCGGCGTGGCCGTCGAGCAGCAGGCCCGCCGTACTCGGCAGCACACCGTCCGGCGAGGTGAACTGCACGTGATCGCCGGTCCGCACCAGCGGATCCAGGGTCTCGGCGGCGACCGGCGCGGAACGCCGCGACCACAACACGTATCCGGCCGCCGCGGCCACCGCCGCGAGCAGCGCGCCGAAGGCGGCCCACACCGGACCGGTCGGCGAGAACGCGTTGGGCGCGTTGTCGTCGCGCACATCGGCATTGGCCCGCACCGTATTCGGCGGCAACTGCAAGGTCACATCGAGAATGTCGCCCTTGCGTAGGTCGGTCTTCTCCAGATGCGCGAAACCGTCCGGCTCGACCCGAATATCGCCGCAGTTCTGCGGATTTCCGGGCGGGCCGACCGTGCACTTGGTGACGCCCATCCGGAAGCTCGGGCTCGACACCGTCACATTGATCGACGCCACATCGGTGTTCAGCACACCGGTCCACTGGAACACCTGCGCGCCGCTCGCGTCACTGACGGTGTTGTGCACGGTGTACTTGAAGGTGGCCGCGCCCGGCCGCGCGGAGATGGTGAACAGATTGTCCGCGACATTCGCCTCGCCGTCCCCCTCGGCGGACACATCGGTCACCTCGAAGGTGCGCAGCACACTCGGGCTCACCTGCACCCGCAGCGGCAGCAACTGCCGAAACTCCCCACCCTCGGGGACTTTCACGGTTTCGGTGACCCGCAGCAGACCGTCGTCGCCCAGACTCACCTCCGCGGTGATATCCACTCCGGCCGGCTGCGCCCACGCGGCCGGCGCCGCCACACCCGCCACCGCGAGCAGCAGCGCGACGAGGGCGGCCCCCCGAAAAATCTGCATGACTGGCACTCTAGCCAGCTTGCTATCCTTCCTCAGCGGCAAGTCGCAGGTCTATGGAGCCGGCAGGCTATCTCTGAGGAACGAGGGGGTGCGGGGGTTGACTCGCCCACCGTCCGAGCACGGACCGACGCCCCCGGGTCGCCGGCCCACGCCGCCTCCTGGAAACCCACAGCCGCACGGCAATCCGCAGCAGCCCGTCCAGCACCCCGGATTCCCGGCGGTCCCGCGCCGTCCGGCAGGTCAGCCCGGGGGCGCGCCGCCGCCCGGATACCAGCCTCAGCCCGGGTATCCGCCGCCACCCGGATATCAACGGCCACCCGGATATTCGCCGCAGCCGGGCCATCAGCCCCCGCCGTACTCCGGTCACCCGCAGCAACCCGGCGCGCCCCGCCCGGGATATCCCGCTCAGCCGGGCAAGGGCCCCGCTCGGCCGGGTTACCCACCGCAGCAGGGCTTTCCGCCGCCACCCGGTTACGGACAACCCGGATATCCGTCCACCGGCCAAGGCCGGCCCGCGTATCGCGCGCCCATGCCGCCGCCCACCGCCGCGCCGCCGACCGGCGCGATTCCGGTGGCCCGGCCCGCGCCGCCGCGACGCGGCCGGGTGGGGACGCTCGTCGTGATCCTGGTGCTGCTGGTGTCCGGTGTGCTGCTGCGCACCGCCGTCACCACCGGCCTGAACTCCATCGGTTCCGGTGCGAACGTCAAGACCGGCTATTCCAGCGACGCCGGGGAGAACCACGGTGTCGCGGCCACCGCCGACAATCCGCTGCTGACGAACCCCGATTACACGCTGCTGCCCGCCAAATGCGCGTACTCGCCGTGGGGCACCCAGGTCGCGGTGGCGCGCAAGTTCTTCGAGACCGCGGCCGACTGCCTGCACACGGCGTGGAAACCGTTGTTCGACAAGATCAATCTGCCATTCCCCGCACCCAAGCTGAACGTGTCCGCGGACACCGCGGGCATCACCACCCTGTGCACCGGCAACAGCAGTAACTTCGCGGCCTTCTACTGCTCGGCGGACATGACCATCTACATGCCGATCAGTCAGCTGCAGACCGACATCTTCGGCAACAACTGGGTCGTCTACCTCTCGGTGTTCGCCCACGAGTACGGCCACCACGTCCAGGCGCAGTCGGGCATCCTCGGCAAGGTGCACCAGCAGCGCCGCGACGCCGGATCGCGCAGCGACACCGGGCTGGAACTGTCGCGCCGCACCGAACTACAGGCCCAGTGCTTCGACGGCATGTACCTGTCGTCCTCCTCCAACGGCGGCTCGCTGACCAGCGCCCAGATCGGGGTGGCCCGCAATGACGCCTACCACCGCGGCGACGCACCCGGCGACATGCGCGATCACGGCACCGCGCAGAGCATGGGCGGCTGGTTCGAGATCGGCTACGACAAGGACCGCGCCCTGCAGTGCAACACCTTCAGCGCCGCCGCGAGCAAGGTGAACTGACCGCCGCGACACTCGATCCCCGCCCCTGAAATAGTCGAGCCACTGAAACACTCGAGCCCCGCCGCGGTACGCGACGGGGCTCGAAACAGCTTCGGGCTCAGTGCCCCAGCGGCTTGCCGATGCGGTTCGGCGAATGTCCGTGCACGCCCTCGGCGTACGCGGTCTCCGCGTGCAGCGCGAAGTCGACGCCGCCCAGCTCGTCCTCCTTGGTGACCCGGAAGCCGATGACCTTGTCCAGCACCTTGCCCAGCGCGAACGTCACCCCGAAGGCGAAGGCCGCCACCGTCAGCACGCCCACGGCCTGCTTGCCGAGCTGACCCAGCCCGCCGCCGTAGAACAGGCCCGCCGGGCCCTTGGTCATGACGGCCGAGGCCAGGAAGCCGATCAGCAGCGTGCCGACGATGCCGCCCATGAAGTGCACACCCACCACGTCGAGCGAATCGTCGTAGTTGCCCTTGAACTTCCAGCCCACCGCGAACGAACACACCACGCCCGCGACCAGGCCCACCACCATCGCGCCGATGGTGTTCACCTCACCGCAGGACGGTGTGATGGCCACCAGACCGGCCACCGCACCCGACGCCGCACCGAACGTGGTCGGCTTGCCGTCGCGGCGCGCCTCGACCACCAGCCAGCCCAGCATGCCGAGACAGCCCGCCACCAGCGTGTTCAGGAACACCGCCGCGGCGGTGCCGTCGGCGGTCAGCGCCGAACCCGCGTTGAAGCCGAACCAGCCGAACCACAGCAGGCCCGCACCCAGCACCACGAACGGCAGATTGTGCGGGCGCATGGCGTCCACTTTGAAGCCCTGACGCGGGCCCAGCACCAACACCATCGCCAGAGCCGAAGCGCCCGAAGCGATCTCGACCACCAGGCCGCCCGCGTAATCCAGCGCGCCCACCTTGCTCAGCCAGCCGTCCGAGGTCCACACCCAGTGCGCGATCGGCGCGTACACGATCAGCGCCCACACCGGCACGAAGATCATCCACGCCGAGAACTTGGTCCGATCGGCGATCGCGCCGCTGATCAGGGCCACGGTCAGAATCGCGAAGGTCAGCTGGAAGGTGACGAACAACAGTTCCGGAACGCCCGCGCCGGTGGTCTTGTCCACCACGTGCACGGTGTCCGGGTTGATTCCGGCGAGCCCGAAATGTCCGAGATCGCCGATGATTCCGCCGCCCGCGTCATCGCCGAAGGCCAGGCTGTACCCGCCGAGCAGCCAGGCCACCGTCACCAGGGGGATCGAGATGAAGCTCATCATCAGCATGTTGAGCACACCGCTGGACCGCACCATGCCGCCGTAGAAGATCGCGAGGCCGGGTGTCATCAACAGCACGAGCGCCGTGGCCGCCAGCAGCCAGGCGGTCGACGCCGCGTCGATGTGGGGTGTCATGCGGTAACTCCTTCTGCGCGTGATCGCGTTGCGTGGAAGTTACCGAAAACTCACGTTAAGGCGCTGTTACAAAAATGAGGAGTCCGATACCTCCCCGTAACAGCGTCAGCTGCGCTGTTCCCTGGCCTTTTTGGCCAGCGCGCGCAATCCCCGCGGGCCGGGCACCGGATTTCCGTCCTCCAGCGCCATCCATTCCGCGGTGACGAGCCACTGCTGCTGGGCGCGGGCGTCGGCTGTGTCGTTGAACACCCGCCGGCCCCGGTCGTCGCGCAGCTCGTAGGCCATGACCGACCAGCGCGGCGGGCGCCCGTTCTCGGCCAGCTGGTCGCGGAGGTACGCCGCCACCAGGGTGCCGATCATGTTCGCCGGCCGCAGCGAGACCCGGTTGCCGTAGCGGGCGCCGAAGAAACGCCTTCCGGCGCACAGGGATCGAGGCTCGGCGCTGTAGGCGATCCAGCCCGACCGCTGCGCGCGCTCGATGAGCCACAGGTGCTTGACGGCGGTCGGCGGGATGTCACCCACCCGGTCGCGGATCAGGGCGATCACCGGTTCGGTGAGCAGAATGTCGCGCCGGGTCGGACCGGTGCCGTGCACGGTCCAGTATTCGTCGGTCAACTTGGCCAGGACCCGCCCGAAATCGTCGATGCTGCGCTGCGCCCGGCGGCCCAGCCGCTCGATGCGCTCGGCCTCGGTTCGCATGTCGTTCTGCACCATGTGGGTGCGGATGGCGGCCAGGGTCGGAACCTGGCGGCGCTGCAGCAGTTCCAGAATCGCGCCCGCGGTGGCCGGATCGGCAGCCGCCGACACCGGTAGCGAATCACGCTTGATGTCGTAATCGTGCGGGCTGATGGCCCGGCTGAGCAGTCCGACGGCGGCGCTGTCGTCCGCGAATTCGGTGCTGGAGAGCCAGGCGGTGGCGATGTCGTCGTGCGAAGGCACGGAGCATGTCCTCCGGAGGATTTGGTTGTGCCCCGGTCGGGATGAGGGACCGGCCGGGGCAACCAACCTGATGAAGGTTTGGCTACCGAAGTTGCCGATGTCTACGGTAGCCAAGGGATTGCGATCTTGCCGCACCGAGTCACAGGATCGTTATGTCCGCTCTGTGGAGTTGAAACAGAACGCAGGTCTGTATCTGGTGTGGTTGCAAGAAATGTGGGTTCGACAATTACCGTTTCAAAACAACGCGGAGAATTAGCTATCCGATTTGACGGGGTATCAGTTCGGGTCGGTCGGTTTTGACCGGAGCTCGGGATGGAATGTGATTTGCATCACATCGAGGGGCGGCTGGTGGTTCGGCCGCATGTCACCACCTGTCGGGGCGCACCGGTAACCTCTCCCCGTGGCTCTGTACCGGAAGTACCGACCGGCAACGTTCGCTGAAGTGGTGGGTCAGGAGCACGTCACCGATCCGCTGAGTACGGCGCTCGACACCGGACGGATCAGTCATGCGTATCTGTTCTCGGGACCGCGCGGGTGCGGCAAGACCTCCTCGGCACGCATCCTCGCCCGCTCGCTGAACTGCGAGCAGGGACCGACCTCCACCCCCTGCGGCGTGTGCTCGTCGTGCGTGGCGCTGGGTCCGGGCGGCGCGGGCAACCTCGACGTCATCGAGCTCGACGCCGCCAGCCACGGCGGTGTCGACGACACCCGCGAACTGCGCGACCGCGCCTTCTACGCACCCGCCGAATCCCGGTACCGCGTCTTCATCGTGGACGAGGCGCACATGGTCACCACGGCCGGCTTCAACGCGCTGCTCAAGATCGTGGAGGAGCCGCCCGCCCACCTGATCTTCGTCTTCGCCACCACCGAGCCGGACAAGGTGCTGCCCACCATCCGCTCGCGCACCCACCACTACCCGTTCCGGCTGCTCCCGCCCGCCACCATGCGCGGACTGCTCGGCAAGATCTGCGACCAGGAAGGCGTGCAGGTCGAGGAGTCGGTGTATCCCTTGGTGATTCGCGCCGGCGGCGGGTCCCCGCGTGACAGCCTCAGCGTGCTGGACCAGCTGCTGGCGGGCGCGGGCACGGAAGGCGTCACCTATCCCCGCGCGGTGTCGCTGCTCGGCGTCACCGACGTCGCCCTGATCGACGACGCCGTCGACGCCCTCGCCGATTCCGACGGCGCGGCCCTCTTCGGCACCATCGACCGCGTGGTGGAGGCGGGCCACGACCCCCGCCGCTTCGCCACCGACCTGCTCGAGCGCCTGCGCGACCTGATCCTGCTGCGCGCCGTCCCCGACGCCACCGACCGCAACCTGGTCACCGGCCCCGGCGACGTCATCGACCGCATGCGCGCCCAGGCCGACCGCCTCGGCTCGGCCACCCTGGCCCGCCACGCCGAACTCCTGCACGAGGGCCTCGGCGACATGCGCGGCGCCACCAACCCCCGCCTCCTGCTGGAGGTCATCGCGGCCCGCATGCTCCTGCCCGCGGCCTCCGACGCCGAGACCGCCACCCTCCAGCGCCTCGAACTCCTCGAGCGCCGCATGGCGAGCGGCGCACTCCCCGCCGCGTCGCAGCAGCCCCAGGGCGCCGCGCCCGCCGCCGCGTCCGCGGCGGCGGCCCCGGCCGCAGCTCCGCCCGCCGCGGGAGGCGGCAACGCGCGCCGCGGAGCCGCCGCCCTGGCCGCCATGCGGGCCGAGAAGTCGGGCACGCCAACGCCTTCCGCCGCAGACGAGCCGGTTTCGCCCCAGGCCGCCGCGGCTCCGGCCGCGCCGGATTCGCCCTCGGCAGCCGCGCCTCCGGTGGCTCCCGCAGTGGCTCCTGCGCCGCCCGCTCAGGCCCCGGCCGCTCCCGCCACGGAATCGAACGCTCCCATGGCCGGGGACGCCCCGTCCGCCCAGGCCATGCCGCCGAGCGGATCCGGTTCTCCCGCAGTGGATTCCGCGAATCCAGGTCCGACCGGAACCACGGTCCGGCCGCCCGAGCTCTCGCCGGTTGCGAGCCCGGTGCCCGCGATGGCCGCACCGCCGTCCCCGGTCCCCGTGCCGGAGAGCGCTGCCGCCGCAGTGGCCGCGCAGCCTGCTCACCCCGCCGAACGCGCTGCCGCGCAACAGGCTTCACAAGGCTCCGCGACTACCGGGAACGTCACGCCGGAGCCCGAGTCCGGGCAAGCGCTGCCGCCGCAGCAACAAGCGCCCGCGGATCCGGTAGCCGCGTCCGCGCCGACGAGCACCGCCGCGGCCGCCGCTCCCGCGCAGCCCGCCGTAGCCGCCCCGCCGTCCGCTCCCGCCGCCGACCACGCTGTCGCGCAGCCCGCTTCGTCCGGCCCGGCGGTCGCCGAAGCCGGTGCCGCCACCGCTGGGCAGGAACCGGCGCAGCCGACCTCCGTGCCGGTTCCGGCTGCCGCGGCGGCCCCGGCGGCCGGCCCCGCCGGTGACGATGTGCTGGCGCAGGTCGAGGAGGCCTGGGCGGATATCCGGGCCAAGGTGCGGGAGTTCGGGGCCGCGGTGCACGCGCTGCTGTCCGGCGCGAGCGTGGCCCGGGTCGAGGGCGAGACGATCGTGCTGGCGCATCAGCACGCGCCGCTGGCGCAGCGGTTGTCGCAGCCGCAGTACCTGGAGGCCGTGCAGTCGGCGGTCCAGGCGGTGCTGGGGCGTGAACACGGGGTGAAGTGGGAAGTCGGGGGAGCCGGGTCGGGCGGCTCGGCCGCCAAGGCCCCGGCGGGCCGGGCGCCCGCGAGCGCGCCCGCGGAGCCGAAGAAGGCGGCGCAGAAGTTCTCGCGGCCGAGTCAGGCCAAGGCGGCCGCGGCGCCGGTCGCCGAACCGGCTCCGGCGACCGGGTGGGGGAGCGCCCCCGCGTCCGCTCCGGCGGCTCCCGCGCCCGCGGATCCGGGGCCGGCGGGCGGGGATTCGTTCGAGCGGGAGAGCGCTCGTTTCGCGCCGCCGGAGGACGATATTCCGCTGCCCGACGGGCCGGACCTTCCGGACGATCCGGGGCCGGTGGACTACTCGCCGGTAGGTTATGACGGCGTCCCACCTGCTACTACGCCGGAGGAGGAGCGCGAGATGCTGGAGGAGTCGGCCAAGCCGGTGCCTCCGGAAGAGCGCCGCGACCCGGATGAGGTGGCCCTAGCGTTGTTGGTGCAGGAGTTGGGCGCCACACCTCTGGAGGGTTGACAGTTCCCTCGGGTGCCAACTTAAGTTAACCGGAGTTCGCATAGTTCGGTACTATGATCGGGTGGCCGTGAGTATCGGTTTCGCGAGGTTCTAAGGTATGCCCAGGCGTACGGGTTACCGGAGCGTCAACAAACCGGCTCGGGACGTTGTTTGTACAGCGTCAAAGGCGATCGGTCGTGGGGCCGGTCGGCGAGGTATGGCTACGGCACGGCCCGCACAACGCGGTGACGGCGCACCCAAGAGAGGAAAACTCCGATATGACCACAGAGGCCTACATTTACGAGGCCATCCGCACCCCGCGCGGCAAGAACCGTGGGGGGTCGCTGCACTCGGTCAAGCCGATCGACCTGACCACCGGTCTGGTCCAGGAGCTGCGGAAGCGCTTCCCGAACCTGGACGAGGCTCGCATCTCGGACATCATCCTGGGTGTCGTCTCGCCGGTCGGTGACCAGGGCGCGGACATCGCTCGCACCACCGTGCTGACCGCGGGCCTGCCCGACACCGTTGGCGGCTTCCAGATCAACCGCTTCTGCGCCTCGGGCCTCGAGGCCGTCAACCTGGCCGCCCAGAAGGTGCGCTCGGGCTTCGACGACCTGGTCATCGCCGGTGGCGTCGAGTCCATGTCCCGCGTGCCGATGGGCTCCGACGGCGGCGCCATGTTCATGGACCCGAAGACCAGCTACGACAGCTACATTGTCCCGCAGGGCATTTCGGCCGACCTGATCGCCACCATCGAGGGCTTCACCCGCGATGACGTCGACGCCTACGCCGTGCGCTCGCAGGACCTGGCCGCCAAGGCCTGGAAGAACGGCTACTTCGCCAACTCCGTCGTCCCGGTCAAGGACATGAACGGCCTGACCGTGCTGGACAACGACGAGCACATGCGTCCCGGCACCACCGCCGCCGACCTCGGCAAGCTGAACCCCGCCTTCGCCGGCATCGGCGAGATGGGCGGCTTCGACGCGGTGGCCATGCAGCGCTACACCTTCGTCGAGTCGATCAACCACGTGCACCACGGTGGTAACTCCTCGGGCATCGTCGACGGCGCCGCCCTGGTGCTGGTCGGTTCCGAAGAGGCCGGCGCCGCGTCGGGCCTGACCCCGCGCGCCCGCATCGTGGCCACCGGCACCTCCGGCGCCGACGCCACCATCATGCTCACCGGTCCGACCCCGGCCGCCGAGAAGGCGCTGGCCAAGGCCGGTCTGAAGCGTGAGGACATCGACCTCTACGAGATCAACGAGGCCTTCGCCTCCGTCGTCCTGAAGTTCCAGAAGGACCTGCAGATCCCGGACGAGAAGCTGAACGTCAACGGCGGCGCGATCGCCATGGGCCACCCGCTGGGCGCGACCGGCGCGATGATCACGGGCACCGTGGTCGACGAGCTGCACCGTCGCAACGCCCGCTACGGCCTGATCACCCTGTGCATCGGCGGCGGCATGGGTGTCGCCACCATCATCGAGCGCGTCTGACGCCCACCGACTTTTCTCTAGGGAGACACGAAACACTATGACCGAGAACATGATCGGCTGGGAAAAGGACGCCGACGGCATCGTCGTGCTGACCATGGACGACCCCAACCAGGGCGCCAACACCATGAACCAGCTCTACAAGGACTCCATGAAGGCGACCGTCGATCGCCTCGAGGCCGAGAAGGACGACATCACCGGTGTCGTCATCACCTCCGCGAAGAAGACCTTCTTCGCGGGCGGCGACCTGAAGAACATGATGAAGACCACCCCCGCGGACGCGGCCTCCATCATGGAAGAGCTCACCACCATCAAGGCCGACCTGCGTCGCCTGGAGAAGCTGGGCAAGCCGGTCGTCTCCGCGATCAACGGCGCTGCCCTGGGCGGCGGCCTGGAGATCACCCTGGCCACCCACTACCGCATCGCCGCGGACGTGAAGGGCGTGCAGCTGGGCCTGCCCGAGGTCTCCCTCGGTCTGCTCCCGGCCGGTGGCGGCGTCACCCGCGTCACCCGCATGCTGGGCATCGCGAACGGCCTGATGGGCGTTCTGCTGCAGGGCAACAAGTTCACCCCGGCCAAGGCCAAGGCCACCGGCCTGATCAACGAGGTCGTCGGCTCGATCGAGGAGCTGGTCCCGGCCGCCAAGGCGTGGATCAAGGCCAACCCGGACAAGGGCGTGCAGCCCTGGGACGTCAAGGGCCACAAGATTCCGGGCGGCACCCCGTCCAGCCCCGCGCTGGCCGCCAACCTCCCGGCCTTCCCGGCCAACCTGCGCAAGCAGCTCAAGGGCCAGAACATGCCGGCGCCGCAGGCCATCATGGCCGCCGCGGTCGAGGGCGCGCAGGTCGATTTCGACACCGCGTCGCTGATCGAGTCCCGCTACTTCGTGTCCCTGCTGACCGGCCCGGTCGCCAAGAACATGATCCAGGCGTTCTTCTTCGACCTGCAGCACATCAACAACGGCGGCTCGCGTCCGAAGGACGTGCCGAAGCGTGAGATCAAGAAGGTCGGCGTGATCGGCGCGGGCATGATGGGCGCGGGCATCGCGTACGTCACCGCCAAGGCCGGCATCGACGTCGTCCTCAAGGACGTCACCGTCGAGGCCGCCAACAAGGGCAAGGACTACTCGGTCAAGCTCGAGGAGAAGGCGCTCTCCCGCGGCAAGACCACCGAGGAGAAGTCCAAGGTGCTGCTCGACCGCATCAAGCCGACCGCCGACCCGGCCGACTTCGCGGGCGTGGACTTCGTGATCGAGGCCGTGTTCGAGAACCCGGAGCTCAAGGCGAAGGTCTTCGGCGAGATCGAGGACATCGTGGACGCCGACGCGCTGCTCGGCTCCAACACCTCGACCCTGCCGATCACCCTGCTGGCCAACGGCGTGAAGCGGGCCGAGGACTTCATCGGCATCCACTTCTTCTCGCCGGTCGACAAGATGCCGCTGGTCGAGATCATCAAGGGTGAGAAGACCTCCGACGAGGCGCTGGCCCGGGTGTACGACTACACCCTCGCGATCCGCAAGACCCCGATCGTGGTGAACGACTCGCGCGGCTTCTACACCTCGCGCGTGATCGGCAAGTTCATCAACGAGGCCATCATGATGCTCGGTGAGGGCGTCGACCCGCAGACCATCGAGCAGGCCGGTCTGCAGGCGGGCTACCCGGCGGCGCCGCTGAAGCTGTCGGACGAGCTGAACTTCACCACCATGCAGAAGATCTACAAGGAGACCGCCGAGGCCGTGCTGGCCGCGGGCGGCGAGATCGACGCCGCTTCGGGCGCGACCGCCAAGATCCTCGACAAGCTGGTGGGCGAGTTCGACCGCAAGGGCAAGGCCGGCGGTGCGGGCTTCTACGACTACGACAATGGCAAGGCCACCGGTCTGTGGTCGGAGCTGCGCTCCACCTTCGGCACCTCGACCACCCTCCCCGAGGGCGTCACCCTGCAGGATCTCAAGGACCGCATGCTGTTCGCGGAGGCCATCGAGACCCAGAAGTGCTTCGACGAGAACGTGCTGACCTCGACCGCCGACGCCAACATCGGCTCGATCTTCGGCATCGGTTTCCCGGCCTGGACCGGTGGCACCCACCAGTTCATCGTCGGCTACCCGGGTGGACAGGAAGCCTTCGTGGCCCGCGCCGACGAGCTGGCCGCCAAGTTCGGCAGCCGCTTCGAGGTTCCGGCCTCGCTGCGCAAGTAGTAACCGTGCGCGAGCGCTGAACCACCAGCGCTCGAGCATGTGAAATACCCGGCCCGGGTCGCGAATACGCGGCCCGGGCCGAGTGTTGTACGGGTATGTGTACAGCGGTGGGCGCGAGACCGAAACGGTCCACACGCCCGAGCGGTCCGCGCTACGTTGAATATGCGCGGGTGGACACGGTTACTCGTTCCAGGTCGAGGTGGTGGAGATGAACTCACAGGCGCGCCGGGACGGCTCGCGGCGTGAGCAGGCGTCTCCCGAAAACTCCACGCAGGCATACGTTCCCGTGAATATCGACGACGAACTCGAGGCCATGGGCCTGTTCGACGCGGAGGAGATCGGCCGGGGCGGGTTCGGGGTGGTGTACCGCTGTAGCCAGCGCGCCCTGGACCGGGTGGTGGCGGTGAAGGTGCTCTCCGCGGAGATCGACGACGAGAGCCGGGAGCGGTTCCTGCGCGAGGAACACGCCATGGGCCGGTTGTCCGGGCATCCGAACATCGTGGACATCCTCCAGGTGGACGTGACGCCGACCGGGCGGCCCTACATCGTGATGCCGTACGCGACCCGCGGTTCCCTGGAACAGGTGGTGCACGACAATGGGCCGCTGTCCTGGGCGGATTCGCTGCGTGTCGGGGTGAAGCTGGCAGGGGCCATCGAGACCGCGCATCGTGCCGAGGTGCTGCACCGGGACGTGAAGCCCGCCAACGTGCTGTTGAGCCGGTACGGGGAACCGCAGCTCACCGATTTCGGAATCGCGCGCATCCCGGGCGGTTTCCGCACGTCCACGAGTTTGATCACCGGGTCGCCCGCGTTCACGGCGCCCGAGGTGCTCAAGGGCGACGAGCCGACCGTGCGCTCGGATGTGTACGGGCTCGGCTCCACCCTGTTCGCGCTGCTGACCGGGCACGCCGCGTTCGAGCGGCAGGCCGGGGAGAAGGTGGTGGCGCAGTTCCTGCGCATCACCAGTCAGCCGGTGCCGGACCTGCGGGAACTGGAGATCCCGGCGGATGTGGCCGCGGCCATCGAGGCGGCCATGTCGCCGGAGCCGCGGGATCGGCCCGTCAGCGCGGTGGAGTTCGGTGAGCTGCTGCGCGGGGTGCAGGGCGACCACGGTCAGGTGCCCGACGAGATGGCCTTGATCGACGGCGCGGAACTCGGTGCGGACGGCCACGATCCCTCGGCGCCGACGTATTCGACCCAGCGCCGGCACACCGTGGTGACGGCCCCGCGCAACCGGTCGCTGACGCTGCGCCCGACCGGCAATCCGAGCGCGGTGTTCGGCACCGGCAATACGTTCCCGCCTACGGCCACAACGAAATTCCTGCCGCCGACCCCGGCGCGGGAACCGATCGCCCGGCCCCGGTTACTGGAGCCGCTGCGGTCGGGCGGCCGCCGCCGGCTGGCGGTGATCCACGGCCCGGCCGGATTCGGCAAGAGCACGCTGGCCGCGCAGTGGTGTGCCGAGCTCACCGATCGCGGGGTGCCGGTGGCCTGGATCGGCATCGACCGCGACGACGACAACGAGGTGTGGCTGCTGGCCCACATCATCGCGGCCATTCGCAAGGTGCGGCCGGAGATCGGCGCGGGACTGGAACAGCTGCTGGAGGAGCGGCCCGCCGAGGCGGTGCCGTACGCGGTGTCGGCGCTCATCGACGAGGTGCGGGCCGGCGGGACCCCGGTGGTCGTGGTGGTGGACGACTGGCATCGGATCACCGACGCCGGGGCGCAGCGGGTGATGGCGTCGCTGCTCGACAATTGTTCGCACGAACTGCGTTTCGTCATCACCAGCCGGGAGCGGGCGGGGCTGCCGTTGAGCCGCATGCAGGTGGCCGACGAGCTGATCGAGCTCGGGTCCCCGCAGTTGCGGCTGACCGAGTCGGAGACCCGGGAAATCCTGGTCGACCGGCTGGGATTGGAATTGAGCGACCGGCAGGTCGAGCAGATCCACACCGCCACCGACGGCTGGCCGGCCGCGATCCAGCTGGCGGGATTGTCGCTGCGCGCGGCGGATCACGATGTCGACCGGCTGATCATCGGGCTGTCCGGTGACAACAAGGCGATCCGGGAGTATCTGGCCGAGAACGTGCTCGGCGCCATCGAGCCGCGCATGCTCGAATTCCTCGGCGCCATAGCGATTCCCGAGCGGGTGAACGCGTCGCTGGCCGAGGCGCTGTCGGGTGCGAAGGACGCCGCGGATCTGCTCGACGAGGCCGAGCAGCGTGAGCTGTTCGTGCACCGGATTCCCGACGATCCGAGCTGGTACCGGATGCAGCCGATGGTGGCCGAGCATCTGCGGGCCCGGCTGGACCGGGCGCAGCCGGGGCAGTTGAAGAAGTTGCACGGCAAGGCGTCTCGGTGGTTCGCCGAACACAATCTGATCAAGCAGTCGGTGGATCACGCGCTGGCCGCCACCGATCTGAAGTACGCGCTGGACCTGGTCGAGAAGGGCGGCATGGATCTGATCGACAGTTCGCGGCTGGCCACCCTGTTCGGCACCGTGTCGAAACTGCCGGTCCAGCAGGTGACTTCGCGGTCCAAGCTGTTGATGGCGCTGGCCCGGGCGAATGTGAATCTGCAGCAGTCCGGGGCGGCGCGGACCGCGCTGGGCCGGTTGTCCAACATGCTGGCGCGCAGCGGCACCGACGATGCCGAGGCGGTGACCCAGCGCTGTCAGGCGGCGGTGCTGGCGGCGGCCGACCAGGTGGCGCGGGACCGCACCGAGGGCGTGCTCGACAAGATCACCGAATGTCTGAAGCTGGCCGACGATCTCCCGGCGTGGACGGTGTCCACGGCCGCGAACCTGGCCTCGTTCGTGCGGCTGTGCGGTTTCGACTTCGAGGGCGCGCGCGACATGCAGGACTGGGCCGCCCCCTTCCACTCGCGGTCGGCCGACCCGCTGGGCGAGGTGTTCGGCCTGTGCGCCCGGGGCGCCGCCGCCTACGAGCAGCTCGATATCGCCACCGCCACACGGTGTTTCGAACAAGCCTGGCAGACCGCCCGCGATCGCGCCGGGTCCCGGTCGGACGCGGTGCGGGTGGCGGCGGCGCTGCTGGGCGAGGTCGCCTACCGCCGCGGCGACCTGGACAGCGCCGAGCGGCTGCTGGATCAGAGCCACGAATTGACCACCCGCGTCGGCCCGGTCGACTTCCTGGTCACCACCTTCGTGAGCGGCGCGCGCGTGAAGGCGGTGCGCGGCGACCTGGCGACCGCCGCGGCTCGCCTGGACGAGGGCGCGCGGATCGCCGCCGACCGTAAGCTCACCCGGCTGGCCGCGCAGGTCCGGGCCGAGCGCCTGCGGCTGGGCCTGCCCGCCGATGCACTGAGCGCGGGCCTGGTCACCGACCCGATGGCGCGCACACCGCGGCATGCCACCGGTGCGGCGGTGCTGACCGCCGAGGCCGAGGAGATCGCCACCATCCGGGCGCTGCTGGCCCGCCACTATCGCGGCGACGACCGCGCCACCGACGACCTGGCCCCGCTCGGCACCGACGACACCGTGGTGAAACGGGCCCGCGTCCTGCACTCCCGGATCCAGGAACAGCACCGGCCCCGGGCCGAACTCGATTCGGCGCTGCTGCTGGCCGAGTGCCTCTCCACGGCGGGCTGGCTCGGGGAGTCGATCGCGACGCTGACGCCGGTGGTGCTGCGGTGCGCCGAGCTGGGCTGGTCGCGGCCGCTGCTGGATGCCGGGCCGGGCGTGCTCACCATCCTGCGGACCATGCGGCACGAGATGCCGTTGGACGCGGACGGTCAGGAGGCGCCGCGTCGCTTCCTGGACTCACTGCTGTAGGACGGGTCGCAGGGTATTCACAGCGTTTCTCGAGGAACGGCGGACACAATCGCCGTCGTGTTCTCGCCGCATGCGCCGTCGCAGTCACCGCCGCTCGGGCCGCCGCCCGCGCCGCACCCGCCCGCCGCCCGCAATGGCTACGGGGGCTTCCACCACGGGGTTTCGCTCTTGCACGGGTGGGTGCCGCAGGTGGTGGCGTTCGTGGCGGTGCTGCTGCTGGTGATCGCGTTCGCGCGGGCGACGCGGCGCTGGTGGGTGCTGTGGATGCCGGTGTGCGCGGTGGGCGGCGTCGCGGCGGCGTGGGCGGCCTGGGATTTCGTGGACGATCAGGGGCTGGCCTCGGATCCGGCGCCGGCGTTGTTGTGGGCGTCGGTCGGGCTGACGGCCGCCGGACTGGTGGCCGCGATCGTCGGACTGCGGACCGGCGGCTGGTGGCAGCGGATCGCGGCGGTGCTCGCGGTCCCGGCGGCGCTGCTGTACACCGGCGTGGTGCTCAACCAGTGGGTCGGTTACTACCCGACGGTGCAGGCGGCATGGGACGCGCTCAACGCGGATCCGCTACCGCACCAGGTGGATCTGGACGAGCTCGCCGCATTGCGCGAGACGGATGTGGGAACCGGGCGCATCGTGGAGGTGGATATTCCGGAGGCGGGCAGCGACTTCCGGCATCGGCGCGAATACGTGTACCTGCCGCCCGCCTGGTTCGCCGGTGACACACCGCCCACCCTGCCCGCCGTGATGATGATCGGCGGCGAGTTCAACACCCCGGCCGACTGGGTGCGCAGCGGCCAGATCATGCCCGCCGTGGACGCTTTCGCGGCAAAGAACAGCGGGCAGACGCCGGTGCTGGTGTTCGTCGATTCCGGCGGCAGCTTCAACAATGACACCGAATGCGTGAACGGCCCGCGCGGCAACGCGGCCGACCACCTCACCAAGGACGTCCCCGGTTACGTGGAGTCGGAGTTCGGCGTCTCGAAGGACCCGGCGCAGTGGGCGGTGGTGGGCTGGTCCATGGGCGGCACCTGCGCGGTCGACCTGGCCGTCATGCATCCGGACCTGTTCGGCACCTTCGTCGACATCGCCGGTGACCTGGGCCCGACCGCGGGCTCCAAGGAACAGACCATCAAACGCCTGTATGGCGGAAACGCCGACGCCTGGGCGCAATTCGATCCGCTGACGGTCATGGAGAAGCACGGTCCCTACACGGGCGTGGTCGGCGTGTTCGACGACCTGACCGCGCCCAAGCGCACCAACAACGCGGGCGCGAACGGCGCACCGAACGGACAGCCTCGGAACTTCCCCGGGATGCCCAAGGTGAGCGAGGAACAGATCGGCAAGGGCGGCCGCGACGGCGTCCAGGACGCGAACGAGGAAGGCGCCGCCGAGCAACTGTGCGACGCGGGCCGCAAGGTCGGCATCGACTGCACCGTGCACACGACGGTCGGCGGTCACACCTGGCAGTTCGCCGCCTCGGCCTTCACATCGTCATTCCCCTGGCTGACAGCCCGTTTGGGGATTCCGGTGCCCGGCCTGTCGTCGTGAGAGGGGACGGACGCGCGGCACCGGCCGCACGCCCGTCCTCCGGGGGTTATGCCTTCCACCAGGGGCGGAGGGGCACGGTCCAGGTCTGGTCCGCGGGGAGTTTGACGCCCAGGATCTGGTGTAGCTGCACCACATTGCGTTCGAACCCGAGCTGGCAGCCCGCCATGTACAGGCCCCACACCTTGGCGGTGCCCTCGCCGACCTCGGCGACCGCGTCGTCCCAGTTCTTCACCAGGTTGTCGCACCATTCGGCGAGGGTGAGGGCGTAGTGCTCGCGCAGGTTCTCCTCGTGCAGCACCTCGAGGCCCACGTTCTGGATCTCGGAGATGATGCGCCCCGAGCCCGCGAGTTCGCCGTCGGGGAAGACGTAGCGGTCGATGAAGTCGCCCGCCTTGGTGATGCGGGTGTTGTCCGGCCGGGTGATGGAGTGGTTGAGGAACAGGCCGCCGACCTTCAGCTTGGACTTGATGTAGTCGAAGTAGGCCGGGTAGTTGTGCACGCCGATGTGTTCGGTCAGGCCGATGGAGGACACCGCGTCGAAATTGCCCTCGCGCACGTCGCGGTAGTCGGAGTGCCGCACCTCGGCGAGGTCGGACAGGCCTTCCTCGGCGATCTTGGCCTGCGCCCATTCGGCCTGCTCGGCGGACAGGGTCGCGCCGATGACGTGGACGCCCTGCTTGGCGGCGTAGCGCACCATGCCGCCCCAGCCGCAGCCGATGTCGAGCAGCCGGTCGCCGGGCTTCAGGTTCAGCTTCTCGAAGACCAGGCGGTATTTGTTCTCCTGCGCCTGTTCCAGCGTCCAGGCCGGGTCCTCGTAAGCAGCGCAGGTGTAGGTCATGGACGGGCCCAGCACGTATTCGTAGAACGTGTTGGAGACGTCGTAGTGGTGGTGGATGGCCTCGGCGTCGCGAGTCTTGCTGTGCCGCAGTCCCTCCAGCGCGATGCGCCGCCAGCGCGGCATGGCCTCCTGCGGCGGCGGGGGCACCGGCTTGAGCAGTTCCCAGCCCAGGGAACGGGCGATGACCACCAGCTGCAGCGCGGTGGGGCGGCGGAACTTCATGCCCGCCATGGCCTTCAGCAGTTCGTACGGGTCGCCGGGTTCGACGCCGTGGGCGATCAGGTCCCCGGCGATGTAGGCGCGCGCCATGCCGAGGTCGCCGGGCGCGGTGGCGATGTAGTTGACGCCGCGGGGCGTGAGGATCTCGAGGCCGAATTCGGAGTCCTCGGGTCCGGCGGTGCTGCCGTCGTAACAGGTCAGGCGGATGGGCACCGGGCCGTCGAGCAGGGTCGCGAAGATCTCGGCAATACTCAGTTTGGTTCCGAGCTCGGCGAATACGTCGGAACGGTCCTTGTACGTGGTCACTTGCGTTGCACCGCCTTCGAATACAGATCCAGTAGACGAGAATCCGGGTCGTAGCGTTTCTTGAGAGAGGAGTAGGCGCCGCCGCCGTAATAGAGGCCGGCGAATTCATCCTGGTCGTAGAAGGAGTCCGAATACAGCGATTTGTGACCGTCCAGTTCGGACACTCTGCGTTCGATGGCGCGGTTGGCCACGCCCTCGGGCTGTCCCGGCACGGTCGGCACGGCCGACCAGAAGCCGACGTTCACGTAGGTGCGCTCGGGTTCCAGCGGGTAGAGCGGCCAGGGCCGTTCGCCGTCGCTGTCGCGCAATCGCAACGGGCACAGCCAGATCGGCTCGATCGGGATCTCGCGCAGGAACCATTCCACGAAGTCCGCGGTGTGCTCGAGCGGCACCTCGATGTCCTGCACCACCCGTTCGCGGGGCGGATTCCCGTGCCGCGCCTCGATCTTGTCGCCGATGCCGTACTTGTGGTCGAGGGCGATGAGTTTCCAGTAGAAGCTGGAGCGCCGGTACCGCTGCGGCCAGAAGCGCCGGATGCGCGGGTTCTGCGCGCCGAAGGCCCGCGAGCACCAGAACCAGTCGGTATCCCAGCGCCACAGGTAGTCGTGGATGGTGAGCCGGTCGCGTGTGGGTCGCGGGGAGTCGTGCTGGATGGACCGGTAGTAGATGTCCATGCCGGTGTAGTCGCTGACCGGGCCGGGTTCGTCGGTCTGGCGGCCCAGGATCAGGTAGCTCTCGTCGGCGGTGAAGACGACGCCGTCGAGGTAGTCGACCGGTTCGCCGTCCCAGGCGCGGTCGGCGATGATCCGCGCCATGGCGGCCTCGAGTTCGCGCAGCCGGTGGAAGCGAACGTGCCGTACTTCGACAAAAGGTTCGACGGTTTCCAGCTCGATTTTCAAGCGCGTCGAATAACCTAGCGTTCCATACGAATTGGGGAATCCGCGGTACAACTCCGCGTGCTCCCCGTCGCGGGTCGCGGTGATGATCTCGCCCGCCCCGGTGAGGATGTCCATCTCCAGCACGGATTCGTGCGGTAGCCCATTGCGGAACGAGGTGGATTCGATGCCGAGTCCGGTGACCGCGCCGCCGAGGGTGATGGTCTTGAGCTGCGGCACCACCAGCGGGGCCAGTCCGTAGGGCAGCGTGGTGGCGACCAGGTCCTCGTAGGTGGTCATCCCGGCCACGTCGGCCGTGCGGGCTTCCGGGTCGACCGCGATGACCTGCGTCAATCCGGACACGTCGAGTCCGGGTGCGGTGCTGCGGGCGCGGGCCCGGAAGAGATTGGACGTTTTCTTGGCCAGCCGGACATTGGCATCCGGCGGTATGGCGCGGTAGGAGGCCAGGAGGCGATCGACCCCAGCCTGATGCGCGGCGAAACCTGATTCCTGTGCGGCCGGTGCGCGGCCGGCCTTACCCAACAGACTCACTGCCACCCTCGAAAACCTAGCGTGCACCGACCGGTACGGCCAGCAAGAAAGCACCGGCGGGGCGGGTTTTCACACATAGTTTCCTTGTGTGCGGGCAGGCGTGACCTGCCCTGTAGTCAGAGTATTCCCCGTCACACCGTGATGATTCTTACTTTGGCTAACATTTGGCTTACGGTGTGGCGGAGCGGTTTACAGCGGGTCGTCGAGTTCCATCTGCCGGATCTGCGGCAGATACGGGTCCAATTCGCCCGCTTCGAACCGGCACATGCCGATCACGTGCCAGAACTGGCCCGCCGTCAGACCTTCGGTCTTGTAGCGGCCGTCCGGCGTGAACGCCACCCAGCCCTCCGGCAGGCCCAGCAGGGTGGCCCGCGGTTCCGGCGCGGCGTCGGACTCGTCCAGCGCCCACACCATGATCGAGCCGTCATTGCCGCCGCTGGCCAGCAGCCGCCCGGACGGATCGAAGGCCAAGGACCGCACCCGGTTCCGATGGCCGTGCAGGGTGTGCCGGTGCTCGCCCGTGGCGATGTCCCACAGGTGGATCACCAGGTCGTCGCCCGCCGTGGCCAGCAGACCCGACCGCGCGTCCAGCGCCACGCACCACAGCCGCCCACGATGCAGGTCCAGCCGGTGCAGCGGGGGACCCCCGGCCCGGCTCCAGATCCGGACCGTGCCGTCCCAGGAGATGCCCGCGACCAGGTCGTCGTGCAGGACCACCCCGTAGACGCGATGCCCACCCGCGCCGCTCGGCGTCGGATCCGACAGCGTGCCCACCAGTTCCCCGGACTCCACCGCCCAGAGCCGGATCTGCCCGTCGTCGCAGCCGGTGGCCATGGTCGCGCCGGTGGCGTCGAACGCGATCGAGCGCACCCGGCCGCGATGGTCGGCACAGACCGCGTGCTCGCCGCCGGTCTC
Source organism: Nocardia sp. NPDC056611 (assembly GCF_042792755.1). Classification (NCBI taxonomy): domain Bacteria; kingdom Bacillati; phylum Actinomycetota; class Actinomycetes; order Mycobacteriales; family Nocardiaceae; genus Nocardia; species Nocardia sp. NPDC056611. Next base: position 762,601 of record NZ_JBHTVV010000004.1, read on the forward strand.
GCGGGTCCACAGCGTCACGGTGTCGTCGTCGTTGGCGGTGGCGATGAAGCGGGCGGTCGGGTCGTAGGCGATGGCCCACACCGGCGCGGAGTCGACGGTGATCTCCCGTTCGGCCTCGCCGGTGCCGATATCGGACACCCGCAGCCGCCCGGCATTACCGACCGTCACCAGCTGGGTGGCCCGGGCCGGGCTGAACACCCCCGATTCCACCGTGACCAGCCCGTCCGCGCTGCCCCGCAGACGGCGGGTGAGCCGCCCGGTGGCGGCGTCCCAGAGCCGGACGCTGCCGTCGTTGCCGAAACCGGCGAGCACGGTGCCGTCCGCGTTGAAGGACACCGCGCGCACGTGCCGCCCGTGTCCGTTGAGGGTGTGCAGGCGTTCGCCGGTGGCGGGATCCCAGACCCGCAGCGCGAACTGGTCGTCGGCGATGGCGAGCTGGGTGCCGTCGGGCCGGAACGCGAACGGCCAGATGGATCCGGTGTGCCCGGTCAGCTTGTGCAGCGGCGCGCCGGTGCGGCCGTCGCGCACGTAGACCGCGCCCGCGGTGTCGCCGGAGGCGAGCATGTCACCACCCGGATCGAAGCCGAGCCAGTGGATGCGGGCACTGCCGTGTTCGGTGCGGTGGTGCCGCCGCACGCCGGTGCCGGTGTCCCACAGCCGGATTCCGCCCGCGAGATCGCCGCTGGCCAGGATGGGTTCGGTCGGGTGGAAGGCGATCGCGTAGACGATGTGCTCGTGCCCGGACAGGTCGTGGACCAGGGTTCCGGTGGCCGGATCCCACAGTCCGAGTACGCCGTCCGCGCCCCCGGCGGCCAGCAGCGTGCCCATCGGATCCCAGCAGACGCGGCGGACCGGTCCCGGCGCGGCCCGGAAGCCGCCCAGCTCGGCCCCGGTGCCCAGGTGCCGGATCCGCACCGTCCCATCGTGATACGCGGCGGCGAGCCGGTCGCGGTGGAAGGCGAGGCTGTAGATGCGTTGCGGGCGGCCGTCCGGCGGCGGGAATTCGTGCAGCAGTTCACCGTCGGGGAGTCGCCGGACGCGCAGCGTGCCGGCCGCGTCGCCGGTGGCGAGCAGGGTTCCGGCGGTATCGGTTTCCAGTGGCCAGGGCCAGTTCTCGTGTCCGGTCAGGACCGCCTTGACTGCACCGCTGGCGGCGTCCCAGATCCGCACGGTGCCGTCGGCCGAGCCGGTGACCAGCACCTGTTCGGTGTAGGCGAGGGCGAAGGTGCGGTCGCGGTGCCCGTGCAGGGTGCGCAGGGTGCGCCCGGTGTCCGCGCCGTAGACGACCACGCTGCCGGAGTCGCAGCCCACGGCGATGGTGCCGCCGTCCGGACTGTAGGCCAGCGGTCGCGGCAGTCGTCCGCTCTGCGCGTCCACGCCGTGCTTGACCCCGATGGCGGCGGGAGCGAATTCGGTCAATGGCGGGGTGCCGGGCACGCGGCCGGACCCGGCCAGGTCGGTCCCGGCGGGTCGGCCGATGACGTCGAGCAGCGCGGCCCGGGTCCACCGGCTGCCTTCGCCGCGCACGCCGGTGAGGTCGGTGCGGGCCAGGCGGGCCCCGGTCAGGTCGGCGCGGCCCAGATCGGAGCGCACCAGCGAGGCCTGATCCAGGTGCGCCCGGTGCAGGCGGGCTCCACGCAGGTCGGCGTTCTGGAGATTGGCGCTGGTCAGCTGGACTTCGGTCATATCCGCTCCGCGGAGGTCGGTGCCGACCAGGGAGGCCTGGTCGAGTTGCGCGCCCACCAGCCGGACGCCGCGCAGGACGGCCTGGTCCAGCACCGCGCCGGTGAGCCGGGTGGCGGTCATGTTCGCGCCGGTGAAATCGAGCTGCCGCAGATTGCGGAAGGACAGGTCCTCGCGTGACAGGTCGAGGCCGCGCAGGTCCTTGTCGGGGCTGATGCGCAGCCGGGCCGCGACCCGGGCGGCATTGGTGCGGGTGATCTCGTGTTCGTCCGGATCGTCCTGGATGCGTTCGACCCAGGCCTGCAGTAGCTCGACTTCGGCCAGATCGCAGAGGAATTCGACGGCGAGGGGTTCCAGCTGCGCCTGCGCCGGCGGCGCGGGTTCGGCGACCCCCGCGCTCAGCTGGGTGGCGATGGCCTTGGCCACCAGCCAGTCCCGCACCGACGAGTGGATGAAGCCGAAGCGGTTGTCGTCGGTGCGGACGATGAGGCTGCGGGAGCCGAGGGCGTGCACGAACTGCGCCACATTGAGCCGGCTCGCGTCGATCTCCTGCACGGCGGCCTGCGCGACCTCGGTCAGTTCCGTGAGATTCAGGTAGGGCCGCCCGTTCTCCCACACCCGCAGCGCGAAATACGTGACGGCGAGCCACAGTTCGGTGAGGCCCAGGGTGGGCTGGGAGCTGGCACGTTCCGGGGACCGCTCGATCTCGTAGGTGAGCCAGCTGGTCAGGATCTCCTCGTACAGCCGCGTGGGGCCGATGATCCGGCGGGCCCCGGCCGCGGTGCGCAGCCGCTGTTCGTCCAGGTCGGCGATGAAGCTCAGCATGCGCGGATTGCAGGCGAGTTTCAGCAGGCCGGGAATGCCGCGCAGCAGCCGCATGCGGGCGTCGGCCGAGGGCCCGCCGGGACCGTAGCGGTTGACCAGGAAGGCGTGCACCTGCTCGTCGGTGAAGTTCTCCACGCTCAGGATGTAGCGGTCCGGGTGCGGGTCCTCGCGGGTGTCGAGGGCCGCCGCGATCTGGTCGTAGGACTTGAAATGCTGTGTGCGCCCGGCCACCACGACCTTGGCCCGCCCCACCGCGGCTTGCAACAGGGTGGCCATGTGCTCGGCGGCGCTGTCGTAGTTGAGGCGGGTGAGCAGTTCGTCGAAGCCGTCGAACAGCAACACCACCCGGCCCTGTTCCAGCATGTACCGCAGGGCGCGCAGGTCGATGCGGGATTCGCCGTTGTTGGCCAGGTGCGCGGCCAGCAGGGTGTCCAGGGAGCTGGTGCGATCCAGTTCGCGCAGCTCGATGTGGATGGGCACCAGTCCGGTGGTGGTCTCGGCGATCCGGCGGGTCAGCTCGCGCAGCGCGAAGGTCTTGCCGAGTCCGAAATCTCCGAGCAGCAGTACGAATCGGCCGTCCGCGGCGGTCACCAGGTTCATGAGTTCGGCGACCAGATCGTGCTGCACCTCGCGCCCGCGCGGGGCCAGCATGCGGAAGCGCTGCGGCACATACAGTTCCGGCGGATAGGCCGGGTCGTCGCGGAGACGGGCCGACTGTTTGCGCAGGTAGTCGCCGAGTTCGACCATGCCCTGGAAGTCGGTGAAGCTGCGGATCCGCACGCCTTCGGCGGCCGCCCGGTCGGACAGTTCGCGGCTCGGGGCGGGACCGAGGTAGATGAGCTGGGAGCCGGGTCGCGGTTCGGGGCCGAGGAAGGCGTCGAGGACCTGGCCGGTCACTTCGCCCACGTGCGCGCCGATGATGAGCTGTTCGATGACCGGCTCGGAATTCACCGTGACCAGCAGGTAGTGCGGGTCGGCGGAGATGCGGCGGATGCGCGCTCCCGGATAGCGCACCTCGCACACCTCGGCGACCTGCTCCAGCAGCATGTCGTGTGGGCGGGCGGTCTCGTTCGTGCGCGGTTCCGGGCGGGGCGCGGGTGGGGGAGCGGGCAGTTCCCGGGGGGCCCGGCTCTCCAGCGCCACCACGGCATTCGTCCAGGTGAGGGCCTGCGGGACCGGAGGCTCCGGCGGTTCGTCGTAGCGATAGCGGGTGAGTCCGGCATCGGTGATGTGGACCAGTTCGGCCTGACCCGGTGCGGGGGCGGACAGGACGGGCAGCGTGCCGCCCGGGTGCGCGAGCGAGCGGCCCGCCCGGCCGGGGCCGCGCAGCAGCAGGTTCAGGCGCGGACCCAGGCGGCGGAAGGCGCGTTCGGCGTCGCGCAGCACGCCCGCGTCGTAGGGCGAGGTGTTCGGGCCGGGGGCCGGATCGTGGCGCAGCACGCCCAGCCGGAACCAGCCCTGCGCTTCCTGGGCGCGCAGCTGCTCGGCGAACCAGTCCTTCTGTTCGTCGCCGATGGCGCCGTAGTCGTCCTCGGGGCGGTGGGTGGCGGCCATGGTCGAGTTCAAACCGGCCACGACCAGCCGTAATCCGGGGATCGGGAACAGCGTCCAGGGCTGGCCGACATCGAAGACCAGGTGGTCGAGGCCGCGGTAGAGGGTGTTGAACATCTGCTCGAACAGGCGCAGTTTCGCGAAGTAGGGCGCGCGGGGCAGGCGGTCGTTGGCCTCGCAGTCCAGGAAGTGGGCGCGGCAGGCCAGTTTCGAGATGTCGTGGTTGCCGGGGACCACGATCAGCCGGTCGGGTTCGAGTTTGAGCAGCACGCGCAGGCCGGTGAGAAACGCGGTGGCCTTGCGGAATTCGGTCGGATGCGCGGATTCGGTGAGATCGCCGCTGACCACGATCAGATCCGGCGGCGGGGCCTGACGATCCACCAGTTCGGTGACCGCGCCCCAGATGTGGGACTGCAAACCCTCCGGATCGGTGGGGAGATCGGCCGACGCCCGCCCGAACCGAGGACCGCCGATATGCAGGATGGACAGCCCCGCGTGGGTGCGGGCCGCGGCCATGTCCCCCGGAAACGCCGGTGGCGACAGCGGTCGGCGCCCCGGCGGCCTGGGCTCCGGTGCCGCGGACCACAAGTCGTCCGAACGCGGGCTCGCCCGCCGTCGCGGCATCCACCGCTCCGACAGCATCCGCTCGACCCGGTCCAGCACCTCCCGCCGCATCTCGGCCTCGTCGGTCACCCCGAACAGGTCCAGGCAGGCGACCCCGGTCGGCAGCCATTCCAGCGAGCAGTCGCTGACCCGGATGGCCAGCAGCTTTCCCGGATCCACGTCCAGCGCGGCCTGCCACTCCCGGTTCGCGTGCCGCGACGATACGTAGTCGCGGGTCAGCACGGCGATCACCAGATCCGCCTCGCGCACCCCGCGCTGCACGAACTCCCCGTAGTTCGCCGCCGGATCGAAGTCCCACGACGACACCAGGGTTCGATACCGCCCCTCGGCGTGTTCGAGCAGCCATCCCAGCCAGATGGCCCATCGCTCGTCGGCCGCCGAATAGCTCGTGAACAGTAACCGCCCGCCCCACCCCGTCACACCGCCCAGTATCCCGCCCCCGAAACCACCCCGCGGCCAATCGAATTGACCTCTTTCCCAATTCTCAGATCATGCGACTCGCCCCGACCTGCGAGAATTGACCGATGCTCGAAGAGGACTCCGGTTCACCTCCCGCCCGGGCAGACTCGGTCGTGCGGTGGCGGCCCGGCGTCCTGGACTCCGTCCGGATCGGATTGCTGCTGGTCGGACTGCTGTGCGTCGCGACCGGTCTGTTGCCGCGGGCTGAGGCGGCGGCCAATATGCGGCGGATCGCGCCGCTGCTGTTGTTCCTGGGCAGCGTGATCGTGCTGGCGAATCTGGCGCGGCGGGCCAAGGTGTTCGATGTGATCGCGCACCGGCTGGCGATCATCGCGGGCGGGAACTACGCCGGGTTGTTCCTGCTGTGCGTGCTGTTCGCGTCGGTCACGACGACGGTGCTGAACCTGGACACCACCGCGGTGCTGCTGACACCGGTGATGATCGCGCTGGCCGTGCCCGCGCGGATTCCGCCGCTGCCGCTGGCCATGACCACCCTGTGGCTGGCGAACACGGCGAGTCTGCTGCTGCCGGTGTCGAATCTGACCAATCTGCTGGCCGCGGATCGGGTGGCCTTGGACGCCACCGGGTTCGCGGCCCGCATGTGGCTGCCGCAGTTGCTGTCGATCGCGGTGACCATGGTGTGCCTGTGGTGGTGGTACTGGCGGCGGTCGCAGCGCGGGGCCGAACGGTATGTGGTGCCGGAACCGATCCGGCCCGCGGATCTGCGGGAACGAGTGCTGCTGTACGCGTCCGGGGGCGCGTGCGCGCTGTTCGTGCTGGCGATTCCGTTCGTGGGGGACCGGATCGGGATCGCGGCCACGGCGGCGGCGGCCATCGCGGTGCTGGCCTTCGCGATCTGCGATCGATCAGCGCTGCGGCCGTCCCTGTTGCCGTGGCAGCTGCTGGTTTTCGTGGCGGGCCTGTTCCTGGTGGTGCCGACGCTGTCGCGGTACGGGCTCTCGACGCTGATGGAACACCTGATCGGGCAGGACACCAGCGGGCCGGGCGTGTTCCGGGCCGCCGGGGCGGGTGCCGCGCTGTCGAACATCGTGAACAATCTGCCCGCCTACACCGCGGGGGAGGCGGTCGTGCACGGCGGCCGGGATCAGTTGCTGGCCTTGCTGATCGGCGCCAACGTGGGCCCGGTGGTGACGCCGTGGGCCTCCCTGGCCACCCTGCTCTGCCTGGAGTTCTGCCGCACCCACGAGGTGCGGGTGCCCATGCGGCGCTTCGTGCTGACCGGCCTGGTGCTGGCCGTCGCCGCGACCACCGCCGCGACCGCGGGGCTGCTGCTCACCGGCTAGAACGTATTGGCCGGTCGCAGTGCGTATTCCACGATCTCGGTGACATCATCGTCGGTGTACACGGCGGGCAGCGGTAGCGCCAGCCGCTCCAGCAGCCGCCGCACCTGCGCGATGCTCGGTTCGGCAGGTGGCCGCAGCTCGCTGTCGCGGCCCAGCGGAACGTGGCGGGCCTGCTTGAAGCTCAACGCCAATTCGCGGGTGAGATCGGAGTATTGGGTCTTGCCGCGTTCGAAGAGCAGCGCCGGGGTGTTCGAGCCGCGCTGATTGGTGATGACCACGCTGTCGGACATGTCCCAGCGGTAGGTCGACACCACCGCGGACAGCGCCAGCTCGATGGTCAGCAGCTCGGACTGGGCCCGGTACCAGGAGCAGGCCACCACGGTGGCGAAGGACTGCTTGCGAATCCGGTCGGTGGTCCACGGTCGCCCGGTCGCGTCGCCGCCCGGCTGCAGTGAATTGCGATGCTGCGCCTCGACCTCACACAGCTGCTCGTCGCCGGGGTCCAGGATCTCGACCCGCAGATTCAGCAGGTGCTGTTCGGCGCGTACCCGGCCCAGGAAGAACGGCAGCGTGGTGGCCCGCAGATAGGTTCCGGTGCCGCCCTTGTAGATCCAGTTGTCGGTGTCGCGGCGGGCCATGGCGTGCGCCTGATCCACCTCCGCGCCGTAGAGCAGGCGCACCGCGGCGGTCTCGCCGACCAGCCGGGCGATCCGGTTGCGGTCCCGCAGCAGCGTCACCGCGAGCAGGCTCAGCACCAGCAGGATGGCATTGCTCACCGGATCGAGCTTGGTGTTCTTGTCGATGAACTCGACGATCACCGCGGTGATCGCGATCACGATGGCGACCACCGCGTCGATATTGAGCCGGAGCCAGGTAGCGAAGCGGGTCATGGGCGGCGTCCTCCCCCGAGAGATGTCACCCAGGATAGGTGCCGCGTAGCATGACCGAGCGGTAACAGGGCAGAGTGCCGGTCAGCCCGCAATCACTAAGGAGCACATGGTGGGACAGGTCAGCGCCTCCAGTTCGATCGTCGTCGCGGCGGATCCGAAGCGCACCCTCGACGCGATCGCCGACTACGAAACGGTCCGGCCGAAGATCCTCTCCTCGCACTACCGCGACTACAAGGTGGTCGAGGGCGGCCAGGGCGCGGGCACCGTCGCGGAGTGGACCCTGCAGGCCACCGAGAAGCGGTCCCGCAATGTGCGCGCGGCCGTCTCGGTCTCCGATTCCATGGTGACCGAACGGGATTCGAACTCCTCCATGGTCACCGCCTGGACCGTCACCCCCTCGGGCTCCGGCTCGCTGGTCACCGTGCGCACCACCTGGAAGGGCGCGGGCGGCATCGGCGGGATCTTCGAGGGCATCTTCGCGCCCCTCGGCCTGAAGAAGATCCAGGCCGAGGTGCTCGAGAACCTGAAGAAGGAACTGGCCTAGTTCGGCTGATCCTGCGCGATATCGAAGAGGTTGCCCTCGGGGTCGGACAGCGTCGCCCACTTCACGCCGTATTCGTCGAAGTCGGCGAGATGCTTGGCCCCGAGCGCGACCGCCTTCGCGATCTCGGCCTGCTGGTCGGGTGAGTGCAGGTCCAGGTGCACCACGTTCTTGCCCGGGTTCTTGTCGGGCACCTTGATGAACATGAGCGTCGGTGTGGCGGCTCCGTTGTCGATGGTGGCGAAGAATTCGGTCGCGCCGTCGTCGACGGGACGCTCGAACAGCTGCGCGTAGAACCCCGCCAGCTCGGCGGCGTTGTCGCAGTCGATGGTGATGTTCCCGAGGGACAGTGCCATGGTTTTTCTCTCCTTTTCAGAGCCGGCCGATCGGCCAGCAGACTTCGGTGCGGTAGTCGGCGGGTTCGGCGTCGCCGGGACCCACCAGGTAGAGCTCGCGCACGGGTTCGGCGAGCGCGGTGTCGTGTTCGGCGACGTGGCTGCCCAGCGCGCCGTAGGTGCGGTCGAATTCGGTGAACGGGCCCGCGTGCACCGCGATGGCGAAGCGGCGGGCCGGGAGGTCCAGCACCGTCGCGGCGTCGAACCGGTCCCGGTGCCGGGGATCGATGGGCACGAAAGTGACCACCTCGCCCCGGTCTTCCTCGAAGAACGAGAGCGCGTAGGTCGCGCCGGCCGGTCCGGCGGGCGCGAGATCGGCGGCGGCCAGCGCCCCGTAGAGCTCCCCGAAACTGTGGTCGCACCATTCATCGCAGTTCTCGCGCGCCACGTCGGCGGACATGGCGATCACGGGATGGCTGGTGATGGAACGGTATTCGACGCTGATCCGGTCGGATGGCAGCAGCAGCGCCTTGAGTGAGGCCACCACGTCGCGGGTGCGCACCAGCTCGGCCTCCATCCGCTCGAGATGCGCGCGGATCGCCGCGTCCCGCGCCACCTGATCCGGGGCGGCCATCACCGCCTTGATCTCCGGCAGCGGCATGTTCAGCTCGCGCAGCCGCTTGATCAGGTGCGCCTGATCCACCTGGGCGGTCGAGTAGAACCGGTAGCCCGAGGCGGGGTCCACCGCGACCGGCTCCAGCAGCTCGATCTCGTGGTAGTACCGCAGCGTCTTGATGGTCAGGTAGGTGAGCCGGGAGAACTCACCGATCGGAACCGTTGCCGTCATGCTTTCAGCGAACACCCTCCAGCGAGGGGAGAGTCAAGCGAGCTGTCGCGTGTCGGCGACTAGGCTGGGGTGCGATCACCATCCCCCAGGAAGGACGCGCCGTGCAGCCCGGTGAAGGTTTCGATTTCCAGCAGTTGATGGCCCAGGCCCAGCAGATGCAGCAGGCGGTGATAGCCGCGCAGCAGGAGATCGCGGAGTCCGAGGTCGAGGGGGAGGCCGGCGGCGGCCTGGTGCGCGCCAAGATCCGCGCCACCGGCGAGGTGCTGTCGCTGACCATCGATCCCAAGGTGGTCGATCCCTCGGATGTGGAGACCCTGCAGGACCTGATCATCGGCGCGCTCAACAACGCCATGGACACCGCGCAGAACCTGGCCGCCGAGCGGCTGGGCCCGCTCGCGGGCGGTCTCGGCGGCGCGCTGCCCGGACTCTGAGCGGGGCTGGGTAGGTGTACGAGGGTCCGGTTCAGGATCTCATCGACGAACTGGGCAAACTGCCCGGTGTCGGACCGAAGAGCGCGCAGCGCATCGCCTTCCATCTGCTGTCGGTGGAACCGCCGGAGATCGACCGGCTGCAAGCCGCGCTGCAGAAGGTGCGTGACGGGGTGCGGTTCTGCGCTGTCTGCGGCACCGTCTCCGATGGCGAACTGTGCCGTATCTGCGCCGATCCGCGCCGCGATCGCACCATGATCTGTGTGGTCGAGGAGCCCAAGGATGTGCAGGCCATCGAGCGCACCCGTGAATTCCGGGGCCGTTATCACGTGCTCGGCGGCGCACTCGATCCGCTCTCGGGCGTCGGCCCGGATCAGTTGCGTATCCGGGAATTGCTGACCCGCATCGGAAATCAGGATGACGGGGTGGACGTGTCGGAGGTCATCATCGCCACCGACCCGAATACCGAGGGTGAGGCGACGGCCACCTATCTGGTCCGTATGCTGCGCGACTTCCCGGGGCTGAGCGTGACGCGTCTGGCCTCGGGCCTGCCCATGGGCGGCGATCTCGAATTCGCCGATGAATTGACCCTGGGCCGCGCCCTTTCCGGCCGTCGCGCGCTATAGCCGGTCCGGGGGTTTCGGGGGGAACCCCCGGGAGTCGATCAGGTCCAGGTCGGCGGTGCGGGCAGCGCCGCCGGCTGCGGGCACGGAATGTGCTGCACGTTGCGGGGGATATCGGCGCCGGCGCCGCTGGCGTGTAAAGCCACGGCAATGGCGAAGGTGGCCGCCAAACCCGCCACAAGTGCCAGGCCCTTACGCAAGGTCCCGGTTTTCAGGGACGGGCGTAGCTTCATCTTTCGCTCCTCGCCTCGGTGATAATGCGTCGACCTGGAACACCGCGTGCAATTAGCCCTGTGTTGAACTAACTGAAGGCTAGCTTTCCGTCCGCCCCCCGCAGCACATTATGGGGGGTTAGAACCGGAAATTGAAATCTTCCCGTTATTTCTGGTCAGAACGTTAGACGCTGCCAGTCCAGGGCATCGAATCCCGAACGATCTCCGGTCGCCCAGCCCCAGATCAGATCGGCGACAATTCGCGGGTCGTTCGCGGTGGCGGCGAAATGCTTGTCCGGAGAGCCGTCCCGGTATTCGAGGTCGTAATGCCCGTCCGGGTGGCGATAGGTCTGGATATAGACCTGATCGGCGGTTTCCGCGATCAGATAGGGACCGGGCTGACCCAGCTCCGGAATCCACAGGTCCACCAGTTGTTTTGTCAGGTAAGGAAATTCGCCCGCCCCGCCGTGGGTGACCGCGGCGGCCACCGATCCGGCCGGATCCGCCAGCCACGACAGCTGCGGATCCCACACCGCGTACCCGTGCGGCGTGCCCAGCTCGAACAGCAGCGAGCGGGTGTGCCCGATGGCGTCGTACTGGGTGGACACGAACAGCGCGTCACCGAGCACGCCGTCGGCGGCGGGCGCGCCCAGGAAGCTGTCGACCTCGGGCAGCTCCGCATTGCGTTTGTCCAGCTCGGCCGCGATCCCGGTGATCGCCTCGCCGGCCGGGCGGCCCTCCTGACCGGTCAGATGGTCGTCCACCTCGGCGGGGGAGGACGCGACGCCGGAGGGCAGCAGAACGAGGTCGTAACTCACCCGGCCAGGCTAGTGGCTAGCCCGCGCGAGTCCGCCGCCCGGTCTCCGCGCAGGCGCAGCCGCCGGCCGCGTCGCCGCAGTCGGCCACGAACAGGTGCCGGGCCCGATCGGTGTCGAAGCATTCGGATTCGGTGCATTCCACCGGACCCGCGGCGTGCACGATCAATGTCCCGTGACAGTGATCGAGGGCCGATTCGCATAGTGAGCAACCCGCAGGATGCACCGCAACCTCCTTCAGCCGTTCCTATGGTGATAACACTCGCCACCGACAAGCGCGGGAGGACACCGCGTGTCGTCCGAACTGTCGGAAAAACTCCCGCGTGCCTGGGGTCCGCCGTGGTGAACTGGACGGATGGGGATCAAGGTTTCCCTCGAACACCGCACCACCTATTCCTTCGACCGCCCCGTGCGCGTCCACCCGCACGTGGTCCGGCTACGCCCCGCCCCGCACACCCGCACCGCCATCGAGGCGTACTCGATGCGGGTGACGCCGGGAACCCACTGGGTGAACTGGCAGCAGGACGCGTTCGGGAACTTCCTGGCGCGCTTGGTCTTCCACGAACCGACGCCGGAGCTGTCCATCGTGGTCGGGCTGATCGCCGACATGGACGCCATCAACCCGTTCGACTTCTTCGTCGAGGATCGGTCCGAGCACTTCCCGTTCGAGTACTCCCCGCAACTGGCCGCCGACCTGGAGGCGTACCTGCGGCCGGTGGCCGACGGCGAAAACGACGCGGGGCCAGGCGGTCTCGTACGCGACTGGGTGCGCCGCCACACCCCGCGCGACCGGCCCCGCACCATCGAATTCCTGATCGCCGTGAATCAGGCGCTGCGCCAGGACGTCGCGTACACGATCCGGATGGAGCCGGGCGTGCAGACGCCCGGCCACACCCTGCGCGCCGGGCTGGGGTCCTGCCGCGACTCGGCCTGGCTGCTGGTCTCCATCCTGCGCGAATTCGGTCTGGCCGCCCGTTTCGTCTCCGGCTACCTCATCCAATTGGCTCAGGACGTCCCGTCTCTGGACGGCCCCTCGGGCCCGCCCGCCGACTTCACCGACCTGCACGCCTGGACCGAGGTTTACCTCCCCGGCGCGGGCTGGGTCGGCCTCGACCCCACCTCCGGGCTCTTCGCCGGAGAGGGCCACATTCCCTTGGCGGCCACCCCGCACCCGGTGTCCTCGGCCCCCATCACCGGCGCCACCGACCCGGTCACCGCCACCCTCGACTTCTCCAACACGGTCCGCCGCATCCACGAGGACCCCCGAGTCACCCTGCCCTACACCGATTCCCAATGGGAGCGCATCCGCGCCGCGGGCGCCGCGGTCGACGCCCGCACCACCGCCGCCGGAATCGACCTCACCATCGGCGGCGAACCCACCTTCGTCTCGGTCGACGACCAGACCGCCCCCGAATGGACCACCGAGGCCGACGGCCCCGCCAAGCGCGACCGCGCCGCCGACCTCGCCGACCGCCTCCGCCGCATCTACGCCCCCGCCGGTCTGATCCAGTATCGCCAAGGCAAGTGGTACCCCGGGGAACCCTTGCCGCGCTGGGAAATCGCCCTCACCTGGCGCGATGACGACGAACCCCTCTGGAGCCACCCCGACCTCCTGACCCAGCCCTCCCCGGCAACCGCCGAAGCGCCGGGCCCCGCCGATGCCCGCGCCGCACGTGCGCTGATCAGCCACATCGCCTCGGGTTTGGGTCTGCCGGATGGTCAGGTTCGGCCGGCGTTCGAGGATCCGCTGCGCCGGATGGCGGCGAAAGTCGCTGCGCCGTCGGGTGATCCGGTCGGATCGGAGGAGGATCTCGCGCCGAGCCGGGATTCGGTGCGGGCCCGCCGCGAGCTGCTGGAGCGGCTCGACACCGCGGTTGGCGAACCTGTGGCCTATGTGCTGTCGATGTATCGCCGCGCCGACGAGGCGGGCTGGGCGAGCGCGGACTGGCGGTTGCGGCGCGGCCGAATCATGTTGACCGAGGGCGATTCTCCGGCCGGATTGCGGCTGCCGTTGGGGTCGGTCGCCTGGAACGCGCCGCCGCCGAGTGCGGAGGCGGATCCGTTCGCGCCCCGCAAGCCCTTCGTGGCCGGCGAGCCCGCGGCCGTGGTCGAGTCCGCCGAACGGGCGCCCATCTCCGCGCTGGTCGCCGAGATCCGCGATGGACAGCTGTACGTCTTCCTGCCGCCGATCGCTGAATTCGGGGCCTTCTGCGATCTCGTCCGCCGGGTCGAGGAAGCGACGGTGGCGGTGGGCGTGCCCATCGTGCTCGAGGGGTATCCGCCGCCGGTGGACGACCGGCTGCACACGCTGTCGCTGGCTCCCGATCCGGGCGTGCTCGAGGTGAATGTGCAGCCCACCACCGGGTTCGGTGAGCAGTCGCGGTTGCTGGAGAACCTGTACGAACAGGCGCGGCTGGCGCGGTTGAGCACCGAGGCGTTCGATGTGGACGGCACCGATCGGGGGACCGGGGGCGGTAATCACATCACGCTGGGTGGGCGGACGCCCGCGCGGTCGCCCTTGCTGCGCAGGCCGGATCTGCTGGTTTCGATGCTGACCTATTGGCAGCGGCATCCGGCGCTGTCCTATCTGTTCTCCGGCCGGTTCATCGGGCCGACCTCGCAGGCGCCCCGGGTGGACGAGGGGCGGGAGGACACGCTCTACGAGTTGGAGATCGCGTTCGCCGAGATCGAGCGGTTGAGCCGGGCCGCGGCGGACGACGATTCCGCGGAGTCCGTCGCGCCGCCGTGGGCGGTGGATCGGGCCTTGCGGCATCTGCTCACCGATCTCACCGGCAATACCCATCGCGCCGAGTTCTGTGTGGACAAGCTCTACAGTCCGGATTCGGCGCGCGGCCGACTGGGTCTGGTGGAGTTGCGGGGTTTCGAGATGCCGCCGCATTTCCGGATGGCCATGGTGCAGTCGCTGCTGGTGCGGGCGCTGGTCCTGCGGTTCTGGGAGCATCCGTACACGGCCCCGCTCATCCGGCACGGCGCGAATCTGCACGGCCGCTATCTGCTGCCGCATTTCCTGCAGGCCGATATCGCCGATGTCGCGGCCGATCTGCGCGCGCACGGTACCGAATTCGACACCAGTTGGCTCGATCCGTTCTCGGAGTTTCGTTTTCCCCGCTTCGGTTCGGTGGTACTCGGGGATATGGAAGTGGAACTGCGCGGGGCGATCGAACCGTGGAACACCCTGGGTGAACAGACCACCGCATCGGGGACCGCCCGGTACGTGGACTCGTCGGTGGAGCGGCTGCAGGTGCGGGTCACCGGCGCCGACCGGGACCGATACGTGGTGACCTGCAATGGCTTCCCGCTGCCGCTGGTCCCGGCCGGACGCGCGGACGTGCAGGTGGCGGGCGTGCGGTATCGGGCCTGGCAGCCGCCGGAATCCCTGCACCCCACCATCACCGTGGACGCGCCCCTGGTCTTCGACGTGCTCGACCTGGAGACCGGACTGTCGCGCGGCGGCTGCACCTATCACGTGAGCCATCCCGGCGGCATGTTCTACGCCGGGCCGCCGGTGAACGCGGTGGTGGCGCAATCGCGGCGCAACCGGCGCTTCGAATCCACCGGGCACACTCCGGGTCCGGTCGATCTGGCCGATGTGCGTGCCAAAATGGCCATACAGGCGACGGACGTGGGCGCGCCCGGAATACTCGATCTGCGCCGGGCGCGGACCGTGTGGGGCACGGCCGACGGTCCGCGGGCCCACCCGAACGTCGGCGATCGATAGGCATACCCGGGGAAGTGGTTGCGGTGACAGTGCTCGACGCGGTGCCGCCCGGAGACGCCACGCCGGGAGAACCCGACCGCTGGACCGCTCTGTCCGCGCGCCGGGAAGTGCTGGAGGAGTTCGCGAACTACCGCGCCGCCGCGGCCGACACCGGCGCGCGCGACGCCTGCGGCCTCGCCACCGGCGGCTACTACGACGAACTCGCCGATCGGGACGGCCGTCTGCGCGGCATGTGGGCAGACCTGTCCGCCGACGTCCTGGACCAGGGCCGGGAAGGGCTGCGCCGCATCGACACCCGGGTCCGGCGGCTGGTCGAGGACGACGGCATCACCTACACCGAACTGACCGCCTCCGCGGAACCGGCCACCCCCTCGCCGTGGCGGCTGGACCCGATCCCGCTGCTGCTCTCCGACACCGAATGGTCGGCTCTGGAATCCGGCGTAGTGCAACGCTCCCGACTGCTGGACGCCGTGCTCGCCGACGTCTACGGCCCGCGCCGCACCCTCACCGAGGGCCTGCTGCCACCGCAGCTGGTCTTCGCGAACCGGGGGTATGTCCGTGCCGCGCACGGCATCTCGCTGCCGGGGCGGCATCAACTGTTCCTGCACGCCTGCGATGTCAGCCGCTGGAGCGACGGCGGGTTCCGGGCGCTGGCCGACTGGGCGCAGGCCCCGTCCGGCGCGGGCTACGCGCTGGCCGACCGCCGCGTCGTGTCCGCCGCCATCCCCGAGGCGTTCGAACTGGCCAGCCCGCGCCCGCTCACCCCGTTCGTGCGGGCCATGCGGCTGATGCTCATCGAGGCCGCGCCCCGTGCCGCCGACGAGGACCCCGTGGTGGTGGTGCTGAGCCCCGGCGTGCACTCCGAAACCGCCTTCGATCAGGCGTATCTGGCGTCGGTGCTGGGCTTCCCGCTGGTCGAGAGCGCCGACCTGGTGGTCCGCGAGGGCCGCCTGTGGATGCGATCACTGGGCACCCTGAAACGGGTCGACGTGGTGCTGCGCCGGGTGGACGCCGAATTCTCCGATCCGCTGGACCTGCGCGCGGATTCGCGGCTGGGCGTGGTCGGGCTGGTCGAGGTGCTGCGCCGCGGCGCGGTCACGGTCGTCAACACCCTGGGCAGCGGGCTGCTGGAGAATCCGGGGCTGGCCCCCTTCCTGCCCCGGCTGTCGCGACGGCTGCTGGACGAGGAGCTCACGCTGCCCGGTGTCGAAGCCTATTGGGGCGGCGATGATTCCGAACGCTCCCACCTGACCGCCAACCTGCACCGGCTGATCTTGCGCTCCACCGTGGACGGCGCCACCGTCTTCGGGCCGGTGCTCACCGCCGCCCAGCGCGCGCGGTGGCGGACCCGGGTGGAGGCCGAGGGCTGGAAATGGGTGGGGCAGGAACCCGCCCGGTTCTCCGTCGCCCCGGCGGTGGACGGCTCGGGCGGACTGGTCGCCGCACCCGTCGCGGTCCGGTTGTTCTCACTGGCCGGCCGGGTCGGATACCGCGTCATGCAAGGCGGATTGGGGCAGCTGCACCAGCGCGGTGGTCCCGCCGGCATGGTGGGGGAGGCCGCCGCCAAGGACGTCTGGGTGCGGGCCACGCCCGCGGAGGTCCCGGCCGTGCCCGCGGTCGAGGTGCCGGAGGAGCGCGAACGCCTGGTGGCGGCCGTCACCCCCGTCGATGTGGTCAGCTCGCCGCGCGTCCTCGACGACCTGTTCTGGCTGGGCCGCTACGGCGAACGCGCCGAGGTCACCGTGCGCTTGCTCGCCGCCATTCACGACCGGCACCAGGACTACCGTTATCGGCCCTGGATGGAGGGCGCGGAGGCGATGCCGGTCCTGATGGAGGCGCTGGCCCGCATGACCGGTACCGCGCCGCCCGCGCCGACCCGGGTCGTCGTCAAACCGGTGCCGGTGCACGAGGATTCGACGGACCGCTCCGGCAGGCGGCGTCCCGGGGTATCGACGTCGCGTGCGCGTCCGGGGACGTCACCGCGATCCGCCGGGCAGCCCGGACCGGAAGCCGCCGGACAGTCGCAGTCCCTGCCCGAGCCCGTGGGCGCGGCGCAGATCTCCCGTCGCCGCGAGTACTCCGACGAACCGACCGTCCCGATCGCTCTGCCCGGCGCGTCCCGCCGCGATCACGACTACCTGGTCTCGCTCACCGTCGACCGTCATGTCACCGGTTCGGTGGCCTTCTCCGTGGAGCGCTACGCCAAGGCCGCCCGCGCCGTCCGCGATCAACTCTCGCCCGATACCTGGATGGTGCTCGGCTCCCTGGACCGCGCCCTGTCGGAATACCGTGACGCGCTGGGTGATCGGGGCGCGGCCCTGTCCGCCGTGCACTCCCGCGCCCTGTCCGCGCTGCTGTCGCTGACCGGCATCGACGCCGAGTCCACGGTGCGTGACACCGGCTGGCACGTCATGGACATCGGCCGCCGCCTGGAACGCGCTCTCGCGCTGGCGGCGCTGATGAGCTCCGCGCTCACCGGCGACCATCCGCCCGAGGCCGGGCGAGTGGTCACCGACGCCGTCCTCCAGGCCACCGTCTCCGCGGTGAGCTACCGCCGCCGCCACCGCGATTCGGTGCGCATCGCCGCCGTGGCGGGTCTGCTGCTGTTCGACGAGCACAATCCGCGCTCGCTGGCCTACCAGCTGCAACGCCTGGACGACGACTTCCAGGCGATACCCGGCGCCTCCGGATCCGCTCGCCCGCAACGACTCCTGGCCGACGCCCAGCGCATGCTGCGCCGCGTCGATCCGGCCGACCTGGAGGCGGTCGACGCCCAAGGGCGCCGCGCCGAGCTGGCCGAGCTGCTCGACGGCGTCCACCTGCGGCTGCGCAAGCTCTCCGAATCCTTCGAGGCGACCCGGCTGTCGGTGCCCTCGGAGATCCAGCCGTTGTGGGGCACCGCCCGGGTGGTGGGCTGATGCGCCGCTACCGGGTGCTGCACCGCACCGTCTACGAGTACTCCGACGTGGTCAGCAGTTCCTACGGCCGCGCGTATCTCACCCCGCGCGAGTTCCCGGGTCAGCGGCTGCTCTCCCATGACACGCGGGTGGATCCGGCACCGTCGGACCGGTCGGTCGGCGTGGACGTGTACGGCAATACCACCCTGTATTTCCACGTCACCGCCGGGCACCGCCGCCTCGAGGTCACCGGCGAATCCCTGGTCGAGGTCGCCCCGCCCGCCGTCCCCACCGCGCAACCACCCTGGGAGCAAGCCCGCCCCGGCGCCGGAAACGGTCCGCTCGCGGTCGAATTCACCCTGGACCTGACCCCGCCCGAGATCACCCCCGAGGTCGCCGCCTACGCCGCCGAGTCGTTCCCGCCCGGCCGTCCCCTGCTGGACGCGGTCCGGGAGCTGACCACCCGCATCCACACCGACTTCGCCTACGAATCCGGCTCCACCACGGTCAGCACCAGCGTCGCCGACGTCTTCGCCGAACGCCACGGCGTCTGCCAGGACTTCGCGCGCCTCGGCATCGCCTGCCTGCGGTCCCAGGGCCTGGCCGCCCGCTACGTCTCGGGCTATCTCTCCACCGACCCGCCCCCGGGCAAGGAACGGATGGTCGGCGCGGACGCCACCCACGCCTGGGCCGACGTCTGGCTGCCCGGCGGCGCGGGTCAATGGATCGGCTTCGACCCGACCAACGACCAATTCGCCGACGACCGCTATGTCACCGTGGCCTGGGGCCGCGACTACGCCGACGTCCCCCCGCTGCGCGGCATCATCTATACCGACGCCCGCGAATCCACCATCACCGTCTCCGTCGACGTCGCCCCGGTCACGCCCGATATCGCCCCCATCTCGCCCGATGTCGGCCCGGCTCGGGCCCCGGAGTGACACACTCGACGATGTGGCCCCCGCCTCCCCTGCTTCCAGGCGTCTATCGCACCCCTGTAAACTCGTGATCATCATGCAGCGGGCACTTCTCCTCGGCCGCCGCGACGGGGTCTGATTCGGACCGGCTCCCGCCGCGGGGATCTGCCGTGCCGGTCTACCCAATAACTGGGATCCAGCCACACCTCGGAGATAAATCGCCATGTCACCCGCTGACGCTTTCGTATCCGGTACGCGCATCATCACCGCGCCGTCCAAGCCCGCGCCCGCTGACCAGCCGGCCTGGAACAAGCAGAAGAACTCCTCCATGCCGGTATTCCGGTACCGGCCGTTCGCCGAGGAGGTCGAGCCCGTCGAGCTGCCCGACCGGACCTGGCCGGACAAGATCATCGACCGCGCGCCCGGCTGGTGTGCCGTGGACCTGCGCGACGGCAACCAGGCGCTGATCGACCCGATGAGCCCCGCCCGCAAGCGCCGCATGTTCGACCTGCTGGTGCGCATGGGTTACAAGGAGATCGAGGTCGGCTTCCCGTCCGCCTCGCAGACCGACTTCGACTTCGTCCGCGAGATCATCGAGGACGGCGCGGTGCCGGACGATGTCACCATCCAGGTGCTGACCCAGTCCCGCCCGGAGCTGATCGAGCGCACCTTCGAGGCCTGCGCCGGCGCCCCGAACGTGATCGTCCACTTCTACAACTCGACCTCGATCCTGCAGCGCCGCGTGGTCTTCCGCGCGGACCGCGACGCGGTCAAGAAGATCGCCACCGACGCGGCCGCGCTGTGCCTGGAGGTGGAGAAGCGGTACCCGGACACCAACTGGCGCTACGAGTACAGCCCCGAGTCCTACACCGGCACCGAGCTGGACTACGCCCGTGAGGTTTGCGACGCGGTCTCCGAGATCATCGCGCCGACCCCCGAGAAGCCGTTGATCATCAACCTGCCCGCGACCGTGGAGATGGCGACGCCCAACGTCTACGCCGACTCCATCGAGTGGATGCACCGCAACCTGGCTCGCCGCGACTCCATTCTGCTGTCGCTGCACCCGCACAACGACCGCGGCACCGCCGTGGCCGCCGCCGAACTGGGCTACCAGGCCGGCGCGGACCGCATCGAGGGCTGCCTGTTCGGCAATGGCGAGCGCACCGGCAACGTCTGCCTGGTCACGCTGGGCATGAACATGTTCTCCCGCGGCGTGGACCCGCAGATCGACTTCTCGAACATCGACGAGATCCGCCGCACGGTCGAGTACTGCAACCAGCTGCCCGTCGCCGAGCGCCACCCCTACGGCGGCGACCTGGTCTACACCGCCTTCTCCGGTTCGCACCAGGACGCCATCAACAAGGGCCTGGACGCCATGAAGGCCGCCGCCGACGCGCAGGGCGCGGACGTCGACGACATCGTGTGGGAGGTTCCGTACCTGCCCATCGACCCGAAGGACGTCGGCCGCACCTACGAGGCCGTGATCCGGGTGAACTCGCAGTCCGGCAAGGGCGGCGTCGCCTACATCATGAAGACCGATCACGGGCTGGTGCTGCCGCGCCGCCTGCAGATCGAGTTCTCGCAGGCCGTGCAGCGGATCACCGACGGCGAGGGTGGCGAGGTCACCCCGAAGGAGATGTGGGACGTCTTCTCCGAGGAGTACCTGACCCCGATCCTGCCGCTGGAGCGGATGCGCCAGAAGGTGACCGCGTCCGAGACCGACGGCGGCGTCGACCACATCGAGGCCGTGGTCAAGGTCGACGGTGTCGAACACGCCATCACCGGTGAGGGCAACGGTCCGCTGGCCGCCTTCGTCGACGCGCTGGCCACCATCGACTACGACGTGCGGGTGCTGGACTACAGCGAGCACGCCATGTCCTCCGGTGACGACGCCCAGGCCGCGGCCTACGTCGAATGCGCCATCGGCGATCAGGTCACCTGGGGCGTCGGCATCGCCACCTCGATCACGACCGCCTCGCTGCGCGCGGTGGTCTCCGCGGTCAACCGCGCTGCCCGGAAGGCCTGAGTGGCCTGAGCCTCGAGGCTGAGAGAAAACGCAGGTAGGAGAGCCCGTCTCGACTTCGTCGAGGCGGGCTCGCCGCGTCGGGGCGGGTCAACAATGCTAGCGTTGGGTCGCAATAGCGCCGAGCTCTCTGTTCGAGCTGTCGAGCAGATGGGGGACACGTGACTACGAAAGATCAGAATTCGACCTCGAAGCCGATCGTGGCGGAGGACGTCGAAGACATCCTCGACGAGGTGGAAGCGGGCGGGCCCGCCGAGTCGAAGGAATCCGATTCCGAGGAGCAGGCGGCCGGATTCTTTCCGCCGGTACCGGATTCGATCGACCAGACCGTGGTGTATCCCGGCAATGGCGGACCGTTCCCGGGACCCCAGGGGCCGGACGGCCACAATCCCTTCGCGGCCGACGGCCACAATCCGTTCGCGCCGGGCGGGCCCGGACCGTACGGCCCGCCGGGATTCCCGCCCGCCGGCGGCTTTCCGCCGCCGGATGCCGGGCAGTTCGCCCCGCCGCCGAATCCCGGTGCGCCGGGCGGTTTTCCGCCGATCGGCGAAGTGCGTGAGCAGACGCCCTACGGTGAGGTCCGGCAGGAGATCGGCAGCGACGGCATGGTGCGCCGGGTGTTCCCCGAGCAGCAGCCGGGTGAACCGGGGGAGCCGGGCCACTTCGGCGGTCCCGGACAGCCGGGGCAGTTCGCGCCCTCCAACGATCAGCCGGGCGGGCCGATCTACAGCTGGTCGCCGCCCCCGGCCGCGCCGCCGCAGCAGCCGCAGCCGCAGGTCGGTTTCCAGCCGGGCTGGAATGCCCAGCAGCAGCAGGGGATTCCGCCGCAGCAGGGTTCGTTCGGGCAGCAGTACGGTCAGCAGCCGCCGCCGCCCGGACATTCGGTCAATGACCTCAATCTGTTGAAGCGGGCCCGGCGCGCGCCGGGCAGCGGCTGGCGGCGCGCCGTGCACAAGGCGTCCGGCGGTGTCATCAACCCGGGCGAGTCGGCCGCGGACGTGGTGTACCGGCAGTTGGTGGACCGGGTCAACCAGCCGGTGCGCGGGGATTACCGGATCGCCATCCTGTCGCTCAAGGGCGGCGTCGGAAAGACCACCACCACTGTCGGTTTGGGCTCCACCTTCGCGTCGCTGCGCGGTGACCGGGTGATCGCCATCGACGCCAACCCCGACCTCGGGACGCTCGCGCACCGGGTGCCGCGGCAGACCCGTTCCACGGTGCGAAACCTGCTGGAGGACGGGCACATCAGCCGGTACTCCGATGTGCGGGCGCACACCTCGCAGGCGCCGAGCCGACTGGAAGTGCTGGCCTCCGAACAGGATCCGGCCGTGTCGGAGGCGTTCTCCGAGGCGGACTACCGCAAGGCCATCGGCATCCTGCAGCAGTTCTACAACATCATCCTGACCGACTGCGGCACCGGTCTGATGCACTCGGCCATGTCCGGCGTGCTGGATATGGCGAGTTCGCTGGTGCTGGTCACCTCCCCGGCCATCGACGGCGCGCGCAGCGCCTCGGCCACCCTGGACTGGCTCGACCACCACGGCTACCACAAGCTGGTGGAGCGAACCGTGGTGGTGGTCAACGCCTCTCGCAAGGGCTCCTCGACGGTGGACCTGGACCAGCTGCGCAAGCTGTTCCTGGATCGCACCCGGGCCGTGCAGGTCGTCCCGTTCGACGACCACCTGGCCGAGGGCGCGGAGATCGACCTCGAACTGGTCGGCAAGCCCACCCGCCGGGCGCTGCTGGAACTGGCCGCCATGGTGGCCGACGACTTCGGCTATCAGGCTGCCGCGCAAGGCTTCCCGCCCCAGCAGGGCGGCTTCCCGCCGCAGGGTGGCTTCCCGCCGCCGCAGGGCGGTATGCCCCCGCACCAGGGCGGGATGCCTTCGCAGGGTGGCTTCCAGCCGGGCGGGTTCCCGCCACAGGGCTGAGCTCCGGCGGGATCCGACGAACGAAAAACCCCGCGGTTCAACGGAACCGCGGGGTTTCGTCTGTCCGGTGCCGTGTGGTGATTCAGCCCTGGACCAGGGGCGAGAGCGCGCGCCCGGCCAGTTCGACCGTGCCCGCCTCGTGCCCGTTGGTGACCAGATTGACGATGATGCCGTCGATGCCGTGATCGAGGACCCGCGACTGGATCTGCTCGGCCACTTCGTCCGGGGTGCCGACGAATTGGCGGTCGGCCGGGGAGTTGCGCAGCGCCTCGTTGGGCAGCGCGCCCAGGTCGGTGATGCCGATGCGGGCCAGCATCTCGGCCTGGGTCTTGCGGGCGCGATCGCCGTCCTCGTCGACGATGATGAAGGCCAGGAAGCTGGTCTCCAGGGTCTTCGGGTCGCGGCCCGCTTCGTCCAGGCGGGCGTGCAGGGCGTCCAGCTTGCGGGGCAGCTCGGAGGCATTGCAGATGATGTTGAGGTGGTCGGCGAACCTGGCCGCCAGCCCGAAGGTCTTCTTCTCGCCGCCGCCGCCCAGCAGGATCGGCAGGTCGTCGCGCACCCGCGGCTCGTTCATGGCGTTGTTGGTCCGGTACCACTTGCCGTCGAAGGTGGAGTGCTCGCCGCGCAGCATCGGCGTGATGATCTCCAGGGCCTCCTCGAGCTTCTCGAAGCGCTCGGTGAAGGTGCCGAAGTCGAAGCCGTAGGCCTGGTGTTCGAGCTCGAACCAGCCCGCGCCGATGCCGAGCACGGCCCGTCCCCGGCTCACCACGTCCAGGGTGGTGACGGTCTTGGCGGTGAGCGCCGGGTTGCGGTAAGTGTTGCCGGTCACCAAGGCGGACAACTGGATTCGCTCGGTCGAGGCCGCGAGACCGGACAGCGCGGTGTACGCCTCCAGCATCGGTTCCTCGGGCGCTCCGAGGAGCGGCAGCTGGTAGAAGTGGTCCATCACGAAGGCCGCGTCGAAGCCCGCCGCCTCGGCCTCGCGCGCCTGCGCCACCACCGCCGGGAAGAGGTCCCGGGGCGCGACCCCGTAGCTGAAGTTCGGCATCTGATACCCGAGTCGAATGCTCATGAGCGCCACGGTAGGACTTGGAGCGCACTCCAAGTCAACCGCTGACATTCCATCCGGTCGCCCGGCGCGGGGTCAGGTGGTGGCGTGCCGGGCGGCGGCCTGGAAGGCGGCGATCACCATGGCGACGGCGGGCCGCCGCTCGGCGTGCGGGCGGGTGGCCAGGTCGTAGACGCGGGCGGCGCGCACCCCGGCCAGGCGCAGCATCACCAGGTGCGGGTGGCGGACCGCGTAGCGGGGCATGAGGGCGACGCCGTACCCGGTGGCCACCAGCGCCTCGATCACGCTGAACTCGTTGAGGCGCTGCGCGATCCGCGGTTGCACGCCGGTCACGGTGGCGATGGAGCGCAGCACGTCGTCGACCGGGAAACCGGTGCGCACGCTGATCCAGGTCTCGTCGGCGAGTTCCGCGGGCACCACCGCGCCCTGCCGGGCCAGCCGGTGGTCGGGCGCGACCACCACGTCGATGGGCTCCCGCATCAGCACCCGCGACGCCACCCGCGGCCCGGTGAGCGACGGCGCGCGCTCGTCGCGGTGGGTCAGCACCACGTCGTAATCGGCCAGCAATCGCGGCACCTCGCTGGGCGGCACATCCTCGTCGCTGGCGACCACATCCACGCCGCCGCCCGCCAGTTCGGCCAGCACGTGCGGCAGCAGTAGCGCGGCCCCGGACGGGAAGAGCGCCACCCGGACCCGCCCGCGCGGCGATCCCCGGTACTCGGCCATCTCGGTGACCGCGCGTTCCATGGCCGCGAGCACCTCGTCCGCGCGCACGACCAGGGCCCGGCCGGCATCGGTGAGCCGCACCCGCCGGCCGTCCGGCTCGAGCAACGGCACCCCGGCCTCGCGGGCCAGCACCTTCAGTTGCTGTGAGACCGCGGACGGGGTCATGGACAGGGCTTCGGCGACCGCGGCAACTGTTCCGCGATCGGCCAGTTCCCGCAGCACCCGCAGCCGTTCGAGCGACAGCAGCGGCCCGTCGGAGCGGGGTGGTTCGGGGCTCGGCACAGTTAAGTTCTACTACATCGTGAGTGCAGAATTATTCGATTGTCCTTACTTATTAGCGCCAGCAATATTCTCGGCATGACCAATCGCGATCGACTGCTCGGACTCGCCGTCGTGGTGCTGTGGGGGCTGAACTTCCTCGCCATCCACGTCGGGCTGGAGCACTTCCCGCCGTTCTTCTTCGCGGGACTGCGGTTCGCCGTCATCGCGATTCCGGTGCTGCTGTTCGTGCCGCGGCCCCGCGTGGCGTGGAAGTGGTTGCTGCTCTACGGGATCGGGTTCGGGATCCTGCAGTTCGCCTTCCTGTTCACGGCCCTGCGGACGGGGATGCCGACCGGGCTGTCCTCGCTGGTGCTGCAGTCGTCCGCGCCGTTCACGGTGCTGCTGGGCGCGGTGTTCCTGAGGGAACGGCTGCGTGGGGTCCAGTTGGCGGGGATCGCGGTGGCCCTGGCGGGAATGGCGGTGATCGGCTGGGATCGGGCGCAGCACGCGGCCCTGCTGCCCCTGCTGCTGACGCTGCTGGGCGGGTTGGGCTGGGCCTTCGGCAATATCGGGTCGCGGCTGGCCGCGGCGTCGTCGGAGGACGTGAATCCGCTGCACCTCACGCTGTGGATGGCCGTGGTGCCGCCGATCCCCATGTTCGCGCTGTCCGCGCTCACCGAGGGGCCGGCCACCGGCTGGAACGACCTGATCGCGTCGTTCTCGGCGACCGGGTGGCCCGCGTTCGCGGCCCTGGCCTACATCGTGGCGCTGGGCACCATCGCGGGTTCGGGTCTGTGGACGTATCTGATGAGCCGCTATCCGGCGAGCACGGTGGCCCCGCTGTCGCTGGCCGTGCCGGTGGTGGGGATCGCCGCCTCGTGGGCCTTCCTGCACGAGGCGCCGTCGGTATTGTCGCTGGTCGGGGCGGTGATCGTGCTCGCCGGCGCGTTCACCGCGACCTCGGCGGGCCGCCGGGTCGCGGCGGTCGGGGTGGAAGCCGCCACGCCCGGGCCAATTCGACACGCCCAGCCGACACACCGCCAAATTCAGGACTCTGCGCTCGTCGAGGCCTAGCTGAGCAGTCCGGTTTGTTGTTGTTCAGCCGAATTCCGGACCTTCGGGATGAAAATTTCCACCCCAACCGACCATCTGTCTGCGACAGCTCCATAGGATGCTGACCAGGCGTGGGAGGTAACGGGTATGGCAGGACAGCGTTTGTCCGTCACGCGGCGATCAGTGCTGCGTGGAGCAATGGCGGCCGGGGCGATGGCGGGAGCGGTGGCGGCGGGGGCCGCCCGTCCCGGCGCCGCGCACGCGGCCGCCGGACGTCGGGTAGCCGTGCTGGGCGGCGGTGTCGCGGGTCTGACCGCGGCGCACGAACTGGCCGAACGCGGTTTCGAGGTGACCCTGTACGAGCGGCGGGCGCTGGGCGGCAAGGCGCGCAGCATTCCCGTCCCGGGCAGCGGCAAGGACGGGAAGCCGGAACTGTGGGGTGAGCACGGATTCCGTTTCTTCCCCGGCTTCTACCGTCATATTCCAGACACCATGCGGCGAATCCCGTTCGCGGGCAATGTCAATGGTGTATGGGACAACCTGGTCGCGGCGTCGGAGGCGCGCTTCTCGCGCAAGGGCACCGACGACACCATCATTCCGATGGGCAAGGCCGGGAAACCGTGGTCCACCCCCGACAACTTCCGCGAAACAGTCGGGTCCGCGATCACCACCTCCACCAATATGGGCACGGCCGACGCCCTCTACTTCGCCAACCGCCTGCTGGTCTTCAACACCAGCTGCGACGCGCGCCGCAATGGGCAGTGGGACAGCGTGGCGTGGCGGGACTACGTCGGTGCGGGCAAGCGTTCCAACGAATTCCGCATGCTGCTGTCCAGAACGCTCACCACCCTGCTGGTGGCCGCGAAGGACGACAAGGCCAGCACCCGCACCATCGGCAATATGGGCGAGCAGTTCCTGGGCAACCCGTTCGAGACCGGCAATGACGGCCCGCTCGACCGGCTGCTGAACGGCTCCACCAACGAGGCCTGGATCGACCCCTGGGTCAACCGGCTGCGCGAACTCGGCGTCACCTTCGTCAACGCCGAGATCCGTGGTCTGGAATTGGATGGGGCGCGCATTTCCGGTGCGCGGATGGTGGATTCGTCGGGAGCGGCCCAGACAATCGAGGCCGACCATTTCGTGAGCGCGCTGCCGGTCGAGGTGGCCCGCACCCTGTGGACGCCCGAGATCCTGTCGCTGCGACCGGAATTGGCGGGCATGAGCCAGCTCACGGTGGACTGGATGAGCGGTATCCAGTTCTTCCTGCGCCGCCGTACCGATATCGCGCGCGGCCACGTAGCCTACGTGGACTCGCCGTGGTCGCTCACCTCGATCGCACAGGGCCAGTTCTGGAATCGCACCCCGGTCACCGGTCTGGGTGACGGCACCGTGCAGGACTGCCTGTCGGTCGACATCTCCGACTGGAACACCCCGGGCATCCTCTACGGCAAACCGGCCAAGGAGTGCACGCACGAGGAGATCGCGCGCGAGACCTGGGCACAGCTGGACGCGCACCTCAACGACCGCGGCGAGCTGCTGCGCAAGGACGACCTGCACTCCTGGTTCCTCGACACCGGCATCGCGTGGGACGCGGCGCAGAAGCGCAACACCAATGCCGACCCGCTGCTGATCAATACCGCGGGTTCGCTGGCGCTGCGCCCGGATTCGCATTCCGACAGCCTCCAGAACCTGTATCTGGCGGGCGATTACGTACGCACCAACGTGGACCTCGCCACCATGGAGGGTGCTTCGGAATCGGCCCGTGCGGCGGTCAACAAGCTGCTCGACGTGACCGGTTCGGACGCGCCGCGCTGCAAGCTGTTCACGCTCTACCGCGCCCCCGAGCTGGAGCCGTTCCGGCAGCTGGACACGCAGCGGTACGCGGCCGGGCAGCCGAATCTGTTCGACGCCTAGGGGCATTCCTCACACCGGCGGAAAAGAGCTGGTGTGAGGGCCTCGGGCGGGCGTTGAATCGGAGATATGAGCGAGATCACGGACCCGGTCGAACTGCGTGAACTACTGGGGGAGGTTGCTCCGCGGCCGCGGAACAAGGACCGCTACACCCTGCACGAGCGGGACCGGGAGTGGATCGCGCGCTCGCCGTTCGTGGTGCTGGCCACCAGCGCCGCGGACGGCACCTGCGACGCCTCGCCGAAGGGCGATCCGGCCGGATTCGTGCGGGTGCTCGACGACAAGACCATCGCGATCCCGGAGCGGCCCGGCAACCGGCGCGCCGACGGCTACCTCAATATCCTGAGTAATCCGCAGGTGGGCGTGCTCTTCATGATTCCGGGCCGCAACGACACCCTGCGGATCAACGGCCGCGCCCGATTGCTCCGGGACGCACCGTATTTCGACGACATGATCGTCAAAGGCCATCGCCCGATCCTCGCCATCGAGATCGAGATCGAGCAGATCTTCTTCCACTGCGCCAAGGCGTTCATGCGCAGTGACCTCTGGCGGCCGGAGCGGTGGGCGGCCGACACGCTGCCGGGCACGGCGCGCCTGGTCAAGGATGTGCAGCCGGCCACACCCGAGACCGTCGAACAGCTCGAGGAGTACTACAGCGTCGAGAGCTACCAGCAGAAGCTCTACAACGGCTGATTGCGGCGCGTATCACGGCGCGGCCCCCCACACCGCGTGCGCGCCATTTCCCCGTTCCCCATAAACTCGCGGTCGTGGCAGACATCTCGATGCGCGGACAGCTGGCGCTGCGGGCGGCGACGGCGGCGTCGTGGGCCTCGCGGCGGGCCGGGCGGGGCAACGGCTCGATGATCGGCGGGTTGATCGCGCTGAAGATCGATCCCTCGCTCATGACGCAGCTCGGCCGGGGCAAGCGCACGGTGCTGGTGACCGGCACCAACGGCAAGTCCACCACCACCCGCATGACCACCGCCGCCCTGCAGTCGCTGGGCCGGGTCGCCACCCAGGCCGACGGCGCGAACATGGACGCCGGGATCGTGGCCGCGCTCACCGCGCACCGCACCGCCCCGCTGGCGGCCATCGAGGTGGACGAACTGCACCTGCCGCATGTCGCCGACGCCCTGAACCCGTCGGTGGTGGTGCTCCTGAACCTGTCCCGCGACCAGCTCGACCGGGTCGGCGAGATCAATATGATCGAGCGCCGCCTGCGTGAGGGCATGGCCCGGCATCCCGCGGCCGTCCTGGTCGCCAACTGTGACGACGTACTGGTCACCTCCATCGCCTACGACCACCCGAACGTGGTGTGGGTCTCGGCCGGCAGCGGCTGGGCCGTGGACGCCACCAGCTGCCCGCGCAGCGGCGAGCCCATCGTGTGGGAGGGCGAGCACTGGTACAGCACGGGCGCGGACTTCCAGCGCCCGGAGCCGCGGTGGCGGGTCGACGAGGCGGGCCTGCACGGCCCCGACGGCCTGGAACTGCCCCTCTCCCTTGCCCTTCCGGGCCGCGCCAACCGCGGAAATGCCGCTCAGGCGGTGGCCGCCGCGGTCGCACTGGGCGCGGATCCGGCCATGGCCGCCGCGGCCACCGGCACCGTGAAGGAGATCGCGGGCCGCTACCGCAGCGTCGACGTGGACGGCCGTAGCACCCGCATGCTGCTGGCCAAGAACCCGGCGGGCTGGCAGGAAGCGCTGTCCATGATCGACCCGGCCGCAACGGGTCTGGTGATCGCGGTCAACGGCCAGGTGCCCGACGGCGAGGACTTGTCCTGGCTGTGGGACGTGCGCTTCGAGCACTTCGAGGGCACCCAGGTGGTCGCCGCCGGCGAGCGCGCCACCGACCTCGCGGTGCGCCTCACCTACGCCGGCGTCGAGCACATCACGGTGGCGGATCCCTTGCACGCCATCGCCTCCTGCCCGCCCGGACGGGTCGAGGTGCTGGCCAACTACACCGCGTTCCGCGACCTGAACCGCGACCTCGAAGAGAAGACGGGCGGCCGCGCATGAGCGGTCAGGCCCGGAGGCGGCAGCGCAGTGTAACCACGGAGGGCCCCGCGAAGGCGCGAGAGGATAGAGCATGACACGAGAATCGACCGTCCGCATCGGCCTCGTGCTCCCGGACGTGATGGGCACCTACGGCGACGGCGGCAATGCCGTGGTGCTGCGCCAGCGGCTGCGGATGCGCGGCTACGACGCCGAGATCGTCGAGATCCCGCTCACCGAGCCGGTTCCCAACTCCCTGGACCTCTACACCCTCGGCGGCGCGGAGGACTCGGCCCAGCGGCTGGCCACCCGCCATCTGCAGCGCTATCCGGGCCTCCAGGAGGCCGCCGGACGGGGTGCGCCGGTGCTGGCCATCTGCGCGGCCATCCAGGTCCTGGGCCACTGGTACGAGACGTCGTCGGGCGAACGCGTCGACGGCGTGGGCCTGTTCGACGTCACCACCGCGCCCCAGGACAAGCGGGCCATCGGCGAGGTCGCGACCCAGCCGCTGGTGCCCGGCCTGTCCCAGCCGCTCACCGGCTTCGAGAACCATCGCGGCGGAACCAAACTCGGTGGCGACGCCAAACCGCTGGCCCGGGTCACCAAGGGCGTCGGCAACGGCGTCGGGGACGGGCTCGAGGGCGTCATCCAGGGTTCGGTGCTCGGCACCTACATGCACGGCCCCGCCCTGGCCCGCAATCCTGAGCTCGCCGACTATCTGCTCGGCCGCGCGCTGGGTGTGGATTCGCTTCCGCCGCTGGAGCTTCCGGAGGTCGATCAGCTCCGCCGGGAACGCCTCCGGGCCTGATGGCGGGCTGATTTCGGCGCCGCCCACGGGATCGGGGGCTTGTGCCGCGGCACACCCGTCTTGAATGTCCGGTTGGTGATCTCTCACGGAGGTGTTGAGGCGATGGCGACCGGCCGGTAATCTCGCGCGCGGTCACGCGTGATGAGGGAGGTGACCGGTTGCGTAGGCGCACCATGTTGAAGGCTGCCGGATTGGCGGCTCTGTTGGCGGGCGTCGGAACGGGTGCCGCTACGCGCGGCGCCGGATCCGCGTCGGCGAATCCGTTGTGGAACGCGCTGTTCGAGGCGTGGGTCCCGGAAATCTTTGCGCCACTGCCGGATCCGCCCGACCACACCGAGGCCATCGTGATCGGCTCCGGTTTCGGCGCCGCGGTGACCGCGCTGCGACTGGCCGAGGCCGGTATCCAGAACACCGTGCTGGAGCGCGGTTCCCGCTGGCCCAACGACCCGTGGCGGGAGATCTTCACCGGCGACGAGCTGCCCGACGGTCGCGGCTTCTGGCATCGCACCAGCTTCACCGGCATCACCAAGGTCCCGGTGCCGTGCGCGGACTTCGGCGGCGTCCTGGACGTCACCGAGTACCCCGGCATCGATGTGTGGCGCGCCTCCGCGGTGGGCGGCGGGTCGATCGTCTTCTCCGGCGCCATGGTCGCGCCGCCGAAGCACCTGTTCGACCACGTCTTCGGCGGCGTCGTGAACTTCGACGAACTGGACTCGGTGTACTACCCCCGGGTCCGGCAGATGCTGCGGCTGTCCCCGATGCCCCAGGACGTCTACGACTCCGCGCCGTTCGCGCACTCGCGGGTGTGGGACCAGCAGGTGCGGGCCGCGGGGTACACGCCGGAGGCCAACGACTCGATCTTCAACTGGGACGTGGTGCGCGCCGAGCTGGCGGGCAACAGCCGCGCCTCGGCCACCGCGGCGCACAGCAATCTCGGCAACTCCAACGGCGCGAAGTTCGATCTCAACCAGAACTACCTGCGCTACGCCGAGGGCACCGGCCGCACCGGCATCTTCCCGGGCCACCGGGTCGACACCATCGGCCAGGACGCCAACGGCAAATACGTTGTCACCGTGAGCAAGCTGGCCCCGACCGGTCAGGTGCTGCGCACCCGCACCCTCACCTGCGACAAGCTGTTCCTGGGCGCGGGCTCGGTCGGCACCTCCGAACTGCTGGTGCGGGCCCAGGCCACCGGCACGCTGCGCAACCTCAACGAGCATGTCGGCGACGGCTGGGGCACCAACGGCGATGTGGTGCTGGCCCGCAGCTTCAGCTACCCGTCCATGAACGGCGGCGGCGTCCCCAGCGCCAGCCGCATCTTCGACGACGCGGGCATGCCGCTGCACCTCGAGAACTGGTACGTGCCGGGCATTCCCATCGACACCGGCGCCATCGCCTCGCTCGGCATCGTGCTGGACCCGACCCGCGCCCGCTTCGGCTACGACCGCGGCCGCAATGCCGTGGGACTGGCCTGGCCGCACGAGGCGCAGGGTCGGATCGTGGACGCCTGCCGCGCGGTGGATCACAAGGTGGGACAGGCCAGCGGCGCGATGGTGGACTACACCGCCATCGGATTCGACGCGCAGGGCTTCTTCACCGCGCACCCGCTGGGCGGCGCGGTGCTCGGGCGGGCGACCGACGGCTACGGGCGGGTGGTAGGCCATCCCGGTCTGTACGTCATGGACGGCGCGGCCATCCCGGGCAGCACCGCCACGGTGAACCCGTCACTCACCATCACCGCGATCGCCGAACGCAATATCGAGGCGATCATCCGCGCCGGAAGGTAGCCGGGCGGAAGGCTTTTCGCCGTTGTCCACAGTTCCCCAGGGGGCTGTGGACAAACTTGCGGCGCGGAATGCTGCGATAGGGAAAGACCGGTCGGCGGGAAATCTGCTGTGCGGAACACCGCCTCACCGGGGGTTTGCGCCGACTACGCTGGCGGCGACCGTTCGAGGAGGAAGGGGACGTCGTGACCGAGCTCGGCGCACCGGAGGCCGATGAGTTTCCGCACAAGCCCCCGGCCCTGTGGAGCGACTTCCTCATGCTCGCCCTCGCGGTGGTGTCCGTCGCGCTGGTCGCCTGGATAACCTTCTTCCCGGTGTCCGACCACACCTACCGGTTGATCCGGATCGCGGACTACAGCATCTGCGCGGTCTTCCTGGCCGAATTCCTGTGGCGCTGGCGGCGGGAGGGCTGGAGCTGGACGTTCCCGTTCATCTACTGGTACGAGGTCCTCGGCATGATTCCGGTGACCTCCCCGTTCTTCCGCGGGTTCCGGCTGCTGCGGATCGTGGTGATCGTGGTGCGGCTGGGCCGGGTGGCCGACCGCGCCTTCGGCGACCGGATCACCGCGGCCGTGGTGAACCGGTCGATCGGGGCCATCGTCGAGGCCATCGAACGCCCGCTCACCATCCGGGTGCTCGACGAGGTCGGCGAGGTGATGCGCGCCGGCCACTACACCCGCAATATCGCGAACGCGCTGGAGGAGAACCGCTCCGAGATCGATCAGATGATCGTCGAGGTGATCCGGAGCGATCCGCAGCTGGGCAAGGTGCGCTACATCCCGTTCCACGAGGAGATGATCCGCGGTATCGCGGACGCCAGTTTCCGGGTCATCTTCCAGGTGCTGGCCGATCCGCGCACCGACGAACTGGTCGCGGACGCCCTGCGCGAGAACATCAATCAGCTCCGCGACGCCGTACACGCGGGCACCCGGGTGCCGGAGTCGATCAACCACCGGATCGCCCCGGGCGCCGGATCGCCCGTATGACCGCTCAGATCGTCCCGTGCCGGATGAGATCGCGCGGCTGGGCGTAGCGCACCACCTCGAACACGATCAGCGCCAGCAGCACCGCGCACAGGATGCCCAGCGCGGCCAGCGCGGGCAGCGCCGAGGCGAGCGGGATGAGCGCCAGCAGGACCCCGGCGGTCACCAGTCGCGGCACCAGCACCTTGCCGGTCGCGTAGTGCCGGAAACCGGCCAGCGCCAGCAGATATGTCGCCACGCCGCCGTACAGCGCGAACAGCGGGATCCCGTGCAGCTGGTCGCTGAGCGAATGCCCTTGGGCCCCACCCACGTAGTTGAGCACCTTCTTCAAACCCAGTGCCATGGCCACGATTCCGGCGATCATCGGGAAGTGCCAGAAGGTGTAGCAGTTGCGGGCGATCTGCACGCGGCGCGCGCCCTGGGCGTGATGCATAGCGCGCTCCACCACCAGCGCGGCCACGTCGAAATAGGCCCACCACAGCAGCCCGGCCACGCCGAGCCCCAGCATCGAGCCGACCGCGATGGGCCACGAGATCGGCAGTCCGGCCACGCCGACGCCGATGGACACGATGGATTCGCCCAGCGCGATGATGACGATCAGGCCGTACCGCTCGGCGAAGTGCGAGGCGGAGTACAGCCGCCATTCGTTGCCCGCGAAGAACGTCCAGCCCATGTCGCACACCAGAGCGGCCAGCCACAGCCCCAGCTGGGCGGCGCCGGTGGTGAGGGCGCCCGCGACGAGCAGTACGGCGGGCACGCTGAGTGAGCCTGCC
Source organism: Nocardia sp. NPDC056611 (assembly GCF_042792755.1). Taxonomy (NCBI): domain Bacteria; kingdom Bacillati; phylum Actinomycetota; class Actinomycetes; order Mycobacteriales; family Nocardiaceae; genus Nocardia; species Nocardia sp. NPDC056611. The sequence continues at coordinate 796,601 of NZ_JBHTVV010000004.1, forward strand.
GCCCAGCGGATCACCTGCCGTCGCAATTGGGCGTCGTGCGTACTCGCCATCCAGAACACGGTCAGGTGGATGAGCCGCACGGCCAGATACGCGATGACGAAGACCAGCGGCCCGTACCAGCCACCCGGCAGATCGTGGAAGGACTCGGGAATGGTGAGCGCGATGATGAACGCCCCGCCCATGGCCACGAACATGGCCACCCGGGCGATGCCCTCGTCGGCCTTGATCACGTTGCCGAGCCAGGAGTAGCCGATCCACGCCCACCACAGCATGGCAAGGATCAGCACGGCGCGCAGCAGATTCACGGCGGTGGTGTCGTGCGCGGCGAAGTCGGTGACCATGGTGAAGGCGAAGACGATCACCAGGTCGAAGAACAGTTCCAGCTGGGTCACCGAGGCGTCCTCGGCGACCGGGGTCATGCGGGTGCGAACCGAACCGGGCATGGCAGACATACTGCCGGTTCGCGCGGGCGAACGGCAGTGTCAGTCGCCAGTGTTCGCCGTCGGCATCAAGCGGGTTCCCGCCACCGGCCTTACGCGGTGCCGAAGCCGGGCTCGAAGCCGCGGCCGTAGTCCAGGCGCTGCGCGTAGCCGGGCTGCGGGTAACCGGGCTGGGCGTAGCCGCCCTGCTCGTAACCCTCGGCGTAGGACGCGGGTTCGGCGGCCTCGGCCGGGGCGGCCTCGACCTCGCCGAGGCCCTGCAGGCCGGTCACGGATTCGACGAAGGCGATGAAGTTGCTGATCAGCGCCTCGCCCTCGCGGCGCGCGCTGCGCTTGAGGACCATGCCGGGCACCGGGATCGGCAGGTAGAGCTCGGAGTGGTACCAGACTTCGGTTGCACCGTCCTCGATTTCGGCGAGGTCGAACCAGCTGGTGCCGCCGGCGCCGGCGCTGGACTCGGTGACCCGCCATTCGACGCGGGTCTCGGTGCAGCTGAACTCGACGACCTGCCGGTCCGGCCGGCCCATCAGGTTGGCCGAGACGTAGACCCGCTTCGGGCGGCCGAATTGGTCGCGGCTGGCGACCCGGACGTCCTGGTGCGAGGGCGACCAGTCGGGCATCTGCTCGACCATGAGCAACGCGTCCATCACCTGGTCGGGATCGAGGTCGATCACGAACCGGTGGTCAGTTTTCGTGCGCATATCTACCCTCCACTCGGGGACCGATTGTGACCAGGGTCGCTGCCAGAGTCAACTGCGCATCCCACTACTTCTGACCGACTGGTCGGTCTGATTGGTCGCAATGTCCCAGCTCGGCGTAGAAATCCGCCACGGCTGTAGATAAACCGGAAATCTTGGGAAAAGCCGGTATTCGGACGGCGTGAAGTGACGGCGGTCACATGGCCGGGATGACTCGTTCCACCGCCGTCTCGATCAGCCGCGCGGCCTCCGCGTCGTCGAAGATCTCGGGCAACGTGAGCCTTTCGACGATGAGCCAGTTCAGGGCCAGGTACAGCAGCAATACGGAGTCGGCATCGCCGGGCAGCCCGGAGTCCAGATGGTTGCGGACATTGAACTCGATGTCGGCGCGCACCCGTTCGGTGAGGATGGCCTGTAGCTCCGGCCGGCGGGTGGCCTCGAGGCGCAGTTCGAGCAGGGCTAGGTAGCCGGTGCGGAACCCGCTGATCCGTGCGACGGTCTCGGCCATCAGTTCGGCGATGGTCTCGCGGGTGCGTGGCCCGGTGAACAAATGGTCCATCGTCTCGGTGCTGGGTTGTAGCCGTTCATAGAAGCGGTGGCCCGCCTGTACGAACAGTTCGTCCCGATTCGGGAAGTAGTTGGAGGCGGTGCCCGCCGGGACGCCGGCCTCCTTGTCGACCGCGCGGAACGTTAGCCCGCGGGCTCCGTCGCGGGCCAGGACCTCGATGGCCGCGTCGATCAGGGCATTGCGTCGTTCCGGATTCGTCCGAACCATTGACACCACTCCATCTGTAGTACTACGTTCGTAACCACTACGGACACAGTACTACGAATGAGGCGGTACAACATGCGAAATCTCGTCTACTACGTGGCGGTCTCCCTGGACGGTTACATCGCGGGTCCGGAAGGTCAGGTCGACTTCTATCCGGTGGCCGACGACATGGCGGCCTGGTTCAACGAGCGGTACCCCGAGGCTGTCCCGACGCACATCCGCCCGCACGCGGGCCTTCCCGTCGATACGCCCAATAATGAATGGGACACCGTGCTCATGGGCCGTGGCACCTACGAGCCCGCGCTCGCCGTGGGCATCGCCAGCCCGTACGACCACCTGAAGCAGTACGTCTTCTCCACGACCCTCGCCCCCGTGGACAACCCGCAGGTGGAAGTGGTGGCCGGAGATCCGGTCGAGCTGGTGCGCCGATTGAAGAAGGAAGCGGGTAAGGACATCTGGCTCTGTGGCGGCGCGAACCTGGCCGGGCAGCTGGCCGGCGAGGTCGACCGGATGATCATCAAGAGTTACCCGGTGATCGCGGGCGCGGGCCTGCCGCTCTTCTCCGGCGGATTCCGGCCCGCTCGATTCACCGTTACCCAGCGCCGCGAATTCAGTAACGGGGCCCAGGTGACCTGGTTGGACCGGGTGCGGCCGGAATAGCTGGCCGATGGCCGAAAGTGGCCGACGAGAGGTGGGGCGAAATCTCGTGGACCTGGGCCGGTAGTCTTGACCCTCGGTAGCAGCAGTTTGTCGATCTTGGAGGATTTCCGCCGTGGCTCTCGTCGTCCAGAAATACGGAGGATCCTCGGTCGCCACCGCCGAGCGCATCCGGAGGGTCGCCGAGCGGATCGTCGAGACCAAGAAGCTCGGCCACGATGTGGTCGTGGTGTGCTCGGCCATGGGCGACACCACCGACGAACTCCTGGATCTGGCCCAGCAGGTCGCGCCCGCCGCGCCCGCGCGCGAGATGGACATGCTCCTCACTTCCGGTGAGCGCATCTCCAACGCGTTGGTGGCCATGGCCATCCACTCCCTCGGCGCCGAGGCCCGGTCCTTCACCGGCTCCCAGGCCGGTGTCATCACCACCGGCACGCACGGCAACGCCAAGATCATCGATGTGGCCCCGGGCCGAGTGCAGCAGGCGCTCGGTGAGGGCACCATCGTGCTGGTCGCGGGTTTCCAGGGCGTGTCCCAGGACAGCAAGGACGTGACCACGCTGGGTCGCGGTGGTTCCGACACCACCGCGGTCGCGCTGGCCGCCGCGCTCAATGCCGACGTGTGCGAGATCTACACCGATGTGGACGGCGTCTTCTCCGCCGACCCGCGCATCGTCACCGACGCCCAGAAGCTGGACTCCGTCTCCTATGAGGAGATGCTGGAGATGGCGGCCTGCGGCTCGAAAGTTCTGATGCTGCGTTGCGTCGAGTACGCGCGCCGCTACAACGTGCCCGTCCATGTGCGGTCCTCGTACACGGACAAGACGGGCACCATGATTACCGGATCGATGGAGGACATCCCCTTGGAGCAAGCAATCCTCACGGGCGTCGCGCACGACCGCAGCGAGGCCAAGGTGACCGTGGTCGGCATTCCGGACGAGCCGGGCTACGCCGCCAAGGTGTTCCGCGCGGTCGCCGATGCCGAGATCAATATCGACATGGTGCTGCAGAACATCTCCAAGGTGGAGACGGGTAAGACCGACATCACCTTCACCCTGCCCAAGCTGGAGGGCCCGCGCGCCGTCGAGCTGCTCACCAAGCGGCAGGGCGAGATCGGCTTCTCCCAGGTCGTGTACGACGATCACATCGGCAAGGTGTCGCTGGTCGGCGCGGGCATGAAGTCGCACCCGGGCGTGACCGCCACCTTCTGCGAGTCGCTCGCGGACGCGGGCATCAATATCGACCTGATCTCCACCTCGGAGATCCGGATCTCGGTGCTGGTCAAGGACACCGACCTGGACGAAGCCGTGAAGGTGCTGCACTCGGCGTTCGATCTGGGCGGCGACGAGGTCGCCGTGGTGCACGGCGGAACGGGACGCTGACTTGATCGGGTCAGGCGCGGAGGCGGAAGCGCAGCGTAACCACGCAGCGCTCCCGATCAAGTCGAAAGGATACTGAGCGATGGGTGTGCGTGTAGGCGTCGTCGGCGCGACCGGTCAGGTCGGCGCGGTCATGCGAAAGCTGCTGGAGGAGCGCAACTTCCCGGCCGACGAGGTGCGGTTCTTCGCGTCCTCGCGCTCGGCGGGCAAGACGCTGCCGTTCCGCGGCAAGGACATCGTGGTCGAGGACACCGAGACCGCGGACCCGACCGGACTGGACATCGCGCTGTTCTCGGCCGGCGCCACCATGTCCCGGGTGCAGGCGCCGCGCTTCGCGGCCGCCGGTGTCACCGTCATCGACAACTCCTCGGCCTGGCGCAAGGATCCCGAGGTGCCGCTGGTGGTCTCCGAGGTGAACCCGGAGGCGACCCGCAACCTGGTCAAGGGCATCATCGCCAACCCGAACTGCACCACCATGGCCGCCATGCCGGTGCTCAAGGTGCTGCACGACGAGGCCGGTCTGCAGCGGCTGATCGTGTCCAGCTACCAGGCGGTCTCGGGTTCCGGCCTGGCCGGTGTGGAGGAGCTGGCCTCGCAGGTGCGCGCGGTGATCGGCGACGCCGAGAAGCTGGTGCACGACGGGTCGGCCGTGGACTTCCCGGCGCCGAACAAGTACGTGGCCCCCATCGCCTTCGATGTGATTCCGCTCGCGGGCTCACTGGTGGACGATGGCAGCGGTGAGACCGACGAGGATCAGAAGCTGCGCAACGAGTCCCGCAAGATCCTGGGTCTGCCGGACCTGCTGGTGAGCGGCACCTGCGTGCGCGTGCCGGTGTTCACCGGGCACTCGCTGTCGATCAATGCCGAGTTCGCCCGGCCGCTCTCGGTCGAGCGTGCTGAGGAATTGCTGGCCAAGGCGCCCGGCGTGCGGCTGACCGATGTGCCGACGCCGCTGGCCGCCGCCGGCCAGGACGAGTCGCTGGTGGGTCGTATCCGCCAGGATCCGGGTGCTCCGGACGGTCGCGGTCTGGCGCTGTTCATCTCGGGCGACAATCTGCGTAAGGGCGCCGCGCTGAACACCATTCAGATCGCGGAAGTTCTTTTGAACAACTGATCAGTTTCTATGATCGGAACTAACCGTTACGGACCGTGCACGCAAAGTGCGCGGTCCGTTTTCGGATATGGTCAATCGGCCCAGAGTTCCGCGCACGGTAGTGGCGCGAGTCGATCGATCGGCATGCCGTCGATGATGACTTCAATGCGATGCGGTCGCAAATGTGCTGCGAGGCGTTCCGCAATTGCTCGCTCGGCGCGGTAATCCAAGATCATTCCGCCGGGAAACCGCAGGCGCACATGGACTTCGTCGGTTTTGGGGGCGGCCGTCATCGTGTGGGCGCCCGGTGGGTGACTGGTTGACCTTTCGCCGCGCGAGAGTTCCGGTTACCCTCGCGTTCGAGGCGAGCGGTGATCGATTGCACCGTCGCCCCGTCGGCAGCGGAGGAACACTTGGTGGCCGCTAGGGCGCACGCCGCGAACCACATTGCCGCGCCGCCGATTCCGGCTCCGAGTAGGAAGAAGAGAAGTTCGCCGGGCATGACCACCTCTTGTCGTCCGTTTGGTTCGACGGGTCCTCTTCAAACGTTAAACACAGAAAAATTGCGGTGCAATAAGAAAAATCCATGTTCCATACTGTGCGCCGTAAGCTCGCCCGGTCTGGAATCCTTGTCGGCAGATCCACCCTTGGAAGGAATGGGCGGAAGGAGAAGGGCATGGTAGACATCGGCGAAACAAGCGGGCGGTGACGGCCGGGAAAGCCGATCAGGCAGAAGGAGTTTGACCCGGTGGCCGAAAGTACCCTTGGGGCACGGGTAGCGGAGTTGCGCCGGCGGCGGGGACTATCGCAGAAAGAGTTGGGCGCGGCGATTCGGCGCTCGGAAAGCTGGGTGTCGCAGGTCGAGCGAGACGTCCTGCCTGTTGAGCGACTGTCCGTTCTGCAAAGACTGGCGGACGTGCTCGGCGTGGCGGTACGCGATCTGCGTCCCGAAGCGGCCGAACCGGTGGCCGCCGACCGCGGCGACGGGCATCGGCCCGGCTCGGCGGTCTTCGAGCAGCTGCGGCTGTTGCTCACCGGACATCCTGCGCTGGACCAGCTCCTCGGAGACGCGGCCGACCGCGTTCCCGAGCCGAACGCGGCGGACGCGAAACTCCCCGAGCTGCAACAGCGCGTGGACCTGGCCTGGCAGCTGGCACACGAATCCCGTTTGGTCGAGGTGGGCGGCAGCCTGCTGGAACTGATCCCGGATCTGGAACACGCCGCGCGGGCGAACACCCCGCGGCGGCCGGAAGTGCTGACCCAGCTCTCGCGCGCCTATCAGGTGGCCGCGACCGCGTTCACCCGTCAGGAGGAGGTCGACGCGGCGTGGGTCGCGGCCGATCGCGCCTTGTCCGCGGCCGAGGAATCCGGTGACGCGCTCAGCGTCGTGGCCGGAACCTACCGCATGGCACAGGCCTTCCTGCGCCTGCAACGACTGGAACAGGCCGAACGGGCGGCACGGGTGTCGGTGGCGGCGCTGGCCGCCCGCGCGGCGGCCGACCACCCGCGGCCGGAAGTGCTGTCGCTCTACGGATCCCTGCAGCTCATGCTGGCGGTGATCGCGGCGACGGACGGGAATCGCACCGCGGCCCGGGCCGGGCTGGCGGCGGCGCGCACCGCCGCCGATCGACTGGGCGAGGGCCGCAACGACTTCGACACCGAGTTCGGTCCGACCGGGGTCGCCGTGCACGCGGTGGCCGTGGCCGTCGAACTGGGTGACGCCGGCGAGGCGCTCGACACCGCGCGCACCGTCGACGCGTCGATCCTGTCGCCGGAACGGCAAGCCCGCTTCCTGGTCGATGTGGCCCGCGCGCACGCGCAGCGGCGGCAGGCGGCGGAAGCGTTGGAGGCGTTGCTCAATGCCGAGCGACTAACGCCCGAACTGGTCCACACCGATCATCGCGCCCGCGAGGTGGTGCGCGATCTGCTGCAGTTCGCCGGCCGCCGACCGGCCGACGACTTACGGGAGCTGGCGGGGCGGGCCGCGGTCACGCCCTAGACGCGGTCGTCGGAGTCAGCGCATCCTCGGGGTGCGCGGGTCGGGGCCGACGCACGCCAGCAGCAGGCAGCCCGGGGGCGCGTCACTGAACGGCGGGGCGAGTGAAAGGTTCAAGCAGGACAACACGGTACAGCCGGGATAGGCGTCCGCGCCGACACCGAAGACCGCCAGTGCGATATCGGTGTCGAAGTACGCGCGGTAGTCCACTCGCAGCGGCGTCTCCACGTACGGGCCCGGATCCGGCATCGGATGGTCGCGGAACCCGGACAGCAGGCGGCGGAAGAACTCGTGCGACGGCTCGTCGCCGTATTGCAGGAGGCCGCCGGGGCCTTGACCGCTGTGCACGCCGAACACGCCGGTCCACACCACCATCAGGTCCAGGTCGGGCACCACGAAGACGTTCTGCTGGCCGAGTCCGGACATGGAATAGGTGTCGGCGGGCAGGAATTCGGGATTCTCCGCGCAGCCCGGGCCGATCCAGAACAGGTAGCCGTAGCAGCGGTTGGTGGCCGACGGCGTGACGGCCCGATCCAGATAGGCCTCGGAGATGACGGCGCGACCGTTCCAGCGGCCGTGCGTGGCGACCAGCATGCCGAGCCGCGCCAGATCGGCGGGCGGGATGAACAGGTGCGCGTACCCGTAGGTGTGGCCGGAACGGTCCCGCGCCCAGTAGTAGTCGCCGCGCTCGATCCCCAAGGGGCCGAACAGTTCCCGCTGCGCGAAGTCCTGGAGCGGTTCGCCGGTGGCCAGTTCGATCACATACGACAGCAGGTCCACATTGCGCTGGCTGTATTGGAAGGCGCTGCCCGGCGGGGTGTCGAAGGGCACGCCCAGTGCCTGGACCGCGCTGAACGGGTCGAGGGGGACGACACCGGTGATGCCCTCGGTGGCCGCGCCGACCCGCAGGCCCGAGGCCTCCTGCAGCAGGTTCTCCACGGTGATGGCGCGGTGCCCCGCGTCGCCGATGCCCGGCGGCAGATAGTTGTCCAGGGTCGCGTCGATATCGAGTTTCCCATGGTCCCAGGCGATTCCGGCGAGCAGGGAGACGACGCTCTTGGTGACGCTCCAGACGTTCCACGGCACGGTGTCGGTCTCGGTGTTCGAGGGGCCCGCGCCGATCAGACAGTTGTGCCGAAAGACCTGGACGTTCAAGCGGTTTCGGGTGGCCGCGAAGGCGAGGGCGTCGGCCAGGGGTCCGGGGGCGACCCCGGTGTCCTCGGGTGCGGCGCGCACGAAGTCGCGCCCCGTGGGTTGCGCGCAGTACGCCGGGTCGGTCACCGCTGTCGCGGCCCCTCCGCCGAGGATCACGCTGCCCGCCATCACCACCGTCGCCAACGCGCCGGCCATCCCCCTGCGCATGCGCCGCATGGAGTTCAGGCTAACCCGGAAAGTTGAAGCCGACGCCCAACAAGCGCCTCTCGGCGAGTGGTCGCTCGTGGCGACGAAGGGTGCGGCCCGGGGCTGTTCCGACGCCGGCACTGTGCATCAACCAGGCTCCGTGTCGATCTATTCCAGGTGCGACACTGTGATCTGGGCTATGCCTCGAAACGTCTATGGAGAGTCCGGGTTCGACACCGCGGGTGGCACACCGGGTACACCGGCCGCAGCGAGTACAACCTCAAACAGGTCTTCCGCACCGCGCGCCGCAAGGCCCCCTGCGTCCTGTTCTTCGACGAGATCGACGCTCTCGGCCACAAGCGCAGCCATCTGTCCGGCTCGAGTTCCCTGCGCTCCACCGTCAATCAGCTGCTCACCGAGATGGATTCGATGACCAGCGACAACGAGGGCGTCTACATCATCGGCGCCACCAATCACCCCTGGGACGTCGATGTGGCCCTGCACCGCCCCGGCCGCTTCGACCGCGTTCCGGGAGGTGCTGCGGCTGGAGCCGGACCATGCGGAAGCGCTGCACGAGCTCGCGCTGCTCGCGGTGGATCGGGGGGACAACCAGGCGGGCGCGGAGTAATTGCGGCGGGTCGCGCAGTTGGATCCGGCGTACGGCGATGTGGTGCGGGAGCAGCTGGCGTGGCTGGCCGCGCAGGACGAGCTGCGGGCGCGGGCGGCCCGCGAGGCCGCGGCCGGGGGCGCGCCGCCGCCGATGCCCACCTGGCTCGATCGCCCGCCCACCTATATCCCGCCACCGAATTTCCCGACCTATCGCCCGCCGGCTCCGCGCTAGCGCCCGGACTGTATACAGCTTTGTTTACTGACGAGCCTGCCCGCTTTTCTTGACTAGTTCAAGAAAGCGGAGCAGGCTCGGTTTCATGACCAAGGCGACCACCACCAACTCCGGCGCCCCGGTGCCCAGCGACAACGAATCGCTCACCGCGGGCGCCCAGGGCCCGATCCTGCTGCACGATCACTACCTGATCGAGAAGCTCGCGCACTTCAATCGGGAGCGCGTCCCGGAGCGCGTGGTGCACGCCAAGGGCGCGGGCGCGTTCGGCGAACTGGTGGTCACCGGCGACGTCAGCCGCTACACCAAGGCCGCGCTGTTCCAGCCGGGCGCCCGCACCGAATCGCTGGTGCGGTTCTCCACCGTCGCCGGTGAGCAGGGCAGCCCCGACACCTGGCGCGACCCGCGTGGTTTCGCGGTGAAGTTCTACACCACCGAGGGCAACTACGACATCGTCGGCAACAACACCCCGGTCTTCTTCATCAAGGACCCGATCAAGTTCCCCGACTTCATCCACTCGCAGAAGCGCCTGCCCGGCTCCGGCCTGCGCGACGCGAACATGCAGTGGGACTTCTGGACCCTGCGCCCGGAGACCGCCCACCAGGTCACCTGGCTCATGGGCGACCGCGGCATCCCCGCCACCCTGCGCCACATGGACGGCTTCGGCTCGCACACCTACCAGTGGATCAACGAAGCGGGCGAACGCTTCTGGGTGAAGTACCACTTCAAGACCGACCAGGGCATCAAGACCCTCACCCAGGCCGAGGCCGACGAGCTGGCCGGCAAGGACGCCGACTACCACCGGCGCGACCTGTACGAGGCCATCGAGCGTGGCGACCACCCGAGCTGGACGCTGAAGGTCCAGATCATGCCGGTCGCCGAGGCCGAGAACTACCGCGTCAACCCCTTCGACCTGACCAAGGTCTGGTCGCAGCAGGACTACCCGCTCATCGAGGTCGGCCGCTGGACCCTGAACCGCAACCCCGCGAACTACTTCGTGGATATCGAGCAGGCCGCCTTCGCGCCCTCGAACGTGGTGCCCGGCATCGCCTTCTCGCCCGACAAGATGCTGCTGGGCCGCGTCTTCGCCTACGCCGACGCGCACCGCTACCGGATCGGCGCCAACCACGCGCAGCTGCCACCCAACCGCGCCAAGGCCGCGCCGGTGAACTCCTACTCGCAGGACGGCGCCATGCGTTTCGGTCACAACGCGCCGACCGTTCCGGTGTACGCGCCCAACTCCTTCGGCGGTGCGCACGCCGACCCGGCCCGCGCCATCGATGACGGCGCGTGGGCGTTCGACCCGACCATGATCCGCGCCGGCTACGTCACCCACCGCGAGGACAACGACTTCGCGCAGGCGGGCGCCCTGGTGCGTGAGGTCATGGACGACGCGCAGCGGGATCGCCTGGTGAGCACTGTGGCCGGGCACATCCTGGGCGGCGTTCGCGAGCCGATCCTGGGCCGCGTTTTCGACTACTGGAAGAGCGTGGACGCCGACCTCGGCAAGCGCATCGAAGTGGCTGTCCGCGAACAGCTCTGACCCACTCTCGGGGTCTTACCCCCGAACCCGATCGAGGCCCGCGTCGCTTCGGCGACGCGGGCCTTCTGTGTTCCCGGCCAGAATCGAATCGGTGAGCCGTTCGGCCACGGCGGTATCGAGGGGCGCGTGGCCGAGCAGGAAGCGGTACCAGAACACGCCGTAGAACTGGTCGACCATGAGATCGAGGTCGGCGTCATCGGACAGTTCGCCGCGTGCGCGCCCCCGCTCCAGGACCTCCCGGACGGCCTGACGCCGTTGCGCCGTGAAGGTTTCCAGCAATTCGGCCAGGTGCGGGTCCTGCGCGGCCTCGCGAACCAGGGTGCGCAGGGCGGGCGCGGTCGAATCGCTCTGCGCGCCACGGAAGGTCGAGTCGATGATCGCGATCAGGTCGGCGCGCACCGAACCGGTGTCGGGCGTCGGCACGTGCAGGGTGGATCGTTCGGTGAGCGCGTCCAGCAGCAAGGCGCCTTTGGACGGCCACCAGCGGTAGACGGTCTGTTTCCCGACTCCGGCCGCCCGTGCGATGGCGTCGATGGTGACCGGCGCGCCCCCGGATTCGCCGAGCAGCCGTAGCGAGGTGTCGAGGATGGCCTGGTGGGTGGCCTCGTTGCGGCGGCGGCCGGTGTGGGGTCGCTCGGGATCGGACTGCGGCCCTGCGGTTTTCATCGATGTCCTCCTGTGGCGCAGCTCACCGTTCTGTCGAGACTAAAAGTCTCGGTTCCGCTGTTGTCGAGACTATCAGTTCCAACAAACTGGAGGTTCCGGCAATGACCACAACACAGCGCGTCGTCATCATGGGCGGCAGTTCCGGCATCGGTGAGGCCACCGCCGCCGTCTTCGCGGCCGCGGGCGCCGAGGTCGTCATCACCGGTCGCGACCGGGCCAAGCTGGACGCGGCCGTGGCCCGCATCGGCGGCGACACCACCGGTCACGCCGTGGACGCCGCCGACCAGGCCGAGGTCTACGCCTTCTTCGCCGGGCTGGGAACCCTGGACCACCTGGTCATCTCGGTGAGCGGTTCGGCCGGTAGCGGCCCGTTCGCCGAACTCGGCCTGGATCAGCTGGCCGCCGGTTTCGACGGCAAGTTCTGGCCGCAGGTCCGCGTTCTGAAAGCCGCACTGCCACATCTGGATTCGCACGGTTCGGTGACCCTGGTGACCGCCGCCTCGGCTCGTTCGGCCTTCCCCGGCACCGCGGGTCTGGCCGCCATCAACGGCGGGCTCAATGCCATGGTCGCGCCGCTGGCGGTCGAGCTCGCCCCGCTGCGGATCAACGCGGTCGCCCCGGGAGTCATCGATACCCCGTGGTGGGACCGGGTTCCCGAGGCGCAGCGCACGGCCCTGTTCGACGGTCTGGTCGCCACCACCCCGGTGGGCCGGGTCGGCCGCCCGGAGGATGTCGCGGCCGCCATTCACCTGCTGGCCGTGAACGGCTTCACCACCGGCGTCGTCCTCGATGTCAACGGCGGGACCAGCCTGGCGTCCGGTCGCTGAATCAGCCCGCGCGGCAGCCTATTTGCCGGCCGCCCGGGTGCGCCGCACTTCCAGCCCGTCGAGGATGAGGCCGAGTTCGTCGTCGAAGAAGTCCTCGCGGGACTGGGCGACGTCGATGTCTCCCATGGTCCGGTGGCGTTTGCTGATGTGCGGATAGCTGCGTGTCGCTTGCTCGGCCAGGGTCATGAAGTTGGTGAACCACTCCTGCTGACTCTGGCCGCTGCGGGCGATGGTGGTGACCATGGCGGTCTCGCCGCTGGTGGTGCCGAGCACGTAGGACCAGACGGCATTGGCGGCGCGGTCGGCGGAGTAGTCGTCGAAGCCGACCGCCGCGAGCAGGGCGAGCATGGTCTCGGACAGGCGCAGCAGGTTCGGGCCGAGGTAGGCGAGTCCGGCGCCGGTCATGGCGGTGCTGATCCATGGGTGCCGCAGGATGGCGGCGCGGATGTCGCGGCTCAGGGTGAGCAGTTCGGCGCGCCAGTTCTCGGCGATGCCGGGGGGTGCGGGGACGTCGCCGAAGGCCTCGTCGATGGCGAGTTCGAGGATCTCGTCCTTGTTGGTGACGTGGGTGTAGAGCGAGGTCGCGCCCGCGTTCAGGCGGCTGCCGAGGCGGCGCATGCTGAGCGCGTCGTAGCCCTCGGTATCGAGCAGGGCGAGCGCCTCGGTGACGATCTGTTCCCGGCTCAGTGCGGGCTGATCCTTGCGCTGTCGTTCCGGTCGGGTCCACACCGACGAGAACTCCTGTGCCTTGGCCGCCATGGCTCTTCCTCCTTTGTCTGCCGAACAGCATAACCCCAGCTAGAACGCCGTTCGTCCTGCCGTACACCGTTCCCTCTTGCGAACAGTGTACGGAGGTCGTACAGTGTTCGACAACGCCGCACAGTGTGCGGAACCGCTTCTCGAAGGGGACACGACAATGACTGCGAAAGATATGGCCGAGGCGCTGACAGCGCCGGTCGCCCAGCGCGACCCGCGGCGCTGGCTCATCCTGGTGGTGCTCTGCCTGAGCTCCCTGGTGCTGGTGATCGACAATATGGTCCTCACCGTCGCCCTGCCCCAGATCGCCACCGACCTGCACGCCGGCCCGCAGGCGCTGCAGTGGGTGATCGACTCCTACATCCTGGTCTTCGCGGGGCTGCTGCTCACCACGGGCAGTCTCTCCGACCGTTTCGGCCGCCGGCTGGTGATGGTCTTGGGCCTGGTGCTCTTCGGCGCGGCCTCACTGCTGGCCGCCTACGCCACCAGCCCCGAGATGCTGATCGGCGGCCGCGTGATCATGGGCATCGGCGGCGCGCTCATCATGCCGAGCACCCTGTCCATCCTGATCACCGTGTTCGACGAGCAGGAGCGCCCCAAGGCGATCGCCGCCTGGAGCAGTGTCGCCATGATCGGCATGGTCGGCGGCCCGGTGCTGGGCGGCCTCATGCTCGAACACGTGTGGTGGGGCGCGGTCTTCCTGCTGAACGTGCCGATCGCGGCGGTGGCCATCGTGGCGGCCATGACCCTGATGCCGGAGTCCAGGGGCCCGGCTCGCCCGACCGATCTGCCGGGCATGGCGCTGTCCATCGTCGGCACCGTGGCGCTGGTGTGGGGCATCATCGAGTTCCCGACCAAGGGCCTTGCCGGAACCTGGGTTTCGCTGGTGGTCGCCGCGCTCTTCCTGGTGGCCTTCCTGATTCGTGAACTGAAGGCCGAGCACCCGATGGTGCCGCTGCAGCTGTTCCGCAACCGCGTCTTCACCGGATCCAGCTTCTCGCTGGTCCTGGTCACCTTCGCCAATGCCGGTCTGCTCCTGCTGCTGACCCAGTATCTGCAGTTCGTGCTCGGCTACACGCCGATGAAGACCGCGCTGGCCTTCACCCCGCTGGCCTTCGCCGCCCTGGTGGCGCAGGGTGTGGGCGCGGGTCTGGTGCGGAAGCTGGGCGTCCGCCCGCTGACCCTGCTCGGCATGCTGGTGCTGGCCGCCGGTTCGGGCGCCCTGGCCGCGCTCGACACCGACTCGGGCTTCTGGGCCGCGGCCCTCGCCATGGCGCTGGTCGGCGCGGGCGCCGGTCTGGCCATGCCCGCCGCGATCGGCGCGCTGATGGGGGCCATCCCGCCGGAGCAGGCCGGCGTCGGTTCGGCCCTGAACGACACCATCCAGCAGACCGGTGGCGCGCTGGGCGTGGCGGTGCTGGGCGCGATCCTGGCCGGAACCTACACCGACGGAATGCCTTCCGACGCCCCGGCGGCGGCCCGCGACAGCATCGCCGGAGCCTTCGCCACCGGTGACGCCAGCCTGCTGAACGCGGCTCGCGACGCCTTCACCCACGCCATGTCGACCACCTTCCTGGCGGGTGGCGCGGCGGTCCTGGCCGCCACGGTGATCGCCTTCTTCCTGATGAAGGGCGCGAAGGCGGCGGCGCCGGAAGGACTTCCGGAGGAGACGGCCGAGCCGGAGCTGGCCGAGGCCCGCTAGCCGACACCGGAAAACGATTCCGCCCCCGGCGTACTGCCGGGGGCGGAATCGTCTATTTCCTGGTGGCTCAGGCCGACTCGTCCTTGGCCTGCATGCCGAACGAGACCAGCGCCAGCAGTACCCCGATCGCCCCGAGCACGATGCCGAAGCCGGGCTGCATATCGTCAGCCCAGGCCAGGATGATGAAGTGCATATCGGCCTTCTGCAGGAACAGCGAGCCGAAGCCGAGAATCGCCATCCAGATACCCAGACGCAGCATTAGGGAACCCCCCCGATCGAAATGAAATGTGCCGCGACAGCGTATCGGTGGACGGCGACACTGTCAGTTCAGTAATTGCTCGATGCGGGCCGTGCAGAAGCCGGTGATGTTCATTTCCGGTGGCAGTTGCACGCGATGGGTCATGCGCAGCAGCGGAATCGACAGCAGGGCGGCGGAGAAGATCTCCTGGTATTCGAGATCGCGGACCTGGTATCCGGTGTGCTTCTCGTAGTGGGCGATGGTCTCCTCGCGGGTCGGGGTGCCCGGTAGCGGGGGGTGGCCCTCGTATTCGCTGCAGGCCCAGTCCAGGAACAGCAGCCAGGCCAGATCCGATTCGGGCGCACCGAGATGTGCGATCTCCCAGTCGAGGACGCCGCGGACCTGGAAGTCTCTGTCGTAGAGGATGTTCGACATGCGGGCGTCGCCCCAGCACAGGCAGGGCCGCTCCGGCTCGTGGAGGTTGTCGCGAAGGTAGGCGACCGCCCGCCGGTACGTCTCGGGCGGATCCCCTTCGCAGGCCCAGCGCAGGGCTCCTTCGAGGTAGTTCACCCCTTGTTCGACCACCCCGGTCCCGTGCCGCGGGAAGGCGAGGAAGTCCAATCCCAATGCCCGCCAATCCAGTTGGTTGACCGTGGCGATGGTGTCCACGCACCCCCACCACATGCGGGCTCGTTGTTCGGGCGTGGCCTCGAAGTAGTTCCCGGCGGCGTGATACGACGGATAGTCGCTGGGGGCCTGCCCGTCCAGCCGGTGCATGACGAAGTACGGGCTGCCGAGCGGATTGTCCCCGCGCTCGAGCCAGGCCACCTCGGGGACCGGCAGCCCGGTGCCCGCCAGTCGTCGCATGACCAGTACCTGCCGCAGCAGGTCGTAGTCGGGGAACAACGACAGGTCCGGCGGGCGGCGCAGTACCAGGGGAGTGCTGCCGGATTCGTCCTCGACGGTGAAAAGGTAGGTCTCGGTGGCGAATCCGCGCTTGGTGCGCGCGAGATCGCGGACGCGAGCCGCGCCGGAGGCCGAAAGATGCTCGCGCACCCGCGGTTCCAGGGCCGCTCCGAGGTGCTCGGCGGGAATTCTGGTGGCGGTCACGGTCAGTACCCCTCGTACCCGTACCGCGCGTTGCGGCCCATGAAGACCATTTCGACCAGGCCGTAGCCGACCTTGCCCTCGGTCTCGACCCGGCAGAAGGTCTCGCTGAGCATGCTGACCTGCTTCAGGTCGGCGGTGTCGGTGAGGTCGGCGGTGAAGCCGTCGCTCCAGTTCGGGCCCTTCCACAGTCCGGAGGCGTAGCCGCGGTAGTGGTCGTATCCGGCCAGGCCGGGCCAGAAGTCGGAGACGGGGGTGATGGTGAATTCGCGATCGCGCCCGTCGGCGGAGCGCACCGTGAAGCTGCCGCCGCTGACGATGCGGAAGTCGTCGCGGAAGGTGAGCGCGTGGTTGGTGGTGGCGATGGGGATGGGCTGTCTGCCGGAGTCCAGCGGCGGCAGCACGGTGCCCTCGAAGTGCCAGCGCTGCCCGTCGGCGGTCTCGCGCTGCGCGAAGTGCACGAGTTCGTCGTCGAACTGGAAGATGCCCATGTAATAGAGGACGCCGTCGGGGATGTCGCCGGGCTGCAGGCCCTCGCCCTCGCCGAGGCTGCCGCCGCCACCGCCGTGGCGGGTGCCCCAGGAGTGGTCGCGTCCGAACCACCAGGTGTCGGGGTCGATCTCGAAGCGGGTGCCCTCGACCTCGATCCAGCCCGAGACGCGCCCGTTCTGGTAGTAGCGGCGCGCGTCTTCGCGGACCCGGCCGCGGCTGCGGAAGAAGGCGGGTTCCTGCTCGTAGGCCGGGAATTCGCCCGCGAGTTCGAGCTCCAGCCGGATGCCGTGGTCGTTGTCGCCGAGCGTGGCGCGGACCGTGCGCAGCGGCTCCACGATCTCGTACTTGAACGGTCCGACGGTCCAGTCGGCGATGCCGTCGTAGCGGTCGCCGATCTCGCGGGAGAGCCGGACCACGTGGGCGGTCTTGTTGCCGATGGTGACCATGGCGTACGCGTCGAGCACATTGCGGTTGGGGTAGCGCGCCATGCCGGTCATGACGCTGATCTCGCCGGTGGTGTCGAAGCCGTACAGGACGACGCGTTCGGTCCAGCGCAGATCGCTCTGCTGCACGTGGTCGAAGGTGGTGGGGAGCTGGTGGGCGAGTAGTTCGTCCTGGGGCGTCAGCATCGACGGCTGCCTCTCAGCGGTGTGGCCTGTGCCACTCTGAATTAGAATACGAGGCGCAGCGTATTCCAAATAAGGCAGGAATGTAACCTGTTCCAGGAGATTCGCCCGGCCGACCCGAGGGAGACCACGTGACCGCAGCGACAGGGACCGCCCGCACCGGCCCCGGCCGTCCCCGGGATCCGCAGCTGGACGCGCAGGTGCTGACCGCCACCCAGGAACTCCTGGTGCGGGACGGCTACCAGGCCACCACCATCGCGGCCGTGGCCCGCCGGGCCGGGGTGGTCACCACCTCGATCTACCGCCGCTGGCCGGGGAAGCGGGCGCTGGTCGAGGACGCGATCTTCGCGCTGGACACCGAGAACCATCCGGTCCCCACCGGCGATCTACGCGCCGACCTCTTGGCGTGGACCCGCCTGTTCCTGAACGCGGCCGCGCATCCCGCCGCCCGCTCGGCCATTCCCGGCCTGCTGTCGGAGTATCACGACGATCGGGAGAGCTACCGCCGCCTGCTCGACGGCGGCGAGCGCCCCACGATTCAGGCTCTGGGTGAGCTGTTGACGGCGGCCGCCGACTCCGGCCAGGCCGCCCGGACCTGTGACACCGAGGCGGTCTTCGAATTCCTGCGGGGTGCGACCCTGATGCGCGCGCTCACCCACGGGATCGAGGATGCCGACCACTTCAGCCGCCGGATCGCCGACGCCCTCTACGCGGTCGCGCAAACCCCCCGATCAGAGTAGGCCCCACCAGTAGATCAGGCAGGCCAGAGCCAGTACGACCAAGGTTTCCATCGTCCATCCCAATCTGCTTGGCGCTCTTGCCTTCCATGATGCCGTCTCTCGAGTCGTGAAGGCCACATTCGCGGATAACAAGATCATTCGACTTGCTTCACCAGGCGATCGACGCACGACCCGCCCGGAGCGAAGCGAAGGGCAAAAAAGCGCATAACCCGCGTGTCCGTCACCCCTCGTGGACGGACTCGCGGGTTCTGCGCCTGCCTGCCACCCCCTTCGCGGCAGGCCGGAAACCCAGCGAGACGCCGATCGATCGGTGTGCTGTGGGCGGCCCGTCACCCCTCGTGGACGGGCCGGCCCCAGCATTCCCGCCCCAGGAAAGGTGGCTCGGTGGGTCCGCCGGTGCGTTCCGGCGTTGGACACAACGATGCCCAGCCGTGCTTGGCACGGCCTTAACAAGATCTTGTAACAGTGAAAAGTCCTGCTAATTCCCCCTTTTCGGGGGCTAGTCGACCACGATGACCACCAGCTGCCGGGGTCCGTGCACGCCCTGTACCCGGATCATCTCGATGTCCACCGTCGCGGACGGCCCGCTGAACCAGGTCAGCGGCCGGTGCGGGTCCAGCACGCCGATCACCTCCGGGA
Organism: Nocardia sp. NPDC056611; assembly: GCF_042792755.1. NCBI lineage: Bacteria > Bacillati > Actinomycetota > Actinomycetes > Mycobacteriales > Nocardiaceae > Nocardia > Nocardia sp. NPDC056611. The sequence goes on from NZ_JBHTVV010000004.1 coordinate 815,150, forward strand.
TCGACGAGGCGATCTGCTCGGCTCCCACCACGCAGACATGGCAGTCGGGCACCAGCGTCGGCGCGCGCCGACCCTGACCGGGGCCGCCGTCGAGCACCACGGTGCCCGAATCGGCGATCGCCGCGGCACAACCGGTGACCACGGCATCCACCGCGTCGAGTTCGGCTGGGGACAACTGTGGATCATCGGAGACGACGCGATTTCCGGACCCGTTCGCCCACTCCGTCAGCCAGGACGCGGGCAGCCCGGCCGGAGCGAGCACGCGGGATGCCCCGTGCTCGCGCAGGGCCGACGCGATGGCGGCGGGCAGTGCTGCGGCCCGCACCCGATGCGATTGCGCGCCATAGTGCTTCAGCCGTTCGAGGAACAGCGCGGTGACCGCGGCCGGGTCCCGTTCGTCGATTCCCGGTGCCTGCCTGAGGTATTCGCGTGGCACGGTGGTGGTGCGCTGCGCGGCGGGCAGGTCCGACAGCGCCTCCCGAATGCGGGTGAGTACGACCTCGCGCGCGCTCATCGCGGCCCTCCGTGTCCGTTGCCCTGCACGTTGACCTGCCCATTGCCGACCTGCCCGTTGCCATTGCGCCCGCCATTGGTTCGCGCCCACCAGGTCCGGAACGACTCCTTGGGCACGGCGGGCACCAACCGGCTCCGTGTCCATCCCGAAAGCGGCGGCGGCAGATGCTTTTTCGGTGCGATGACGCCCGCGATCCCCGCGGTCTTCACCGCCGCGGCCCAGAGCTGGGGGTGGTACATCATGTGCTCGACCGCGTCGAGTGCCGCGCGTTCGCCGCGGTGCTTCACCGCGGCCGGTCCCTCGGCGATGTCGTTGCGCAGCTCGAGGAGGTTGCCCGTGATGTCGATGCGGACGGGACACACCTCGTTGCACGCGCCGCACAATGTGGACGCGTACGGCAGTGACGCGGTCTGCGGATCGTCCGCGCCTTTGAGCAGCGGGTTCAAGATGGCCCCGATCGGTCCCGGGTACACCGAGCCGTAGGTCTGCCCGCCGGTGCGTTCGTAGACCGGGCAGATGTTCATGCACGCGCCACATCTGATGCAGCGCAACGCTTGTCGACCGAGCGGGTCGGCCAGGGCCCGGGTGCGGCCGTTGTCGACCAGGACCAGGTGGAATTCGCGCGGCCCGTCGCGGTCGGTGACGCCTGTCCAGGTGGACACGTAGGGCGACATGCGTTCGCCGGTGGAGCTGCGGGCCAGCAGTTGCAGGAACACCTCGAGGTCGCGCCAGGTCGGCACCACCTTCTCGATGCCGACCACCGAGATGAGGGTCTCGGGCAGGGTCAGGCACATGCGGCCGTTGCCCTCCGATTCCACCATCACCACGGTGCCGGTCTCGGCGACCAGGAAGTTGCCGCCGGTGACGCCGACCTTGGCGGCCAGGAACTTCTCGCGCAGGTGCAGTCGTGCGGCGTCCGCCAGTTCGTTCGGATCGTCGGTGAGCCCGGCCGGGGCGGGCCGCCCGTGCTTCCCCATCTCCGCGGTGAAGATGTCGCGAATCTGCCCGCGGTTCAAGTGCATCGAGGGCACCACGATGTGGGAGGGCAGGTCGTCGCCGAGCTGCAGGATGATCTCGGCGAGATCGGTTTCGCGGGCGTCGATCCCGGCGGCGCGCAGCGCGTCGTCGAGCCCGATCTCCTCGGTGAGCATGGATTTGGCCTTGACGATCCGAGTCTCGCCGGTGCGCCGCACCAGCTCGGTGACGACCAGGCAGGCCTCGGCGGCGTCGCGCGCCCAGTGCACCACCCCGCCCGCCGCCGCCACCGCGGCCTCCAGCTGCACCAGATAGGAGTCGAGATGGTGCAGCGCGTTGTCCTTGATGGCGGCGGCGCTGTCGCGCAGCTGCTCCCAGTCGGGCCGTTCGCCGACCAGCGCGTCGCGTTTCGCGCGGATGGTGTGGGTGGCCCGGTGCACGGTGGCGCGCAGTTGCGGATCGCGGGTGGATCGTTCGGCGGCCTTCGGGAACGGCGGCCAGCCCACGAAACTCTTGCTCATGACGCCACTTCCGCGGCGGCGAGCGGCAGTCCGGGCATCGGCCCGTCGGCGGTGGTGCGGGCCAGGATCTCCACCAGATGCAGGCTGCGGACGTCGGTCCTGTCCTTGGCGAGCCGCCCGCCGATGTTCATCAGGCACGAATTGTCCACGGCCGTCAGCACATTCGCGCCGGTCTCGCGGACGTGCCGGGCCTTGTCACCGTTCATCGCGCCCGACACCGCCCCGTTCTTGACCGCGAAGGTGCCGCCGAACCCGCAGCATTCCTCGGCGGCGGGCAGTTCCACCAGGTCGATGCCCGCCACCGCGCGCAGCAGCGTCAACGGCCGGTCGCCGATGTGCTGGACGCGCAGGGAATGGCAGGTCGGGTGGTAGGTGACCCGGTGCGGGAAATACGCGCCCACATCGTGGATTCCGAGGTCGTCGGTAATGAATTCGGTGACCTCGCGAATTCTGGGCAGGATGGCCTGGGTGTCGAGGGCGAGCCTCGAATCGCCGGTGGCCTCGGCGACTGTCATGTAGAACTCGCGCGGCGCCTGCCCGCACGAGGCCGACGGCATGATGATGCGGTCGTACCCGCCGAGCACCTTGACGAAGTGCCGCGCCAGTTTCGCGGTGTCGGCGCGGTACCCGGTATTGCAGTGCATCTGCCCGCAGCAGCTCTGTGCCGTCGGGAATTCCACCTCGACGCCGAGCCGCCGCAGCAGTTTCACCGTGGCCTGTCCGGTGCCGGGGTAGAGCACATCGTTGATGCAGGTGACGAAGAGAGCGATACGCATGCGGTCCCTTCCGGAGTGGTGGTCAAACGCGTTGGCGGACTTCGGCGGCCGGTGCGGTCCGGAGCGCCGGGATGATCGAGATGAAGCAGACGGCGGTGAACAGCGATTGCCGGCCGGGGGAGAGGTCCAGCCGCTTGGTATAGCTGCTCGGTAGCGGACCAATCAGATTCCATGCCCAGAAGGTGCGGGCGAAGGCGGCGGTAGCGAGTGTCAGATTTCTCGCGTTCATCCCATTTGTCTAACAGATGCGCAGGTAGAACGGGCTAAATTGGGCCATTTCGGCGCGCCTACGGCCGCCGCGCCGCCGTATCCGCACCATGTCTGCTGTCGGATTGCGCATCTCCCCAGGAGGAGCAATGAAAGTGTGGCGATCCCGCCGGTGTCGCGCGGCCCTGCTGCCGGCCCTGGCGGGTGCGATCGCGGTGGCCGGAATCGTGGCGCAGGCCGGTCGGCCGCTACCCGCCGCCGCCGAACCCGCGAGCGACCTTCCCCTCATCATCGACGTCAGCGCGCCCCCCGACGGGCCGTGCGCCGGCCCGCTGCACGGCACCGCCGCCGTCTACTTCCCACCGGGGGTCGACTCCCATGCGGAGGTGGAGTGGCGGATTCTCGGTGGCGGCCAGCCGATTCGCAGCGGCATCACCGTGGTGGAGAACGACGTGATGGCGGTCGGGTTCGACCTCCGCCACGACGAGCTCCCCGCCGACGGCCTGCTCCGCGTGGACGCTCGCGCTCGGATCCCGGGCGGCGACGTCAGCGGCTACGGCAAGCCGTGGAACTTCCGGGTGAGCCGGGATTGCCGCCCGCTGCACGTGGTCTCGGTCGGCGACTCGGTGTTGTGGGGCCAGTCGGTGCTCGGCGGCGTGAGCGCCCCGCGCAAGCACAGCTTCGCCAACGTGGTGGCCGACGCCCTGGGGTCCAGGACCGGCCGCGGCGCCACCCTGCACGACTACACCGCCTCCGGCGCCGCCCTGGACGCGCCCGGTGAGCACCCGACCGGCAAATGCCCCGGCGGGGACGCCACCCTCGACGTGTTCTGCCAGCTCGCCAAGGCCACCGGCGACGCCACCGCGAACGGCTACCCGGTCGATCTGGTGCTGATCGACGGCTGCCTCAACGATCTGGACCCGATCTTCGGCATTCCGGTGGGCGTCACGCCCGGCACCCAGGATCTGACGGCCGCCGTGCACCGCGAATGCGGCGGCATGGGCGCGGACGCGGTGAACCCGGCCGCCGCCGTGCCCTATTACAGCGGAGCCGCTCTCGGCTACGGGGGTCGTGGCATGCGGGAGGCGGTGCAGGCCGCGCACCAACTGCCCGGCACGCCGAAGGTGCTGGTGGGCAACTACTTCCACGGCTACGACGGGGATCGGGTGCCGCAGTCGTTGACCCAGCGCTGGTCGGAGTTCGTGCGGGTGTCCTCGGAGCTGTTCCGGCAGGCCGTCGCCGACGCCAATGCCACCGCGGGCGAGGGGTACGCCACCGCCGCCGACGGGCTGTTCACCGAGGATGCCGCGGGCGGTCAGGATCCGGCGCAGGTCGTGAAGGAGCCCGCGCAGACGACGCCCCGGGACGTCGCACAGCCCGCCGAGCGGACGCCGGCCCTGAACCCGCTCGGCGACGAGGCGGCGTCGCTGCGCCTGCTGGTCTGCCCGCAGGCCGACGACCTGCCGCAGTGCCGGGCTATCCCGGCCGTGTCACCGCCCGACCTCGAGGTCGCGCGCAAGCACGCCGACGCCTTCCTGATGAATCCCCGGATCAGCGAATGGTTCGGTGGCGGTGAGCCGTTCGGTATCGGGTTCACGGCCTCGAAGGTGACCGCCCGGTCCGGCAACGCGGTCAGTTTCGACGCCGAGCGGGCGGGCGGCGCCATTCGCCGGTACGACTGGTACTTCGGCGACGGCTCGCACGAGACCACCACCGATCCGGCGGCCTCGCACGTCTACAACGGGCTGGGTCCGAACCTGCCGCGGCTGGTGGTCACCGATATGACCGGCCGTCGGAGCCTGTACGAGCTGGCCGAGCCCATCACCGTGGGCTGATCAGGCGTGCGGTGTTGATCACGCGTGCGGTGTTGATCAGGCATGTAGGGCGGTCACCAGGTCGGCGATGGCCTCGTCGCCGACCTGGTAGCCGGGGAAGTAGCAGCAGACGCGAGCGGCGGTGTCCCCGAAGCGGTTCCGGATCTGCGCGGCGCATTGGGCGGGCGTGCCACCGACCGTGAGCGCGTCCACCATGGTGTCGTCGATCAGTCCGGCCATCTCCCGCCAGCGCCCCTGCTTGGACAGCAGATTGAGCTCGGGCTGCAGATCCGCCCAGCCCTCGACCTCCAGCACCGGGCGGTACGCGGGCGTGGAACCGTAGAACGCCAGCAGGTTTCGCACCGCCTTGCGCGCCGTGGCCAGCTCTTCTTCCGTATCACCCATGGCCACAATGGCTTCCACGATGATCTCGAACGGCCGGGTGGAGTCGCCGCGGCCCTTGCCCACCGCGGCGAGGGTCCGCTCCCGGTAGTGGCGCTCGGTGGTGAACGGCATGACCAGCAGCCCGTCCGCGACCTCGGCGGCCATGGCGGTCATGCGCGGACCCAGCGCGCCGACCAGAACCGGCGGCGGCCCGCAGGGATTCGGTCCCGGATCGAATTGCGGCGTCATGAGCGTGTGCTGCCAGAACCGCCCGCGATAGTCGAGGCGCTCCCCGGTCTGCCAGGCCCGCAGAATCGCCTGCACCGCGAGCACCGTGTCGCGCATCCGCTCCACCGGCTCCGACCAGACGCTGCCGTACCGCTTCTCGATGTGCGGGCGGATCTGGCTGCCGAGCCCGAGCCGGAACCGCCCGCCCGAGAGCGCCTGCAGATCCCACGCGGTGTGCGCGAGATGCATCGGGCTGCGCGGGAACGCCATGGCCACATTGGTCATGATGTCGGTTCCGGCGGTGGCGGCCAGGGTGAGCGGCGCGAACACGTCGTGCGCGCCCTCGAAGGTGAACACGCCGTCCACCCCGAGTTCGCGCAATCGCGCGGCGCGCGAGGCGGATTCGGCCAATGGCGCGTTGAGCCACAGATCGACGGGCAGGGACACCGCTGACTCCTCGGGAGAAAGGACAACAGCCCCGGGCCGAGAGGTAGGAGGCCCGGGGCTGTTGCAGGTCAGCGATGGTCGTGGCCGCTGACCCGCGCGCCGGAGCTACCAGGGAAGTAGCGGTCTCCGGAGCGGCTCGGTGGGATTACTGTCCGCCGTTGATGAACTCGGCGGCCTTCTCGCCGATCATGTAGCTCGGCGCGTTGGTGTTGCCGCCGGTGATGCTGGGCATGATCGAGGCGTCGGCGACGCGCAGGCCCTCGATGCCGTGCACCTTCAGGGTCGGGTCGACGACCGCGCGCTCGTCCACGCCCATGCGGCAGGTGCCGACCGGGTGGTAGATCGAGTGCACGCGGTTGGGGAGCTCGCGGCGCAGCGCGGTCTCGTCCGCCCACTGCTGGCCCGGGAAGAAGTTCTCGGTGACATCGCCCGCGATGCTCTTGTGCGACATGATCTCGCGGATCATCTTGATGCCCTCGACCAGGAACTCGGTGTCCCACGGGTCGGTCAGGTAGCCCGGGTCGATGAGCGGCGAGGCGAACGGGTCCGCCGAGGCCAGCTTCATCTCGCCACGGCTCTTCGGGTAGATGAGCGACGGCATGATGGTGAAGGCCGGGCGGCGGTCCACCAGGTGCAGCTTGTCGGCGTCCTGGTTGGGCGTCGGGTAGCTCCACGGCAGGGTGTGGATCTGCATGTCCGGGTGGTCGCCCTCGGCGAACTTGGTCTTGACGAAGCCGGCGGCCTCGAAGACCGTGCGGCCCATGAAGGAGCTGCCCGGGTTGCGCATCTCCTTGAGGATGCCGCGCGCGAAGTAGGTCGGGATGCCGCGGTGGATGGCCTTCTTGGACACGAAGGTCATGGGCACGAACAGGTGGTCGTGCAGGTTCTGGCCGACCGGCAGGTCCGCGACGACCTCGATGCCGTGCTCGCGCAGCTGCGCGGCCGGGCCGATGCCCGAGAGCATGAGCAGCTGCGGGGAGCCGATCACACCACCGGAGACGATGACCTCCTTGGCGGCCTTCACGATCCGGCGGGTGCCGTTCTTCTCGGCGATCTCGACGCCGGTGGCGCGGCCGTTCTCGATGACCACGCGGGTGGCGTGCACGTGCGTGAGCACGGTCATGTGCGAGTTCGGCATGTTGGTGATGAAGCCACGCGAGGAGCTGTAGCGGATGCCGTCCTTGACGGACTGCTGGAAGATCGAGAGGCCTTCCTGCGACTCGCCGTTGTAGTCCTTGATGATCGGCGTGCCGAGGGACTCGGAGGCGGCGGTCATGAACTGCTCGGCGATCGGGGTGATCTCGCGGGGGCGGGTCACCTCGATGGGGCCGCCGGTGGCGCGGTAGTCGTCGGCGCCGTCGACCCAGTTCTCCAGGCGCTTGTAGGCGGGCAGGACCTCGTCGTAGGACCAGCCCTTGTTGCCCTCGGCGGCCCAGGAGTCGAAGTTGGCCTTGTTGCCACGCACGTAGAGCATGCCGTTGACCGAGGACGAGCCGCCGAGCACCTTGCCGCGGGTCATCGGGATCTTGCGGTCGTTGGCGTGCTTCTGCGGGACCGAGTACTGCTTCCAGGTCACCAGCTTCTTCAGCTGCGGGACCGTGTGGACCATCGAGATCATGCCGGGGCGGGTGACCAGCTGGGTGTTGTCCTTGCGCCCGGCCTCCAACAGGATCACGCTCGCGCCGGCCTGCGCGAGGCGCCCCGCCAGCACCGCGCCGGCGCTACCCGCGCCAACGACGACGTAATCGGCTTCGGACGTGGAGCCCGGGGAAGGGGTCATATCAGTTACCTCATCTTCGAGTGTGCCTGGCATCACTGTAGAACAGGTTCTAGTCTGCCGACACCCCGGATGGGCTGTCCAGTCCCAAGATCGACTTCGGGTTGGAGGCCGGAAACGCTGCCCTCTGGCCGGTCGGCATGGTTGAATTCCTGTGAAACACGTTCCAATTTCGTGATCTTAGCGGCACCTTGCCCGAGGAGGAACAGTGTCTGTTCCGTCACTGCCCGCCGGCTTCGACTTCACCGATCCCGCGCTCTGGGCCGACCGTAGTCCGGTCGAGGAGTTCGCTCTGTTGCGGCGCACCGCACCCGTCTGGTGGAACGCGCAGACACCCGAGCAGGCCGCCCCCATGGACGACGACGGGTACTGGGTGATCACCCGCCACGAGGACGTCAAGGAGATCTCCCGGCGGCCCGAGCTCTGGTCCTCCCATCGCAAGGGCTCGATCATCCGGATGCCCGCCGACTCCGAACCCGAACAGCTCGAACTCGGCCGCGAAGCGCTGCTGGTGAACATGGATCCGCCGAAACACACCAAGATTCGGCGCATCGTGTCCAAGGGCTTCACCCCGCGCGCCGTCGAGGGCTTGCGGGCCGCGCTCACCGAACGCGCGGAAAAGATTGTGCGGGAGGCGAAATCGACCGGCGGCGGCGATTTCATCGAGCAGGTGGCGTGTGAACTGCCGCTGCAAGCCATCGCCGAACTGCTCGGGGTGCCGCAGGACGATCGATACAAGCTGTTCCACTGGTCCAACCAGCTGATGAACTACGACGATCCGGAATTCGCGGGCCAGAACATGGCCGCCAATGCCGAATTGCTGGGCTACGCCTACAACATGGCCGAACAGCGCCGGGCCTGCCCGGTCGGCGACATCGTCAGCCAGCTGGTGACCGCCGATGTCGACGGCGAGGCGCTGGGCTCCGACGAATTCGGATTCTTCGTCATCCTGCTGTCGGTGGCGGGCAACGAGACCACCCGCAATGCCATCGCGCACGGCATGAAGGCCTTCGTCGACAACCCCGATCAGTGGGAGCTGTACCGGCAGCGCCGCCCGCACACCGCGCCCGACGAGATCGTGCGCTGGGCGACGCCGGTGACGGCGTTCCAGCGGACCGCCACCCAGGACACCGAACTCGGCGGGCAGAAGATCCGCGAAGGCCAGCGCGTCGGATTGTTCTACAGTTCCGCCAACTTCGACGAGGAGGTCTTCGACCGCCCCTTCGAATTCGATGTGCTGCGCGATCCCAATCCGCACGTCGGGTTCGGCGGCACCGGCACGCATTTCTGTGTCGGCGCGAATCTGGCGCGGCTGGAGATCGACCTGATGTTCAATGCGATCGCCGACGCCATGCCGGAAATCCGCGAAGTCGAACCGCCGCAGCGGCTGCGTTCGGGCTGGATCAATGGGATCAAGCATTGGCAGGTCCGCTACTCCTGAACCGGTGACCCCGTCGAACCCGTTCTAGAATTCGGGCTTGTGACCAATCTTCGCGAGATTCCGCTGCGCACCCTGACCGACAAGCCCACCTCGCTGGCCGAGCTGGCCGACGACCAGATCGTGCTGCTGGTCAATGTCGCCTCCAAGTGCGGGCTCACCCCGCAGTACTCGGGCCTGGTCGAACTCCAGCAGACCTACGGGTCGCGCGGGTTCACCGTGGTCGGCGTGCCGTGCAACCAGTTCATGGGCCAGGAGCCGGGCACCGCCGAGGAGATCGCCGAGTTCTGCTCGGCGACCTACGGCGTGGACTTCCCGCTGCTGGAGAAGAGCGACGTGAACGGCGACGGCCGCATCCCGCTGTACCAGGCGCTGACCCAGGTCGCCGACGCCGACGGCGCTGCCGGGGACATCCAGTGGAACTTCGAGAAGTTCCTGATCGGCCGGGACGGCTCGGTGCTGGGCCGTTTCCGCCCGCGCACCGAGCCCAAGGACGCGGCGATCGTCGCCGCGATCGAGGCCGCGCTCTAGTCGGCCTGGGACGGCCGGGCGCGGCGCCGGTAGCGGACCGCGCACGGCTGTTCCAGCTGGACCACCATCTTGGAGTGGTCGTTGCGGTAGCTGTCGGACGGCTGTGCCAGTTCGAACTCCCAGTCCCGCAACAGGATCGAGAAGATCGCCTTCAGCTGCATGAGCGCGAACGCCGCGCCCACACAACGGTGCCGGCCCGCGCCGAACGGGATCCAGTTCCAGCGGTTGGCCAGATCCTCCTGATTCGGGTCCAGGTAGCGGCCCGGATCGAAATGCTCCGGATCCGGGAACGCCTCCGGAATCCGGTTGGAGACAGCGGGACTCGCCGCCACCAGGTCGCCCGGATCGATGCGGTGGCCGCACACCTCGAACTCCTCGCGCGCCACCCGCATCAGGATGATGAGCGGCGGGTGCAGGCGCAGCGCCTCCTTCAGCACCGCCTCCAGATTCGGAATCTGGCGCAGCGCATGGAAACTCACGTCCGCGCCGTCGGCGTAGAGGGTGTCCAGTTCGGTGACCACCTGACCGAGCACCTCCGGGTGCCGGAGCAGTTCGATGATGGTCCAGGCGGCCGTGCCCGAGGTGGTGTGGTGCCCGGCGAACATCATGGAGATGAAGATGCCGGTGACCTCGCTGGCGGAGAACCGGGGCTGACCCCGCTCGTCGCGCACCGACACCAGCACGTCGAGCATGTCCCGATCGTCCTTGCCGGTCGGCGGATTCGCCATCCGCCCGGCCATGATGTGGCGCACCAGCTTCACGAGCTGGTGACGGGCCTCGTCACGGCGGCGGAAGCTCTCGATATCGGCGTACGGGTCGACGTAGCAGTAGGCGTCGGTACCGCGCTCGAGCTCGTGGTAGAGGTGCGCGAAGCGGTCGTCGAGCTCCTCGCGGAACTTGGTGCCGATCAGGCAGGCCGAGGACGTGTAGATGGTGAGTTCGGCGAAGAATTCGAGCAGGTCGATCTCGCCCTCGTCGCCCCAGCGGGCCAGCATGCGCTCCACCTCGCGGGCGATGGTGGTGGCGTGCCCGCGCATCTGCTCGGCGCGCAGGGCGGTGTTGTGCAGCATTTCCTTGCGCCGCTCGGGTGGGGCGTCGAAGACCACGCCCTCGCCGAAGATCGGCTTCATGAACGGATACGCCGCGGCTTGATCGAGTTCATCGTCGCCGGCGCGGAAGAAGAACTCGTTGGCCTGCGCGCCGGTCAGCAGGATGACATCGCGATCCGCCAATCGGAACGAGCCGATATCACCGCATTCGCTCCGAACCCGGGCCATGAGGGCGATGGGATCGGTGCGGAATTCCTCCAAGTGGCCGTGCTCGTGCTCGCCACCGGATACCGCGCGCGGTTTGACCTGGGTCATCTGTGACCTCCCGGGTAGACACCTGTCCAGACGGTACTACGGAAGGGATTGCACGGCAAGGGATCCCGCGGATTCCCGCGCGAAATCGAAATGGTTATTTCAGGGCCGCAGGATGCGCAGCGCGGATTTCTCCATGCGCTCGGCAATTTCGGCGTAGGACGCGTAACCCATGCCCGCGCGCACCAGCGCGCCCGCGTAGATCATTTCGAGCGTCTCGATGAGTTCGGGATCGGAGTCGGAGCCCAGTGCGTCGATCAACCGCCGCCGGATCTCGCCGCCGATCCGCAGCCGCAGATGCGCGACATCGGGATCGACACCCAGCAGCGCGGCCGTCACGGCGCCCGCGAGCGTGGGCTCGTCGGCCATCAGCATGGCGATCTGCCGCAGCACGGCCAGCACCCGGGCGGTGGAGTCGATGCCCTCCCCGGCGGGTGCGTCCGTGGCGGCGAGCCGCCGCCAGAACATCTCCGCGACCAGGTGTTCCTTCGAGGAGAAATACGTGTACGCGGTCGCCGTGCCGACCCCGGCCTGCGCCGCGACCATCCGTACGGTCAGCCCGGCGAACCCCTCCCGGGACAGCACGTCCATGGCCGCCCGGGTGAGCTTGTCCACGGTGTCGGCCTGCTTCTCGGTGAGCCGCCGGCGGGTGGCCTCCATGCTCACCGCTGAGCGGTCGGAAAGGGGATCAGACACGTGTCCGGATGCTACTATGACTCGGGCCGCCGAGCAACTCGCGGTATGCGTGATCGGTATGAATGAGACCGCACCGGAAAGGCTTTCGAATGCTCCCCGCCGCGCTCTCCGCCATCCCGCGCGAATTGCCCGCACTCATCGAGCAAATCGCCGCCACGCTGCCCTCGGACGAGGCCGCCGCATTGTCCGAGGCCGCCCGCACCTATGCGGGCACAGGCGCGATCCTGGAGATCACCGCGGGCCCTGGCGATGCCGCCGATGCCTACGCCGCCGCCGTCCGGGAATGGCGCACCCCGCTGCGCCTGCTGCTGATCACCGGCTCCGACTCCGCTGCCGCCGAACGCGCCTACGACGACTGGTCCCACTGGGTGGCGGGCGGCGGCCTGCTGGCACTGCGCGCCGCGGACGAGCTCTACCGCCGCGCCGAGGCCACCGGCAAGTTCCGCACCCTCGCCGCCGCCGGAACCCTGCGCATCCTGCAGCGCATCGCCGCCTGCAACTAGCGGCTCGCCGCCATGTCGGCATTCAGCGCGCGAATGTAGGCGATCGCGAAGTCCGGGAACAATTCCCGCGGGTACGCGCCGCCGTCCAGGCCCCGCAGTTCGACCACCCCGTCCTCGATGCGGACACCGCTGATCCATTCGTACCGGATGCGGGTTCGGCGGCTGCCCAGGTGAATATCGGCCGCGTCCGGCCCGAAGCGCGCCGCGAAGCCGGTGCCCGGCGGGAATTGGTGCGCCATTTCCCTTTCCCGCCGATTCCGGTCCGCGGTGTAGGTCAGGGAGAACGCGACGGCCAGCAGCAGGATGCCCGCGGCCGCGAGCGGAATCGGCCCCGACCCGCGGATCAGATACAGCGTGATCAGGTAGATCGACGAGAGCCCGGCGAAGATGATCGCCCGCCGCACCCGGAATCTGTGCGCCGGAACCTGGACCAGCCGGCTCGTGTCTCCGGGCCGCACGACGTAGACGGCCGACGGATCGGCCAGCGGCGGAATCGGACTCGGCGGTTCGACCGGGTGGGTATCCGCCGTCATGAGTTCGAGTGCGCTGTCGGGGAACAGCTCTCGCGGATAGGTGTGGTACTGCTGACCCTCGCCGAAGGCGACCGCCGCGGGCGTGACCTCCAGGTCGCGGATGCCGTCGTAGCGGACCCGGCGGTGGGTGTCCGCGCCCACCTGGATATCGAACGCGGCCGGCCCGAACCGGGTCGCCATCACCGTGCCGGGCGCGGCCATGGCCGAGAACAGGGCCAATGTCCGCGCGGGATCGGAATTCCAGCGCCGCCGGTACATCCCGACCAGCGCCGCGCAGATCGCCAGCCCGATCAGCAGGCCGCTGAGCGACCACAGCGAGTACAGCACGATCGCCGTGATCACCCAGCGCAGCGCGTTGCGCCGTCGTCGCCGGGAGTGCTGCCGCACCCAGGCCAGCGCCGACTCGGCCAGCGCCCGCGCGGTGTCCTCGTGCGTGATGAACACCGCGGTCGGGTCGGGCAGGCCGGGCATCGGCGGCAAGGGTTCGAACACGGCTCGAGCGTACGATTCTCGCCGCCGTACCGAATCCGCAGGTGAATCGGCCATGGCGGCCGATCCGGTCAGGCGGACGGCGTGTTCAGACCCATCGGGGCGAGCTTGGCGGCCAGCCGGTCCAGGTAGGCGAGCACCTCGTCCTCGGACTTGTCGGGCAGACCGTAGACGGCGTCGGTGACCCCGGCGTCGGCCCAGGCCGCGAGCTGGTCGGCGTCCGGCTTGCCGGCCAGCGCCACCACACGCGGGGCGCCCTCGCGGCCCGCCTCCTGCCAGTGCTTCAGCAGCAGGGCGGTGGAGGCGGAGATGTCGGACTCGTACGGCGTGGTGATCCAGCCGTCGCCGGAACGGGCGATCCACTTGAAGGTCTTCTCGGTGCCGCCCGCGCCGATCAGCAGCGGAATGTGCGACTGAACCGGTTTGGGCCAGGCCCAGCTGGGGCCGAAGGAGATGAAATCGCCGCTGTAGGAGGCTTCTTCCTCGGTCCAGAGGGTCCGCATCGCCTCCATGTACTCGCGCAGCACGGTGCGGCGCTTGTTGCCGGGGACGCCGTGGTCGGTGAGTTCGTCGGTGTTCCAGCCGAATCCGGCGCCGATGGTGACCCGGCCGCCGGAGAGGTGGTCCAGGGTGGCGATGGTCTTGGCGAGAGTGATCGGGTCGCTCTCGGTGGGCAGCGCCACCGCGGTGGACAACTCGATGCGGGAGGTGACGGCGGCCGCGGTGCCCAGCGCGACCCACGGGTCGAGGGTGCGGGTGTAGCGGTCGTCGGGCAGTTCGCTGGTGCCCGTGTGCGGGTGGGCGGCGTCGCGCCGGATCGGGATGTGAGTGTGCTCGGGCACGTAGAACGAGTCGAAACCGCGGTCCTCGGCGGCCTTGGCGGCGGCCGCGGGCGTGATGCCGCGGTCGCTGGTGAAGAGAACGATGCCGAAACGCATGGGGGAGAACTCCTTTCAGAGCTGCTTGGCGGCGGAGACGCCGGCGCGGCGGCCGAAGAAGCTGCCGTCGCCGAGGGAACAGCCGGAGGCGTATCCGCCGGCGCAGATGCCGGAGGTGACGCGACCCGCGGCGTACAGGCCGGGAATCGGTTCGCCGGAGACGTGCAGGACCCGCGAGTCCAGATCGGTGCGCAGGCCGCCGAGTGTGAAGCCGCCGGTGTAGCCGCGCAGGTCGTAGGCGCCGAGCGGCGTCCGGATGGGCTTGACCCATTCGGTCTTCTTGTTCTGGAACGGGTCGTCGCCCTGCGCGGCGTGGTGGTTGTAGAGGTCGATGGTCGACTGGAGGGTGTGCTCCGGCAGCCCCATCTCGCCTTCCAGCTCCGCGACGGTCTCGGCGACCCAGGTCGGCGCGATGCGCAGGAACGACATGGACGACTTGGTCTCCATGGCCTCCTCCAGCGCGAGCTCGTCGATCACCAGGTACGCCTTGTTGTCCTGATCCTGCAGCACGGCCTGACCCATGCGCCCGGGGTAGGTGTCCTCGGTGATGAACCGCTGCCCGTGCCCGTTCACCAGGATGCCGCGTGCCACCAGCTGCGGGTCCACCACCAGGGCCACCTCGGTGGCGTCCATGTGGGCGAGGTCCGCGCCGAGCGCCTGCGCCACCCGGATGCCGATGCCGTCGTGCTCCTCGACCGTGGCGGCCGGGCGGCCGGCGATCTTGGGCGCGAACTGTTCCACCATCTCGTGGTTGTAGGCGAAGCTGCCGGTGGCCAGCACCACGCCGCGCTCGGCACGCACGTGCACCGGCTTGCCGTAGCGGGTGGCGGCCACGCCGACCACGCGGCCGGTCTCGTCCACGATGAGCCGCCGCATCCGCACGTCGTACTCGTGCCGCACGCCGAGCTCGTCGGCCTTCTGGGCGAGCGGCTCCATCAGCATGTAGCCGCCGCCCTTCTCACCCAGCTTCTTGTCCTTGGTCCAGGCCAGGTGACCGCGCGGAGCGGGCGGGATCTTGTCCTTGAAGGGGGCGGCGTTCTCGCCGCCGGAGAACATCAGGCCCTCGTCGGCGGGCGGCTCGTAGCCGGGTTCGCCCCAGAACACCTCGTTGAACGGGACACCCTGCGCGACAAGCCAATCGAAGTGCTCGACACTGCCCTGGCAGTAGTCGTGGATCTTGGCCTTGTCGACGCCGGGGCCCAGGGCCGCGGTGAGGAACGCCTCCATGTTCTCGGCGGTGTCGTCGAAGCCCAGTTTCCGCTGGAGCGCCGTGCCACCGCCGAGATAGATGAAGCCGCCGGACATGGCGGCCGCGCCGCCCCAGCCGCCGGTGCGTTCCAGCACCAGGACATCGGCCCCGGAGCGGGCGGCCTCGAGGGACGCGCACACCCCGGCGATGCCGAAGCCGACGACCACGACGTCGGCCTGGTAGTCCCAGGTCTCGACCTCATCGGCCAGAAGCGGGCTGACGCTTGCGGTTTCCGCCATTGTCTCTGTATTCCTCACTGCGGGTTGGGATTACTACTTCTTCTTGTCTTTGGCGAGCGTCTTGCGCACGGCGCCGTCGAGTTTGGTCGCGCTGGGCCAGCCCACGTAGTGGGCGAGGAACACCGTGATCTCGCGCAGCTGATCGGCGTCGAGCTCGCCATTGCGCAGGGCCGCGCCCACCTGGATCTCGAGGATGTCGGCATGCCCCTGCGCGGTGATCGCGCCGAGCAGCAACAGGCGCTGGTCCCGCATGGAGAGGCCGGGCCGGTTCCAGATATCCGCGAAGAGATGATCCGCGGTGACCTCGAAGAACGGGTCGCCGGAGAAGTTCGGCAGGTCGAAGCCGTACACCTCCGACATCTTCTTCAGGCCCTGCTGCCGCTGTTCGGACATCTGCTCGTCGCTCATTTCTGCTCCTTCGCAAGGGATCCGGGCCCCACGCCGAGTCCGTCTCCCAAGTTGTGCAAGGCCTGCCGCGCCAGCGGTAGGTCGAGATCCAACCGGCCCGCCAGATCCAAGGCCAAGGACAGGTCCTTCTCACCGAGATCGCGCACATGCCCGAGGATGGGGAACCAGAAGTCGTCCGCCTCGACCGGTGCGGTGGTCTTGCGCAGCATGATCGCGCCGGGCCCGCCGGTGCGCGAGTCGGAATGCCGGACCACCTTGCCGAGGGCGGCGATATCCAGTCCCGCGGCCTCGGCCAGCCGCTGCGCCTCCGCCGCCGCGGTGAAGGCGACGAAGTGGAGCAGGTTGCGCGCCAGCTTCATGCGCGTGCCCGCGCCGACCTCGCCGGCATGGATGACCAGCGATCCGAACCGCCCGAAGGGCTCGCGCACCGCTTCGAAGGCGGCGGGACTGCCGCCCACCATGACCGCGAGCGCGCCCTGCTGCGCGGCGGGCGCCCCGCCGCTGATCGGCGCGTCCACGAATTCGACACCGTGCGAGGCGCATTCGGCGCCGAGTTCCACGGCGGTCCGATCGGAGATGGTGGAGTGCACCGCGATCACGGTGCCGGGCTTCGCGGTCCGGAGCAGACCGTCCGGGCCGGTCACCACCGTGCGCACCTGCGCGTCGTCGAGGACGACGACCGAGATGACCCCGCACCGCTCGGCCACGTCCGCGGCGGTCGCGGCGGCGGTCGCCCCCGCGTCGGTGAACGGCAGCAGCGCGTCGGCCCGCATATCGCAGACCACGAGCCCGCCCGGCCATTCGACCAGCCGCTGCGCCATCGGCGCACCCATATTGCCGAGTCCGATGAACCCGACCGAGATGTCCGCGCTCATGGCCGGAACACCTGCCCGCCATCGACATTCAGCACCTGACCGGTGACCCAGCCCGCGTCGTCGGACAGCAGGTACAGGCAGGCCCCGACCATGTCCTCGGTAGTGCCGAGCCGCTTGAGCGCCATCTGCTTCACCAGCTGATCCACGAACTGCTCGGGCACGATGCTGCGGGTGGCCTCGGTGTCGGTGGGTCCCGGCGCGATGGCGTTCACCCGAATCCTGGAGTGCCCCAGCTCGTGTGCCAGCTGCTGGGTGAGGCTGTTGATCCCGGCCTTGGCCAGCCCGTAGAAGCCGGAGTAGGTCCAGGCGGCGGTGGACGACTGGTTCACGATGGACCCGCCGCCCGCCTTGGCGATGTGTTTGTAGACCGCGCGCGTCACGTTCAGCGCGCCGTCGAGGTTCACGGCCATGAACTTCTTGTAGTAGTCCCACGGCACGGACACCAGCAGGTCGAGCTTCATGTCGCCGTAGATGGCGGCATTGTTGACCAGGTGGTTGATGCCGCCGAACTCGGCGACGGTGAAATCGGCCAGGGCCTTGGCGGATTCCGGATCGGCGACGTCGACCGGCGCGAAGACCGCGACGCCGCCGTCGGCGGTGATCTCCTTGGCGGTCGCCTCGCCCAGTTCGCTGTTCAGGTCGGCGACGACGACTTTCGCTCCCTCGGCGGCCAGCGCCTTCGCGTAGGCCGCCCCGATGCCGCGCGCGGCGCCGGTGACGATGATCGATCTGTCGGTGAATCGGCTCATGTCGGTACTCCTCAGACGCCGGTCGCGATGAGTTTGGTCTCGGTGTATTCCTCGAATCCGAGGACGCCCATTTCCCGGCCCACGCCGGACTGCTTGTAGCCGCCGAAGGGCGCGTCGGCCGAATACCAGATGCCGCCGTTGACGCTGAGCGTCCCGGTGCGCACACCGTTCACGACCTCGCGCAGCCGCTCGGGATCGCTGCCCCACACCGTGCCGGACAGGCCGTACGGTGAGTCGTTGGCGATGCGGACGGCATCGGCGTCACCGTCGTGTGGGATGACGGTGAGGACGGGCCCGAAGATCTCCTCCTGGGCCACGGTGGAACTGTTGGGCAGGCCCGTGATCAGCGTCGGCTCGACGAACCAGCCGTTCGCCCGGTCGGGCCGCTTGCCGCCGGTGACGATGGTGCCGCCCTCGGCGCGCGCGATGTCGAGATAGCGCTCGATCCGCGCCCGCTGCCGTTCGGAAATGACGGGGCCGCACACGGTTCCGGGCTTGGCCGGATCGCCCGGTTTGATGCCCGCCATGGTGCGGGCGGCGGCTTCGACGGCCTGATCGTGCAGTTCGCGCGGCACCAGCAGGCGGGTGCTGATCGCACAGCCTTGGCCCGCGTGCACGCACACGCCGAACGCCGCGTAACTGGCGGCGGCCGCGATGTCCGCGTCATCCAGCACGATGAACGCCGACTTGCCGCCCAGCTCCAGGAACACCTTCTTCAA
The DNA here is from genome assembly GCF_042792755.1 of Nocardia sp. NPDC056611. NCBI lineage: Bacteria > Bacillati > Actinomycetota > Actinomycetes > Mycobacteriales > Nocardiaceae > Nocardia > Nocardia sp. NPDC056611. The sequence goes on from NZ_JBHTVV010000004.1 coordinate 833,521, forward strand.
AGACGCTGCCGCCGCGGTCATCACGGCCTTACCGGTCTGGGTGGACCCGGTGAACGAGATCATGTCCACCCGCGGATCGGTGACCAGCTGCGCGCCCAGGCCGTGATCGTCGGAGGTGACGATATTGACCACCCCGGCCGGAATGCCGGTCTCCTCGGCGATGATCCGGCCCACGGCCGCCGCGCACCACGGGGTGTCGGGCGCGGGCTTGAGCACCACGGTGTTTCCCGCCGCGAGGGCCGGGCCCAGCTTGGCGAAGTTGATCTGGTGCGGGAAGTTCCAGGGCGTGATCGCCCCGACCACGCCGATGGGTTCGCGCCGCAGCCGGCGCGAGCTCTTGATCCCCATGGGCGCGGCGACCCCGAGATCGGTTTCCCACGCGTAGTTCTCGGCCAGATCGGCGAAGTAGCCGAGATCCCCGACCGGTCCCTCCAGCTGTGGTCCGCTGGTGAGCATGCGGGGCGCGCCCGCCTCGGCGATGGTGATCTCGCGCAGTTCCTCGATGTGCCCGCGCAGGGCGTCGCGCAGCTGCCGGAGGCAGGCCGCGCGGAACGCCGGATCGCGGGACCAGTCGGTGGTGTCGAAGGCGGTGCGGGCCGCGGCGATGGCCGCGTCCATATCGGCGGAGTCGGCGTTGGCGGCATAGCCGAGGGGTTCCCCGGTGGCCGGGTCGGCGGTGGTGAACACACCGCCGCCGCCGGGCGTCAGCTTGCCGCCGATCAGCAGGTGCGAACCGCCGTCGGGGACGAGATCGCTCGGGCTCATAGGTAGCTCCCATGCTGTCCGGACACGTGTACGGACTATAGGTTCGCGGCTCGGAAACGCGCAAGAACAGGTTTCAGTTTCTGCGGTCCGGCCGATTTTCTTCGCGGGATTCCGTTGTGAGGTGATCCCGTCGCTAGTACCGTACAGACACATGTCCAGCTACGTGTCTCCGTTGCTGGAAAACGTTCGTCAGAGCCGATGAACGAGTTATCGAATACGAGGTGGACCCACCATGACCGCAGCCTCGCTGGAGCCGCTGCTGTTCGACCCCTACGACTACCGCATCCACGAGGACCCCTATCCCGTGTACCAGCGGTTGCGCACCGAGGCCCCGGTGTACCACCACCCCGAGCTGGACTTCTGGGCGCTCTCGCGGCACGGGGACGTGGCGGCCGGCTTCCGGGACAACGTGCGCCTGTCCAGTGCCAACGGGGTCTCGCTCGACCCCGCCGCCTGGGGGCCGCACGCCTGGCGAACCATGTCGTTCCTGGCTATGGACGACCCCCGGCATCTGCGCCTGCGCAAGCTCGTCTACCAGGGATTCACACCCCGGCGGGTGACCGAGATGGGCGCGCGGATCCGCGAGATCACCCTGCGCTACCTCGAACCCGCGCTGGCCGGCGGCGATTTCGACTGGATCGACGCGGTCGCGGGCCAGGTCCCGATGGACGTCATCTCCGAACTGCTCGGCGTGCCCGAAGCCGATCGCGCCGAACTCCGGCGGCTGGCCGACCTCCTGGTGCATCGTGAGGAGGGCGTGCTGGACGTGCCGGTCGCGGCCATGGAGGCGGCCATGAAACTCGCGGGCTACTACAACGAGATCCTCGCCGAACGGAAGCGCAAACGCGCCGACGACCTCACCTCGGCCCTGCTCGACGCCGAGGCCGACGGGGACCGGCTGACCGAGGAGGAGATCCTCGGCTTCATGTTCCTCATGGTGGTCGCGGGCAACGAGACCACCACCAAACTGCTCGGCAACGCCCTGTACTGGGCGGGCCGCAATCCCGAGCAGTACGCCAAGGTCGCCGCCCACCCCGAACTCGTCGAGGACTGGGTCGAGGAGACCCTGCGCTACGACGCCTCCAGCCAGATCCTGGCGCGCACCGCCGCCGAGGACCTCGAGTACTACGGGCAGACCATTCCCGCGGGCTCGAAGGTGCTGCTGCTCATCGGATCCGCCAATCGCGACGACGCCGTCTTCCACGACCCGGACCGCTACGACCTCGAACGCGGCGACAAGGGCGGGCTGATCAGCTTCGGCCGCGGCGTGCATTTCTGCCTCGGCGCGCACCTGGCGCGACTGGAGGCGTCGATCGTGTTGCGCGAGTTCGCCGCTCGCGTCCGTTCGTACGGCGTCGCCGACACCGGTATCCAGCGCGTGCATTCGGTGAATGTGCGCGGTTTCGCCCACTTGCCCGTCTCCGTGGAGGTTCGCTGAATGGCCCGCTTCGCACCGCATCCCGCCCGCCGCCCCGCCATCGTCGCGGGCGCGTCCTCCGGAATCGGGGCCGCCACCGCGGAAGCCCTTGCCGCGCTGGGGCACCCGGTCGCGCTGGGTGCGCGCCGGGTGGAGATTTGCGAAACCCTCGCCGAGAAGATCCGCGCCGAGGGCGGGGAAGCCTTCGCCGGACGGCTCGACGTCTGCGACACCGCCTCGGTGAACGAGTTCGTCACCGCCGCCGAGGCGGTCCTCGGGCCCACCGAGGTCCTGGTCTCCGGCGCGGGCGACCTCGAATTCGGACAGGGCTGGGAGATGGATCCCGACCTGTTCGAATCCCAGGTGCGGGTGCACCTGGTCGGCGCGCAACGCCTCGCGCACCGGGTGCTGCCCGGCATGATCGAGCGGCAGCGCGGCGACTTCGTGGTCATCGGCTCCGACTGCGCCGTGCGGGCCCGGCCCGGCGCGGGCGCGTACAACGCCGCCAAGACCGGCGTCGAGGCCTTCGCCACCCAGCTGCGCATGGAACTGGAGGGCACCGGGGTGCGCTCGTCCATCGTGCGTCCGGGCCAGACCCTCACCGGCATGGGCATGCAGGCCACCCCGGAAGTGGTGGGTCCGCTGCTGGAGAACTGGGTGAAATGGGGATTCGCCCGGCACCCGCAGTTCCTGCGGCCCGCCGATCTCGCGGCGGCCGTGTCCGCGGTCGTGTCCACCCCGCGCGGCGCACACCTGGTGCTGGTGGAGGTCCAGCCGGAAGCGCCACTGCGCGAACCGAATCCGGAAGGACCCTGACCATGCGCCTGGTCGTCGATCTCGACCTCTGCCAGGGCCACGCCGTCTGCCAGGACGAGGCCCCCGACCTCTTCGAGGTGCCCAGACAGGGACAGGTGCGGATCCTGCGCGCCGACCCCGGCACCGACCTGGACGCGGCCCGCGCCGCCGTCCGCTACTGCCCGACCCAGGCCCTGTCGCTCGTAGACGACAGCGCTGTCGAAGGAAGGAGACAGCCGTGAGCTGGTCCCGCGACGAACTCGACGAGATGATCCGCCGCTGGGTGGACGAGAACAAACACTGTGAGGCGGCCGGGGACTGGAAACCCCTCGAGCACTTCTACACCGACGACGCCACCTACGGCTGGAACTACGGTCCGCAGCAGGAATTCATGGCCGTCGGGCGCGACGAGATCCGCGATATCGCGCTCGGCCAGGAGATGTTCGGGCTCGAGGGCTGGACGTACCCGTACCAGGAATTCGTGGTCGACGAGCGCACCGGCAGCGTCATCGGATTCTGGAAACAGGTCAACGATCAGCAGCGGGCCGACGGACGGCCCTACAGCCCGGAAGGGCTCGGCGGCAGCTGGTTCCGCTACGCCGGGAACTACCAGTGGAGCTGGCAGCGCGACTTCTTCGACTTCGGCAATGTGACCGCGCTGTTCGTGGAGATGATCTCGAACAACGCGCTCTCGTCCGGCATGCGCAAGCGCATGGAACGGTCCATGTCGGGCGAACCGCTGCCCGGCTGGTACCCGGTCGGGACGGGGCCGGTGCCCCTGTGGTGACCAGCAGATACGCGTCACTCACCAGATCCGAACTGGCCCTGCTGGTTCCGGAACTGCTGTTGTGCGGGCACCTCATCGACCGGTCCGGGATGGCGCACGTCCTCGGCGCGCTCGGCCGGGAGGGCATGACCGCGGTCGCCATCGACGAATGGCAGCTGGCCAGCCCGGTCTACACCCGGCGCATGCGGCGGGCGCTCGGCATCATCGGTGACGGGGTGGACGCCATCTTCAAGGGCTTCCAGCTGGATATCGGCGCGCCACCGCAGTTCATGGACTTCCGCTACACGGTGATCGACCACGATCACGGGGAATTCCATCTCGACCACTGCGGCGCGCTCGCCGACGTCGAGCCGATGGGCACCGAATTCGTGGTGGCCATGTGCCACGACATCGAGGACCCCACCTTCGACGCGACCGCGCTCGCCACCAATCCGCACGCCCAGGTGCGACCCGTGCACCGGCCGCCCCGCGAACCGGCGGACCGGAAACCGGTGTGCGCGTGGACCGTCACGATCGATCCCGCGCACGAACCGCCGACCCCGCACGAGGACGCGCAGGTGGTGGCCGGATCCGAGGCCGCCGCCACCGTGCTCGACCCCATCGACCCGGAAGATCCCGGGCAGGCGGACTATGCGGGGCCGCTGCTGAGTGACCTGCGGTTCGAGGACTTCTCGCGCTCGGCGCTCATCCGGATCGCCGACGAGGTGTGCCTGCAGCACCACCTGCTCACCCTCGGCTACCGGACCGCGGTGGAGACGCGCACGAAACCGGAAGTGGCGCTGGACATCCTGCGCAAACAGTTCACCGGCATCGCGGGTCTCACCGCCGAACGCATCCGCACCGCGCTCGGGCTCGGCGACGATATGGCGGCGCTGGCCAAGGTGCTGCGCCTGCACCCGGCGCTGAACCCGGCCGCCTATGTCGACATCGACGTGACGGCCGAGACCACCGGCGGGGAGCAACTGGTCGAGCTGCGCATCGGCCGCGGCTGCGGCGCGGTCGACGACGGCGCCTGGCCCGCCCTGCTCGACCCCGACCATCTTCAGCCGCTCGACGCCCTGGTGCGCGGGGTGAACCCGCGTTTCCACGCCCGGGTCCGCGAGGCCGCCGACTGCGGGCTCACCCTCGAAATCGCTTGCGCCGATCTGCCGTTCCGGGAAGCCGACGAGGTCGCCATCACCCGGTTCAGCTCCGGGGCGGCCTTCACCTTCACCGACCGGGGCACACCGCTGCCGCTCACCGTCCTGTAGCCGGAACACACCAGGAGAAACGGCCATGGCGTGCAACTTCGCCGACCTCTACGAACATTCGGCCGACGCCGTGCCGGACCGGACCGCCGTGATCGAGGGGACACGGCGGCTCACCTTCGCCCAGCTCGACGCCCGCGCCAACCGGCTCGCTCACCACCTGGCGGCGGCCGGGGCCGGGCCCGGCACCCACATCGGGTTCCACATGCACAACAGCATCGAGAGCCTCGAAACCCTGCTGGGCTGCTACAAGATTCGCGCGGTGCCGGTCAATATCAACTACCGGTACCGGGCCGAGGAACTGCGCTACGTCTACGACAACGCCGACCTCGAGATGGCGGTGCACCACCGCTGCTACGCGCCGCTCATCGAGGAGATCCGGGATCAGCTGCCGAAGCTGCGGCACACCCTGGTCGTGGAGGACGACCAAGGGGGAGCGGGACTGCCGAGCCGTTCGCTGCCCTACGAGGAGGCGCTCGAATCAGCCTCCGGCATCCGGGATTTCGGTCCGCGCAGCGCCGACGACCACTTCATCATGTACACCGGCGGCACCACCGGTCTGCCCAAGGGCGTCATCTGGCGCCAGGAGGACATGTGGCGGGTGCTCGGCGGCGGCATCGACTTCTACACCGGTGAACCCGTCGCCGACGAATACCAGCAGTCCCGGGTGGCCGCGCGGAACGAGTTCCCCATGACCTGGTTCGTGCTGCCGCCGCTCATCCACGCCGCCGCCATGATGCCCACCTTCACCGCGCTGTGGTCGGGCAACGCGGTGCTGTTCCAGCCGCGCTTCGATCCCGGCGAGGTGTGGCGGGTGGTGGCGCGGGAACGGCCGCACGTCCTGGTCGTCACCGGCGACGCCATCGCCCGGCCGCTGGTCGACGCGTATCGGGCCGCGCCCGTGGACGCCTCCTCGCTCGTCTCCATCGGGTCAGGGGCGGCGCAGCTGACCCAGCCGGTGAAGAACGCACTGCTGGAACTGTTCCCGAACACCCTGGTCACCGAGTCCATCGGGTCGTCCGAAACCGGTTTCGGCGGAATCGGATTCGCGCAGAAGGACGACGATCCGGCCCGCGCGCCGCGCGTGAGCACCGGTCGAGGCGCGCTGGTGGTCGACGATGACGGGCGGCCCGTCGCACCCGGCGGGGAGGGCTGGGTGGCCAAGACCGGCAATGTGCCGATCGGGTACTACAAGGATCCGGTCAAGACCGGCAAGCTGTTCCGCATCGTGGACGGCGTGCGGATGGTGATCACCGACGATCGCGCGCGCGTCGAATCCGACGGGTCGGTCACGTTGATCGGGCGCGGCAACATGGTCATCAACACCGGCGGCGAGAAGGTCTTTCCCGAAGAAGTGGAAGCCACGCTCAAGGCGCATCCGTCGGTCTACGACGCGGTCGTGGTGGGGGTGCCGCACGAGCGATGGGGTCAGCTGGTGGCGGCCGTGGTGTCCCCGGCGGACGGCGACATCGACCTGGCGGTCCTGGAGGCCCACGTGCGCGAGCGCCTCGCCGGATACAAACTGGCGCGCCGGATCTGGGTGGCCGGGACCGTCGCCCGGACGCCGAGCGGGAAGCCCGATTACCGGTGGGCGAAGGCATATGTCGCCGAGCGGGCGCCAGACCATGAAAGTAGGTGACCGGTGAGCGGACGAACTGCGTGAAACAACCGGCGCGCCTAGGTGAAACCTGTTCTAATTCGAACATGGTAGATGCCCACACCGTGCTCGGGGAGCGGGTCAGCATGCCGGTGCGGATCCGGCACGCGGACGCGAGTTCGGCGCTGTTCCTCGTCGACGCCCGCGCCGCCGCCGAACTGCTCACCGGCACCGGGCTGGAGCCGCTCACCCTGCTCGGCAAGGCCGTGCTCTCGCTGGCCTTCGTGCGCTACGTCGACGGCGACCTCGGGCCGTACCACGAATTCGCGTTCTCGATCATGGCGAAACAGCCCGGACGCAAGGACAGCACCGGGGCCTACATCCACTGGCTGCCGGTGAACCAGAGCTTCACCTGCGAAGCGGGACAGTCGATCTGGGGCTTCCCCAAGCTCATGGCCGACATCGACATCGCGCCCGACGGGCGCGGGCACCGGTGCGAGGTCCGCGTCGACGGGCAGTTCGTGCTCGCGCTGCGAGTCGCCGACGGCGTCCCGATGCCCGCCGGCGCGGGCGGCGCCTCCATCGACGCCTACACCTCGCGTAACGGAATCCTGCGTCGCACACCCTGGATCATGAACCCCGGCCAGGTCCGGGGACGGCCGGGCGGCGCGCGCATCCACCTCGGAGACCACCCCGTCTCCGATCAACTGCGCGCTCTCGGGCTGCCCGGGCGCGCACTGTTCTCCAGCCGGATCGGCGCGCTCCGCATGACTTTCGAGGACGCCGCAACGGTCTTGCAGACCCAGGAGGTCCGATGAGCCGCACCGCACTGGTCACCGGAGCGGCCAGCGGTCAGGGCCGCGTCGTCGCGCAACGCCTCGCGGCCGCGGGCTGGCAGGTGGCGGCCGTCGACGTGAACGCCGACGGGCTGGCCGTCACCGCCGCCCGCTCGCCCAACACCCACACCTATGAATGCGACGTCTCCGATGCCGCGCAGGTGCGGGCCGTCGTCGACAAGGTGCGCTCGGAACTGGGGACCATCGACCGGCTGGTGCACGCGGCCGGCATCGGCCATGTGCACGCCTCGGTGCTGGACCACGACGTGGCCCTGATCCGGAAGATGATGGACGTCAACTACATCGGGACCGTCAACCTGGCGCAGGCGGTCGTGCCCGCCATGCGGGACGCGGGCGCGGGGACCGTGGTGCTGTTCGCCTCGCTCGTCGGCTGGCTGCCCTCACCCGGCATGGCCGGATACACCGCGTCCAAGCACGCCGTCATCGGCTTCGCCGAGAGCCTCTCCTACGAACTGCACGGCACCGGCGTGCGCCTGCTCGTCCTGTGCCCGCCCGGCGTCGAGACCCCGTTCCTGGACGTGGTCCGCGAGGAGAACGCCAGCGTGCTCGGCAACGCGGTCCCCGTCACCCCGGAATTCGTCGTCGACGCCCTGGAAAAGGCGTTGGCCGCACCGAAGACGCCGCTCTACGTATTCCCCGGAGAGGCTCGGCCCGCCTACTACATGCGGCGATTCCTGCCCGGCGTGGCGCGCGCCATCATCCGCCGCACGATTCGTCCGATCGAGTAGAACCCCCCCGAACGTGGATGCCGGCACGTGCTCCGATCGGCATCCGCTCCGGTGCTGGGCGGCCCGGGCTCTGCGGCCGCCCAGCACCCGTATCCAGCAACCATCCAGCGATAATTCACTAGCGCTATCACTCCCCTCCAGGCACTCTGGGCTCTCTGCAAGCACTAGCCGAGAGGGGATGAATGAGTACGCGCACGTCCGGGGTACGGCTGGTTCTGCGCTACTACGGCCGGGAAATGGCCCGGCGCAAAGCCATCACGATCACGGCCATGCTGGGGCCCGCTCTCGGCAATATCTGCCAGCTCTACATCGCGCCGCTGCTGGTCGCGATCGTCGTCGGCAAGGTCGCCGCCACCGGCGACTCGTCCATCGGCGCGCTCGCACCCTATGTGGTGGGGTTCGGCGCGCTGCTGTTCATCGCCGAGGTGTGCTGGCGCATCGGCATCCACTTCCTGAACCGCTTGGACGCCAACGGGATCGAGAACCTCTACAACACCGCGATGGACGAACTCCTCGCCAAGGACTCCGCGTTCTTCCACAACAACTTCGCGGGCTCGCTGACCAAGCGCGCGCTGAGTTTCGCCACCCGGTTCGAGGACTTCGCCGACACCTTCGCCTTCGAGATCGTCGCCGCCTTCGTGCCGCTGACCTTCGCGTCGGTGGTGCTGTGGCGCTACGACCCGATGCTGGTCATCGTGCTGCTCGGCCTCATCGCCGTCAGCGGCGTGGTCGTCGCCCCGCTCATCCGCCGCCGCCAGCATCTGGTCGACGACCGCGAGGCGGCCATCGCCCTGGTGTCCGGGCACGTCTCCGACACCCTGTCGAACATGCAGGCGGTACGGGCCTTCGCGGCCGAACCCGAGGAGATCGCCGAACACCGGCGGCGGGTCGCGGTGCAACGGCGAAAGTCGTTGCTGTCGTGGGATTACAACAATCTCTACATCGACACCGCCATCACCCCGCTGATGGTGATCGTGAACGTGGCCGGGCTGCTCATCGCCCTCGGCATGGGCGGCGGGCACGCGTCGGTCGAGGTGATCATGGTGGCCTTCACCTACTACTGGAACGCCACCGGGATCATGTTCCGGTTCAACCAGATCTACCGGCGGCTGGAGAGCACCACCACCGAGGCCGCGCAGTTCACCGAGCTGCTGCTGGAATCTCCGACCGTGCTCGACATCGCCGAACCGGAACCCTTGCGGCCCAAGGGGTCCGACATCCGGTTCGAGCAGGTGAACTTCGCGCACGCGGGGGCGCAGCCGCTGTTCCGCGGCCTGGATCTGGACGTGCCCAGCGGCGCGCGCATCGGGCTGGTCGGCCGGTCCGGCGGCGGCAAGAGCACGCTCACCCAGTTGCTGCTGCGCATGATGGACATCGACGGCGGCGTGATCCGCATCGGCGGACAGGACATCTCGCGACTACGCCAGAGCGATCTGCGCAGCCTGCTGTCCTACGTGCCGCAGGACCCGGCCATGTTCCATCGGTCGCTGAGCGACAACATCCGCTTCGCCCGGCCCGAGGCCACCGACGAGGAGGTGCGGCGCGCCGCCAAGGCCGCCCACGTCACCGAATTCGCGGACGGGCTGCCCGACGGCATGGACACGCTCATCGGCGAGCGCGGCGTGAAACTGTCCGGCGGACAACGCCAGCGGGTCGCGCTCGCGCGGGCCATCCTGCGCGACGCCCCGATCCTGCTGCTGGACGAGGCCACCAGCGCCCTCGACTCCGAGAGCGAGATCCTGGTGCAACAGGCGCTCTGGGAGTTGATGGAAGGGCGTACGGCGCTGGTGGTCGCGCACCGGTTGAGCACCGTGGCCGGGATGGACCGGCTCATCGTGCTCGATCGCGGGCGGATCGTCGAACAGGGCAGCCACGAGGAACTGCTGCGCGGAGAAGGCACCTACGCGCAGCTGTGGCGGCACCAGTCCGGCGGATTCCTGGCCGAGGAAGTAGCCGCCCGCTGATGGTTCGAGGTGGTGACGGGAGAGGTTCCGTCGCCACCTCGAATTCCTCAGTTGCCCTGGAAGTTCGGCTTGCGCTTCTCGGCGAACGCGCGCGGGCCTTCCTTGGCGTCATTGCTGCGGAAGACCGGCAGGCCGACCTTGGCGTCGATCTTGAACGCCTCTTCCTCGTGCAGGCCCTCGGTGTCGCGGATGACCTTCAGGATCGCTTGCACGGCCAGCGGGCCGTTGTTGTTGATCAGCTCGGCGATCTCCAGGGCCTTGTCCAGCGCGGTGCCGTCCGGCACCACGTGGCCGATCAGGCCGAAGTTCAGCGCCTCCGCGGCGGTGATGTGGCGGCCGGTCAGCAGCAGCTCCGCGGCCACGGTGTACGGGATCTGGCGCGGCAGGCGCACCGCCGAGCCGCCCATCGGGAACAGGCTCCACTTCGCCTCGGACACACCGAACTTGGCGCTCTCACCGGCGATGCGGATGTCGGTGCCCTGCAGGATCTCGGTGCCGCCCGCGATGGCCGCGCCCTCGACGGCGGCGATCAGCGGCTTGGTCAGACGGCGGCCCTTGAGCAGACCCGGCATGCGGGACGGGTCGAAGGCCGAACCCTCCTTCATGCCGTCCTCGGGCTTGTTCTTGTTCATGTTCTTCAGATCCGCGCCCGCGCAGAACGCGCCACCGGCACCGGTGAGGATGCAGGAGCGGATCTCCGGATCGTTGTCGACCGTGTCCCACGCCTCGGTCATGATGGCCAGCATCTCGCCGGTCAGCGCGTTCTTGGACTTCGGGCGGTTCATGGTGACGATGAGCGTCGCGCCACGCTTCTCGACCAGCGCGTGCGGCTCGGTGTTGGCGGGGGTTTCAGCAGTCGCTGCGGTCATCGCCGACCCTTCTTTCGATATGGACGAACCAAGATTCCGGCACGAAAGTACCCCGCGCCGTTGTCCTAAACAATAACGTGTTCTAGTTTGAACCATGGTGACCGCCGTCACGGGCGGCAAGTAGTGGAGAGAGTCCCATGAGCACAACGAGTAAGGCGAAGCTTCCGCCGCGCGTCACGGAATCCCTCATCAACCGGCTGACCGCGATGGTGACCGCGGGCAAGGCCGGCGAGGCCCGCGAGCCCTTCGAGATGACCGAGGTCTACACCGGCGACGTCGTCGGCTACCTGCCCCAATCCTCCCCCGAGGACGTGGTGGCCGCGGCCGAAATGGCTCGCGCCGCGCAGAAGGAATGGGCCGCCCGCCCGCTCAAGGACCGGCTCGCCGTCTTCGAGCGCGCGCACGAGCTGCTGCTCACCGAGATCGAGACACTCGCCGACCTGATCCAGATCGGCTGCGGCAAGGCCCGGCGCATGGCCATCGAGGAAGTGTGCGACACCCCGCTGGTGATCGCGCAGTATCTCAAGACCGCCGAGAAGACGCTCAAGCCCAAGAAGCGCTCCGGGCCCATGCCGGTCATCACCTCCTCCACCGAGGAGCACCGGCCGAAGGGCGTCGTCGCGGTCATCGCGCCGTGGAACTTCCCGTTCGCCATCTCCATGTCCGACTCCACCCCGGCGCTGATCGCGGGCAACGGCGTGATCATGAAGCCGGACAACAAGACCGCGCTGTGCACCCTGTACGGCATCGAACTGCTCCAGAAGGCGGGCCTGCCGCGCGGGCTCATCCAGGTGGTCTGCGGCGTCGGCCCCGACGTCGGGCCGACCCTGATCGACAATGTCGAGTTCGTCATGTTCACCGGCTCCACCGCCACCGGCCGCACCATCGGCGAGCAGTCGGGGCGCAACCTGATCGGGTGCAGCCTCGAGCTCGGCGGCAAGAACCCGATGATCGTGCTCGATGACGTCAACTTCGACGAGGCCATCCCGTCGATCCTGTTCGCGGCCTTCGGCAACGCCGGCCAGATCTGCATGCACATCGAGCGCATCTACGTGCAGGAACGCATCTACGACGAGTTCCTGCGCCGGTTCACCGCGGCCGCGGAGGAACTCTCCGGGAAGATGGGCGCGTCCTACGACTTCGCACCCGAGATGGGGTCGCTGGTCTCCGTCGACCACATGAAGCGGGTCGCGGCGCACGTCGACGAGGCGCGGGAGAAGGGCGCGACCATCGTCACCGGTGGCAACCCGCGTCCCGACCTCGGACCGGCCTTCTTCGAGCCGACCGTCCTCACCGAGGTCACCAAGGACATGGCGCTGGCCACCATGGAAACCTTCGGGCCGGTCGTCAGCATCTACAAGTACAAGACCGACGACGAGGCCGTGGCGCTCGCGAACGACACCCCCTACGGGTTGAACGCCGCCATCTGGACCGGAAACTTCGACCGCGCAACGAAACTCGCCGAGCGCATCGAATCCGGCTCGATCAACATCAACGACGGCTTCATCACCAGCTATGCCGCCAAGGGCACGCCGTCCGGCGGCGTCAAGCAGTCCGGCGTCGGCACCCGCCACGGCGCGGCCGGGCTCCTGAAGTACACCGACACCATCAACGTCGGCGTCCAGAAGAAGCAGATCATGGCTTCCCGCTCGTCCATGCCGTACGAGAAGCAGCTCAAGTCGACCCTGGTCACGCTGCGCCTCATGCGTCGCCTGCACCTGGGCTGACGGCTGTAAACCGCTCCACGACACAGGGTCCCGGCCGATTCGGCCGGGACCCTTCGCGTTGGTTCGGGTCAGGGGCGCTGCGCGGTCAGCGACAGCTGGGCGACACCGATGATGTGCGAGCCCATGGAGAACGACGCGACCGCCGGGGTCGCGGTGGCGGGCAGGCCCAGACTCGGGGTGTCCAGGGCCAGGACCGAGATCTGATAGGTGTGCGGGCGGTCGCCGGTGGGCGGGCACGGGCCCAGGTAGCCGGGGGCACCCGCGTCATTGGCGCCCGCGACGCCCGCCGCGCCCGCGGTGAAATCGGTTGCGGTGGCCGGGATATCCCAGTTCAGCCAGTGTCAGAAGCCCGCGCCGGTCGGGGCATCCGGATCGAACATGGTGACCGCGAAACTCTTCGCGCCCGCCGGTGCGCCCGACCATTGCAGGCGCGGGGCGTGATTGGCGGCGGTGCAGCCGAACGCGCCCGCGTAGAAGTCGGCCGGGAAGGCGTGATCGGCGGCGCCGTCCGGGCTGGTGACCGTGAACCGTGCGGCAGCGGCCGGGACCACGGGCCGAACCTGAACGGACGCGGCCGGATTCGTGGTGGGGGCGGCGGGCGTCGAATCCCCGCCGGTGCCGCACGCGGCGGCGGACAGCAGGGCCGCCACGGCGAAGGTCGCGGAAACGGTGCGTGCGATGCGAGTCATGGCGGTTCTCCTCGGGTGCTCGAATGACAGGACGAGCATCCCGAAAGCCGGAACTCCCAGGGAGAGCCTGTGCACCCTGGTATTCCGCGTACCACCCGGCCGCTCTCCTACGCTGGAGCCGAGTGAAGGAGTGCGAGCGTGGACATGACGACATCCGGACAGGAGCTGGGCGCTTTCCTGCGTGCCATGCGCGAACGCCTGTCACCCGAGCAGGCGGGCCTCCCGGCGGTCGGCCCGCGCCGCACCCCCGGCCTGCGCAGGCAGGAAGTGGCGCAGCTCGCCGCCGTCTCCATCGACTGGTACATCCGCCTCGAACAGGGCCGCGTCGGCACCCCCGGCGCCGCCATCCTCGACGCCCTCTCCGAGGCCCTCCGCCTGACCGACACCGAACGCGCCCACCTCCACCTCATCGCCCGCGGCGCCACACCCCCGGCCCGCACCCCCATCGCCGCCCCGCCCGCCTCGCTCCTGACGATCCTCGACGGCATGCCCGCCCTCCCGGCCTACCTGACCGACTTCCGCCTGGACGTCCTCGCCCGGAACACCGCCGCCGTGGCCCTCTTCGGCACCGGATTCGACTCCGGCGTCAACACCGCCCGCCTGACCCTCCTCGACCCCGGCATCCGCGCCGGCCAACTCGACTGGGACCGCATCGCCCGCGAAACCGTAGGCATCCTCCGCCGCAACCAGGCCCGCCACCCCGCGGACCCAGGCCTGCGCGCACTCATCGACGAATTACGCACGGACAGCCCTGAATTCGCCGACTGGTGGGACGACCACACCGTCCAGGACCGCAGCCACGGCACCAAACGCATCCGCCACCCCGAAGCCGGTGACCTCACCGTCGCCTACGACAGCCTCACCAGCCCCAACGACCCCGACCACACCCTCACGATCCTCACCCCCGCCGACCCCGCCACCACCGCGGCCCTCGACAACTTGCTCGCCACCCACGCGAACCGCCTGGGTGCCAATCGGCTTCGCCCCGTCGCCGGATGACACACGGCCCCGGCTCCGCGAGGGAGCCGGGGCCGCGTCGCGGTCACGCTACTTCTGAGCCGACAGGCTGCTCAGCAGTCCACCGATCACCGGAATCGAACTCGCGCTGCCCGTTCCGCCATTTCCAGCGGTCGGCGGCGCGCAGGTCGTCCCGGCAGGAGCGGTCTGGACCACGGTCACGGTCGGGCCGTTCTCCCCGAAATTGGAGAGCCCCCGATCAGTGCTGTACGGCCACGCGCTGGTCATGAACTCTCCCGGAGCGGTCGGCGTCCACGTCGCCACGACATCCTTGCCCGCCACATACGGAGCCGTCGCGACGATGGTGAAGGCCGAATCGCCGGTCGCCCGCGTCTGGAACGCAAAAGCGTTCTGCCAGGGGACATTGCCGATCAGGATCGTGGCATCGGCGGCCGGCAGCGTCAACGTGTAGGTCGATCCGACGCAATAGGCCGTCGACGCCGAGATGGTCACCCCCTCGGCGGCCGCGGGCGCCGCCGTCGCAACAATGGTGGCCACCGCCACCGCACCTGCCGCCGCGGCAAAGCCGATCCGCGGTCGGGCAAGCATCGCCATATTCATTTCTGCACTCCCCATTTGTCGAAAATCCCCCTGTGTCAAGGGGACTGGCGCAGCTTAACGCAGCACACCGACACGCCACCTCGCCCGGCGCGGGCCCTCGAACGCGTATCGTCCCGCCCATGAGCACAGCCGCTGACACGACCGCCGTGACAAACCTGATCGCGCGGTACGCGGAACTGGTCGATGCCGGAGATTTCGCCGGAGTCGGCGCCTTGTTCGCGGAGGGTGAGTTCATCGGCGGCGGTGGCTCGATCCGAGGCAGCGCGGACGTGGAGCGAATGTTCCAGCGCATGGTGATCCGCTACGACGACGGCACCCCGCGCACACACCACGTCACAACCAACATCGCCATCGAATTCGGCGACCCCGCGAATACCGCGACCTCGCGCGCCTACTTCACGGTCTTCCAAGCCCTCCCGGACCTGCCCCTCCAGGCCATCGCCACGGGCCGCTACCGCGACCGCTTCCACCGTCGCGACGGACAGTGGCGATTCGCGGAGCGCCACGTCACCATGCACTTGACCGGCGACCTCAGCCGCCACCTCCGTCGCTGATCGACCCCGGAAAACACAAAACCCCCGGCTCTCGAAAGAGCCGGGGGCCGAGTTGTGTCTCAACCACACAGTCGGGGTGACAGGATTTGAACCTGCGACCTCTTCGTCCCGAACGAAGCGCGCTACCAAGCTGCGCCACACCCCGTGAAGTGAACCTGCAGTAGCTTAGCGCACCCGTTGTCCAGGTGTTAAATCGGCTGGTCAGAGTGCTAAAGGAGGCGGAAGGTGGCGAAGATTCCGCGGGCCAGATCGGGGGAGACGGAGCGGTCCACGCCGGTGTCGGCGACTATGACGAGGACCAGGGAGCCGCTGGTGGAGCCGGCGCTCACGGCGTAGGTGAAGACCGAGAACGTGGTGGCGCAGCCGGCGGGGGCGGTGAAGGTGCCGGTGGTTTCCAGGAAGGTGCCGTGGAGGGTGTCGTCGCCGGCGTCGAGGGGTTGGGGCGTGCCCGCTTTCGCGGAGGTTCGGGTGGACCAGCCGATGCGGGCGGCGTGGGCGCCGATGTCGGTGGCGGCGGCGGTGGCGTCGGACAGGTCGGAGGTGGAGAGAAACATGGTGGTGCGCACGTTGTTCGGGCAGTAGTCGACGCCCTCTTGGGCGAAACCGGCGGCGGGGATGTGGTCGGCGTCGGTGCCGTATTTGGTGGTGGCGAGGTCGACGGCCCAGTCCTGGGGGACGTCCCAGGCGGCCTTCAGGTCCTTGGGGACCACCACCTGGTAGCCGGGGATGCGTGGGGTCAGGGTGGCGGCCGGGGCGGTCGTGGAGCCGCGCGGCGCGGTGGTGGTCGGTGCGGCCGACGACGGCGGAGTGGCGGGCGTGGGGGTGGAGCCGGAATCGCGCAGGACGAACACGATCGCGGCGATGGCGACGATCGCCACCACGACCGCGCCGATGGCCGCCAGCAGCCACAGGCGGCCGCGATCACCGCGCGGGGGTGGATAGGTGCCGGGAAGAGGCGATCCGGGGGCGACGGTGGCAGGACCGGTGCCGTACGAATTCGCGCCCGGGGACACCGGATTCGGGCCCGAGGCGTAGGGATTCGGCCCGGACGCGTACGGGTTGCGGCCGGACGCTTGGGGATTCGGTCCGGAGGCGTGCGGACTTCTCCCCGCCACTCGGGGCCTCGGCCCGGATGGGGACCGGGTCGGCCCGGATGCTTCAGGGCTCGGTCCGGAGGCGTACGGATTCGATCCGAAAACCTGCGCGCCCGCGCCGGAGGAGTGCGGATTCGATTCGGGGACAGGGTAATTCGGGGCCGGGTGATAGGGCGGCAGCGGCGGGTTGGCGGGGCGGTCGTGGACCGGGCCCTGCCACCAATCGCCGCTGGACGTCGTTCGATCCGGGTCGTCGCCCTGGTCGTCGCGTTCTCCGCTCACCGCGGCCCCCTGTCCGACGAGTCGTGCCGCCTACTGGATCGGGCGGATGCTGGCGAGGATCTTCTTCGCCAAGGTCGCGTCCACCGCCTGCGCCACTCCGGTATCGGCCGCGATCGTGAACACGAAAGCGCCGCTGTCACCGGGAAACGCGAAGGTGTAGATCGAGTAGGTCGATGCGCAACCCGCGGTCGTCGGGGTGGCCGTCCCCTTGGTCTCCAGGTAGACGCCCTGCAACTGTCTGTCCGAGGACTGGAACGACTCCGGCGCGCCGGGCGTGGTGCCGGTGGAGGTGGACCAGCCGATGCGGCCCAGGCGGGTCCCGATGTCGGTGGCGGCCTTGCCCGGATCGGTCTCGTCGGACTGGGTCAGGAAGACGTTGGTGCGCACGTTCTCCGGGCAGTAGTCGACGCCGTCCTGCGCCAGCCCGGCCACCGGCACGGAGTCCGAGCCCTTGCTGAACGAGTCCTGACCGGTGTGGTCCAGCTTCCAGCCCTGCGGAATGTCATAGGCCGCACCGTTGTTCGGGATCGTCACGACCTGATAGCCGGGAATCACCGCGCCCGGCGTACCGGTCGCCTTCGGCGCCGTGGTCTTGCCGGGCGTCGGCTTGCCCGAAGGCGACGGCTTGGCGGTGGTCGAGGTGAGCGCGCTGATCAGCGACGGCGTCGTATTCGACGTGGCCGACGGCGAATTCGAGCCCTTGTTCACCAGCGCGACGATCCCCACCACCGCGACGATCGCCACCAGCAACGCGGCGAGACCACCGAACAGCCAGCCGCGGCCCTTGCCGGCGCCCGGGGGCGGCGGATAGGCCGGCTGTCGCCCGTAACCCGGCTGCTGACCGTATTCCGGCGGCCGGGTGAACGCCTGCGTCGGCGGATACTGCGGCGGCGGAGCGTACTGCCCGGCGGGCATCGGCGTGGTCGGCTGATACCCGGGCTGCGGCCACGGCTGACCCGGCGGTTGATTCTGCTGCGGCGCCGGATAATCCGGCTGCCAACCCTGCTCCTGCGCGGGCGGCGTGCCCTGCCACCAGTCCGGATTGGGCTCCGAACCGCCGGCCTCGTTGCGGTGGTTGTCTCCACTGGTCACGATGGCCCCCTACTGAACGACTACATACCGCGCTGTATATCGCGGCGGGAGCCCGGGGCAATATCGCCGCGGGACGATCAGCGTGCGACGGCCTCCGAGGACGCGGCCCGGCCGCGCCCCGACTCGGCCACCGGCTTCTTCGGCGGCGCGCCGACCAGCGTCAGCAGCGTCGCCTCCGGACGGCAGCAGAACCGGTACGGAGCCCACGGCGAGGTGCCCAGACCGGCCGACACGTGCAGCCGGGTGTGGGCGCCCCAGCGCGACGCCCCCTTCACCCGGGCCCGGTCGATCCCGCAGTTGGTCACCAGCGCGCCGAATCCGGGCACGCACAGCTGCCCGCCGTGGGTGTGGCCCGCCATCACCAGGTCGTAGCCGTCGGCGGCGAACCGGTCCAGCACCCGCGGCTCCGGCGAGTGGGTGAGCCCGATGCTCAAGTCCGCCAGCGGATTCGGCGCGCCCGCGACGGTCTCGTAGCGATCCCGCTTCAGGTGCGGGTCGTCCACGCCCGCGGTGGAGATCTTCACGCCCGCGACCTCGATATCGCGGCGCACGTGGGTCAGGTCCAGCCAGCCGCGCTCGGTGAACGCGGCCCGCATGTCCTGCCAGGGCAGCGGCTCGCCGTAGACGCGCTTGTGGTCCTTCTTGAAGTACTTGAGCGGGTTCTTCGGCACCGGCGCGAAGTAGTCGTTCGAGCCGAACACGAAAATGCCGGGGCGCGCGAGCAATCCGCCCAGCGACTGCACCACCGAAGGCACCGACTTCATGTGCGAGAGGTTGTCCCCGGTGTTCACCACCAGGTCCGGTTCCAGCCGATCCAGCTCGCGTAGCCACGCCTGTTTCAACTGCTGCCCGGGCATCATGTGCAGGTCGCTGATGTGCAGCACCCGCAGCGACGGCTTGCCCGGTTCCAGCACCGGCAGCGTCGCCTCCCGCAGGGTGAAGGCGTTGCGCTCGATGAGCGTCGCGTATCCGATTCCGGCGACCGCGGCCCCGGCGGCTCCCAGGGCGGCACGGCTGAGGGCGGTGGTCGAGAAGACGGGCATTTGCCCAGAATAGGCGACCCGGCGGAGAAACATCGAGTCAAATGAGCTGGACCACGATAGAAGTCCCTCGTACCGTGTCGCTCATGTCGGAACTCAAAACCACGCTGCGCACGGATATGACCGCCGCGATGAAGAGCAAGGACGCGCTGCGCCTCGGCACCCTGCGGATGCTGCTGTCGGCGATCCAGAACGCCGAGGTCGCCGGACCCGAGGCGCGTGAGCTCTCCGACCCCGAGATCATCGCCGTCCTGCAGAAGGAGGCGAAGAAGCGCAACGAGGCCGCCGTGGTCTACGAGCAGGCCGGGCGTGGCGAGCTCGCCGCCAACGAGCGCGCCGAGGAATCGATCATCGACGAGTACCTGCCCACCCAGCTCACCGAGGCCGAGGTCGGCGACATCGCCGACACCGCCATCGCGCAGGTCGCCGAGCAGCTGGGCGAGCGGCCGGGCATGCGGCAGATGGGTCAGGTCATGAAGGCCGCGACCGCGCTGGCCGCCGGGCGCGCCGACGGCACCCGGATCTCCGCGGCCGTGAAGGCCCGCCTCTGAGACGGTCCCGACGGCGGTTCATGCGATACCGCTATTAATACGAAAGGCCCGGAGCGAATGACTCGCTCCGGGCCTTTCGTTCGCGGCTAGCGCGGGATGGGAATCGGGATCGGGATCGGCGGCAACGCCGGGATCGTGATGCCCGGCAGCCCCGGCACGGACGGCGGCGCGTTCGGCGGCGCCGTCACCGGCAGCTGACTGCCGTCGCTGACGTACATGGTGATCACCGAGCCGGGAATCGCCGACCCGTTGGGCGACACGTTCATGACCGTGCCCTTGCCCGCGCCCGGCTGGGTCACCACCGACACCTGGAAGCCCGCGCCGACCAGCGCCGCGTTGGCCTCGGCCTGCTGCATGCCGATCACGTCCGGGATCTGCGAGTTGTTCGATCCGCGCACGTACTTGTCGTCGACCGGCGGCAGCACGGCCGGCGGGAACCGGTCGAGCACGTTCTTCATCGCGCCCAGGTAGGTGCGGGCCGGCTCGTTACCGCCGTACAGGTTTCCGCTGCCGCAGCTGCGCAGCGGGAACGAGCAGATCTCACCGGGCGTCGGGCTGTCGCCGTAGACGTAGGAGGCGCCGGCGAAACCGTTGGTGAAGGCCAGGAAGGCCGAGGACCGGTGACTCTCGGTGGTGCCGGTCTTCGCCGAGGTCGGAATGTTCCAGCCGACGGAATGCGCGGAACCGGCACCCGTGCCGCTCACCACGTCCTGGCCCAGCGCCACCGCGAGGGTATTGGCCAGACCCGGGTCGACCACCTGCTCACACGCCTGCTGGGTCAGCGGTACCTGCTTGCCGCTGCGGTCGATCACCTCGCGGATCGGGGTGGGCGGGCACCACTTGCCGCCGGAGGCCAGGGTGGCGGCCACATTCGACAGCTCCACCGGGTTGATCGCGACCGGCCCCAGGGTGAACGAGCCCAGGTTCTGGTCCTTGATCATGTCCGAGAGGCTCTGGTTCCCGTGTCCGGAGGTGCCGGGCAGGGTGTACGAGCGCATGCCGAGCCGGACCGCCATGTCCACGGTCGGGGCCACGCCGACAGCCTGGATCAGCTTGACGAAGGCCGTGTTCGGCGAGGTGGCCAGCGCCTCGGTCACCGACATCGAACCCTTGTAGGCGCCCGCGTTCTTCACGCAGTACGTCTCGGGCGGACAGCCGGGCGTGCCGGAGTTACCCATGCCCTTGGCGGAGAAGAACGCCGGAACATCGAGGGTGGCGTTGATGCCCAGGCCCTTCTCCATGGCCGCGGCCGTGGTGAAGATCTTGAAGATCGAGCCCGCGCCGTCGCCGACCATCGAGTACGGCTGCGGCTGCACGGTCTGATGCGCGTTGGCGTCCAGGCCATAGACCCGGCTCGAGCCCATGGCCAGCAGCGGATGCGAATCCTGGCCGGGGGCGATGATGTTCATGACCTCGGCGATGTCGTCGAGATTCGGATTGGTGTTGGCGGCCAGCGAGTCCCGCACCTGGTCCTGCACGGCCGGGTCCAGGGTGGTCTTGATCAGGTAGCCGCCCTTTTCCAGCTGATCGCGGCTGATGCCGGCGTTGGTCAGGTACTGCATCGCGTAATCGCAGAAGAAGCCGCGGTCGTTGGCCGCGATGCAGCCGCGCGAGAGGCCCTTGGGCTCGGGCAGCACGCCCAGTCCCGTGTCCTTGGCCTTACGGAACTCCTCCGCGCGGCTGGGCACGTTCTGGATCAAGGTGTCGAGCACGGTGTTCCGGCGCTCCAGCACGCCCGTGGGGTTGGTGTACGGGTTCAGCTTGGAGCTGGACTGCACCATGCCGGCCAGCATGGCCGACTGCGTCATGGTCAGGTCCTTGGCGTCCACGCCGAAGTACGTCTGCGCGGCGTCCTGGATGCCGTAGGAGCCGTTGCCGAAGGGCACCAGGTTGAGATACCGGGTGAGGATCTCGTCCTTGGTGAGGCGCTTGTCCAGCGTCAGCGCCATGCGGATCTCACGGATCTTGCGGGCCGGGGTGGTCTCGGTGGCGGCCCGGCGCTCGGCGTCGGTCTTGGCCACCACGAGCAGCAGGTAGTTCTTCACGTACTGCTGATCGATGGTCGAGCCGCCTTGGGAGACCTGGCCGCCGGAGGTGTTGGTCAGGAAGGCCCGGAAGGTGCCCTGCCAGTCCACACCGTGGTGGTCGGCGAAGCGCTTGTCCTCGACCGAGACCAGGGCCAGCTTCATGTTGTTGGAGATCTTGTCGCTGGGCACCTCGAAGCGGCGCTGCTCGTACAGCCAGGCGAAAGGCGTCCCATTGGTGTCCACCATGGTCGAGACCGCGGGCACGCTGCCCTCGACCAGTTCGGCGGAGACGTTGTCGACGGCGTCGGCGGCCCGGTTGGAGATGAACCCGAAGCCACCGGCCAACGGGAACAGCAATCCGGCCAGCAGCACGGCTGCCAAGACGCACGCGCCTGCCAGTCTCCAGAGCGTTCGTGTGATCGGCACGGGCCCTAGCCTAATTGGCCTTTCGGACACTCGGTGTTCGCCCGCCACGGGTGTCCTTTCGTCCCCAAAGGTACGGACTGACCGGTTCTTGGCAACGAATGCGTGGACGGACGTACCAGAAAATCTCGGGACGGTCTTGCGCAGCCGATACACGACTATCTAGATTGAGAACCCAGTGTGATAGAGCTAACACTCAAAGTGGAATGTGGTGCAGAACGCAGTGGGGTTGGGTAACTGCGCGCTGCACTCGCGATTCTGGAGCGCCGTGACCCGGTGTTCGGACTGCAAAGGGGCACACCAAATGCACATGACTACCCCGATCGCTCGATTGGACGTGGAGCAGGCCGAAGCGAGAATCGCCTGGGTTTCCCAGGCCCGATGCAAGGAAGTGGATCCCGACCAGCTGTTCGTGCGTGGCGCGGCACAGCGCAAGGCCGCCACCATCTGCCGGCACTGCCCGGTGCTGATGGAGTGCGGCGCTGACGCCCTCGACAACCGAGTCGAGTTCGGTGTGTGGGGCGGTATGACCGAGCGGCAGCGCCGTGCGCTGCTGAAGCAGCACCCGGAGGTGACGAGCTGGGCGGACTTCTTCCGCGTCCAGCGATCACAGAAGGTAGCGATGTAAGCGAGTATCCCTTACCTAGATCCCCCCTATAAGCAGAACGGATCGAGCCCGCGGGAGCGGGCTCGATCCGTGTCCGGGGTCGGATCGGGCAATTCAAACCAAAGGGTCGAAAGCCGGAATCGAGCCGAGGGCTCGGCGGTCCGCGTCAGGCGGGCTTGGCGCCGGCCTCGACGAGCTGGTCACCGACGGCGCGCAGCGCCTCCAGATCGGCCACCTCGAAGGGCAGCGCGGTGACGGCCACGATGGGCACGCTCGGGTGGGCGCCCGTGAACCGGTGCAGCAGATGCTGTTCCCGCTTGGCGGTGGCGGCCCGATGGGCGTGGATACGCAGCACCGCGGCCGCGAGCGCCTCCGGCGTCTCCGCCTCGGATTCGGGCGTCGCGCCGTTCTCGGACTCCGGGACCAGGCGATCCGCCGCGACCTGCGCCTGCTCGCCGGACAGCGAGCTCAGGACCGGGTGGGTGCGGTTGAGCACCAGTCCGGCCATCGGCATCTTGTCGGTCGAGAGCCGGTCCACGAAGAAGCTGGCCTCGCGCAGCGCGTCCGGTTCGGCCGCGGCCACCACCAGGAAGTGGGTGCCCGGGCGGGACAGCATCGCGTAGGTGCGGTCGGCCCGATCCTGGAAGCCGCCGAACATGGATTCCAGTGACTGCAAGAAGACACTGGCGTCTTTGAGAAGCTGGCCGCCGACGATGGTCGAGACCCCGCGCAGCGCCAGGCTCATCGCGCCCGCGACGAACTTCCCGACGCCGCGGCCCGGGGCCATGATGACCCGGATCATCTTGCCGTTGAGGAAGTTGCCCAGCCGCTTCGGCGCGTCCAGGAAGTCCAGGGCGTTCCGTGAGGGCGGGGTGTCGACCACGATCAGGTCCCACTCCCGCTTGGCCGCGAGCTGGCCCAGCTTCTCCATCGCCATGTACTCCTGCGTGCCACCGAACGAGGACGCGACGGTCTGATAGATCGGGTTGGCGAAGATCTGCTCGGCCTTGTCCGGGGTGGTGTGCTCGAGCACCATGTCGTCGAAGGTGCGGCGCATGTTCAGCATCATGGCGAACAGTTCGCCCTTGGTCTCGGGCCCGAGCTCGACCCTCTGCGGCACATTGCCCAGATCGCTGACGCCCAGTGACTGGGCCAGGCGGCGGGCCGGGTCGATGGTCAGCACCACGACCTTGCGGCCGGCCTCGGCCGCGCGCAGCGCGATGGCCGCGGCCGTGGTGGTCTTGCCGACGCCGCCGGAACCGCAGCACACCACGATCCGCGCCGACGGGTCGGCGATGATCTTCGAGATATCCAGGGGCACAGTGCCTGCCGGAACGACCATGACTAGCGAACCCCCTGCGCGCTCAAGACTTCGGCCAGCTCGTAGAGCCCGCCCAGATCCATGCCGTCGGTGAGCGACGGCAGATACAGCCGCGAGATGTCGAGCTGGGACAGCTCGGCGGCGCTCTCGTCCTGGGCGGCCAGGCGCGCGGAGTGCTCGACGGTCTCGGCGACCAGGCCCTGGAAATCGGCCTCGGACAAGGTGACTCCGGCCTCGGCGAGCCCGGCCTTCAGCGCGTCGACGTCGACCTCGCCGAGGGCGGCGCGTTCGCGCACGGAGCGCGGCAGGTAGCCCTCGCCGGCCCGGTTCACGATGACGGTGCCGATGTTCAGGTCGTTGGCGGT
Organism: Nocardia sp. NPDC056611; assembly: GCF_042792755.1. NCBI lineage: Bacteria > Bacillati > Actinomycetota > Actinomycetes > Mycobacteriales > Nocardiaceae > Nocardia > Nocardia sp. NPDC056611. The sequence continues at coordinate 857,897 of NZ_JBHTVV010000004.1, forward strand.
GAGTTCGGCGACGGCGTCGGCGGTCTCCTGCACCGGCAGCGCCTCCAGCAGCGTGACCAGGTGGATCATGGTCTGCTCGGAGTGCAGCAGTTTGGACACGCCCTCGGCCTGCGAGGCGATCGGCCCGCCGCCGGCGATATCGGCCATGGCCTGGGTGACGTCCAGGAAGCTGGCGATCCGGCCGGTCGGGGGCGCGTCGATGACGATTTCGTCGTAGGCGGGCTTGCCGGATTTGTCGGCCCGCACCGCGCATTCCTTGATCTTGCCGGTGAGGATGACGTCCCGCAGGCCCGGCGCGATGGTGGTGACGAACTCGATGGCCCCGACCCGGCGCATGGCCCGGCCGGCGAAGCCGAGGTTGTAGAACATGTCGAGGTATTCCAGGAAGGCGTGCTCGACGTCGAGGGCCAGCGCCATCACCTCGCCGCCGCCGTCCGCGGTGGCGATGCGAGTCTCGGTGGGCGGCAAGGGCGGCAGATCGAACAGCTGCGCGATGGACTGTCTGCCCTCGACTTCGACCAGCAGCACCCGGCGCCCCCCGGCGGCCAGTGCCAGCGCGAGCGCCGCGGCGACCGTCGACTTCCCGGTGCCCCCCTTCCCGGATACGTAATGCAGGCGGGCCTTGTCCGCCCGCTCCGGCCAACCTGCTTCGACCCCCGGCTCAACCGAAACGGGCACTGCTATCGGTACTCCCACGCTCGCGAGCCTATAACTCGTTCCGAATTCCTGCCCACAGGCACGACAAACTGTCTGATACACCACTTCTGGTTCGCGGCCGGCCTCGGCCTGGACCGCGGCGTGGCGGATGGGGTGCGGCACTGCGGGAACCCCGCCGGGGCTACTCTCAGCCCATGAGTGAAGTGACCGTGTGGGAGTACGCGACGGTGCCCCTGTTGACCCATGCCACCAAGGCCATCCTCGACCAGTGGGGTTCCGACGGCTGGGAACTCGTCACCGTGCTGCCCGGACCGACCGGTGAACAGCACGTCGCCTACCTGAAGCGGGCGAAGAGCTGATGACCTGGGCCGAGAACCTGAAGGAGCTCGGGCTCGAACTGCCGGTCGCGCCGAAGCCGGTCGCGGTGTACGTGCCGGGCGTCCGGACCGGCAACTACGTCTACACCTCAGGCCAGCTGCCGTTCGTCAACGGCGAACTGCCGCTGACCGGCAAGCTCGGCGCCGAGGTCACCATCGAGCAGGGTGCGGAGATGGCCAAGCTGGCCGCGCTCAACGCCCTCGCGGTGGTGCACGACCTGGTCGGCCTCGACAATGTCGTGCGCATCGTCAAGGTGGTCGGCTTCGTGGCCTCGGCGGCCGGTTTCAACAGCCAGCCGCTGGTCATCAATGGCGCGTCCGAGCTGCTGGGCGCGGTCCTCGGCGAGGCCGGGGTGCACGCCCGCTCCGCGGTCGGCGTCAACGAGCTGCCGCTCGACACCCCGGTCGAGGTGGAGCTCATCGCCGAGGTGCGATAGCCCCCACCGAAATCCTTTGGGGCACAGAAATGCTTGGGGCACAGTCGAAAGCGTGATGCGTCCAACACTGGACGCATCACGCGCGGTGCATTAGGACGGAAAAGTATGACGCTCACCCACCCCGCGTACGAACAACTGCGGCAAGTGACTCCGTCCGCCGCCGTGGTCCTGGCCGACAACCCCAGCGGAATGACGTTGCAGGGCACCAACACCTGGCTGCTGCGCGCCCCCGGCGCCACGGAATACGTTGTGGTGGACCCGGGTCCGAAGGATCGCAAGCACACCGAGGCGCTGGTCCGCGCGACCGGCGGCGAGATCGTGCTGACGCTGATCACCCACGAGCACGCGGATCACACCGGCGGCATCGACCACCTGGTGAAGGCCACCGGAACCCCGGTGCGCGCCAAGGGCTCCGAATTCCTGCGCGGCTCGGGCACTGTCCTGGCCGACGGGGAGGTCATCGAGGCGGCCGGGGTGCGCATCACCGTGCTCGCCACCCCCGGTCACACCGGGGATTCGCTGAGTTTTCTGGTCGACGGCCCGGACGGCGAGCGAGTCCTGCTCACCGGCGACACCGTCCTGGGGAGTGGGACCACGGTCCTCGAATCCTCCGATGGCGCGCTGGCCGCTTACCTGGATTCGCTGAATCGCCTGGTGTCGGTGGCCCCCGGCCGCACCCTGCTCCCGGCGCACGGCCCGGACCATCCGGATGCCGAACCGGTCATCCGCTACTACATCGCGCACCGCGAGGAGCGCCTGAACCAGGTGCGCGCGGCGCTGGAGAAGCTGGGCCCCAACGCCAAAGCCCTGCAGATCGTCGCCGAGGTCTACGCCGATGTCGACAAGCGGCTCTGGCCCGCGGCGCACAGTTCGGTGAAAGCCCAGCTGGCCTACCTGCGTTCGCAGGGCTAGGCGCACAGGTCAGGGCTGGGCGCACACGTCAGGGCTGGGCGCACGGGTCAGGCTGGGCACACGGGTCAGGCTGGGCACATGGAAACGCGAAAGGATCGGGCACCGCTACGGAGGTGATGCCCGATCCTTTCGGCGTATTCGTTTGTCCGTCTCGCGTCAGCGAGCGCGGCGCGCCAGCCGCTCCGAGTCGGAGATCAGCACGCTCTTGCCCTCGAGCCGCAGCCAGCCGCGGTGCGCGAAGTCGGCCAGGGCCTTGTTCACGGTTTCGCGGGAGGCGCCGACCAGCTGGGCGATCTCTTCCTGGGTCAGGTCGTGGGTCACGCGCAGGGCGCCCGCTTCCTGGGTGCCGAAGCGCTGGGCGAGCTGCAGCAGCGCCTTGGCGACACGACCCGGCACGTCGGTGAAGATCAGGTCGGCCAGGTTGTTGTTGGTACGCCGCAGGCGGCGGGCGAGCACCCGCAGCAGCTGCTCGGCGATCTCCGGACGCTGGTCGATCCACGCCTTGAGCGCGTCCCGGTCCATGGTGACGGCTCTGACCTCGGTGACGGTGGTGGCCGTCGAGGTGCGCGGGCCCGGGTCGAAGATCGAGAGCTCGCCGAACATGTCGGACGGGCCCATGATCGTCAGCAGGTTCTCCCGGCCGTCGGGGGAGCGGCGGCCGATCTTCACCTTGCCCGAGGTGATGATGTACAGCCGGTCGCCGGGCTCACCCTCGTTGAAGATGACGTGGCCGCGCGGAAAATCAACGGGCTGTAGTTGTTTGGCGAGAGCGGCCACCGCGGTGGGCTCGACGCCTTGGAAGATGCCTGCTCTGGCGAGGGCCTCGTCCACGAATGTGCTCCTTATGGGAAATGGCTCTGTCCTGGACCGAAACGACTCGGCCGACAGTGCAGTCTACTTTGCATTACCGCCGGGTAGTGATAGACACCACGCGCCGAGCTGATACTCGGCTACGCGGAGCCCCAGTAAGCGACACACAACGCAACGTGCGACACGCTTCACACGAATCTACGACACGCCGTGAGACCGGCGTCATGAAGATCGTAAAAAGTGGTCCGGGGCTCGTAGCCACCGGACCACCCGACCGCCGACCCGCCCGGGTCAGCTGGCCTGCGCGACGTCCATTCCCTTGGTTGCGGGCCGGGCCCGCCGGGGACGCGCGGCGGCGGCCGGCAATCCCAGCTTGGTCAGATCGCTGACCTCGGCATTCGTGGCTCGATCGAGGTACTGCTGAACCTCCGGGTCGGGTTCGAGCAACTTGCGAAGTCGATTCTCGACCCGTTCCATCACCAACGCGAACAGCATCAGCGCTATCGGAAACAGCACCACAGCGAGTCCTTGCATAGGCAGCAGTAAACACGCCGAAGGTCTCAGATGGAACACGGCAGACCCGCTGGCCGGTTGTGACGTAGTGCTGGTTCCGTAAGGTGGACGCGTGCGTGTCACTGAATCCAACGCGGCCCTGAGCGGGGCAGACCCGGATAATTCGGGCCTCGCGACAGCGAAATCGGACGCTGCCGCGGTTCCTGCCGAGGCCGCGGTCGGTGTCGCGGATGCGCCATCGTTCACGCGCCCGGCCAAAGCGCGCAAGCGCGACAAAGAGACTCGGACCGGCCTGGTCAGGCGCGCGCGGCGGATGTATCGGGAAATGACACGGGAGTTCCCGGACGCGCACTGTGAGCTTGATTTCACTACGCCGCTCGAATTGGCGGTCGCCACAATTCTTTCCGCGCAGTGCACCGATGTGCGGGTGAACCAGACCACACCGGCATTGTTCGTGAAGTACCGCAGCGCACGCGATTACGCCGAGGCCAATCGCGCCGAGCTGGAGGAGTACATCCGGCCCACCGGCTTCTATCGGAACAAGGCCAATTCGCTGATCGGGCTCGGCCAGGAACTGGTCGAGCGATTCGACGGCGAACTGCCCGGCACCCTGGACGAGTTGGTCACCCTGCCGGGGATCGGGCGCAAGACCGCGAATGTCGTCCTCGGCAATGCCTTCGGGGTCCCCGGCATCACCGTCGACACCCACTTCGGGCGGCTGGTGCGGCGCTGGGGCTGGACCGCCGAGGAGGATCCGGTCAAGGTCGAGCATGCCGTCGGCGCACTGATCGAGCGCCGGGACTGGACCATGCTCTCGCACCGGGTGATCTTCCACGGCCGCCGCGTCTGCCATGCCCGCAAGCCCGCGTGCGGCGCCTGCCTGCTGGCCAACGACTGCCCCTCTTTCGGGACCGGGCCGACCGATCCGGCCGAGGCCGCCAAACTCGTGAAGGGCCCGGAGACCGAGCACCTTCTCGAACTGGTCGGCCTGTGAGCGCCGAGGCGACGCGGGGCAACACCTGGTGGCGCTGGGTCCTGGCGGCGGTGATCGTCGCCGTGGCGGCCGTTGTCGCGCTGTGGCCGCAGCTCACCCGCACCGATGACAAGAGCACCGCCACCGGGTCGACCACCGCCCCCGCCGAACCGGCGGTCGCCGAGGCCGATCGGGCCGCGGCCGCGCTGGCGTCCTGCCCGCGGCCCACCGGCGCGCCCGTCGGCGACACCCCGCTGCGCGGCATCACCCTGGACTGTCTGGCCGACGGCAAGCCCGTGGACCTGGTCTCGGCGCTGGCGGGCAAGCCCGCCCTGATCAACCTGTGGGCCTATTGGTGCGGCCCGTGCGCGGAGGAACTGCCGCTGCTGCAACAGTTCTCGCAGCAGGCGGGGACCGCGCTCACGGTGCTGACCGTGCACAGTGATCCCGGCACCGGCAAGGCGCTGTCGCGGCTGAGCGGGCTGGGCATCCACCTGCCGGGTGTCGTGGATCCGAACTCCAAGGTCCGCGCCGCGGTCGGCGCGCCCGCCGTGCTGCCGATCTCGGTGCTGTTGCGCGCGGACGGCACCGTTGCCAAAGTCGTGGTGCGCCCGTTCCGCAGCGTCGAGGACATTTCCGATACCGTCGCGGCCGAATTGGGAGTCCGGGCGTGAGCGCGGCCGGTCCGCGGTGGTTTTCGGTGAGGGTGTGGTGATGAGACTCGAGGCGTCCAGCAATGGGATTCCGGCCTGGCTGCGCGGGGTGGCCGAGCACGATCCGGCCGACCCCACCGGCGTGAACCCGGTCCTGCGACGCAGTGCCATGCGGCGGTTCGCCGCCGCCGCGACCCGGCCCCGGGACGCGGCCGTGCTGGTGCTGTTCGGCGGTTCCCCGGAGGCGGATCCCGATACGCCGGGCGGGCTTCCGGCCGACGCCGACGTGCTGCTCACCCAGCGTGCCGCCACCCTGCGCCAGCACAGCGGCCAGGTGGCGTTCCCCGGCGGCGGGGTGGAGCCGCAGGACGACGGCCCGATCAGCACGGCCCTGCGCGAGGCCAATGAGGAGACCGGCCTGGATCCGGCGAGCGTGGAGCCGCTCGCGGTGCTGCCCACGATCTTCGTGCCGCCGTCGCGGTTCGATGTGACGCCGGTGGTCGCCTATTGGCGCACGCCCGGCGCGGTCGGCGTGGTGAGCGAGACCGAGGCGGCCCGGGTGGCGCGGGTGCCGGTGCGGGAGCTCATCGATCCGGCCAATCGTTTCGTGGTGCGGCATCCGCTGGGCTATATGGGCCCGGCGTTCACCGTGGACGGAATGCTGGTGTGGGGGTTCACCGCCGGCGTGCTCGCCGGACTGCTGGCGGTATCCGGGTGGGAACACGAATGGGACCATCACGATGTACGTGATCTGCAGGCCTCGCTGGCCGCGGTAGGGATGACATTATGAGCGCCTCTGGCTGGCTCGACCTCGGCATCATCATTCTGGCGTTGCTCGCGGCCACCTCCGGGTGGCGGCAGGGCGCGGTCGCCTCGGCGCTGGCCTTCCTGGGCGTCATCCTGGGCGCCGTGGCCGGAATCCTGATCGCGCCGCACATTCTGAAGCACCTCAGTGAAGGCCGGACGCGGGTGCTGGTGGGCGTGCTGCTCATCGTGGCGCTGGTGATCATCGGCGAGGTCGCGGGCATGGTGCTCGGGCGGGCCGCGCGCGGCGGCATGCGGGATCCGTTCACCCGCAGCGTGGACAGCGTGGTGGGCGCGGGCCTGCAGGCGGTGGCGGTGCTGGCCACCGCGTGGCTGCTGGCGCTGCCGCTGACCAACTCCTCGCAGCCGGGCATCGCGGCCGCGGTCACCAACTCCCAGGTGCTGCGCAATGTCGACCACGTCGCGCCGGACTGGCTGCGCCGGGTGCCGACCGACTTCTCCAACCTGCTCAACACCTCCGGGCTGCCGGACGTCATCGGCCCGTTCGGGCATGTCCCGATCACCGCGGTGGAGCCGCCCGACGCCAGCGTGCTGCAGCTGCCCATCGCCCAGCAGCTGCAGGGCAGCGTGCTGCGCATCCGCGGCATCGCACCCAGTTGCCAACGGCAGCTGGAGGGTTCGGGCTTCGTGGTGGCCCCGGAGCGGGTCATGACCAACGCCCACGTGGTGGCGGGCACCAACAGCGTCAGCGTGGACACCGCGCGCGGTCCGCTCCCGGCGACCGTGGTGCTCTTCGACTCACAGAAGGACGTCGCGATCCTCTCGGTGCCGGGCCTCAATGCCCAGCCGTTGGCGCTGGCCCCGAAGGACGCCGGCACGGGCGAGAGCTCCATCGTGCTCGGCTACCCGGGCGGCGGGCGCTACACGGCCAGTGCGGCCCGGGTGCGCGAGACGCTGAACCTCAAGGGCCCCAACATCTACCGCGACGCCGACGTCAAGCGCGAGGTGTACACCATTCGCGGTCAGGTCCGGGCCGGTAACTCGGGCGGTCCGCTGGTGGACACCGACGGCCGGATCCTGGGCGTGGTGTTCGGCGCGGCCGTCACCGACGACGACACCGGGTACGTGCTGACCCTCGACGAGGTGAAGCCGGAACTGGATGCGGCCTCGAGCCAGACGACGGCCGTCGGCACCGGCAGCTGCGTGCTGAGCTGATCGAGACCGGCAGCGGCCCCCGGCGACCTGATTCGCCGGGGGCCGCTGTCGGTGTATGGGCCGGTCAGGCCAGCAGTTTCGCGATCTCCGCGGTCACCGGTTCCGGATTCTCCTGGTGCGCATAGTGACCCGCGCCGGGAATCTCGACCAGCCGCCGCTCCGGCGACAGCTGCCGTCCCCGGTGGATGGTGCTCGGCAGGATGTAGGGGTCGCGGTCGCCGTACATGGCCAGTGTCGGCACCCGTACGGGCTCGCTCATGGCGGACATGAATCGCCGACCGTCGGGCCGCCATTGGCTGCGGAAGGCCCAGCGCTGGTATTCCAGCGCGCAGTGCGCGGCGCCGGGGATCCGGATGGCGGTGCGCATGCGGCGGGCGGTGTCGGCGAATTCCTCGGTGGCCGAGAACCGTTCGCTGACCCGGTCGCGCAGCAGCAGTTCGACATCGATGCCGTCGTCGCGGGTGAGCCGGTGCTCGGGCAGGCGCGGCAGCTGGTAGCGCAGGAAGCCGGGCAGCCAGGCCGAGCGTTGCGCGTCGTCACGCAGCACGGCCCGCTTCAGCGCCACCGGGTGCGGGGAGCTGATCAGGGCGATGGACCGCACCACCCGGGGGTGCAGGACCGCGGTGGCCCAGCACACCAGCCCGCCCTCGGCGTGCCCGACCAGGGTGGCCTCGGTGTGCCCGAGAGCCCGGACCAGTCCGGCCACGTCCCCGGCGAGGGTCCAGCCGTCGTATCCGCGCGGCGGCTTGTCGGTGTCGCCGTAGCCGCGCAGGTCCACCGCGACGGCGCGGTAGCCGCGCGCTGCCAGCCCGGTCAGCTGATGCCGCCACGACCACCAGAAATCGCCGAAACCGTGCAGCAGTAGCACCAGCGGCGTGCTGGTTCCGGGCTGGGCGGGTTCGGGCGCGGCCTCGACGACATGGAAGCGAATGCCGTTGGCGCGCACGTCGCGATGGGTCCACGGCCCGTCATAGCGGACTGCGGACGGATCCGGCTGCGATTTCGACGACACGCCGAAGGAGCGTAATCGAAGGTCTAGGCCCGGGGCTTGCCGACTTCGGCGGAGCCGAATTTATCGGTGCTACCGACGGTGGCGTCCACCGAGTGCTCGTCGGAGTGGCTGAAGCTGCTCGACAGCAGCGTCTGAGTCTCCTTCAGCGAGCCGATGGTCTTCTCCGGCGCGCGCAGTTTGCGCACCTTGAGGTAGCCGAGCAGCGCGAAGGCCGCGACCGCCGCGATCATCAGCAGGAACACCACCAGGAACGCGGCCCAGCGGTACAGCCACACGTCGAGCAGTTCGGCGAGGAAGAAGAAAAAGAAGAAGGAGCTGAACAGCAGGATGGTCAGCGCCAGGATGAAGAAGACGCTGCCCTGCAGGCCCTTCTTGATCTCGCCGGTGACCTCGGTCTTGGCGAGCTCCACCTCGGCGCGCACCAGGGTCGACATCTGCTCGGTGGCGTCGCGGACCAGACTGCCGATGGTGGCCGACTGATGGGCGTCGATATCGGACAACGGAATCGAGGTGACGGTGCGGGTGCGGTTCCCGTCGTAGCCGTTACCGCCCTGTGTGAAGCTCAATTGCTCGACCCTTCTCCATGTCCCGGTAGTACGTTCCGGTGTCACTCTTGACTTTGCAGTGCGCGCTCGTCACGTCGTGCCTGGTGAGCACGGCCACGACGCAACAGTAGCGCCGAACCGGCCAGGGAAGCCGCCAAAGACGTGAGCAACACAGCCGCTTTCGCGAGTTCTGCCGCCGACCCGTCGCCGACGTCTTCCAAGGCCAGTTCTGCCACCAAGAGGCTAACGGTGAAGCCGATCGCGCCCAGTACCGACAGGGCGAACATGTCCCGATACCCGAGATCACCCGGTCGTTCGGCGATCCTCAACCGCACGGCGAGCCAACTGAATCCGAAGATACCGACTGTCTTGCCGACCAGTAGACCCAGGATGATGGCCAGCGACATCCGGTTGGTGAACAGCTTCGACAGCACGGCCGAATCCAGCGGGACGCCGGAGGCGAACAGCGCGAACAGCGGCACGCACAGCGCCGCGGAGATGGGCTGGAAGAAGTGTTCGAGCCGGGCCGCGGGCACGCAGTGCACGTCCTCGCCGGAATCCGGGCGCACCCGGGTGAGCAGGCCGCACGCGACGCCCGCCAGTGTGGCGTGAATCCCGGCTTCGTGCAGGGCGTACCAGGAGAGCAGGCCCAGCGGCACATAGAGGAACGGGGTGCCGATCCGGAACCGCTGGCCCAGCGCCCAGCCCGCGAAGCACAGGACGGCGATCAGCAGCCACAGCATCTTCAGAGTGGTGGTGAACAGCACCGCGATCAGGATGATGGCGATCAGGTCGTCCACCACGGCCAGGCTGAGCAGGAACACCCGGGCACTGGCCGGAATCCGCGACCCGGTCATGGCCAGCACGGCCAGCGCGAAGGCGATATCGGTGGCGACCGGGATGGCCCAGCCGCGATCCATGCCCTCCACGCCGTGCCCGACCACCATGGCGATGATCGCGGGCATGATCACGCCGCCGACGGCGGCCACGATGGGCAGGGTGGCGCGTTTGCGATCGGCGAGCTCGCCGACCACCAGTTCGCGTTTGAGCTCCAGTCCGGCGACGAAGAAGAAGACGGCGAGCAGGCCGTCCTTGGTCCAGTCGGCCAGCGTGAGGTCCAGGTGGAGGGCGGGAATCGCGAGCTTGGTCTCGACCATGGTGGTATAGCTCGCGCCCCACGGTGAGTTGATCCAGATGAGCGCGCTCGCGGCGGCGATGAGAAGGAGTGCGCCACCGAAGGTTTCGGTTCTCAGATAGCGCGTGAGCTCCGATCGGACCTGAGCGATCACCGGGTGCACCTTTCAGCCGTGCGTTCGACAGAACAGCGGCGTGCACACCACTGACGGGATCATCGGCACAACCGCATGCCGACCAGACTTCCCGGCACACCTTTTGCGCGATTCTAACGGTTTGCCCGGAACTTCTTGACCATCCCATGGCAGCGAGGCCCCCCGATCAGCGATCGGAGGGCCTCGCGCGGGGTGCTACCGGTTACGCCTTGCCGGCTCGGATGGCCTCGAAGACATTGGGGTCCACCAGGGTTGAGGTGTCGCCCAGTTCCCGGCCCTCGGCCACGTCGCGCAGCAGGCGGCGCATGATCTTGCCCGAGCGGGTCTTGGGCAGCTCAGGCACCACGTGGATCTCGCGCGGGCGCGCGATGGGGGAGATCTCGCGGGAGACCTCGGCCTTGAGCTCGGTGATCAGATCCGCGCCGGTGTCCTTGGCCTCGGCGGTCAGGATCACGAACGCCACGATGCCCTGGCCGGTGGTGTCGTCGGACGCGCCGACCACCGCCGCCTCGGCCACGCCCGAGTGCCCGACCAGCGCGGACTCCACCTCGGCGGTCGAGATGCGATGGCCCGACACGTTCATCACGTCGTCGACGCGGCCGAGCACCCACAGGTCCCCGTCCTTGTCGAGCTTGGCGCCGTCGCCGGCGAAGTACCAGCCCTTCTCGGCGTAGCGGGACCAGTAGGTGTCCACGTAGCGCTCGTTGTCGCCCCAGATGCCGCGCAGCATGGACGGCCACGGCTCGTCGAGCACCAGATACCCGTTGGCCTCGGTCTCGCCCAGCTGGACCGGATTGCCTTCCTCGTCAACGACTTTCGCCGAGACGCCGGGCAGCGGGGTCATGGCCGCGCCCGGCTTGGCCGCGGTCACGCCCGGCAGCGGGGAGATCATGATGGCGCCGGTCTCGGTCTGCCACCAGGTGTCCACGATGGGAGTCTTGTTGCCGCCCACCACATCCCGGTACCAGCGCCAGGCCTCCGGGTTGATCGGCTCGCCGACCGAGCCCAGCAGCCGCAGGCTCGACAGGTCGTGCGCGTCCGGGATCTCGCGACCCCACTTCATAAAGGTGCGGACCAGCGTCGGCGCCGTGTAATAGATGCTGACGCCGTACTTCTCGATGATCTGCCAGTGCCGGTGCTCGTCCGGGAAGTTCGGGGTGCCCTCGTAGACGATCTCGGTGGCGCGGTTGGCGAGCGGGCCGTACACGATGTAGCTGTGCCCGGTCACCCAGCCGATGTCGGCGGTGCACCAGTACACGTCCTGACCGGGCTTGTGGTCGAACACCTGGTGGTGGGTGTACGCCGCCTGGGTCAGGTAGCCGCCGGAGGTGTGCAGGATGCCCTTGGGCTTCCCGGTGGTGCCGGAGGTGTAGAGGATGAACAGTGGGTGCTCGGCGTCGAAGGCCTGCGCCTCGTGCTCGGGGGAGGACAGCGAGACGGTCTCGTCCCACCAGATGTCGCGGCCCTCGGTCATCTCGGTGTCGAGGCCGGTGCGGCGCACCACCAGCACGTGCTCGACGGTCGAATCACCTTCGGCGAGAGCCTCGTCCACGGCCGCCTTGAGCGGGGCCGCGGCGCCACGCCGCCACTGGCCGTCGGTGGTGATGACCAGCTTGGCCGCGGCGTCGTCGACGCGCTGGCGCAGGGCGCTGGGCGAGAAGCCCGCGAACACCACCGAATGGGTCAGGCCCAGGCGGGCGCAGGCCAGCATCGACACGATGGCCTCGGGGACCATCGGCATGTAGATGGCGACCCGGTCGCCCGCGACCAGGCCCAGGCCGGTCAGGTAGTTCGCCGCGCGGGACACCTCGGCCAGCAGTTCGGCGTAGGTGATGGCGCGGGAATCGCCCGGCTCGCCCTCCCAGTGGATGGCGACCTGGTCGCCGTGCCCGTCGATGACGTGCCGGTCCACGCAGTTGTAGGCGACATTGAGCTTGCCATCGGCGAACCACTTGGCGAAGGGGGCGTCATCCCAGTCCAGTACCTGGGTGAACGGCTGATGCCAGTGCAGCCGTCGCGCCTGCTCGGCCCAGAAGCCCTCGCGGTCGGCTTGGGCCTGAGTGTAAAGAGAGGCGTCGCCATTGGCGGCGGCCGCGAACTCAGCGCTGGGCGGAAAGGCATCCAGGTGGTCGGCGGATGTCTCGGTCATCTCGTCTCTTCTTCTCTCGCGTGCATGCCGCGTGGGGGTGACGGCGGCCACGTCCGACCCTAACCGACTGTGACCTGGGCCGGGACTCGCTGTCTCGATCGGTGGGGCGTTACCGCTGACAACCGGGGTGCGGGTGGCTACTGTCCCTTTCACCGACAGCGGCTCGAGGCGGGAGAACGCGTTGAGAATCAGAGGGATCGCCGTACTGGCCGCGGTGCTCGCGCTGATCGCCGCCGCGGGACTCACCGGATGCGCCGTCACTCCGGCCTACGGGGACATGGTCGCCGTCAACGGCACCGAGCCGCAGAATCCGCTGATCCCCTCCAATACCAGCGAGAACGGCGGCGGGCGCATCGTCGACCGGCTCTTCGCCGGACTGCGCTACATCGACCAGCGCGGCGCCCTGCACGACGAGGTCGCCCAGTCCATCGACACCACCGACCAGCAGCACTACCGGATCACCCTGAAACCCGGGTGGACCTTCAGCGACGGAACGCCGGTCACCGCACACTCTTTCGTCGACGCCTGGAACTACGGGGCGCTGGTCACCAACGCGCAGCTGCAGAGCTACACCTACGGGCCGATCGTCGGCTTCGCGGACGTGCAGGCGGATCCCCCACGCGCGCAGACCATGTCGGGCCTGAAGGTGGTCGACGACCTGCACTTCACCGTCGACCTGGTGGCGCCCACCATCGACTTCCGGACCCGGCTGGCGTACGCGCCGTTCTATCCGCTGCCCGCCGCCGCCTTCAAGGACATGAAGGCCTTCGGGCAGCACCCGATCGGCAACGGCCCCTACCGATTCGCCGACGGCAACGCCTGGCAGCACGACGTCCAGCTCACCGTGGTGCCGAACGAGCGCTACCGGGGCGGGCGGCCGCCCCGCAACAAGGGCCTGACCTTCGTGTTCTACTCCAACTTCGACGCCGCCTACTCCGACCTGCTGGCCGACAATCTCGACGTGCTCGACACCGTCCCCGACAGCGCCATCGCCGTCTACAAGCACGATCTCGGCGACCGCGCCATCGAGGCCCCCACCGCGCAGAACCAGTGGCTCGGCTTCCCGTCGAACATGGCGCACTTCGGCGGTGAGGAGGGGCGGCTGCGGCGGCAGGCACTGTCGATGGCCATCGATCGCGCGCAGATCGGGCGGAAGATCTTCCACGGCACCCGAATTCCGGCCCGCGACTTCACCTCCGCCGTGCTGCCCGGATTCGATCCGAACCTGCCCGGCTCCAACGTCCTCGACTACAACCCGGCCGAAGCCGTCCGGCTGTGGAACCAGGCCGACGCCATCGCGCCCTGGAGCGGGAGCTTCGAGATCGCCTACAACGCCGACGGTGGCCACCAGGCCTGGATCGACGCCCTGGCCAACAGCATTCGCAATACGCTGCACATCGACGCCGTCGGCGCGCCCTACCCGACCTTCAAGCAGCTGCGCGACCAGGTCGTACACCACACCATCGGCAAGGCCTTCCGCTACGGCTGGCAGGGCGACTACCCGACCATGTTGCAATTCCTCGAACCCGGCTTCGTGACCGGCTCGGAATCCAACGACGTCGGCTACAGCAACCCGGAATTCGACCGGCTGCTCACCGCCGCCGAAGCCGCGCCCACCGAAGCAGAGTCGTGGAAGCTGGTGGGGCAGGCCCAATCCGTGCTGCTGCGCGACCTGCCCACCATCCCGGTCTTCGACTACATCAACTCCGCCGGCTACTCCAAACGCGTCCGCGACGTGGTCATGACCTGGAACGGACTGGCCGACTTCGAGAACATCGAGCTGAGGTGACCTGATGGCCTGGTACATAGCGCGGCGGCTGCTGCAGATGATCCCGGTGTTCTTCGGTGCGACGCTGCTCATCTACTTCCTGATCTGGAAGGTCACCGGCGGGTCGGTCACGGCGCTGGCCGGGCAGCGCACGCTGACACCGGCGCTGGAAGCGCAGCTGAAAGCGCAATACGGGCTGGACAAACCGTTCTGGTGGCAATACCTGCACTACCTGAAGGGCATCGTCACCCTCGACTTCGGCACCTCGTACTCGGGACGGCCGGTGCGCGAAGTGCTCGCCCGCGCCTTCCCGATCACCTTCCGGCTGGCGCTGCTCGCGGTGTTCTTCGAGGCGGTGTTCGGCATCGCGTTCGGCGTGATCGCCGGACTGCGCAAGGGCGGCTGGTTCGACTCCACCATGCTGGTGCTCAGCCTGCTCGTGATCGCCATGCCCATCTTCGTGATCGGATTCCTGGCCCAGTTCCTGTTCGGCGTCACCTGGCATCTCGCGCCCGTCACCGTCGGCTCCGACGTGAGCATCCCGCGGCTCGTCCTGCCCGCGCTGGTCCTCGCCTCGCTGTCCTTCGCCTACGTGCTGCGGCTGACCCGGAACTCGGTGGCGGAGAACAAGGACGCCGATTTCGTGCGCACCGCCACCGCCAAGGGCCTGCCGCGGCGGCGGGTGGTCGTGGTGCACATCCTGCGCAACTCGCTGATCCCGGTGGTCACCTTCGTGGGCGCCGACCTGGGCGCGCTCATGGGCGGGGCCATCGTCACCGAGGGCATCTTCAATATCCCCGGCGTCGGCGGCACCCTCTACCAGGCCGTGGTACGCGGTGAGGCGCCGACCGTGGTGTCCTTCGTGACCGCGCTCATCGTCATCTTCCTGCTCTCCAACCTGATCGTGGACCTGCTCTACGCCGTGCTCGACCCGCGGATCCGCTATGCCTGACGGGAGCGCCGACATGCCCGAAACCTCACCGCCCCGGCGTGATCCGCGACCCGGCCAGGAACGCTGGGTGGCGCCGCCCGACGCCGTCGAAGTGGTCGCCACCGACCGGGTCGACGTGCACGGCGCGCCCGCCGGATTCTGGGGCTCGGCCTGGCGGCAGCTGCGCCGGAAACCGCTGTTCCTGGTCTCGATGGCCATCATCGTGCTGGTGCTGCTGGTCGCCGCGTTCCCGGGCCTGTTCACCGGACAGGATCCGCGGCACTGCGTGGTGGATTTCAGTCTCGCGCCACCGAATCGGGACCACTGGTTCGGTTACGACCTGCAAGGCTGCGACATCTACGCCCGCACCATCTACGGCGCGCGGGCCTCCGTGCTCACCGGCGTCGGGGCCACCCTGCTGTTCCTGCTCGTCGGCGGCAGCCTCGGCGCGCTCGCGGGATTCTATGGGGGACCGCTGGATTCGATCATCTCCCGGATCGCCGAGATCGTGTACGCCATCCCGCTCATGCTGGCCGCCATCGTCCTCATGCAGCTGGCCGGGCACCGCACCATCTGGGTGGTGATCGCCATCCTCGCGGCCTTCACCTGGCCGCAGGTCGCGCGCATCGCCCGCGGCTCGGTCCTCGCCGCCAAGGGCAGCGACTACGTGCTCGCGGCCCAAGCGCTCGGGGTGTCGCGATTCCGGATCCTGGTGCGGCACATCATCCCCAACGCGCTCGGACCGGTCATCGTGGTGACCACCATCTGGCTGGGCGTCTTCATCGTCACCGAGGCCACCCTGTCGTTCCTCGGCGTCGGACTGCCGCCCACCGAAGTGTCCTGGGGCGCGGACATCGCGGCCGGACAGCGGCAACTGCGCGCCGGATCGCTCATCCTGTTCTACCCGGCCACCGCGCTGGCGCTGACCGTGCTCGGCTTCATCATGCTCGGTGACGCGCTGCGCGACGCACTCGACCCCAAGGAGCGGCGATGACCGAGCCCCTGCTCGACATCCGGGACCTGCGAGTGTGTTTCGGATCCGGGGACAACCGGGTCGAGGCGGTGCGCGGGGTGAACCTCACCGTGTACCCCGGCCAGACCGTGGCCATCGTGGGAGAGTCCGGGTCCGGGAAGTCCACCACCGCGCACGCCGTTATCGGACTGCTGCCCGGCGGCGGGCGCGTCGAATCCGGCAGCATCCTGTTCCAGGGGCGGGATCTCGCGGGAGCATCCGAATCGGAGCTGGTCGCGGTGCGCGGCAACGGGATCGGATTCGTGCCGCAGGACCCCATGTCCAACCTCGATCCGGTGTGGAAAGTCGGATTCCAGATCTCGGAGACCCTGGCCGCCAACGGCATCGCGCGCGGACGGGCCGCGCGGCAGCGAGCCGTGGAACTGCTCGCCGAGGCGGGGATCAAGGAACCCGAACGGCGCGTCGGCCAGTACCCCCACGAATACTCCGGCGGGATGCGACAGCGCGCGCTCATCGCCATCGGGCTCTCGGCGCGGCCGAAACTGCTCATCGCCGACGAACCGACCTCCGCGCTCGACGTCACCGTGCAACGCCAGATCCTCGACCACATCGACGAACTGACCCGCGAACTCGGCACCGCGCTGCTGCTCATCACCCACGACCTCGGGCTCGCCGCCGAACGCGCCGAACACCTGGTGGTCATGTACCGCGGGCGGGTGGTGGAATCCGGACCGGCGGCGGAGATCCTGCGCGATCCCCGCCACGAATACACGCGACGACTGGTGGCCGCGGCGCCCTCGCTGGCGGCTCGGCGCAGCGCCACCACCGCCGAACGCGCCGCCTACCGGAACCTCGCCATCGACGTGGCCGACGCCGAAGCGGCCGACGTGCCCGGCGACATCGTGGTCGCCGAGGGGCTCACCAAGCGGTATCGGGTGCGCGGGTCGGTGCCGTGGAAGCACACGGAATTCACTGCGGCCGACAATGTCTCGTTCCGGCTGCGGCGGGGAACGACCACCGCGCTGGTCGGGGAATCGGGCTCCGGCAAGACGACGGTGGCATCCCTGGTACTCGGATTGGACACGCCCACAGCGGGTTCGGTGCACTTCGACGGCCAGGACGTCGCCGAGCTCGCCCGCCGGACGCCGCTCGCCTTCCGGCGGCGGATCCAGCCGATCTTCCAGAACCCCTACGGGTCACTGGATCCCACCTACTCGATCCATCGCGCCATCGCCGAACCGCTGCGCACCCACCGCATCGGCACCCGGGAGTCGCGCGACGCCCGCGTCCGGGAACTCCTGGACCTGGTGGCCCTGCCGTCCGCCGTGGCCGCCCGCTATCCGCGCGAATTGTCCGGCGGCCAGAGGCAACGCGTCGCCATCGCCCGCGCGCTGGCGCTGGAACCCGAGCTGATCGTGTGCGACGAGGCGGTGTCCGCGCTCGACGTCCTGGTGCAGGACCAGATCCTCGAGCTGCTCAACACCCTGCAGGCCGAATTCGGGCTCTCCTACCTGTTCATCACCCATGACCTCGCGGTGGTGCGGCAGATCGCCGATTCGGTCCTGGTCATGCAGGACGGGAAGGTGGCCGAATCGGCGTCCACCACCGACCTGTTCGCGAACCCGCGGTCGCCGTATACCCGGCGCCTGCTCGAAGCCATCCCCGGCCGCGATCTGCACGTGAGCTGACGAGCCCGGGGCGCGAGGTGGTGGCCCGGGCGCTGGTGACCAGCCAGTAGCCTCGTATCTCGTGACCGACCCGCTGCAGCCCCTCGTCGACCTGCCCGGCGTGCGCGACGCCGCCGACAAGGCCCGTGACGCCCTCGCCGCGGTGCACCGCCACCGGGCGAACCGGCGCGGCTGGCCCACCACCGCCGCCGAGGCCGCCGTCCGCGCGGCCCGCTCCTCGGCCGCCATCGAGGGCGGCACCATCGACCTGCCCGCCGACGGCAACGTCGAGGACCCGATCCTCGCCGGCTCGCTGCGCGTCGGGCAGGCCCTGGACGCGGAGGCCCTCACCAACCTGGTCGGCGTCTGGCAGCGCGCGCCCCTCCAGGCCCTGGCCCGCCTGCACCTGCTCGCCGCGGCCGACATGGTCGAGGATCAGCAGCAGCTGGGCCGTCCGCGCAACGTGCCCGGAGTCGCCGAGCGCCTCGACCTGCTCGCCCAGACCGTCACCACGACCAAAGCGCCCGCGCCGGTCATCGCGGCCGTCGTCCACGGGGAGTTGCTCTCACTGCGCCCCTTCGGCACCGCCGACGGGATCGTCGCCCGTGCCGCCTCCCGGCTCGTCGCGGTGTCCAGCGGTCTTGACCCCCACAGCCTCGGCGTTCCCGAGGTTTTCTGGCTCCGCCGCCGTCAGGCGTATCTGGACGCGGCGGCCTCCTTCGGCATGGGCACCGCCGACGGGGTCGGCGGCTGGGTGATCTTCACCTGCGGCGCGCTCGAGGACGGCGCGCGCGAAGCCCGCTCGATCGCGGACGCGGCCTCGGGGTAAACGCCCCTGACATCGAAAACGCGTGTGCACCACCGTGATTCGAGGTATCGCACGCATTAAGAGCGGGCGGCGTTGTCGCGATTGCGACCTCACCGCCCGCTAGCACGGACTACCCGGTTACCAAGCGTGCTTTTCGGGTTGTGTTCTCTTCGGCCTCGGCGAGCTCTCCGGGATCCGGTGGTTCATCCCCGCATTGGATGCGAGGCCCTCGCCGTCGAAATCCCGGATAACGCAGGCCCACAACTATCCGTGCCCTTGTCGCGGCGTGCTCCGCGTGGGTGCCTGGTGTCCGTGCTGGGAAGGGTGGGATGGGAGGTCGAATCTTCTCTTCCGATCCGATCTTGGCCTTCCGTCCTTCCGTGCCTCCATTGTTACCCCGTGACCGCCGTCACATCAAGACCTGCGGAAACTTTCCAATCCCGGCGTGTCCGCCTCGTTTCACGCCCGGCGAATCGGACGAATGACCGGGTCAGCGTCGCCGGCGCAGCAGCCGGTAACTCAGTGCTCCGGCCGCCACCGCGCTCAAGCCGACCGCGACCGTCGCGGCCACCGTGGTGGTCGTCG
Organism: Nocardia sp. NPDC056611; assembly: GCF_042792755.1. Classification (NCBI taxonomy): domain Bacteria; kingdom Bacillati; phylum Actinomycetota; class Actinomycetes; order Mycobacteriales; family Nocardiaceae; genus Nocardia; species Nocardia sp. NPDC056611. Next base: position 876,936 of record NZ_JBHTVV010000004.1, read on the forward strand.
GCGCCGGGATCCGGGCCCACAGCGACACCGGGTTGGAGAAGGCCAGCACCGGCCAGCCGCGGGCGGCGGCCTCGCGCCGCAGACCCCGGTCCGGGTTCACCGCGGTCGGGTGGCCGACCACCTCCAGCATCGGCAGGTCGGTCACCGAGTCGGAGTAGGCGTAGCAGCGGTCCAGGTCGTAATCGTAGTGCGCGGCAAGCTTTTCGATCGCCTCGACCTTGCCGGGGCCATAACAGTAGAACTCCACTTCGCCCGCGTACCGGCCGTTTTCGATCACCATGCGGGTGGCGGCGAAATGATCCGCGCCCAGGGCTGCCGCGATGGGGGCCACCACCTCCTCGCCGGAGGCGGAGACGATCACCACGTCGTGTCCCCGAATCCGATGGTCCGCAATGAGATCCGCGGCTTCCGCGTAGATCAGCGGGTCCACGATGTCGTGCAGGGTCTCGGCGACGATCGAGCGCACCTGGTCGACATCCCAGCCCGCGCACATCTTGGTGAGGTGCTCGCGCATGCGCTCCATCTGGTCGTGATCAGCGCCGGACAGCAGGAACAGGAAGTGCGCGTAGCTGCTCTCCAGCACCGCACGCCGGCTGAGCAGGCCCTGGTCCAGGAACGGCTTGCTGAAGACGAAGGCGCTCGACCGGGCGATCACCGTCTTGTCGAGATCGAAGAAGGCGGCGACTCGTCCGCGTTCGGCTGTCACGGGTCCAGGATATGGTTCCGCGGCGCGCGGCGGGCGTCGTGGGTCGTCCCGCGCGGGTCCCCGATGCGCCGGGGTCCTTCATGCGACTCGGTCGGCGGGCATGGTCGACGTCACGTTCGAACCGGGGTTCGCCGGGGTTAGCCAGCTGGAAGCCGGGCGGTCAGGACGGGAAAAAGACTCGCCGGGCGGACTTGCAATACGGCCGGGGCTTGGGTGTAGTATCGCAGTTACCTGGACATGGTCCAGGCGCGTTCAGCCCGACCCCCCGGGGCTGAACCCGACGGCCCCAGCCTCCTCCCCCCCCGGCTGGGGCCGTCCTCTATTTTCAGGCGGTTTCGGATCCGCCCACGCTTCCCGAATTGTGCACAGGCCGCGTGTTATCCACACTCGCCGTCGGGCCGCTGTCGCGGCCTCGCCAATCAGGCGACGCTGACCTGCATGAACTCCGATGCCGCCACCCCACCCGCGCTCGCGCTGGTCGCCGATCCCCGTCTGCGCGAGGAGATCCGCCGCATCGCCGCCGCGGCCGACCACCCGCTCGACGAACGCGTGCCACCCCCGGGTCGACACCCCTGGACAGCCGCGTCCGTCATCATCCTCGACACCGCCGCCGCGCGTAGCTGCGTATCCGCCGGGCACCCCCGTCGCCCGGGGATCCTCCTGGTGACCGACGGCGAGCCGAGTTTGCTCGACTGGCAAGCCGCCACCGCGGCGGGCGCCGAACAAGTCCTTCCCCTGCCGGCCGCAGCCGACGCCTTGATCGCCGCCTTCGCCGCCCACGACGGCCGCCGTCCCGGCGACGGCGCGGTCCTCGCGGTCGCGGGCGCGGGCGCCGGTGCGGGCGCCTCGGTGCTCGCCGCCGCCGTAGCCCTCACCGCCGCAGGACGTTTCCGCGACCGCACCCTGCTCGTCGACTGCGCGCCCTACGGCGGCGGCCTCGATCTGCTGCTCGGTCTGGAGAAGCACGCGGGCCTGCGCTGGCCCGACCTCACCATCGAACACGGCCGTGTCGCCGCATCGGCGCTGCACGAGGCCCTGCCCAGCGCTTCGGGACTGGCGGTCCTCTCCTGTGGAAGAGCCGCTCCCGCAGGGGAACTCGATGCGGAGGGCTGTGTGATCGATCGCGGCGAGATGGCCGGGCTCCACGGAATCCCCGGAGTGGCAACCGAACTCGGCTCCGGAGCGGAGGCGCCGAGCGGCGCGTGGGCGGATGGCGGTGGGGCGAATTCTCCGCTGGCGCCGGCGGCGGTGCGCGCCGTCCTCGAGGGTGGTCGCGCGGCCGGTGATCTGGTGGTCGCCGACCTGTCCAGTGACCATGGTCCGCACACGGATCAGGTTCTCGATCTGGCGGATCTGGTGGTGCTGGTGACGCAGGCGCGGTTGCGTTCGATCGCGGCGGCGAAGTCCGCGGCGGCCTACCTGAAGGCTCGAAACCCGCATGTGCGCTTGATCATCCGCGGACCGGCCCCCGGCGGCCTCACGCCCACCGACATCGCGGAGACTCTCGCGCTGCCACTGCTGTCGGCCGTTCCCTCCCAGCCGGGGCTGACCGAGCGCCTGGAACGGGGCGGTCTCACCGTGCGCCGTCGCGGTCCGCTCCGCTCCGCCGCCGAGTCCGCGCTGACGGCCTTGTTCACCGGTGGTCCCGGCCATGACCGGGCAGCGCGCCACCCGGGCCCGTTCTGGTGGAGCCTCGCCCGGGCGCGTGGCACCCACGCGGGGCCGCGGGCGTCAGCGCAGGCGGGCCGATGACGCCGGGGTGCGGGCGCTGCCGGTTGCAGCGGGTGCTCGTGGGCATCTGGCCGGATGCGCGCGCCTCACGGGCATCGGGCGGGGGTCCGCTGTCGCACGCGCGGTCGACCGCCGGGCGATTGACCTACTGCCGTATCGGGTCCGGGCCCGGCTGCCGCTGGCTCGCCTTCGATGTGGAGGTGCGTGATGAGTGAGCTGGTGACGGCGGAACTGCTGGAGCGGGTGCGGGAGCGGCTGGCCGACGGGGCCGCCGATCCGGATCCGGCTCGCGTGGCGGCGGCCATCCGGACCGAGGCCGGCGGGGTGCTGGCCGACACGGATCTGTTGCGCGCCTTGCGAATGCTGCAGACCGAGATGACCGGAGCGGGGGTGCTGGAACCGCTGCTGCACGATCCCGAGGTGGCCGATGTGCTGGTCACCGGACCGGAGTCGGTGTGGGTGGATCGCGGGCGGGGGCTGCGACGCACATCGATCCGATTCCCGGACGACGCGGCGGTGCGGCGCCTGGCCCAGCGGCTCGCACTCGCGGCCGGACGCAGGCTGGACGACGCGCAGCCATGGGTGGACGGTCGACTGCCGGGAATCGGGGCGGCACAGGGGGATTCGTTCGGCGTCCGATTGCACGCGGTGCTCTCGCCGATCGCACACGGCGGCACCTGCCTGTCTCTGCGGGTGCTGCGGCCCGCCACCCTGGGCCTGGATGCCCTCGCGGCGGCCGGGGCGGTGAACTCCGACGCGAAGTCGCTGCTGGAGCGCATCATTCGCGCCCGGCTCGCCTTCCTGGTGGTGGGCGGGACCGGATCGGGCAAGACAACCCTGCTGTCGAGCTTGCTGGCCACGGTCGATCCGGCCGAGCGCATCGTCTGTGTCGAGGACGCGGCCGAGCTCGCGCCGCCGCATCCGCACGTGGTCCGGCTGGTGGCCCGGCCCGCCAATGTCGAAGGCGCGGGCGAGGTCACGATGCGCGACCTGGTCCGCCAGGCGCTCCGCATGCGGCCCGACCGCATTGTCGTCGGGGAGGTCCGCGGCGCCGAGGTGGTGGACCTCCTGACGGCCCTGAACACCGGACACGACGGCGGGGCGGGCACGGTGCACGCGAACTCGCCCGGCGAAGTCCCGGCCCGCCTGGAGGCGCTGGCCGCCCTCGGCGGCCTGCCCGCGGCCGCCCTGCACAGCCAGGTGGCGGCGGCGATCCAGGTGATCCTGCACGTTCACCGCCATCCCGACGGCCGCCGCACGCTCCGCGAGATCGGCCTGGTCACGGCCGACAGTGGCCGGGTGCGGCTCGTCCCCGCGTGGACCGCCGACGATCGTCCGGCCCCGGCGGCGGCCGCCCTGCTGACCCTGCTCGAGGAAAGGACCCCTGATGATTCCCGCGAGTGACGAGTGTTCGGGTTCGTGCGGGTGCCCGCGGCCCGGAGCGGTTCCGCGCGTCCGTCTGGAGAAGACCTACCCGGTTCCGGTCGATAATGCGCCGTGCTGCAATCCATTCGGGCTGCACGGGCCGCGGTTTCCTGGTCTCGGGCTGGCCTGGCCCGCGGGATGTAGCTGCTGTGCTGGCGGTGAATCGACTGGGACACAAGAAGAGTCGCCCGCATCGCTGAGCGAAGGCAACTGATGCTGACCGGCATCGGCCACTCGGCTTCCGTGCTGGTGTGCGTCGCGATCGCGCTGTTCTTGTTGCCGCCGCCCATCGCCCGACGGCGGTTGCGTAGGTTGTTCGATCAACCTGCGGGCGCGCGAAAGACCCAGTACACCTTGATTGTTCGAACACTTCCGTTCGCCGCCGTGCCTCTGTTGCTGTTCGCTGGTCCAGGATCTGTGCTGGCCGGGTTGCTGGTGTCCGCGACCCTCGTGGTCCGCTTTCGCCGGTCCCGCCGTGAGCGGTCGCGGATCGCCGCCACAGCGCAGCTGCTGGAGGGGTTGGAGGCGGTGATCGGTGAACTGCGCATCGGGGCCCATCCGAGTACGGCGGCCGCGGTGGCTGCGGTCGAGACCGAGGGCGAGGTGGCCAGGGCTTTCGCGGTCAGCGCTGCGCGCAGCCGACTGGGCGGGTCGGGCGCGGAGGGCCTGCGCCGCCCCGATTCGGTGGTGGCACGGGAACTGTCCCGGGTGGCCGGTGCCTGGCGGGTGGCGGAGCGGCACGGCCTCGCGTTGGCCGAGCTGTTGACGGCCGCGCGTCTGGATCTGCTGGGCCGCAAACGCTTCCGGGACCGCACGGCCGCGGCGCTGGCCGGAGCCCGAGCGACAGCGGTGGTTTTGGCCCTGCTTCCGGTCCTCGGCATCGGCCTCGGACAGCTGATGGGCGCGGCTCCACTGCGGGTGCTGTTCCTGTCCCCGGCGGGAACGGCCCTACTGCCGTTGGGTTCCGCCCTCACCTGTGCCGGTCTGCTGTGGTCCGACGCCATCGCGGGCAAGGTGCTGCGATGAGTCCCGCTGTCGCCGTGCTGGCGGCTCTCTCCCTGCTGGTCCTGCCGGGCCGGGTCGGCGCGGTGCGCAGGCTGCGCCGGATGCGTGGCTCCACGTCGGCGGAACCGCCGATGCCTTCGGCCTTTCCGGCCGATCCGGATGTGCTGGGCGTCGCCTCGGCGCTCGATCTGCTCGCGGCCTGCCTGCGAGCCGGGCTGCCCACACCACGCGCCGCCGCCGCGGTGGCCGCGGAATCGCCTGAGCCGTTGGCGTCGGTCCTGTCCCGGGTCTCGGATCTGCTGATGTTGGGCGCGGATCCCGCGAGCGCCTGGGCGCAGGCCACCGAGGGTGTCGCCGACGACGCGGTGGAGGCGCTGGCCCGGATGGCCCGCCGGTCGGCGCGTTCGGGAACCGGATTGGCCACCGCCGTCACCGAATTGGCGGAACGCCGCCGCGGGGAGCTCGAGGATGCCGCCGCCGCCCGCGCCGAACGGGCCGGGGTGCTCATCGGCGGCCCGCTCGGCCTCTGCTTCCTGCCCGCCTTCGTATGCCTGGGCATCGTCCCGGTGGTACTGGGTCTGGCGGGCCGGGTACTGGACGGCGGTCTGCTGTGACCGCCGACAACTGTGCCGGCGCGGAACTGCCGCGCCGCGACGAGGGAGGGAGAAACCGTGGGAACGACCATCCGACACCTGTGCTGGGAACTGCGCGCCCGACTGCTGCGCGCCCTGACCGCCGACTCCGGTATGAGCACCGCCGAGTACGCGATCGGCACCATCGCGGCCGCGGCCTTCGGCGCGGTGCTCTACACCGTGGTCACCGGGAACAGCATCGTGAGCGCGCTGACCGCCATCATCGACCGAGCCCTGAAGACTCCCGTCAAGTGACGTATGCCACACCACCTGATCATGCCGAGGCGGGGATGGCGACCGTTGAGGCGGCGATCGCGCTGGCCGCGCTGGTCGCGGTCGTGATCCTCGGTGTCGGCGCCCTGCTGGCGGTGTCGGCGCAGGTGCGGTGTGTCGACGCCGCCCGTGAGGCGGCCCGGCTCGCGGCCCGCGGCGAGACCGACACCGGCGTCGCGACCGCCCGACGGCTGGCGCCGGCCGATGCCCGGATCGTCGTCCGGTCCGAGGGGGAGCTCGTGGTGGCCGAGGTGAGCGCCCACGCCGCGCTGGTCCCGGTCACGCTGCACGCGGCGGCGGTCGCGGCTCGGGAACCGGGGGAGTCGCCATGACCGGTCCGCGGCGGGATTCGGGCGGGGTGACGGTGACCGCGTGCCTGGCGCTGATCGGCCTGTTCGCGGTGACGATCCTGGTCGCGCAGGTCGGGGTGGCGGTCGTGGCCCGGCATCGGGTGCAGGCCGCCGCGGATCTGGGCGCGCTCGCGGCGGCGGGTGCCCTGGATGGCGGCGTGGGTGCCGCGTGTCGCCGGGCCGCCGAGATCGCGGCCCGCATGGGTGTCCGGTCTGCCGGGTGCGAGGCGCGGGGATGGGACGTGACGGTGACGGTCGTCGGGCGGGTGTCGCTCGGGCCGCTCGGGGAGCGCGATGTCCGGGCCGCCGCCCGGGCGGGCTTGGGGGATGACCTGGGGTTGCGAGGGGATATCTCGTACCGAGCGGTTGGTTAAAATTGTGATGGCGCGGGCCACATCGGTGGTCGATCAATGCGGAAATTCGATGAAAGCTTTAGCCGAATTGAAGAGGTTTCGATTGCATTGCAATTCGTTGCCCGAGACTCATTCGAATGAATGCACAGGTAAATCCACGAGTGCCATATTCGAGTGGAGCAACCCCTCAGTTAACAGGATGACATCCCTTTTTAATCGACTCGAGGCCTCGGCGTGTCGCCGCCACCCTCCAGCATCCGGATTCGGCCCGATATCAGCCAGTTGACGACGCCGACCGGTTGGTCGGATGGCGCTCCGGTCTCACCGCGGCGACGGCGGCGTCACGGTTCGGGAGTGCCGTCGTCACCTTCGCCCAGATCGGCCAGAACCGCCCGCAGGAGCCGAGCGGCCCCGGCCTTGTCCAGGGGATTGTTGCCGTTCCCGCACTTGGGTGACTGCACGCAGGACGGGCACCCGGCCGCGCAGCCGCAGGAGTCGATCACGCCCAGCGTGGCGGTCAGCCAGTGTCGTAGTCGCAGGAACCCGCGTTCGGCGAATCCGGCCCCGCCGGGATGTCCGTCGTAGACGAATACTGTTGGCAGACCGGTGTCGGCATGTTCAGCCGTCGACACTCCGCCGATGTCCCACCGATCGCAGGTCGCGACCAGCGGCAGCATGCCGATGGCGGCGTGCTCGGCCGCGTGCAGCGCGCCCGCGGCGTGTCGCGCGTCGATGCCGGCCCGGGCCAGCAGGTCCGGCGTGACGGTGTAGTACACCGCCCGGGTGGGCAGGGTCTGGGCGGGCATGTCCAGCGGGATCAGGTCCAGCACCTCGCCGCTGGGCAGTCTGCGCAGGTAGGCGACGACCTGCCGGGTGACCAGCACCTGAGCCAAACCCGTGGTGACCGAGCCGTACCGCCGTTCCTCGGTGACCGCCTCGATCGCCAGGGTGGTGACCGCCCGCGCGCTGGTGCTCCACCCCGGCGTGTCGGCGCGGACCAGGGCGACGCCCTCCTCCAGGTCCAGCTCGTCGACCACATAGCTCTCGCCCTGATGCAGGTGCACCGCGCCCGGGTGCAGGGTCGCGGGGGCGCGCCCGGCGTCGGTGGTGCCCAGCATGCGCCCCGATTCGACGTCCACCACCGCGATCGCGGTGCCGATCCCGCCGCGCACGTCCACCGCGTCGTGCGGGTGCGCGTCGGCCGTCACGAACCAGCGCGCCGATCCGTCCCGCGCCACGCCCGCGCGCCGCCGGATCAGACCCTGTTCGGCCAGGTCGGACAGCAGTTCCCAGGCTTCGAAGGCATGCACTTCGGCATCGCTGAGCGGCTGTTCCAGCGCCGCGCACAGCAGGTGCGGCCCGAGCACGTACGGATTGTGCGGGTCGGTGATGGTCGCTTCCAGCGGCCGCCCGAGCAGCGCTTCCGGGTGGTGCACGAGGTAGGTGTCCAGCGGGTCGTCACGGGCGATGAGCAGCACCAACGACCCCTGGGTGCGGCGTCCGGCGCGCCCGGCCTGCTGCCAGAACGAGGCGACCGTCCCCGGGTATCCCGCCACCACGACGGCGTCCAGTCCGGCGATGTCCACGCCCAGTTCCAGGGCATTCGTGGTGGCGGCTCCCAGCAACGTGCCCTCCGACAGGGCCGCTTCCAGGGCGCGCCGGTCCTCGGCCAGATATCCGGCCCGATAGGCCGCGACACGCCCGGGCAGTCCCGCGTCCACGTCGGCGAGCAGCCGCCGGGTGTCCATGGCGATGAGTTCCGCGCCGCGCCGGGACCGCACGAAGGTCAGGGTGCGGGCGCCTTCGGCCACCAGATCGGCCATCACGGTGGCCGCTTCCGCTCCCGCCGAACGCCGCAGCGCCGCACCGTTTTCCCCGGTCACGCCGCTGCCCACGAGCGGCGGCTCCCACAGCGCCACGGTCCGCGCGCCCTGCGGCGACCCGTCCTCGGTGACCGCGACACACGGCGCGCCGATGAGTTTCTCAGCGGTGGCGGCGGGGTCGGCGGCCGTCGCGGAGCACAGCACGAAGACCGGATCGGCCCCGTACCGCTCGGCGAGTCGCCGGAGTCGGCGCAACACCAGCGCCACGTGCGACCCGAAAACCCCGCGATAGATATGGCATTCGTCGACCACGATGTACCTGAGCTGCCGAAACAGCCGCGCCCACCGCTGATGCGACCGCAACATGCCGACGTGCAGCATGTCCGGATTCGTGAAGACCCAGCGCGCGTGCGACCGCACCCACTGCCGGATCTCCGCCGGCGTGTCGCCGTCGTAGGGCGCGGGATGGATGCTCCGCAGCGGATCTTCGCTGGTCAGCTCGTTGACCATGCGCAGCTGGTCGGCTCCCAGCGCTTTGGTCGGCGCGAGATACAGCGCGGTGGCCCGCGGATCCTCCTGTAGCGCGGTCAGCACCGGCAGCTGGTACGCCAGCGACTTTCCAGACGCCGTTCCGGTCGACACCACCACGTGCCGGCCCGCCGCGGCGAGGTCCGCGGCCCGGCTCTGGTGGCTCCATGGCTCCGTGACCCCGGCCGCCTGAACTGCGGCGATGACGTCGGGAGATGTCCATTCGGGCCATTTCGTGACCTGCGCCGAGCGCGGTGGTAGCTCACGAACATGAGTGAGGCGGGAGTCACCTGAAACAGGGCCGTTTAGGACACGATTCAGCAACGATCTCCCGTAGCTGATGTCGCTCGCATCTCCGGATCGCGGCGCCGGATCTCGATCAATCATCGAAGCGCCATCGCGACACGCCGAAGGGGTGCGAAACGTGTGTGCGTCCGCCGCTCTACCTGCCATTTCACTACAGGGTAGCGACCTGCCTCACACCCTGTTTGCCAGATGCTCGCTCTGTTATCCGGAAGCAAACCAACTTCAAGTACGGATTTGGGCATTATGCCCCTCACCTGCGCATTCGCAAGATCAACTTTTTTGCAAATTGTGGGTAACTCCGCTGTTGAATTGCCCGAAGACATGGTTCACTGGTCCCTGGTCGCAAGCTTCTGTGTTCGAGGGAACGGATCTAAAGTCCAAACCATCAGCAGGATCGATGTTGCGAACGGTGTACTAGGTGCTTTCCTGCAGGGGGAACAGAGTACAGCGGTCTCAACGGACCCGGTGGATGAACCCAGTTGTCCGCCGTTCCGGTATGGAAAGAGAAGGAACAGAATGGCACAGGGAACTGTGAAGTGGTTCAACGCGGAGAAGGGGTTCGGCTTCATCGCGCCCGAGGACGGCTCCGCTGACGTCTTCGTCCACTACTCCGAGATCCAGGGGTCGGGCTTCCGCACCCTCGAGGAGAACCAGAAGGTCGAGTTCGAGGTTGGTCAGGGCACCAAGGGCCCGCAGGCCACCGGTGTTCGCGCGCTCTGAGCGAGCCAACCCCTAAGGTTCCGTCCCCCATCGCCCCCGGCGGTGGGGGACGACCCATATCTTGACCCATTACACTCGATCACGATCAGGGGCTACATCGTCGCCGCGCACCAGCCGCGGCCTTTGAACACGGTATAAACGTTGCTGGCAGCGATATCGGACATCGCAGCCGCTTTGCCCCAGCCGCGTAGAGCGCGTACACCAAGCTCCGGCGCGGATCGAGACGAAAGGTGTGTTCGCCGGTGGCAACACGAGACCGCGGTGCAGCGCCGAACCCCGAGGCAGCGCCCGACCAGGGCCGTTCCCTGCGTCGTCTCGTGATCGTCGAGTCGCCGACGAAGGCCAAGAAGATCGCCCCGTATCTGGGCCGCGGTTATGTGGTGGAGGCGTCGGTCGGCCACATTCGGGACCTGCCGCGTGGTGCGGCGGATGTGCCCGCCAAATACAAAGGACAACAGTGGGCGCGGCTCGGCGTCGACGTCGATCATGATTTCGAGCCCATCTATGTTGTCAGCCCCGAAAAGAAGGGGAAGGTCAGCGAGCTGAAGAGCCTGCTGGCCGACGCCGACGAGCTCTACCTCGCCACCGACCCCGACCGCGAGGGCGAGGCCATCGCCTGGCATCTGCTCGAAACCCTCAAGCCCAAGGTGCCGGTCCGGCGCATGGTGTTCCACGAGATCACCGAGCCCGCGATCCGCGCGGCCGCGGCCGACACCCGGGAACTGGACCAGGATCTGGTCGACGCGCAGGAGACGCGGCGCATCCTGGACCGGCTCTACGGCTATGAAGTGTCGCCGGTGCTGTGGAAGAAGGTCATGCCGCGTTTGTCGGCGGGCCGCGTGCAGTCGGTGGCGACCCGGGTCATCGTGCAGCGCGAGCGGGAGCGCATGGCGTTCCGGTCCGCGGAGTACTGGGACATCGCGGCCAAACTGGATGCCGGCGGCAAGGAGGACGGCGGGAATCCGCGGGTCTTCGGCGCACGCCTGGTCAGTGTCGACGGTCTGCGGGTCGCGACCGGTCGTGACTTCGGCGCCGACGGGCAGCTGAAGTCGCAGTCCAACGACTCCGCCGCGCCGACCGTTCGCGTCCTGCGCGCCGCCGACGCCCAGCATCTGGCCGAGTCACTGCACGGCGTGAATCTCTCCGTCAGCTCGGTGGAGTCGAAGCCGTACACGCGAAAGCCGTACGCGCCGTTCATGACCTCGACCCTGCAGCAGGAGGCGGGACGCAAGCTGCGTTTCACCTCCGAGCGCACCATGCGGGTGGCGCAGCGGTTGTACGAGAACGGCTACATCACCTATATGCGTACCGACTCGACGACCCTGTCGGAGTCGGCGATTCAGGCGGCGCGCTCGCAGGCCACCCAGCTGTACGGCGCGGAGTACGTGAGCCCCACGCCACGGCAGTACACGCGCAAGGTCAAGAACGCGCAGGAAGCACACGAGGCGATCCGCCCCGCCGGTGACACCTTCGCCACCCCGGGCCAGCTGCACAACAAGCTCGACGGCGACGAATTCCGTTTGTACGAGCTGATCTGGCAGCGCACAGTGGCCTCACAGATGCAGGACGCGCGTGGCACCACGCTGACCGTCCGCATCACCGGTGTCGCGAATTCCGGTGAGGAGTGCGTGTTCTCGGCGTCGGGCCGGACCATCACCTTCGCGGGCTTCCTCAAGGCGTACGTGGAGAGTGTCGACGAGGAGGCGGGCGGCCAGTCCGATGACGCCGAATCGCGGCTGCCCGCGCTGACCGAGGGCCAGGGCGTCACCGCCATCGAGCTGCTGCCGGACGGGCACACCACCAATCCGCCCGCGCGATTCACCGAAGCCTCGCTGATCAAGGCGCTGGAAGACCTCGGCATCGGCCGTCCGTCCACCTACTCCTCGATTATCAAGACCATTCTCGACCGCGGTTACGTGTACAAGCGCGGTAGCGCGCTGGTGCCGTCGTGGGTGGCGTTCGCGGTGATCGGGCTGCTGGAGGAACACTTCGGTCGGCTGGTGGACTTCGACTTCACCGCGGCCATGGAAGACGACCTCGACGCCATCGCCGGCGGCCGCGAGCAGCGCGGAAACTGGTTGTCCTCCTTCTATTTCGGTGGCGATCACGGCGCGCAGGGTTCGGTCGCGCGCGAGGGCGGCCTGAAAAAGATGGTGGGCGAACGACTCGACGGCATCGACGCGCGAGAAGTCAACTCCATCAAGCTCTTCGCCGACGACGAGGGCCGCGATGTGGTGGTCCGGGTCGGCAAGTTCGGGCCGTATCTGGAGCGCATGGTCGTCAATCCCGATGACCCGGACGGGGATCCGGTCTCGCAGCGCGCCAACCTGCCCGACGATCTGCCGCCGGACGAGCTGACCCCGGAGGTCGCGGAGAAGCTGTTCGCGACGCCGCAGGAGGGTCGCTCGCTGGGTGTGGATCCGGAGTCGGGACACGAAATCGTCGCCAAGGAAGGACGTTTCGGCCCGTACGTCACCGAGGTCCTGCCCGAGCCGGTCGAGGAAGCCGACACCGGCGCGAAGAAGACGACCAAGAAGGCGGCCGACAAGCCGAAGCCGCGCACCGGCTCGCTGTTCAAGTCCATGAGCGTGGAGACGGTGACGCTGGACGAGGCGCTGCGGCTGCTGTCGCTGCCGCGCGTGGTCGGTGTCGACCCGGCTTCCGGGGACGAGATCACCTCGCAGAACGGCCGTTACGGGCCGTATCTGAAGAAGGGCACCGATTCGCGGTCGCTCACCGGTGAGGACCAGATCTTCACGGTGACCCTCGAGGAGGCGCTCAAGATCTACGCCGAGCCCAAGCGGCGCGGTGGGCAGGCGGCGAGCGCGCCGCCGCTGCGGGAACTGGGCGTCGACCCGGTGTCGGAGAAGCCGATGGTGATCAAGGACGGGCGTTTCGGCCCGTACGTCACCGACGGCGAGACCAATGCCAGCCTGCGCAAGGGCGACGAGGTCGAGTCCATCACCGACGCCCGGGCTTCGGAGCTGCTGGCGGACCGGCGGGCGCGCGGCCCGGTGAAGAAGGCCGCGAAGAAGACGGCCAAGAAGGCGGCGGCGAAGAAGACCCCGGCCAAGAAGACGGCGGTGGCCAAGACCGTGGTCAAGAAGGCGGCGGCGAAGAAGGCGGCGGCCAAGACGGCCGACGGCGTCACCACCAAGAAGGCCGCGGCGGCGAAGAAGGCCCCGGCCAAGAAGGCCGCGACGAAGAGCGCCGCGTCGGCGCAATCCTGACGATTGTCGGCGCCCTGCCGTAGCGTGCTGTTCGGAACACGCACCAGCGGAAGGGCATTCGATGACGGTCGACCACGAGCGGGAAGAGCTGATCAAGGTTCTCGCGAGCCAGCGGGACCTGCTCCGGATCACTGTCCGGGGCATCGACGACGAACAGGCGCGCCAGCGCACCACGATCAGTGAACTCACCCTCGGCGGGCTGCTCAGTCATTGCGTGAATGTCGAGCGGCACTGGACCACCATCCTGGTCGAGCGGGACCCGAACTCCGAATTCGATGTCTCCCGAATGGATTCCGAGTACCGGCTGGACGCGGACCAGACGGTCGCGGGGTTGCTCACCGAGTGGGAGGCGGTGGCCGAGCACACCGCGAAGCTGATCCGCGAACTACCGAACCTCGAGGATTCGGTGCCGACGCCGACCGCCCCGTGGGCGCCGGAGCGGGAGTGGCTGACCGTGCGCTACATCCTGCTGCACATCCTGCGGGAGATCGCGCACCATTCCGGTCACGCGGACATCATCCGTGAGGCGCTGGACGGCGCGAACACGACATATCAGCGCGCGAACTGACACTCGGCGGCGCTGTCGGGGGTGGCCGCTAAGGTGGTCGGCGTGGCGGGTGTCTTCGATCGGCTGGTCGGCCAGGGTGCGGTCGAGTCCGAGTTGACGGCTGCGGCGGTGGCGGCGCGGGGTGGGGCCGGATCGTCGTCGGCCATGACGCATTCCTGGTTGTTCACCGGTCCGCCCGGTTCGGGGCGGTCGGTGGCGGCGCTGTGTTTCGCGGCCGCTCTGCAGTGCACGGACGAGGGGACGCCCGGCTGCGGCCGCTGCCACGCCTGCACCACCACCATGGCCGGCACCCACGGCGATGTGCGCCGGGTGGTGCCGGAGGGTTTGAGCATCGGCACCAAGGAGATGCGCGAGATCGTGCAGGTGGCGTCGCGGCGGCCGAGTACCGGCCGCTGGCAGGTCGTGGTGGTGGAGGATGCGGATCGGCTGACCGAGGCGGCGGGCAATGTGCTGCTGAAGGTGGTCGAGGAGCCGCCGGCCCGTACGGTCTTCCTCCTCTGCGCGCCGTCGGTGGATCCGGAGGACATCTCGGTGACGCTGCGATCCCGCTGCCGCCACGTGCATTTGGCGACGCCGTCGGTGGAGTCGATCGCCCGGGTGCTGCGTGAGCGGGACGGGTTGGACGACAAGGTCGCCGGTTGGGCGGCCTCGGTGAGCGGTGGCCACGTCGGTCGCGCCCGCCGGCTGGCCACCGATGACGACGCCCGTGCGCGCCGCCGCCGGGCCCTGGCCTTGGTCGCGGCGACCGCTCGCCCCGCTCAGGCCTATGCGGCCGCTGATGAGCTGGTGAAGTCCGCCGATGACGAGGCCAAGCTGGTCAGCGCCGACCGCGATGAGAAGGAACGCGACGCCCTGGCCACCGCGCTGGGCGCCGGCGGCACCGGCAAGGGCACCGCCTCGGCGACCCGGGGTTCCGCGGGAGCATTGAAAGACCTGGAAAAACGCCAGAAATCACGCGCCACCCGCACCGGCCGCGACGCCCTGGACCGTTCCCTGATCGATGTGGCGGGCCTCTACCGTGACGCGCTGGCCGTCCGTTTCGGCGCGGCCGCCGCCGATTCTTCGTCCGGCGTCACCCTCACCCACCCCGATATGGCCGACCAGATCCGCGAACTCGCCACCGACGTCCGACCCGAAGGCCTGCTCCTTTCCATCCAAGCCGTCCTCGACTGCCGCGAGGCCCTCGAAACCAATGTGAAGCCCCGCTTCGCCCTCGCCGCCATGGTCGCCGCCCTGATGGCAGCCCGTTCCGCCTGACCGCCGAGTGTGGTTGGTCACCGTGAACACACGTTTTCGCGATTCGGGCACGAGACGATAGACTCGCAGCGCCGGAAGGCACGCCGCCTTAGCTCAGTCGGTAGAGCGCTTCACTCGTAATGATGAGATGCAAGTCTTTCGCGGCATTTTCTCCCCCTCTGAAAACCTTCTGACCAGCTAAGTTTCATGAGCAGACTTTCGTGAA